>CAZFED010000024.1:0-1022 GCA_964517505.1 uncultured Caproiciproducens sp. | reverse complement strand
CTTTTTTAGTTTTTTATCAATGATTTTAACGCTAGTGAACAGGAGTTTTCATATGCCAAATTCTCAAATCGGAATATACATAACAGACAATTCGCTTAAAGATAATTATTATTGGAAAAGGTTAATCTCCTTGTTCGCTGTTGCTGGACAAACGTTTGAAATCCACTGCTGGAAGGAAGAAACGAAAGAAATTGAAGCAGCATTGGAGCTAGGAAGGGAAAAGTCAACCGATTGGAAATATGGAACAATCATTTAAGACGTTATTGATGACAGATTTATTGATATTCTTTGTCAAATAAAAAAACCAACAAGTATAGACTTATGCAAAAAATGACAACGTTCTGTTCTATATTTTTCGAAAAAGGGATTTCTTCTGAGCATTACGGCACAGAAATTCATATCTTGCAAGTGCCTTTCAACAACACCGAATTCACAGTTTTGCTGGAGCAGTTGAAAGAAAATGCCGATATCCATGGGCTATAAAATCTAATGCTTGAATTTTGATTTCACGAGGTGACTATCTTGCCAACCAATATAAATCTAACAAGAGAAATAGCTATTCAGTTGATAAAAAATCAAGAGGTAACATGTCCTAATTGCGGCGAAGATAAGCTGCGCCCGCGTTATACCGATTTCTATAAACACGCAAATGAAAATCCCGCAGTCGTTAAGACGGTAGGTAATATTGCTATCAGCAATATTACCTACCAAAACAGCTATATTCGACCTTTTGTTAATTGATTATCTCAGTATTAAAGTGTATGGTAAAAATAGACTTTTATATTAACAAAGCTCAATAATAGCAATACTGCGAAGTTGCAGATTACCATTATTTCATTTCAACAAAAGGCAAGTATTCGCATCATGCCGTACATTTCTCCTAAGGAATTGCTGCTATGCCTTCAAGGCATCCATGAAACGGTGCAAGCAGCAAACTCGCTATTGGTTATTTCGAAATTTCGCGTAAAGCCCACAAACAACTTAGCTATTTCAAGTAAATTTGAATTACCAAGTTATTGTCT
>CAZFED010000023.1:0-1166 GCA_964517505.1 uncultured Caproiciproducens sp. | reverse complement strand
CAGGACGTTCCTCGCCGGTCACCGCCCACGGACGGGCGGTTGGCCGGGCATCCCCCGGAACTCACCTGGCAAGCAGTTGACAGCCCGAGCTTCCGGAGTCTGGAGCAGGCATAATCACTAAATTCGTCCTTCACCCAAGCTGTTAGAAAACCCTAAAAACCATCCATCGGGTTAAAGCAATAAATCGTACTATATTCTAACTTTTGAATTATTCTTTGTTGCGCATAATCTATATACTGCGAGATTCTGTTTTTTACTATGGTTTGTGTTTAGGTCTAGTGGGTTATAATGAGAATATTAGGTTACGCTATCATAATTTTGACTTTTATACAGATAGGAGATGTTGTATGGAATTTATATATTTGGATTGTTTTTCCGGAGTTTCCGGGGATATGCTGGTAGGATCTCTTTTGGATGGCGGTGCCTCTTTCGAGTTTTTGCAGGATTGTATATCCGAAATGAATTTTGATGCTAAACTAAGTTGTTCCAAAACAGTCATAAAAGGTATCAGCTGCTCGGCTTTCAAAGTAGAAAGTCCTGGTTCTCCACCTTTGCGGCATCTATCCCAAATTGAAGAAATTATTTCGGTCAGCACTCTGCCTGAGCAGGTAAAAGCAGACTCAGTGGCCGTGTTTAACCGCCTGGCCGAAGCCGAAGCTAACGTTCATGGAGTTAATAAGTCTGCCATTCATTTTCATGAAATCGGGGCGGTTGATACCCTGGTTGATATTGTCGGCACTTTTTTATGCCTTCAAGATATGGGCATCAAAAAGGTATATTCGTCCCCTCTGCCCTGGTCACAAGGCTTTATTGACATCAGCCATGGACGCTATCCTCTGCCTGCCCCGGCCACAGCCAGGCTGCTGCTAGGCTTTCCCTGCGTTTTTAATTCAGCCGGAATGGAATTGGTCACCCCCACTGGAGCGGCCTTGCTGACCCATATTGCTTCCTGCAGCAACGACATAACCTCCTTTACTCCGCTTTCTATCGGTTATGGTGCGGGAACCATGGTGCGTGCTGATGGTGTTCCCAACCTTTTACGCATGGTTCATGCTCAGGCACAGGATAAGGCTAACTCGAAGCAGACTATCGCCATCCTGGAAGCCGAGCTGGATGATTTAAATCCCGAATTATTTTCTCATCTCTATGATCTGTTTCTTAATCAT
>CAZFED010000022.1:0-1292 GCA_964517505.1 uncultured Caproiciproducens sp. | reverse complement strand
GCTTGTGCGGGCCCCCGTCAATTCCTTTGAGTTTCAACCTTGCGGCCGTACTCCCCAGGTGGATTACTTATTGTGTTAACTCCGGCACGGAAGGGGTCAGACCCCCCACACCTAGTAATCATCGTTTACGGCATGGACTACCAGGGTATCTAATCCTGTTTGCTACCCATGCTTTCGTGCCTCAGCGTCAGTTAAAGCCCAGTAGGCCGCCTTCGCCACTGGTGTTCCTCCCGATCTCTACGCATTTCACCGCTACACCGGGAATTCCGCCTACCTCTACTTCACTCAAGCTCCACAGTTTCAAACGCAGTCTATGGGTTAAGCCCATATATTTCACGCCTGACTTGCAGAGCCGCCTACGCACCCTTTACACCCAGTAAATCCGGACAACGCTTGCTCCCTACGTATTACCGCGGCTGCTGGCACGTAGTTAGCCGGAGCTTCCTCCTTGGCTACCGTCATTATCTTCACCAAGGACAGAGGTTTACAATCCGAAAACCGTCTTCCCTCACGCGGCGTTGCTGCATCAGAGTTTCCTCCATTGTGCAATATCCCCCACTGCTGCCTCCCGTAGGAGTCTGGGCCGTGTCTCAGTCCCAATGTGGCCGTTCAACCTCTCAGTCCGGCTACCGATCGTCGCCTTGGTGGGCCTTTATCTCACCAACTAGCTAATCGGACGCGAGTCCATCTTTCAGCGAATTGCTCCTTTGATATTCGAGCCATGTGACCCAAATATGTTATGCGGTATTAGCGTCCGTTTCCAGACGTTATCCCCCTCTGAAAGGCAGGTTACTCACGCGTTACTCACCCGTCCGCCACTAAACTAAGTTCAACACCGACTACTCAGTGTCTTTTCACCAAACTAAGTGTTCGGTGTTAAACTTAATTCCGTTCGACTTGCATGTGTTAGGCACGCCGCCAGCGTTCGTCCTGAGCCAGGATCAAACTCTCTAAAATATTGTATATAATCACTCTTGCGAGCGTTTATAACTACCTTAGAGTCTTTGAATAGCTCTAAAATACGATACACTAACGTGTATTATCATTGTCTTTTTTTGAAGAGTGTCAACCAACTCTTTGTCCGAAAGTACATTTAAACTCTCAAATAAATTACGGGTTCCTTAATTCTTTACGTTGTTTAATTTTCAAGGTCCTAATTGACTTAACTCCGCATCCGCTCTGCGTTTCCGCCGCTTCTGTTTCGTTTTGTCGTTTCGCGCCGTCTCTGTGGCGCTTAGATATAATACCAAATACAATACCGTATGTCAACCCTTTTTTACAATCTTTTTGAA
>CAZFED010000021.1:0-1296 GCA_964517505.1 uncultured Caproiciproducens sp. | reverse complement strand
TGAACTGACCCCTAAAAGTTAGACAAATATTTAGAATAAAAATTGATTAAGCAACTGAGAGGGCTTGTTGCCTGTGTAAAGCAGGTGGCAAGCCCTTTAGCTTTGCCTTGATGCGCCGGTTGTTATAGTAGTCAATGTACTCAATAAGCTCCAGCTTAAAGTGCTCCATGGATTCAAACGTCTGTAAATACAGCAGCTCGCTCTTGAGTAGGCCAAAGAAATTCTCAATCACCGCGTTGTCCAAGCAATTCCCCTTACGGCTCATGCTCTGGCGAACGCCTTTGCCGCAAAGCATTCTTTGGTATTTTTTGTGCTGGTAGTGCCAGCCTTGGTCAGAATGTAGAATCAAATTGGTATCATCAGGAATTTTATCAAATGCTTTTTCCAGCATGGTCATTGCCATGTCCAGCACAGGACGGTCTGAAATGGTGTAGCTAACAATATCCCGGCTGCACAAATCCAAAATCGGCGAAAGATAGAGCTTCTGCCCGAATAGGTGGAATTCTGTCACATCGGTTACCCACTTTTCGTTAGGCTTAGCCGCCTCAAAGTTTCTCTCCAGCAGATTGGGTACAATCTTGCCCACTTCGCCCTTGTAGGACTTATACTTTTTCATCCGAACACGGCAGATAAGTCCTAAATTCTTCATTAACCGTTGCACTGTCTTGTGATTCAGCACACACCCACGCTTCCTTAGTTCGGTTGTAATGCGGCGGTATCCATAACGTCCGCGGTGCTCATGGTAGATTGTTGCAATCATTTCCTTTGCTGTTGCGTATTTATCCGTCTGTTTCATACGTTTTGCGTGATAGTAGAAGGTCGCTCTGGGAAATTGAGCAATCTCTAGCAGTAGTTCGAGCTTAAATTCTTGCCTCAGCTTTTCAATCACCTGCGTTTTTTGTGCTGGCGTCGCTCGTCTTCCAAAACCAAGGCTTGCAAGTTTTTTAGGTATGCATTCTCTGCTCGTAGGCGCTGCACTTCTGACAGCAAGTCTTCTTCCACTGCTTTCGGAAGCTTCGCCGGACGACCTTTGCTGCCGCGTCCACGTCGCTCTATCAGGAAACCATCAGCACCTTCTAAGAGGTAAATGCGCTCCCATGCCGCTATTAACGTATCTGTGGATACATCAAATTGTCGAGCTGCTTCACAGTAGCTCAGTTTTTCTCTTTGCATTGTCTCTACGACCAATGTCTTAAATTCGGCCGTGTATTTTTTGTTCGGTATCCCTTTTGGCATAAAAATCACCCCAATTGTTTTTCAGTATATCATACTGTCTAACAATTGGGGTGCTGTTCA
>CAZFED010000020.1:0-1578 GCA_964517505.1 uncultured Caproiciproducens sp. | reverse complement strand
ACTCAACTTTCCCACCCATAAAAACGGGGATGAACCTTGAAAAAACTATATAGTCATGCACAAAACAACAAATGATGCTTAAATGGATCTGGAACAGCGAATAAAAACTCGTTCATGATCTTTTGGGCTAATTCCTGACTCAAAACCGGTAGATTATTTAAAACCTGTCTCAGTGTGTCAATCAACAGCATCAGGGATTGGGATATTTTTATATCTGCCAGCTCTTCTCTCATGTAATAGAACAAATCCCCGATGGTCCGTTCATCCGTTGCATTCCGGGTTTCCATGGATAACATGGCATATCGTAGAAAAACGATAGAGGTTGCGGATACCTGCATGTCATAGCTGCGTCCCTGGTATTCTTTGGCCAGCGCCAGAAAAGATTTGCAGACTTTGAAGAAAACTTCGATGTCCCAGCGTTTCCCATAGATCCGAACCACTTCCTCTTCGCTGACACCAAGGTCTGTGCACAACAGGGCAAGCCACTTGTCGGAATGCCGGTCTTTCACAAAAACGATTCTGGCATCGGTAAAATCAGTCTCCAGTGAATCCTTATCCGCACGGATTTGGACAACAGCCGATCCAATAATGGAATCCTTGGAATTGGTTTGATGCTTTATTTGGGAGTAGATATCTCTGACATCCTGCCATTTCCCATCAAACAGATAATGAATCTTCTCCGTTACCTTGACCATCCCGATCACTTCACGGTTTTCCTTCTTTACCCGGATTACTGTCTTTGGAAAGGTAAACCAGCTGTCGAACAAAACATATTTTGCGGGAATGTCTTTCGCAGCGCGAAGCATTTCGATGAGTGCGTCCGGGGAGGATTGGATGGCGCGGCTGCGCCGTTTGAAGGCAAGTGTTCGTTTATCGGTCTGGTTTGCCGGACAAAGTCTGTTCTCTTCCTTGGAGGAACTCAGCAAGTTGAATGAAACCGGAAGAAAAGAATTCCCGTCAGACCAGCCCAGCGTCAGCATCCTGAAACCTTTGCAGAACTTATGGCTTGTGTGATCAAATACCTTTGCCATCATTTCAACCTTCTTGCTGCGTCCCCGGCTAAAGAGAGAATCATCCACAATCAGAACCGACTGCCGGTCTTTTTCAGTCAATCGATCCAACTCGGCAATCAATCTCACCATGACCAGATGAAGCAGCTTTTCCCAATTGAAGTGACCTGCGTTAAGGAACCGATAGGCGGTGTTTTTCTTGAAAGGCAGTTCTTCATTTTTTACAGACAAGGTACGGTAGAGGTTTTTGCCATGAAACACTAATGAGAACAGCTCTTTTAGCACCGTTGAGCACTGAAATCCGGACTCTTTGTAAAAATTGGAGCGAAGCAGCAACTTTGAAATGTTTATTTCGTTGAAAAACCTGTCGATTCTGGAATTTAGCCTCTGTTCATTTGCTTGATTATCTGATATAATAGAATTCATAAAAAGCCTCCCAAGCGTTGGTGTGATTGGTTTTTAGCGATTCTATTATACCACAAACTAGGGGCTTTTTGTAGTTATATCGTGCATTTTCTATATGTATTTTTCAAGGTTCAGGCTCCCACCGTAGGTGGGAAAGTTGAGT
>CAZFED010000019.1:0-1587 GCA_964517505.1 uncultured Caproiciproducens sp. | reverse complement strand
TAGGGGCTGCTGAGCAAGGCTGAAACCACTGCTATCATTGTGTTTCAAGGCGATTAATGGTATAATGAGTGCAAGCAAAACGAACAAAAACCCTCAAAAACCATGCACACGGGAGACCGATAATGTACAAGAAACAAGCAAAACAGATCAGTCTGCAGGAAAATCCGGTCAGCTTCACCGGAGCCCGGCTCAATCCGGAGAACCGCTGGGTGCAACTGGCCAACATCATCCCATGGAATCGGGTAGAAGAGAAATATCATGAGACATTCACCAACCCCAGCACAGGGAATCCTGCAAAGTCCTGCAGAATGGCGATCGGTTCACTCATCATCAAGGAACGCATGCGGTTATCTGATGATGAGACCGTGGCAATGATTGCGGAACACCCCTATCTTCAATTCTTTATCGGACTGCCATCCTTTGTTGACAAAGCGCCGTTTGACGGTTCGGCAATGACATTGTTCCGTAAACGCATTACCTCTGAGATGATGGCGGAGATCAACCAGATGATTATCCATCCGGAAAAGAACGATGACGACCACAAAGATGGCGGTATCGGAAGCTCCGTGACGGAAGCTGAAAAGGAACCGGAAAACAAGGGCACATTGATTCTGGACGCGACCTGCGCACCTGCGGACATCCACTTTCCGACCGATGTATCGTTATTGAACGAAAGCCGTGAAAAGTTGGAAGAGATGATCGACACCCTGCATGACAGTGAGGACGGAATCAAGCCCAGGACCTATCGGGAGAACGCCAGAAAGCAATATCTTCGCTTCGCTCGGAACCGGAAACCCCGGTACAAGATGATCCGCAAGGCGATCCGTCAGCAAATGGGGTATGTGAAGAGAGACCTTGAGATTGTAAGAAACCTTCTGGAAAGCTCAAAACATCCGTTGAGCATGAGCAGCAGACAGCAGCAATATCTTGAAACCATCCGGGAACTGTACCGTCAGCAGAAGACCATGTTCAGGGAGAAATCCCACCGGATCGAAAACCGGATTGTCAGCATCCACCAGCCTTGGGTCAGACCCATCGTCCGGGGAAAAGCCACAGCAGATGTGGAATTCGGAGCCAAGATTGCGATCAGCATGGTTGACGGATACGCCTCGATAGAGCGGCTGGACTGGGATGCATACAACGAATCGGTGGATCTGATCGAAACCATTGAACGGCACAAGACAAGAACAGGGCAATATCCAGAACGGATCCTGGCAGACAAGATCTATCGCACCCGGAAGAACCTTCAATACTGCGAGACACATCATATCCGCTTCAATGGCCCCAAACTGGGACGTCCTCCGCAGAACAAGGCATTATACAATGAACAGAAACGGTTGGAGAAACAGGAATCGGGAGAACGGAATGCGGTGGAGGGGAAATTCGGAGAAGGCAAGCGGTTTTATAGCCTTGGCCGGGTGATGACCCGTCTGAAAAACACCAGCGAAGTCTCCATCCATATGACTTTCCTGGTCATGAATCTGGAAAAACGGCTCAGAGATTTTATTTCTCGTTTTTATCAATGGCTGTATCGCCAACCATTGTCAGAGTATACTGCATAAACCCGGGGTTGCTCGGCAGCCCCTA
>CAZFED010000018.1:0-1699 GCA_964517505.1 uncultured Caproiciproducens sp. | reverse complement strand
CCTAAAATGAAATTTTAAATTCCACTCCCCCATCATAACAGGAATTTAGTATTTCAACAAATTCCAGTGAAATTATGAAAGGACTTTACAAGGAACTCTTTTCAGAGGAAAATTCAGAGATGGCGGTTGCCGTTTCTGATGGAAAGGAGTTTGCATGCAAAAAGTTAGTCAGAAACATTTAACGCTGTCCGATCGGATTGTAATAGAAAACGCACTGGAAAAGAAAATGTCATTCAAGGAAATTGGAAGACTGCTTTTCAAGGATCCAACGACCATTTCCAAGGAAGTAAAGAAACACAGAATAGAAAAGGAAAATCCTTATTATGCCAGATTGAATCCTTGCGAGTTTGTTCAGAACTGTACCCGGTTCAATGTCTGCAAAGGCCGCTATTGTAACGTCCAATGCAAGACAAAAAAGACCTGCAAATGCCATCTGCACTGTCCCTTCTTCAAACGTGTGGAATGTCCCGATTTGAAAAAGTCTCCTTATGTGTGCAATGGCTGCGAGAGTAAAAGCCGGTGCAAGAAGGGCAAGTATTTTTACAAAGCACAGAATTCTTTTGACGACTACAAGGAGCTCCTGCATTCGGCCAGAGAAGGCGTCAACCTGTCCCGAGAGGAACTCAACGAGGTCAATGCGCTTGTAACCCCCTTGATCCGGAACGGCCAGCCTATCGCGCACATCTATGGCAAATACAGGGACAGGCTGCCTTTTACCAGCAGAACCATGTACAACTATATAAGCAGGGACATCCTGACCGTAAAGAATATCGACCTTCCACGCAAGGTCAAGTACAAGCCCAGAAAAAAAGGCCAAAAGGAAAGGCTCTCAAAGGACAGGGCGTATCGGAAAGGTCGTACGTATAAGGATTTTGCAGACTATCTCGTGGAGCATCCGGAAGCGAATGTCGTTGAAATGGATTGCGTTGTCGGTCCTAAGTACGGGAAATCCTTGCTGACCATGCTTTTCAGAAATTCCTCCCTGATGCTTGCTTTCATGATGCCGGATACAAAACAGGAATCCGTTGCGAACGTCTTTGACCTTTTGAAAACATCCCTGGGTTCGACCCTGTTCAAAGAAGTCTTTCCGGTTTTCCTTACCGACAACGGCTCGGAGTTCATGGGCTGGACGAATTATCTGTGTGATGAAAATGGGGAAATCCTTTCGGAAATCTTCTTCTGCGATCCCAATTCCGCCTACCAGAAAGGCAGGCTCGAGAAAAACCATGAGTTCATCCGCTACATCGTTCCAAAGGGGAAAATGTTCACTTTCTACTCCCAGAGCGACATCACCTTGATGGTCAACCACATCAACGGCATAGCAAGAGCCAGCTTGAATGGCCGAAACCCATTCGAACTGGCTCAACTGCTGCTACCCCGAAAGGTGTTTGAAGTCCTGTCCCTCGAACCGGTAGAACCCCAAAATGTTCTGCTGAAACCTTCACTTCTAAAACGTTGATATTTGTTTGATTAAGAGACGGCAACCCCTCTGAGAATTGCTTCAGACGACTGGAATTTAGTTCTTCAAAGAAAATCCCGGTGGTCTGCTTTACGCGCAATTATTCATGAAATACCAGCAGTTTTACCTGTATTATACCCCTTTTTTTGGAATTTACAAATATGCTATCCCACTGATAATGGACTTTTCTCCTTCATACCGGAATTTACTTCCCAGTGGAATTTACTTTTTCATTCAACC
>CAZFED010000017.1:0-1759 GCA_964517505.1 uncultured Caproiciproducens sp. | reverse complement strand
TTTCATCGAAACGCTGTATATCTTCCTCTTGGATGTGCATTACCGGGCTGTCATAGTAAACCCAATTGCGTCCGTCCAAAGCATTCGGTTTCAGTTCTTTTCCCATCATAGCTGCCGGGAACATCCCGTCTTCAAGGCATATATTGTGTTTTTTACAACTTTTGAAGCCACGGCTTATATAATTGCTTGGATTTCCGAATATTACAATCGTATCGTAACCAAGCAATATCGCTTTTTCAAAAGAATGCTCCATCAATATTTTTCCGTATCCCATTCTCTGATACTCTGGCAAAATGCATACGGGACCGAATGTGAGAATTTCTTTTTCTTCACCCGCTTCATCAATAAGCTTTGCTTTTGTGTACATGATGTTTCCGATTATTTCCCCATCCGCTTCAATCACAAAGGCTAGTTCCGGCAAAAAATCTTCGTGGGAACGCATAATGTGTACTAAGTAATGCTCACCACACCCTGGAACATATAGATTCCAGAAAGCCTTTCGTGTAATTTCTTCCACAAGTCTATAATCCTGTGGGGTTTCATTTCTAACTTGTATAATCAAGACGGCTTCTCCTTTCTTCTATTTGCGTTTTTCTTTGGCGAATTTTCTTATATTCTTCATTCCGCCTACGTCCTTGAACATTCGCTCTAGCTTTTTTACCTCGATTTCTTTGGAATTCAAGCCGTCATAGCCTGCCTCTATTTTAAGTTTGATATAACTGTCGAGGCGTCTTTGTTCAAGTTTTCCATCACTCAATGCTTGTAAAATTGTACAACCAGGCTCGCTGGTGTGCGTGCAGTTATTAAATTTGCACCTACTTGCAAGCTCCTCAATATCATCAAAGGTCTTGCTTAAATCAGCACTCTCCGCACCAAGCTCACGCATACCGGGGGTATCAATCAGAACACCTCCACAGGGAGATAAAAACATCTCTCTGCCGGTTGTTGTGTGCCTGCCCTTATCAGCTTTTCCTATTTCGCTGGTGGTAAGAACCTCCGTACCCATCAGCTTGTTAATCAAGGTGGATTTTCCCACGCCTGATGAGCCGATAAAAGCAGCGGTTGTGCTACTTTTTAGATATCGTCTCAGTTTTTCTTCGATGTTCTCATCAAACATAGAAAGTAGGACGACATCCGAAAATGCAGATACTCGCTCTACCTCTTCAACTGCCTTTGGTAAATCGTCACACAAATCAGCTTTAGTTAGCAAGATAACAGGAGTAGCACCGCTATCCCAAGCTACAGAAAGGTAGCGCTCCAAACGGCTTAAATTAAAATTATTATTTAATGACATGCAAATAAACACCACATCAATGTTTGCTGCTACTGGCTGTGCTTGACCACTGACGCCAACTGCTGTTCTCAAAAATATACTCTTACGTGAAAGTATATGATGGATAATAGCATTGCCACCCAAAACATCTGCGGAAACCATAATGAAATCACCCACAGTGGGAAATTTGGCAAGTTCATTTGTTTCAAAGCGGAGTTTACCGGAAATCTCGGCTTGCAGTTCGCCTCTCTCTGTGATGATTTTATATAGCCCTCTATATTGAGCAACAATTCGAGCGAGGGATAGCTCGGGATATAATGTTGCTTCGTTTAAAAAGCGGTTAGTAAGACCGTATTTATCTAAAATGCTCAATGTTATAACCTCCCATTTGCAAATCCGTATAGGAAGGAGGTTTTGATTATTATTTTTTCAAAACCTCCTTCCATACTGCAATCTCCATTTTACTATTGTTTATTTTCATAAAGC
>CAZFED010000016.1:0-7418 GCA_964517505.1 uncultured Caproiciproducens sp. | reverse complement strand
AGTCATAACCCAAAACGCAAAAAATGGAGGAAAAGCAATGGGAGAGTTAAGAAACAGACAAATACATCTTGATTTTCACACAAGTGAATATATACCAGACGTCGCGAAAGACTTTAATGCGGAAGAATTTGTGGAAACACTCGAACGAGCAAATGTAGACTCTATTACATGTTTTTCAAGATGCCATCATGGGTGGCTGTACTATCCGTCAAAAAAGTTCCCGGAACTGATTCATCCATCCCTTACCAATCACAACCTATTACCGGAACAAATTGAAGTGTGCCACAAACACAACATCAAGGTTCCAATCTACACGACTGTCCAATGGGACGGTCGTGTAGCGCGTGAACACCCGGAATGGTTGGCAGTGGACGCTGATGGAGAATACATTGACACACAGGGCGTTCCGAAACCGCATTTTTATTACACAATTTGTTTAAACAGCGGATACAGGGAATTTTTCAAAGATCATCTGCAGGATATTATTGATGTAATCGGCGTTGATAACATCGACGGATTCTTTATGGATATTCTGTTTAAGGCTGACTGCAACTGTGAGCATTGCAGAGCTAAAATGAAGCCGCTCGGCTTTGATAACACCAAAAAGTCAGACAGACTTGCCTATTCTCTCCACATGCTGGAGGAGTTTAAAACAGAGATAACCGCTTTTATCCGCGAAAGAGTACCAAAAGCTGAGATTTTTTATAACAGCTCTCATGTGGGGCCTGCTTCAAAGAACAGCTTTAAAGATTATACGCATCTGGAACTGGAATCATTGCCAAGCGGCGGCTGGGGATATGATCATTTCCCTGCGACCGCCCGGTATGCAAGAACTCTGGGTAAAGATTTTATCGGAATGACCGGCAAATTTCATACCTATTGGGGCGATTTTCACTCGTTGAAAAACAAAGCTGCCCTTGAATTTGAGTGCTACAATATGCTTGCTATGGGCGGTGGCTGCTCGATTGGTGACCAGCTTCATCCATCCGGAAAGCTTTCCGAAGGTGCTTACGACCTGATCGGGCATGTTTATTCACAGGTAAAGGCAAAGGAGTCGTACTGCAAAGGCGCTGTTCCGGCTGCTGAAATTGCTGTTTTGACCCCCGAAGAATTTTATACCGAAGAAGAGCATGATTTGGGGCTTCCGCCGGCACTTATCGGAGCGGTAAGAATGCTGCAGGAACTTTCCTATCAATTCGATGTGATTGACAGCACTACCCCAATGGATAAATATTCGCTTATCATTCTTCCGGATGACATCGCATTCCGTCCGGACGTGGAAGAAAAACTTAAGGCGTATATTAAAAATGGCGGCAAAGTAATTGGCACGTATCATTCCTGTATGGATACCGTAAACAAGAGCAACAGTATCTATGGCGTTTCCTATGAACAGGAATCCCCTTATTACAGGGATTTCATTATGCCGAACGATACGATAGGTAAAGATTTGTATCGTGAAGAATATGTAATGTACCTTAGAGCGGCGCAGACCGGGGTAAATGATGCCGAAATTTTAATGCACAGCATACAGCCTTATTTCAATCGTGAAGGCAATACCTTCTGCTCCCATCAGCACGCGCCTTCTTCCGGCAAAGAGGGTTACCCGGCAGTTACAAAAAAAGGCGGCGTTGTATATTTTGCGCATCCCGTTTTTAGAATATATCGTAAAAATTGCGCAAACTGGTGCAAGCAGATCATGAAGGACGCAATTGAGCTTTTGCTTCCTCAAAAACTGGTGTCCCATAACGGCCCGTCCACAATGATTACATCATTGAACCGACAGGGAAAACAAAACCGCGATATTCTTCATACCCTCCATTATATTACTGAAAAACGTTCGGAAGATATTTATACCATTGAGGATATTATTCCTTTGTTCAACGTTGAGTTTCGAGTTTTTGTCGGCGAGCGCACGGTGAAATCCGTACAGCAGGTACCCACAATGACCTCTATTGCGTTTGAACAGAATGGCGGGTATCTGTCGTTTACAGTTGATAAAATGGAAGGGCACACAATGGTGTGTATTCAATACTAAGTGCATAATTTTGGTTGTAATAAAAATGCAGGTCGTCAAAAACAGGAGGCTTTTATGATACGGATTGATCATGATAAGAAAAAACAGGTTACCATAAAATTTGTATATAGCGGCAAAGAGTTTGAAAATGCAGATTGGCATGGGCTACCGAATGCGTTTGACGCCTCATTTTTGCAATCATTCCCCTTGTTTGGGCACGGGGATGATAAAGTCCTTTTGGTGGGGCTGGGCAAATACCAGCTTTTTGAACGGAACATGAGTAAAGAAGCCCTTGCAAAAGGAGTTAAAGAACTGCGCGATTTCGGATTTACAGAATTTAACGTGGATTTGCTCCCGCTGCTTAAAAAATGCGGGCTGAACTGTTTGTGGGATGTGGTGGAAGGAATCACATTAGGTTTATATACACCAAAGAGCTACAAAAATGAAGAAAAAGAGATTACCTGTGAGGTGAGTCTTCAGGGAATTGAGCCAAAAGATTTACTGCAAGCGGAGCAATGTTTACAGCACGCACAGAGTCTTGCCGATTCTGTGATTTTGGCACGCGATTTGGTGAATGCTCCCGCAAACAAATTAACGCCCGAAAAAATGGCGGATGCGATTGCGGATGCAGGGAAAATTGACGGACTTTCCGTTCAGGTTTTTAATGAGGATGAAATTACACAGTTTGGTATGCAGGCTTATCTTACAGTTGCGGCCAGCAGTGCGAATCCTCCCCGATTGATTGTCATGCGTTATATGGGAGATTCGCAAAGCGAAGAAATCACCGCTCTGGTCGGCAAAGGGGTCACCTGTGATACAGGCGGATACTGCCTAAAGGGTTCTTCCACAATGCTGGGCATTAAAGGGGATATGGCCGGCGGCGCCGCGGTGGCCGGTACTTTAAGGGCATTGGCAAAAAACAAGGTAAAAGCTAATGTTGTTGGAATCATTCCTTCTTGCGAAAATCGCATTTCACCGGATAGTTTTATTCCGGGTGACGTAATATCGTCCATGTCCGGAAAAACGATTGAAGTCGTCAATACGGATGCCGAAGGCAGGCTGCTCCTTGCGGATGCGGTTACATATGCGGTTAAACAGGAAAAAGCGACCAGAGTCTGCGATGTTGCAACACTTACCGGCGCTGTGGTTGGCGCGCTTGGGTTCACAACAGCAGGCGCTCTGACAAATGATGAACAAGTTTGGCAGCAGTTCAAGCAGGCATTTCAAACTTCCGGAGAAAAATATTGGAGACTGCCGATTTTTGATGAACATCGCAAAATGATAGAGAGCAGAATTGCCGACGTCAAAAACATCGGAGAAAGCTATTGCGGAACGATTACAGCAGCGGCATTCATTGAAGCATTTGCGGAACAGCGTCCATGGATTCATCTTGATATTGCAGGCACGGCATGGGTGGATAAACCGGTATTCCAATACCAGTCTGTGGGAGCTACGGGAGCTGCCGTTACCACTATGTATTTTTTACTGGACAGGACGGAATTGTAAACCTGCCCTTATCGGTTTACAACGAACATATTGATTGAACAAGGATGTGGTTTCGTATCAAAGATTATATTTTAGAGTGTTGTGTTGACTCGGTGGAATCCGCTATCGCCGCCGGGGTGGGCGGAGCCAATCGTTTGGAATTATGCGGCAATTTAATTATCGGCGGAACCACGCCCGATATTAATTTGTTCCTTGCTATACGTGAAAAAGTTCCTTTAAAGATTCATGTGTTGATTCGGCCTCGTTTCGGCGACTTTTGTTATACCGATGAAGAATTCAGCATCATGAAAAAGGACATTGAAATGTTCAAAGAGCACGGAGCGGACGGAGTGGTTATTGGAGCGCTGAATCAGGATGGAAGTTTGAATATCGGTGAAATGAAAGAACTGGTATCGGCTGCCGGAGATATGAGCGTAACATTGCACCGTGCGTTTGACGTTTGCAGAGACCCGTTTAAAACGCTGCAGGAAGCTAAAAATTTGGGAATTCAAACGATTTTAACTTCCGGTCAAAAGAATAATTGTTTTGATGGAAAAGAACTGATTAAACAGCTGGTGGAAAAAGCGGATGGAAAGCTTGATATTTTGGTTGGCAGCGGCGTTAAAGATACGATTATAAAAGAGATGGCTGCGGTGACAAAAGCGAAGTCTTTTCATATGTCAGGCAAGGTGGAGTTAGACAGTGCCATGACCTATCGAAAAGAGGACGTAAGCATGGGACTGCCGCTCATGAGCGAATATACTATTTTTCGTACGGATGCAAATGAAATCGCAAAGGTAAAGAATGCTTTGTGCAGCTATGAAATTTAGCTGTTTCCGTACAATATCTCAAATTGATTTTTAAATACAAATGAGGTAATTTTATGTTTACGAACGCTACCAAACAAGCCATTCAAGAGTATTTTTGCAAAGTAATTCCGTTATTAAAGGAGAACAAAGCCGATGTAATTGAGCGCCTTGGGAACTGTACGGAAGAACAACAAATTGCAATGAAATTTCTCTATGCCTCCATGCCAATCAGTGATATAGCAGATTACGATTTTGAAACTTATCTTAGCTTTGCCGATCATGCATTGTTCCTAAAAAAGAATATGGCGTGGTGTAAAACCGTACCCGACGATATTTTTTTAAATTATGTTTTATTTTATCGCATTAACAATGAAGATATTGAAGAATGCAGAAAACATTTTTACGATTTGATGTATGAAAGAATTGCGGGCAAAACGATGCATGATGCTGCATTGGAAGTCAATTACTGGTGTTTGGAAAATGCTGTTTATCAAACAACAGATGACAGAACCGCCTCTCCGCTTACTGTGTGGAGAACCGGAAGCGGAAGATGCGGAGAAGAGTCCACCTTTACCGTGACTGCCTTGCGCAGCGTGGGAATCCCGGCCAGGCAGATATATACCCCAAGATGGTCGCATTGTGACGACAACCATGCGTGGGTCGAGGTTTGGTGTGACGGACAATGGCACTACATGGGAGCCTGTGAGCCGGAACCGGTGTTTGATAAAGGCTGGTTTACAGGCTCCGCGTCCAGGGCAATGCTGATTCACAGCATGGTTTTTTCGCCGATCATCAATAATGAGGAAATTATTGGCAGGCAAGATAAGACGATTGTTTTAAACCGCATAAAAAATTATGCATTTTCTGAATCGTTCACTGTTAATGTAATTGATGAGCAGGGCAAACCGGTTATAGGGGCTGCCGTTCAATTTGAAGTTCTGAATGAATCTGAGTTTTTCCCAATTGCGTCAAAAATAACGGATGAATGCGGAAAAGCAGAAATCACGCTGGGCCTCGCCGATATTTATATTCATGTAAGGAAAGAAAGTCGATTTACAGAATGTTTTGCCGATACGGCACAGGGCAATTCTATCGTCGTACAGTTTGAACAAACGAACACACGAAAAAACAGCATAAGAGATTTTAAAATAACCGTTCCTGAAGGGGACAGCAGCCGCAGTGTACTGCTAACCGAAAAACAGAAGGAACAGAAACAGCAAAAAGTTGCCCATGCGGATAAAATTAGGGAAGAAAAGGTATCTTCATTTTATCAGGAGCAGGAGGTAAATGAAGCGGTTGAAAACTATTCGTGCAAAGAACAAGTAAAAGAAATCCTTTGCAAGGCAAAAGGAAATTTCCAGGAAATAAAAAAATATCTTTGTACGCCTGTTGAAAACGATAATCGAGATTTACGCGTTAAGTTGTTAAGTTCGCTATCAAATAAAGATTTTTGCGACCTGAAAAGTGAAACTTTGCTTGATCATTTTCAAAGGTCTTTGCCGTTTTGCGATAAATATGAGGAAGACATATTTGTAAAATATGTTATGTGTCCTCGTGTGTATTTTGAAAAAATGACCCCGTATCGCAAATTTATATCCGGATATTTTGATGAGAAAACAAAAATCAGCTTTCAAGATAATCCGCGGTTGGTGTGGGACTATGTGTCACATGAAATTCGGAGCAAAGAAGACCAGGAGTACGAAGAATTATTTACTTCGCCTAAAGGATTATTGCAAATAAAGTGCGGAAGTATGCTGTCCCAAAAAATACTGTTTACAGCTATTTGCAGAACAGTCGGCGTGCCGGCAAGAATAAACCCGATGACGTTATACGCTGAGTATTATCAATCGAAAAAATTCGTTTCTGTTGAAGAAGAAGCGGAATGTGCGGCAAAACTGGATATCCATTCATCAGACAATACGCAGTGGCTTTATATGCAGAATTGGTCTGTCGGAATATTAGAAAATGGCGCTTATCGCACATTAGACTTATCCGGGGAAACGTGGAAAAACGGTGATTTGACCGCAAAAATCCCGGCTGGTTTTTATCGCCTGTTAGTTTCAAACAGAATGCCAAATGGTAATCTACTTGCAAGAGAATACTGCTTTACCGCTGAAAACGGACAAACTTCCGCGGTGTCCATATCACTGCCTGATGCACAAATGACTGATTTACTTGAAAATATCCCGTTCGCGGATTTTAAGCTCACCGATGAGCGCGGCAATGCTTGTTTGGTAAAAGAGCTGGTAAAAGACGTACCTACGGTAGTCATCTGGCTGGAGGAGGGCAAGGAGCCCACCGAGCACATCTTAAATGAACTGATGGAACATCATAAAGAATTCAACGCTACCGGCGGGCAGATTCTGTTTGTGCTGCGGGATAAAGGAGCTTTGCTGAATCCTACCTTGCAAAAGACATTGAAAACCGATTTAAATGTCGCTCTGTACTATGGTGATTTTGTGCAGGATGCTTCAACGCTTGCAAGAAGCCTGTATAGTGAGTGTGAAAAATTCCCGCTCGTATTTGTAACCCGTGACGGTGTGCATGCGCTTTACTCTTTTAGCGGATATAATGTTGGAATTGTAGACCTGTTAGCAAAGATAATTAAAGCAACAAACGAATGTGAATTTTCATGTTAAGTCTTTTTCTGCTGTGGGGGTGATGGGTTTTGGATAAAATCGATAGCAAATTGATTACTCTTTTGCAGTCAAATGCAAGAATTTCAATAAAAAGGCTTGCACAAGAGGTGTTTTTGTCCGCTCCCGCGGTTTCGGCACGTCTTGAACGTTTGGAAAAGCTAAAAGTAATTACAGGCTATACAACCACTGTCGATTTCATAAAACTGGGTTACCATATCATTGCATTTGTCAATCTGGAGGTAGCCCCCTGTGAAAAAGTCGTTTTTTATCCATTTATCCAAGAATGTCCGAATGTGATTGAGTGTAACTGTATTACAGGAAATTATTCGATGCTCATCAAAGTCGCATTCCCAAGTACAGTGGAACTGGATACTTTCGTCGGGCAATTGCAGCAGTTTGGGCATACCCAAACCCAAATCGTTTTTTCTACCCCGGTCGCACCACGCGGCATTGATGTGGTGAATAGCGATG
>CAZFED010000015.1:0-8486 GCA_964517505.1 uncultured Caproiciproducens sp. | reverse complement strand
CATAGCTTAAGCTTTTTTATCTCCACCAGCAGAGCTGGTGGTTGATCTTCGAATACAAAAAGCAGCACTGAGATTTTATGGTCTCAGTGCTGCTTTCATTTCTACAAGTTTAATATTTTAGATAAATTTATAGTTCAACAGTGGATTAGCGTTTTTAGGTAGATAAAACCAGTCTTCATTTTGGCCTCTCCTTGTACTTTATTCTGATCGATCATTTTGCAGCATAACAACATTTTTTTGAAACAAACAGCATAGCGCATGGTAAACGGTTAAATGTAAAATAGTGAGCCATTCATTCGCAATAGCATTGTGCGTAGATGGCTCTTACTTTGAGTACGCAGCGTTTTGTACAACCGCTGATCGGACCTTAGTGAAGCTTTTTCTGAACGGTATCATGGTCAGAAAAATTTGCTGGCTGTTCCCCACTGATCATATCTGGTTTTATTCAGTCGCTGTTGGCTTTGGTGATGTGCTTTTTGTACTGCACCGGTGTTAAATTTGTTTCCTTTTTAAATATTTTAAAAAAATAAGAGTTGCACCCAATGCCAACCGTGTGGGCAATCTGCTCAACTGTAGAATCACTTGTTTTCAGTAGTTCACAGGCTTGAGCGACTCTAAACTTATTTATGTATTCCTGAGGAGAAATATTGATTTGGAGTTTAAATAACCGAAAAAGCTGAGAACGGTCAATCCCGACCAAATCAGCAATTTTCTGAACGGAAATCTTCTTGGAATAATTGCATTTTATAAAATTCAGTGCTTTTTCAACATAATCGGGCGAATCTGGGTTGGTCTTGCTGTCCAGTTCATATTGTGCAATCAGCTTGGAAATTAACAGATATAGAAACCCAAGCGCCTGTGTTTCGGGTGCTATTGAGCTTTTTTGCGCGGAATACATTTGTTTTAAATAATCGGTTATATTTTGGTCATCATTGTGAAAAATTAAATTTTTACCCCCAAGATTTGCTTTCCGAAGCAAATTTCTAGCTTCCGAACCGTAAAATCCAACCCAATAGTATTCCCAAGGGTCATCGACTGAAGCTTTATACATGGTGCTGATTGAGGGGCAAATTAAAAAGCCGTCACCTTTTGACAACTTGTAGACGTTGCCGCCAACATGATATTCACCGCTTCCGCTGACAATATAATGCAATAAATAATGGTCACGGATTGCATACCCATAAATATGGCCGGGAGTACAGTTCTCATGCCCGCATTGATAGGTTGCGAGCTCGGAAATTGTTTGTTCTTCTCTTGAATTAAGACAATAATCATAAATTTTCAAACAGCACCCGCCCTTTTTAAGTATAATAATTACTATTTTTTATTATACCATATGGATATTATATGTGCAACATGTTGCAACAATTGAGTACATATTCGCAACATTAGATTATATCTTTCAAGTTGTAGTCACGCTATAATGAAAATATATAAAAAAACAAATTATAAAATATGTATTTTGTGAAATTTGTTTTTAGATTTGGAAGGAGATTACTATGAAGTGTACGAAATTTTTAGCGCTGGCACTTTCCCTTTCCTGCACGGTGGCAATGCTTGCAGGATGCAGCGGATCTTCACAGAAAGTATCCCAGAACGGCACACCCGATGTAACTTCTGCACAAGATCAAAAATGTACGATTACTTATGCGATTTGGGACAAAAATCAGCAGCCTGGTATGCAAGCCATAGCGGACAAATTCCACGAAGCACATCCGAATATTTCCGTTAAAGTGGAGGTTACCGACTGGGAAAACTATTGGATAAAGTTAGAAGCTGCTGCGAACGGTGGTGCTTTGCCGGATGTTTTCTGGATGCACTCCAATAATTTTATAAAGTACGCCAAGGGAAATATGCTGATGGACTTAACTCAAAAAATCGCATCCAGCACACAAACCAAAAATGATAATTTCCCCAAAGGACTGGTGGAACTTTATACGCTGGACAGCAAGCAGTACGCAATTCCGAAGGACTATGACACCATCGGATTGTGGTATAACAAAACCTTGTTCGATGCGAAAGGAATTAAGTATCCAGACGCAACATGGGATTGGGCAAAGCTGAAAGAAGTTGCCAAAAAGCTGACAGATTCCGCCAATGGAATATACGGTGTACTGTCGCCGGTTGACTCACAGGCAATTACATACGATCTTATGTACCAGAACGGTTCTTATCCAATCAGCGATGACCGAACAAAATCCGGCTACGATACGGCAGAAAGCATCGAAGCCGTGAAATTTGCAGTTGACCTTTCTTTGACTGACAAGGTGTCTCCAACACAGGATCAGTTTGCAAACACCACTGCCATTCAATATTTTGAATCTGGCAAGGGCGCAATGGGTTTCTTTGGTTCATGGATGACAAGCGAATTCTATGCGAATGAATATACCAAAGCTAATTGCAATGTCACGGTTCTGCCAAAGGGTAAAAAGCAGGCATCTATTTACAACGGCCTTGGAAACGCGGTTGCTGCAAACACAAAATATGCGGATGCCGCATGGAAATTTGTTGATTACTTAGGCTCTAAAGAGGCCAATCAGATTCAGTCCGATAATGGCTCGGCTATTCCGGCATACAATGGCCTTACAGAGGGTTGGGTTGCTCATTTCAAAGGTTTCAACGCAAATGTATTCCCTGAAATGCTTGATTATGCGGTTCTGAATCCAAATAACTGGAACGGCATGGCGGCATTCGTGCAGCAGGAAACAGATGGGCTTACCGCAATTTATGGCGGCAAGGTAAGTGTGCAAGATGGCTGCAAGGCTTTAGCGAAGCAAATGAATGAGAACATTGCATCTGCAAAATAAACGTTTAAAACCCATAAATCAGGATATAAAATACATTTAAAAACCTTACCCTTGATAACACCCGGAGTTCTTCGGGGTGTTATCAAGGCGGTTTTATTAAATTATTATAATGCATCTTTATATTCATCTTGAATTCATAGCAAAGGGAGTCTGGAAATGTGAATAATTTAGTTTCAAATAAAAGCTCCGCAGGAGCGGCAAACCGTACCGGAAATGATACGGCAGTCGTAAAAGCATCCCCAAAAAGCCGGAGTATGAAAGCAATTGACTATACCTGGGGTTATTTGATGATTGCTCCCACTATTCTCGGGCTGATCGTCTTGAACGTGTGGCCACTTATTCAAACCGCTTATCTAAGCTTTTGTAACCTTTCGGGCTTTGGCAAGGCAGCCTTTGTGGGTTTTGACAATTACACTAAATTGTTCAAAGATACGGAAGTGTGGCAGGCTTTAGGAAACACGCTTATCTATACATTGATTTCCGCACCTTTGGGCATGCTGTTTTCTTTGATTGTGGCAGTGCTGCTCAATTCTAAAATCAAGGGCAAAAGCATTTACAGAACGCTGTTCTTCCTGCCTGTTGTTTCCACCCCAGCAGCAGTGGCTATGGTATGGAGATGGCTGCTCAATAAGGACTATGGCTTCGTCAATTATCTTCTTTCTTTGGTCGGTATCACGGGGCCAAACTGGGTCAGCGATTCAAAATATGTACTTCTAACTCTAATCGTCGTTGGCATTTGGAGCAGCCTTGGCTACAACATGGTCATTCTGCTTTCCGGACTCCAGGAAATTCCGACAACTTTTTACGAAGCGGCGGAAATCGACGGTGCGAATCGATTCCAAAAGTTCTATAAAATTACGGTTCCGATGGTTTCACCAACCCTATTTTTTGTAGCGATTACTTCCATGATTTCCTCTTTGCAGGTATTTGACCTCATTTTCATGATGATTGGAAAAGCAAGTCCGGCATTGCCGAACGCAGAATCGCTGGTATATGTATTCTATAAGTATTCCTTTGTGATTTATAACAAGGGTTACGGTTCAGCAATTGCAATGCTGTTATTTGTGATTATTATGATCTTCACGGTCATTCAGTTAAAACTACAAAATAAATGGGTCCATTATGAATAATTAGAACGAAGGTGAAATCAATTGAAGAAAAATACTGCAACAGGAAAAACAATTATCCACATTCTGCTAATCCTTGGTTCCATTTTTATGGCACTCCCTTTTGTATGGATGTTTTTAACTTCGGTCAAAAGCCTTACGGAAACCATGACCATACCGCCCACTATTCTACCCACAAGCTTTCGCTGGAACAATTACACTGATGTGTGGAACCTGCTTCCGTTCGTTAATTTTTATATCAATACATTTACTTTGGTTATCTTTCGCATTTTGTTTGCCATTGTGTTCAGTTCTATGGCGGGTTATGCGTTTGCAAGAATTAAATTCCCGGGCAGAAACGCATTGTTCATGATCGTTTTGATTCAAATGATGATTCCCTCGCAGCTGTTTATTATTCCGCAGTACCTCATTGTTTCAAAACTCGGCTGGCTGAATACCATGAAGGCTTTGATTGTGCCGGGTGTGGTAAGTGCTTTTGGTACTTTCCTTTTACGGCAGACTTTCTTGAGTATGCCCACGGAGCTAGAGGAAGCTGCCATTCTGGATGGCTGTAACCGTTTTCAGATTTATTGGAAGATTGCCATGCCTCTCGCAAGATCGGGTCTGGTGGCGCTGGGAATTTTCACAACCCTGTTTGCGTGGAAAGATCTGTTATGGCCACTGGTTGTCAATATGTCAATTGACAAAATGCCATTGTCCGCGGGACTTGCCAGCCTGCAGGGTCAGTATTCAACCAACTATCCGCAGCTTATGGCGGGTTCTATGTTTGCAATCATCCCGATGATTATTATTTTTATCATCTTTCAAAAGCAGTTTATTCAAGGAATTGCAACCACAGGTTCAAAAAATTAGATTGTTCCTGCTAAATCTGAGACATGCCGAATGCCAAATTAATCGAGAGATCGGCCATTTATTAATTGAGTGACCGACTTCTCACACCACCGTACTTACCGTTCAGTGCACGGCGGTTCAATAGCTTAAGTACAGTACCTCGAATTCAGGGGATATGTCATCATATTCCCTGAATTCGAGGTACTTGTTTGTTAAAGAGTGTAAGAGACTAGGGCGTTCCGGCGACCTTGTCAAAGGTTATGTATAATATAAACCAGCGGCAACGGCTATGATCCGAATGATTAGGACAAGTACAATTCCAATTAAGATGAAGCATTCCCATTTTTTATTCCTCTTTTATCTGTGGCTAAACAATGCCCATAATCTTATGCGTTATCACCGCTCATATTTTTCTTGAATACAATAATCGCAATAACCATTGTTACAACCGCGTATCCAATCACCCACCAAAGGTGCGAAAAAATCGTAGCATAGTCTCCTGTAATGGCTGCTTTGGTTGCATCGACAGCATGGACAAACGGAAGCGCATAAGCAATCGTTTTGAATGCGCCTCCAATCAGATTTAAGTCGAACCATGTGCCGCTCATCCATGCGCTGATATTGGTCAGCAGAGCACCGCAGATGCCACCCACCTGTTTGTCGGTAAATACACTTCCGGTCAGTAGTCCAATGCCGATAAAAAGAACAGCAGTAGGGATCAATACGATAAGCGCAAGTAACACGTTTATGTTGATCGACAACCCAAGGAAAAAGGATACAATGAAGCATATGGCACTTTGCAAAATCGCCATTGGTAAAAGCGGAATTGCATATCCGAGGATGAAATCGGACGCAGAGAGCGGGGAAGCGAACAGTCGCATCAGAAACGAGGTGCTTCTGTCTTTAGCAATCAATGTCCCTGAAAATAAAGAGATAAATGAAAGACCGAAAACCGCCATTCCCGGAGCCAGCTTCTCAATTTCAAACAAACTAACCGGAACATTTGCTTGAATCGCAGAAAGCAGAAACAGCAAAACTAATGGAAACCCAATACCGAAGGCTAAGTTCAAAGGGTCTCTGAGAATCTCCTTGCGATTTCGTGAAGCGAATACCAAAAATCTCATATTTTCACCCCCGATTCCGTCGCAAGTGTAATAAAGGCGTCTTCAAGCTTTCCTGTCTTCGTTTTAGCCATCAATTCTACAGCCGTTCCTACATCTTTTAATTCGCCCTTCGCCATGATTCCGATTCTGTCCGAAAGCGCTTCCGCTTCCTCCAGATAGTGTGTTGTAAGGATGATTGTGATTTTTCCTTTCAACTGGCTAATAGCTGCCCACAGTTCCCGTCTTGCGAGAACATCAAGCCCAAGTGTAGGTTCATCAAGAAAAAGTATCTTCGGCTCCGAAATAAGTGCCATCGCAATACTCAACCGCCGCTGCATACCGCCCGATAAGGTTTTGGCTTTATCTGCGGCAACCTCTGTAAGCCCGAAGGTTAAAAGCATCTCGTTTACTTTCATACGTTCGTCCTTCTTGTTGCTACCATATATCCCGGCAATCAATTCAAGATTTTCTTTAACGGTCAAATTCGGAGCAACAGCAGTCTCTTGCGGTGAAACGTTGATTATTTCTTTGACTGCGCGAGGATTGGACACTACACTTTCACCAAGTAAAACAGCGTCGCCGCTTGTGGGTTTGCTAAGACAAGACAACATTCTAATCGTGGTAGTTTTGCCTGCACCGTTCACGCCGAGCAAAGCGAAAAACTCACCTTGCTCAATGGAAAGGTTAAGCGAGCTCACAGCAGTTTTTGCCTTATACTTCTTTTCCAGTTTAAAGGTTTGTATTGCGATCATTCCTCATCCTCCTTATGTTCCTTTGCATTCAAAATGTCATTGGCAAATTGCTGAAATATATCGTTTTTTACAATAGCAATCCCCTGTGATTCGTCTCCGAGCAGCAGTAAGCTGTCTCCCGGCTTAATATTGAATATGTCTCGTGCTTCTTTTGGGATTACGATTTGTCCTTTTTCTCCAACCTTTACTGTCCCAAAGATGTGTTTTCCATCTGGTCCTTTCATATGAGCACCTCCAATAAGTATAATTTGTATAACAAGTATAACTAATCATACCGTGAGGGTAAACAAATGTCAATATTAAAAGAGAATTATTTAATTCTCTAATTTTCACGATTGAGTGGAACGGCAGTCCCATTCATAAAAGCAATATATTTAATTTACTCTACCCCATTAAAAAGACTTGGGACGCGCATTCTTAATGAGTGTCCAAGTCTTACGATTTAATTATTTAGTTGTGATGCTTCGCTTATCCTATTTAACCGGTTGATCTTCGAATTCTATTACTGTTCGTATCCTTCAACTCTTTATCTCATCAATTTTTTTAATCACCTTTTTAGAATAATTTGTAGAATAGACTCCGTTATTCCAAAGCTTTTTTGCACCAAATTCGCCGCAGTTATAAACCATAAGTGCTTGATTAACGTTACTGTATTTATTAACTATCTCAGAAAGCATGTATACACCGGCCTTTATGTTCTGTTTCTCATCTATTAAATCGGTGATCTGCAAAGTCTTTTTAAGTGAGTCCTTGTGGCAAATATTAATTTGCATAAGACCGTAATCGTTGGTTTTGCTAATCAGTTTTGGGTTAAAGTCACTTTCTACATCAATAAGCGCTATTACTAAATCAGGCGGTACATTTTTGGATTCACATTCGGAAAATATAAAATTCTGTAGGTCATATGATAAAGGAACATCGTAATACTCCCGGTTTGCTTGTTCCACTTTGTTCGACTTCGATGCTACAGAAACACTCTGAATATGCTCATTAGAATTTTCAACGCTTGAAACCTGTTGTACATTGTTAGTTTCCGGTATAGTACTTTCTGAACTTTCACATAAAGATGAATATTGTGATGAATAAGTCAAATTTTTTCGTGATTCGGTTGAAATCATGGGCGGTTGAACCGAGCACATATTATGAAGTGTACCCATAAACAGCATAGATAAGATCATAATAGATGCATATATTATTCCTTTTATATTGTTGTGTTTCATCTGAGTCCTCATTTTCTCCTCACCGCAACTTTTATCTAAAAGAGTTATTATATTAGGAACTAAAAAAATACTCAAAATATATTATATTCCAAATTCAAACTAAATATTCCATTTTGTTTTATTATGGTAAAATAATGTATGTACTTCTTTGATTTATGCCTTACGTTCGCTTTCCGTTTCTACTTATCAATTTTATAATATGCCCAGTTTTTTCAGTGTTTCCAGCAGTGTTAATTGCCCAAAATCAAATTTAAGAAGATACCAACACAGCGGTAAATCTTACTTAGAACACAACAATTATTATAAAAGTCCTCACTGTTATTTGAAAACTGACGGAGGTCTTTTTGTTTGTATACAGAAAAGACACCCACGATTAGGTGAGCGCCTTGTGTTTAAAAATAAAGATTTTTATATCACACCAAAATCAATATCATCTATTATTTTAGACGTAAACCAATTTATACCTTTATAATTAAGAGCTTAATTATTAAATTCAATATCATCAATAGCGAATAAGCAATCCTACTGAATAAAAAGGATTTAATCAATGCAAAGAAAAAAGCACAGTATGTCAAATGTTTGGGTACAACGAATACAGCTTTAAAAAAAAATAAAAGCAGACAGATACTTTACAATCTGTCTGCTT
>CAZFED010000014.1:0-13953 GCA_964517505.1 uncultured Caproiciproducens sp. | reverse complement strand
GTTTCTTAACTCTCCCATTGCTTTTCCTCCATTTTTTGCGTTTTGGGTTATGACTATTCTTTTACGGCTCCTGCGGCAAGACCGCTTTCCACTTTCTCCTGGAACAACAAATAAATAACCATCGGAACAAATACCGTAATAACAATAGCGGCCATGAGCGGGCCGTAGGCGGAACCTCTCTCACCATTAAAGTTCAAAAGGCCCAAGGCAATTGGTTTTAGATTATTATCATTAATAAAAAGTAATGGGAAAAGTACGTTATTCCATGCTCCCAAGAAATTAAAAATCGAAATGGTGGATATGGCCGGAACCATTAACGGCAGCATTATTTTTGCATAAATTTGAAAATATCCGGCTCCGTCTATAATTGCCGCTTCTTCTAAAGAAACATTGATACCCTTCATAAAACGTGAAAGCACAAAGATACTGAAAGAGAGCGAAAAAGCGACATAAACCATTACTAATGCAGTAAGATTGTTTTTTAAGTTGAATGTGCCAATTACATAAGCAACCGGTACAAGAATCGTATGAATTGGAATCATCATGCCCAGAAGGAAGAAAATCGTCAAAGCTTTTCCGCCTTTTAAATTAAATCTTGCAAGAGCATACGCAGCCATTGAAGACACTAACGCCAAAATAAGAACAGTGGCGAAAGCGATTAAAATACTGTTAATAAAATAGGTACTCATGTTCGCACCTTGCCACGCTTCTACGTAGTTGCTAAAGTGATACGTTTTAGGCAATGAAAACGGTGAACTAAAAATTTCGGTATTGTCTTTAAAAGAAGATAACACTGTAAAGAGCATCGGACAAATGAACATAAGTGCCATCAAAATCAAAAAAGCATAAAGACCGATTTTCCCAAGTATTTTTTTGCAGTTATAATTACTATTGCTTTTCATTTCTTCACCTCCACATCAATCTTCTGTCCGACTTGTTAAGAACTCACTTCCAACGGTTAAAACAAGTGCGATTACAAATATAATAATACCGATTGCACTACCAATTCCATAATGGTCGTAACGGAATGCTTCGTAGTACATCAAGGTTGTAGGCAGATTCGTCAAGCCGTTTGGACCTCCCTCTGTCATTACAAAAATGAGGTCAAACACTTTAACCGTACCGATAATATCCATTACAATACACATGCTGATAATGGGTTTAAGCATTGGCACGGTAATTAAAAAGAACTTTTTTACAGTTGTAATGCCGTCAATTTGAGCCGCTTCATAAATATCCTCGGGAATTGTAGTAAGTCCGGCAATTAAAATTACCATGTAATAGCCGACTCCTGCCCATATATTGACGAAAATAATAGTATTCATCGCTGTCGATGCGTTAATAAGCCAAGGTGTGACCATATTGGTTAAACCCATTGCTGCTAAAATCGTATTGAAAGAACCATTTGGCATAAAAATAAAGTACCATAATAAACCTACGGCTGTAAGTGGGAATACGGTAGGTACAAAATATACTGCTTTATAGAAGCGGTAGCCTTTACACTTTGTATTAATTGCTACTGCAAGTAAAAGAGCAATCGGGGTATGAAAAAGCACGCTGAAAAAAATCATTTTCCCCATATTTTTTAATGATATAATAAATCCTGGATCTTTAAAAACTGTTATATAATTTTTTAGCCCGACAAGTTTAATAGGTGAGCCTGCAATACCATTCCAATTTGCTACAGAGAAGAAAAAAGCACCCAGCATAGGGGCAATTTGGAACACAGTATAAATTACAAGCGCCGGAACTATAAACAAAAATATTCTAGCTTTGTCTTTTTTTGTTTTTAAATTTATCATGCTTATCCCTCCTTTTAAAGGTAATTCCAGAGATTTTCATCTCTGGAATTATAGTTTAAATCATAAAGGTTGTTTATTTGGCTGCTTTGTCAATCTCCGCTTGAATTTCCTGTGCTGCCTGCTCAGCAGTGCTGCCAACCAACATACTTACAATAGAGTTTCTCGTTCTGTCTTGCATTGATGCAAGCGGATCAAAGTCAAAAACGTCTACTGCAATACCTGTTGAAGTTTTTCCCAGTTCTACGTTCTGGTTAAACAATGGGCTTACCTTTGTAGCGTCAATGGTAAGATCTGTTCTTGGGATTAGGAAGGAAGCTTCTTCTGCATAACGCTTTGCGGCATCTTTTGATGTCAGCATTTTCAGCAATTCAATCGTATAATCCTTTTCTTTTCCTGTCAGTTTGCCATTCACCATGTATGGGCTGATAACTTGCATATCCTCATTTTTGAACTGTGGTTTTTCATCAAAATAAGGGAATTTTGCAACTTTAATATCATCTGCAACAGGGCAGTCTTTTTTGTTAGTGAAATTGCCAATGTTCCAAGCGCCTGTTACGATCATGCCAGCCTGGCCCTTTTGGAATTGTGATAAAACGATATCGTCGCTGACACCTGCCGCACCGGACGGGAAAGCACCCATATCATTCAGTTCTTTTACATAACCAAGGGACTTTACAACATCTGGATCTGTCCATTTAATTTCTCTTGAACCAAGCTTTTTCGCAGCTTCGGTACCCATCCATTTGTAGAAAATCTGGTCGTGAAGATGTCCAGCCATATAGGTTGTTTTTGCGCCTAAGGCAATTGGAGTTACCTTAATTGCTTTTAGCTTTTCAATAGCAGTTTTTAATTGAGACCATGTTTCAGGGAAGGTTTCAATTCCTGCTTTCTTAAAGAGTGCAGCGTTATAATAAACGCCAATTAAACCTGACTCCATTGGAATTGCATAGGTTCCTGTGCGACCCGGAACCTGATAATAAGAAAGTGCACCAGGAACAAAGTTACTGCCCCATGCAGCATCTTCTTTCAAAACAGGAGCCAAATCCATAATCAAACCATTGTCAATATATTCTCCGAGATTGGCAACACCTTGTATTCTGAAAATATTCGGAAGTGTGCCTGATGAAAGATCTGTTTTAAGTTTATTGTTAAAGGAAGATTCGTCACCCTGTGATTCGTCAATCACCTTTGCGTCGGTATGCTTGCTTTCAAATTCTTTAATAATGTCTTTGAAAATTTGAACTTGTTTTGTTGTTCCAGCCATTCTGGTTAAAAGGCGAATTTCAACCGTTTGACCTTCGGCTTTGGCTGTGCTTTGATTACCGGTGCTTTGATTTCCAGCTTTTCCGGAACATGCAGTCATGCCTACACATAGAACAGCCGCGAGTACAAGAGATATAAACCTTTTCATTTTGCTGCCTCCAATTTTTTTATTCAAGGATCGATTATCTTTCCTCTGGACTTTATCATAACAATATCTTAATATAATAGACATGGACTATTTAATCTTTATTTGTATTTTTTATACATAATCATTAAAACTTATCTATAATATTTATAAAAAGATATGATATTTATCTTAATTTGCCCAAACTGCATATATCTAAACAAATAATCAGTCTGCTGCTTTATACATATCATTACGTACTGATGCCGCAGGTCAATGAACCAAATTGTTTGTTGTAATATATAGGACAAACAAAACTGTTATAATGATAAAGGCCCATAGCAGAGGGAGGAAATCAATGAAAATTCTTAGACGAGTAAAGGATCTGTCGATAAACAGAAAAATTTTTTGGAGCATGGTCGCTACTTCAACCATTATCATTTTTTCAATTTTGATTGCCACATGCAGTATTATTTTTACCAAATGCATGGATCTTGAAACAACATCATCTATTCAAAATCTGGATCACATTACAAGGCAATTCGATTTTTTCTTGACCTCGGTCGATAATTATTCAAAAACCATTATTGTAAATTCTACGGTGCAGGATATCACCAATAAGTTCAATACAAAGAATCAGAAATTCAATGAATTGGATCAAATTAGATTAAAGGATGAAATTAACAAAATCATTCAATCAACCACATTTATATATGGTGTAAATATTTATAGTCCTTCCAAGCAAATAATCGCATCTACCGAGGTTCCAACAAATGAGTCAAGTATAAAAGGAATTGAAATCAATACGAATCGTATTTGGCTTACTACTCAAAAAACTTCCACTTATGATAAGAATAAAACCATCCCGGTTTTAATGCTTATACAAAAATTCTATAGTTACAGCACCGGAAAACTGCTAGGATATATCGAAATATCAATTCCCGAAACATCAATTTCGAGCATCTATAACACCCATTCGGCGGAAAACGGCAACAACACTTGCATTGTAAATTCCCCTGGCTTTGTTCAAAGCACAGATGGCTGCTACCCAATGTATTCCTTTTACCCGGATTTCAAGCAAGTGATAAGCAAAAATACCTCGGGCTATCATTTTGTGAAAAACAAAATAGTATTTTACAAATATTTTTCGAAGTTAAACTGGTACATTATCAGCGAGGCAGGAAGCAATATTTTTTTACAGCCCATTTATACCCTTATTATTATTTCTATTTTAATCGCCATTTGCGGTGTAGTTATCTGCACATTTTTTTCTCATAAAATAGCACGGACAATCACTTCGCCGCTCTACAAACTTATTCAGCACATTCAAAAAGTTATTCAGGGTCAATGGGACCCTGTGCCTAATATTTCCGAGCAAAATGAAATTGGATTTCTCTTTAACAAGTTTAATGATATGCTGACCGCTCAGGCAAATTTGAAGGATAACTTAATTAAAGAGCAAAAAATGAAGCAAAAACTCTCCTTGGATTTATTGCAGGAACAGGTGAATCCTCATTTTCTATATAATACTTTGGATAATATTTGTTCTTTGGCTGAAATCGGTGAGAAGGAAACGCTAATCGATGTCGTGATGAATCTTTCTCAATTTTATCGTGAAACTTTAAGCAGAGGAAGTTTTTTTGTAACCGTAGAAGATGAGATTTCGATTACGAACGCATATTTAAATATTATGCACATTCGTTACTTTAACAAATTTGAATTTACCATTACATGTCCTGAGCATCTGAAAAAATATCCATGTTTAAAACTTTTACTGCAGCCTATTGTTGAAAACAGTATTTATCATGGAATTACCCAAATATCTGAAGCCGGAAGAATTAACATTGATATTTCCGAATGTGAAGACAGTATAATCTTTACGGTTTGTGACAATGGTATTGGAATTACCGAAAAAAGAATGAAGGAAATTTGGAAGGAACAAAACAATAATTTTGGGCTAAAAAATGTAGACCAACGAATCAAATTATATTATGGTGACACTTATGGACTGGAAATCAAGCAAAATACGGACAGGGGCTGTACCGTTACTGTAAAAATCGCAAAGGAGGTTTAAACAACATGGTGCTAAACGTTTTAATTGCCGACGATGAATTCTTCATCAGACAGCGTCTTAAGCGAATTATTGATTGGGAAGAGCTTGAGTTGTGCTGCGTAGGGGAAGCGGAAAACGGTAAAGAAGTTCTTGATTTTGTTTCCAATCAGCATGTTGATATCCTCCTGCTGGATATTAAAATGCCGATTAAATCGGGCATTGAAGTTTTGGAATATATTTATGAGCATGCAATCAACACAAAAATTATTTTTCTTTCCGGATACAATGATTTTGAATACGCTCAAAAAGCAATCAAATATCAAGCGGTAAATTATCTGATAAAACCGATTGATAAATTAAGTTTAGACAGCGCTTTAATTTCTTGCAGAGATAAAATCTTATCGGCATTAAAAAGCCAGGAAGGGATGAAAAAATATTACCGCTATCTTAGGCGTTCCTTTATTTATAAAGTAGCAACCGGAGGAAAAGATATCAGTGAGCTGTACCATGCGTATCCAAGTTTTATCCCTTATCATTACTTTTGTTTTCTTGGGGTCTTTTGCTATGAAAGAATCGAATCCAGTATTGTACAATTGATAGATCAGATAAATAACGAAAATATTGAATACGAATTTTTTCAAGAAAGCGAATATGTTACTATTGTTCAGTTTTATTTTAAATTGGAATCCGATTACGCGGATATATCAGCTTTATGCGGTGAATTTTTGAATCATTTCCCCGGATATATTTTCTTGTCTTTAGGAGACGTATTTCCAATTCAATCTGTATGGTCTGAGCAGTACCAGCTTGTGTTGGATGACTTGGCAAAGAGATATTTTTATCCCGAAAAGAAGTTAGTAAAACAACATAGCAGTGATTTGTATAAGATTGATAAGGAAAGCTTTTTATCCCTGCGTCAAAATATTATGTTATATCTTAATTCCAAAAATAAAGCTGGTCTTGAAAACCTGCTGGAACATTTATTTGATGATATTAAAAAAACAGGGAATCCAAACCAACTTAACCTTATCGTAATAGAAATACTCATAATCTATAATGTGAACTCACATGATTTTTTCTTACCAACAAAAAACGTTAACGCTTTTGCAAGAGAATTGATTGATGATGGTTACTCCTTGCAAACGCTTCAAGAGACCATAAAATCCTATGGTATGCAGTGTATAGATCATATTTTTATCGTACCGTCCGATGCAGTTTGGGTAAAAAAAATAAGTGAATATATTTTACAGCATTTTACTAATCCCGAACTGACGGTTGCTCAGATGTCCGATTTTTTCAATCTTAATTCTGCATATATGGGAAACGTGTTTAAAAAAATTATGGGACAATCCATTGTTCAATATATCACGTCCCTAAGGATGGAAAAAGCAAAAGAGTTGTTAACCTCTAAGGAATATAAAATAATACAAGTTGCTGAAATCGTCGGATATTCGGACGTATTTTATTTTAGTAAAAAGTTTAAAAAAATTTATGGCTTTTCGCCCCGCGATTACAGCAACAGTGAAGAGGTTTAAAATAAATGAAATTGCCAGCTATGTTTTGACTAACATAGCTGGCAATTTCATTTTGAAGACTCCACAGAAGATTTTATCTGTTTGGCTGTGTCATTGCCATCGGATTTAAGATACTGTGCAGTTCTTTTTTGCTTAACAATCCTTTTTCCAACACGATTTCTTCTACATGTGTGCTGGTTTTCAGCGCTTGTTTCGCAATTTCGGAAGATTTTTTATAACCTATGTATGGGCACAGCGCGGTTACAATTCCCACACTTTGACTAAGCAATTCAGTGCAGCGGTTTTCATTTGCAGTAATTCCCGACACGCAATTATCAACAAATGTTTTGACCGCGTTTTCCAAAGTAGTAATGGACTCAAAAAGGTTATAAAACAAAACGGGTTCAAATGCGTTGAGTTCCATTTGACCGGCCTCGGCTGCCATGGTAATTGCCAAATCATTTCCGATTATATTAAATGCGACCTGGGAAACCACTTCAGGTATAACAGGATTTACTTTTCCCGGCATAATGGAGGAGCCATTTTGCTTTGCAGGTAAATTAATTTCCGCAATTCCGGTCTTTGGGCCACTCGAAAGCAGTCGTAAATCATTGGCAATTTTAGAAAGATTAACCGCGCAGGTTTTTAACGCACTTGAAACTGTTACAAAGCCATCCAAATTTTGTGTGGCATCAATTAAATCATCCGCTTGCTCGACCTTGATTCCGCTCGCTTTTTGTATGTTTTCTGTAATATTATTCAGATAATCAGCACTGACATTAATTGCGGTGCCTACCGCGGTTCCACCCATATTAATTGCTTGTATTTCACATTTGGCTTTTTCAAGGCGCGTAATATCGCGTCCCACAACCGATGCATACGCGTGAAATGACTGCCCAAGACGGATTGGAACTGCATCCTGCAACTGTGTGCGTCCCATTTTAATGATATTGTCAAATTCAACGCCTTTGCTGCCCAAAGTATCCCGCAGCCTGGTCAACTCCGCAATCGTCTTTGGCAGCAACGACAGAGCAGTCAGCTTTCCTGCAGTAGGAAATACATCATTGGTGGATTGTGCCATATTTACGTGGTCATTCGGATGAACCACTGAATAATCTCCCTTTTTTCCGCCCAGGATTTCTATAGCGCGGTTTGCAATTACCTCATTCGCATTCATGTTTGCCGAAGTTCCCGCACCGCCTTGAATTGGGTCGACAATAAACTGATCATGCAACTTTCCTGTAATGATTTCATCACATGCAGCAACAATTGCATTTGCAATCGATTTTTCCAAAGTACCCTCATCTCGATTGGTAATAGCGGCAGCCTTTTTAATTTGAGCCAGGCTGATAATAAAAGCATCCGTCATTTTTAATCCGGTTATATGAAAATTTTGTTTTGCTCTTAAAGTCTGAACACCGTAATAAGCGTCAACCGGTACTTCTAAACTGCCGATTGAATCACTTTCTATTCTTGTCTGCATCCTATAATTCCTCACTTATATTCAAGATTCCTTATTTGCCTTTTGACTATAATGAGGATAACACTAGCGTATTCATGAGTAAATAGAAGCAGACAAATTGCAATTATAATTTTAAATCTCAAGCACTATTACTAATTAATAAAGGTATTACTCCGATTTACTTTATAAAACAAAGAATCACAGTGTACTTAATAAAGACATTTACTGTACTATTTTGCATATCTGTTGAGCGGCTTGGCAAGCCGTAATATTACTTACATCTATTTTTATGGTATCCATTTTGCTGTATAGCTCAATCCTTTTTATACTTCTATCAATCACATCTGCTTCTCTAATACCATTTTCTACATCAAGTTTTAACCTTTGTTTTAGAGCTGCCTCCGAGCAAATAAGAGAGATTTTATGGAGCATAAAATCATAGTTTTCCAGAGGTTTCAATATTTGTTTGAAAATGTCTTCTTGGTGAATTACCCAACAAAATATTATATACTCATAACCCGAGTTGTTTAAATAGGACTTTAACAAATATGTAATATTATCCACAACCATTGTTTTGTTTTCTTCTGAAACAACAAACGGGTTCATATTCCAACACCAATCACCATCCAAATAAACACTTGGTTTTAATTCTTTAAGCAATTCTTGGCATACTGTACTTTTGCCTGCACCCATTGTCCCATTAATAATTATTAGCTTCTTCACAGTTACACATCCTTGCTCATAATCGATAGCCTTCTAATTCTAGTATATGGTTTTTTGTAAGGGAGAGATTTCCTAATCCTTCTATCGTAAAATATTTCATCTCTTTTGATTACAAATCCGCACATGACATCAAGACCTTGCACGCCACATGTTTTGAGAACACTAGTTAAATTCAGTTGATAGAAAGGTTCGATTATGGTAATTTCAATCCACCATTATAATTTGATATGTATACCTTCTAGCCTGTCAAACATTCCGCTGCTCCAGCGTTCCAGCAATGCGAGGGTTTCTATGGGGTTTTCTTCTCTTCGCCGCTGATTTTCGTCCCAATGCTGAAATCTTTCCAAAATCAATTTATCCTCATTGAAAGCAGCATTTTTTGTCATGGTTTCTATTTTTGAGATATAATCACCATACATCAATAAATACCAGCCTTGCATAACAAAGAAAGACGCCTTATATAGTTCTTTCATTGCATCAGCAGTCTCTGTGCTAATCTCATCATAAATCATAGTGTGTCTGACCGCATGATTAATATTCGACACCATGATCATCGCGTTATCAAAAACATCTTTTTGAGATATCGCGCCAATAACCTCCGAAACATTTCCGTACAACACCTGACTGCCGTAGTAAAAAGCAGTCAAATCATATCTGGGCCATAACTTTATTTCGTTCAGTCCGCCTAGGAACCCGCAAGCCAATTGCTTGTCCGGCATATTGCCAATGATTGTGCGATAGCTTGAAATATCCTCCGGCATAACCTTGTCCAATATTACATTCACATCAATATCACTTTGCTCATTTGCATCGTTACGCGCCCAGCTCCCCACATGAACCACAAGCAATAGTCGGGTGCCAAAGCTGTTTTTAAGTTTTTGCACGAGTTGTGTAAGCCACTGTTCAATTTGAGATTTATCCCGCATTTTCTATTCCAATCCTTAACTTAAAATAACAAACAGATATTTTACTTTATAATATAAATCCAAGTCTAATATATTTGCATACCATGAATTTTCATTCAAACCTAATCTTAGCCTGCTCCCGCATGATTTCCATGACTTCACAGACTTTCACTGAGAGTTCACTGGCATATTGATATTCTTTTTCATACTTGATTATATTTGTGACATAATTATAGAAGCTTTGGGCTTCCCCACTCATAAGAATGTGCTTGGGGATATCTCCAACAACCACTTCTTCGCTTCCATCGTTCCAAACAATTTTTATATTAGTGAGTTTAGAAATTGAATCAATTACTATGGTTCCCTTATCACCTATTATTTCGGACCCTAACCGGCTTTGTCCAATTTTAGAATAACTTAGATTAACCTGCTTATCCTTATATAAGAAAATGCTGTTACCGTAACCATCAGCCCCGGTAGTAAGAAAACCTGCAGTAGTAATGATCTTTTCGGGAAGATCAAAAAAGTCAAGCGACGGATATATACAATATATCCCTAAATCCATAAGACAGCCTGTGGAATACTTTGGATTGAAAATGTTAGGCAAATCACCATCAAGATAGCTTTGATATTTGGATGAAAGCTGAGAAAAATCGAATCGTACCATTGTGATATTACCGATTTTATGAAGCGAATCCCGCAAAAGTAAACGAGCCGGAAGATGAAGCATCATGATTGCTTCTAAATAAATCAGGTTTTTCTGTTTGGCTAGGTTGATTAGCTCCTTTATTTGAGAAGCTGTGACTGTAATTGGTTTTTCACATAACACATGCTTGCCATGCTCCAAAAACATCTTGCTTTGTTCATAATGCAGTACATTAGGGCTTGCTATGTAAACAGCATCAATCATATCGCTTGATGCCATCTGCTCTAAATCAGTAAAAACTGTTTGGACACCGTGTTTTTCAGAAAAAGCTAAACCTTTTTCCAAATTTCTGGAATAAACAGCAGTGAGCTCCAGACCATCAATCAGTTTGGCTCCCTGAATAAATGAATCGGTAATCAAACTCGTACCAATTGTTCCATATTTCATATGATATCACTTGCTTTCTATATATTATTAGCGGTAACTACCATGTCGATTGCTTTCAACTTGGTGGATTTGGCTGGGGATAGCTCAAAAAACTGATATATCCATAATCTTACCTGAAATTTGTTATTTCGTATGCAGCATATTCCCTTTCAAAATGATAGCCTAATTTTTCTGCCAAAGCTACAGATTTTCTGTTTGCAGCATCCCAACTCGGATAAATCCCTCTATCCAAACATTCAAGTATTAGTTTTGAAGCACAGGTAAGTGCCAGCCCTTTTCTGCGATATTCCTCTTTTGTATCTATTTCAATTTCTATTCCCTTATTATATACGGTATAAGAGGACGCACCACAAACAATCTTATCATTATGAAGCACTACGAAACCAAGCCCATATTTTTTATAATCATTGTAGGTCGAAAATTGAGAACATAAATCCTTTGACCATTCTTCTATCATAACCTTATTGTATATTTCTTCATCTATCTTCCTTATGCTATATTCGCAGGGGAACTTTTCAATATATGAATGCAGTTTTTCTGTATCAAATATACCAGGCTCCTTTTTAATAGCATAACGCATAAACCTGTGGCAGTTATTTTTGTATTCCTGCTCAATCAGATTTGCCCACCCATTATTTTGTGGCACCATTAAAATACACTGTGAAGGGAAATATTGGGGAATATTTTTTACCAGTTCAATATTCGGAACTCCTGCAAAAAAGCAGAAATCTGCTGTTATAATCTGCGCTGATTTGGGGTTCTGAATATCATCAGCCCAAGCATTTCCCATATAGCCCTGCAAACACGACCATAAAAGTGTTTCGTTCCAACCATCAAAAATCGGAGTAATTCTATACATATCTTCTTTTTTCAAACAATACATGAGGATTCCCCCCTACATTCACAAAATATAAATTTTCTCTCTCAAGGGCTTAAGTAAAATTCTTCTTTTCCAACCTTACAAAACTCACTTTACCCTTGTCATCATCGAAATTACCAAATGCTATATTATAAGTCATAGCAACACTCCAGCCTTCATAAGCCATTCGCTATTTTCGCTTTCTGCTCATTTAGTTCAATTCATCAATATATTGTTTTGCTCGTAATAAATCAAATCCAGTATCATCTCTCAAGCATTTAACAGCCTTGACATTGTCACCTTTGTTTTTTAGTTCTAACAACTGATTTTTCAAATCATCAGATATGTAATCGCTTGAAAGAGCAATATTCCCCGTTGTTTTAGCTAATTCATTCAGTCTGTTTTCTAACTCACAATTTTTCTTTTTCAAATTTGAGATTTCATTCCAAACAATCAATCCCGATAAAATAATCAATGCTAAAGTTAAATATTCCATAGTTGCTCTCCATCACCTAATATTTTTTCTTTCTCATACATCAAAAGTTCACTTTTACCTCTGTCATCATCAAAACCACCCGATGCCATCTATCAAGAGGGCTAAAAACCAGGGCAAAAAGGGGAGTATTTTTTAGGCCGTTTTCCGCCCTTAAACCGCTATGTATTGTGGCTTAAACATCTTATTTATCGTTTAGACCACAGCATGTCATCAGATTCACACATTCAATGTGGCTTGTAGCGGTGATAATGATGCCGTAGGCAGTTAGTGGTGCCTCGGAGGCAAATAAGATACAATTTGACCTGAAACGTCAATATAATTATGATGATATCAATATAATAAGTTCAATCACACTTATAAGAATTTGAAAGCAAAGAATTAATTTTGGTAAAGAATTAGCCATTCTATTTTTACCGCCAATGGCTTCTCCGTTATTATTAATATCTTTGTATTGATAAAGTCTATCCATATTCATATTTATTTTATACTTTGCTTCACCAACAGCACTCAACCTATTTGCTTCACGCTGCGTTATTACGTAACATACAATTGCTAATAAAGCACCTATTGCTGGAAAAATATATGCAGGAAATTGTGAGACATCAACAGTTACTCCAAATGCCTCCACAACAAATGGTAGCATGGTTACAAATAGGTTCAATAAAAACAGCTTGATCAGTATACTCCAAAAAAACTGATGACGATATTTCCATTCCTGCTGAAAATAATCTAGCATTCTAAAAGTATTTTCTTCTGTGACACTTACACTCAAAGTTTCTTTATTAAAATTAGTTTTCAAGTTAAATTCACTCCTTTTAATGTTAATCACATTCTAAGAACGGGTTAACAGCAGGCAACACTCAACGTGCCTTGTAACTGTGATAATGATGCCGCCGGAACCTAATAGCCCCTTGACGGTCAGTTTTATTCGAATTAACATGTTATGCTACCTTGTTTTACAGCTACCATTATATCATAAGAATTTTCCTAAGGGCAGATTTAAATTACTTTTAATCTTATATAAAAACAGAGGCATCGAAATTTTGCTTCGGATGCCTCTGGATTTTCTTCTTTTAATTTTAAAATGTTAGGTATGCCTGTTATGTTCGCATTAGTCCAAGAAGGCGACCATTCCCCAATGAACATTATATCAGCCTTTAGATGTAATAATCTTCAAAACCAATTATCCCAAATCCATTTATTGTAAATTTTTTTGTCTTTAGATTAAACTTTATATAATATGGATAACAAGCATTCGATCTACTGTTTAAAATACAGTCCTAATAATCAACGCGAAAAAGCCAAAATTGTATTTTCATTTTTTGAGTATTCTCTTTAAGTAGGCGACATCTAACAAATTCACTGTCTCAAAATTTCCTTTATAAAACACACCCCAGTTATTGAAAACACAAGGCAATTCCTTTGCTTTTTGTAGCGTATCCACTTGAATTAGAGATACAGGAACATCATTTATTTCACAATACTGTTTTATCATCTCAATGTTTTGATAGACATAGGGGCATTGCATATCATAATAAATTGTTAGCTCTTTGCTTTCAATTTTTAGGTTTTTTGCATTTTGTGCGAACTTTGGTGTTGTTCCGTCAAAAGAAAGGGCAAGCAATTCATATCCATTATCGGTAGTATCAACAACCTCAA
>CAZFED010000013.1:0-16613 GCA_964517505.1 uncultured Caproiciproducens sp. | reverse complement strand
CATAAATGCTCATTGGCAAGGTTTTCTGTTGTTAAGTTTACAAAATCAGTATTCATGTGTACCCTCGCTTCAAATCTAAATTTGTGTTCTTGTTTTTTCGCCTTAATTGCCGAATGCGTACAAGTTATTAATTACCTCAAAACCTATTTTTTTATCTGTCATTTCCCAAACAAGCCGATGTCATCTATATTTTGCTCTAAAAATCAGGGCAATAATCGGGCATTTTTTAGCCTGATTCTTGCCCATTTTTTGTTCCAAAGCCACAACATATTGTGGCTACAGTGGCTTATCTCTCGTCTTGACCACAATGCGTTATCAGAACCACACACTCAACGTGCGCTGTGCGGGGGAACATGTCGACGGGGGTAATTGCTTGGGGCTGGTAACCCTTTTGAGCGAAAAGCTTTAAGTCACGGGCAAGCGTCGCGGGGTCGCAGGAAATGTAGACCACCTTCTGGGGTGCCATCTTAGCAACGGTTTCAATCAAGGAAGCGTCGCAGCCCTTGCGGGGCGGGTCGAGCACAACCACATCTGGCTTTACACCGCGGTTTGCTAGCAAGGACGCAGCTTTGGTGGCATCGGCGCAAATAAACTCAGTGTTGGTAATCTGGTTCTCCTCCGCATTCTTTTTTGCATCCTCCACGGCTTGTTCAATAATTTCAACACCAATTACATGCGCGGCGTCTTTTGCCATGGAAAGCCCGATGGTACCTGTCCCACAGTAAAGGTCAAGCAGAGTTTCGCTTCCGGTCAAGCCGGCATACTCGCCCGCAATCGTGTAAAGCCGTTCCGCCTGGTCGCGGTTGACCTGATAAAAGGACATCGGCGATATATGGAAATTTAATCCGCAAAGGGTGTCGGTAATATAATCGCTGCCCCATGCCGTACGGCACTTTTTCCCGAGTACCACATTGGTTTTATCGCGATTCACATTGATGACGACGCTCTTCAGACCCGGCACTTTTTCTTTTAAAATCTCCACCAGCTGTGGTTCATAATGTACGCCATTGCCATTAACGACGACACAGACCATAACTTCGCCGGTCGCACCCGCCTGACGTAGGTACAGATGCCTCAGCCTGCCCTTGCCGGTCTCCTCGTCATAAACGTCCTCGCCGCTCTGGAGTGCCCACTCCTCAAAAGCGCTCATTGCCGCCGTAAAGGCCTCCGGCTGTAACAGACACTCGCTGCAATGAATAATGCGGTGACTGTGGCTTGCAAAAAAGCCCATTCTTATTTCGTTGCCCGGACCGCGCCCAATCGGAAGCTGCGCCTTGTTGCGGTAGCGGTTCGGATTTTTCGCGCCGACAATCGGCTGCAGCACGACATCGTGGAATCCGCCGATACGCTCAATGGCATCCTGTACCCGCTGCTGCTTTGCTTTCAGCTCAGTCTGATAGCTGATGTGGCGGTAAACGCAGCCGCCGCACTGGGCAAACTGCATACAGTCCTGCGGTACGCGATCTTTGGATGCGGTGACGATTTTATCAATGCGCCCAAAGGCATAAGTTTTGGCGGTTTTCAGCACCTGCACGCGCAGTTTGTCCCCCACTGCTGCAAGCGGAACAAAAATGGCAATGTCGTTGTAGCGGCCGACTCCGCTGCCCTCGGCAGTATAGCCTGTTATTTCTAAATCTATAATATCATTTTTCTTAATATCCATATTTTCCCCCGTAAAATTCATTCTCTATTTGTTGAATAATTTTACCATTATTCCGGTGTAAATACAATACACGGCCCTATTTCACTTCATTTATCAATTAAGGCTTGACAAGCCAAATATACCCGAATATAATATAGCACAAGATATGAAACCGACGAGTAAGAGTAGTAAACAGGTACAGCGCTTTTAAAGAGAACCGCAGGCGGTGTGATTGCGGTAGAGCGGGGCTTGCTGAATGGACTTATGAGGGCAAAGCGAAAGGATTCGAGTAGCTTTTGACGGGAACTCCACCCGTTACCAAGGGAGCATGCATGATGGTGTGTGGAATAAGAGGCGCTTAATTGCGCAATACGGGTGGTACCGCAGGAGCAATTGCTCTTGTCCCTAAGTTTTTAGGGGCAGGAGCGTTTTTTTATATTATTTTACAAATTGAGAGGAGAATTATCATGGCAAAAACACCACACAGATTGAACTTAACCGAGGAACAAATGCCCACGCAATGGTATAATGTGCGCGCAGATATGAAGTCCCAGCCCGACCCGATGCTGAACCCCTGCACCTTAAAGCCGATACGCACACAGGAACTTTATCCTATTTTCTGTGAGGAACTGGCAAAGCAGGAAATGGACAGCACAACAGCCTATTTTGATATTCCGGAACCAATCCTTGATGTTTACAAATCATATCGGCCTTCTCCGCTCAGCAGGGCATACGCTCTTGAAAAATATTTAGGCACACCCGCAAAAATCTATTATAAATTTGAAGGAAACAATACCTCCGGCAGCCACAAACTCAACTCCGCTGTGGCGCAGGCCTATTATGCAAAGCAGCAAGGTCTGACCAGTCTGACTACTGAAACGGGAGCGGGTCAATGGGGCACCGCTTTAGCCGAGGCATGCTCGTATTTCGGTATGGATTTGGATGTGTTCATGGTAAAAGCTTCTTTCAACCAGAAGCCTTACCGCAAGGCGATTATCCAAACCTTTGGGGCAAATGTAGTTGCCAGCCCCAGCGACACTACTCAAGTAGGCCGTGCGATTCTCGCAATAGACCCCGATACCTCCGGCAGCCTTGGATGCGCAATTTCAGAGGCGATTGAAAAAGCTACAACCACGCCGAACTGCCGCTATGTTCTCGGCTCGGTATTGAACCAAGTCTTGCTGCACCAGTCGATTATCGGTCTGGAAGCAAAAAAAGCAATGGATATCCTTGGCGAATACCCCGACATTGTGATTGGCTGCGCCGGCGGCGGCTCAAACATCGGCGGACTAATTGCGCCATTCATGCAGGATAAGCTTTTAGGCAAGGCCAACCCATACTTTATTGCGGTCGAGCCGGCCTCGTGCCCGTCGCTCACACGCGGCCGCTACGCCTATGATTTCTGCGACACGGGCAAGGTGACTCCACTCGCAAAAATGTACACCCTGGGCAGCGGCTTCATTCCTTCCCCGAACCACGCGGGAGGACTGCGCTACCACGGCATGTCGCCAATTATTTCCAAACTATACCACGATGGCCTTCTCAATGAGGCACGCTGTGCAGAACAAACCAAGGTGTTTGAAGCCGCTATCCTGTTTGCCAAACTGGAAACCATTCTTCCCGCACCGGAAAGCGCCCACGCAATCCGCTGTGCAATTGACGAAGCACTCAAGTGTAAGGAAACAGGGGAATCCAAAACAATTCTGTTTGGCTTAACCGGCACCGGCTACTTCGACATGGCTGCATACACTGCATATTTGGAAAACAAGATGACCGACTATATTCCCACGGACGAGGATTTGCAGCCCGGTTTCGACTCACTGCCAAAAATCCCCGGCATACAGGAATAGAAAGGGTACGCGCTGAATCGTGTTGAATCTTGATTAACATGGTATCCGATAATTTACGAAAATTGCTCGTCAATAATAACTAAATCTCATCAACAAAAAACTCTGTTTTATACAATAAAGAGATTGTTTGTAAATCGTTTGCTATAAGATTGACACCATGAAACGCGAGTATTATAATAAAGTTACAAAATAAAACAAACGAATTACACCTTGATTTGATTACACGCTTGTGGCAAGGATTTGCCACGACCTTTTCAATACAACTCCTCCCCATAAAGAAAGAATCGGCTAACGCCGATTCTTTCTTTTTTTTCGTTGTTATAGACCAAGAAATTTTATTGTGATTTACAAATAAATTGAAATAGTTTCACATTATGCTTTTCTTCTATATTTTGTTTGTATAATGCTATTACACAATTAAAATGTAGAGGAGTATCGGATTATGAGAAATCCACGTGCAAAACGGCTAATCTTCTGCTCTTTATTCCTTGCAATTTTGATTTCAACTGTGGCTGTTTTATCCTGCCACGCTGAAGATTATCCAGATATCAGCAAGATTAATCCCAACTTTTATTTGAATGCGAATCAGCAATTCTTTCACAGACCCGACAGCGGATATGCTCTGATCAGCACAGATTCAAGCAGCATAACGATGGCATCCCTGCTGAACAGCAACGGTGACCTCGATTATGGCTGTATCGACAAAGCAATCATCGTTAAGTTTTCATACGAAAAAGCTTCTCTGTGCGGAAATTTCCTCTATATTTCCGGCAGAGCACCGGATGATGACGGCTGCGTGGAAATTGAGCGGATTGATTTAAATAACGGCAAATGCTTAATGAACAAGGTTATCAATGTTGACTGTGATTTTACAAGGGATTTCAGCGTAGATGAAAATGGAAGGATTTCTCTTGTCACAGTTCCGATTGGCAGCGTAATTAAGCCCGACACCAGCGCTTCCATCTATATTTTTGATTCTGAACACAACAATGTCAGCATTGATCCACAACCCGCCGACACGGCCTCCAGCGATCTTAGTGAAAGTTCAAACACAACCCAAAGTACCGCTTCCAGTACGACCTCCAGTACGGCCTCCAGTCAGCAGTCGGAAGAAAATGATTCCCCCCCTGCGAGATTGAATTTTGATGGGCCGGTGACGGTCGAATCCCTACAGAAAGAACTTGACGCAAATGCGCTCGGACAAAAACTGCGCGTTTTTACCGTCGATAAGAAAGAGGTCAAAGGTGGGAACATTGGCACAGGCCAGATTGTCGAAACGGTTTTAAACGGCAAAACAGAAAGCCGCTATACCGCCGTAATACCCGGCGACCTGGACGGAACAGGAACTGTGACAGAGGACGACTGCCAAATCTTATATAAGTATTTTACAAAGTCGCCTGCTTTGGGTTCTTCTGTCCTGAGCGGTCCTTTCTTTGATGCAGCCAAAATTAACAATGACAAAAAAATCGACCCCACCAGGCAAGAACTTCACCCGAGCGATTTATTAAAAATAAAAAAACTTATAAAATAAACGTTGGCGGTTGACCTAACGGTAAAATAAAAATATAATGAGAACATACCAAATAGATAATAAAGGAGCCTTTTTCATAATGGATAAAGTTTTGATTAAGAACCTGTATGACCTGACACATACCGCCGCAGCCCCGCTGTTGGAAAAGCTGGACTACCCGTGGGAGGCACTCCCAAAAATCAGCGATTTTATTTTAAAGTTAGGCGAAACGCTTTCTCCCGATGAATATGACAAGCGAGGCGACAACGTGTGGATTGCGAAATCCGCCACTGTATTTGATTCCGTTTACATCAACGGTCCCGCAATTATCGGCCCGAACACCGAGGTCAGGCAGTGCGCGTTCATTCGCGGCAATGCGCTTGTTGGCTCAAGTTGTGTTGTTGGCAACTCGGTTGAATTAAAAAATGTGATTTTATTTAATAATGTGCAGGTGCCGCACTACAATTATGTAGGCGACTCCATCTTGGGCTTTAAGTCCCACATGGGTGCGGGATCGATTACCTCCAACGTCAAGTCGGACAAAACACTTGTCACCGTCAATGCAGAGGGTGAGCGGATTCCAACCGGTCTGAAAAAATTCGGCGCGATGCTCGGTGACCATGTTGAAGTCGGCTGCAACTCGGTTTTGAACCCCGGCACGGTCATTGGAAAGGACACCACCGTTTACCCGCTTTCCATGGTGCGCGGATTTGTTCCGGCCCGCAGCATTTATAAGCACTACGGTGAAATTGCCAACAAAATATAGCGGCATTATTTTAACCTGCTACATTTTTCGCCTTGACACTCCATATGATTACGTATATCATAGTTAGAACGTTTGAGGTGATTGAATGAATAAACAAAAAAGGGTGGCGGCAATTCACGATATCTCGGGATTCGGAAAATGCTCGCTTACTGTTGCACTTCCTATCCTGTCTGCCGCGGGAATCGAAGTCAGTACGATTCCGACCGCTGTGCTTTCTTCCCATACGGGCGGCCTGTCCGGTTATACCTATCGCGATTTAACCGCCGATATGCCCGGCTTCACAAAGCAGTGGAAGGAACTCGGTTTACATTTTGACGCGCTCTACAGTGGATTTTTAGGTTCTTTCGAGCAAATTGCAATCGTATCGGATATTTTCGATACCTTTAAAACGGAAAATAATTTCATTATGGTTGACCCGGTGATGGGTGACAACGGCGTGCTTTACAAAACGTTCACCCCCGAAATGGCAAAGGGCATGGCGCTTCTCTGCGGCAAAGCCGACCTGATTATACCTAATTTTACAGAAGCCGCATTTTTGCTGGGAGAAGAGTTTCGCGAGGGACCGTATACCCGAGGATATGTTGAGGATTTACTTCGGCGGTTAAGTGCTCTTGGACCAAAACAGGTGGTGATTACCGGCGTATGGTTCAGTCCCGACCTGCTTGGTGCAGTGGGATATGACAGCGAAACCGAAAATGTCAGCTACTCGTTTTCGCAGAAAATCAAAGGTATCTACCATGGTACGGGGGATGTTTTTGCGAGTGCACTTTTATCTGGAATTTTAAACCAAATGGAACTGGACAATGCGATACAGCTTGCAACTGATTACACCGCCGGGTGCATTCGGCGAACAAGAGAGGCTGGCACGGACGTGCGCTTTGGCGTTAATTTTGAAGCAGGGCTTACAAAGTTCATGCGGCAATTGGGTATCACAGAGGAATAACAAGCTTACATAACGGAGAGAACGGGTTTGTTCTCTCCGTTTACTTTACTGCCGAATCCTTGTATAATAGATTAGGTATTGTTAGGAAACAATAGTGAATAAAATGAGTTTTGGGGCGCTTGCGGAGTATTCTGCTTTAAGCGTTTTGCCCCTGGCTATTTAAATGGAAAGGAGGGCCTTTCTTTGACACTTGATAATCCTGTTGTGAAAAGTATGATTTATTTGGTTCTTTATATTTTCAGAATCATCGTTCCTGTCGTTTCGCTTACTATCGTCTGCAAATGTTTTTCATCGCTCAAACGCGGACGCAGACGCGAAGACCCCGTCATCATTCTTGAGGACATGGTAACGCACGCGGTGATTCCCGTACTATACTGGGAAAACTCCCTCGGCCGCAGCAAAAGCTGCGATATCGTTTTGCATGACGCCACCGCCAGCCGTGACCATGCGGTAATGATGCGCCGTGAAAGCGGTTGGATTGTCACCGACACCGGCTCAAAATCCGGTACTTTCATCAATGGCGCAAAAGTGCAAAGTCCAACTCCCATACTCCCCGGCGATATTATCGCCATGGGCTCGACAGCGCTGATTCTCAAACAAGCTGACAATCAGATGAAGCCGTCAAGGCGCACTTCGCGCCGAGCGGCTTCGCCACTTGGACTACTGTTTTCAGTCACTTTCGTTCAACTTTTACTGTGTATTCAAGCATGCTTCGCAGGCGGCAAGTTCAGTTATATGCCCGCTGTTCCCTTCGGCGCCCTGTTTGTAATGGAATGGGGGCTGTACCTTTACTCCATGAAGGGTTTGGGCCGCGTGAGCTTTGAACTGGAAACCATCGCGTTCCTACTGAGCGGAATCGGTATTCTTCTGATTTCGGGGATGGACGTAAAAAGCACCTATATGCAGCTAGGCGCGGTCGCTGCGGGAATTTTCTTGTTCTGTATCATTATATGGTTTCTCAGCGACTTGGACCGAGTCATGCGCTGGCGGCTGGCAATTGGATGTTTCGCCGTGCTGCTCTTTATAGCAAATCTTTTGCTCGCAAGTAATCGCAATGGGGCACGAAATTGGATTAACTTGGGTCCAATCAGCGTGCAGCCCTCGGAATTTATTAAAATTGCGTTCGTCTTTGTTGGTGCGTCCACATTGGACAGGCTTCAAACGGCCAAAAACTTAACCGGATTTATCGGATTTTCAGCCATTTGCATGGGTGCGTTGTTCTTAATGCACGACTTTGGAACGGCCTGCATCTTCTTTATCGGCTTTTTGATTATCGCTTTCATGCGCTCGGGCAGCGTACGCACCATTGTGCTGATTTGCTCGGTAGCAGCATTTGGCGCGTTCTTAATTGTAAAATTTAAACCATATGTCGCCCAGCGCTTTTCAGCGTGGCGGCATGTCTGGCAGTATGTAAACGAATCCGGCGGCTACCAGCAAACCCGTGTTTTAAGCTATTCCGCAAGCGGAGGTCTGTTCGGCCTGGGGTTGGGAAACGGCTGGCTGAAGAATGTGTTTGCTTCAAACAGCGACCTTGTTTTTGGAATGCTCTGTGAGGAACTGGGGCTGGTACTGGCACTGATTGTAGTATTTTCCATTGTGTTTTTAATGTTCTATGCGCGCTCTGACGTGACGCGCAGCCGCTCAACTTTCTACTCCATTTCTGCCTGTGCAGCGGCCGGAATGATGCTGTTTCAAACCTGCCTGAACGTGTTCGGTGCGACTGACGTGCTGCCGATGACCGGCGTCACCCTGCCTTTTATCAGCCTTGGCGGTTCAAGCATGGTTGCAGTCTGGGGCTTGCTTGCATTTATTAAAGCGAGTGACGAGCGCACCTACGCGGCAAGGAGGAAAAGCAGATGAAAACGACTGGAGCACGTTCCCTCATCCTCTATTTTTTAGGTATTGGCTTTCTCGTTGGCATTGGCGTATTTTTGTATGGTATCATCATGGACGGCGGCAGTTGGGCAATGCAGCCGTTTAATAAGCATTTGACCAGCGGCAGTCAGCTGTCAAATGGCGGTGGAGTGCTTGACCGAAATAACGTTGTCCTCGCAAAAAGCGAAAACGGGAAACGCGTTTATAACAAGGATGAAACCGTACGCCGTGCTATGCTGCACGCCGTGGGCGACACCAGAGGATATATTTCAACCGGCATCCAGTATAACTACCGTTCCGAGCTTTCGGGCTATAATCCGGTTACCGGCCTTGCAACACCAACAGGAAAAAGCAGCGGATGCGACATCAAGCTTACGCTTGACAGCGAATTGAGCAAACTTGCATTGCAGCAGTTGGGCCGGCGCAACGGCGCGGTTTCTATTTACAACTATAAAACCGGTGAGATGCTCTGCATGGTGAGTACGCCCAACTTTGACCCCATGAATCCGCCGAAGGACCTTGATACAGATAAGACCGGTAAATACGAGGGCGTCTACCTGAACAAAGTGCTGTCCTCAACTTTTACACCGGGTTCAATTTTCAAGCTGGTAACATCCGCTGCTGCAATTGAAGCCATTCCGGATTTGGACAGCCGCACCTGGAACAGCAACGGCAGCATCACGATTAACGGGAACAAGATTACTGATGTCGCCGCCTATGGAAAGCTGGACTTTAAAAATGCTCTGGCAAAATCATCTAATGTTGCGTTCGCACAAATAGCGATCGAACTGGGCGCTGAAAAGATGAGTACTGCCGCGAACTCCATGGGCTTTAATAAAAGCTTTGATCTAGATGGAATCACTACGAGCAAAAGTGTTTACAAGGTGGATGGTACAAAGGATAACGAGTTGGGCTGGTCAGGCGTGGGGCAATACACCGACCTCACAAATCCTTACCACATGATGCTGATGATGGGAGCGATTGCAAACAAAGGCACGCCCGTAAAGCCATATATGATTGAGCGTATCACCACGCCATTCGGCTTACCCGCAAAGAGCGGTCATGCTCAAACAGACACCCAATTTATAAGCACGGCTACGGCAGAAAGGCTAAAAACGTATATGCGCTACAACGTTACGAACAGTTACGGTGACAAGATGTTCCCCGGACTTGCCGTGTGTGCGAAAACCGGCACGGCAGAAGTAGGCGGCGGCAAAAATCCAAACGGCTGGATGGTTGGGTTCTCGTCCGATGAAAAAACGCCGTTCGCGTTTGCTGTCATTGTCGAAAATGCCAGGTCCGGTAAAAGCTCTGCCGGGCAAATCGCCTCGGTACTGATGACCGCGGCCGCAAAGACATTAAAATAACGAAAAGACCTTTCTGAAAATCCAGAAAGGTCTTTTCTATTTCTGCGGTTTAGTTCGTTTCAAGGGTACGTTCATAGAGCTTGTGCATTCTGTCCATATGGTAACGGTAAACCGTTAAAAGCTCGGGGTCCGGTTCAGTGGTATTCTCGGTCAGCTCCATCACTTCTATCGCCTTGAGCTCGTCCAGAACCATCTGATAGGTAGACATATTGCAGGATATTTTGAATACCTCATCGTCGTTCCCTCGCAGGAATCTTGTCTGAGCGATATACATTTTCACATTATAGCGCAGTTTCGTAATCGCAGCTTCAACCGCACATATATCAATTTGGGTGCTGTTGGCAGCATTTTCGATGGACTCCTCAATTTGACTGCAAAGCTGTTCACAGGATTTCTTAATCTCCTCAGCGTAATTAGGCGGCATAATTACCAAATTGACCACCAGTGCAATCACAATGCCGATCATGCTGTCCGTCACACAGGTAAGCGCATAGCCCCAGGGCAAAACATTTACGCTATGAGAATTAAACATCATAGCAGCGAAGACAAAACAGGAGAGCGTGGCCGCGCCATTGAGTTTAAAAAAATGACAAAGGTACAGCGTGAGCATAATTCCTACTCCGCAAAGGCCAGCGTTGGCGGGGGAAAAAAAGGAAAGACCGCAGCCGATTGCCACGCCGATTACCACGCCAATCAGCTTATATTTTCCTGATTTAAGCGATGCATCAATTGATTTACCCATTGACATCACAGTGGCAACAACAGCAAAGAGCGGCTGATCCAGCTTGAAAAAAACCGAAACAGCCACGCAAATCGTTACGGCAATACCCGTTTTGATTACTCTGAAACCGAGCCTGTGATTGGTTTTAAGAATATTAGAAAGCCACTTCATTTATCACCTCATGCTGCAAGCAACGATCTCGTAAATCTGTCTTGGTGTTTCAACAATATATTTTGCGTTGTTCTCTTTTAGTTCGTGTTCATCACGAAAGCCCCAAAGCACGCCCACTGTATCCATGCCTGCAGCCGCGCCGGTCTTCATATCCGTGTTCGTATCGCCGATGTAAAGGCAGTCTTTTGGTTCAGTCCCCAGTTCCTGCGCAATTAAAAGCGCACCCTGCGGCGATGGCTTGCGCGCGACCTGCTCCCGCTGCCCATAGTAAAGGTCAAAGGTGCCGGTGTCGAACAGCGCGCCAATGATTGCGGCAGTACAGTTATGGGGCTTATTGGAAAGCACCGCCAGCTTTATTCCCGTTGTTTTCAGCGCAGCAATCGTTTCATGTATACCACTGTAATTTGTCACAATGTGAGTAGGGTTGCCCTCATACAAGTCGTCGTAAATCTTTCTCAGCTTTTGGGCGTCAGCCTCTGTATAGCTATGTGTACCGCAAACAGTGTCCAGCATTCTGTGTATCAGCTTGTCCGCACCTTCGCCAACTAAATAGCGGTATTTATTAGTCTCAATAGTATCATATCCGCATTCTTTCAGCGCAGAATTTGCAAAATACGCAATGGAATCAAGCGTATTTGCCAAGGTTCCGTCCAAATCAAAAATACATGCTTTATACAAATAATCACCCTATCAGTTAGAATAGCAAAATTACATATACTCTATATTTTAATCATTTTGATGGTGTTTTGCAAGTTTTTTATTCAGCCATGTGCTGCGGTGATAAGCATTATCATCTTAAAAGAGGTTGCAACAAACAACAGAGCAGAGCCTCGGCTTACAAAATGATGTTTAAGATTTTAGAACACCATTTGCAGGAAAGAACTCTGCTCTATGTGGATTTTGTTACAGCCTCTTATATGCTATGTATTAATTTTGTATCGCCAATTTAACCGTCCGCTCCTTTTTAACTGCGGGATAAATATTATATATCGTTCCGTCTTTTGCCACCATGGAAATCGGGATTCTAGGCAAAAGCTTATGAATAATCTCAATAAATCCGTTGACCGGTGCTTCCGCCATGCCTGTTACAATATGGGTCGCACCTATCTGTTTTATGAAACCAACAGCCATTAATGCCGCATCGTCGTTAAAGTACACAGTCATTTCTGCCTTCGCGTCACGCGCTGTCTGGCGCAGATATTCAAGCTCCTCGCAGCTTGTTTCAAAGCCTGAGGAAGTTGGCTGCACACAAAGCACCTGCAATAGGGTAGAATAATCTTCAGCAATTTTTCTGCCTGCACGAATCAGTCTGTCACAATCACGTTGACCGGTAACACAAACAAGGGTTGTTGCCTTGTCTTTCAATTCTCTGCCTCCTTTTTTTATTGTCAATTTTATTAACCCTCTTTTAGTATAGTTGATTTATCGCTGTTTATGGTAACAGACAGTGTATAAATCATTAACAAATTGTAAAATAGGAATTTTATAATTTGTTGTATATTTAAGATTCAAGGTAATTATAACATTGTTTTTTTATTTTTCAAACAACAGTATTGTAATCATAAAAAAACCGCAGAACATATTTGTTCTGCGGTGATAATTCGCCCCTAAACGATTTTGGGAGTCGGGGGCATGACTATTTAATAATGGAAAGAGGATCAATAAACTTACCGTTCTTTTTCATGACCAGATGCAGGTGTGAAGCGTCGGCATTTTCAAACGGAGCAGTACCAACCGTGCCAATCCGTTGCCCCTGTTTAACAGCCGCGCCTTTTTTAACGCTCATCTCTTTTAGGCCGCAGTAATAGGTTTCTACATTACCGTGCATAATAACAACCGTGTTACCGTTGCGGTCATCCATATACACATTCTTCACGGTACCCTCAGCAACAGACTTTACGGTATCGCCCAGCTTTGCGCTAAAATCAACACCGGTATGCGCACGCCAATCTTTCATCGTTTTTGAATAAACCAGATTTTCACCACTATACTTTTGTGTTACTGCCTTATCCACCGGGCTTGTAAAAGTTAAAACACTGGCCGCTGCTGGTTTTGCTGTGGTCGGTTTTGCCGGCACTGCGGACGCTGGTGAAGACGGTGCTGTTGAGGATTGAGGCTTTGAGGGTGCTTCTGAAGGTTCTGAATCGTTTCCGAATACCTTTATCCCACTGACTGCCTCGTTTGTACGCTGTGCCACCGCACTGCTCGTTGTTCCCTCATTGGGTGAAGCATAATGAACCACGCTGTCATACGTAGTCCATGCGGCCACACCAACCGCAATTAGGCAAACACCAAGCGCAATATAAAATCCCTTGGAGTTATTCTTCCTTGATTTATTGTTTAGCAGATGTAAATTACTCATTCGTGCCACCTCCGAATATATTTTGGCCATAAAACAGGCGTTATATTCGGCATATACGATTTTTATCAAGAAAAATAAAAAAAGAAAAGGAATCCAATCCCAATCGATCAGATTCCTTTTCATTAGCTTGAGGGGTATATTGAGGAGGGTAGAACATGTAACAAGTAATGGTGCGGCTCCATTGCCTTGATTACAATGATATTATATCTGTATTGCATAAATCAGTTGTTAAATAGCTATGAATATCTTATGAATTTTTGAGTATTGCCAAACATTTGTTTGTATTTTAAATAAAGATATGTTATAATACAGACAAGATTTTAAAGATACAGGAGGGCTGCGGATATGTTAACCGAAAGTCAGCAAAAGGTATATGATTATCTGAAAAGCAGAACCGAAAGCGGGCTTCCGCCTACTGTACGCGAAATCTGCAAAGCAACCGGCTTAAAGTCCACCTCCAGTGTACACGCCCACCTGAAAACACTTGAACGCGCCGGCTATATTAACCGCGACGCTGGTTTGAACCGCGCAATTCATCTTGCGGGTGAACAAAATACCATTCAGGTTCCCATCATCGGCAAAGTCGCCGCCGGTCAGCCGATTCTGGCTGTGGAGGAAGTGGAGGGCTATGTGCCATTCTGTCCCCCCCACCAAAACAATGGGGAATATTTTGCACTGAATGTCCGCGGCGAAAGTATGAAGGACGCGGGTATCCTAAATGGTGATGTTGTTGTAGCGCTGAAAACCCCAACCGCGCTCGACGGCGAAATTGTGGTCGCCCTAATCGAGGACGAAGCCACGGTGAAGCGTCTTTACTGCGAAAAAGACCGAGTGCGTTTGCAGCCGGAGAATCCAGATTTCCAGCCGATTTACGCAACAAACGTTTTAATTTTGGGCAAAGTCGTCGCAGTCTTCCGTTATTATAAGTAAACAATAAAGCGATTATAAAGGCTTAGAATCACAGCAGATTCTAAGCCTTTTTTGCATGAATTTAACACTCTTTTGCACATTTTATTATGGATTCATGAATCGCCCACAGGCGTACACCGTACGCCATCAAAGGCGGCAACTGCAAATACATCCGGGTGGTTTTCATCGAAAGCGAGTGCCAACTGCGCCTTAGCGACTTCTCAAATTTCAGTTTTTGTGTACATATTATCACCATTTATTATGTAAATAATTAAAACTCAAAATTTTTCTTACTGACAGGCGTCCTATAAATAACGTACACAGCGATATTATAAACTATCAATATATTTTTGCAGTTTTTCAGCATATTGGCCAACATGAACGCCATCCATCAGCGCATGATTGGCCTGAACGGAAAATGGCAATAACGCCTTGCTGCCTTCTTTGAAATATTTCCCCCATGAAATTTTAGGAACGGAATCATCTTTGTTAAATGTTATAGGATGCGTAAGCTGCGTAAAGGAAAACCATGGCGCGCAGGTATAATAAATCAAGTCATCGCGCACCTCGGCATTTTGGTATATAAAGTATTCGTTTTGCTGTTCTGATTTTTGCTTTGCTTCATGTGCAAATGCAATCATATCTTCACTCATGTCAACGGTGACAATCTTAAACAGATCACCGCCTTTTGCAACATCGGTAAATGATGGGTCTACCTTGTCATGTAATACAACTTTATCGCCTCTGATTCGATATCGAAAGTTAACAAGTTCATTTACGATATGGGTGGAAGCAAAAACCATGGAATAGTAAAACGAAATATGATGTTCCTTTACAAAACCAAGGAAATGTGTCACATCTATATTCATACAGACATTGAACTGAGGGTAATCCATCTTATGAAAAAATTCAAAATGCTCTTTTCTCGTCCAGTTTTTTAAATCGATATATTCCATAATGAATCCCGCCATTCTATAAATTATCTCTGCTATACAGATTAAGGCATGTATTTTATTAGTTTATTCCTGAATCAGGACGGCGCGAACCGGTGAAGCCTCAGCTCCCGCCAAAAGCAGAGGCAAGGCAATCAGCCTGTAATTCCCAGGCTCAACCCGGGAAAGGTCAAGCCCTTCTAAAATCAATATTTCAGCGCCAAGCAGCTCTTTATGTGCCGCGAAGGTGTCGTCACCCGTTTCTATACTCATTGCATCCGTGCCGATTAAAGTAATTCCCGCATCCGTCAGCGCAAACGCGCCGCTTTGAGAAAGAAAAGCTTTTCCGTCGCCCTTGAAAAGAATGATTTTCGGGACTGTTGGCAGAATATCATCAATATCCGAGCCGGTAATGATGCCCTCGGCCCTGACCACGGTACAATCACCCATAAATTTGCTTAATTGAAGCTGGTCGATTGTCTTTCCGTCCTCGATAAAATGGCGAGGCGCATCCACATGTGTGGCGCTGTGGCAGCCTGTGTAAAATCCAGAAAGATTACAGCTATCGCCCATTTCTATCCGTCGTACAAGGTCACGCTGTGGCTCTGGGTCACCCGGATAGACCGGCGATGAAAAGAGTTCACGGGATACATCGATGATATTCATACTTTACACCCCTTTACAGCATATTCTTGATTATATCAAATAACAGACACTACTTTTCTGATAAGCTCTGTAGTTTTATGCGCTGAGGAAACAGCAAACGCAGCAAAGTCAACACTTGCATCTTCATTCGCATTATCTGAAATTGCGCGAATGACAACAAAGTCAATCTGATTAATATAGCAGACCTGACCGATGCTTCCACCTTCCATTTCGCAGGCAACCGCGCCGAATTCATCAGCGATGTGATTTAACTTGTCCCCATTACAGATGAATTGATCCCCGGTCGCAATAATCCCAACATGTACGCCTTTGCCATATATCTCGGTGGCCGTGGCCGCAACCAGATTGACAAGCTTTTCGCTCGCTGGTATGGTGATCAGATTTATTCCGCTAATCAAGCCTTTGGGGTCACCAACTACAGAGGTATCCATGTCATGCTGCACAAGGCCGCTTGAAACCACAATATCTCCGATATGAATATCCTGCCCAATTCCACCTGCGACACCAACATTGATAAGAGCGCTCGGCTGATACTTTATAATCATGGTCTGCGTGCAAACGGCGGCAGCGACCTTACCGACTCCACATTGCGCCACAACACAGTCGATTCCTTCTATCTTACCGATATAATAAGTAATACTGCTGATTATTTCAACCCTTTGTTCCGACATAACTGCAATTAAATCTTCGACCTCAACGGCCATAGCGCCCATTATTCCGATCATAACCCACACCTCACAAATATTATGTTAATATAACAAATTATAAAACACTTTATAATAAAAATCAAATGACTGCATTCTTTATATATATAACAAAAAGAACACCCTAACGGATGTTCTTTTTCTGGCTCCCCAAGTTGGACTCGAACCAACGACCCTGCGGTTAACAGCCGCATG
>CAZFED010000012.1:0-31382 GCA_964517505.1 uncultured Caproiciproducens sp. | reverse complement strand
ATATGCCCTTATAGGGCTTAATCATGCCTCCGGCTTAGCCGGAGGTTTTGACTAATTAAAATTAACCGGCGCGCTGTATTCTTCAACCGATTTTTTGCTCGGAAGGCGTTCGGTTTTACGGATTTGTTCATTGCACAATTTGGGCAATAATGGTATAATTATCTTATATATAACATCGATTGGAGTGGACTTTTTCATGGCACTTTACCGTGTCCTGCTAGTGGATGATGAGGAAGAAATACGCGAAGGTATTATTAAAAAAATAGATTGGAATAGCTTGGGCTACACGATTGTGGGCGATGCGGAAAACGGACTTGAAGCATTGGAAAAAGCTGAACATCTGCACCCCGATGTTGTTATGACGGACATTAAGATGCCATTTATGAATGGGTTGGAACTGGGTGAACGACTCCGTGTTTCCATGCCTTCTACCAAACTAATTATTTTTTCTGGATTTGATGATTTTGAATACGCACAAAAGGCAATTAAACTTAATGTGGCTGAGTATGTTTTAAAGCCGATTAACGCTTTGGAGCTAACTGAAACCTTAAAAAAGCTTAAGCAGCAGCTTGACCGTGAATTTAATGAAAAGCGCGACGTAGAAACACTGCGGCGCAATTATATGGACAGCCTGCCGGTTATGCGTGAGCAGTTTCTGGTAGGACTGATTGAGGGCAGAATCCCCGAGACCCGTTTGTTGGCGCAGGCGCCGCTGTTCAATATTAACCTTAAGGCGGCGGACCGTTGGGCGGTCGCGCTGGTGCACGCCGACTCCGCGCCCAAGGCGGATGCCGCACTGCATGGAGAAGAGGAATTGATTCCAATTTCCTTAAAATGCACCGTGGATGAAATTTTGGGAAACTACTGCGTTTTTACCGGATTTTTGTACTCTGACTGCGCTGCGGTAATCGCACAGTTGGATCCCCAAAATGGCATTGTACCGCTGATTAACGGAATGAATGAAATCTGCAAATCCGCCGAGCGGGTTCTTGGCGTTAAGGTGATGGCCGGAGTGGGCACGGTGTGTTCCAGTCTAACTGAAATTCGCCACTCTTACCGCGAAGCGCAGAATGCTTTGGATTACAGCGCTACTATGGGAGCCGGCAAGGCAATTTATATCGCCGATATTGAACCGGACACATCCGTAAAGCTCCAGTTTGATGATCACGACGAGCGTGAAATCATTAACGCCATTAAAATGGGGTCGGATGAGGATATTTCCAATCAAATCAATGCGCTTTTCACGCGCTTTGAAACACAGCTCTTACCGCTCAGTCAGTATCAGATTTATCTGATGGAAATGATGACCTCACTTTTTAAGGTTATGCGCGCTTATGAACTTGGTACGGAAGAAATTTTCGGTGATAATTTCAATTATGTCAATACAATAGCCGCGCTCCATTCGCCTGCCGAAATGAAGCAGTGGTGTATCGACTGCGGTATCAAGATAAGTATGCTGATTAAGCGTGAACGCATTGATTCCACCAAGCTGCTCGCTCAGAATGCAAAGCGGTACATCGGGGAAAATTACCAAAACTCCGAACTTTCGGTTGAAAGCCTCTGCTCATTTCTGCACGTAAGCCCCGCCTACTTTTCAACGGTGTTTAAGCGCGAAACAGGGATGAGCTTCGTCGCCTATCTGACCGAGGTGCGTTTGCAGGAGGCGATTAATCTATTGAACACTACGGGCGACAAAACCTATATTATCGCCGGCAAAGTGGGATACATTGAGCCGAATTACTTCAGCTATGTCTTTAAAAAGCAATTCGGCGTATCACCTTCAAAATACAGGAGTGCTAAATAATGGACGGGTATGTAATCTGTCCCTACAAACAATAAACCAAAAAAGATGATTGAGTTGATCGTGTGCGTAAAAGAGTAAAAGACATCCTTGATAAAGCAACACACTACTTTCAAAAAAAAAGCTTACAGTTCACTATTTCCATTACGTTTACTGCGGTTGCGGTTGTGGGAATGGTGATTGTAGGTGCGTCACTTTCCATGCGCTTTATCAGTTCGAGTGAAAAAATGATTTCGGAGGACAGCGCACGCATGGTTGACCAGGTAAACCTCAATTTGGACACGTACCTGCGCAACATGATGCGTATTTCGGACTCCATGTATTACCGCGTTATTAAAAATGCAGATTTATCCACTGACAATATCAGCAACGATATGAGCCTGCTGTATGAAACAAACCGCGATTTGCTTATTAGTATCGGTGTGTTTTCAAATACCGGCAAGGTTGTAGCCTCTGAACCGCTTGCACAGCTCAAGCCGTCCACAGACGTGAACAACCAGGACTGGTTTAACAACGCCGCTCGCAAGATTGAAAACTGCCACTTTTCAACCCCGCATGTACAGAATTTGTTTGTTGACCCGGACAATAAATATCATTGGGTTGTTTCACTCAGCCGCTCGGTAGAACTGACAGACGCCGGTTCGATTACCCACGGCGTGCTGCTCGTCGATATGAATTTCAGCGGGATTGAGCAAATCTGTAAAAACGTGGATTTGGGAGAAACAGGATATATTTACTTGATTGACGGGAAAGGTGAGATTATTTATCACCCGCGGCAGCAACTGATTTACTCCAATCTGATTCATGAAAATAATTATGCTGCCGCCAAATTTGAAGACGGAAGCCACAACGAAACATTTGAGGGTCAGCAGCGGGTAATTACTGTAAAAACCGCGGGATATACCGGCTGGAAAATTATTGCCGTGACGCCGATGCAGGATATTACCTCGAATTATTACCAGATTAAAGTTTTCGCTCTCTTCTTTATCTTCTTTGCTATATTCCTTTTGATTTTCGTCAACATGTTCCTGTCCTCACGCATTGCCAACCCGATTAAGGAACTGGAGCACTCGGTCAAGGACCTTGAAACAGGAAATTTGAGCGGAGTGGATATTTCCATCGCGGGTTCGTACGAGGTGCAGCATTTGGGGAAGACAATACGCTCCATGGTCGACCAGATGGGTAAGCTGATGGATGACATTGTTGTGGAGCAGGAGTCCAAGCGTAAGAGTGAGCTGGATGCACTGCAATCTCAGATTAACCCCCATTTTTTGTACAACACACTGGATTCCATTGTGTGGATGATCGAGAATGAACGTTATGAGGGTGCGGTCACCATGGTGACGTCCCTTGCCAGGTTGTTCCGCATCAGTCTTTCGAAGGGGAAAAATATCATCACCGTAGCAGATGAACTTGAGCATGTCCGCAACTATCTGACGATACAAAAAATGCGTTATAAAAACAAGTTCAGCTATGAAATTGATGCTGAAGAAGGAACGCTCCAATGTGCTACAATTAAGCTGATTGTTCAGCCTCTGGTGGAAAATGCTATTTATCACGGCATGGAATTCATGAGCGGAGACGGTGAGATTAAAATTAGAGCCTATCAAGAAGGCGACGATTTATTTATAGATATTGAGGATAATGGTCTTGGAATGCCGCAGGAGCAGGCCGAAGCGCTTTTGACGGAAGAAACCACGAAAAAACGCAGCAAAGGCTCCGGAATTGGGCTAAAGAACGTGTACGAGCGCATCCAACTGTATTTTGGCAGTGAATACGGTCTAGCCATTTACAGCGAACCCGACGAGGGAACCACCGCCAGAATACACCTGCCGGCGAAGACCTTGGATGAGCTTGACGGAAGCAAGGGGGGCAGTGTAAAATGAAAAAGAATAAAACATTGGCTTTTGTTTTTATTCTGCTTGCATTCGTGGTGTCCTTTGTTATTTTAAATAGAGATAGGATTTTTGAAAAAAAGAACAGCGATCCTTATGAAATATCGGTAATCTGCCGCAGTAAAAGTACGGAGAACAGCACCACAATCAAACAGGGAATCGACCAGGCTGCAAGGGATTTGAATGCGGAAGTCAGCTTTATCACGCTGTCAAACGACAACAACGTTCAGGAGCAGATTTATCTGTTACAACGTGAGATTAAGAATGGCGCAGACGCAGTTGTTATTGCACCGGTCAACTCAGAGGACCTTAAACAGCCCATTGTAAAAGCACAAAAAAGCGTTCCAGTCATCACCATGCAGTCGACCGTTGACAGCATGAAGAATTTACCATACATTTCCTGCGATAATTTACAGCTTGGAAGCGCACTTGCAAAAACGATGATAAAGAATGGGGTTACGGAGCATCGAATCATAATACTGCGGAACAGCATGGATTGCAGCAACATTAATCAGCGGTATCTCGGCGTGGTGCGGGAGCTTAATTTAACAAAAAATGAGATTGAGTATTGGGATATTCCCGATGACCCCCAGGAGGCTTACGACACGGCCAAAGGCCTGTTCCAAAACAGCAGGGCTGATACGCTTGTCGCACTGGATGGCGCGACTCTGGAGGCCGCCGCGAGAGCAGAAAAAGATTTGCTGAAAACCGGCAGCGCGCAGGTGCAGATTTACGGCATTGGAAGAACAAATACGGTTGTTTCGCTGCTTGACAATCAGATTATCAATTCCATCGGGGTGGAGAACGAATATAATTTGGGATATCTCAGCATAAAAACAGCAATCAACAATATCAATAAAAAGTACGAAACGAATAACACCAACATCAACTTTGCAATTGTAGACCATGAAAACATGTACAACTCTGACAATCAGCGTCTGCTTTTCCCATTTGTAAGATGATGGAGGACTAAAAATGAAAAGGTTTATAAAATCCGTGGCAATGGTTTTAACCGCAGCTATTTGCCTTTGTCCACTCTGTGCGTGTGGTTCGCGCAGTGGCAGTGACAAGATTGAAACAATCAAAATCGGCGTAACACTCTACCGCAAGGATGACACCTTTATCACAAGTCTTTGTACGAGCCTTGAGAAAGTTGCCAAGGAAAAGGAAGCGGAGACGGGTAAAAAAATCGTTATCAACATCGTTGACGGTCAATCTAGTCAAGCATTGCAAAATGATCAGGTGGAAAACTTTATTTCACAGAATTACAATGTAATCTGTGTCAACATGGTTGACCGCACCGCTGCCGCAGTCATTGTGGACAAGGTGAAGGCAGCGAACATTCCGGTTATCTTCTTTAACCGCGAGCCGGTCGAGGAGGATTTGCGCATGTGGAACCGCGCTTATTATGTTGGTGCGGACGCGGCGGAATCCGGGCGCCTGCAAGGTGAAATTATAGCAAAGGCCTACAGCGGCGACCATGCGACAATTGACAAAAACGGCGACGGAAAAATCCAGTATGTGATGCTCGAGGGCGAGCAGGGGCATCAGGACGCGCTTCTGAGGACGGAATATTCCATTAAGGCGGTCACCGGAGCGGGAATTCAAGTTGAAAAGCTTGCTAACGACACCGCCAACTGGCAGCGCGCGCAGGGCTCGGCAAAAATGGCGCAGTGGCTTGGAAAACTAGGAGATCGAATTGAAGTAGTGTTCTGCAACAATGACGATATGGCGCTCGGCGCAATTGACGCAATCAAGGACAGCAAGGGCAAGATGAAGCCCATTGTGGTGGGCATTGACGCAACGCAGAACGGCCTGAAAGCCATTGAAGACGGCAGTATGTTTGGTACGGTGTTTAACGATGCGCAGAGACAGGCAAAGGCTATTTTCGATTTATCCTATTACGCCTTATCCTCGGGGAAAGCTTCTTCAAGCAAGTCCGATGTGCAGAATGGGCACTATGTTCGTGTTCCATACAGAGTTGTCACAAAAGAGAACGCCGCCGAAATACTTGACTGCTTACGGGGATAGCTTTATACTAATTGCTGTCTAAAATGCCTGTTATTTTCGACCTGTTTTCTGTTTTGCTGTGTTTTCCTCCTAGGCAGGCGTCAGCCTTGCAAAGCAAAAAGTATCCTCAAAAATCACATACGGCTTTTCAAACAGAAATTAGTATTAAATAAAACAGCAGCACCGGTGATTAAACCAGTGCTGCTGTTGCTTTATGCTCATTATTTATTTTTAATAAAATTCCAGTTGTCCCTGCACATGTCATCAAGGCTGTACTTGGCTTCCCAGCCGAGTTCATTTTTCGCCTTTGAAGCATCGGCGTAGCACTCGGCAATATCGCCGGCCCTGCGTGGAGCAAGTTTATAGTTTACTTTTTTACCGCTTGCCTTTTCAAACGCATGAACAACGTCGAGTACGCTGCTGCCTTTGCCGGTGCCGAGGTTATAGGCCTGTGCGCCCGCAATATGGGGGAGCTTTTCAAGCGCTTTCAAGTGGCCGGCTGCAAGGTCGCACACGTGAATGTAATCACGCACACCCGTTCCGTCCGGTGTCGGGTAGTCGTCGCCGTAAACGCTGAGGCACTCGAGCTGGCCGACGGCAACCTTCATGATGTAAGGCATCAGGTTGTTCGGAATCCCGTTCGGGTTTTCGCCAATAAGGCCGCTCTGGTGCGCGCCAATCGGGTTGAAGTAGCGCAGCAGTGCCACTTTCCAGTTCTTGTCGGCGAAGCAGACATCTTTGAGGATGTTTTCAATCATCAGCTTGGTCGTTCCGTACGGATTTGTGGTAGAAAGAGGCATATCCTCGTTAAACGGTGCCGTATTGTTCATACCGTAAACCGTTGCGGAGGAGCTGAATACCAGCTGATAGACTTCATATTTTTTCATCAGTCTTAACAGATTCAGGGTGCCGGTCAGGTTGTTATTGTAATATTCAAGTGGCTTGCTTACGGACTCGCCGACTGCTTTCAGACCCGCAAAATGGATGACAGCATCAATTTTGTTTTCCTTGAAAATCTTTTCAAAGCCATCATAATCAAGCATGTCACACTCATAAATCGGGAATGTTTTATCGGTAAGCTTTTCAACTACGCGCAAAGAATCGGGTGACGAGTTGCAATAGTTATCCATTACAATGATTTCATAGCCATTGTTTAAAAGCTCAATGCAGGTGTGGGAACCAATATAGCCTGCGCCGCCGGTAACTAATACTTTCATATTTATTTCTCCTTATAACGTTTGTATGCCTCGCGAAGTTCCTCAGCGGTTTCTTCGGGGCAGGTCGGATTACAGCAGGCCCACGCGCCTGTTTCGCTGGAAGCGTTGAATTTTTGCTTGTCGGCGCTTCTCATAGGCGGGAAAAATTCAATGTGAAAATGAAAATCCTTTGAATAGTCGCCCATGTTTACAGGAGCATTGTGCATGCACATCATGTAGGGGAATCGGTAATTAAACAGGCTGTCAAGCATCCCAGCGGTGTCCCTGATGGTCAAACCCAGTGCTGCCTTTTCATCTTCGGTAAAGTTCGTCATATACTCTGTGTGACGGTTCGAGATGATGTACACGCCGTAGGGATATTCGCAGTAGAACGGGAGGAATACGGTAAAATACTTATTTTTAAAGATGATGCGCTTATTCTCCTTCAGCTCGTTTTTGAGCATATCGCAGAATAGGCATTCCTTCTTCTCTTCATAATACTCTTTTGCCGCGTCGGTTTCAAGTTCCAACTTTTTAGGAAGGAAAGAGTAGCCGTAAATTTGGCCGTGCGGGTGGGGCATGGTAACGCCGACAACATCGCCGCGGTTTTCAAATGGGTATACATATTTAATATTTCCGTCGGTACGCATGGCGTCAAAGCGCTCGCACCATAAATCAACAAGCTTCTTCATATGGGAGTCGGAAAGCTCGGGCAGGGTAACGGTATGGCCCGGGGAGTACAGAATTACCTCGCACTTGCCATAGCTTGGTTTTACCTTGAAGAAATCGGTAGCAACGTCGTCCGGCTCGGGCGGATTTTGCGAAAGCGCGGGAAAGTCGTTGTCGTACTTCAATACCTCATAGTCCGGTACATTGCCGAAGCTTGGGCAGAACGGGCAGTAATCTTTGGGCATTTGCGGGCGGCCCTGCCTGTTTGAAGCAATCATAATCCAATCCTTTATTAAAGGATGCCATCTTAATTCAGCCATTTAGTAGTCCTCCAAATATAACAGAAGTTTTTGCTTTATCCTGTTGTTTATAAAATTTTTGTGCCGCCGACCGGGCGGATTGACAGTGTGTGGCAGCTTCCCTCACCCAGTACGGCTTCCATTTTGCCGACAAACTCATCAAGGCAGCTGACCGGAACAAACGACTGTACCGTTCCTGCAAATCCGCCGCCGTGTACGCGGTACGCGCCGCCCTTGTCACCTAGGAATTTTTGGCAGAGTGCAAGTGTTAAAGAAACACCCTGCGCTTGCACCTGGGAGGGAGAAAACACGTTTTGCAGGTACATATAGGACGAATAGCCGCTTTCAATGATCTGTTTTTTAAACTCGTCAAAATCGTTATCTTTTAATGCTGCAACCTCTTTCAGCACTCTTGTGTTTTCAGCGAAAAAGTGTATTGCGCGCAAAACCGGGCGGTCACCTGTCTTTTCACGGACCTTTGCAAGGTTCGTAAAGAATTCTTCTTCGTCAACCTCGGAGAGAACCTCTTTGCCGAAGAAAGCCGCAACTGATTTCATTTCTGATGGAATTGCGGCATAGTCCGGTGTTAAGTCGGCGTGGTTGCCCTTTGTGTCGATAATACACAGTGCATAGCCATATTTTGCAAGGTCGAAGTTGATTTGCTGTACCTTTGGAAACTCACAGTCTTTAAAATCAATGGTGACAAAACCACCAACCGAGCTTGCGGCCTCATCCATCAGCCCGCAGGGCTTGCCAAAGTAGACGTTTTCGGCGTACTGGCCGATTTGTGCGATTTTCAGTGCACTTTCTTTGTCGCCACAGTATAAACAATTCACAATTGTGCCGACCAGTACCTCAAAAGCAGCCGAGGAGGAGAGCCCTGAACCGCTTAGGACATTTGATGTGGTGTACGCATCAAAGCCGCCGATTTTATAGCCGAGTTGGGTAAATTTGCTGACAATTCCGCGGATGAGCGCAACGGATGTATTGTACTCTGCTTTATTTACTTCAAGGTCGGCCGCATTCAAAACGTCCATAGGGTGTCCCTCGGACTTGATTTGTATTTGATTACCGTCGTTGGCTGCGACAACAGCAATTACGTCGAGGTTTACGCTCGCCGCAAGTACCCGGCCGCGCTGATGGTCGGTGTGGTTCCCGCCCACTTCGGTTCGGCCCGGTGCGCTGAATATGCTGATACTGCGGTTGGCACCGAACCGCTTTTCAAAGCTTTCAACCGCCTGAATCAATCTTTTACGGTAGTGAGCAACCTTTTTAAAGTCGCACACATAAAGATAGGACAAATTATCGTCGTATTTTCCCTGCGCAAGCAAGTCTTTTACTTTTGATGACAACATTCGAATTGCCTCCCTTATATGTTTATTCAAATTAACTAGAATTCCTATTACATTATAATTTTATAGCCAATGTAAACTGTTTGCAAGGATAAGATATCTCAATTTTATAGACAAATGTTGCAGACTTACTTACTGCTGTTGAAAAACACTACGAATTAAAATATAATTATAAAGAATTATAAATTTAAAATAGGAATATTTTAGCAAATTTAATTTTTGCTGCAAGCTACATGCTTTCTCAATCGTATTGTATTTGTAAGGAGGCGAACAGGGTGAACACATCAATCGACGTCGATGATAGAATCCAAACAAGCTTAATCACATATTCAGACATGGTAATCCGCATCGCGTTCCAAAACTTGAAAAGTATGTCGGATGCGGAGGACATTGCGCAGGAGGTATTTCTTAAGCTCATCACAGCCTGCCCCGACTTTGAAAATGACATGCACGAAAAGGCATGGATTATCCGTGTTACCATCAATTTGTGCAAAGATTTTTTAAAGTCATCTTGGTTTAGAAAAACGGCAGTGCTCGATGAAAATATCCTTTCACATGATGAAAACACTGAGGTTTTGGATGCGGTGCTGCGTCTGCCTGTCAAATTTAGGAATGTAATTTATTTGCATTATTACGAAGACATGACTGTTGCGCAGATTGCAGATATTTTACAGCAGAAGGAAAACACGGTATCCTCTTGGCTGCACAGAGCGCGAAAACTGCTGAAGGAATCGCTGACAGGAGGTTTTGATGATGAATAAAGACAAATATATTTCTAAGTTAAATACCATAAAGGCGTCAGATACTTTTAAACAAAATACGGCGAGGCTGTTGAAAAATCCACCGGAAGAAAACCCCCATGCCCGAGTCAACGCAAAAAAGAAAAACAAGGCGTTTAAGTTTGTTCTTGCTCCCGCGCTTGCGGTTGTGCTGGTTTGCGCGCTGCTTTTCAGCAATGTGTTCTCCCCAATTAACACGGCGCAGGCTTGTGTGAACTTGATGGATGGCGTTACGGCGGAAAAATTGGATGTTGACGGCACAATCAGTCAGAATTTTATCGGCCCGGCTTCCGATTTCTCCGTTGATTTATTCAAGAAATCTGTTGTAAAGGACACAAACTCCCTTGTTTCACCGGTGTCGGTCTACCTTGCCCTCGGCATGACAGCCAACGGCGCTCAAAGCAATACGTTAAAGCAATTTGAGAATGTGCTTGGCGGCGGCCTGAGCGTAAATGAACTTAACCGTAACTACTATAATATATGCAAGCGCCTGCAATCAATCCAAGACGGCAAACTTCAAATTGCCAACTCAATTTGGTACCGCAATAAAGACCTGAAAGTGGAAAATGGTTTTCTGCAAAAAAATAAGGATTATTTCGGGGCTGGTGCGTTCCAGCTTGATTTCAGCAAAAAAGAGTCTGCCGATAAAATCAATAATTGGGTGAAAGAAAACACTGACGGTAAAATTGATAAAATGGTGGATAAAATTGACGACGACACAGTGATGTACCTTATTAACACTCTGTTCTTCGAGGCGGACTGGATGCACGGTTACATGGACCACAGTATCAGCAACAAAAATTTTCATTTATCCGACGGGATAGTTTCCACTTCGTTTATGAATTCCGAGGAGCAATATATTCACGATGGGACTTCCGAAGGCATGATTAAGCCCTTTAAAGATAAGCGCTTTGCGTTAGCCGCTATCCTGCCAAAAACAGGAACAAATTTAAATGATTATGTTAACAAAATGAACGGCGACAGCTTTTTAAAGCTGATGAATTCCGCCGGTGAGGAAAACGCGGACTGTTCACTTCCAAAGTTTAAATATGAATATGAGGTTGATTTGAACGACCAACTGAAAGCACTAGGGCTAACGGATGCTTTTGACAGTGACATTGCCGACTTTAGTAAAATGGGGAGTTCATGGAGGGGCAACCTCTATATCAGTGACGTTCTGCACAAAACCTTTATTCAGGTCGACGAAGCCGGTGCGAAGGCCGGTGCTGCCACAAAGGTTGAAATAGCTTGTAAGATGTCGATGCCGCTGTTTGAAAAAAAGAAGGTCGTATTTGACCGCCCATTTGTTTATGCAATTATCGATACCGAAACCAAACTGCCCATTTTTATCGGTACAGTAAATAACCCGACAAAATAGGGGCTAATTTGTTGAGATAGTAAAAAGAACAAGGCTCACAGGATTTTATGGAATGCTGTGAGCCTTACTTCTATCAGATTATGATTCGTTCGTTAAACCAATGTGACGGCTGGCTGGATTTTTATAATTTCACTTAAGAATCATGTAAATTTATTGGAGAGGCGGACGATATATAGAATAGGAAATTATTGACAAATAACAGCAAAGGGATTTGCTGCGGACGAGTTTGATAGGGAGTGCTACTATGCGCATCCAACATAATATGAGCGCGATGTTTGCGCTGCGGCAGATTGCAATTAATCAGCGGTTGTGCGATAAAAGTATCTTAAGACTTTCCTCGGGGTATCGCATCAATTCTGCGGCGGACGACCCGGCGGGGCTTGCCATTTCCGAAAAAATGCGCTCGCAGATCCGCGGGCTGGAGGCTGCCCAGAAAAATGCCCAAGATGGTATTAGTTTAATTCAGACCGCCGAGGGGAATCTGAACGAAACTCATTCTATTTTGCAGAGAATGTCGGAACTTGCGGTGCAGTCCTCCAATGGCACCTATCAGAACGATACTGACCGAAAAAATTCGAGCAAGGAATTTAACTCACTGAAAGAAGAAATTGACCGTATTGCGGGCTCCGCAAAATTCAATCAAATCAATCTGCTCAATGGGGATCTTGCAAAAAAACAGGGTGTGACCGACCCCGCCCAGCCTCCTAAAATGGATGGCATTACGTTTCAGGTTGGTGCGGACAGTACCGCGGCCAGCCGGTTCACCATGTATATTCCGGACATGAGCACAAAGGGCCTCGGTATCGACGGGGCATCCATCGGCACGCAGCAGGATGCCATGGATGCGATTGGTACCATTCAAAAAGCAATTGACAGTGTTTCAAGCGCCCGGGCGGATTTGGGAGCCGCGCAAAACGGATTGGAACGCACAGTGAGCAACCTTGAAACCATGTCGGAAAATTTAACTTCAGCCGAAAGCCGTATCCGAGATGTGGATATTGCAAAAGAAATGATGGAATTGGCAAGGCATTCCATACTGGTACAGGCGGGAATGGCCATGCTTGCGCAGGCAAACCTCCAGCCTCTGAACATTTTGAAACTGCTGGGGGTCAAAAATCCATAATATCTCAAATAAAAAAAGCTTCGGATATATCGGGACTTGTCCCGTTGTAATCCGAAGCTTCTTTAAATATTACAGCCTTTAGGCGTTTTCCCAATAAATATCCACACGGTCACCATCCATGAGTGATTGCAGATACGCGGCGTCCTTACCGTTTACACGCAGAATAATATTGCCCTGCGGCTTGGATAAATCGATATCAACCAAATTGAGCATATCAATCAAACGGTACGGCGTTTTATCCGGTAGGGGTTTCAGTACAAGGGGAGCATGGTTCAGCGTAAGATGAATCATTGCTTCACCCTGCGGCAAGGCGGTGGCAGCATCATCTGATTTTGAATCGTCAGCGTTAGAGGGCTGCACGGGAATTTCGGCTAATGGCTTTTCAGCTAAAATTTTTTCTGCCTCGGCATACGCGATTGTATCCCCGGCGGCCAATTGATAATCTAAGCCGACAGCTTGTCCGTTAATCAGCAGCGTTTTGCCTTTACTTACACCGGTTGTGCGAATAAAATCGCCCAGCGTAATGATTCGGTCGGTATTGACCTTGTCATGAGCATATAACTTTTGCTCGGGGACGGCGGGCTGCCCATTTACCGTAGCACATGTACTGATGACAAAGTCTGAACCATTAAAAACAACTGTGAAAGGTTCCTCGAAATGTACTACATCATCAAGCGTCGGCTGCGCGTCCTCACCGGGAACAGCGGGCTCGAACTCGAGGGTGTCCCCTGCCTTTATTAAAGCAGAAATATTACTTTCCTTGCCATTTAGCAGGATACTCGCCGTATTTGGGTGACCCCCGTACAGGATTTTTTTCTCCCCGTCCAGTTCAATAATCATGCTCTGACCGGAGCGGCTGATTAACTGATTATAGCTGTATCCATTCATCAGCAGCACGTCAAGCACCGAAAGCTTGCCGCTTCGGAACAGCTTGGCCTTGTCACCGTTGAGCGTGATGGAAAAGCTGTCGTTAATCAGATTGAGAGCAGCTGAAATAGCGATTCCGAGTGGGGTTGCGTATTCCGGCCCCGTAATATCCGTTTCGGAGGAGGAAACATGCATCATAAAGTTATTACCGCCGACTGCCACTCTGTTCGAATCCAAATTCAAGGATTCAGCCACACAGCCACACAGACCGGGCAGCTTACTGCCTCCCCCTACCAAAAAGACGGCGGAGGGCGCAGTACCGTTCGCCTGCACGATTCGCTCCGCGATTTCCGTGCAAAGTGAGCGCATTACCGGTTCTGTTTCCTGCGCTAATTCTTTAGGTGTGATGGTATGTTCAAATCCGAGTACGTCTTTAAAGGGTATGTCGCACTCGCCGCCTATTTTCATTTTAATCTCTTCAGCGGTTGTAAAATCGACCAGATATTTTTTCATAATTGCTTCGGTGATTTCATCGCCGGCCACCGTCGCCATCGTGTAGCCCACAATGCCGCCATCTTTTGAAACGGCGATGTCAGAGGTACCCGCGCCTATGTCGACCAGAGCCAAATTCAGCAGCCTCAGTTTCTGCGGGATAGCAGCGTTCATCGCGGCAATCGGCTCCAAGGTAAGGCTGGCAACATCAAGCCCAGTCTTGTGCATGGTTGTGTACAAGCTGTCGACCACTTCGCGCGGCAAAAAGGTCGCAATGACCTCTACGCTGATACGCTGACCCCGATGGTCTAAAAGATTCGATATCGGATAATCATCCAGTGTATATTGAATAACGGAATAACCCACAAGGTAAAAAACATGCTGGTCATCTCCGCTTTGAGGATTAAATTGTCGCTCGGCAGCTTCAATTGCGCCCGCTTCCAGTCGGCTGACCAGCTCCTCGTCAATCACCTGGGACTGCGTCAGGGTGATTTCATAGGCTGCTTTTTGTGTTTTCAGCGCGCGCCCCGCGGCGGCGACACAAACTCGCTTGAGTTGATAGCCAAGCCGCTTTTCAAGCCGCTCTTTCACGATTCGCGCAACCTTGCTCACCTGTTCGATATCCTCTATCTGCCCGTCAATCATGGCACGCTTGGGGTGTTCTACGGTTTCAATGGCCGAAATGCGCATCATTTCGCCCTGTAAAACCCCGACGATGCCAATTATGCTTCGAGTGCCGATGTCCAGTGCAAACACATAATCCGCTGGCTTCGTTTTGGCGGTTGTATCTTTAGTAGTCTTGTCTTTTTGTTCCTTATTTTGCATCAGTGTGGCCTCCGCTCCGCAGGATTTTGTATTATATATAACACTTATTTCCATATAATTTTACTACATATGACTGTTAAATGCAATCGAGTGCAAAGGCTCTTTTTTAGTGCGCAGATGATTACAAAATCCCTACTCGGTCTGCCCGTTTACCGAAGCTGTTTTAATTTTTTCTTATCGAGAATGGTGACGCCTCCGCGGAAAAGGGAGACCATGCCCTCGTTCTGAAAATACTGGAGCATGCGGGTTACAACCTCACGGGCAGAACCCAAATGCTTTGCAATGGCCTCGTGTGTGATGTCAAGTGTATCGGAGTTGTCAATAGCGCATTGTTCCAGCAAAAAATTAGCCAGCCTTTTATCAAAGCTCGTAAAAAGCACCTGCTCCATTACCCACATTACATCGGAAAAGCGAGAGGAGATAAGCTGACTGGTATAATTTGAAACCGCAAGAGAGCTTTGATTCAGCGCGTTATAAACCGCGGTCGGAATCAGTAAAATGTGGCTGTCCTGCTCCGCCTCAATATAGATGTCAAAACTTATGTTTTTCAGCATACAGGAAGCTGAAAAAATACAGATATCCCGTTCAAAAAGGCGGTACAGCGTAATTTCTTTTCCCGATTCGGAAAGGATAAAAGCGCGAATTTGACCGCTCCTTACCAACAGCAGGCCCATACAGTCCTGTGAACCGCTGTGCAGACTTTGCCCCTTGGAATAAGTTTGCAGTGTTACCGCCTGCGCAAGCTGTGCCTGCTGCGTTTCGGTGATGCTGTTCCAGAAGGGAAGGGCTTCCCTCATGAACGCGAGTTCTGTCTGTGTAATGGTCATTTTGACACCTCCTTGATTATAGGTAACAAACAAAAATCATATAAATAACATAGCGTTATTCTTGCTGGATTACAGTTTTTATCATGCTGATGTTAATTAATTATATTGTAATTTTACTCAAATACAAACTCTTCCATGTTTTTATAATCTGTTTTTTCAAATTCCATTTTAACTATAAAGGGCATGAAATTTACAATCCGAGAAAAATCTTTCCATGAAAAGCTGCTGTTATAATAATTAATAATGGTACTTAACGCTGTACCATGTGTCGCGATTATAATGACTTGTTCTGAGTGGTTCCTTAAAATTGAAACTAATGCTGAAATATTCCGTTGCTGCACTTCATTTAAACATTCACCATGTGGCAATTTATAATCAAAATTCTCCCACTGCTGTTTTGCAAAGCCTTTAAAGTCTTCAATCCAACTGCTATCTATTTGGCGTTCCCTAAAATCTTCTATTACATTTATTTTTAATCCATAAGAATCTGCAAAATCTTTCACTGTATCTATGGCACGTTTATATGAACTGGAAAAGATGATATCCACTTTTTTGTCCGTTAAAAATTCCGTTACTTTTTTACTGTCTTGCTGTCCTTTTTCAGTTAATGGCCTTATTCTATCATCAAGTATAGAATAATCTGGCTGTGCGTGTCTAACGAAATATATGGTAGTCATATGTACTCACCTTTCTGATTTTTTAAACTTTTGATTACTGGCTTGAAGCCATAGCTGTCTTTCCAAAAAATTAACAAAAAAATCAGCAAGATACTTGGTGGTAACTCTATCAAACGGATACATCCATCAATCTTTTTATTATACTACAGAAAGACAAAAGAGCAAAGCCCCGTATCAATTGATACGGGGCTTTATGCAGACGATTGTTTTTTAAAGCATGCCCAGAATTGCCTGTTTGCTTTTTGCACCCACTGAGGTGGTCACCACTTTGCCATTCTTCATGACAATCAGAGTCGGAATGCTCTGAACGCCGAACTGAGCGGCTAGGTCGGTCTGCTCATCTACGTTGACCTTTCCGACTTTAACGGTATTGTCAGCCTCTTCGGCGATTTCATCCACAATCGGGGAAACCATGCGGCAGGGCCCGCACCACGGCGCCCAGAAATCAATGAGTACGGTTTTGTCAGACTTTAATACCTCTTGTTCAAAATTACTGTTTGTTAATGTTAAAACGGACATATTCATTCTCCTTTATAGCTTATAGATTATGTTGAACTTGTTTCTATTGTATTATACCCAAATAAGCATTTCTTTTCGGTGACTAAATCACAAAACCATCTGCTCCAATTGCTGAGAACACTGTTAATGTTTTCGTACTTGCTTAATTACGCTCATTGCCGCTTTTGCCCCGTCATAAGCTGCCTTGACAATTTGAAGCATACCGCCGGTGCAATCGCCCGCGGCGTACAGCCCGGGGACGCTCGACTGCATGTTTTCGTCAACCACAATGGTTGTTCCCTCGGTTTCAGCGCCCAAATTCTTTGCGAAGTCGCTGCTCCCCGCCACACCAACAGCGATGAAAACTCCACTGGCCGGCAGAGAAGAACCGTCTTTGAAAACAACGGAATTCAAAACTGTATCCCCGTGGAAAGAAGAAATCGCTCCGTTATTAATCAAAATTTCCTTGGGAAAAGCAACAGAGGGTTCCTTGCCGTTGGTTAACAGCGTAACGGAACCGACCACGGGGAGAAGCTCCATTGCTTCGTGCAGGGCATAATCACCATCGCCCAGTACAGCAACGGATTTTCCTTTGTAAAAAAACGCGTCGCATACGGCACAGTAGCTCACGCCTTTCCCCTCAAATTCCCGCAGGCCATCTATTCTTGGGGTTTTTCGGGATGCGCCTGTCGCAAGAATCACATTAGCCGCCCGATATTCGCCGATTTTTGATTGCAGTGTAAACTGACCATCATAGCTGATACCCACAATTTCATCTGTTATCATTTCAGCGCCCAGTCTGCTCGCCTGGTCAACGCCATTCTGGACAAGCTGTTCGCCCGATACCGGTGTAGGGAAGCCATAGTAATTTTCGATTTCGCCCGCTTTGGTTAAAGCGCCGTTGTCGCGGCCAATTACGGTGGTGCTTAATCCGGCGCGCGCAGTGTAAGCCGCTGCGGATATTCCGGCGGGGCCATTCCCTAAAATAATTACATCCGCCATCATTTCACCCTCTTTTCGATCTGAACTTATTATATGCTGCAACCTGTATTTATTCTGTGACAATATCACATAATCAATTCTATATACAACTAAATAATCAGCCTGCTATACATTTGCGCCTTTGTGAACGATGTACCAAATCGTTTGTTTGTATATATGTCTTGGTGATTTAGTCACGGAACATATTATAAACTAATGATATCATAAGTCTATAAAATATAACACTAAAAATATTGATGCAAATAAGAAGGTTTTCTGATTGGATGAAATCGCTTAACGAATAGTTTGTTAAAATAAAAACGAAAATTGTACGCAACATAATAAAGAAAGGTGGAAATAAGATGAAAGTATTAATTGTGGGGGGCGTCGCGGGCGGTGCCGGTGCGGCGACAAGACTGCGCAGACAGAGCGAGGACGCTGAAATTATCCTGTTTGAAAAAGGTGAACACATTTCTTACGCCAACTGTGGTCTGCCTTATTATATTGGTGGAACAATCAAAGAAAAAGAACGGCTGATTGTTACAAGCCCGAAGCTTTTGCGCGAGCGGTTCCGCATCGATGTGCGTACAATGAGTGAGGTTATGAAAATTGACCGCACAAAAAAGACTGTAATCGTACAAAATCACAAGGACGGCAGCAGCTACGAGGAAAGCTACGACAAGCTCATTCTTTCCCCCGGTGCCCAGCCCAAGCGCCCAAATCTGCCTGGAATTGAACTGAATGGTATTTTCACACTCCGCACAGTACCGGACACCTATCAGATTGACACCTATATCAATGAGAACAAAGTGAAAAATGCGGTGGTTGTCGGTGCGGGATATATCGGAGTGGAAATGGCTGAAAACTTGAAAGAGCGCGGGTTAAATGTAACCGTCGTCGAATTTTTAGACCAGGCGATAGCCTCATTCGACCCTGAAATGGCCGCTATCCTGCACCGTCATCTCAGGGAAAACGGAATTGATTTGTTGTTCGGAACAGGTGTGCAGGGCTTTGAAAAAGCAGAAAATATAAAAGTTAAACTGACAGGCGAGAAAGAAATCGAAGCCGACCTTGTGATTTTAAGCATTGGCGTCGCACCCGACAGCTGCCTTGCAAAGGAGGCCGGTTTGGAACTGGGTGTTGGCGGGAGCATCAAGGTGGACGATACTTTTGCTACCTCCGACCCGGATATTTTTGCAGTGGGTGATGCAATCGGTGTGCGCCAGCTTGTAACGGGCGGTGAAACGTTGATTTCCCTTGCGGGGCCTGCAAACAAGCAAGGTAGGCTTGCAGGAGAAAATGTTCTTGGCAAACGGATTTCAAAGGACAGCGGAGTACAGGGAAGTTCGGCCTTAAAGGTGTTTGACATGACAGCGGCTTCCACGGGTTTGAATGAAAAGCAGCTCAAAACACAAAATATCCCCTATCAAAAAACATATGTGCATCCGGCAAGCCACGCGACGTATTACCCGGGTTCAACGCAGATGAGCATGAAACTGCTGTTTGCAGCGGACGGGAAAATTCTTGGCGCGCAGGCGGTGGGCTATGACGGTGTTGAAAAGCGAATTGATGTGCTGGCAACCGCTCTGCGTTTAGGCGGAACGGTTTACGATTTGGAAAAGCTGGAGCTTTGTTATGCGCCGCCCTATTCCTCTGCAAAGGACCCGGTCAATATGCTTGGATTTACAGCCGCCAATATTCTGCGCGGAGATACGAAGGTATTTCATTATGACGAAGTCGACCTGCTTGACCGCAAAAAGGTCAGTCTTCTTGACGTGCGAACATCCGAGGAGGTGCGCGCAGGCACCATTGAGGGTTCAATCAGCATTCCCATTGATGAACTGCGGCAGCGAATGAATGACCTGCCAAAAGATAAGCCGGTTTATGTGTTCTGTCAGGTGGGCCTGCGCGGGTATATTGCATCGCGTATTTTAACACAGAACGGCTATGACGTTTACAACCTCAGTGGAGGCTATAAAACTTACAGTATTGCCAAGGGTGAGCAGGCAAAACCGTCCTGCATGGACTGCATCGGAGTAAAAAAGCCCCAGGACGTTGCGGCACCAAAAGCGGCCTGCTGTGAAGCGGCAAAGATAATTGAAGTGGATGCCTGCGGCTTACAGTGCCCGGGGCCAATTATGAAAGCTGCCGAGGGTATCAAAAGCATCCGGGATGGGGAGTGTCTGCTTATCCGCGCGACCGACCCCGCGTTCGCGTCAGATATCAGCGTTTGGTGCGAAAAGACCGGCAATCCCCTGCTTAGTGTGGAACGGGAGGGAGCAACCTATAATGTAAGGATTCAAAAAGGCGGCGCACTCGCGCCCGCTTCACCGGCACAGGGTGGCAACGATAAAAGTATGATTATTTTCAGCGGGGATCTCGATAAAGCGATTGCAGCGCTCATTATCGCCAACGGTGCGGCATCTATGGGCAGAAAAGTAACGCTGTTCTTTACGTTCTGGGGACTGAATATTCTGCGTAAAAGTGAACGGGTTCATGTTAAGAAAAATTTTATTGAGAAAATGTTCGGAATAATGATGCCCCGCGGCAGTAAAAAGCTTGGCCTTTCGAGGATGAATATGATGAGCATGGGTTCAAAGATGATTCGTGGTGTTATGAAACGTAAAAATGTAACGTCACTTGAGGAACTGCTCCGTTCCGCGATGGACAGCGGCGTGCGGATTATCGCCTGCCAGATGTCGATGGATATTATGGGAATCAAGCAGGAAGAACTGATTGACGGGGTAGAGATTGCCGGTGTCGCAACCTTTCTCGGTGCGGCGGAACAGTCGGATACCAATTTGTTTATTTAAAACAGCAGATGCTTTTAACCGTACAGCCGTTTGAGAAGCACACTATAACAAATGATTTGGTACAGCGGAGCGCAGGGGGCGGCAGAACCGCCTCCACCCGCCCCTAGATAGTGAACGACCCCACAGAATGCGCAATAGTGTTAAAAAATCAATAGGATAATTATTTATTTAGTTATATATGTTGACAAAGTGATGTTGAATGGTGTAGAATAAATGCGTAAAAATGAATATTTAAAAAGCAGGAGATTTTGAGTAATGCTGAATGACCGATACGGTCATTTTGCATTGCTCTTTTTTGGTTTCAGTCAAAAAATCAGCAAAAGGAAAGGGTGTCTTTTATGTACGATGTAGCAATTATAGGCTGCGGCGTGATTGGAGCGGCAACCGCTTACGAACTTGCCCGCTACAATGTTAAAATCGCCGTATTGGAAAAGGAAAATGACATTGCGGACGGCACAACCAAGGCGAACAGCGCGATTGTCCACGCAGGTTATGACCCCGAACCCGGCACGGTGATGGCAAGGCTCAATGTAAAGGGCAATGCCATGATTGAAGAAATTGCGGAAGAACTTTCTGTGCATTACAAGAAATGCGGCTCCTTTGTATTGGCGTTTAATGAGGATGATTTGAGAATGATTCATACTTTGTATGAAAACGGCGTGGCGAACGGCGTTCCCGGCATTCAGATTCTGAACGCAAAAGAGACTTTAGACATGGAGCCAAACTTGAGCAGTGAGGTTAAAGCCGCACTGTACGCACCATCCGGCGCGATTGTCAACCCGTGGGAGCTTTGCATTGCCATGGCGGATACTGCAAAGAGAAACGGCGTGGATTTCTTCCTGAACAGCAAAGTGGAAAAAATAGAAAAAACCGGTGTCGGCTATCGTTTGTACAGCGGCGACAAGGTTTATGAAGCCACTTATGTGGTCAATGCGGCCGGGCTTCACTCCGACGACGTAAATAATCTTGTGGCCGAGCCGGCATTTAAAATCATCCCGAGCAAGGGTCAATATTACCTCATGGATAAAAGCCAGGGGTCATTGGTAAGCAGAGTCATCTTTCAATGTCCAAGCAAGATTGGTAAGGGCGTGTTGGTATCTCCGACGGTGCACGGCAATCTGATTGTCGGGCCTGATGCGGTGGCAATCGAGGATGACGACGACGTTTCCACTACACAGAGCGGGTTGGATTTTGTAAGAGAAACTGCCGTGAAGTCTGTGCCGGGCATCAATTTCAGGGATTCCATCCGTAATTTTGCGGGCGTACGTGCGCAAAGCGATCGTTCCGACTTTATTATTGAAGAATCCAAAACGGCAAAGGGCTTTATCAATCTTGCCGGTATCAAGTCCCCGGGTTTGACCAGTGCCCCTGCAATTGCACTCGAATGTATTGATATTCTGAAAAATGCGGGGCTGGCACTCACCGAAAAAGAAGAATTTGTGGATAAAAGAGAGATTGTTCATTTTAAATACCTTTCACCGGAAGAAAAGGAAGCACTGATTGAGAAAAATCCGTTGTATGGAAGAGTAATCTGCCGCTGCGAAACGATTACGGAGGGCGAAATCGTGGACGCACTCCACAGCCCGATTACACCACACACCATTGATGCCATAAAAAAGAGGTGTAATGCCGGGATGGGTCGCTGCCAGGGTGGCTTCTGCGGCCCGCGAGTACAGGAGATTATCGCAAGGGAGCTGCATATCCCATTGGAGGATGTGCTGCTGAATAAGCAAGGCACCTATATCCTGACAGGCGAAACCAAAAAGGGAGGAATACAGCAATGATAAGTGCAGCTTATGATTTAGTGGTAATCGGCGGCGGCCCCGCGGGACTTGCAGCCGCGTTGGAAGGTTACTCCAACGGTGCGAAAAGCGTACTGATTTTGGAACGCGACAAAGAGCTGGGCGGTATCCTCAATCAATGTATTCACAATGGGTTCGGCCTTCATTATTTTAAAGAGGAGCTGACCGGCCCCGAGTATGCACAGCGCTTTGTGGAGATGCTGCGGGATACCGCCGTGCAGGTAAAACTCGACACCATGGTGCTGGAAATTACGCAGGACAAGCAGATTCATTGTGTTAACAATAAGGACGGCTATTCGATTATACAGGCAAAGGCGATTGTGCTGGCAATGGGCTGCCGGGAAAGAACACGCGGCGCAATCGGAATCCCGGGCGACCGCCCCTCGGGTATTTTCACAGCGGGCACGGCGCAGCGATATGTGAACATGGAGGGATATATGGTTGGTAAAAGAGTCATTATCCTCGGTTCCGGTGACATCGGGCTGATTATGGCGCGGCGTATGACGCTGGAGGGCGCCAAGGTACTTGCCTGTGTGGAGCTTATGCCTTATTCCAACGGTTTAAACAGGAATATTGTGCAGTGTTTGCAAGACTACAACATTCCACTGTACCTCGCGCATACCATAACGGATATTCAGGGCGAGGGCAGGGTGGAAAAGGTGGTTGTGTCCAAGGTGGACGAAAACAGGAAGCCAATTCCGGGTACGGAAATGACTTTTGACTGCGACACCATCTTGCTTTCTGTCGGCTTGATTCCTGAAAACGAACTGTCAAAATCAGCGGGTCTTATTATGGACAGACGCACAAGCGGACCCGTTGTATTTGAAAATATGGAAACCTCTGTAGAAGGTGTTTTTGCCTGCGGTAATGTGGTGCATGTGCATGACCTGGTTGACTTTGTAACAGCGGAAAGCCAAAGGGCGGGCCGCGCGGCGGGTAAATATATTACGAGCGGACAGGCAAAAGTTGAAAGCTGGATTGAAGTAAAACAGGGCAGCTGCGTTAATTATACCGTTCCCCAAAAAATCCGCACAGAAAACGTGGATAAAGCCGTTGAAATCTTTTTCCGCGTAAATAATGTATACAAGGATGTTGTCATTAAGGTAACCGACGGCGAAAAGGAAATTGCACGGTTTAAGCGGGAACACATGGCACCTGGCGAAATGGAGAAAATCGCCCTTCCAAAGACGCTTTTAGAAAATGTTACGGGTGAACTGACCGTAGCAGTCATAAAGGAAGTGACAGGTTGAATGAATTCAACCTGTAAAGAATATAGCGCCCTCCAATGTGCTTTCACACATTGGAGATGGCTTAAAGTGACTGAACTGATTTGCATTGTATGTCCCAAGGGCTGTCATTTAAAGGTGGACGAAGAGAATGATTACACGGTAACCGGTAACGGCTGCAAAAGAGGAGAGGTTTATGGAAAAAAAGAGCTGACTAATCCGACAAGAGTGGTTCCGTCCACAGTAAGAATAAAAGGGGGCTCGCATCGCCGCCTGCCCGTAAAAACCAGTGAGCCGATTGCAAAGCCATTGATTTTTGATGCAATGAAACTGCTGGATACCGTCGAAGTTACTTCCCCGGTTAAGCGCGGAGATGTGGTTTACAAAAATATTTTAGGCACAGGAATCGACTTTGTAGCGACAAGAGATATGTAATGCTAATTCCTGTCTAAAATGCCTATTGTTTTTGGTTTGTTTTCTGTTTTGCTGTGTTTTCCTCAAAAATCATTTATGGCTTTTCAAACAGAATTTAGTATAAGAAAAGAACAGTTCGGTTAACCTTGCGTTAACCGAACTGTTCTACTTTTATTTGGCGTTCTATATGTTATCCCAAATATCCGGGCAGGAGGAGGAGATTGCCACGGCACCGGCATCAAGCGCGCTCACCACATCTTCTTTATCACAGACAAGGCCGCCTGCAATCATCGGCACATTTACCGCGGCCCTCACTCGGCTGAGAACTTTGGGCATACAGCCGGGAAGAACCTCAATACAGTCCGGATTGGCGACAGAAATCTGTTTGGGAACATTGTGGTAGGACATGGAATCAATGAGAAAAAAGCGGTAAATGGAATAAAGCCCCTTGGATTTTGCCGCTTTAATCATAGAAGCTTTTGTGCTGATGATACCATCCGCTCCGGTGGTATTCTTAATATAGTCAACTACAATTTCCTTGTTGGAGGCACCTTCTATTAAATCGACATGGACAAAGGCGTATTTTCCCGCTTGTTTAATCGTATGAACAATGTCGGAAATGCTGCATATATTCCCATAAAGAATGAACACAATATTGCAGCTGGAATTCACCACTTGTGCCAAACCCTCGTCATCCTTAATTGCCGCAATAATCGGGTTGTCGCTCAGCAAGTCTAATATCGCTTCCCGCATAATTTCCTCCTGGTATAAAAGTTTTTACATCTTTTTTTATTATACAATCATATTTCTAAAAATCCAATCAATTTCCATAAAAATATACTACATTATAACAAAAATAAGAAAATTATTAGAAAAATCCCCAAGCTACCGCTTGCCTTAATCGGGATTGAGGGGGGCAACCCTAAAAAATGCCGAGAGAAAAGATGGTTAAGATTTCACTTGATTATTATGAAAAAAATAAGGTGCAATATATAGAAAACAAAAAGATTGGATAAACTGTTAAGGATAATGTAAAACTGATTTTAACACTACTGCATTTTCCAGTTTCACAAATAAATTAACAGAATCGAGTGTAACGATTGAATTCACCAGATGACGCAAGCGAACAATATCACAAGATGATTACAGTACCGGTTCCAAAACTAATTATTGCACTGTCTGTGCCGGCGATTATAAGCATGATGGTTACATCTGTTTATAGTTTGGTGGACACTTATTTTGTCAGTAAGCTTGGGACAAGTGCCACCGGCGCGGTTGGTGTTGTTTTTTCGCTGATGGCAATTATTCAGGCGGTGGGGTACACGCTGGGCATGGGCTCCGCCGGTGTGATTTCACGCTTTTTAGGGGGGAAGAAAAACGAGGAAGCTTCAAAAGCGGCCTCTACGGCGTTTTTTACGGCGTTAGGGCTTGGTTTTGTAATAACGGCGTTAGGACTAATTTTTTTAAACGATTTGATGCGTCTGCTCGGCGCGACGAAAACGATTTTGCCCTATGCTAAAAGCTACGCGCGGTACATCCTGCTGGGCGCACCGTTCATGTGCGCTTCGTTTGTGATGAGCAATGATTTGCGCGCCGAGGGCGAGATTGTGCGCTCCATGGTCGGCATCATCGCGGGCGCACTATTAAACATTGCGCTCGCTCCGCTGTTCATTTTCACCTTTAACATGGGCATCGGCGGTGCGGCAATTGCAACAGTTTTAAGTCAGATAATCAGTTTCCTTATTTTGATTTCTAATTATGTATTGAAACGCAGAGTCGTCCGAATCAGAATTAAAAGTATTTCAATGCATTGGAGTATGTATCGGGATATCCTGATAACGGGATTACCGTCTTTTTTCCGTCAGGGTTTGGCAAGTGTCGCATCCATTGCATTGAATGTTTCTGCCGCAGTGTACGGGGACCCGGCAGTTGCAGCAATGTCCATTGTTGGCAGAGCGTTTATGTTTATCCTCTCCACAATAATTGGCTTTGGTCAGGCTTTTCAGCCTGTGGCAGGCTACAATTACGGAGCCAACCAATACGATCGGTTGAAGAAAGCGTACTGGTTCTGCATCAAGACTGGCTTTGTGGGCCTGGCAATACTCGGTGCGGCCGGGTTTATTTTTGCACCGGACATCATGGCGGTATTCCGCAGGAATGACCCCGAGGTTATCGCAATAGGCACACTTGCCTTTCGAATGCAGTGTGCGATTTTACCGCTTCAAGCCGTCGTAGTCATCTCAAACATGCTGTTTCAGTCTATCGGCAAAGCAAAGCAGGCAGCCCTGATTGCCTTATCCCGGCAGGGAATCTGCTTTTTACCGGCTATTCTGGTGCTGCCGCGGCTGTTCGGCCTTTTTGGCGTTCAGATAAGCCAGCCGGTGGGAGACCTTACGTCATTTTTACTCTGCGTGCCCATTACCCGCAAATTCTTGAAACAACTAAATGAAAAAATCAAAATCATGCCAAAGCAGGGGGAGAAAAGTGATGAGGTTGAGCATTTATCAAAAATTCCCCGGAAGTAAGGTTTCAGAAGTAAGGGGCGGCTGCTCAGCCTTCCTGCTATTTTAAACGCTTAATGGCTTCTTTGGTCTTTACCAAATATTCCTTCGTAAGGCATACATTGCTTTTAGCAAGTCCCAAATAAAGGAGATCTGTCACAATGAGGGAAGCGTTTCGGGAGGCAATTGCGCCTAGGCGCAAATCCCGTTCGGTTGAGGGTATATAAAGCAGAGTGTCCGCCAGCTTGGTCAAAGGGCTTTTTTTAAACTGCGTAATGGCGATGGTGGCAGTGCCCATATCTTTTGCCAAGTGCATGGCGGCATTCACCTCGTTGGTTCTGCCGCTGTAGCTGACTGCAATAGCGGCGTCTTCGTTCGTCATGTGTGCAGCTGCAGCAAGCTGATTGTGAAAATCACTGTTATAAATGACATTGCGGTTGATTCTGGCAAGCTTTTGCATGAGATCCATACACACAATACCCGAGCCGCTGATGCCAAAAAGATAAATGTTATGGCAGTGCAGCAGAGCATCGACAGCTTTTTCCAAACTTGCGGCGTTGATGAGCCGATAAGCTTGATTTTGCAGCATGGTGTTCAAATTCTCCGCTTTTTTTAAGACCGTATCCATTGAGTCGTGTTCCTCAATCATGTCATCAAAATTAGAAATCTCAACCGTGTCGGTCTTGGCAAGGTCGACCTTCATGGCGGTAAATCCTTTATAACCCAGCTTTTTGGAAAAGCGTATGACGGCGGCGGCGGAAACACCGACCTGTTCCGCCAGAACTTGCGCGGAGTTCAGAGTTACCTCGTTAATGTGGTTCAGGATATAATTCGCCAGTTTTTTTTCAGTGTCCGTGTAGCTGGCGGCACCTTCACGTATTTTATAAACACAACTCATGTGATTACTCTCCCCGTCTTTTACTTAATCAGATATATGGAAAGTGCTTTATTTGCTGCCTTTTTTCAGCGAGCGAATCGCTTTGGAAATATTGCGCTGGTTGTTGTTCAATATGGTGTCGCACTCGCTGCGGGTAAGGCCGGTGAGCGCTATACAAATGGCAACTTTCACATCGGAGTCGCTCTCTTGCAAATATCTTGCGGCCTCGTCATAGCTGCACCCGCTGCTTGCCGTAATAATGTGCTTTGCCCGCTCCGTCAGCTTTTCGTTTGTTGGCTGTACATCTACCATCAGGTTCTTGTATACCTTACCATATTTTATCATAAGTGAAGTTGAAATCATATTTAATATCATTTTTTGTGCTGTGCCGGATTTCATGCGGGTGGAGCCGGTAATAACCTCCGGCCCGACAAGTACCTCGATTTTCGACTGGGAGTGCCGGGAGATTTCCGCATCGTGCACGCAGCTGATGGCACCGGTATAAGCGCCCATCTCTTTCGCATAATCCAGTCCGCCGATAACATAGGGGGTTCTGCCACTTGCCGCCAGACCGATTACGGTATCGTTTTCATTCAGGGTTATTTCTATCAGGTCGCGGCGTGCAAGCGCAAGGTCATCCTCTGCGCCCTCCTTTGCCTTGAGCAGTGCGCCGAAGCCGCCTGCGATAATTCCCTGTATGAGCGTAGAATCCACGCCAAAGGTGGGTGGGCATTCACTTGCGTCCAGTACGCCAAGTCTTCCCGATGTGCCCGCGCCGATATAAACCACCCTACCGCCGTTCATCATTCGTGTGTGTGCTTCATCCACCAGTTTCTCAATGGAGGGCAGCACTTTCTCAACAGCAAAAGCAACTTCTTTGTCCTCGTTGTTAATGACCTGAAGCATCTCTGTTGTGCTCATAATATCGATGTTTTTACTGCTTTTATTAACTTTTTCGGTATCCAACACATCTAAATTTAATCTCATTTTACACATTTCCTTTCAAACTTTAACTCGTTACCTATTTTCAAAATATTAATTCAATAATTTTATAAAATTATTGAAATGTGATTTCTTTGCTAATCATATAAAATGCCTAAAATCACTGCAATCTGTTTTTCTTTTATTATATAGATAAAATGGTAGTTTGTAAACAAAATATATAGAAATTTACAATTTGGTAAAGATACGATGTGATTTATTAATAAAAAATTCTCTGTTTACATATTCTTAATATGAGCTGAAATTCTAAGTAAATTCGAAAATTTCATTGACGAATAAAATAATATTTTAATATTTAGATATATTTTATGAAATATTATTGACTTATGTAGAGCAAAATGTATAATGATACCATAGTGCTTTAGATGAGCATATGCGGTTAAGAAAGCAAAAAACAGCTGCATTTTCAGGCTCGGCTGCTTTCCATCGCTTTACAACAAGAAAGGGGTATTAATATGGATTATCAAAAGATGGCGCAAGAGGTCCTGCTGGCCCTTGGTGGGAAAGAAAATATCCGTGCCAACGCAACCTGCATGACAAGACTTCGTGTGGGCATTATCGATTTGAGCAAGGCGGATATCCCCACGCTGAAGAAGATTGACGGTGTTTTGGGTGTGGTCGAATCCGGTACAATTCAAATTGTATTTGGGCCTGGGAAAGTGAACAAGGTCGGTGAGGCGTTTTCACTTCTGACCGGTTTGGCTCTTGGCGCAGAGGAAGCCGATGAGGATGTAAAAACGATTGCACAGGAAAACAAGGCAGTCAACAAGGCAAAACACAACGGACCGGTTCAAAACTTCCTGAAAAGGATTGCTAATATTTTTGTTCCTCTTTTACCAGGCATCATCGCCGCGGGTTTAATCAACGGCGTATGCAACGTTATCAATGTTTCCTCACATGGTGCGCTGAGCGGCCAATGGTGGTATGAATGTATCCGTACGATGGGCTGGGCTTTGTTTGCCTATCTGCCGCTGCTCGTTGGCATGAACGCCGCCAAAGAATTCAGAGGCTCCGCGGTTCTGGGCGCAATCGCAGGTGCAATGTCCATTTCATCAGCCGCAATGCCTTTGCTGTCAAAGTTCAAGGATGCAGATGTTCTGCTTCCGCTGACAGGCAAAGTGTTCAACCCGGGTGCAGGCGGATTGCTGGCTGCATTGATAGCAGGTATCTTCTTTGCTTATCTTGAAAGATGGATTCGCAAGTTTATGCCGACGATTCTCGACACTTTCTTTACCCCGCTACTTACCGTAATTATTGGCGGTCTGGTCGCGCTTGTGGTGCTTCAGCCAATCGGCGCGCTCCTTACAAGTGGAATTTATACGATTTTAAATTTTGTGTATAACTCTTTTGGCGCTGTGGGCGGATATATCCTGTCTGCGGGCTTCCTGCCAATGGTGGCTGTGGGACTGCATCAGGCGTTAACCCCAATCCATGCTATGCTGAATGATCCTGCGGGCCCAACAAATGGCATAAACTATTTGCTGCCAATACTGATGATGGCCGGCGGCGGTCAGGTTGGCGCGGGCTTTGCTCTGTACCTAAAGACAAAGAACAAAAAGCTGAAGAGACTTACAAGGGATTCTCTGCCGGTTGGTATTTTGGGTATTGGCGAACCGATGATGTACGCCGTTACGCTGCCGCTTGGCAAACCATTTGTTACTGCCTGTTTGGGTGCCGGCTTAGGCGGCATTCTCGCATCTCTGTTCCATCTTGGCACAGTTTCCCAGGGCGTTTCCGGACTGTTCGGTCTGCTGATCGTTGTTCCGGGGCAGCAATTGGCGTATGCTCTTTCTATGATTGCGGCATATGTGGGTGGATTTTTGCTTACATATTTCTTCGGCGTGGACGAAAACAGAATTAACGAAGTGTATGGCAAGAATGACAAATAACAGGAGAGTATTTTAATGAGCCAATTTGGAAGTTCTCTTTATTTAGGAACAGGTTACGAAAAGAATAAAAAGATTGTAGAGAAAGCACGGCAAGCGAACGTAAAATATGCGTTCACTTCCCTACACATTCCGGAGGAAAGTGTAGATGACTACGCCGCTGAGGTTAATAAGCTGCTTAACTTATGCAAAAGCTGCGGAATTTCCCTAATCGTGGATATTGGCCCAAGGACTCTGGAAAAATTAGGGTATAGGAGTTTTGCGGATTTAAAGCAGACTTCAATTTCGCATTTGCGTGTTGATTATGGCTTTACCTATCAGCAAATCATTGATTTGTCCAAGGATTTCAATATTGTGTTTAACGCCAGCACCCTGCTGGAAAGCGACATTCGCGAACTGCAAAAACTGAATGCGGATTTTACTAGATTCAGCGCCTGTCATAATTTTTATCCAAAGCCTTTAACCGGATTATCCGTAGAAAAAACACGCAGTATCAACGAGAATCTGCGAAGACTGGGTATCACAACAATGGCGTTTGTGCCGGGGGACAAGGAACTGCGCGGGCCGCTGGGCCTGGGTCTTCCCACGGTGGAAGAACACCGCGGCACAGACGTACTGCTCAACACGCTCCAACTGATTAAAGGCTGCTGCACTGACATCGTCTTGGTGGGCGATATCGATATCAGCGATGCGGCGTGGAAACAAGTCAGCGAATTGTCACAGGGATATGTTAGTCTAAAAGCCGAAATCAATCCGGAATATAGCTTTATAAAAGACGAAGTTCACCATGACCGTCCTGATTCCAGCGAATACGTTATACGCTCACAGGAATCCAGGGTCTACGCTTCACAAGGGAAACTGTTTACCGCGGATGAAATTAAGCAGCGGAACAAAGGCAGTATTTCCGTTGGAAACGAAGGCTACCTGCGTTATTCCGGGGAACTTGAAATTGCGCGCAGAGATTTAAATCCCGAAAGCAAGGTCAATGTGATTGGTCAAGTGGATGCGGATTACTTGAAATATCTGGACTATGTTACTGATGGGATGGGCTTTCGGTTCGTATAAATCATAACAAAGATGCAATTGCCCGAAAACAAACAAGGGCTCGTAACAATAACATTGTTACGAGCCCTATTAAATTCGAAGATCAACCACCAGCTCTGCTGGTGGAGATAAAAAAGCTTAAGCTATG
>CAZFED010000011.1:0-56985 GCA_964517505.1 uncultured Caproiciproducens sp. | reverse complement strand
GATATAATACCAAATACAATACCGTATGTCAACCCTTTTTTACAATCTTTTTGAAAATACTATTGTTTAACTGCAATATTGCAGTATCTATTAGCCCTATCCCTATACTAATAGTAGAGGTGCGACCGCCAACGTCCGAATTAGAAACGCCGGTTATTCCAATGCCGGAATATAGGGGTCGCAATGGTTTGAACTCCGGTTTTGAGCCTGTCTTTCAATCGATAGATATCTTCCCATATGTTGATACTCTTTACAAAGTAAAACTCCCTCAGAGCTGGTATCACTGCCAACCGTGCGGGAGTCATAATGGAGTTTAATGCGATTATACTTCGATTTCGTGAATAAGATTTACCATTTCGATTGCAGAAACTGCACAGTCAAAGCCCTTATTGCCAGCCTTTGTTCCTGCACGTTCAATCGCCTGTTCAATGTTTTCTGTTGTCAATACACCAAATAATACGGGAATATCACTGTTTAATGAAACGGTGGCAATACCCTTTGAAACTTCATTGCATACATAATCATAATGTGATGTGCTGCCGCGAATAACTGCGCCAAGGCAAATGATAGCATCGTACTTTCCGCTTTTGGCCATCTTGGAAGCAATCAGTGGAATTTCAAATGCACCGGGAACCCAAGCAACTGCAATGTCATCATCGCTGACATCATGGCGTTTCAATCCATCCAATGCACCACCCAGCAGTTTTGCAACGATAAACTCATTGAAACGCGCAGCTACAATTCCTACTTTAATTTTTTTTGATACTAAATTTCCTTCGTAAACTTTCATTAGTGTAAACTCCTTAATATGTTTTAATAATTTAGAATATGGCCCATTTTTTCTTGCTTGGTTTTGAGATAGAACAAATCATGTGCAGTCGGATCCATCTGAATAGGAACACGCTCCACAATGTCCATTCCAAAATCAGAAAGTTCATATACCTTTTGTGGATTGTTGGTCAACAGCCGAAGTGTTTTTGCACCCAAATCTCTTAGAATTTGTGCTCCAATATAATACTCACGCAAATCTTCATTAAAACCAAGAGCAATGTTTGCTTGCACTGTATCAAGACCTGTATCCTGCAAAGCATAGGCTTTCAGCTTATTAATTAACCCGATTCCGCGACCTTCCTGACGCATGTATAAAAGAATTCCTCGCCCCTCTTTTTCAATCTGCGTCATAGCAGATGCAAACTGCTGACCGCAGTCACAGCGCATGGAACCGAAAGCATCGCCTGTCAGGCATTCGGAATGAACGCGGCACAGCACATTTTCCCCATCAGAAATATCACCCTTTACCAGTGCCACATGATGTTCCCCGTTCAATTTATTTACATATCCGTAGACGGTAAAATCCCCATATATTGTAGGCAATTTTGTAACTGCAACCCGCTCCACCAGTTTTTCATTTCTCTTTCGGTACGTCTGTAAGTCCTTGATGGTAATGAATTTTAAGTTCCATTTTTGTGCTAGCTCGATCAGCCCTGAGGTACGCATCATTGTTCCATCATCTTTCATGATTTCACAGCAGAGCCCACACTCTTTTAATCCTGCCAGCCGCATCAAATCAACGGTTGCCTCTGTATGTCCGCCACGCTCCAACACGCCATTCTTTTTTGCAAGCAGAGGAAACATATGTCCCGGGCGGCGAAAATCCTCTGGCTTTGCATCGTCCGAAACACACTTGATAGCGGTTATGGAACGCTCTGCCGCAGAAATACCGGTGGTTGTGTTCACATGATCAACGGATACTGTGAATGCAGTGCAGTGGTTATCGGTGTTATCGGTAACCATTTGCGGAAATTTTAGTTTTTCAGTAATTTCCTCACTCATAGGCATACAGATAAGACCCTTGCCATGCGTTGCCATAAAGTTTACATTTTCCGTTGTGGCAAACTCTGCCGCACAGATAAAGTCTCCCTCGTTTTCTCTGTCCTCGTCATCTGTGACCAGTATAATTTTGCCTTGACGAAGTTCCTTTAACGCTTCGTCAATCGTGTTGTACTTAAACATATCGATTCTCCTTTAATATCCTGCTTTCGCAAGAAAGTCTCTTGTTATTTTGCTTTGGGGATTTTCTGATTGGTTAAGCCCCATCAGTTTTTCCACATATTTGCCTACTACATCATTTTCCAGATTCACTTTGCTTCCGACTATTTTTTCTGATAAAACAGTTGCCTTAACAGTATGCGGAATGAGTGAAACGCTGAAGCTGTCCGCCGCCACCCTTGCCACGGTAAGACTGATGCCGTCAATGGTGACTGAGCCTTTTTCAACAATATAGCGCAGCATTTGTTCGGCGGTTTTTATGGTATACCATATTGCGTTGTCATCCTTTTGAATTGACGATACTGTGCCTATACCGTCGATATGTCCGGACACAATATGCCCTCCAAAACGCCCATTTGCAGACATGGCACGTTCCAAATTAACATGGCTGCCTATTTTTAAGCTGCCTAATGAACTGCGGCTTAGTGTTTCACTCATAACATCCGCAGTAAAAGTATTTGAGGTGAAACCTGTAACCGTAAGGCAAACACCGTTTACAGCCATACTGTCGCCTAACTTCATGCCTTCAAAAATTACTATACCTTGTATTGTGAGAACGGAAGATTTTACGCCCTTTTTAACGCCTTGTATCGTCCCAATCTCCTCAACAATTCCTGTAAACATTATTTATCACCTTACTCTCAATTAAAAAGTCCTCGCCAAACCTAGTGATTTTGCTGTCCGTTAGTTGAAAAGCATCATTGGGACTTTCCACACCCAAACCTGCAACAGGGCTATTTGCATTTCTGCCGCCAAACAGTTTTGGCGCGATATATGCCTGTACCTTGTTTACAATTCCGCTTTGCAATGCAGAATAATTGAGTGCCGCGCCGCCTTCCAGCAAGATGCTGTCGATTTTCTCTTCTCCCAATTTCAGCATCAGTTCGTTCAGATCAATGTGGCTGTCTTTTTGGGAAATGTGGAGCAGCATACATCCTGCATCTAAAAATGGTTTCTGTTTTTGCTTTTCCGTACAAGCGGTTGCGATATAGGTAGGAATACAGTTTGCGGTTGTTACAATCTGTGAAGTAATTGGAGTACGCAAATTTGTATCACATATAATACGAATAGGGTTTCTGCCATTCGGAATGCGGCAGGTGAGTAACGGATTATCTGTAATAACAGTATCTACTCCAACTATAATAGCGGAATAGCGATGGCGGTCTTTGTGAACATTCTGCCTCGCAGCTTCGCCGGTAATCCACTTGGATTTTCCATTGCATGTAGCAATTTTGCCGTCCATTGTCATCGCATATTTCATCACTACATATGGCGTTTTTTCCTTGATAAAGTGAAAAAATACCTCGTTCAAATTGTTGCACTCATCTTCCAAAACACCCTCGACTACCTCAATACCATTTTGCCGCAAACGTTCAACGCCCTTACCTGCCACAAGAGGATTAGGGTCTATAGAGCCAACAACCACCTTTGCAATGCCACTTGCGATGATTGCCTCAGTACAGGGCGGTGTTTTACCGTAATGGCAGCAAGGCTCCAATGTAACATATATGGTTGCGCCTTTTGGGATTTTTGTACAGCTTTCAAGTGCGTTTCGTTCTGCGTGAAGTTCCCCGTACTTTTCGTGGCAGCCTTTACCGATAATTTCGCCATCCTTTACAATCACAGCGCCGACCATAGGATTTGGATTTACATAACCACATCCCTTTTTAGCAATCTCTACTGCTATTTTCATATATTCAAGATCGTTCATATCATCCCCCCAATAGTAACTATCATGACAAAGCCAGATTTCAAAAAAATTAAGTGCCCCAAACAAATATGTTCAAGACACTTAATAGGAAACATTATGAATACCCATCTGTAATAAAAAAACTCTGAAATGTCAAAACATTCCAGAGCAATAAAAACAAATGAATAATTGCATTAATGATGCAATACACAAAGTTTCGTATCTTCTTTCATCCAGACTTTACTGTCGGCTTCGGAATTTCACCGAATCATACCTTGCGGTTCGTGGGCTGTACCACCGGTAGGGAATTTCGCCCTGCCCTGAAGATTATTATTTAGTTTATAATATATTATATATACATCTGTTTTAAAAAAATGTCAATAGCAAATCAAATTAGAACATCTTAGAAATTTTAATTATTCTCATAGCTTTGCGCACATCTGCTCCGGAGCGATGTCAGAGGTTCGTATACCGTTAAGGCTATTTGGTATTTCATTTTTGTTGGTATATGTGATATAATTATTATATTTATAAAACACTTAATTGAAAGGTGGGGATAAAGTTGTACATTCCTAAAATTAATAGATTTCTAAACAAAATTTGGTTCCAAATATTGATAACTTTTCTGATATTATGTGGCGCAACCATGCTGTCTTTGCTAATTAGGGATATTGGTTTTTCTGAAATCAACATTGTTGTTATCTATATTCTATCGGTATTAATCGTTGCTCGTTTTACCAAAGGCTACGTTTATGGAATTGTTGCATCAATAATTGATATGTGCAGCTTCAATTTTTTCTTCACCGCACCGTTTCACACTCTTAACGTATACAACAAAAATTATCTCATTACATTTGCGGTTATGCTGTCTGCTTCCATATTAACCAGTACGCAAACCAGCAAAATCATTCATTCCTCCGCAATTGCAAGCCGCCGCGAAAAACAATCCCAAATACTCTATCAGATTACCAGCTCGCTCGCAAAAGCTACAAGCGTTTCCGACGTTGCTACTGTATCGACCCAATGTCTTTCCAACTTGTTGGACTGCGATGTTTCCTGTATTACAACAGATGAAGAAGATGAGCAAATTAAAGAATATAGCATAAAAAGAGGGGAACGCGGAGTTTCTGTACTTACTTTGTTGAATGATCAGATGCAGTTGGCTGTTCAAGATAAATTTATTTTGCCAATTGCAGATCAAAGTCATCAATATGGGCTGATTTGCCTGCCAGAATACTGCATACCAGAGGAAAGTGAACAAAGAAAACTCCTTACATCCATCTCCACTCAAATTTTTATAGCGATGGAGCGGGAACGCCTTGCAAATGAAAAGGAGGCCGCGAAGGACGAAGCGGAGCGTGAAAAATTTAAAAGCAATTTACTTCGTGCTATCTCCCACGACTTACGAACTCCGCTTTCCGGTATTACAGGTGCATCGGAGGTCTTGCTGTACAGTTTAAAGGAAGAAGATAGCCTAAAGCTTGTTCAAGGCATTTACGACGATTCAAACTGGCTTACGCAGATGGTGGAAAATATCTTAAGTCTGACAAAAATTCAAGAAAGTACACTTCTTTTAAACAAGCAGGTGGAGGCCGTGGAAGAAATTGTGGGTGCTGCTGTAAAGCACATATCAAAACATGCGAATAATCATCAAATAACCGTTAAAATACCTGACAATGTTCTTTTAGTTCCTATGGATGGTAAATTGATTGTACAAGTACTCATTAACTTAATGGATAATGCGATTAAGCATACAAAGGAATCGGATGAAATTAAAGTTGAAGTAAGCGCCTCCAGGGATAACGTATGGTTCAACGTGATTGACCACGGAACAGGAATCAGAGCTGCCGATTTGCCTAAAATTTTTGATATGCTTTTTGTATCGGATGGTTCCTGCGCTGATTCTAAACGTGGAAACGGACTTGGACTTGCAATATGCAAAGCAATCGTAAATGCTCACGGAGGAAGAATCTTTGCAGAAAACAATGTTGACGGCGGTGCAACCATTCGTTTTTGTCTGCCATTGGAAGGAAGAAAAAAAATTGGATAATACTAACTTATTTCTTATCGTTGAGGATGATAAACAGATTCGGTCTTTCATCAGCTTTTCACTCAAAACACAGGAGTACCGTTCCATTGAAGTTGGGAACGGCAAGGAAGCGATGCGCGCCATTGTTACCCAAAAACCCGATGTAATCATTCTTGACTTAGGCCTTCCGGACATGGATGGACTGGAAGTAATTAAGCAAGTTCGTACCTTTTCCGACATGCCAATTGTTGTTGTTTCCGCACGCGACCAGGACAAGGAAAAAATTGAGGCTTTGGACGCGGGTGCCGATGATTATCTGACAAAACCATTCAGCATCAATGAATTGCTTGCAAGGCTTAGAGTTATTTTACGGCATTCTAAAAAAAGCACCAACCCGGTACCGGAATCATATGAAGTAGGAGACCTTGAAATCAACCTTGAAAAGCACATTGTTTTACTTCATAATAATGAAGTACACTTAACTCCAATGGAGTTTAAAATTTTGGCACTCCTTGTAAAAAATTCCGGAAAAGTCCTTACTCATAGTTACATTTTAAAAGAGGTGTGGGGCGATTATTTGGAAAGCGATGCCCAGTCACTGCGCGTTTTTATGGCCAATATTCGCCGTAAGCTGGAGAAAGACCCAACGAATCCTAGATATATTATCACCGAAGTTGGTATCGGTTACCGCTTTGTTGATGAATAGCCAAATATCGGCACGATAAATAGAGCAAAGCATCTTTAGGTGCTTTGCTTTTATTTATACAATCTTTATATGTTTTCTTTCATCTTAATACCGGATTTATACCGGCTGTGTTAAGATAATCAACGGAAAGAAGGGAATCAATATGAAGATATTTAATAGAGAAAAACGTGAAAGTGTCATTATTGTTGGGTGTGGTCGTTTCGGTTCAAAACTTGCCGCTATTCTGGCTAATCAGAATGATACCGTATCAATTATTGATATAGATGAAAATTCATTTTCTAAACTTCCTGATACATACCATGAGTTTTGCATTGATGGTGATGCCACCGATACGGATATTCTGGAACTAGCAGGAATCAAAACAGCTGATGTGTTGATTGCATTAACAAATGACGACAACACCAATATTATGGTTGCCCAAATTGCAAGGGAATACTATAAAGTAAATCAGGTAATTGCCAAAATTGACGACACCAGCAAAGAAGCCTGCTATGCGCAAAACGGCATTACAGCAATCTGCCCTTTGCTTCTTTCTCTCAATGAGTTTGAGCGAATTTTTAAAACGGAGAAAGAGGGTCGCTCTGCATGAATATCCTGTTGGTTGGCGGACATGAAAATGCTCACTTTTTAATTAAATCGTTAAAATCAAATAATCATGAGGTTACAATTGTTAATGAGAACCGTGACTGGTGTCAGGCACTTGTCGATGCTTACGAAATTCCAGCAATATGTGGAAACGGCACCAATGCGGATATATTAAAAGAAGCTCACGCAGACAAAATGGATATCGTTATCGCACTGGATGACAATGATGCTGCAAATTTGATTATCAGCGAGCTTGCTAAAAATCAATTTCATGTTAAACGTACGCTCGCAATTGTAAATAACCCCAAAAATGCCGAGTTGTTTCAAGGTATGGGTGTAGACAAATGTGTGAATACCACCCGTATTTTAAGTGATATTATTGAGCAGCAGGCAATTGAAAAAAATATCAAAAAATATATTCCAATTGAGAATGGACGAATTGTGATTTGTGAAGTGCAGCTCACAGAAAAATCCATGGCATTAAATAAAAAGCTATGGGAAATAGGATTCCCTTCACAAAGCAGCATCGCTTGTATTCTTAGAGAAGAAGAAATCATCATCCCTCAGGGGAATACCGTACTAAAGGCTGGGGATAAAGCCGTAGTTCTTTCTTCTTCACAGGTAATGGAAAAGACCATTTCTATGCTTACCGGAAAGAAGTAGGGTTCTCAAATTTTCTATTGATTCTCTCTATAAAATAAGGCGCTCGTATCGATCAAGATACGAGCGCCTTTGGTTTGTGCAGATACCCACCAGCTTAGCCGGTGGGTGTTTCATCAAGTTTTATCGATTCGAGGGGATTTTGAGACCTTTAAAATGGTAGGCAGCAAAGCAGCTTGCAAATAAAACCACGAGTAAGATTACCGCTGCAAGAACTTTAGTAAAAGGGATCTGTTCTTTTACAGAGTGGCCGGTTTGCACGATTTTAAATGTTTCACTATGAATATCCGCCTCTCCGCCATGTTCTGAGCAGGCCCTGCGAAAAACCCCACTTACGATAATGGTATCTCCCTTGTTTTTATAATTACCGTAGCATGTAATTTGTCGTGCGTCAGCCGATTTCATCCATATTCCCATCGCATTGGTAGTATCGTTGATATTTACCCAGCAATAATCACCTCTTTGCATTATTTCTCCAATTGCTTCCCCTTGCACTGTGACTTGTTTCCCATCAAGTGCCTTGGCATTTTCTACAAGCTGATTAATGTCCGTTGTGCTGGCAGCAAACACCTGTGTCGAAAAGGGGATTATCAATAAGATAATTAAAATAAATGTTTTTAAGATCTTTTGCATAATTTTTTAATCCCTCCGACCGCATAACCGATTAAAGCAAAAACAGAAATAAACTCCAATCGTCCCATATACATTGCAAGAATGTAATAGACTTTTAGAAGTGCAGGTATGGAAGGCGAGGTGATACCAATCGTAAGCCCTGCATTCCCCGTTGCGGAAGCCGCCTCGAACGCAGAACTGGCAAGCGGATAGCCATAAAAAGTCCCCAGCAGTGTGCCAATTCCAAACAACACTATGTAACTGATAATAATCAAAGAGGATGATTTAATTATGCTGTCATCCAAAATTTGATCTTTTATATGATGAAATTTATAAGCTTTCATATTTCTTTCAGATGATAAAAGCTTTTTTACATCCATAATCATTGCTTTGAACACAATGCCGACCCTCAGTCCTTTACAACCGCCGGCAGTGGAACATGCGGAACCGCCTATAAGCATAACAATAGTCATAATCAGAATACCGAAATCTCCCCATTCAAGGGCAAACTGCCTCGCGTAAACATTACCGAAACCGGTTGTTGTATGTGCAGATAGAACATTGAATATGATTCGCCTAAAAGCAGAAACCGCGTCTGGATACACATGCAGCTTTGCCAATCCAAACAGGGCAAGCACACATGCCAAAAAAGATGTAACAAAGAAACTTTGGGCTTCAATGTTCTTATAAAGCTCTTTTCTTTTTCCCTGCCAGATGGCATAATGCAACCCGAAATTCAGAGATCCCAGGATGAAAATCACCATGGCAATTGTTTCATAAGAAAGGCTGTGGTAATACATAATATTTTGTGTCATTGGAGCAAAACCACCTGTGCTCCATGAGGAGAAAAATATGTAAAGCGCATGTAAAAACGCTGATACTGGTTTTAGTCCTATTATCATTCCGTCAATCCATAATGCTGCGGTTCCAAGAATCAGATAAATCATGCTGATCTTCCAAATGATTCTTGCCGTTCCCTTTACGTTGGGTACCAATTCAATGTCTTTCGCTTCGCCAACATAAAGTCTATAAGCACCGCCTGTTTCTTTCATTAAGTTCATTAGGAAGGTAAGTGCAAGAACTACCATTCCCTGTCCCCCAATAAATGTAAGGACATGCCTCCACATATTTAAGCCTATGGAAAGATGATCCAGATCCTGCGTAAGCAACAACCCTGTTGTGGTGAATCCGCTCATGACATCAAAACAGGCATCCAAAAAAGAAGTAACATGGCCACTCAACACATAAGGGATGGCACACAAAACTACTAATAAAGCCCAAGAAAGCGCGGCTACTACAAAGCCGTGCTTCCACTGTATGTTCGCTTTAAATTGATGTGTGCGCTTTCCCAGCAGCACCATACTTAAGCCAACAAGCATCGATATTGCCATACTGATAACAAAATCAAGAAATGGCAACCACTCAGTGAAAATCAGTGAGGTAAGGATTGGAATCAACATTATCAAAGCTGTTCCGAGAATTATGTAGCCTGTGTAATAACAGATAATTTCTATGCTGCTTACCGAGCTGCTTACCGATTTTTGTGACATCTTTATTAATTCACCTCGCAATAACAGCTGGAATTATAAAAAGAAGAGCAAGATATACCAACGTGCCAAGCAGTTCTGTTCCAAGGCCAATTAATTCATTTTTTCTTTTTTGCATATGTAGTTCCTCCATTTGGTAAATCCTTCATAAGTGCTGTTAAAACCGGATGACTGGTAATAAACAGAACTTTGTCATTTTCAAGTATTTGTGTATCTCCTCTGGGATAGATGATTTTCTCCTCATGCAGCACGGAGACGATAACGCACTCGCTTGGCAAATTCAAATCTTTTATTCTGCAATTGCACCATGGATTTCGTTTAGTGATTGTTGCTTCTACCAAAACCATTGCGCCACGCTCAAGAGTTTGTATAATCCGATAATCATCTTTATCCAACTCGTATTCTATCATATCAGCGATTACTTCGGTGCTGCAGACAATTCGGTCAATACCAAGAGCTTTGAACATTGCGATGTTTTTTGGGTTATTCACACGCGCTATGGTTTTTTTAATATTAAAACTAATCTTTGCAATCTGACAGATTACCATGTTTTCTTCGTCGGTACCAGTTACTGCCGCTACAATTTCCGCGTTGCCGATTCCGGCATCTTTTAAAACTTCTAAATCTGTGCCGTCCCCACAGATGACATCCGCATCCAACTCATCTGCAATCTTCAGACAAGTGTCGCTGTCTCTTTCCACAAGAGTGACTAAGTAGTTTCTTTCTTTTAGCGTTTTCAGCAGATTGTAGCCAATCTTGCCGCCCCCGATAATTATGGATTCCATATTGGTATCTCCTTTGAAAATGATCTTAGTAATTTCCCTGTATCATTTTTATGGATTGTGCAAACAATTCTGTCACCGCAATGAATTTTCTCATCCTGTTTCGGAAGGCTGATATTGCCACCTCGGTTTATTCCTGAAATAATGCAGGAATACTTTTTTTCGATTTCACCGATAACTGCTGTTGAATTTTCCTTACTAATTATAAAACCTATGATCTCATAGTCACTATCGAGTTGTGAAATAACATCGCAGCTTTTTACATTCAATCGGCTTATGAGAAGTTCTGCACCCAGCCGCACGGGACTAATTGTTTCAATATTCAACTTTTCATAAATGTATTTTCGGTTGGGATCGTTTACTCTAGCAACAACTTGTGGTACATGATAAATTTTGTTTGCAATCAGTGATACTGTGATATTGATATTATCATCCGAAGTCACAGCAAGCAGCGCATCTGCTTGTTGTATTCCGCCCTCAATAAGATTATCACTGTCAAACTCAATTCCCTTTATCCTCTGCCCGTTAAATCCGCTACCTAAAGTAGACAACCGACATCCATCACGATCAATGATACAAATGTCATGACCGAAATCTGATAATTCGCTTGCCAGGCTTCCGCCTAATCTTCCACAGCCAATTATAATAATATACATATTTCTTCACCTGCCAAATTAATTTTCTCTAAACACTATTCGTTGCTGATTTACCCTTTGCTACATCCCATCAGAAAGACTAACATTATTCATATAAAGATAGTGTTAAGAAGCAGGAAGAAGCATTAATTCTTTGTAAAGATAGCTTATATGGATGTTTCAGCTTACAAATCCATACAGTTTTTTGCATACAAAAAACAATTCATTGATTCACCATTGACAGTACTATGAAGCGTTACATCATACAAGAATCCGAGACCATTTAAGTATGAATACCACATTCTTCTAAGCTTAACCCTTCCTATGCAAGAGCGTCCATGAATATTCTTATAAATTCTCCAATTATATCTTAATACACAAAAAATAGGGACTTTTGTACATATACTCTGCGACTTCGGGTGATTCGATAAAACTATAAATGTCCATACAATGATAAGACTTTTTGTTTAGATGCTGTATGCAGAGTTGGTGAACTTGCAATCTTTTATAAGCTTTGCTATCCTCAAAATACTTTTACAATTCTCTAACATTGCAACCTTCTTATGTTTATACTGTTTATCTAGTACTCTCTCTTTTCCATTCCAGTAATAAGTAATAACTGTTACAAAAGATAAATTTACTGGACGAAGTAATTCTGCAATTCTTAGTGACTTAAACGAAGTTAATTTGAAAGTTTTAAAAGATCATAAAAAATGCGACTCAAACCCGCGAAGGTAAGAGCCGCATTGGGTGGGGTTCATAATAAGTTTCTTATTGTGCTGTTCCCCTGCGATAATATTTAAAGCGCTAATTACGCAAGAATTATAATAGAACATTTTTCACTAATATTGATATTGTTCCATCGGGATTGTTTATAAATTCAACAGAATCATCACTCTCATACAATCCAATTGGAATTTTAATTTCAATGCCAGAAGACGTTTTTATTGATTGCTTTTCTAATTTCCGTGCGATACTAGGAGAAACTTTTAGCGTATCCTTAGCGTCTACATTTTTTGTCTTCAATTCCTGAATGAATTCTTGCTTTATTGTAGAAGAATTGCCATAGAAATTATCGCAAAGATTTTCAATTGTTGTTTCGTTATTTTCTGAAACTTGATTATACAATACTGAAGCGACGTGGTTTTGTAAATCTTTATCATTATCATAATATTTTTGGTTGATACTTTTTGTGGCCTCAGTTATTGCCGCTAATTTTTGTTTAGCCGATATGCTGCTTGAGCATTCTAAAAAATATGTAGATAAATAAAAATCTTTATCGCCATCAATTTCAAACTTTTTTTCTATGAGTTTAATTGACCAATCGTTTAAACTTACCATTGCAGCTTCATCAACTTTGCTTTTAGGCGGTGATAAAACCGTTCTTTGTTTTATAATTGAATTGTTTTTGAGACCATTAGCATTTTCAAAATGATGAATATATGATTCACGGTAATTCATTTTTTCAAAAAATAAATATAAGCTACCATCTATTTCAACATTTGCAAATATTATATCAGCCGAAAGAATACTAGGATTCCGCTTCATGATATCAAATAATTGCTGCGATAATTTTTGAGTGATGGGAATAAAATCGGTTGATTCGGATTGAATAAGTTGAGAAAAATTAGAATTGTCTTCAAAGTTACAGCATTTATAATCATCACTGCTTAAAAATTTATCAATACGAGATAATAGAAATTTCATAGTGTCATCAGATGGATCTAAACAGATGTCAGACAATACTGGCATATCAATATTAGTATCCAAGACATGTAAAATGGCTTGTTCTATGTGAATATCCACAATTTAATCTCCCTATACAATTTTTTACCATTTTAACACATCAGCAATTAATATTCAATTTAGTGCTGTGTGCCGAATGCAAGTTATGCTACTAAAATATTCAAAATAATAGCAATAAAAGTGCCAAGCATGGTGACACCCTTGACTTCCTGATTGGCGCTGTCCAGCTTGCTCAATATGCAAAGAAACTCAAATTTTATGATAGAAGCTTGCTGCTTTAATGGCTATAATTTTTGAACATTTACAGCAGATGATCCTTTTTGATCCTGTATAATATCAAAACTTACTTCTTCCCCTTCGTGTATATCTTTATCATTGCCTTTTTCGAACCTCTGCATCTCTTTGAACACTTTTTTAGCTCGGAGTTATTGTCTATATACTCTTTCATAGATTAAAACTCATTGTTTCGTGGTTTATCCTTTCCTAGTTTTGGCAGACCGCAACTTTATTATATCAAAAGGAGTTTTTTTATTATTTTATCTAATCTTTTGCAGAATCTTAGCTACTTCCTCGGTCTTTAATACTTTGCCATATGCTACCACCTTACCGTCTACCACCAAAGCAGGTGTTGTCATAACGCCATAAGTGGCAATCTGAGCAAAATCGGTTACATGGTCAATTGTAGTATCCATGCCAAGCTGCTCAAGTGCGGCTTTTGTACTTGCTTCCAATGCGTTGCACTTTGCACAGCCGGAGCCAAGCACCTTGACGGAAGCACCCCCTGTCTTTGCAGTTTGGGCCTGTGCCATTGTTTCTGTGTTGCATTCGCCACCACAGCAGTAACCACCTTTGTTTTCTTCCTTCTTCTTACCAAAAAGTGCCATAAGTAATATCCCTTTCATTTTATACTATTTTAGTTAGAATCCCTACAACAGCAATCCTCAGTCGGTTCCATAATCTTACCATGCGGAGGTAACCAACCTGTATCATTCCCTGCATAGGTAATGGCTCCCTGCGGACATAAATTCCCGCATCCGTGGCAATGGTCTATGCATGATTCAGGATTTATTACCACTGGGGATGGAACCTTTGCCGTATCATACACGCCATGAGAACATTTTTGAATGCAGGAACCACATTCTTTACATTCTAGATAATCAATGACCGGATACCACGTTTTTGCCATAATTCATTACTCCTCAAACAAATAAAAATTGAAATGCGTTAAACAGATAACCGATGATGATAATCCCTATGGTAACAATACTGACGAACACACCCAGTAGTTTGGGTTTTACTGCCTTGCGCAGCATAATGATGGAAGGCAGACTCAGAGCGGTGACGGCCATCATGAAGGAAAGTATCGTACCCAGCCCTGCCCCCTTGGCAAACAAACTTTCCGCCACCGGAATTGTCCCGAAAATATCCGCATACATGGGAACACCCACAAGGGTTGCCAGAATAACCGAGAATGGATTATTGCTGCCCAGTATGGACTGTATCCATGCTTCCGGAATCAAATTATGAATAACAGCGCCGATACCTACGCCGATAAAAATATAGGCCGCAACTTTTTTAACAGTCGCTTTCACCTGGTCTTTTGCATAAAGCAGGCGGTCTTTTTTCGTTAAATCTGGTGCTTCAATATCCACTTTACCAGCTGTCTTTACAAAATCCTCAATATATTTTTCCATACCGAACTTCTCAATCAAGGTACCCCCGACAACTGCAAGAACCAGACCAACGACTACATAGGCAACGGCAACTTTCCCACCAAAGATACTCATGAGCAGAATCAGCGAACCCAGATCAACCAGCGGCGACGATATCAAAAAAGAAAATGTCACACCGACCGGCAATCCTGCACTGGTAAATCCGATAAAGAGCGGAATCGAAGAACAGGAGCAGAAGGGCGTTACTGTTCCGAGCAGTGCCGCAAGGGTATTGGCCGTAACGCCATGAAAACGTCCAAGTATTTTCTTCGTTCGCTCCGGTGGAAAATGGCTTTGAATGTAGGAAATGATGAAGATCAGTACCGATAAAAGCACAAAAATCTTTATTGTGTCATAAATAAAGAATTGGATTCCGCCACCCAATCGTCCATTTATATCAAGGCCCAGCGCGGATATTGCATTACCAATTAGTGTATTAAGCCATTTCATCCCCAGTATTTGATTCTGGAAAAACATCCAGATGTTTTCTAATGTTTGCATAAATAATTCCACTTTCTATATTATTAGATAAACGTATCGATAAATTTAGATGTGTTTGATTTTAATAAAGCCATCTTTATGGATGGCTTTTTAGATTCTTATTTGCTGCAATGACAGGAATCCGCAGAATCTGCTATATTTCTATTAGTCAGTGCATTCAAAAGCTCTTTGGCATATCTGCTTCCTTCTTCACTAATGGAATAGTGCGTCCACTTTCCCTCGATACGGCCCTCAATAATGCCCGAGTCACATAGAATTTTCATATGGTGAGATAAGGTTGATTGCCCTATATTTAAGTTTTCCAATAGCTTACATGCGCACTTTTCACCGCTACGAAGCATTTCCAATATTTGCAGACGGTTTTCATCACAAAAAGCTTTGAACACCTTCGCATCTTCACGATAGGTATGTTCCATTTAATCGTCTCCAATCTATTTTTATCGATATATCTATCACAGTATATGCTTCAAATCTATTTTTGTCAATGTGATTTAATAAACATCTAAAATTCAATAATAATTAAGACTACTATATATTTGATACAATTTAGCGATTTCTCTACCTTTCACTAAATTGTTTACCTTGCGCTAAAAGGTTTTGCGGTGTACATCTGTTGGCTTGCCTAAAAAGGTACAAATTGCCCGTTCCAATAATTTATCATTTTAATTTTTACTTTTTCTTAACATTACAGTAGTAAAATTCTTGATCTTTTTCAATTTAATATGGAAAAAATCATATTACTATATTGACAATTATTATATAAAGTGATAAATTAATAATCTTGCAAATTAATTAACATAAAATGGAGGAAAATAAAATGAAGATAAATTACAATAACAACCCCAAATTGTATAGCTTATCTTCGGTGCACTTTTGCTCTATTTAATAGTATGAAAGCAAAAAAAGAACGCCTTTGATAAATTCAAAGGCGTTCTTTTTTTGAAGGAAGGTGTAAACTATGATTTCAGTTAAAAATGTAAGCAAGACCTTTAAGGTTTCAAGGAGGAATGCTGGATTTAGTGAAGCAGTCAAGGCACTTTTTCATCGTGAATACGAGTATGTCAAGGCGCTTGACGGAATTTCTTTTGAAATAGACGAAGGTGAAATGGTCGGTTATATCGGGCCGAACGGTGCAGGAAAAAGCTCAACCATCAAAGTATTGAGCGGAATTTTAACACCTGACAGTGGTGAATGTATTGTAAATGGACGTGTGCCTTATTTAGAGCGCAAAGAGCATGTTAAGAATATCGGTGTTGTTTTCGGCCAACGCTCGCAGCTTTGGTGGGATGTGCCTGTTGTGGATTCTTTTTTGCTGCTAAAGGATATTTACGAGATTGATGACAGGGCCTATCACAAAAGCTATGATGAACTTGTCACACTGCTATCCTTAGAGAAAATCATTCGTACTCCAACAAGGCAGCTTTCTTTAGGACAGCGTATGCGATGCGAAATTGCAGCCTCACTTTTACACAACCCAAAGATTTTATTTTTGGATGAGCCCACCATTGGACTTGATGCGGTTTCAAAACTTGCGGTTCGAAACTTTATACAGGAGATAAATAAAGAGCGCAAGACCACAGTAATTTTAACCACCCATGATATGGCAGATATTGAGGCACTGACAAAGCGCATCTTACTTGTTGGAAAGGGGAAAATTCTGCGTGACGGTACGCTCAATGAAATTAAAAAGCAGTATTCCCAGTTTAAAACACTTACAATTGACTGTAGTGGTGGCAGCTACTCACTTTGCGATGGTATGCGTTTGGTTGAGGACATGAAGGGGCGGTTAGTAATCTCTGTTGATACGGTGAAACTTTCTGCATCACAAGCAATCTCACTGTTGTCAAATACGCTTGATATCAGCGAGATTTCTATTGCAGGAACCAATGTGGACGATATGGTAGTTTCACTTTATAAGGAATTTAATATATGAAAAAATATCTTTCTTTCTTTCGAATTCGTTTCTCAAATGGCTTGCAATATCGCTCGGCGGCTATCGCCGGAGTTGCGACGCAATTTGTTTGGGGCATTATGGAAATACTCTTGTATAAAGCTTTTTATGAGGCGGATGCGGCAGCGTTTCCTATGAAATTTAGTGAATTAACCTCATATCTTTGGCTTCAGCAAGCACTTTTAGCATTATTTATGACTTGGTTTTTGGAAAATGATATTTTTGATTCGATTTCAAATGGCAACATTGCTTATGAAATGATACGGCCAATTGATATTTATGATATGTGGTTTATGAAAAGTCTAGCAAACAGGCTTTCAAAAGCAGTGCTTCGCTGTTTCCCAATTCTAATAATTGCTGTATTTTTACCACAGCCCTATGGAATTCAACTTCCGAACAGCTTGTTGACTTTTTTGCTGTTCTTAATTTCAACGTTGCTTGGATTTTTAGTTGTGGTTGCGTTTTGTATGCTGGTTTATATTTCGGCGTTTCATACAATTTCACCCGTTGGAGTGCGTATTATTGCAGTATCTACCATTGAATTTTTTTCAGGCTCTGTAATCCCATTGCCATTTCTCCCCGACAAAATAAGATTTGTTTTTGAATTGCTGCCTTTTGCGTCAATGCAGAATGTTCCGTTACGAATTTACAGCGGAAACATCTGTGGGAATCAACTGCTGTTTTCCGTAGCATTGCAAATCTTTTGGGTGATTGCTCTTATCATAATCGGAAAGCTATGGATGAAAAGTGCATTAAAGCGCGTTGTTGTGCAAGGCGGATAGCTTTGAAAAAACTCGGGAAAGGAAAATTCTCATAGTATTTTATGGAGAGAATGATGGTCATAAATATGAAGCTATATTTTCGATATTTGGGAATACATTTACGTTCGGTCATGCAGTATAAACTATCCTTTTTACTAACAACAATTGGACAGTTTTTGGTTTCTTTTTCGGCATTCTTAGGGATATACTTTATGTTTTCCCGTTTTCACAGCGTAAACGAGTTTACCTATAATGAGGTTTTGCTCTGCTTCTCTGTAATCCTGATGTCTTTTTCGTTGGCCGAATGCTTTGTACGAGGATTTGATGCATTCAGTTCAACGCTTTCAAATGGAGAATTTGACAGAATCATGCTAAGACCCCAAAACGAAATGTTTCAGGTCTTGGCATCAAAAATTGAATTTTCCAGAATTGGACGGGTAATACAAGCGATTGTTATGCTGATTTACGCGATTGCGACGATTCCTATTTCTTGGTCAGCCGACAAAATCATCACTTTGATTCTCATGATTATCGGGGGATTAGTTATGTTTTCCGGTCTGTTTATTGTGTATGCATCCTTTTGCTTTTTTACAACGGAAGGCCTTGAGTTTATGAACATATTTACAGATGGCGCTCGGGAATTCGGTCGCTACCCAATGAGTGTTTATGGGAAAAACGTATTGAAATTCTGTACTTATATTGTACCAATCGCACTTGTTCAGTATTACCCTTTGCTGTATTTGCTTGGAAAAACAGATAACACTTTTTATATGATTACACCACTATTTGCATTCGTGTTTTTTTTACCTTGCTATTTGTTTTGGAAATGCGGTGTCCGACATTATAAGTCAACAGGATCATAAGTTCTGATGTATGCCTTTGGGTGTAAAAAGCACTTACCAAATAAAAAATTCCGCTTATTAAGCAAAGAGGCATTTGGAGAAGACTTCGAGAAAGAGACCCATCATCCAAGAAGTCCTCCCTGCCAAACGTACTGCCAACCCGTCTAAACTTTCACGGGATTCTTTTTATTTATTTTGTTGTAAATCAAAATGCTTAACAAAAACCGAGAAATCTGATCCAGAGCTATTACTAGCCAGATAAATAGAATAGGCCATTTAAGCACATAGGCAACAATTAAACAAAGTGGAATTCGTACAATCCAAATGCCAAATCCGGCAACATACATAGGTACATACTTGTATCCTACAGCGCGAATAGTTCCGTTGTAAATACGGGACAAGTTTTGGGGGACCTGAATAAACCCCATTATAAATATATAAAGCACACCTATGGTTTTTAGTTCAGGATTGTTCGTCATAATATTCATAAAGAGATTTGGGGAAACAATCAAAAGAAGCGAAGTGCAGATACTAATAACAGTAGATGTTTTTATTAGCTGCTTAAAGTAAATTTTACGTAATCCATCATCCTGTTTGCCAATGGCTCGTGCAGCAAAGGTAGTAGCAGCTGTACCAAATCCGATAGCGGGCATTTCTGTAATTGTTTCTGCCTGAATACCAAGCTGGTATGCTGCAAACGAAATCTCACCATAGGACAGGATAATCTTACTGAGAATAATAGCGGAGAATTGCCAAAACATGCTTTCAAATGCGGCAGGAATCCCGGTAGTGTAAATATCCCAAACGCAGGAACGATCGAACGAAAAAAAGCTTTTTTCTGTCTTAACGTTTCGCAAAAGACCTTTTTTGTTATACAGCATAAATAAGCCCATAAATGCGCCGCATGCTTGAGAGATGATGAGAGAAAATGCGGCTCCGCGGATGCCCATCCCGGGAATTTCAAAAATACCGAAAATCAGAACATAACTACAAACCACATTAACAAGATTCATTGCTATCGCAATGAACATAGGTATCTTAGTATTTCCGTGACCATGAAATGTTGCTGTAACCACCGACATAATGACAACAAATGGGAAACCAAAAACAATGATTTGCATATATTGTTGTGCTTTAAATAGAATTTCCGGTTCCTTTGTAAAAAAGCTAAGAGCAGGAACACAGAAGAAGAAAAGGACTACCTGAAAGAAGAAAGACACGATTATTTCCGTTAAGAAGGTTTGTTCTGCAATCCTTTTGCATTTTTGCCTGTTACCTTCACCATATGCCCTTGCAATCAGTACTGTTGCACCTATAGAAATACCTTTATAAAGGCACCACAGTGTATCTGTAATACGGATACTAATTCCCTGTGCGGAAATATCACTGGCCAGAAGACGACCAATCATGGCAGTGGAGATAAGACCGGCAGAAATCTGAAGGATGTTTTCCATAATCATTGGAATAATTAGAGCATATATTTCTTTGTTGATTTCTTTTTTATTGTACAAGCATACTTCCTCCATCTTAAAAGCAGAGTGCATCCGTGAAAGGTCTTCACAGATGCACTCTGTTATTTTCTAAGTACGGTGCTCGTTATTATTATTTACCAAACTTTGCAACCATTTCTTTTTGAAGGTCATTCATTGTCTGAGTTGGATCTGCATGATTCAAAGTAACCTTGCTTACAGCATTCTTTGATAGGTCAATTGCCTCTGCAAAGTTTGCTGTATAGTTAACCTGTGGTACTTTTTTACCGACATTGTTAAATAATTCATAAATCTGCTGGCCTGCGAAGAAATCATCACCTTTTTTGAAAACTTCGGAATCCAGTGCAGGTATGTACGATGGATATAGACCATAATCTAAAAAGCCTTGTTCATTGCCTTCTATATCTGTCATAGCAAATTTAACAAATTCAACTGCTGCTTCTTTGCTCTTGCTGCTCGATGGAACTGTAAGAACAGAACCACCGTTCGAGGCACCCTTAGCTTCAACCTTGGCATCAAATCTTGGCAATTCCATTACGCCCCATTTACCTGCCTGTTTTGGTGCAGCATCCTTGATAGAGCCTACTAACCATACGGCCTCCGGTACACATGCAATCTTGTCACCGCTTAATGCGGAGATAAAGTCATCCCAACTGCTGTCGTTTACTGTAATGCCTGCATCATAAATTTTTTTAACAGTTTCCATAGCAAGTATGGATTCGGAAGAGTTCACACTTGTTTTTTGGTTTTCATCAAAGTAGAAACCACCAAGCTCCATAATAAGCAATCTATAGAAATTGTCTTTTCTTGATGTAGCAAGGCTCATCATGGAAACACCGGTTTTTTCTTTTAAGGTTTTACCTGCTTTAATATAGTCATCCCACGTAACAATGTCCTCTGCTTTAATACCTGCTTTTTCAAAAAGATCTTTTCTATAAAACAAGCCACACGGACCTGCATCCCATGGAAATCCTACATTTTTGCCGTTTACTGTTACCTCTGCGATTTTTATAGGCAGAAAATCTTTATTATTAATTTGGCTTGAAAAATCAACAAATTTATCAGGGAATTTTTCTCCGAACTTTGCCATCTGTTCTCCTTCCAGAGAAACTACATCTGGCAAACCAATACCTGATTGCAGACAGGTGGTCATTTTGCTGTAAACCTGAGAAACACCCATTTCCTCAAAAACAAACTCTACATTCGGATTAATCTTAGTAAACTTATCTGCTTCTTTCTGAAGATGTGCGAGAGCTACGTCCCAACTCCAAACGGTAACTGTCCCGGAAAGCTCTTTTTTTGCTTCGCCTGATGCAGCAGGTGTTGGTACCTGCGGGTTAGAAGGACTACACGCAGTAAAAGATAGTGTCATTGCCAATGCAAGAATTGTTGCTAATACACGTTTTTTCATATACATCCTCTTCTCTAACTTAATATTTATTATATACACACCATTTGCAGTGCGTATAAAACATCAGAACTTTATTATTCTTTTATAGCACCGCCCATGACGCCTGCTACAAATTGTTTTTGGAAGATAAAGAAAATCAGCATGATTGGCAGGGTAGCAAATGAAGTCGCCAGCATGATTACGCCATAGTCTTTTCTCCATATAACACCATCCAGCATAGACAGCGCTACAGGGAAGTTATACATGGACTTGGTTCCCAAAATAATCAACGGCCACATGAAACTGTTCCACATACTCATGAACATGTAAATTCCCAAAGCACCGAGGGCTGGTTTCATGTTCGGTAAAACAACATTAAAGAATATGGAAAATTCTCCGTATCCGTCAATTCTCGCCGCCTCCATGAGAGGGGTAGGAAACGCCATCATATTCTGTCTCATTAGGAAGATGCCGAAAGCGTTTGCCAGACCCGGCAATATAACTGCCTGGTATGTATTTGCCCAACCAATGTGGTTCATCAAAGTAAACAGCGGTACATACATAACCTGACTGGGAATCATCATGGTAATCATGATAATTGTAAACATTAAGCCTTTGCCTTTAAAATCAAATTTGCTCAGAGCATAACCTGACATGGAATGCAGCAGAATGCATAATAAGGTATAGCTTACTGTTATAACAATGGAGTTAAAAAAGACTCTACTTATATCTATCCTTTTATTTAGATTGGATAAGTTTACTAAAAGATTGCTGCCAAAGGTCATCTTAGGAGTTATGCTTAGAATATCCATATTAGCGTTGGTTGCAGATATAAACATAAAGTAGAAGGGAAACAGTGAAATAATCACCACAATTGTTAAAAACACATATGTAAATATTTGTCTTCCCTTTGATTTATCCATCAATTTTCCCCTCCTTTGGACATTCTAAACTGAATTAAGGATAAAACACCAATAATAATCACCAATGCATAACTTAATGCGGCTGCATAGCCAAACTTAAAGAAAGTAAATCCCGTGTTGTAGAGATAGTGACCGATAGAAATGGTTGCATTATCCGGTCCACCTGCGGTGAGAATAAAGGATTCGTCAAATAGCTGCAAGGTACCGATAGTAGAGGTGATGCTTACAAACAACATAATGGGTTTTACCATAGGAATTGTGATTCTGGTAAGCTTTTGCATAAATGTTGCACCGTCAATGTTGGCAGATTCATAAAGCTCATTGGGAATTCCCTTTATACCTGCAATCATAATAATCGTGTTGTATCCGGTCCATCTCCAAGTAATACCTATAATAATGGAGAATCTAGCACCCCAAACGGTGTTCAACCAGTCCACTCCCTCAAATCCTAATGCGCGAAGAGCATTGTTGATTATACCGTAATCCGTATTTAAAAGCAGTTTGAATACAATCGCATAAGCAACTAAAGCGGTAATGGATGGGAGAAACACACCAATACGATAGTAAGAACGTAACTTTAGAAAGTCCTGCTCGACTAAAACAGCCAAAGTCAGTGAAAGAACAACCATGATGGGCACTTGAATTATCAAGTAAATAAATGTATTTCCTAATGATTTGTAAAATATGGGATCCTTGAGCATCGTTGCATAGTTTTGCAGTCCTATATAACTGTATTCCCCACCTTCAAAGTTAAAAAAGCTTAGAATAAATGAATGGATTATGGGATACACCATGAATACTAAAAAAAGTATAATTATTGGCAACAAAAAGAAGTACGGGACATTTTTTTGCGTGATGATACTTTTTCTTTTGTATATCTCATTACTTCCTCGAGTATTTTGTATATTTACACTGCTCAAAACTTCTTCTCTCCTCTGCATTTCCGTTTTCATAGAATTACTCCAAATCCGTTCATCCTGTCGTTGCCAGCAGCTAAACGGAAAATAATTGACAGTTAAAGTTTATTGTTATGTCGTTATGTCATTATCGCACGTTCAAGCTCTGGTCTTTGCGGAACTTGCTTGCTTTCAAGACCAAACAGTTTCCAGACGAAGTGGAAGGGATTTGGCTTTAAGCGGTCCTTTTCTAATGCCTCCACACCCCAGCTTGCGCTGCCCAGTCCATTTTGACCATAATCAAGAGAAAGGTAAATCTTTTCTTGTTTTTTTAGTTGGTTGGTATGGGTTGCTTGAGTTAAATCCTCCGCAGAATAGTAAAGAGCGCTGAAACTGAATTTATCCTTTGCCACTGCACATAGGGAAACGCCATCCTTCTTGGATAAGACTACCCATCGTGTATCTTCTCTGTTTCCTGTTTCCTGGGGAACCACATATGGGAAGAAAAACTCATCTACTGTACTTTGATATAAACCAATGGGGTTGCCTTCTTTGCAGTCACAATAGGTTTCCTTAGGGCCTCTTCCATACCATTCAACCTGTTCGCATTCTTCATTTAAAGCAAACCTTAAGCCAATTCTAGGGAAACATTCGGGTAAAGTACCCACAGGTACACCATCCGTCTCGATGGTAATCACACCTTCTGCATCAATGGTATAAACTGCATTGTATAAAATTTTCCACTCCATGACAATTGGAGCAAAAACCTGGCTGCAGGTAATGGTTGCATGTTTATCGTCATATTCCACGGTTACAGAATTTACAATATTCTTTAAGGTGCTGACCATTTCATTTTCCCACATTAACCGCATGTTTTTGTCGTTATCCAGCGGCGCCCTCCAAAGATTGAGGTCAAACCCTTTCTCAATCATGTTTTCGCCGTGAAAAGTATATCCGCATAGATTAGCATGAATCCGGTCAAACAAAGCCTCGAAGTCCTGTCCGGTTATGTGAATCTTTCCGTTTTTTTCCTCCACCGTAATTGTTTTATCAGATTGATGTTGTAAAGGCAGCATTTGCGGTGTTTCAATTTTTTCTTGATGGACAGCTACCTCTAAATTTTCTCTCACTAACCAGTCGGGCTTATTTTTATAGGCAAAGCTTATGTTGAGCCACCACTCTGAGTAACCCTGTGGAATCTGCAACTCATCGGGATTATAAAGGTTTAGCTCCTTTGAGCTATGAGGCTGTATGCCTGTTAGGTCAATTTCTTTTTCTAAAAGTGTATTTCCAAGGGATTCTACCTTAAAAATACATTTCAAGTTATCCAGCAGAATGAAATCATATCGGTTTGTTATTTCAATAGTTCCCTTAGACTGGTCAAAACCACTTAGTTTCACAGGTTCCAAAGCCTTTTTTAGCTGTTCGAGAGCAGGTGTTGGAGTTCTGTCTGCTTGAATTAAACCGTCACAGCAGAAAGAACTGCTATTGGGATAATCTTTGTAGTCTCCGCCATAGGTAAAATATTCAGTGCCCTTTTCATCTTTTTGCTTAATGCCGTGATCAATCCATTCCCATACAAAGCCTCCTTGAAGTCTTGGATATTTATTAAAGATTTCCCAATATTCCTTTAAGCCTCCGGGGCCGTTGCCCATGGCGTGTGCGTATTCGCAGACAATGTGCGGCTTTTTCTTTGAAACATCACGTCCCAATAGTTCTAAAACATTATGGCGGGTATACATGGAACTGTACATGTCAGCAATTGTTGCATCCCGATCCTCCTCATAATGTACTAGTCTGGTGGGATCATAGCTCTTTGCAAATCTTCCGCTTGCCACAAAGTTGTGTCCAAAGCCTGACTCATTACCCAATGACCAGAACATAATGGACGCATGGTTTTTATCTCTGCGTATCATACGTTCTACCCGGTCAACATAGCTGGCCTCCCAAAGAGGATCGTCGCTGATTTTATTCATTTTCCCTATTATGTATGCCATTTGGTTACATTCAAGATCCGCCTCTTCCATAACATAAAAGCCCATCTGGTCGCACAAATCCAAGAAGTCAGGATGGCTGGGATAATGTGACGTTCTAATCGCGTTAATGTTGTTTTCCTTCATCATCATCAGATCCATTTTCATGTCTGAAGCAGTGATGCACCTGCCGTTGTATTGGTTCCAGTCGTGATGGTTTACTCCTTTCAGTTTGATAGCTTTTCCGTTAATAAGAATCAAACCATCTTTCAGCTCCACGCTGCGGAAACCTATCCTTTGAGAATAAACCTCAATTGTTTTTTTGTGCTTATCCTTTAACGTTATAACAACGTTATAAAGATCAGGTGTTTCTGCTGACCAAACTTTTATATCTGGAATTAATTCCTTGATTTCGATGGTCTCTTTGTTTTTGGGTTGTACCGTTAGACTATGTGATTTTTCAAAAATCTTTTGCTTGCCGTTATATAGTTGAGTTTCTAACAAAACCTCCTGTTGTGTTTGTGTGCTGTTTTCCACTTCTACGTTAGCGGTAAAAGAACCGTCCTTATAGTTGTTTGTAAGCAATGAATCCAGCTTATAATCGGAAATATGAAGCTTTTTCCTTTTAATTACACTGACATCGCGGATAACTCCAGATAACCACCACATGTCCTGATTTTCCAAATAACTACCATCACAGAATTTGTAAACCTTAACAGCCAGGATATTTTCTTCATTCTGCACAAAATCGGTAATATTAAATTCGGACGTCAGTCTTGATCCTTGGCTGTATCCAACAAATTTTCCGTTTACCCACACATGGTAAGCACTTTCCACACCGTCAAAACGGAGGATACACTCCATATCGTCAGACTTCTGAAAAGCAAAGCGTTGGCGATAGGCACCTGTTGGGTTATCAATTTGAATGGACGGCTCATCGGTAATAGGAAAAAGAGAAATAGCATCTGTATAATGCGGATAGTCATAGCCATTGAGTTGCCACTGAGCAGGTACCACCATTTTATCCCATATGCTGTCATCGAAGTCAGGCATCATAAAGTCTTCCGGTACATCAATGGGTGTTTGAAAATAGGAGAAGTTCCACATACCGTTGAGCAGTTGATAATTTCCACTTTTTGTGCGATCAAAGGTAAGAGCTGTTTCTTTATCCGTATAACCACAATAAAAAGGCCTGGTCTGCATTCTGTTTCTATCCAGTACGTTAATATTGTTCCAATCTTCCAATCTATAGTTGAACTCAAGTTTCATTTTATCTTACCCTTTCCTTTCTTTTTTGCAGTTTTGGGGAAGTTTCATTTCTGGCAATAAAATAGCTATGATAATAATTAATCCTCCTGCTACCATATTTACCGATAGCTTGTCATATCCAAGCAATACGGAAAAAAAAGTGCCAAATAAAGATTCGGTGGCAAGAATAATTGCCGTTTTTGCAGAAGGTACATTTTTTTGGGCTGTTGTTTGCAAAAAGTAGCAAAGGCAGGTACTGAATACTCCTAAGTAAATTACCGCCAACATCCCTTTTGGACAAGCAAAAGCTGTAAAATCCCTGTCGGTAATCAGAAATACGAAAAATGCCAATAACGCAGCAACTGAGAACTGTAAGAATACAAGCACCTTTGCATCCATAGATTCGGCTAGAATACCTGTAGCAACAATCTGACATGCAAAAAGGAAGGCACATGCAAGGGTTAAAAGATCACCTGCCGACAAGGAAAATCCATTTGCAAAGTTAACGGATAAAATCATGATACCCATTAAGCATAAAAAAGAGGAAATAAATATTTTTGTATGAGGCTTTTTCTTGCTGACAAACCACCATAAAAAGGGAACCATTACAACATTGGATGCGGTAATGAAGGCATTATTGGAGGGTGTTGTATATTTAAGGCCCACCGTCTGTAAATAAAATGCCAAAAACAAAAACAAGCCAATAATAAATCCACCTTTTAGATGCTTGTAGCGAAGATTGTTTTTAATATCCTTAAAAAAGACGACACCGATAATAAGAGCTGCAATGGTAAAACGTACAAACATAATAAAGGATGAACTTAAACTGGAATCTAAAGCCAGCCGAGCTCCGATAAACCCCGAACCCCAAATAATTGCTACGATAAATAAAGAAACGACAGAGAGTAAATAATTATTCTTTTCTTTTATTACGATTTCAGAAGTCAACCTCATTGCACCCTTTCTTCACAACTCTGCCGAATAATCAGCTTATTTGGCACCACAATCTTGACACCCAGTACACGTTTTGTTTTAATTCTTTCAATCAATAATCTTGTACACATAATGCCAATTAAATCGCTGTGAATGTGAACCGAAGAAAGAGAAGGTGCAAGAAATTCAGCTGTGGGGATATCATTACATCCAATTATAGAAACCTGTTGTGGAATTTTGATATTATGTTCCTTAAAAGCCCGGAGAGTTCCAATTGCCATTGAATCATTTTCCACAAAAAAGGCTCTGGGCAGTCGACCGCTTTCGATAGCCTGATTTGCAAGTTTATAGCCTGATTCCACACAGGCGCTGTCATCCTTAAAAACAAGCTCGCTCTTAAACAATCCATTCATTTTCAAAATTTCTTCAAAAAACACATAACGCATATCCAGATATCTTTTTCCATTTACTTCACAGCCGTTACTGCCTATATACCCTATTTCTTGATAGCCCAGAGAAATGAAATGGTTCAACGCTTTCTCTGAAATTTCTCTAAAGTCATTAATGACACAATCAGCTTCTAACTCTGTTTGTTTTGGGATAAAATCTACAAATGTAACAGGTAATGCGGACTCTATAATAGACTTTCTCAGATTATTTTTTCGATACCAATCTCCTGAATCACCAATAATTATAATTCCGGAAAATTCAGTAAAGTCGATTATTTCATCTTTGTCAGCAGGTAAAAAAATTTCTTTCACCTCAACTCCGCTTGCGGTTGCTTCTTCTTTTGCGTGAACACGGATGGTTAGGTAATAAGAGTCGGAAATTTCCCAAAATTCACTATAAAGCATAATCATAGCAATTTTTAGGTTGCCATTAGGTAACATCTGATTAAATGTTGATTTGTTTACTTTATATTGAAGATCCTGTGCTATCTGAAGAATTTTTAATTTTGTTTCACTTGATATTGAAAATGTATCGTCTTGATTTAAAACCCTTGATACGGATGCGATTGAAACACCCGCAAGTTCAGCAATATCTTTTAAAGTTGCCATTTGAAACTCCTTTGTAAATATTTTACTAAAATTTTGTTATCCTTTACTTGTAGTGTAATATTTAATTTAGGAAATGTCAATAATATTTATTTACAAATTCATGTTTTTTTATAAATGTTTAAAATTATCTCGAATTAAATGTTTAAATCAGTTGTAATTTAAGTAAAATATTTCACTATTTAGTAAAATAGCTGTAAAATACTTAAAGAATACAATGAAATGTAAACTTGTCAATTAGTGCAGTAATTATGATTTATTTTTCAATAAATTGCCTTGTTTCTTGGTAATCTCAATGTAAGCGGTATTGAACTACCGATAGCCGTTGTGCCTCATGCTGCCGAACACATCACGGATGATTTGTATTTTTTCAACGTTCGCAGCCTTGTCACCTTCCTTCTAAAAGGTATAAGAAAAAAAGAGCCCCGATACGGAGCTCTTTAAAATTGAAAATTTATTACTATAGATGTTAATTATGCTTCTTTACAAAATAAATAATATCCTCCACGACCCGTATTTACTGTAGTTTCATATAAAATTCCATCTAAATTGAAAGTAACGGGATTATTTCTGCTGACAAACCCACATTTCTGTTTGTCATTAGAACAAAATGTTGCAATACCCTCGCAGATCTTCTCAGAAGATGGATAATTAAGAGAATCCTCAAGTTCAATATCAAAACCTTTTTTAAAATATCTCTTCATAACAAAGACCTCCCTTTACTTTAGATCTTAGCGTTTGTGATAAAGTTAAAACACTTTTATAATATTAATTTTAATTACACGTTATCACTATGCAGTTATAATGTCAATGAATTATTTTCATTTTATTCCCTTAGATCATAATTTTAAGAAGGGTAAATGAACTAAGTTTAAAAACTTAGTTTTTGATAATGCTCGCCCGTTACTGGGGGTTTTTGATTGATAATGCGGCTACCGATGTGAAAAGATGACAGGGCTTTTAAGTAGTTGCTGCGATTTTCTTGTAAACAAGACATTATCTATATTCGTATAATTAGTTGGCAGTTTCCTTTTTGAGCCTCCAAAGCGCCAATGCAAAGCTGCCACAGCAAAGACATATAGATATGCCGATCACAAGCAATAAGTTGTGCCAATCAATAGAAGTTCCTAAAATCAAACTCCTCAGGCAGTTTATAATATGGGTGAACGGGTTTATTATTACCGCAATTTTCAAGCCGCCCGATATACTGTCCATCGGAAATAACGCTGTGCTGGTAAAGAAGATGGAAAGTACAATCAAATTCATAATAGATTCATAAACCGTTTCATTGGGCAGGCACAGGCTAATAACATAGGATAGCCCCGACATAAAAAATGCCGCAAGAAAAATAAGAGGCAGCATCAAAAGCAATCCGGTAAATCCCGATGCAATGCGTACTGACAAGAATATGGACAATACAAACAGGATGGCTACTTCAATGAACGAAAGCGAAACCGCTTCCAACATTTGCCCAAGAACAACGGAGCTCCGTTTTACAGGCGCTATTAATATCCTGTAAAAACTGCCTTGGGATTTCATAATGAAGTTGAGATAACCACCACTACTACAACAGGCAAGTATAACAAGCACCATGATGCCGGGAAGAATAAAGGCGGTATAGTTGCCGCCGGACATATTTTGCATGGGCTGACCCGCGATTGCGCTATACAAAACCAACCAAATCAGGGGTTGTATAATGGTAATTAAGATTGAAATAGGGTTGTGAAAGCGCCACTTCATATTGCGCCATAAAATATTCATTGTATCCATTCGATTACCTCCTTTCAGTCCCCGTTAACTTCAAGAACACATCTTCAAGGCTGGGCTGCACGATTTCAATAGCCTCAAAAGGAACATCCTTTTCCAGAAGCCACTTGTTAACATTTTCAAAAGTCTTTCGATCGTCCCCTGCATCGGCAAAAATCGAACTTTCACGGATATTCATGGGTGGAAGTATGTGCGTTCCATCAAGCGCCTTCGCACAATCTTTTGCCTTTTTTGTATTAGAAAAACCAATACGAAGCATATTTTGTCGAATATATTGCCGCAGACTTCCCGGTGCTCCCTGAGCTAATTCGTGACCTTCTTTCATAATGCAAATGGTATCACTAAGCTGATCGGCTTCCTCAAGGTAATGGGTAGTCAGAAAAATCGTTGTTTTAAAATCATTCCGAACTTTCCGCATGATTTCCCACATGGCTTTTCGGGAAGCAATATCCATACCGACCGTTGGTTCGTCTAAAAAAAGTATCTGAGGGTAAGAAACCATATTCATTGCAATATCCAATCGACGTTTTACTCCACCGGAATAGGAAACAACCGGGTATTTCAAATACTGCGCCAGTCCAAAGCTGTCAATTAAAGTTTCAATCCTCTTTTTTGCCGTAGCGCTGTCCACCTTGTACAGCCTGCTTTGAAAAACCATATTTTCCATAAGTGACAGATGTTCATCAATGGAAACACGCTGAGCAACACAAGCAATCTGCGTGCGAACCCAGGCCGGTTCCTTACATAAATCTTTACCCAGCATAGTTACCTTTCCGGACGTGGGTTTGTAAAAGGTTGTCAGAATATTAATGAGGGAAGATTTCCCTGCACCGTTTGGCCCAAGCAAAGAAAAGATTTCTCCGCTGTTCACTTTCATGCTCAATTCGTCTAAGGCTCTAACGCCACTCTTGTACTGCTTAACCAATTTATCAATTTCAATTGCCGGCATCCTATTCATCCTCTTTCACCGGAAACAGGATTTCCGTAATGTACTTATCGGGATTGCCTTTCAAAAGCATACCCGGCCCTTTGATATAGACTTCTCTGAATGGGGGCCGTAAGGTCAGATTATTTTCCTGAGCATAGCGGTTAATTGCTTCGTATGCGCACTGCATAGTATCATAAGGACCGACATGAGTAGCACAAACAGCTCTTATTCTTGGTATATCTTTTACTGTAATACCATTGCTGTTTGGCGTTTCAGCAGTGGGAACACACAATTCCATTTCGCCGATTTTTGTTTCTGGATTCATCACATAGTAACAGAAAAAGGGTGTGCCATTTGCTTTGCCCTGAATGGACTTAAACACATTTGGAAATACTTTATTTGCTTCGGCGGCAATCCCCTTGTATCGCATAAAGGCCACCCTGATAGGCTCAATATCCCTAATTTCAATTTCATAATTCATTTGTTTTCCTCCTCAATATCCTTGCGATGTTGCTTTCTTAACTGCAATCCAGACTTCGGAATGTCCTCCTTTTGATTTTGGATCACTGATAGGATAAACTTCTATATCTGGTAATTCAGCATATTCATATCCAGAAAATGGAAGCCATTCTGTAAGAAATCGCTTGAAGATTGTTTGAATGGATTCTTGAAAATGCCCATCACATTCAAAGATAACCCATGTAGCTGCCGGTATGTTGGATTCGACCATTCCTTGCGGTACAGGTTCGTCTGTGGCTGCTGCAATATAATAATAGATGTCTTTTGGATTTTTATAAGCAGTAACACCTAAAACACCATGAGGGCTTTGATTGGCTAATTTGCAAATTTCGGGATATAAATTACTTTTTAATGTTGTATCCCAGAATACAGGAACAATTATAAAATTTTGTTTTGTATCCACTTGTAATGCAGTCCTAATCCCAACAACCCTAATAGGGTCTTTTGTTTCAACTCGATACCTCATACTTTCACCTCCAGTAATGTTAATAGAAAAACTAATGCGCGGATAAGTGTTTAATAACGTCCCCTCCATGCGAGCAGCAGTTGGGGCAACACCATGAACACTTTGAAAAGCACGATTAAAGGATGTTGGCGAAACATAACCATACTTCATGCCAATATCCATAATCTTTGTTTCGCTTGACTGTAACTCAAAAGCTGCCTGCGTCATTCTACGATGGCGAATGTAATCAGACAGAGGAATACCTGCTACATATGAAAACATCCGTTGAAAATAATAGGTCGAGCAGCAAGCAATTCTCGCAGCTTCATCATAGGAAATATCACCTGTTAAGTTGTTTTCAATATAGTCAATCGCTTGGCTTAGTTGTTTTAGCCATACCACTTTTCTCACCTCCTGATTACAGGGTATCACAATAAAAATTTAATGTCTTCTCTTTTGATGTCCAGTTTTGTAAACATGTTTATATGTTTTAAGAAAATATTTCTTTTCACGCTGTTAGATATCTTAATGTTAAAACCTTTACAAATCAAATTAATTAACCGCTGTCCTTAAAAATAAAAAGTCCATACCAATCCAGCAAATATGGAATGCTGTAGTCTTAGTGGATTGTGGCACACTCCACGACTTTATTGGGTGATAACTTGGCTATATCAAAAAGCATATAATTGACTTGGATACTTTTGAACGATTTGTCCATTGCGAGTCTCAACCGTCCACAGTAGCAGCATGGCGGTCGGGACAAAAAGAAAAAACCGCCCGGCAAAACACCGGACGGCAGAGCCGCAAAAAACAGCCACAATTATTTGTAGCTGTTTTTAGATAAAGATTATTTACAATAACTTGTCACTATTTAATTACTAAACCTTATATTTTGGATTGGAATAATTTATTAAAAACCCCCTTGGGATCTCTAACAAGCAGCATAATTATCCACACTAAGAGACCAAAGAGAACAACAGTAACTCCCAACAACGTTGCATCCAGAGTTATTTCGAAAAATTCTCCGCCTTCGGTTAAATATGCCATCACGTGGTCAACAAACCACATGAGTGTTGCTCCCCAATAGATAAAACATAATGTGCTCAGCTTGTATTTATCTTCCGGTGCATTAACATACCATATGATAGTTGTAGCTAGAGCTGCAACTGCAGTAATAATAAAATACATAATTTGTCCTCCCTTAAACCTCTTTTTGTGATTTAGCAGGAATACGCTTCGCTTTTTGTTCAGCAATCAAAGCCATTATTCCCCACACAATTGTTACAAATATCGCCATAGATGTGCCAACTGTTGCAACCTCATGAAGCATTGGGGCTATATCAGCGGGATTGTACATTGCCGTCAAAAAAGGAGGCCATGGGACAATTTCTCCATGCCACAAATGTTCTAATGCCAACAGTAGCACTCCACCCCATAATAAATTTTTCAGCCAACTCAACTTAAGACTCCAGCTTAGCCCTGTTTGTGGAGTCCGGCTTAATTCTATTTGTGAAGCTCTGCTTGATTCTGTATGTAAAGTTTTTTCTACCTCAACTTTTCGTTCTTTTTTCTCCACAATATTTTTCGCGACCGTAACTACAATAGCTTCTGCCATAGGTACAAGAAAACATGCCATATTTTTTTCCTCCAATTCATATTTATGATTATTATCGTTCAGCAGGCAATAATTTCCTTTATAAAGAATTCATTTCCACTTAATAATTCCCATTTTTCACATTCGCAGTAAGGACATATTTTTTTGTTTTCTATAAGATTAAAAACCTTTTTGCAATCTTTGCAAAGAGCATTGCCCGGTATTATCTCAATTTTTAACGTTGAATCTTCTAATATTGTACCGTCCACTGCGGCAGGGTAAAGTTTTTCTATGTATTTGGGAATCATGGAAGAAAGCTCTCCGATTTGTAGAACCAATGTTTCAATTTTCTCTACATCATTATCTTTTGCAATAACCTCTACCTGCTTAACGATTTCAATGATAACTCCTAATTCGTGCAAATACATTCACCTGCCTTCTCAATACTAAAAGCATTTATGCTTTATTTTTTGTAAAAATATTTTTAACCTTTTTAGCTGCGATTTTGCCTTTGCGTTTAATAACTGTTTTGATAACGACCGGCTTCACGTTTTCATAAGACACGCCTTCACCGTCATATTTTCTAACCAGTGAAATTGCGTCGAACTTACATTTCGTTGTACACTGGCCGCACCCTACGCAGAGGTATTCATTAACAACGGTAGCTCCGCAGCCAAGGCAGCGTTCTGTTTCTTTTTGAACCTGTTCTTCGGTAAATGTAGCACGCATATCCTTAAACTTATCCTTGCATTGAGCCGCGTCAGCATGACCTGCTTTTTGTCTTGGAAGACGGTCGTATCCTGCAAGGTCAATGTTTTCTTTGTCCAGTGCATGATATTCTCTTCTGTCACGACCTAAAATTAGACTTTGTCCAGGTTGAACATAACGGTGAATAGAAATTGCGCCCTGTTTACCTGCTGCAATGGCATCAATGGCAAACCTCGGACCTGTTACTACATCACCACCGGAAAATACGTCCGGCTCTCCTGTTTGGTAAGTAAACGGATCCGCTATGATAGTCATGTTACGATTTAATTTGATCTTGCTGTCTGCAATCAAGTCGCCCCAATCCATTGCCTGACCTATTGAAAGCAATACGTTGTCAGCTTCAACAACTTTTGTATCATTTTCGTCATATGTAGGACTGAATTTTCCGTTTTCATCAAACACAGAAACACATTTCTTGAATTCCACACCAACAACATGATCGTTTTCCGTAACGATACGTTTCGGGCCCCAAGAATTGTTGATACCAATATTTTCTTCCATTGCTTCTTCAATTTCTTCTGAGAGAGCCGGCATTTGCTCACGGCTTTCAAGACAATACATATCAATTTTTGAAGCACCTTTTCTTGTAGAAGTTCTTGCAACGTCAATAGCAACGTTACCGCCACCGATTACAACTACTTTTCCTTGGAGTTTGGATTCATCGCCCAAGTTTACATTACGTAAGAAATCAACACCGGTGGTAACGCCTTCAGCATTTTCACCTTCGATACCGAGTTTTCTGCCTAATTGAGCACCGATTGCAAGATAGAATGCTTCAAACCCTTGCCCTCTCAAGTCATTAAGAGTAACATCTTTACCAACTTCAACACCTGTTTTAAACTCAACACCCAATTCTTTCAAAATGTCGATTTCTGCATTAACTACATCTTTTCCAAGTCTGAAAGATGGGATTCCGAGTGTCAGCATACCGCCAAGTGCTTTTTGTTTTTCAAACACGGTTACCTTATAGCCATCAAGAGCCAGGTAGAAAGCGCAGGAGAGCCCGGCAGGGCCGGCACCGATAATAGCAATTTTCTTTCCATAGTCATGTCTAACTTTTGGTACATAACGATGATCCATATTTAAGTCTTGCTCAGCAATGAATTTTTTGATTTCATCGATAGCAACTGGATCATCAATCCCGCGTCTGGTACACGCAGATTCACATTTTTTTGGGCAGATACGTCCACATACTGCAGGGAACGGATTCTCGTGCTTAATCAGTTCGAGCGCTTCGGTATATCTTCCTTGAGACGCCAGCTTGATATAACCCTGAATCGCAATATGAGCCGGGCATTCTGTTTTACAGGGGCTGGTACCGCTATCGACAACATCTTTTCTGTTGATACGATAATCCGGATTCCATTTGTCCGGTCCCCACTCCGTATCACGCGGTGTCTCTATTTTTTTCACCGGAATTGGGTTTACCGCACATAACTTTTGACCCAATTGTGACGCATTAACAGGGCAATTTTCAACACATTCGCCACAGGCAACGCATTTATCTGCATCAACATGTGCAACATAGTTGGAACGTACCATATCAACGTTGCTGAACATCTCGGCTGCTCTTAATGCCAAGCAGGAGCATCCGCAGCAGTTACAGATTGCGTGGGTCTTTCCCGAACCATCCAGATTCGGTATTTGATGCATCAAACCGTTTTCTTCCGCCTTCTTAATAACCTCAAAAGCTTCTTCACGGGTAATCTGTCGGCCCCTGCCTGTACGGATATAATACTCGGCCGCATGACCCAATTGAATACACATATCCTTAGCTAAGTGACCGCAGCCCTCCCCCATAATCTTTCTAGATGTGCGGCAAGAACAATCCGACACTGAGAAAATATCATTATCATTCAGATATTTTGAGATTTCTTCATAAGACGCTCTTCTGGTCTCTCCATCAATGGCCATCTCAATCGGGATAACACGCATTAATCCTACACCTGGCGGAAAGGCACCTATACTCTTTGAACCTCTTGTTATGCCGTATGCTTCAAAGGCCCTGGCGATTTGGGGATATTTTGCAACATTTTCCTTATTGTTAACCATCATTTCCATGATGCCCGGAACCCAAGTGTCATACCAGTATTTATCAACCCCGTCTTTTTTATTAACAAAACAAACACCGGCAACTGCCAAATCCCATGCGAGTCTCTCTGTTTCCTCAACAGATTTTCCGCACAGAGGAGCAAGCTCTTGTGCGCTCATTGGCTTACGAAACTCCATGCAAAGTGCCACTTCTGCCATTTCATCTGAGACAACAGGCTCTAGAATCATATATTCCGGATCTGTCGGTTTCACCTCTGATTTTGAACCACGTTTCTTCCCGCTGACCTTATTAGCAAAATCCAGTACTTTTTGTTTTGGCATAGCTTAGTTCCCTCCACTTCAGACTGTCTTACATATTAATTTTGATTCCATTTTTTCACTTCAGCACGCAGCCAATCCGCCCATTCCTCGGCCCCTTCGCCTGTTTTAGCGGAGATTGGAATAATTTTAATATTCGGATTTAATTTTTTCGCTCTCTCTTTGCATGCTTCCAAATCAAAGTCGAAGTATTCCAATACATCTATTTTGTTTATCAAAAGAACATCAACAATTGAAAACATCAAAGGATATTTCAGAGGCTTATCGTCGCCTTCCGGTACGCTCAGAATCATTGCATTTTTTGATGCACCGGTATCAAATTCCGCAGGGCATACTAAATTTCCCACATTTTCCAAAATAGCAAAATCGATATTGTCGGTTCCAAGACCGATTAATCCTTGCTTTGTCATATCTGCATCAAGATGACACATACCACCTGTATGTAATTGAATCACTTTTGCACCGGTTGTGGAAATAGTGCGGGCATCAACATCAGAATCAATATCTGCTTCCATAACCCCGATATTCATTTCATCCTTTAAAGCATCAATTGTTCTTGTAAGAGTTGTTGTTTTTCCGGAACCCGGAGATGACATTAAATTCAACAGAAAAGTTTTTTCCTTTTTCAGCTCTTCTCTAAGCAAATTCGCTTGGCGATCATTGTCTTCAAAGACACTTCGTTTAATCTCAAGAACCCTAAAGCTATCCACATTTTTCACCTCGATAATTATTTTAAGAACTTATGCGATCAATATAACATATATCAAATCGATTTTTAATGCTCTGACATCGATTTAATCTCCTGAATTTTCCAAATGATCTTTTTATTTGCAATATCACGTTTGAAGGATTTTTATTCCCATCTGAGAGCAGTGAAGCACAGTTGTTAGACGAAGCTGAAATAACCATTTTTACGTACAAATCTCGGCACTCAATTCGAATATTTTAGTTGTGAAACTTCTCGCCAATAGAATGTACCAATGGTATCTCAGTAGCACCCAAATTGACATTCCTGTGGAGTTTTTCTTTTTGGTAGGAAACCATACGAGCGGATGATGCACACCCTTCTTTGAAAATGCAACCCCCTCAAGAGTGTGCAACCAATAGCTGAAATACAGGGTACCGTCAGCCACGGAAGACACTCTTTCAAGCAAAATAAGGCCAAAATTCCAGTAAGATAGCCATAAAAACAGCAAAGCCACCTTTTTCAAGGTGGCTTTCATTGTATGAATTGTGGTAGCTTTGAATCTACGCATGTGGATAGAATAAAATTTGTACATTTTTGAATCTTTTAAAACCAATTACAGAACAGTTATTTTTTCTCATAATAGCTCGCATGCAAAAGCTTGTGAGTCTTGCCTTTCAGTAAGCCTGAATAAAGCGAAGTGATAACCGGATTTTCCTCGGAACGCTTAATGCTGCACATTTTGTCCGACGCGTAAATGCCGTCGCTACGCTTTTCCTTTACGTGATTGTCGCCGACCGGTTGACCCGCACCGCAGATACAGCCGCCGGGGCACGCCATGACTTCCACAAAATCGTAGTGTGCTTCGCCGCTCTGAATCTTCTGAATCAGATTCTCCGCATTCTTCAGACCGCTCACAACGCCGATTTTCACCTCACGGTCGTTGACCATAATTGTTTTCTCCTTCAGGCCCTTCATGCCGCGCACACCGTTGAACGCAAGAGCACGAAGAGCTGTAACGGATTTATCGGAAAGGCGACGGATTACGGCTTCAGTCACACCACCGGTGACACCGAAAATCACACCCGCACCGCTCTGTATGTTAAACGGCGTATCGATTGCTTCCGGCTCCAGGTCGGAAAATACGATTCCAGCTTCACGAATCATCTGAATCAATTCCTGTGTCGTAATGACGTAATCCACATAAGGCACGCCGTTATCTTTGAATTCATCTCTCGCAGCCTCGTATTTTTTCGCTGTGCAAGGCATGACTGCGACAACTACGACGCGGCGGTCAGATTGCTTGTATTTTTCTTTTAGTACAGAACCAAACATCTGCATCGGCGAGCGGCAGGTAGAAATATTTTGCAACAGTTCCGGATGGTTCTTTTCCGCATACTGAATCCATGCGGGGCAGCAGGATGTAAACAAGGGCAGTTTCTCCCCGGTTTCCAAACGGCTAAGGAATTCGTTTGCCTCTTCCATGACCGTCAAATCCGCTCCGGTAGCAGTATCGAATACCTCGTCAACGCCCATGCGTTTCAGGGCCGCGACGATTTTGCCCATGAGATTTTCGCCGTCTTTCTGGCCCAGCTTGTTGCCGATGCCTACGCGCACGGCGGGGGCAATCTGAACAATGACATTGGTATTCGGGTCTTGCAGTTCATTCCAGACCTTTTCAGTATCATTTTTCACTACGATTGCGCCGGTCGGGCAGACAGCCGCGCACTGGCCGCAGCCAACACACTTTGTTTCGGAAATCGGCACGTTGAATGTGGTGCCCACGGTCATTTGGGAGCCGCGGTACATAAAGTCGATAGCACCCACATTCTGCACTTCACTGCACATCCGCACACAGTCGCCGCAGCGGATGCACTTGCTTGTGTCGCGCTCGATGCACAGGGATGAGGTGTCCAGCATCGGCTTATCCGACGTGTTCTCAAAACGCACGCGGTCTATACCGAAACGCTGCGCCAGCTCCTGAAGCTTGCATTCACCGTTCTTGCTGCACGTGGTGCAGTCCCTGCAGTGGTTGGAAAGTAAAAGCTCCAGTATCATTTTGCGGTATCTTCTCAGCTTTGGGGTGTTGGTATAAATCTCCATTCCCGCTTTCGGCGGTGTGGAGCAGGCGGCTTCCATGCCGCCGCGCTTGTTTTCAACCATGCACATACGGCACGCGCCGTACACAGAAAGCTCCGAATAATAGCAAAAGGTCGGAAGGTCGATTCCCGCCTTGCGAATCAGACTAAGCAGGTTCTTTTCGCCGTTTATTTCTACAGGAATATCATCAATCATCATAAATTCGCCGCTCATTGAATTAATCCTCCTTTACCGCTTTGAATGCGCAGGCTTCAAGACATGCGCCGCACTTGATACATTTTTCGCTGTTAATGACAAACGGCTCTTTGATTTTGCCTGTGATTGCGCCTACCGGACAGCCGCGCGCGCACTTCGAGCAGCCCTTGCAGGACGCAGGGTCAATATAGATTTTCCTCAGGTTTTTACAGGTCTTGGTCGGGCAGCGCTTGTCGTTGATGTGCGCTTCGTACTCGTCGCGGAAGTATTTCAGCGTGCTCATCACGGGCGAAGCCGCCGTTTTACCGAGGCCGCACAGCGCCGTGGCGGAGATGGTCTCGGAAAGTTCTTGAAGCATTTCAATGTCGCCAGGTCTGCCGCCGCCCGCGGTGATGCGCTCCAAAATCTCGAGCATGCGCTTCGTGCCTTCGCGGCAGGGAACGCATTTACCGCACGATTCATTCTGGGTAAAGCTCATGAAGAACCGAGCCACTTCCACCATACAGGTGTTTTCGTCCATCACGACGAGCCCACCGGAGCCAATCATGGCGCCGACTTTTTTCAGGCTGTCGAAATCAAGCGGTAGGTCAAGGTGCTCTTTTGTGAGGCATCCGCCGGACGGGCCGCCGATCTGCACCGCCTTGAATTCCGCATCGTCGCGCATACCGCCGCCGATGTCGTAGATAACTTCGCGCAGGGTTGTACCCATCGGCACTTCGATGAGGCCGGTGTTCTTGATGTTTCCGGTCAGGGCGAACACTTTCGTGCCGGGGCTGTTTTCCGGCCCTATGGAGCGGAACCACTGACCACCGTTCACAATGATTCCCGGTACGTTGGCGTAGGTTTCAACATTGTTCAGGACGGTCGGCTTGCCGTACAGGCCGTGTTCCACCGTACGGGGCGGTTTTACGCGTGGCATGCCGCGGTTGCCTTCAATGGATGCGGTCAGCGCACTGCCTTCGCCGCAGACGAACGCGCCCGCACCGCGGCAGATTTTAATGTCGAAGCTAAAATCAGTGCCGAGGATATTTTCGCCCAGAATGCCGAGATTTCTCGCCTGGTCAATGGCAATGCCCAAACGTTTCACCGCGAGCGGATATTCCGCGCGGACGTAGATGTAGCCTTCGTCCGAATTGCAGGCGTACGCCGCGAGAATCATGCCTTCCAGCATCCTGTGGGGGTCGCTCTCCATGACGCTTCGGTCCATGAACGCACCGGGGTCGCCCTCATCGCCGTTGCAGACGATGTATTTCTTGTCGCATTTCTGGCGCTTAACCTGTGACCATTTGCGCGCGGTCGGGAATCCGCCGCCGCCGCGTCCGCGTAGGTTGGAGATTTCCAACTCGTGCAGAACGTCGTCCGGGGTCATCTCAAAAAGAGCCTGCTCCATTGCGGAATATCCGCCCAGAGCGAGATATTCCGCAATGGAAGTCGCGTCCAGGCGTCCGCAGTTTTCCAGAGCCACGCGGTTCTGTAGCTTGTAGAACGGAATGGACTCCTGATGTTTATGTATCTCTCCGTCCTTGTGGTAAACAAGGCGCTCCACGTAGGAATCGCTGATGATGCTTGTTTCGAGGATTTCCTCGCAATCCGACGGTTTTACTTTGACATACAAATAGCCCTTTGGCTCCACACGAACCAGGGGACCCATTTCACAGAATCCGTGGCATCCGCTCTTTTTGATGCCTACATTTTCTTTCCCGTTTTCATGCTGCAGATCGATAGAAACGGAGATTCCTTTTTCTTTTGCCAGCCTTACAAACTCGTCGTAGATTTCCAGAGAGCCGCCCGCAACACATGCCGTACCGGCGCATACAAGGATTTTCTTTTTCTGCGAATCAAGGAGATTTTTGAATTTTTCCCTTGCCTTCTGCAGATCTTCTCTACTTTTCAGCATCGGCATTTTCCTCCTTAAGATTCTTAACCAGCTCCGTAGCTTTTTCCGGAGTCATCTGGCCAAAGACTTTATCATTTACGGTCAGGGCAGGTGCAAGGCCGCATGCACCAAGGCAGGAAACGGTCTCCACCGTGAACATCAGGTCGTCGGTCGTTTCTTTCGCTTCGGAAAGGTTGAGGTTCTTGCGGAGCTGTTCCAGAATCGGCATTGATTTGCGAACATGGCAGGCGGTTCCGTTGCAGACCTTGATGACGTACTTCCCCTTCGGCTTCAAGGAAAAATTCTCGTAAAACGTTGCTATGCTGAAAATTTTGGCGCGGCTCATGCCCAATTTCTCCGAATAATAGTCGAAGATTTCCCGTGGAAGGTAATGGAATACTTCCTGGGTATCCTGCAAAATGGCAATAATGCTGCCCGGATTGTAATTGTACTTCTTTAAAATTTCATCAAGTGTTTTGCAGTCACATGGTTCACTCATAAGTATTGCTCCTTTCAAAATTACTCTAATCAGAATATTCTCTATTCCAAGTATAGTAAAAAAAGCCGTGAACTTTAAGTAAGCATTTCAAAGCTTAACATTAACCTTCAGGGCTTCTTTTTTTAGGTATTTGTAGATTTAAATTGAAAATTTTCATGATTTTCATTTAACAATCCTTGGATATTATAATATAATGTTAAATTTATGTCAAGCGTTTTGAATTTTGTTCACCGATTTAGAATCATATAAGAAAAACACCAGAAAAGCAACAAGCATTAGTTTCCTATTTTGGGACATGGCTTGTGAAAGGATATATGCAAGCCGGCGCAACAGCTTGATTGTTGGCTGATTTAGATTTATATGCCTAAATCCGTATCCGCTCCGCTTTACTTCCGTGTATATATTTATTGGAATGAAAGTATAGAACGATTTGCTTATTGCAGATGTTAATACCCTTACAACGTTTTTTTGCCAAGGTATTATAAAATTATAAGGGTATTAAGAATTTGAATCATCATAAGAAATGATGAAATATATTTATCATTATAGGACTTGCAATCTTAAAAATCTTTATAAGAGCATAATAATGCCCTCTGCACCAAAAATGTTGATTCCCATATTTGTACTTAAAGTTTGTAAATCTCTCAAAAATCATTAAGCTGCTTTTCCCTATCTAGGGCTAAAACCGATACACAGAAAACGCTGGTAAACAAAATGATACTCATCAGCCCTGCTATGATCTTGGTCTTTTTCTTAAACATTTTAAGATGTCCAGCCGGAAGTTCTTTATCAAGAGTACCGCACGAACCAAAGAATATAAACTTTTTTTCACCCTTTGCGATTACCTCTTCAAGAAGGCCTGCTGAACCTGCTCCACCAATTATTGTTTGATAAACTGCAATACTTTTCGATTTATAGTTTATTTTGTAAATTGGAATAGGATAGCCTCCATTTAACTCGCTAATTTCAACGACATCATCCATATTCTGTACTATGTTTAGAATTTTCTGATTAAAAGTTACGACAACTATCTCCGGAAAGTCCACTACTGCTTCAATAATATTGCTTGGTTTTAGGATTTCTTCACTTTTATCGTCAAAGGTATCTATAATGCTCCTTTCTTACACTCCAATATTTTGATAGTAATCATCTTCAATGGTTGCTTGATTTTTCTTATACTTTGGATAGAATCGATTGATGAACAAATAATAGAATGAGGTGATAATATGAAAGGTAAAATTGCAATTGAGTATAATCTTACCCCGGTAAAAGATTATCTAACGGGTAAAGGTTATAATGTGGAGTGTATAAACATTAATGAACAGTCCTCCACAAAACTACAAAGTTATGATACGATCGTGGTTACAGGACAAAATTCTAATTTCCTTGGCGTGCATAATACGGAAACTAGTGCAGTTATCATTAATGCCGACGGATTGTCACCAGAAGAAGTGGCTAAGAAAATCGAGTCTAAATAGTAAACTTTTTAGACCAGCATTAGAATGTTGGCATCTCAACCTATAAAATCCTGTAAACACATAAGTTTACAGGATTTTTTAAATCGGGTGGTGCACAATGGTACAGTTTTCAACAATTTTTCTAAGTAAATTATATGTTTCTCTATCGTTCCTATTTCTGGTCTCATACAAAATTGGGGAAGTCATAAGTACTAATCGTTTTTATTTTAATCCGAAGTTGCTTAAAGCAATAACAAGTACCAATTGGAAGTTGATTAGGCCTCTATAATTCAGTTGGTGTTTTTATCTGGTTGGCATTTTAAAGTCAATCAAAGCCTTATTCAAATATTCATTAAATCGTTGCATCGAAATAAATATTTGAGTTGCCTCATAAATAAAGCAATCAGGGGTTAAAATCAAAGAGTCTGTTATCGGATATTCTAGATACCAATTTTTGTTTTTTAAATATGTAGCTTGCGGATGTTCTAGGCTATATCCTTTAGGAACATTTTTTAACGCTTCACCCTTGACTGAGAATTTGCTGGTGAAATTTTTGTCTGTAATAATACTCTCGAATTCTTCACCACATTCTGCAATATAATCTCGAATCATTGTTGTAGCATCTTTAAACATTGACGCAAACAAACCACCGCCCAAAAATGAGCGATTGTTGGGACGTATTGAAATAAAGTATCCAACCGGAATAGGAAGCTTTCCGGCTGATGAAATATGCGCTCTAAATGAAGGATTATAGGGGGATTTATCATTGCTGAATCTTGTGTCGCGCACAAGTTTAAATGTAAGCTCTGTTGGATTATTATGTAGTATACTGCTATCTGTTTTGCCGACTTCAAATATTAACTCTTGAATCAATCTCTCAAATTCTATATTTGCTTCTTGGTATTGCTTTTTATGAGCATGGTACCAATCCCGGTTGTTATTTACGTCTAAATCAGATAAATACGTCAAAATCTTTTGTGTTTCCATTATCAGGACCCCCTAAATAGCTTAATTCTTTCGCTAATTACTGGTCTTATGTGAAATTGAGGAAGCTTTCCTAACTGATCGTTATATGAATAATTAGAAGTTTAATTACTTATTTCACATAAATATAGTTCGCCTAATCTGTATTTAACGATACCATTCAAACATCTTGCAGTAATATGATGATAGCTTATTTTGAAAGGAACTATCAGATTGACTGATAACGATTTATATTTATACAGCGCTAAAAATCATCGATTTATAGATGCTGCCATCCGTCTATAGGTATGACGAACGCCTCGTATAGCAGTGGAGTATGCTAGAATATTTTCTGGCAAAGCAATCCCAAGATAACCGGAATCCCCCAAATGATGCATATCAGTACCTGTCATTTTACACATTAGGGCTATCTGCTTCATAGTGGATGTATCAGTCCCCTCCTGTGAGGTCCCGACCGTAGTTATTGTAAGAGCGCCAAGGCTGTGAGCATATGCAACCAACGAGTGAATGTATTCCATGGTTATGCCGGGAACTGTTCCCGGTGCTGGCATTAAAATTATGTCAGCACCCGCATCACAAAACTCTTTGACATCCTGCTTTTTTATTATATTCTCTCCGCCCTCACTAAGTATACCGGAAGCGTGCATTTTGCCTGCGGAAAGAATAATTTTATCACCAATACTTTTGTGAAAAAGTTTTAGTGTTTCCACAATTGCTTCATTGCTGACACCAACACCCGGGTTGCCTGTCAGAACAATCATATTCACTCCCATTTCAAGTGCTTTTTGTGCATTTTCAAGGGTTGCACGCCGTCCCTCTGTGAGCGACCATACCTCTTGTTGTGTTCCATCATTCTTAGCTGGCGGTGCCGGCTCAAGATTGATACCAACAGGACGTCCGGTAAGCCGCTTTATCTCTCGTATGGTATCCTGTGGAGCAACTTTTGGTAGAGCGTTGATGACAGGCTTGTTTACATCAAACAAGTTAAGCAGCAGAATATCTGCACCCATAGATGCAGCGAGTTCGGCGTTAGTAACATCCCCCAGGATTGGCATAGCCATGCCGATCGTTTCACACAACAGCGTGCGACCCTCACTTCCGGCAATAGCTGTCAACAAGTCTTGTTTGGAGCAAACAGCAAAGTCTGATGCATTGCAGTCTAAGAAACGTTTGACCATGTGTATTTCTCCTTTAATAATTTTAAAATGGATTTATGGAAGTATCATCAATTTCTTCACCAGTAATTTTAACTGCCATTCTTCCATCTCCTTTATAGTACTGGTCTTATTGGAAGTTTAGGTGACGTTAGTAACAGCGTATTATAAATATAATATGAAGTTCATAAAGTGTTTCACTTTCCCTTATGCCAGGTCGATTTTTCCAACACACTGCACCTTAGTGCAGTTTCCGTAATAGGCGTCGTTCAAGACGAAATGCCACGAATCTTCATTGCTGAGTAAAACTAGGTTATCTGGTACTTCTAGCTCCAAACAAACCTGATTACCTTTGTATTCGCGAAACTCCGTACGGCGCAGATCAGGTTTTTGGTGCCGCCATTCAATTGTATGCCATGCCCAGAAGGGATAAATGACGTCTTTCGGAGGCGGCTCGATGCGTGTCTTCATTTGCCCCGAAAGCCAATCATAAGCCGAACTGAAGCCACATTTGGTAGCCCACTCTGACTGCACCGGATCGCAGTGTAGCACTTTTTCAGCTTTTAGTTTCCCGATCAATTCTTCGGGCTATACCGTCCATAAACGCATTGCATCACCTCGAACAAAACAATAAGATTACCACCGATAGCCTTTGTACTGGGGTTTTTTTCTCCGTGTCCTTTTCATGCTCACGCTTCCCGAAAAACTCGTCATTCTTGGCGACCGTCGGATCATACCAATCGGCTTTTGCCTTTGCCCACCCGATGGCTATATTATAGCGGATCTTTCCGTATTTTTCTACATTAAAATCAAAAACTCCCGTACAGCTATCCGGTTTGATATTCCCAAATTCGGCCGCTATACGGGTGTTTACTTTGCGTGACCTCGTCCATCCTCACCATAACTGTGTCATAACGCTCCAAATTATGCCGTATCGTTGAAGGTATTTATTTTGATTCTGAGTGGAGCGGGTGATTTCACGAATCATACGACGCATCATCTCCAATGTCACGTCGCACTCACTCTGGAGAATTGCACCTTATTTTACCTATAGCAGCATAGAGCACTACTGTTTTTACCGTGCCGCTGTGCCCCCATAGATGGATACAGTAACACAGTTTGCTCAGCGGCCACAGCAATGCTGCCTCCCCCCTCTCTACTTCAACTCAACTATGATTAAGCGAATTTTTTGTTTTTCTTCCTGCGATAGTTCGTGCCGGAGTTTGCGACTGAAATCGCCGTCATTTAGGCCGTATTGTTCAGCTATTTGCCACAGCTTAACCTTTGCTGCTTTAAAAAAGCCTACGATTGCATTGACTACGCCGCCTATAGTTGTCTTTATACCGTTCCATATATTAGTGACGGCTGTACGGAAGCCCTCGTTCGTATCCCATAGGTGCTTTATGCCAATGACAAGTAAAGCAATAGCGGCGACGATGGCAATAACTAGTGCAACCATTTTATGTATCCCTCATGCACCGCCTTCATAACTTCCGGCAGCATTGCGAGTGCTTCGGCTGGGTTGGTGTTACAGGCAGTTTCAAGGCGCTGTAAAACGCTGTTCTGTGTGTGATTTATTTCATTCATTGATTTATCCTTTCTTTTTATAATTTTATTTTTAGGGGGCATGATAATAAAAACTTAAAGGAGATTAACTATGGGTGTAGTAACCAACGGCACTAACAAATATCAAACTTGCATTGACACATGTAACAGATGCGCACAGGCTTGTATGGAATGTATGCAGTTGTGTAATAACGAGCCAGATGCAGCTGAAAGAGAAAAATGTATTGCAAAATTGAATGAATGTAATTCGATTTGTCAAGAAGCTGCAAAATTTATGATGATGGATGCTTGCCATGCAACAGACATGTGCAAACTTTGTGCTTTAATCTGTGATGAATGTGCTCAAGAATGTGAAATGTTCAAAGATGACCATTGCAAAAAGTGTGCAGAAGAATGCAATAAATGCGGAATTGAATGTCAATCAATGTAATGCCTTAGGCGAGCAAGAGTTCGCCATACATAATTCATTCCTGCCCCTCCTGTTCCTGCGCTTGCCATTGCCAATCAGGACAAGGCCGCGTTCTCATAAATTCACATTTGCACCCTAATGCGCACGCTTGGCATCCCACCATTTTCTTTAAATCAGACTTTGCCAATTCCAGTGCCTTTTTCAGCGTGTCACTCTCTTTGCGCATTCTGTCCAGTTCGTTTGCACAGTCTTTGTGTAGTGCTATTGCCGCGTTGCGTTCTTTTTCTGCCCTAACCGTCTTGTTGCAATGTTCACGTGCCGATGCGCAAGCCTGTTTTATTTGCCCGTTCAGCGCGGCATTCTCGGCTGCTTGAAATCTTAGGCAATTAAGCAAATCCTCCCGGGTCGTGCCATTGTGGGTAACGAGCCTAAGCTCTTCGCTAACCGCAAATTGCTTTTGCTCTTGGGTGAGCGTATCCCAATTTTGAAATTTCATCACTTTTCCTCCTGTTCAGGCTTGTGGGCGTAGGCAAGCCAGCCTAATCGATGTAAATCATATTTCCCATCTCCAGGCATTCCATAAAAATCAATGTCCCATTTACCATAGTCAGCGTCAGCACAACCTTCACTATTTACAATTCCGTATGTGGTATGCCCTGCTCCGTCAACCATCCACACCGGCTCTCTATCCATGCTTTTAAGCTGTTCAAGGCTTAACGGCTTGTTTCCCGGCTGGGTGCGGCGGTTCCACGCGATAACTATTGTTTCTTTATCTCCCCACGATGTTTCAGTGCCACAATTAGAACAAAATATATTGACTTTTCTGTGCATGTTCGGTGCTGACATTTTTGCTTTCCCCCCGCAGAATGGGCACGCCTTTAATTCATCCATCGTTTTCACCTCGTAAATCACGCCCGCATTCGGGGCAAAATTTAATATGTGGATATTCCCCAGTATGACAATATTTACATTCTGCTTGCCGCTTTTCACTCTCCTGCAATTCTTCGAGTAATTCTCTGGCTTTAAGCAATCCACCAAAATCGGTGTTTTTAAAGAAATTTATGCTTTCTATTGCCTTTTCAATCTCGCTCAATGTTTTCACTCCTTTTGAATGTACTTTTTAATTGGTTTCTCTTGTACTTTTTCAGCTTAGCATACTGTAAAAAAGTACACAAATATTTGCTTGATATTTTGCTATATTTATGTTATAATAAACAAAAATAATCATTTGGAGGAATGTATATGTTTAATGATTCTGATTTTTGCAAGTGTAAGAGTAGTTCTGGATCTAGCACCACTGATGATGGTTTTAGCGAATTTGATATTTGTGATGACTGTTGAAAAATAATTGATGTTCGTAACCTAAATCACTATGATGGAGAAGATCATGTGTTTTATGATGGAGATTAGACTGGTTTGCGGCTCTTGCTTTACGGCTTGAGCCGCTTTTTCATCACCACCATATAACAGTTTGCATAATATAAATTAAAGTAGGTAATTACTAGGTTCACACGAGGGTTAATCACTCTTTGTTTGCCGTCCTGTAAAAAGGGCGGCTTTTTTATTAAAATCTGATTTGCTGGATAAACTAATCTCCGAAAGGGGATGAATTTATGGATAAAAAAGAATTGAATAGTGTTTCGGACTCGGTTACTCCAACAACTGGGCCTAGTCTCACGCCACCATTGCCTAAAAGTGAATCAGAGAAGCGTGCTGATGCCCCAAAGAATGTTAATATCAAAGGCAGTGGCCGGCCACAGTGATTTCCTGCCGTCCTGTAATGGGGCGGCTTTTTCTATGTCTACCTTCGTCATGGAGGCGTGCGCACTTTAAAAGCTTACCTATGACTATTTAACTATTTTTTCTTCCTCTGCTTTTACTTTCAAGCCTAACCGAAACATAATCAATGGCATAAAATGGTCTGGGAGGTGGTTACTTTGTATTTAGAACCACAATATGACCAATTACAAAATGTATTAAAGAGATCGCCGGACGCGCATGCCACTATAAAAGGTAGTCCCAACTTTCCCGACATTTATGGAATGGTTTTCTTTTATCAGATTGAAGATGGTATTTTACTAGTAGCGCAGGTGCAGGGTCTTCCCCAAGGCACAGGGACATGTTCATCAAACGTATTTGGATTTCATATACACGAAGGAAGTTCATGCACTGGAAATGCTCAAGATCCTTTTGCAAACGTAGGTCCACACTACAATCCACATAACTGCCCTCATCCTGCACATGCAGGAGATCTTCCGCCGTTATTTGGCAATCGCGGCAATGCTTTTATGGCATTTACCACAGATAAGTTCTCGGTAAGCGAAGTCATAGGTCGAACTGTAGTAGTGCATTCAGCCCCAGATGATTTTACAACCCAGCCATCAGGAAATTCCGGAGCCAAAATAGCCTGCGGTCAAATAGTATCCAATGTTAGATAGGGCTAAAGAAACATTTGCTAGTAGGGAGCGTGTAAGAGTGTCGCGGTAAAGTTCTTTTTCACGTGGCATGACTTGTACCCTCCCCTACGCTGATTTTTGTTCTATGCCGTACTTAACCGCCATTTCCTTGACGATTGCGACATAAATTTCAATCAGCTTTTTATCGTCTGCAATTACATCAACCCGCGTAAGCTTGTCCCGCTTCGATTTGCAGATGCCCTCGTCTGCCATTCTGCGACGTTTGTTGGTCAAGCGCGTTTCAAGGCTTACGCCGCCGCGTTGGTCAACCAATCTATAAATCTCTGCGTTAGTATCCCTTATGTAATCGTTGCCACCCTGAGCGTGTGCAATGCGGACAATGAGGTTACGTGCGTCTTTACGCCATGACCGGGTATCAAATAGCGGCGGTCTTAACGCGGTGATGGGTGTTAAAAAAGGTGATATGTACGAAAAGGAATATAAAAATATTAAAATACCGGATGGTGAAGTATTATCAATCTCCAACGTTACTATAAAAATAGTAAGTAAGGATAGTGTTGATGCATCAAGCTTGAAAAAGCGTGAGAATACCGCAACAAAAACTGTCACTTTTTTCTCGGGAAATTACACTGCTGGAGCGGACTTTGAAGCGGGAATATATGACATAGTCGCGGTAAAAGGAAGTGGAAACGTGTCAACTGATAATATGTATAACGGTGGGTTAAATGCCATTATGGGAACCGGCAAAGGTGAAATGTATGAAAAACAGTTTAAAAATATTGTTTTAGATAAGGATGTAGTCCTTACGATATCAAGAGTCACGGTAAAATTAGTACCAAGTAAATAATAAAAACCGCCTTACCCTGCTCTAACAGGATAAGGCTGTCACCATCAACCAAGGGCTGACAGTACGTATAACACAATGGCATCCTCGCGGATTTGACGAAGCTCACAGAGGCTTTTGCCCCGGTCATGTGTTCTGCATACCCAATAGACTTTTTCATTAGTGACTCTGCGGCGGAATGTAGCCCCGCATTTCCCACAATAGATTTTCAGGCTTAGATTGTATTGCTGTGTACAGCCTTTATTAGGATTTTGCTGCCTCCTGAGTTCCAAAAACTGTTTGACCTGTTCAAATTCCACCTTGCTGATAATCGGCTCATGAGAGCCTGTTACATAATAACGATCCTTTTGACCGGTATTTTGTACCTCTCTAAAAGGCAGGGTGTCTGTGGTAAAAGACTTTTGGAGCAGGGAGTCACCGATGTACTTTTCGTTTGTGAGGATATACATAATTGCCGTATGCCCCCATTGAGCTTTCCCATCCCTGCGTGGAATAACCGCTTTCGTCAGTTCATCGGCGATATTTTCCATACTTTTTCCGGAGAGGTAGCTGCCGAAGATCTTGCGGACTACAGGAGCCTGTGATTCATCGGGAATCAGGATGTTGTCTACAAGCTGATATCCGTATGGGGCAGTGCAGGTAATAAACTTGCCGCTCTGCATCCTGCGCTGATAGCTCCAGCGCATGTTATTGGAGATGGAGGAGGATTCCTCCTGTGCAACGGTGCTGAACATTCCCATGATAAGCTCGTCATGCATTTCAGCGGTTTTGATCCGCTCTTTTTCAAATTCAACCTCGACGCCAAGAGCCTTCAGCTCCCGCAGGGCGGCAAGGCAGTCATGGATGTTTCTTGAAAACCGGGAAACCGACTTGACCAGAATCCGGTCAATCTTGCCCTTGCGGCAGTCATTCATCATCCTCTGAAAATCATCCCGCTTGTCTGCGGAGGTGCCGGTGATGTCCTCGTCGGCATAAATGTCGACCAGATCCCATTCCTCATTGCCAGTGATTAATTCTGTGTAATAATCAACCTATGCAACAAAGGAATTGAGCTGATCAGAGGAGTCGCTGCTGACTCTTGCATACGCGCAGACACGAAGCTTCTCCGGCAGATAATCATAAATTGGGTGGATAGGTTCGATAACCTGTACCTGTGGCAAATCGCTCACTCCTTTCAATGTGATAGTGTGAAGCCGCGCATCACTTTAATTGTTCTTCTTAGCCAACACAGCAGTAAATTATCAAATTCAGCTTCTTTGTAGTGCTTCTTTTCCGACTGAACCTACTTTTTTGTATTTGGCTTTTTCATAATCGCTTGCTCCTTTCGTGAGAGTTCAATACCGTTTAGGTATTAGCACACACACTACCACATAGATGCAATGATAGCTATCATAATATCCACTAAATTGATATTAAAACGGGATGATATTTCTCGGCATTGTATTGATCTGCTTTTAGGTATTCCTCCGGCGTGATTTTCCCCTGCTCCAAGAGGTAGGAGAGGAAGTCTTTTGCCATACGGTACTTGATTTCATCAGATAACTTTTTCTTTGTCATGGAAAAACCTCCTATCTAAATAATTGAGAACAGATTGGGTTTTGCTGCGCGATGCTGATTTCACCATCCAGTGGGGAATACAGCTTTACTCCGCAATTATTTAACTGCCGGATGCAGTCGATTGTTTTTCCCATATCCCGACCAATTCGGCTCATGGAGTGGATGACCAGAACATCCATCTCACCGGCTTTGGCTGCTTCCATAGCCTCGTTTAAGCCTGCGCGGTCAAAATTCAGGCCACTGGCTAAATCCTCAGAAGAGCCGACGATATCAAATCCCATTTGCCGGGCATAGCTGTCGAGCTTTTCTTTTTGTCCTTTTAAACTGCCATGTGTATCCTCCGGCGCATCAATGCGGCAATAAAGCCATGCTCTTTTTTTAGTATCCATTACGATTCCTCCTTTGCGAAAATTAGATTTAATGTCACATTCATAAGGGCAGCCACCGGTTGTTTGGTCCATAAAAGGTGGCTTGGCTCGGCGTTTTGGCGCTCCTTGGGATCGTAATTCGTGATGATCACTTCCGGATACTCGCAGCCGCTGTCAATACCGTTGGGCAAGATTATTAATTCGGGTGACGGACAGGATGTAGAAACCGGCATAAAGCTCTCGGATGTATTCACAGTCGTTGTAGGATACCATCCACTTGCCCTTGCAGCCTGCCAGCGTATCCCGAAGCCGCACATGATCCTCTTTTCGGAACACTACGGCGTAGTGACCCTCGGTTTCGTAATACGGCGGATCGCAATAAAAAAAGGCATTTTCACGGTCATACTGCCGGATCAATGCCTCAAAATCCTTATTTTCCACCACGGTATTTGCTAATCTGCGGGATGCCTCCCATATCAGATAAACGGTCTTTCGCACATCGAAGGGCTGACAGCCGTAAGAGGTGCAGCCGCTGCCGTAGCTGTAGCGAATCAGCTTGTAAAAGGCGGCGGCTCGGCGCACATCGCTTTTCTCGGCGTTCTCCAGCATGATTTCTTTCATATCCTCAAACTCCGGTGGAGAAAGGTTATGCTGTGCCAGCTCCAGTTCCTCCGATAGATACTTGGCTGTGAATTCTTCCTTTTCAATGAATTTGCGGATGACAGTAAACTCATCCCTTGAGTTAATAGGTAAAAAACCGAGATGTCTTAAAAACTTCCAAGTTCGGTTTTTGACACAGTAGAACATATTAGCAAGATTGGAGTTAAAATCATTGTATACCTCCATTGCCTTTGGATCAGGCGGTCTGCCAAACAGTACCCAGCCGCCCCCGCCAAACACCTCAATGTATCTGCTGTAATCTTTCGGAAACAGCCTATAAATGAGCTTTCGTAGGGCTTTCTTGCCGCCAACTCAGCTAATAAAACTATTGATAAAACATCACCTCCCTTAAAAAAGCAGTAATTATCCCATTGTCATGCCAAAGCTCGGCGTCTGCTGATTTTTCAACTCTTCTTCTGACTTGATGAAAAAGTCATCACTGCTATCCCAAAAGCTGAGATACAGCTCGCCATCTGGCGTTTTGATTGGTCTTTGCTCCAGCCCCTCTCCGTAGCCGTCACTTTCCTGACCGCACCATTCGGATTTTAGTGCCTCAAGCTCAGAATCAGCCAGTTCGCCATAAGTCTGCACTTCCAGAACGCCCCACAGCTTGCCATTCCATTGCTCCACATTGGGATTCATGCTGTAGACCTTGCTTTTGAGAAGCTCATCGTGCAGATACACAGCAAGACCGCGCTCTCCCTCACTGGAAAGATGTTCACGTTTAATGGCAGCGAGGATTTCATCTTCATAATCACAAGCTTTGGAAGCGGTGATGTCCTCCGGTTCATTGTCGTAATCGCCGTATTCATTCTCCCTGTAGACTTTGGGAAACAGGGGACTGAACAGGCGCAGGGTTTGTAAATTGTTTTGTTCCATGACTTTTCCTCCATTCTATGATCGAATTACCGTTATACCGTGCCGCCTGATGAGAAAGGCATTGATAATCAGGCGAAGCAGCTTGTCATCGATCAGCTCCGGATCGCTCAGTTCCGATATGGCAATATGGTTTGTACCCTGATAGATATCCTTGGATGTATGAAATATGGCATAGCCATCCAGATCCACACCGTGGATGCGGATATCCTTAAAGCGGATACTGCTCTGGTCGATGTAGTCTTTTGATTGCTTCCAGAGGAAGGCATCGGAGGTCAGCAGAAAAACAGCCGCCGCATACGCCTCGGAGAGACTGACCAGAGGGAACAACCCACTTTTTCGCACACTTTGGAATCTCCTGCTGTGTTCCGCATTTCTAAAAAACATTGGATTCGCCTCGCCTTCTTTGAGTAACTTCTCAATCCGCGCAGCGAATGTCCGAAGCTGGATTTCTTTGATAAAGAGCCGGAGCAGTTCCTCATAAGGTACGCATCCGGCCATGATTCGCTCCGGCAGGCAAACACAGCCTGTGGAGCCACAGCATTTTTTCTTTCCTGTTGTTTGAGTGCAGAACCGGCAATCACAGTCGGCGTTGGCATATATATGACGGCTTCTGATGACCCCGTTGGTGCGGGGACGAAAGCCGGGGATTAATTGCATTTCTATTTCCGTTATGGCGAGAGGTGTTCCTCTCATAAATCTTACAGGCATTATTTTCATTCCTTTCGTTACGCTCTGCGGGGCAGTGCTTTTTGAAAAATGGCAATAAAAAAAAGCGGCTATGTTTTTCAGTTACGAAGAACATAGCCGCTTAAAGGTTACCCGGCTGGAGCGTTATTTGGTTTTCGGATATATGGAAAAGAGGCCATACTGTTTTAAAGTATGGCCTCTGGATTTTTAAGTTTTATATGATAGAACCCTCAATTCATAAAAAAGAGGGTATGCATCTATGAAAAACGGGAGTCTTGAATTTTCCATTCAAAACTCCCGCAACCCGCATAAACACTGACTTTAAAGGCCATGCATCTATATTGGGCAATTTCCTTGTATGGAGAGTCCGTCAGTGATACAATTTAATTATTCCTCCGCGATGCACCCTTGGGGGTGTGCATTTTGTTTTAGGGGTGTGCATCGAAAAAAGCGGCGGTAAACGGGCACTTTTGAGCCTGTTTGCCACCGTTTATAAGGATTCCTTCGTCGGAAAGAGCGCTGTGGAATTTCGTCAAACTGTAATCCTCATCTCGAACAAAAGGATAGCAGAAATCATTCCGCCTGATGTGACTTTTAATGTAACAGTTTTTTGGCATGATTTCAGAAGGTTCATTCGCCTAGCTAATGTCCTGTTTATGACAAAGATGTATCAGTTTTCATTCCCAGACGGCAATGTTTGCATGAGGGCAAAGAAATGTTTAGCCTCACCGGTACTGAAATATTCATACCAGACTTCCAGTGTGTCTGACTGAAAAACACCTAAATGCTCAATAATTTGTTTCGCCCACAGCAAAGCTCCGGTGGAACTTGCAGTAATAAGGTTGTTATCCGCTACAGATGGCTTGTCTATATAAAAACTTTGCCCTTTATAACCAGGAGAAACCATTTCAAGAAATCCCAGCCCGTTACTGGTATGCGGGCGGTTATCCAATAGCCCGAAGCTGGCAAGCGCAGCGGTAGCCCCGCAGATTGCGCACACCGTCGCACCTTTAGAAAGAAATTCCCCTGCTTTTTCGATGATTGCGCTATGCTTCGGGTCGTTCCATGTAGTTGCGCCCGGTAATATCAGCACGCTTGTTTCACTCACAATGATATCATCAATTAAGCAATTAGGCACTATTGTCATCCCGCCCATTGTATTGATTGGCTCTTTAGAATAACTAACCGTTTTGAGCGATGCACGCTGCGCGCCTTTTTTGAAAAATCGACCAGAATTCAGTTCCGAAGTAACATACCCCAGTTCCCAGTCGGCTAAAGTATCAAGAACGTAAGCATAGATTGTAAACATAAATTTCCTCCGTTTTCATTGCTTTATTAATTTGTTTGCTTTTTTATAGTAACATGTAATCGTTGACAACAGTATGGCAACAATCTACAATGATAACAAGAAATTTTGAAAGGAGGCTGTCAGATGAAAGTAGACAGGCTTGTTAGCATTATTATGATACTCCTTGATAAAGAGCGGATAGGCGCACAGGAGTTAGCAGATATGTTTGAAGTTTCACCCCGCACAATCTACC
>CAZFED010000010.1:0-71645 GCA_964517505.1 uncultured Caproiciproducens sp. | reverse complement strand
ATATGCCCTTATAGGGCTTAATCATGCCTCCGGCTTAGCCGGAGGTTTTGACTAAAACAGAGAGCTTAATATGTACCAAAAGTTTAAATTTATTGGAGGTAATACAATGGGTCTGTTCAGCAAAAAGGAAAAGCAAAGCAAAATAATTGCTCCGCAGAGCGGCACATCGGTAAATATCGCAGAAGTGCCGGATGCGGTTTTCGCCCAAAAGGTGCTTGGTGACGGTTTCGCCATTATTCCGGACAGCAATGAGGTGTTATCGCCTTGCACGGGTACAATTGTTCAGATTGCGGACACCCGTCATGCTGTCGGGATTGAAAGTGACGATGGACTTGAAGTGCTGGTACATTTGGGAATTGATACTGTCAAGCTGGCAGGAGAAGGCTTTACCTGTTACGTTAAAGTGGGACAGCATGTAAAAGCGGGGGACAAGCTAATGGATATGGATATTCAACTGATAAAAAATAGAGATCTGAATCCCATTTCCCCTTGCATTATTACCAATATGGACGAGGTCGGGAAGCTGAAGCTGTTTACAGGGACCACCACTGCAGGTAAAACCACGGTTATAAGTTATCAGAAGCATTGAAATAATCCGTTTTTGTTGTAGCAAACAGGTTTGCGGCGGCGTGGTGTGAATATCTACACAATACAGAAAGTAATGGAATATAAATACATCAATATTACCGTAAATTTGCACGTTCACAACGAGGTTGAAAGTCTTAGAATAGCACTCGAATATGCATAATAAAAGAGCGGCTGATTCACGTTATTTCTTTTTTATTGACTTCTTTAACAACTGTGCTATAATACAGGAATGGTTACATTTCCGCCCGTAGCTAAGCTGGATATAGCAGCAGATTCCGATTCTGAAGGCCGGGGGTTCAAATCCCTCCGGGCGGGCCATCCAATAGCACAAGTCCCAAGGGGGATTTGAACCCTAAGAGGGCGAGCAGCGTTAAGAAACCATGCCGGTGGCATGGTTTTAGCTGCGAACTGCGCCGGTCGGTACCACCGCATATGCGGTGGTGACCAAGCAGGAAAGCCGGTACGGCTTTTATCCCTCCGGGCGGGGCCATCCAATAGCACAAGTCCCAACGGGACGAGCAGCGTGAAAGAACCATGCCATTGGCATGGTTCTAGTTGCGAACTGCGCCGGTCGGTAAGGATTTAAAAACCCGGGCTGACCATTATCTTTATTATATCGCAAATTAAGGAGAGGTTTTTGTGAATGTTCTTGTAGTAGGCTGCGGCAGGCTGGGTACACGTCTTGCAGGAATTTTGGACGAGCATGGACACGATGTCGCTGTGATAGACCCTAATCCGGATGCATTTAGGAATTTAAGCGAACATTTTAATGGGATTACAGTAACGGGTATGCCGATGGACATGAAGGTGCTTCAAAACGCCGGAGTGGAAAACTGCGACGCAATGGCGGTAGTTACCCCCGATGATAATCTGAATATCACCGTGTCACAGATTGCACGCGAGTTTTTCGGAGTTAAAAATGTTGTTGCACGTATTTCAGACCCGGCTCGCGAAAAAGTGTTTAAGAGCTTCGGACTAAAAACGGTTTGCCCTACCAAGCTTGCCGGCGATGCAATGTTTACCGCGCTGACACAGCCCTGGGATTCCAGAAATATCTCTTTTGAAACAGCGACAGCCACTTTCCACTGCAGAGCCGTGGACAAAGCGCATGTCGGTACTTCCGTTGCCACAGTGCCGCTTGACAAGGGCGAGACTATCTTTGGCATTCTGCATGCGGATGGCGCAATGGAGCTTTATTCTGCGGAGCGCAAGGTTATGCTCGCCGAGGGCGACAAAGTGATTTTTGCAAAAATAGTTGACTGATTATATTATCACACTTAGGTTAGGGGGATATTTTTGAGAATTGTAATTGTTGGCGGCGGGAAACTGGGCCACCAAATAGCCAGTAATATGCTCGAAAGAAAATACAACGTTAAACTAATTGAAAAAGATAAAATAAAGTGTATGCGCCTTGCAAATGAGCTTGACGCGGAGGTTATCTGCGGTGACGGCACCGAAATCGAGGTGCTCGAGGGCGCGGGTACAAAGAATGCCGACTGCTTTATTGCGGTTACCGGCAGTGACCAGGATAATTTGGTTGCTTCACAGCTTGCTAAAAGGGAGTTCAAGGCGAGTCAGGTAATTGCAAGGGCAAACGACCCGCGTAATCTGGAGGCGCTTCGTACTCTGGGCGCGGATATTGCTGTAAGCAGCACTGAAATTATCACAAATCTGATTGAGCAGGAAGTTAATGTTGCCGAGATGCACCTGCTTGCAACGCTGAACAAGGGCAAGGCCGGCATTTGCTCCATTACACTGTCGCCGGACACCGCGCTTGACGGCATCACACTCAAAGACATCACGCTCCCAAAAGGTTCACTGATTATTTCGCTGCTTCGCGGCGATGACATGATGATTCCAAACGGCTTTACCGTTATCCATGCCGGTGACGAAATTGTTGCTGTTTGCCAGAGCGACAGTCAAAGGGAACTGATGAAAGTATTAGCAGCCAAAAAGTCGTAAAATCATTGATGATATAACAAAACCCCCACCGCTTTTGCGGTGGGGGTTTTGTTATACTTGGGAACGGCTGGATTAGCCGACGATTACTTTGCCTTCCGGCAGGATGGAACTGCCCATGCGGCGGCCTTTGTGCAGTGTCAGCGCAAGGCCAAGTGAAACAGGACCCACACGGCCGATATACATTGTGCAGATTACGGCCAGTTTGGATATCCAACTGAGGGTTGGAGTAACGCTCGCAGACAAGCCGACGGTACCAAAACCGGAAGTCGCTTCAAACAAAGCGTCGACACCGGTTACATGCGGGTCTGCAGTCAAAATGATACCGGTTGTGACAAGTACAACAAAGGCTGCGCCAGTGACAATTGCAAGCGCGCGGTAAACAGTGAACTTGTCCAGTCTGCGTTTTAATACGGTCGTTTCATCTTCTCCGCGCATTACACTTAAAACAGTTCCAACCAGTACAACAAAGGTCGTGGTTTTAATACCACCGCCTGTACCGGCCGGAGAAGCGCCGATGAACATGAGAATAACAGTTATAATCTTTGTGAATTCGTGTTCCTGTGCAATATTAACGGTACAAAAACCAGCGGTACGGGGGCTGATCGACTGGAACAGTGAGGCGTTCAGCTTTGTGCCGAAGTTCATGCCGAGCAGGGTGTTGTCATTTTCGCAGAGGAAGAACAGCACGGTTCCTAAAACAATCAAAATCGCGGTCATGCCCAAAGCCAGTGTTGAGTGAAAATTTAAGTGAGCCGGCTTTTGCTTATGAAAGCGTGTAAGGATACGGGAGTAATAAATGTCGCTGATAACAACGAAGCCGATGCCGCCAATGACGATTAATCCCCCGACAGTAAGACACACCAATGGGTCGCTGACATAGGGAATCAGATTGCCATCCTTCATCACGAATCCCAAAATGTCGAAGCCGGCGTTGCAATAAGCTGAAATTGCCGTGAACACTCCAATCCAAATACCCTTGGCACCAAATTGGGGGACAAAGCGAATCATTAAGAGCATTGCACCGGTCAATTCGCAGAAAAATGTAAAGGTTATAATAATTTTAACCAAACGAATAATATCCATTGTGTCACCGCTAGTGTTTTCTGTCGCAAGCTGTAAATCACGCAAACCAAGTTTGCGGCGAAGCAGAAGCGAAAAGCCGGTGGTCAAAGTGATAACGCCCAAACCGCCGATTTGAATAAGTAAGATAATGACGATCTGTCCCAAAACATTCCAGTGCGTCCACGTGTCATACACGACAAGCCCGGTAACACAGGTTGCCGAGGTCGATGTGAACAGCGAGTTGATGAACGCTGTGGGCGTGCCGTCGCGCGAACAAATTGGCAGTGTGAGCAAAAACGCGCCCACCAGAATAACGATGATAAAGCTAACCACGATCAGTCTTACCGGTGGTACGCTCTTAAACCGCTTTTTAACAGAAAATTGTTCTTCTCCCATTGTAACAGACACCTCAACATTTAAATATTTTGCTCCCCACTCCGGTTTTTTGCAAAGCCGCTGCAAGCGGCAGCCCGAGAGCGAAGCACACGACTAGTTCTCCTGTGCCCACTGATAAAGCCGCGCTCCAAAAACCTGCCCAAACAAAGCCGCCCGGGGACAGGAGTGCAATTTCAAGCCCGACAATTACTCCGTTAAATATCACAGGAGGCAACGGAGCTAAAATGGGAATGCTCTTAACGCAAATATTTCTTACCATTCTGGTTGCGATTGCTGCTAAAAGGGTTGCCATTGTGCCGAAGACCATGTCTGCCACTCCATATCCGCTCCATATATTAGAAAGCAGACATCCGAGCGCCAGTCCCGGTACAGCTGCGGGCGTAAATATCGGCAGAATCGTGAGTGCTTCGGAAAAGCGGAACTGCACCGGCCCGTAGGCCAAATTAAGCGCCGCCGCCATAAGGGTAAGAACTGTGTAGATTGCGGCAATCATGGCACCCTGCGCCAAGTATTGCACGTGCTGAGACTGTGTTTTCATTTTAAATTCCTCCGTAGTTTTATTTAAGGTCAGGATCTTGCGACTGACCACACCGTTAGCCGGTAGCTACATTACGATACTACAAAATATCAATAAAATCAACTCATATTGCTAAAAATTAAGGGTCCCCCAAATAATGTAACAAAAAGAAGATTCACTGCCGCAGCAATGAACCCTCAGATTATGGGAAATATACCATATTTAAGTCGATTTGGGTGAATCGTATTCGCTGAATTCCGGCTGCTTTTCAATCAGTATTTTTGCGATTCGACGATCCTCAACCTCCTGAACGGTCAGTGTCAGATTATCAATTGTTACACTCGGGTTCTCGTTTGGTTTTGGAATCCGGCCAAGCATTTCAACGACAAAGCCCGCGATGGTGTCATAGTCGCCCTCGGGAAGGTCAACGCCAACCAGATCGGAAATTTCATCAATAGAGGTGCCGCCGTCCACCGTGAACTTGTTGTCGGCCACCTTATGTATTTCCTCTTCCTCGTTGTCGTATTCATCCTGTATATTGCCAACAATGGATTCAAGTAAGTCCTCCATTGTAATGATGCCCTCAGTACCGCCGTATTCATCAACAATAATTGCAATTTGCGTTCTGCGCTCGGTCATCTCCGTGAAAAGCGAGCTGCAGCGTTTGCTCTCCGGTACAAAATACGCGGGCCGCATCAAATCAGTTATTTTAATATCCTGATTTACTTCGCTGCCGACGTACTTGAGCAAATCCTTTACATATATAACACCCAGAACATTATCCAAATCCTCTTGGTAAACAGGGATTCTCGAGTAGCCTTTTTCAATCGAAAGGCTTACCACATCCTGAATGCCCGCAGTGTCCTCCACCGCGCCGACCTCGGTTCGATGCGTCATAATTTCGCTGGCGGTGATATCATTAAAGTCGAAGATATTGGATATCATATCTTTAGCGGTTTCGCCAAAGACACCCTTTTCCTCGCCCGCATCAACCATCATCAGAATTTCTTCTTCTGTAACGGTATCTTCTGAAGAGTTTGGGTCAAAGCCTAACATTTTTAAAACCACATTGGTGGAAAAAGTTAAAAATGAAATGAACGGTTTGAACGCAACGGACGTACCGTCTAAAACGCCGATAAATTTAAACGACAGTTCTTCAGCGCGCTGCATAGCGATCTTTTTCGGCACCAGTTCACCAAACACGAGCGAAAAGTATGACAGCAGTACAGTGATGAGCACCGTCGATACGCCGTAGACGACATTCCGAGAAATGGGCAGGAACGAAAGTGCCCCCGCGAGCTTTCCGGAAAAGCTTTGAGAAGCCGATGCGGAGGTCAAAAATCCGCTCAGTGTGACGCCGACCTGTATTGTTGCAAGGAATCGGCTTGAGTTTGAGGTCAGCTTTAAAACTTTGGCGGCTTTTTTGTTGCCATCCTCTGCCATCTTTTTAATTTTGTTATCATTTAAGGTAATGACTGCGATTTCACTGGCAGCGAAAAACGCATTGACTAAAACGAGAACAATCAAAAGCAGGATTGAGAGAAATGTGTCAGGTTCATTTCGCACAGCCGCAGTGGGCAGCGCGCTCAGCAGGCGAAAAAATGAGCCGTCAGGTTCAGGAGGCATTTGGTTTTCCCCTTTCGGAAATAAAATTGTTTAATATTATTATTGTATATTATTAATCACACAGCTGTCAATCAGCTTTTGTCGTATCTGCGGTTTTATGCGCGCGAGCAGCGATAAGGCCTGGTGACATGGCCGCTCTAAGCCGTTGCACAAGGGGTTATCTTCGTCAAAACGGGCAAATTTAGTGTTAAATTTTAAATATGGAAAAGCAACCTGTAAATAATCTGTGATTTTGTGCAAATTGCCTTTACATATCCAATAAAAGATGATAAAATTTAGTTTGGTACAAGCATAAGTGCCGTACCGGAAGAAATAGATTATCCTTAAAGGAGGAAAATAATTATAATGGATTCACGTAAAATGAAAACCATGGATGGTAATAACGCTGCTGCGCATGTATCCTATGCGTTTACAGATGTTGCTGCTATCTACCCAATCACTCCGTCATCAGTTATGGCTGATGAAACGGACAAGTATGCTGCTAACGGCAGAAAAAACCTTTTCGGCAGAGAAGTTAAGGTTACCGAGATGCAGTCCGAAGCAGGCGCAGCGGGCGCAGTACACGGCTCACTGGCAGCTGGTGCGCTGACTACCACTTATACCGCTTCACAGGGCCTTCTCCTTATGATTCCTAACATGTACAAAATGGCCGGAGAATTTCTTCCGGGCGTTATCCATTGCTCGGCGCGTGCTCTGTCTACCCACGCACTTTGCATTTTTGGCGACCATTCGGATATTTATGCATGCCGCCAGACCGGCTATGCAATGCTGTGCTCCAACAGTCCGCAAGAAGTTATGGACTTAGGCGCAGTTTCTCACCTTGCTGCAATTAAGGGACATGTTCCTTTCCTGCACTTCTTCGACGGCTTCCGCACTTCCCATGAAGTTCAGAAGATTCACATGTGGGATTATGCTGATTTGGCCGATATGCTCGACTGGGATGAAGTTGACGCTTTCCGCCGCAACGCAATGAATCCTGAGCACCCGGTAACACGCGGTACCGCTCAGAACGACGATATTTTCTTCCAGGCAAGTGAAGCCGGCAACAAGCACTATGATGAACTCCCTGCAGTCGTAATTGACTATATGAATAAGGTCAATGAGAAGATTGGCACAGACTACAAGCCATTCAACTATTACGGCGCACCGGATGCTGATAAAGTTATTATTGCAATGGGCTCTGTATGCGAAGCTGCAGAAGAAGTAATTGATTATTTAACTGCAGCAGGCGAAAAAGTTGGTCTTATCAAAGTAAGACTGTACAGACCTTTCGTTGCAAAGTATCTCTTAGACGTTATGCCTAAGACTGTAAAGAAGATTTCCGTACTCGACAGAACAAGAGAGCCAGGTTCCATTGGCGAGCCTCTGTATCTTGATGTTCTTGCTGCTCTTAACGGCACAGAGTTCGGTTGTGTTCCTGTTTTGACCGGCCGTTACGGCCTTGGTTCCAAGGATACAACTCCTGGCCAAATCGTTTCTGTTTTCCGCAACATGGAAGCAGCAACACCAAAGAAGCGTTTTACCATTGGTATCAATGATGATGTTACCCATCTTTCCCTTGATGTTAAGGAGAATCCGGATACAACACCAAAGGGTACCCATTCCTGCAAGTTCTGGGGCCTTGGCGCTGACGGTACTGTTGGTGCAAACAAGAACTCCATTAAAATTATTGGTGACCAAACCGAGATGTATGCACAGGGTTACTTCGCTTATGACTCAAAGAAGTCCGGCGGCTTAACTGTTTCCCATCTGCGTTTTGGCGACAAGCCGATCAAATCCACTTATTATATCAGCCAGGCTGACTTTGTTGCCTGCCACAAGCCTTCCTATGTTGACGAGTACGACATGGTACAGGATTTGAAAAAGGGCGGCAGCTTCCTTTTGAACTGCCAGTGGGATTTGGAAGAACTCGACAAGAGATTACCGGATAAGATGAAGAAGTATATTGCCGATAACGACATTAACTTCTACACAATCGACGGTATTAAGCTTGGTAAAGAAATCGGCCTCGGCGGCCGCATCAATACCATTTTACAATCCGCATTCTTTAAGATTGCAAACATCATTCCTTCTGAAAAGGCACTCCAGTTCATGAAGGATGCAGCAACACATTCTTACGCCAAGAAGGGCGAGAAAATTGTTGCGATGAACCATGCTGCAATTGAGCGCGGCGCAACAGACTTTGTTAAAGTACAAGTTCCGGAATCCTGGAAGCACTGCACAGACAACACAGCTGCTCATCAGGTTACGGAAGGCAGAGCGGACGCTGTTGATTACGTCAATAACGTTTTAGTTCCTGCAAACAAGTACAAGGGCAATCAGCTTCCTGTTTCCACCTTTGTCAAGATGGCTGACGGTACTGTGCCTGCCGGTACTTCCGCTTATGAGAAGCGCGGCATCGCAATTGATATTCCTGAGTGGAATCCGACAAACTGCATCCAGTGTAACTTCTGCTCCTATGTCTGCCCGCACGCAGTCATCCGTCCTGTCGTTATGACAGAGGCCGAGGCCGCTGCTGCTCCGGCAGGCCAGAAGACCAAGGACATGACAGGTATGCCTGGCATGAAGTTTGCAATGACCATTTCCACTTATGACTGCACAGGCTGCGGCTCTTGCGCAGTTGTATGCCCAGGCATGAAGGGCGAAAAGGCTCTTACAATGAAGCCAATGGATACTCAGATTGCAAGCCAGGACGGCTTTAACTACGGCCTCACAATTGATGAGAAGCCGGAAGTAGCAGAGAAGTTCAAGGCATCCAGCGTAAAGGGCAGCCAGTTCAAACAGCCTTTGCTTGAGTTCTCCGGCGCATGCGCGGGCTGCGGCGAAACTCCTTATGCAAAGCTTGTAACACAGTTGTTCGGCGACAGAATGTATCTTGCGAACGCGACAGGCTGCTCCTCTATTTGGGGTGGTTCCGCACCGTCAACACCTTACACTGTCAACAAGAAGGGCTTTGGTCCTGCTTGGAACAGCTCACTGTTTGAAGATAACGCAGAGTTCGGCCTTGGCATGACTCTTGCACAGAACGCAATCCGTGGCAGACTTGCAGAGTATGTTGAGAACATTCAAGCTTCCGACAAGGCTTCCGCAGGACTGAAAGAAGCTTGCAAGAATTACCTTGCAACCGCTGATAACTGCCACACAAACCGCGAAACTTCCGATGCTCTGATTGCAGAACTCGAAACAGCGGCAAAGAGCGGCGACGAAGTTGCAGAGCTTGCTAAAAAGACACTCAAAGATAAAGACTACCTCGCAAAGAAGTCCATGTGGATATTCGGCGGCGACGGCTGGGCATATGATATCGGCTTCGGCGGCGTTGATCATGTTATTGCTTCGGGCGAGAACGTGAACATCCTGGTCTTCGATACAGAGGTTTACTCCAATACAGGCGGACAGGCTTCCAAGTCAACACCAATCGGTTCTGTTGCACAGTTTGCAGCAACCGGTAAGGCGACAAAGAAGAAGGATCTTCCTGCTATCGCAATGAGCTACGGCTATGTCTATGTTGCTCATATTGCAATGGGTGCTGATTACAACCAGTGCATCAAGGCAATCACAGAGGCTGAAAGCTACAACGGTCCTTCCATCATCATTGCTTACGCACCATGTATCAACCACGGTATCAAGGGCGGCATGAGCATTGCACAGAACGAAGAGAAGAAGGCAGTTGAGGCCGGTTACTGGAGCAACTTCCGTTTCGACCCACGCCTCGCAGCAGAGGGCAAGAATCCGTTCCATCTCGACAGCAAGGCTCCTACAGCCAGCTATCGTGACTTCATCATGGGCGAAGTTCGTTACAACTCTCTTACCCGTGCGTTCCCAGAGCGCGCAGAAGACTTGTTCCAGAAGGCTGAAAAGATCGCAGTTGAAAACTACGAGCGTCTTGCTAAGCTTTCCAGCATGGAATAATTTTATCACAGCATTCAAATTCCCCGGGCAGCGCAAGCTGTTCGGGGAATTTTTTGTTTCTATACCCTTAAATCAACCATCTGTGGGCTGAAAATAACCGGCCCTATTTTGCGATGATTTACTTTCTTATATGGATTCTGCAAAGAAGATATTGAAAAAAATATTGCGAAAATAAATGATAAATTGCAAAAAAAATAAAAGGAGACGGGCTTGTTCCCATTTCCTTTAATCTTTTATAGATAAATGATTCACAAGGTATTGACATTGACTCTTAGAATGATACAATATATAGTGCATTAATAATTTTAGGGGGGAAACCATGACAATCTCGCAAAACGCATTAACGGTTCTGAAAAGAAGATACCTGATAAAGGATGAAAAAGGTGAAACAATTGAAACCGCAGAGGATTTATTCCAGCGCGTGGCTGATGCAATTGCGGCACCGGACAGGCTGCACGATGAAAATGCCGATGTAAAAAAGACGGCGGAAACTTTTTATGACATGATGACTCAGCTGGAGTTTCTTCCGAATTCGCCAACGCTCATGAACGCCGGCCGCCCGCTTGGACAGCTTTCGGCGTGCTTTGTGCTGCCGGTTGCGGACAGCATGGAGGATATTTTCGAGGCGATTAAGCAAGCGGCGCTGATTCATAAATCCGGCGGCGGCACGGGTTTTTCATTCTCCCGCCTGCGTCAGCAGGGCAGCACGGTCAATTCCACCGGCGGTGTGGCCTCCGGTCCGATTAGCTTTATGAAGGTATTCAACATGGCCACCGAGGCTGTTAAGCAGGGCGGTACGCGCCGCGGCGCGAACATGGGAATCCTGCGCATCGACCATCCGGACATTCTGGATTTTATCGACTGTAAAGCGAATAACAACGAAATCAATAACTTTAATATTTCGGTAGGTTTAACCGAGAGATTCATGGAGGCGGTTGAGCAGGACGCCGACTACGATTTAATTGACCCGCACACAAAAGAGCCGGTTTCCAAGCTGAATGCCCGCACTGTTTTTGACCATATTGTAGATGCCGCGTGGCACAACGGTGAGCCGGGGATTATTTTCCTTGACCGGTTGAACCGCGACAATGTTGTGCCGTCGCAGGGTGAAATCGAGTCGACTAATCCTTGCGGTGAACAGCCGCTGCTCCCGTATGAATCCTGTAATCTTGGCTCTGTTAACTTGATAAAAATGCTGAAAACAGTGAATGGAAAACAGGAGTTTGACTGGGACAAGCTCGAAGTGACGGTAAAGAACGCTGTGCATTTCCTTGATAACGTAATTGATGCGAATAAATACCCCCTTGCAAATATTGACCATGTGACAAAGCAGACGCGCAAAATAGGACTGGGCGTGATGGGTTGGGCCGACAGCCTGCTATTGATGGAGATTCCGTATAACTCCGACGAGGCAATCGTCCTTGGTGAAAAGGTTATGAAATTTATTACCGAATGCGGCCGTGCAGAAAGCGCGGAGCTTGCAAAAACGCGCGGCGCGTTCCCACTGTTCGAGCAAAGCATCCTCAATCAGGATTTTCCGCAGCGCAATGGTACCATTACAACCATCGCGCCGACCGGCACACTTTCTATTATCGCGGGCTGTTCCAGCGGCGTGGAACCGATTTTTGGCTATGTGTTTATCCGTAATATCATGGATGGTACGGAAATGATTGAGGTTAACCCGATTTTGAAGGCGGAGCTTGAAAAACGCGGTCTTTACTCCGACGAGCTAATGAAACGCATCGCCAAGGAGGGTACGGTTGCCCACATAGAAGAGCTGCCTGAGGAGCTGCGCCGTGTGTTTGTTTCAGCCCACGACATCAGCCCGGAGTATCATATCTGTATGCAGGCCGCGTTCCAAAAGGGTACGGACAACGCCGTTTCCAAGACGGTTAACTTCTCGAAATCCGCCACACGGGATGAAGTTGCGCAGGTTTACACGCTTGCGTACAAGCTCGGCTGCAAGGGCGTTACAATTTACCGCGACGGCAGCCGCTCCGAGCAGGTACTCAATATCGGCAAGGTAAAAAAGGATGGCGAGCCAGCGGAGGAATTGCAGGATCATATTGTGCCGCGCCCCCGTTTGGACACGGTGATGGGAGTTACCGAGCGGGTCAAAATAGGCTGCGGCAACTTATATATCACGGTGAACTACGATGACAAGGGTATCTGTGAGGTATTCACCAACACCGGCAAAGCGGGCGGATGTCCCTCACAGTCCGAAGCGACCGCGCGCTTGGCGTCCATCGCTTTGCGCAGCGGCATTGACGTAAAGAGCATTGTTGACCAGTTAAAGGGAATTCGCTGCCCGTCAACGATCCGTCAGCCCGGTCTGAAATGCACCTCCTGCCCCGACGCAATCGCAAAGACCATCGAGCGCGTATATAAGCAGCAGGTTGAACTGGGGAAATGGGCCGTCATTCCTGAATCCAAGCCTGAGCCTGCGGCAAAAGTCAATGACGACGTTCCCGGCAGAATGCATTTCTGCCCCGAGTGCGGCACCCAGCTTGAGCACGAGGGCGGGTGTGTGATGTGCAGGCAGTGCGGTTACAGCAAATGCGGCTAATGGTTGACCTGCTTTAGAACAGAGCTTGTAATGAAAATACAGAAAGGGGCTTTACCGATAGACAGTTTAGCCCCTATGTTTTATGGTTAAGAAAGGTAGAATATGGAACAAAAACACAAGTCAGTAGAGGAAATGTGGAAAGACTATTTGATATCTATAAATCATGATATTAACAATACTGATAAAAATTATACTTCGTGGTATTTCTGTGATAATGAAGAAAGTGCTAATGACTTAGCAAAACTGGTTAAACAAGGGATTAAAAGAGCGACTACTTCATTATATTGTTTTTATGAAGAAGAGGACGAAGCGTTACCGAAAGCGGGAAATCTTAGTGTAATTACGGATTGGCAAGGGATAGCTCAATGTATTATTGAAATAAAAAGGGTAACGGTGCTGCCTTTCAACGAAGTAACAGAAGAATTTGCAGAAACAGAAGGGGAAGGGGACAAGTCTTTAAAGTATTGGAAAGAGGCACACATCCATTTCTTTAATCGCGATTTAAAAGGACAGGGAAAAGAATTTAAAGAAGATATGCTAGTAGTATGCGAAGAATTTCAAGTAGTATATAAGCAATAATAATCTTTATTTGCTTATCGTAAATTGACAAGCCGATTTTATACGCATCAATCTTCAATATTATCTAACATAGCCCAATATTTTAGAATTCGATTCCCCGGCGGGCGGGAATATCTTTGTCAAAGGGGTGCTTCACCTTTTTGATTTCGGAAATATAGTCGGCAAGCTCCAAAATCTCGGGTTTTGGGTCGCGCCCCGTAAGAACAAGCTCCAGTTTCTGGGGCTTGTTTTTTATTAGGTCAATCAGCATTTTATTATCGAGTAGATTACAGCTGATTGCACCGAAAACCTCGTCGAGAATCAGCATGTCGCAATCGCCCGCGTTGACCGCGGAAACAGCCTTGCAGAATAAGCCCACGCAGAGTGCGGCTGTTTCCTCCAGCTCCCGTTTTGTCATATTAAAAGTGAATTTTATATTGTTTGGGGCGGGCAGCACACTAAAGTTGGTAAGTTGCCCGAGCGCAAGCAATTCACTTGAGCTGTTTCCCTTTAAAAACTGCACCAGCAACACCCGCTTGCCGCTGCCGCAGGCGCGCACGCCAAGCCCGATGGCGGCGGTGGTTTTACCTTTGCCGTCTCCACAGTAAACATGAGTCAGACCGTTCATATTTCACGCTCCATATACTACAAATTAAATTTTTCTGTATTTTCATAATAACATACTTTGCCGATCCTGTGTACCATAAAAATGCAGCGTTTAACCGTTGTTTGTTGTTTGTTCCATACGGTTATATTTCAGCTGCAATTCGTTTGTTCACAATTTGGTAAGATTGTCTTTACATATTCTTCTTGAAAATATCATAAAAATATAAACTAATCATCACACTGATTTCACATAACGCAGGCATAATAAGAATCACAGCAAGCGAATAAGAGTTGAAAGGAAATGATTCCATGTATAATCCATTTGCAGATGATAACAACAACCAAACAAATTCCAATACAAACAATTATGGTGTAAATAACAATTCGCCTGCGAACCACACCGAGTGGCAGGGTAACAGCTACCATTACAGCAAGCCGCAGGAAACACCGGTTTACAGCTGGGAGCAGCCTTCCGAACCACAGCATCCTCCTGCCTCCTTTTTTACAGAACCGCCGAAAAAAAAGCACAAGGGCAAAAAAACCTTTGTAAAGGTGATCGCGGGGGTGGTGGCCTGCATGGTCATTTCAGCCGGTTCTATCGCGGGATTTGCGGCGTTGGTCAATAACGGATACGTCAAGCTTGGCTCAAGCGGCACAAGCTCCAACAGCGCTGCGTTCACCGTTACCAAGTTGGTCAAAAGCGATAACGTTGATGCCGCGACTGCATTCGGTGAACTAACCAAACAGCAGATTGCCGAAAAAGTTGTTCCATCGGTTGTCTGTATCCAAAATTATCAATTGACACAAAACGCCCGTTACACAATAGGTGGGCAGGGCAGCACCGGTAACAATACGGCCACCGATGATACTGGGATTAGGCCGACAAGCGAGGGCTCCGGTATTATTGCAACGAGCGACGGTTACATCATTACGAACGCGCACGTTGTAAGTGGGGCTTCGACGCTCAAAGTTATCCTATCGAACGGCACAAAATACGAAGCAAAGCTAATCGGCAGCGACAGCGTCACCGATTTGGCAGTGATTAAGATAGATGCCACAGGCCTCAAAGCGGCCGAGTTCGGTTCTTCCGGCGACCTCAAGGTTGCCGATACCGTCATGGCGGTTGGTAATCCGGGCGGCATGGAATTCAATTCCAGTGTAACCATCGGCTATGTCTCGGCGTTGAATCGAGAAATTACAAACGATGAAAACGGCTACACCATGAAGTGTATCCAAACCGACGCAGCGATTAACCCCGGCAACTCGGGTGGCGCACTGGTCAACATGTACGGTCAGGTAATCGGAATTAATTCTTCTAAGATTGTTGCAACCGGCTATGAGGGCTTGGGATTCTCTATTCCAATTAATATCGCGCAGCCTATCATCAGCGACTTGAAACAGTATGGCTACGTTAAGGACAGGGCGGTGCTTGGCGTTTCTGGACAGTATATCGACAATATGACCTCTCGCTTTTACGGTCTGCCTACCGGCCTGTACATAGGCGCGGTTACAAGTGAGGCCGTTATAACAGCCGGTATCCAAAAGGGAGACGTTATCACTAAGATTGACGGTAAAGACGTAACAAGCCAAAATGTAATTGCCGGAATTATCAGCACGAAGAAACCAGGCCAAACGGTTAAACTTAATATAACCAGCTCGCTGACGGGCAAAAGCTTTACCGCAACGGTAAAACTTTCCCAATCAACCGGCAAATAAGCTTATAACAAACTTTTTCATAAATCTCTCTTTTTTAAAAACAGCGGAACCAAAACTGGTTCCGCTGTTTTTGTATTCGAATCAAGTTACTTTCCGTCAAAAAGGGTACCCTTGGCGCGCGGCATGATGATGGTGTCCACCCGGTCAGCTAAACGCTGCTGGGAAATGGTGTCAATCAGCATTTTATCAATAGAGTTTCCGCTTCCGCCCACCAGTCCGAATAACATCTGTGTAGCGGCCTCGACGCTCGGCAACTCAAAAAACCGAATGAACAGTTTTTCACCATAGAAAATAAACTTCATAACCCGGATGCAAGGCGTTTCAATAAACGAGATAAACAACTTCAAAACTGTGCGGTCGTCCTCGTCAGTGGTCAACTGGGCGGTTGCGCCGATGGCGTACACCTCGTCGTTGAGGGTTACACTCCCACGGCGTGGTATACCGTCCAGTCCGGCACGAATCACATTTTCATTTTTGCCGTCATAAAACGTTATCTGGCACAAGTCCGGTTCAAACGCAAAGGCAGCCTTGGTAATTCCACCGGAAAAATTGTTGGTGACGCCCTGCAAAATAAGAGGCATCAGCGTACCGAAACTGCTTCCCAGACGATACTGCTTTTTATCGATGCCAACCGCAAGGCGGGGCAGACCGTTAGTTTTATCTTTATGCCAAAAACGGTGAATCAATTTATCAAAATAGCTTGTGGGCAGGGGCTTTGGTGCGGTATCGGGAATGACGTCCAAATTTTCGAGTGTGTTCCTCAGGGAGCGCAGCGCCTTGATGTTGTTTGGAAGCGAATGAGCGCTCAGCTCAGTAGCGTTATCGCCGAAATACTTTTCAACAATCTCGCAGGAATGGTCGGAAAATAAATTTTGGCTTCCGCTCGTAATGGCAACCACCATGTCACGGTCGGGCAGCACAATAACATACTGTCCAAACACACCGTTGTACTGGTATGCACCTTTCGCGCCAAAGTTCCAAATTTGATAGCCGTAGCCGCGCGATTGATCTTTGTCGCGTGTTGGAACTTGCGTCTTGGTCGATTCTTTAATCCATTCTTCAGAAATCAACTGCACTGTTTCTCCGTTTACCGTCCAGCGACCACCCTGCAAATACAGCTGGCCGAGCTTTGCCATATCGGCAATATGCAGGTATAGTCCCCACCCGCCCTTTTCAATTCCAAGCGGGCAGGTTTCCCACATCACATTTTTAATATCGAGAGGGGTAAACAACCGTTGTGTGAGGTATTCCATCAACCCCATGCCCGTTCTTTTGCAGACAATGGCACTGAGCATATAGGAATTCATACTGTTATAATAAAATTCACTGCCCGGCTCAAAGGAGCAGTCCGACAGCAAAAACGCTTTCACCCAGTCCTTTTCCACAAGTGAGCCTACCTCGTTGAACTTGATACCGCTCGTCATATTTAATAAATGTCTTACGGTGATATTGTTGATTCTAGGGCTGCGGAACATGATTCCTTTTTCGGGGAAAATATCAATCACTTTTTCATCAAGCGAAATCAGTCCGTCGTTTACAGCCATGCCCACTGCCATGCCCGTTATGCTCTTTGAGAGCGAAAAAACCATATGGGGATAGCTGCCCGAATATGGCTTAAAGTTGCCCTCTGCGATGACTTTGCCGTGGCGCAGCAGCATGACGCTGTGAACGTGAATTTCGTCCCGTGAATTCAATTCCTCAAAAAAATGCTGTATGTACGCGCTTGGTATCCCTTCGTTTTCAGGAGTGGAGCGCGGAAAATCACCGGTGCTCACAAGCGGAACATTCTTTTTTTTCTGCGGCTCAAACGGATAAGGGGTAATGTGCTGCATATCACCGTGCAAAAATTTCAGCAGTAAATCGACGGTTTTCATTTGTGACAATAAATCCATCATGATGTAAATCCTCCGATTTATTTGTTGTTCATCGCATTCTCTATCAGTTCCTCATATGGGATAATCGTTTCAATCGGTACTTCACCGCTCAGGTCAAATTTTTGCTTGAGTCTTTCACAGGTTTGGGGCAGCATCTGCATGATTTCTCCGGGAATATCCGGCAGCACAATGATGGCTTGGTTCAAGCTTTCAATCAGATAGCCGGTTTTATTTTCGCCGTGCAGCTGTAAAACACCCTTTGGCTCACCCTGTGTATTCAGCGGGATATGCAGCGTTTTAAACAGCAGTTCAGCGCAGTCGGGCTGTCGGCCCGAGGAGGCACTGACCGCAAAAACGATTGGGAGCGTCCCAATCAGCTGCGACATTGCAGGGTTGAGGTCAGACTGCTTTGCGCACACCTTTACGCCTGAAATATTTATGTCGTAAAATGCAAGATAGGTTCTGATTTTCTTTTGGCACAGCGAGGTTCTGTGCGCAAGGTAGAACAGAAGGCCGGTATTCATGCTTCCTCACCCCACGATAAAACTTTTTTCTTGACTGCCTGTTCATAGGTGCTTGGCCAGATTGGTTTTTTACCACCGCTTTTTTTGTACCAGCAATCGGGGTAAACTACCTTATTATTATAAGATGCCTTTTCGACATCCACCTCATCACTCTCGTTAGCGCGCACTTTACGCGCAACCACAACCTCGCGGAAATCCGTAAACTCATACGAGCAGGTTGAAAGCAACACAATTTTGTCATTCTTGTTAAAGCTGACGCCTGTGTTGTAAAGCGAGCGGATTCTCATTTGATAGACAAAATTGAGAAAGTCGCTGTCGTTTTTAAAATCGGTTTTCAGGTAGTTAAATGGCTCACCCTGATCGGGCAGGGTGTTGGTTAGGAAAACCGAAATGATTTTCCACTGGGACTGACTGTCGATGGTGTCAAAGGTAAAAACGGGAGCGGTCTTGTAAAAATCGAGCGTTTTATACTTGTTGAGCTGTGTGAACATGCGGCCGGAATTGAGCGAATGGCCATATAAAAGGATGCTTCTCGATTTCCCCTTTTCCACGGAACAGCGTGAGTCTACAAAAACACTTCCGTATTTGGTGTAATTTTTATTATAGTCATGATTTAAATAAAATTCCGGGTCTTTGGTGCTTGCCTGTAAAATCGGCAGGTCAATAATTGTGTTGGGAACCTTAATCCAGCCCACAATAGCGGAATTGATTTTTTGCAGTTCCAGGAACTTAATCAGCCTCCCCTGTGCGTCGCGCTCGGGCGGCGCACTCGAAACCGGGGCTTCGCTCGCGGTGCTTTGCAAGCTTACCGTAGATTGCTCGGAGCTTGCGTAATAGATTTGCTTAATATCCTGCTGCTCCGTGTCGGCGATTGCCGGCAAAACGACTAAATCATGAATTAGGAAAGCGGTGCAAACAAGAAACACGCAGCCGGCAATCAAACAAATAGCCTTGTTGACAATCAGCTTTTTGCTGTCGCCCTTCCATGGCAGTAACGAACGGTAAAACGGGAGTTTGCTTTTTTTGGAGCCCATTGGTTCCTCCGGCCCGATTTGCGTGTCCTTTTCGGTGGTTATTTGATTATTGTCATCCTGAGGATTCATGTTTTCACCCCTTACTCATGTTCGCCGTGAATATGCGGCTTCTTCCAGACCGCCCAGGTTTAAAAGGTAGCGGCGCACCATGTCGAGTGCGTTGGACACAGCCAGGTTACGCAAGTAGTCGCGCCCCTTCATACTGTTTCCGGTCATTTTGCGCACAGTGGTGTTTTTGTCGTCACACAGCGCAATGTAAATCAGGCCGACGGGCTTTTCTTCTGTCCCGCCGCCCGGCCCGGCAATACCGGTTATTCCCACGCCGAGTTCGCTGCCGGATTTCTCCCTTACGCCTTCGGCCATGGCGCGGGCGGTTTGTTTGCTGACCGCACCGTATTGCTTTAAGGTTTCCTCCGGCACGCCCAGCAGAAGTGTCTTAATTTCATTCGCATAGGTGACAACACCCATGTGGAATACTTCGCTTGCACCGGAAATATCGGTGATTCTCTTGGCTAAAAGACCGCCGGTGCAGGACTCCGCACAGGCAAGTTTCCATTGCCGCTTCGCCAGTTCCTTCACGACGACCTCTTCCAGGCTCTCCACGTCGATACCGTAGATATAGTCGCTCAGACGCGCCTTGAGTTCCTCAACAACAGGGGCGCACATGGCGGCCGCTGTGGCTTCATCTTCCGCCCTTGCGGTAACGCGCACGAACATTTCTCCGTCCTTTGCGTAAGTTGCTGCGGTGGGGTTGGCACAATCGGTCAGGTCGGTTATTTTCTCGGCGACAAAGCCTTCGCCTAAACCGAACACGCGGATAATTTTAGAAAAAATAGCCGCTTTTCCGTCCCTTGTAAGGAAGGGAATGGCGTAGTTTTTCAGCATCGGGATTAATTCGGACGGCGGCCCGGGCAGCATAATGATGATTTGACCCGCCGCTGTTTCAAACCCGCAGCCCGGTGCAGTGCCGTGGTCATTGGCAAACACGGTGCAACCCTCGGGGAGCATTGCTTGCTTTTTCTGCGTTTCACCCAGCGTCCTGCCATTGAAATATTGAAGGATTCGGTCCATGCTTTCCTGATGGAGCACAAGCTTTTTGCCCGCAGTTTCGGCAATTGTTTCTTTGGTCAAATCGTCGCCGGTCGGCCCGAGGCCGCCCGTTGTAATCACAAGGTCACTTCGTTTGAGCGCGCTTTCAAGCGCTTCCTTCAACCGGTCCACATTGTCGCCGACGGTGGAAGCAAATAAAAGGTTGATGCCAATCGGCGAAAGCTCACGCGCCACATGAGACGCGTCGGTGTTAATGGTATGCCCTAGCAAAAGCTCGGTTCCAACAGATATAATTTCGGCGTTCATGGTTTTCTCCTTTATGCTTTCGGAGTTATTTTGGTCAGCTTCACATTGTTGACGCATTCTTCAATCAGCGCTTCGCAGTCAAGTTCTTGCTCTGCCTCGAGGATAGACTGCATTTCCGGACGGGTTCGCGGATGCTTTGGTGTAAACACAGTGCAGCAGTCCTCATACGGCTGGATGGAGGTTTCAAAGGTATCGATTTTACGGGATATATCAATAATATCTATTTTATCCATACCGATGAGTGGACGGAATACGGGCATTTCCGCGGCTGCGTCGGTACATACAATCGCCTGTAAGGTTTGGCTCGCGACCTGACCGAGGCTTTCACCGGTAATCAGTGCGGAACAGAACTCCTTTGCGGCGATTTTTTCACTTACGCGCATCATGAAGCGGCGCATAATAATCGTGAAGAATTCTTCCGGACATTTTGCCATGATTTCTTCCTGCACTTTTGCAAACGGAACGGTGAACATGTTCATCCGCCCGGAGTATTCGCTCACCTTGGTTAGAAGGTCAACCACCTTTTGCTCGGCTCGCTCACTTGTGTAAGGCGGGCTGGCAAAATGAATTGCAGTCAGCTCCAAGCCGCGTTTGGACATCATCCATGCGGCGACAGGGCTGTCGATTCCGCCGCTGATAAGGATTGCGGCGTTGCCGCCCGTGCCGACGGGGATTCCGCCCGCGCCGCGCAGTGGCTGGCCGTGGACATATGCACCAAAGTCGCGCACCTCTACTCGAACCGTGATATCCGGATTGTGTACATCAACATGTAAATTCGGGAACATACCAAGGAGGTATTCGCCCACTTCAGCGCAAATTTCGGGTGATTTCAGCGGGAAGCTCTTGTCAGAGCGCCTTGATTCCACTTTAAAGCTTTTTGCAGCCAGCAACTCCGTTTTTAAGTATTCCCCGGCCGCCTCAAGGATGGCGGGCATCTCTTTTTCCACAACGCAGGCGCGTGAAAAGGCCGCGATTCCAAATATTTTCGATACCTTTTCAACAGCAGTATCAAGGTCAGCGCCTTCGCGCGGGGTAACATAAACAGTTGACTGTGCGGTCTTGATGTCAAAGCCGCCCAGGTTATTCAAACGGCGGCGGATATTCCGCAGCAGAGCCGACTCAAAGGTTTTTCGGTTGAGTCCCTTTAATACCATCTCGCCTAATTTTATTAAAATGATTTCGTCCATTTATATTCTCCTATCATGGTCTTTTGGTCAGTTCAGACAGGCCGTCCCTCAATGCGGATATTAGTTTATCAACATCTTCTGTGGTATTATAACGCGAAAAACTTAACCGAAGCGAGGAATTAATTCGGTCGTGCGGCAGTCCCATGGCGGTTAAAACATGGCTTGCCTTACCTTTGGAGCAGGCGGAACCGGAGGAAACATAGATTTCTTTGCTTGCAAGGTAGTGCAGCATGGTTTCGGCGCGCACACCGCCGCTTGAAAGGTTGATGATGTAGGGCAGAGCATCTTCGGACGAGTTCAGCACAATACCATCAATTTCTAAAAGTTTTCCGCGGCAGTATGCGCTGAGCTGTGTCATCGCTTTCAGTTGCGCGTTTGTATCGGGAAGCGCTTTTACTGCGGCTCCAAAACCTGCAATCAATGGAGTGGACTCCGTGCCGGGACGGATGTCTTTTTCCTGACCACCCCCAAAGAAACGGGGGACAATGTGAACATTTTTTCTTAGGTACAGCGCGCCCACGCCCTTTGGACCGTGGATTTTATGCGCGCTCATGCTCATCAAATCTATTTTTAGCTTGTTTGGCTTTAACGGAAGCTTGCCAAAAGCCTGCACCGCGTCCACATGAAACAGAGCGGGAGCTTTTACCGCTGCAATCGCAGCCCCGGCGGCCTCAAGCGGAAGAATGCTGCCAACCTCGTTATTCACACACATCATACTAACCAAAATTGTGTCGGCGGTGACTGCCTCGAACACCTGCTCCGGCTGAATCTGGCCCAAACCGTCCGGCTTGAGGTAGGTGACCGAAAAGCCCTCTGTTTCAAGCTGCTTCATCGTGTTTAAAACGGACGGATGCTCTATTATGGTCGTAACAATATGATTGCCACGCTTTCTGCGAGCATACGCAGCACCGAACAGCGAAATATTATTGCTTTCAGTGCCGCCGGATGTGAAATAGATTTCCTCCGGGCGAACACCGAGCAAAGCGGCAATTTCGTTTCGCGCGGCGGTCAATTCCTGCTCGGCTCGAAAGCCCTTGGTATGCAGGCTTGACGGATTTCCATAGTTGTCTGTCAGCATTTCCATCACTTTATCGGCGGCCTCGCGGCACACCATCGTGGTAGAGGAATTATCAAAATATACTTCACCCAATGGGGAGTACCTCCAACTATTATTTATTTTTTTATATTATACACCCTGCGCGGCTTTAGGGCAACGAAAACGCCCCCAAAACCCGCATTGCATTTTTACAATTATGTATTATAATAGTAGAGATAGCAGACAGCAACCAACAATTATAATTTCCGTAGGAATATGGCGTGCGGTTTCCGCTAAAATCAGGTGAATCCTATGCCGAAAATCGTGTCAGCGCGGACACGATCCTACGACTTAATTGGCTATAAATATAAGAGTAAGAGTGGGTGAACCAATGGCCTTGAAAAATACAAAACAGCGCGGTGCAATCATGCGCATTTTAAAGCAAAGCTCAGAACCTGTCAGCGCCGAGGATATTTTTGCAGGGCTGAAGGACGAGCACCCAAATCTGGCGCTTTCGACTGTTTACCGCAATTTGGAGCGTTTTGCAGCCGACGCGCTTATCAAAAAGGATGTGTGGAGCGACGGCGTTGTTCGTTACTCACTCGCTGAGGAGCACCACGGGCACTACTTGATTTGCACGGGGTGCAGTGCGAAAGTTAAAATTGACGATTGTCCGCTTTCGGGTATTGAGCAGTGTTTGGCGCACGACACAGGCTACGAAATAGAGGGACATACGCTGACGATTTACGGCAAATGCCCCAAATGTGTAAAAAAAGAAAGCAGACGTTAGTCCGCTTTCTTTTTTGGTTCTATTCCCGATTCTTATCACAAAGCTCATTGATGAGCGAAAAGATATTTTTACTGGACTGTGATTTGTCGAAGTCTTCAAGGGATGTTCGCATTCTTTCGAGTTTTTTGCTGTCCTCCAGCAGGGAAAGAATGGTCTCGCCGGGGTCAATGCCCTTTTCAAGCTTTACCGCCATGCCGTGGGACAATAGGAAGTTGGCGTTGTCCTCCTCCTGCCCGGGGATTGCGTCGAATACCGCAAGGGGAATATTACAGGCGAGCGCTTCCGAAACGGTAAGCCCGCCCGGCTTCGTAATGATTAGGTCAGAAGCGTGCATATAGTTTTCAACCTCGTCGGTAAAATAAACCAGCTTAGTCTTTTTCGGGCTTTGTTCAACTACCGGTGTAAAGGCTTCAAACAGTTTTTGGTTGCGGCCGGTAATCAAAATAATTTGAAAATCCGCCGGTATCTTAACCAGATTTTTGTAGATATTCATAATGTTGGTTACGCCGAAGCTGCCTGCCATAATCAGAATGGTTGGAACGCCGGTGTCCATGCCGAACTTTTTCAGCAGAGCTGGTTTGTCGCCCTTGCTGAAGAAAACATCCCCCACGGGGATGCCGAACGGATGAATCAATTCTTCTTTTACGCCCATTGTTTTCATTTCGGGAATCATGTCCTTTGTGGAAACGATGTACGCGTCAACGTGGTCAGCAATCCAAGCCCTGTGCGGCCCGTAGTCTGTCATCAGACAGATAAGCGGCACTTTTACAATCCCTTTGCTTTTTAAGTGTGAGACCATTTCGGTGGCAAACGGGTGTGTGGAGATGACTACGTCGGCATCCTGTTCTTCCATCAGCGGAATCAGCTTTTGGCTGAACGTGCTGGAAAAACGGGTAACCAGATTGGATAGCAGGCTTTCCTCATTCGTTCTGCGGTACAGCTGACCAAACACTTTAGGTGTTTTAGTGGCCAGAAAATGATATCCCTCGCACACGGTTTTGTCCAGAACAGCATTGATGCTTTTCAGTGCGTCCACGACGACGACCTCGTTGCCGGTGGAGTTTTCCATAATATATTTCTCGATCGCGTGGGAAGCCCTTAAGTGCCCCCCGCCCGTTGCAGCCGAAAGAATTAATATCTTCACACTAATCCTCCTATATTCGGTATTTTATTCACTTATTTAATACTATAATGATTATTATAACATATATTTATAAAAGTTACTATACTTATTCTACAGTGCTGTTTAGTACTGCGGGAATTCAGTACCCATGCGGGTTGGCACAATTTGTGATAAAGATGTAACTTTACAATTGATTTTATGGGATATATAATAATAATACTAATAACTTGAGAATTCGTTAATATTTGGGAGGCTGCAACATGGCCGAAGCAAAAATGATTGATATTTCCTCCAGAACGCCAAATTCGAAAGCGAGAAAGCGCGCTATTATTGCCGTCGTAATGATTGCCGCGATTGTGATCGGTGCAGTGGGCGGTGTATTTGGCAAGAAAATTTATAAGGAGTATCAACACCAAAAGCAAATCGCAGAGGCACTTGATGTTAAGACCTTTTACCAGGGTATTACGGTTGAGGGTGTTGACCTCGGTGGGAAAACGATGGAAGAGGCGAAGGCCGCCGTCAGCAAAGTTGAGCCGGGCCTGCGCGATAAATATGATATTAAGATTACTTATCAGGGCCAGCAATGGAAGTTGACAGAAGACGACTTTGTGTTTAACTTTAATACCGATACGGTACTGAAGGAAGCATACTCCTATGCACGCGAGGGCGACCGTGAGGAATGTTATCGTCAGGTCACCGAACTGAAAACCACTCCGAAAACCTATAACATTTCCCAAACGATGAATTACGACAGCCTTAATTCCAAATTAAAGGAAATGGTGAAGGGAATCCCCTATGCTGCGGTTGACGCGACGGTGGCTTCCTTTAACACAAAGACGGCCACGTTCAGCTATGCCGATGGAAAAAATGGACTGTCCGTTGATGAAAACAGGCTTTATACAAAGGTTGAGGAAATTATAAACGGATCAAAATCCGGCACAGTTGAAGTTCCGACAGCAGTCGTTCCGTTCAGCAAGACAGTTGCTGAAATTAAAAGCCATCTGCAAAAGCTTGGCACCTACAGCACCACTTCAACCAACTCGGCCACGGGATTCCACAATATGACCCGTGCGCTTGCGAGCATCAACGGAACCTGTGTTCCGGCGGGCGGCACTTTCTCTTTTCACAAGATTGTCGGCAATTCTGACAAGGCCCACGGTTATCTTGAAGCGGGCGCGATTTTGAATGGTAGGCTCATTAAAGCGGATGGCGGCGGCATCTGCCAGACCTCCACCACAATATACGGCGCCGCACTGCGCTCCAATATGAAAATAACCCAACGCTCCAACCATACGCTTCAGTCCACCTACTGCCCAATCGGGCAGGATGCCGCGGTCAGCTACCCCGAGCTTGACTTCAAGTTCCAAAATACGTCTGAATACCCGATTTACATTGTGACCGGCACCAAAGGCAAGGTTCTTACAGCAACTTTTTACGGCTACCAATCGCCGGATTACGATATGATTGCAATCACCTCGCAGAAAACGGAAACGATTCCCGCACCCACCACACCAAAGTACACGGTAGACAAAAAGCTTGCCAAGGGCGTAATCAAGCTTGACTCCAAGGCGCGGAACGGTTCGAGAGCAACCGCGCAGCGCGTGTTTTATAAAAATGGCACCGTTGTTAAAACCGAAAACCTGCAGTCGTCCTACTACCGTGCGCAGCCCGCGTATTATTCAATGGGTCCAGGTACTCCTGTGAGCCCCGGCACTTCTGTGAATTCGAGCGCTCCGGCGTCAACCAAACCGTCTGTATCAAAACCGGCAAGCTCGGCACCGCACAGCACTGCACCTTCGACACCGCACAGCTCCGTGCCAAGTTCGTCTGCGGCGAACAGTCAGCCGGAAAATCCTTCTTCGGGCAGCGAAGACCCCAATGTGGTGATTCCGGATTAAACCAATCAAACTCTCGAGTAGTTTACGTGTCAGGGTGTGGCTCAAGCTGCACCCTGATTTTTAAATTGGACTTGACTTTTTAACGTATTTCTGTAAAAATGAGATGATACTTATAATGATGTATTTTAAGTTTTGGAATTAAAAATAGAAACGAAGCTCTGTTTTATACGGAGCGTCACGATAAGCAACAACATGGCAAGGCTTTGCCGTGACCAAGAAAGGATGAGCTAATTGGCCGAAAATGAAATTACTCCGAAGATTAGCGTTATCATACCTGTTTATAATGTTGAAAAGTATATTGGAAAATGCCTGATGTCCCTGCTTGACCAGACTTTTACCGACTTTGAAATTATTGCAGTCAATGATGGTTCAAAGGATGAGTCACTGGATATTTTGCATCGTTTTGAAGAAAAATATAGCTTTATAACTGTAATAAATCAAAAAAATTCCGGCATTGCTCCCACACGGAACAAGGGCCTTGCAAGCGCCAGGGGCGAGTATGTCTGCTTTGTCGACAGCGATGACTATGTTGCCCCGACCTACCTTGAGGAGCTTTATAATGCCTGCGTTCAAAACGACTGCGAAATTTCCTGCTGCTACTACTATTTTCGCTTTGTTGAGAACGACTTTTTATTTGAATATCCATTCCGGTGTCACGGGATTTTCACCCGTACGGAGGCCATGAATAAGCTGTTGCGTGATGTGCAGATTCAGAGCCTTCTCTGGAATAAAATGTATAAACGCAGCCTTTTTATCGACTACGACATCCAATTTCCGAGTATGTGCTTTGAGGATATGGCAATTGCCAACAAAGTGTTTGCCCATGTGGATCGCGTTGTTGTTATTGACCGGCCTCTATACTATTATAACCAGCACCCAGCCAGTACGTTGGCGACCATGAACGCGGATAAAATCAACGATTTTATCCGTGCAATTGCCCTTGTCCGCATTTCTCTTGAACGAAACGGACTGTATGAAAAATATAAAAAGAGCTACCTTGCGCTGTCGAGGAAAACTTGCGGCTGCTGTTATATGTATGTATTAAAACTGCACAACGAGAAAAAATGTATGCGTGGGTGTATGACAAATATGAAGCGCGTTTCGCGCGCAATCAAACACTACTCCGCGGACGAGTTCAGCCCGACGACCATGTTCAGCGAGCTGCCCGACGTAGTGGATGCGCCCAAAAAATTAGAAAAGGATTACTCAGCTCGCTAAAAGCGCAACAGGAGTATATTGGACTAATAAACGTATGGACGAAAAAAAAAGCAGGGAGTCAAGACTGTTTCAGATTGCGCTTTTTGCGCTGTCCTTAGGACTGCTCGTTTATTTTTGCATTTCAGACAATAATCTGATTACTCTGATTCACAGTTTGCCAACACTGAATCTGGTTTGGCTGCTTTGTGCCATGGGGTCCGTACTGCTCAGCTGGATTTTGGACAGCCTCGTCATCAAAAGCCTTGTTTCCACGGCCTACGATGGCAATTATAGCTACAGGCACGCTTTTAAGGTGACCATGGTGGGGCAGTACTTTAACTCCGTCACCCCTTTCGCAGTCGCAGGCCAGCCGATGCAGCTTGTGGCGCTGATTAGGCAGGGCATTACCTCGGGTATTGCGCTGTCAGCTTTGGTGCGTAAATTTTTGGTTTACCAGACCTCTATTACGCTGTATTCGTTATTTGTGATTCTAATTAAATTTTCTTTTTTTCGTAGTAAAATTCAAGGATTTATGGCGCTTGCGGTAATCGGATTTGTTTGTCAGTCGGCGGTTGTCGTGCTTTTGCTTCTGTTTACCCGAAGCCCGAAATTTACAACAAAATTAATTAACGGTGTCGTGTCGGTTTTAACGAAGCTCCACATTGTAAAAAAGCCACAGGAAGTGAGCGAAAAAGTTAAAAACCAACTCGAATTTTATATTGAAAATAACAAGGTAATGTTGGGCAACCGACTGCTGAGAGTTCGAATTTACGGTTACACTATCGTTCAGCTCACAGCGGTGTTCATTGTGCCTTTTTTTATTTACAAAGCGTTTCATAACCCCGGTGCTCCGATTATTGACATGGTTGCGGCACAAAGCTTTGTGACCATGATTTCGTCGTATACACCGCTGCCGGGTGCGGCGGGTGCGGCGGAGGGCAGCTTTCTTGTTATTTTTCAGATTTTTTTCCAGCAGAAGATTATCCGTCAGGCTATGCTGTTATGGCGGCTCATCACCTATTATTCCTGCATTATCGTCGGCGCGTTTTTCGCCGGCTTGGGAAATCGCAACGCTAAGCTGAAATCAAGTTTGTTGAATAATATCAAGAATAAAAGCAATGGGAATAGTGATAATACAATTAACAATGAAATAGACGAAAATTCAGTTGAGGATGGGAGAACACAAAATGAATGATGGCTTTTTTAAGGCGGCGGCGGCAACGCCGTCCATTAAGGTTGCCGATTGTGAGTACAATAAAGATGCAATTCTCGATTTAATGGGCAAGGCGGAAAAGCGGGGCGTCGGTGCCGTGGTATTTCCGGAACTCTGCTTAACTGGCTACACCTGCGGCGATTTATTCCGCGATCGTACGCTTATTACAGCGGCGCAAAAAGCGCTTGGCGATATTTTGACACAGAGCAAAAAAATGAATTTGTTGGCAGTCATTGGGCTGCCGGTGCCGGTCGGCGCAAATTTGTACAACGCCGCCGCAGTCATTTGCCGCGGTCATCTGCTCGGTTTGGCTGCAAAAAGCAGCATCCCGAATTACAGCGAGTTTTATGAGGCACGGCATTTTACGCCCGCGCCGGATTATGTTGAAGTCCAGTTTTGCGGGGAGACCGTTCCGCTCGGCAACAGTTTGATTTTTAAGTGCGAGAGTATGCCGGAACTGGTTGTCGGCGTTGAAATTTGTGAGGATTTATGGGTTCCGTGCCCGCCGTCCGCTCAATTGGCACAGTGCGGGGCAACATTGATATTGAATCCATCCGCAAGTGACGAGATAATCGGCAAAGCGCCTTACCGCCGCAGCCTGGTTAAGGATCAGTCCGCGCGCTTAATTTCCGCTTACGCCTATGCCGACGCGGGGGAGGGCGAATCCTCCACAGATTTGGTGTATTCCGGGCATAATGTGATTGCTGAAAACGGTACGGTACTGGCTGAATCCCAACAGTTTACCACCGGGCTTACTATTGCCGATATCGATTTACAGCGCATGCTGCAGGAGCGGCTGCGGACAACCACATGGTCCAACGCTGGCGAAGCTTATGAAGTCAGTTTTGACATGGATTTGCCTAAACTGAAAATAGAGCGCAAGTTCCCGGCGTTGCCTTTTGTGCCTGATGATAAAAAAGACCTGAGCGAGCGCTGCGAGACGATTTTGAATTTGCAGGCCTGCGGTCTGAAAACAAGACTGAAGCACACCGGTTCAAAGTGTGTGACCATCGGCGTTTCCGGCGGACTGGACTCCACACTTGCACTGCTTGTCATTGTGCGCGCGTTTGATGTTTTGCAGCTCGACCGCAAGGGTGTTATGGCGGTTTCCATGCCGGGGTTTGGTACCACAAAGCGTACCAAGAACAACGCGCAGCATCTGTGCGAGCTTTTGGGCGTTACATTTCAGGAGATTCCGATTGGCAGCGCAGTCACACAGCATTTTAATGACATCAGCCACGACCCCGATGTTCACGATGTTACTTATGAAAATTCACAGGCGCGTGAACGCACGCAGGTGCTTATGGATTTAGCAAACCAGTGCGGTGGGTTTGTTATCGGTACGGGTGACCTTTCCGAGCTTGCGCTCGGTTGGGCAACCTTTAACGGCGATATCATGTCCATGTACAGCGTAAACTGCTCGATTCCAAAAACTCTTGTACGTCATTTGGTACACCATGCCGCGCTCACGAGTGGGGAAGAGCTTTGCGCATTGCTAGAGGATGTACTGGATACTCCGGTCAGTCCGGAACTTTTACCGCCGGTGAACGGCGTGATTTCACAGAAAACGGAAAATATTGTCGGCCCTTACGAGCTGCATGACTTTTTCCTGTACTATATGCTTCGCTTTGGCTTTACGCCTACAAAGATATTTCATATGGCACAAAGCGCTTTTGCCGGAACTTATGATGATGCGACCATTAAAAAATGGCTTACTACGTTTTACAAGCGGTTTTTTATGCATCAGTTTAAGCGCTCCTGTCTGCCGGACGGCCCCAAGGTCGGCAGCGTGACGCTTTCACCGCGCGGTGATTGGCGTATGCCAAGCGATGCTTCTTCAAAACTTTGGCTTGACGAAATTGAAGCTCTTTAATTGTTACTTGCTATAAAATACAACACCCGTTCTTCCGTGAAAAACCGGAGGAACGGGTGTTTTTTTATTATCGCGTATAATTCATCATTATATATCGGAAGTAATGAAGCTGGAGAGATCCGAAGACATCGCTTGGGAAGCATTGGACTGCATCTGCACAAGATACAATTGCAGGAAGGAAAGGTAATCGTTATAGGTAAAGCCGGTATCAGCGGAGTTTGTTGTACCGCTTAAGCCACCGGCAGTGGAAACGGAACTGAGGAGCGAGTCTAAAGATGGCAATTGAGCAGTGGAAGCCGAGCCGAGAATTGAATCTAAAGATGGTAACTGAGCAGTATAAGCGGAACCAAGACCCGAATTCAAAGAGGATAGCTGGGTAGTGGGAGCCGAAATATCCCCGTCGGCATCGTTCATTACCCTGGAAACATAAGCTTGAGTTTCTTTAAATGGGGGGATACCGCCGTACTTGGCAACATTGCCGCTGCCTGCGTTGTATGCAGCGAGCGCAAGTTTGGCATCGCCGTCATATCTGTCCAACATTTGGCTGAGGTACTTTGCGCCACCCATGATATTCTGTTCTGCATCAAGAGGATCCTGTACACCCAACGATTTAGCGGTTCCGGGCATTAATTGCATAACACCCTGCGCACCGCATCTTGAAACCGCTTTGGCATCAAAATTAGATTCATTTTTGGCAACGGCTTTTAGAAGATTAACGGGAACACTAAACTGGCTCGCTGCACGTTCAAAGATAGTATCCATACTGTTGTTGCCCGTCTTCTTATTGTCAATTGTATTCACCGCGTTCTGGAGCAGACTTGAAAAATTAGAAATAGCACTTTTGCCGGAATTTACACTTGAATAATTCGGTGCTGCGATTTTGTTATAATAATTAGTATTAATAAGATTGTCAGTCATAATTATTCTCCATGATTGTATTATTTGCAAAAACTGTTACTACACTATCATAACGCATTTTGGATTAAAAATCTAATAAAATCTACAAAATATTTTAAATTTTGTAAAAAAGTTGATTTCGACAAATTAATTTTGCGTACAAAACAAAACAGTGATATTTTCCAGGCCTTTTGTATATTTGCTCCGCAGGTTGGTAGAATATTTTTTAAAGGGGGAATCAAAATGACAATGACCAAAAAAGAATACAAAAAAATGGCTGATAAGGCTTCGCCGGGTACGACATATGTGAAAAATATACTGCTTGCGTTCCTGTTCGGCGGCGGTATATGCACGATCGGTCAGGCACTGGCCAATTTGTACATGCAGTGGGGTAACGAATTAAAGGATGCACGCACGTGGACGTCCATCACTTTAATCGGCCTGAGCGCATTGCTTACGGCGTTGCAAATGTATGACAATATTGCAAAGCACGCCGGAGCAGGTACACTTGTGCCGATTACAGGGTTTGCAAACTCGATTGTCGCACCGGCCATGGAGTTTAAAAGTGAAGGCTACGTCATAGGAATGGGTGGAAAAATGTTCGTAATCGCGGGGCCGGTATTGGTTTACAGCACAGCCGCATCCATTATTTACGGCTTGATTTTATGGATATTTCACTTATATTAATGCTTAGGAGGAATGGCTATGCCAACCAGAATCGGGAAATATACGCTTGAACTCGGCAGTAAGCCGGTTATCCTTGGCTTTGCGTCGGTGGTCGGCAAAAAGGAAAGTGAGGGCCCGCTCGGCAAGCTCTTCGACCAGTGCCACAGTGACACAACCTTGGGCGAATCAAGCTGGGAAAAAGCGGAAAGCCGCCTTCAAAATGAAACAGTCAGCCTTGCACTGTCCAAAGCCGAAGTGAAAAACACGGATATTGACTGTATTTTTGCGGGTGATTTATTAAACCAGTGTATTTCCTCCACCTTTGGACTGCGCAGTCTGGATATTCCTTTTTTAGGGCAGTACGGCGCATGTTCAACAATGGCGCAAACACTTGCAATTGCTTCAATCTTTACGGAGTCCGGGGCAGCCAATCGTGCTGTGGCGGTGACTTCATCACACTTCTGCTCAGCTGAAAGGCAGTTTCGTTTTCCGCTGGAATACGGCGGCCAGCGCACTCCGACAGCCCAGTGGACGGCGACCGCTTCGGGCGCGCTTGTTATCGGTACCGGAGAGCCAAAAAAAGGGAAAAGAATCGGCGTGGAGGCAGTAACTTTCGGACGTATCACGGATTTCGGAATCAAGGATGCCGCAAACATGGGTGCTGCAATGGCACCGGCCGCGGCACAGACGCTTTCTGATTATCTCAGTGATACTGGGGCTTCGCCGAAAGACTTTGATTTAATTCTGACCGGTGATCTGGGTTCGATTGGCAGTGAACTTATGGAGAAGATTCTTTTAAAGGACGGTATCGATATCAGCGCCGTACACAACGACTGTGGGCTGATGATTTACGACCGCATCAAGCAGGATGTTCACGCAGGCGGTTCAGGTTGCGGATGTTCCGGTGGGGTGCTTTGCTCCATCGTAATGCAGCAGCTGGCAGCGGGTGAAATGCATAAAGTGCTGTTTGTCGGCACGGGTGCGCTGATGTCGCCCACCTCGTCACAGCAGGGAGAGTCGATTCCGGGTGTTGCACATCTGGTATATTTAAAAGCATAAAAAATAGGCTGTAACAAACGGGTGAAGCAGAACTCTGTGCAAAATGATGTCTGAACAATTTGTAAAACACCATTTGCAGGGATGAGACTCTGCTTTATCCGATTTTTGTTACAGCCTATTAAACTGAAATATCCGGTTTTCAGACCGTGGGGAGTGTTCCTGCTGCAATTAAGTTATTGATTGATATAATTCTCAACAGGCGAAATGTCCACTCCCGTGCAAGTGCGCAAAAACGCGTACAGATGACCGGCAATCAGCTTAGTCCCGCCAGCGGTGTCGCTCTCAATATTCAGCGGCATAAGCGGATCGTGTACGCTCAGGCGCAGCAGCAGCCAGCCGTCTCCGTTGTTCTTTCCGAACGAAATGCGCATTCCCTCACGGTTGTCGGGGGCAATCTGCCAATCCGGCTGCTGTTTTGCGTAAGCCTCAAGGTTGCCGATAATCTTTTCGCCGCATTCTCTAAAGTTTTCAACTTGAATCGGAAGGCGAAGCTCGATTGCGTCGGCGGGCTCAGCCAAAGGTTCCAACAAGCTTTCCAGCGTTTTGCCCTGTGCGCGGAGCTGTGCCATCTTAATAATAATCTTTGTAACCAGATACGCGCCGTCATCAAGGAAGTAATTTTCGCGCAGCGCGGCGTGGCCGGAGGTTTCAATGGCCAGCGGGCAGTTTACACCCTCTTTATTGAGACGCATCGCCTCATTGATTACGTTTTTGTAGCCTCTTTTAAAGCGGTGATGTTTTCCGCCTAAGTTGTTTTCAATATACACTTTTAAGCCGCTTGAGGTAATCGAGTCCGTGACAATCGTGCCGCCGTCGTTGCCCTCCAGCGCAATCGCGGAGGCAATTGCCACAAGGCGGTTGCGGTTGATTTCATCGCCTTTCGCGTCTACTGCGCCGCCACGGTCTACGTCAGTGTCGAAGATAACGCCCATGTCCGCCTTTGCTGCGACTGTTGCCGCACACACAGATTTCATGGCCACCTCGTTTTCAGGGTTTGGAATATGGTTGGGGAAAGTACCGTCCGGCTCCAAGAACTGGCTTCCATTTGTATCCGCGCCAAGCGGGGCAAGTACGTCACGAGCGTAAAATCCGCCGGCTCCGTTGCCCGCGTCAACTACAATTTTAAAACCGCGGAGCGGATGCTCGTAATCAGAGGCGTTCACGCCGCACTTAATCTTATCGCGTAGGTTTGAACTGTACTGAGCCATATAATCAACAGCTTTTACCACGCCGCTGCCCGACTTAGGCTTGTCACTGTTTTGGGCGTGGAGCAAAATCTGTTCGATGTCGGGGGAATCGAGACCGCCGCTTTTTGTGAAGAATTTAAGCCCATTGCGGTTGAATGGGTGATGGCTCGCCGTGATTTGCACAGAGCCGTCGCAGTCCAATTCAATCGTGGTCATAAACATGGAGGGTGTGGAAGCCAGTCCGCAGTCAAGAACCTGCACACCTGAGCCGACAAGCGCTCGGGTGACCGCGGCTTGAATCCGGCTTGCCGAGATACGGGAATCGTGGCCTACGGCAACCGTCAGCGCCGAAGTATCTTTTTTGGTAAAATCCGCGAGCCACAGTACGAAACCCGCCGCCATCTTTTCTATATTTTCGTCAGTTAAACTGATTTCCTCACCGGGTACTCCATCGCTTGCAACGCCGCGGATGTCGGTTCCGCTTTTGAATTGTTTCCAATATTTTGTGAGCATGATTCTATCCCCTTTAACGCGGTTATTTGATTCTATTATAAGCGATTGCTCAATTTTTGTAAACGAGGTGTTCTGCATAAATAATATAATTACAATAAGTAATATTTACAAAATATATAACAAAGGGGAAAATGAGGTTGCCGCCTTAAACGACGTTTCGATTTCGGTGGAGGAGGGCGAATTTATCGCGATTGTTGGTCAGTCGGGCTCGGGAAAATCGACGCTGATGAATATTCTTGGCTGTTTGGATACGCCGACAAGCGGCGAATATTACCTGAACGGAGAAAATGTAGCCGGGCTAAACGAAAAGAAGCTTACCGAGATTCGCAACTGCCTGATTGGCTTTGTGTTTCAGGGCTTTAATTTAATCAGCGGGCTTGATGCGCTCGAAAATGTGGAATTACCGCTTCTTTACCGTGGAATACCCAGGGCAGAACGTCGGCGCCTTGCACAGGAAGCGCTCAGCGAAGTTGGGCTTTCGGACCGGGAACATCACAAGCCTTCTCAGATGAGCGGAGGGCAACAACAAAGGGTGGCCATTGCACGCGCAATTGCGGCAAAGCCCCCCCTTATTCTTGCAGACGAGCCGACCGGAAACCTTGATTCAAAGTCCGGTGCGGCGGTTATGCAGATATTGAATTCGTTAAATGATGAAGGCAGGACGGTTATCTTAATTACGCACGACGATAAAATCGCGCGTACCGCCGGCCGTATGGTACAGATTCAGGATGGCCGAATCATCAGTTGATAAATTTTTCATCCACAATTGTCTGCTTGTAAAGTGGCAGCAGCTCCTTGCGGTGCTGCAGATTAGAAAAGCAGTAGTCGTACATTTGGGTGATAGCTTGAATTTGTATGGCGCGGCTGATTACGGAAGAACCGCGGCGCGGTTTAAAGTAAAGATACATGGGGAGACTGCCTTCTTCACACGGCAGCAGAAAGCCGGCGTGCAGTCTGTGTGAACCAAGGTTTTCATAAAAGGAGAGGCGGCGCTTTTGTCGCTCAGCCAGCTTGAGGTCGGTCTGGGATATGTGTTCGACGGAGAACAGCATTCCATCGAACGGGCCGCAGTATTTTTGAGACAGCGCCTTGAACAGTGCGTTGCCGTATCCTTTCGACTGATGTTCTTTCAGAACGGCAAGGTAGTCGAGCCAAACAACATTGCTGTTTTCAATCATATAAACAAGCGCGTAACCAATAAGTGCATTATCCTCGTTGCGCTTATAAAGCAGAATTTTGTATTTACTATTGTTCAAAAGCTGCATAAATGTTTTGAACCGGTATATCTCGCAGGGCGGGAACTGCTGTTTCATATCCTCGTAAATTTGGGGGAAGTCTTCTGTGCCGCCCAACACAATGGTGGCATTAGGCGTAAAGTCCATTTTAAAATCTCCTATCAATTTGTATAATGTGAGACATTATAGCACATTTGAACAGATTATAGCAAATTTTCGTACAAACGCGTTAATGACAAGAAAATACCGGCTAATTTTGTTCAATTTCACATTGTGCGTTTCATTGACAAACGTACTCAAAATGTTATAATAAAATTAGAAAAATATAGAAAGTACCAGACTATGTTCAATATTGAACGTACTTAAAGGAGGACAATTATGGCATCTACACTCGAACTACATGATGTGAATGTACCCGAATTTTTGAGGGAACTGGATGAATGCAAAGGAAATGTTTTTCTCGTCTCCCGTGAAGGCGATCATCTCAATTTGAAGAGTAAACTTTGTCAGTTGGTCGGATTGACACAGCTGATTGAGGGTGGCAAAATTGCCGAGGCCTTTATTGTTTGCGAGGATCCGGAAGACGAATCGAAACTTTTTCGCTTCAACCTTTACGGCAAAGCGGAAAAATAATTGATATGAGCAGGGCCGCCCAGTCGGGCGGCTTTTTTTGTGCAAAAGCACTCTGTGACAAAAGGGAAAAATTGTAACTAAAGGAGGAGTACATTTGGCACGCAGAAAACAACAAAAATATCCCCCGTGGGCGGTAGCAGCGATATTCTTATTTTGCCTTGTTGTGGGCGCAGTATCCGCTTTGCACAATGGGGCGCAGCCACAATCACAGCAGGCCGCAGCGCAGTCTGTTCAGCCGGGGCTTACCGAAACACTCATCTATTACCTTGACGTAGGGCAGGGTGACTGCGAGTTGATTCATCTTAAAACGGGCGAGTACATATTGATTGATTCAGGCACAAGTGAAACGGCGGAAAAGCTTGTGAGTTACTTAAAGAATCTGAGTGTACAAAAAATTGATTATTTGATTGCGACGCACCCGCATGCCGACCATATCGGCGGTATGGCACAAATCGTGAGCAATTTTGAAATCGGTAAAATAGTTATGCCGAGAATCTCTGATAATCAAGTTCCGGCCACATCCACCTATCAAAATCTGCTGAAAGCAATTGACCGCAAGGGACTTAAAATCACAGCGGCGAAAGGCGGCATGACCATTGCGGACAGCGGCGGAGAAAAGCTGGAAATTTTCGCGCCTAACTCCACAAAATACGGTGGGCTGAACAGCTACTCAGTTGTTACAAAGCTGACCAGCGGAGAAAAGAGCTTTTTGTTCACGGGCGACGCCGAAGCGGATAGTGAGAAGGAAATGATTGCAAAAGGCTATGATTTAAAATGCGATGTATTAAAATGCGGCCATCATGGAAGTTCAACGTCAACCAGTGCTGCGTTTTTAAAAGCAGTACATCCCAGTACGGCGGTCATCTCCTGTGGCGTTGACAATGACTATGGTCATCCGAGTAAGCAGGTAGTCACCAGGCTGCAAAAGGCCGGCGTCACAATTTACCGCACTGATCAGCAAGACACGATTCTTGCCGCCTGTGACGGAAGAAACATCCGCTTTACAACAAATCAAAAATCGGTAATTAAATAAATACAGCGGAGCAGATTTGAAATCTGCTCCGCTGATTTTATAAAAGACATTTTATTTTTGGTCGTTAAAAAACTTCTCCCAGTCAAAGTTGCTGTCGTTTGTAACTGGTGTTGCCTGTGACTTTGAGAGCGGCTCGGACCTCTGCTCAGGTACGGCTGGCTTGCGATCGGGCAGCGCGGCCTTCGGAATCTGTCTTGTGATATCTGTATCATTTACTGGTGCTTTTTTGACTGGCCGTGGTTTTTCCGCGGGCTTAACCGGTGCTGCGGAGGAACTTGAGCGAACATCAACAAAAGCCTTGGTGTCGCTAGGCACATAGTCGCCTCGATGCTGCTTGCCGTCGCTGGCGGAACTAATGTCGATAAAGGTTTGCGTTTTTTCGCTGTCTTCCTTGGCAGGAGCATTCTTGGGATTGCTTTTCAAACTTCCCTGCCCGCCGCGCCCGTTCCGGCCGTCGTTATTGTTTGAGAAAAACTGTAAATACACAAATAAACCGAACCCACAGAGTGCGAGTACAATCAGAACAATACCCAAAATTAAAATCCAGGAAACACCGCCGACTTCTGCCGGTGAAGCGGTGCTGCTGACAGCAGAGGTGCCGGCAGTTTCGCTTTGGCTTTGAGTCTGGTCACCGTTGGAAAGCAGCTCACTCCAGTTTTCTGAGGAAAGAATATCAGGGTCGCTCACGGCCTGGGCCGCTTGAGAAGCGGTTGCTTCCACCCGGTTGGTCTGTGTGTCAATTGTACGGGTTGGCGCGACTGCCTTACTTGAAGAGTTTTTTGGTTTAGTCGTATCTCCGTTGGTTTGGGTGCCAGGTTTGGCAGTTCCGTCGCCAGGTTTGGCAGTTCCGTCGCCAGGTTTGGCAGTTCCGTCACCGGGTTGTGTGGTTCCGTCGCCGGGTTGGATGGTTCCGTCGCCAGGCGGGGTTGTCCCGTCACCGGGCTGAGTGGTTCCAGGGTCAGGTTGGGTGGCTCCAGGGTCAGGCTGAGTGGATTCAGTACTAATGCTTGAAAGAGCAGGGTCTCCCTCGCCCGATGTAATTTCACCTTGTGCGAACGCGGTCACAGTAAACACACTGACGGTAAAAATCAAAGTGAGTAATACAATCATAAATCTTTTAGATCTTATATTCATACTTAACATATCCTCTCAAAGTGCTGATATAAATATAATAATATCATATAATATAGTTACAATACAACAGTGAATTTTCTGTAAATTTTGCATTGTATATAATGTGCTAAATGCGAAGTTGAAAAAAACGTTTCTCAATGCTATAATGAACCAAACAAAAGCTAAAATGATTTTGGGAGTGCAATTATGGGCGTTATTATAAGCACGGACAGTGCCTGCGACTTATTTCCTGATTTATATAAGCAATATAAGATTGATGTTGTTTCCCTATACATTACAATTGAGGAACATTCGTACCGTGATGTTTTTGAAATTGGCCCTGACGAGCTTTTTGAGGACTATGAAAAAACGCATAGTCTTCCAAAAACGTCCGCGCCGCCTCCGGCGGATTTTTTTGCCATGTTTAAAAAGCATGTGGATAATGGTGATGATGTTGTGCATATCGCAATGAATTCAAAGTTTTCCTCCTCTTATCAAAACGCCTGCACTGCTGCTCGGGAGTTTGACAATGTTTATGTGGTCGATACGTTTACTCTGAGCTCCGCACAGGGACTGCTTGCGCTGAGGGCTGCAGATATGCGTGACGCAGGTAGGTCTGCGAAAGCAATCTTTGACCAAATCGAAATCGATAAGACCAAGATGCGTACCAACGTGCTTTTGGATACACTGGAGTATGCGTATCGCGGCGGAAGAGCCACCATGCTGCAAATGTTTGGGGCTAATCTGTTAAAGTTGCGCCCCTGCCTGCTGCTCGATACACACGGCATACTTACGGTGCGCAAGAAGTTTCGCGGCAACTTCGCACAGGTCTGTAAAGAGTATATCCGTTTTGTGCTCGACCAACCCAATATTGACGACGAACGTGCATTTATTTCAACCACAGGAATGGATCAGAATCTTTTGAGCAGTGTAATCAGCATGGTTAAGGAAAGCGGAAAATTCAAGGAAGTTTTGTGTACAAGGGCAGGCTGCAGTATGACGGTTCATACCGGTCCTAATACACTGGTTCTGTTCTATAAGGAAAAATAAAAAAAGGCAGAGAATTTTCTCTGCCTTTTCTATTTTACATAAAAGTTTTAGTCAGCCATTCAGTACACAGTTGTGCCCAGTGTGCAGCGTGGGGGCTTACAAGCTCGGGAAAGCCATCCGTTGAAGTGAGCAGGGATGCAAGCGATAAGCCGTGCGGCCCTTTATCAAATATATGCAGTTCATACGGTACATTCTTTTCAAGTAAAGCATTTACAAACAGCAAAGAATTCTGCACAGGTACCGTAGTGTCATCTGCGGTGTGCCATAAAAACACAGGAGGCATGTCGGAACGCACCGTGTTTTCAAGCGAAACCAGATGCAGTAGTTTTTCGTCCGGATTTTCACCCAAAAGCTTTACAAAGGAATCCCGGTGCGCGTACTTTCCACTGGTAATGACCGGGTAACACAGGCACGCGGCGTTCGGCCGCAGTACGGAAGGCTGCTTTATGGAAAGTGCTTTGCAAACCTCCGCGTTATCCCACATACAGGAAAGGCAACCGGCAACATGAGCGCCGGCGGAAAATCCCATGACGGCAACCCTATTCGCATCAATGGAAAAATCTGCGGCGTTGATGCGTAAGTATTGGATAGCGGCGGCGGCTTCCATCAATTGAGTGGGGAAGTGAGCGGGTGTGCAAGTGTAGCGCAGGACGAAGGTTTGGTATCCCTGAGCCAAAAAATGGAGCGCAACAGGCTCCGCTTCGCGGTCGGAAGTAAAGTTATATCCGCCGCCCGGGAAGATTAAAATAGAGGGCATAGCCTGATTTGGGTGTATTTCCTTCGAGCTTTCATGTGCATAAACGTATAGTTTCGCTTCGCTTTTGTACTCGTGCAATGCGGGAAACTGCGCGGGCAAATCAATTATGCGGTATATCACAGATGAATCAATCCTTTTTGTTTTTATTACATATTCGCTTGTAAAATATCTTTTACGAGCTCTTCAAGCTGCGTCCAGGTTTCAAGGCATCCCGCGCGGCGGCGGAATGAAGCGGCGTTTTTCAGCCCTTTCAGGTACCAGCCGGCGTGCTTGCGCGCTTCATTCATGGCTCGGTGTTCCCCTTTATAATCACACATCAGTTTGATGTGTTTCATCATCACAAACATACGCTCGTTAATCCCCGGCGGAGGAAGAATCCGGCAGGAGTCCGTCAGATACGCGTTAATCTGTGTGAAAATCCACGGATTGCCCAGCGCCGCGCGCCCGACCATCACCAAGTCACAACCGGTTTGTTCCATCATCAGTGCGGCTGCCTGCGCGGAGTCCACGTCGCCGTTGCCGATTACCGGGATTTTAACGGCCTGTTTTACCTGCCTAATGATGTCCCAGTCAGCGGGCGGGGTATACATCTGCTCGCGCGTACGGCCGTGCAGAGTGATAGCGTCGGCACCCGCCGCTTCGCAAATTTTGGCGACCTCTACTGCGTTGACGGAGTTTTTGTCCCAGCCTTTACGGATTTTTACCGTGACGGGTATTTCCACTGCGTTTCTCACCGCGGCGACGATTTCGCCGCAAAGATGAGGGCTTTTCATCAGTGCCGAACCGGCGCCGTTACAGCTCACCTTTGGCGCGGGGCAGCCCATGTTGATGTCGATGACATCGGGCGCATACTCCATTGCCTTTCGAGCGGCCTCGGCCATCACGGCGGGTTCACTGCCGAAAAGCTGAATGCCTGCCGGGCGTTCGGCGTCGCTCAAGGTCATCAGCGAGCCGGTTTTTTTATCGTTATATTGCAGTCCCTTGGAACTGACCATTTCGCTCACAACATATGACGCGCCGAACTGCGTGCAGATTTCTCTGAACGCCCTGTCCGCTACGCCTGCCATGGGCGCTAAGACCGCAAAGCCTTCTATCTTTAAATTGCCTATTTTCATTTGGTATTCCTCTCAGCATTTAGAATCGGAGTTAATTATAACACTTATTTTTTTCTTTGAAAAGTGATATAATACCTATATATAACTAACAATGATTTGGTACATTGACTTTAGCCCACAGGCAAACGATTTTTCCACTCTCCTCGGTTTGTGCGTTCAAGCGCGCAATAATAGTGGAAAACGGTGGGCGAATTATTTGGTTATATGTACATAAACAATACAGAACGAATAGTAAGGAGAACAATATGAAGCTGCTGGTACTCGACGGCAATAGTATTTTAAACCGGGCGTTTTACGGCATCCGCCTTTTAACCACAAAGGAGGGGCTTTTTACCAACGGAATATATGGGTTTCTGACCATGCTGCAAAAACTTAAAAATGAAACAAATCCCGACGCGGTTGCAATCGCCTTCGATATGCGCGCGCCGACCTTTCGCCACAAGGAATACGCGGGCTATAAGGCACAGCGCAAGGGTATGCCCGAGGAGCTTGCGCAGCAGCTGCCGAACTTAAAAGAGCTTTTACAGCTTTTGGGCTATCATCTGCTGGAATGTGAGGGATTTGAGGCCGACGACATTCTCGGTACGCTTGCAAAAAGATGCAGCAATACCGGCGACGAATGTATGATTGCAACCGGGGACCGCGACAGCCTCCAGCTTGTCGGCCCAAAGGTAAGCGTCCGCCTTGCCGCGACCAAATTCGGTCAGCCGCAGGTGACGGTCTACGACGAAGCGAAAATTATGGAGGACTATGGCGTTACCCCAAAACAGCTGATAGATATCAAGGCAATTCAGGGGGATACGTCCGACAATATTCCCGGCGTTAAGGGCATTGGCCAAAAGGGCGCGGGTGAGCTGATTCAAAAGTTCAAGGACTTGGATTCTATTTATGAAAATATTGATACACTTGATATCAAAGAGGGAATGCGCCAAAAGCTGATTACAAGTAAGGACGACGCTTACCTCAGCCGATACCTCGGAACCGTACGCACCGATGCGCCGATTGATACTGAGATAGCGCATTACATCCCCGAACCGTGCAACAATGATGCGGCCGCGCGTCTGATGGCGAAGCTGGAGTTTTTTTCACTAATCGATAAAATGGGTCTGCGTGCGCCCACAACGGAACCAAACGCAGAAAAAGCCGAAGATGTCTGCATCGGCACTGCGGATTGTAATGACACATCGGCGCTGCTGAAAGGTTTGCAAAAAGCGGGACGAGCTGATTTTGCCGCGGAATATGCCGATAATCAAATCAAATTCTATATTAACTTTGAAAATAAAATCCATATGACGGATGACATCGATTTTATCAAAGCACTTTGTGCGGATGAAAAAATCAAGAAGAATACGCACGATATCAAGCCACTTTACGCTGCGCTCGACGCGCGTGGAATACCGCTGAACAACGCAGGACTGGACACACTGCTCGCGGGGTATCTGCTTAATCCGTCAGCTTCCGGTTACGAGCCGAGCCGCCTGGCGCAGGAGTACGGCATTGCCCTGCCGGAGCAGAGTGAGAACCAAACTGCCGCTTTTGCTGCGGGTCTGCCCGCTTTGGTTGACAAGCTTTCCGGTGAAATCAACAAAAACAATCAAACCGAATTATTGAATACAATCGAAATGCCGCTCGCTTCTGTGCTTGCCCGTATGGAAAACCTCGGGTTTGCGGTGGATGCCGACGGAATCAAAGCTTACGGCGACGTTTTGCAGAAGCAGATTGACACCGTTCAGGCACAGATTTACGAGTCGGTCGGCTACGGATTCAATATCAATTCCCCTAAACAGCTTGGCGAAGCGCTGTTTGAAAAGTTGGGATTGACCCATGGCAAAAAGACAAAGAGCGGATACTCGACAAAGGCCGAAATTTTGGAAGACCTGCGCTATGAGCATCCTGCTGTGGAACTTGTTTTAAATTACCGCAGTTTAACAAAATTAAAGTCCACTTACTGCGAGGGGCTTTTAAAGGTTGTCGCCGCGGACGGAAGAATCCACTCCAACTTTAACCAGACGGAAACGCGCACGGGGCGCATCAGTTCAACCGAGCCGAATTTGCAGAATATCCCCGTCCGTACCGACCTTGGCCGCGAATTGCGCCGCTTCTTTGTCGCGCGTGAGGGCTGGGTGTTGGTGGATGCCGACTACTCCCAAATCGAACTGCGCGTTTTGGCACATGTTGCCAACGATGAAAATATGATACAGGCCTTTAAAAATAACGACGATATTCACCGCAGTACAGCGGCAAAGGTGTTCCACATGCCCGAGCAGATGGTCACGCCGATTATGCGCAGCCGCGCCAAAGCGGTCAACTTCGGAATCGTGTATGGCATTGGTGCGTTCTCACTCGCAAAAGATATTGGTGTAACCCGCAAAGAGGCCGAAACCTATATCAATGATTATCTTTCCAATTATGCGGGAATTGATGAATATATGAAGCGGGTTGTTGCAGAGGCAAAGGAAAACGGCTATGCCGAAACCATGTTTGGCCGCCGACGTTACCTGCCCGAACTGACTTCAAGCAATTTCAATATGCGCGGATTCGGTGAGCGCGTGGCACGCAACATGCCGATTCAGGGAGCCGCCGCCGATATCATCAAAATCGCAATGATTAAGGTAGAAAACCGGCTTGAAAAAGAAAATATGCAGGCTCGTTTGATTTTACAGGTACACGATGAACTGATTGTCGAAGCGCCCGAAGAGGAAGCGCAAAAGGCCTCTGAAATTCTGACCGAAGAAATGCAGAACGCCGCCCGGTTGGCAGTGCCGCTGATTGCCGAAGCCAAAACGGGGAAGACGTGGTATGAGGCAAAGGCATGATTTTTACCTGTCCAATATGCAAAGAAAAATTGAATAAACTTGATAAGGTTTATGTCTGTGAAAACGGGCACAGCTACGATATTGCCGCCGAGGGCTACGTTCACCTGCTACCGCCAAACAAGATGCACTCTAAAATCCCCGGCGACAACAAACAGATGGTTGCTTCGCGCCGCGATTTTTTGGAAGCAGGCTTCTATCAGCTTTTCAGTGACAAATTAAACGAGTTGGTACGCGAATATCTTGATACCAAAAACCCGATTCTTCTTGACGCGGGCTGCGGCGAGGGGTACTACACCGCAAGACTGTATGATGATTTGGCCGGTCATGGCCTTTCACCGCAGGTTTACGGTTTCGATATTTCAAAATTTGCGGTCAAAGCCGCCGCTAAAAAATATAAAAAAATTGATTTTGCCGTCGGTAGTATTTTCAGCATACCGGTTGAAAATGCCGCCGCGGACTGCGTGATTGATGTATTCGCTCCGATTGTGGAAAGCGAGCTGAACCGGGTACTAAAACCCGGCGGCTTTCTGATTTTGGCAGTGCCGGGTGAACGGCATTTGTACGGCTTAAAAGAAATCCTGTATGACAGCCCCTATGAAAATGAATACAAGGAAACAGAGTACGCTGGTTTTGAGTTTGTAACGCGCGTGCCGGTTCAGGACGATATTCTGATTAACGGCAATCAAATCATCATGGATTTGTTCACCATGACGCCCTATTACTGGAAAACGACGATAGAGGGCGGCGAGCGGCTAAAAAAGACGAATTGTTTATCAACGCATATTGAATTTGATTTTTTGATTTATAAAAAGATGGGATAGACTGAAAATAGTGTGCGAAGGGGGTGGAGCATCATGCTTCATAACATGCAGGAACACAGGGAACTGAGCAATGAACAAATGGAAAATGTGTTTTTTATCTTCCTGATTACGGTATTTGCCATGTTGGTGCGCGTGCTGCTTTTTCCGTTTGAATCCGGCGATTACCATCAGTTTTTGCAGGGCTGGTACGCTGCGCTTAAAAATAACGGCGGCTTTGCGGCTGTCGGCATGAATATCGGCGACTATATGCCTACCTACCTCTATCTTCTTGCCATTTTTACATATTTCCCGTTTTCGGATTTAGCTGGGATTAAAATTATATCGGGTATCGCCGATATTGTGCTGGCGGTCTATGTAATGAAAACAGTCAATTTAAAATACCAAAATAAAACCTACGGTGTGATTGCCTACGCTGTGATTCTGTTCCTGCCGAGCGTGATTTTAAACTCGGCGGTGTGGGCGCAGTGTGACGCCATTTATACCGCGGCGCTTGTTGCCTGTGTTTATTACTTCATGCAGGATAAGGAAAACCGGGCGGTTACCGCGTTTGCAATTGCTTTTATCTTTAAATTGCAGGCGGTGTTTTTAGCGCCGCTGCTCCTGCTTTTGCTGCTTAAGCGCAAAGTCCGGCTCAGAACATTTTTAATAATACCATTCGTATATTTTATTGCGATTTTACCAGCTGCAATCATGGGACGCAGCCTGACTAATCTACTGACAGTATATTTTTCGCAGTCGGGGCAGTACAGCATGATTGCCATGTTCCTGCCGAATCTTTACACATGGCTGCCGGAAGATACCCCGAGCTACATCAGTTCTGCCGCGGTGATATTGGCGGGCGGGCTGGTGCTGATTTCACTCTTCTATTTTTATAAAAAGAAGTTTGTTCTCACAAACGAAGTACTCGTTTCGCTTGCTCTGTTTTTTGCCCTGTTTGTTCCGTTCATCCTTCCGCATATGCATGAGCGTTACTATTTTGCAGCGGATATTCTATCCATCATCTTTGTGTTTTACTTTCCGAAAAAGCTTTATGTGCCGTTTGTCACGGTGCTGAGTTCGACTTACGCTGTCTGCCATAACCTGTTCAACACCGACTTTTTCAGCGTACAGCTTTTGGGCGTGATTATGCTGATTGTGCTGACCATGGTTGTAAGGCACATTGTAAAATTGATTGACGCGAATCCGATTCAGAAAGTGAAGTTGACAGTATGAGTGTATTTCAAATCATGCCGATGAATGAGCAACACCTCGACACGCTTGCTGAGGTTGATGCACTCTGCTTTACGCAGCCGTGGACGCGCGGCGGACTGAAAGCGGAGCTTTCGAGTGACACAGCCTGTTTTGCCGCCGCCGAACAGAACGGCACCGCGGTCGGCTGTGCCGGGATGCACTGCGTTTGCGGCGAGTGCTACATCGACAAGGTCTCCGTTCACCCCGACTGCCGCAGGCAGGGCATTGCACAGGCGCTTGTGCAGTATCTAATTGATTACGCTGTACAAAACCGCGCGGAGTTCATCACACTGGAGGTGCGGCAAAGCAACGTGCCGGCGATTGCGCTTTACAGTAAGCTTGGCTTCAAGCCGGTTGGAATACGCAAAAATTTTTATACAGATTTACATGAAGATGCCATATTAATGACAAGATATTTTGATAAACAATAAATTAAAAAAACAAGGGTGAATGTTGACCACTCTTGCATATGAAAAAACATAAAGGGGAAAGTTAGATTATGCGGATATTAGCACTGGAAAGCTCCTGCGATGAAACCGCCGCTGCGGTGGTTGAGGACGGGCGAAAAGTTTTATCGTCAGTCGTTGCTTCACAGGTGGAGGAACACAAATTATATGGCGGTGTTGTGCCGGAAATTGCCTCCCGCCGTCACTGTGAGGCCGTTGTGGGCGTGACGCAAAAGGCACTCGATGACGCGGGGATGACGCTTGACGAAATCGATGCAATCGCGGTTACCTATGCGCCGGGGCTGATCGGCGCGCTTTTGGTGGGTGTTAATTTCGCAAAGGGACTTGCTATGTCCAGCGGTAAACCGCTTGTACCTGTGCATCATCTTCGCTCGCACATCGCGGCGAATTATATTACCTGGCCTGAACTCAAGCCGCCATTTTTGTGCTTAATTGTTTCTGGTGGGCACAGCCATATTGTCGAGGTGAAGGACTACACTGATTTGCATGTGCTTGGCCGCACCCGCGACGATGCCGCGGGCGAAGCCTTTGATAAGGCCGCCAGAGCCATGGGCATGCCGTACCCCGGTGGTGTGGAAATGGACAAACGGGCACAGGGCGGCAACGCCGAAGCTTTTAAATTGCCGCATCCCACTGTTGACGGCGCACCGTACGACTTTAGCTTTTCCGGTTTAAAAACATCGGTAATTAATCTAATCCACAACGCTGAGCAAAAAGGACAGACTTTGCCCGTTGAGGATTTGGCGGCTTCGTTCCGAAAGGCGGTCGTTGACTGCCTGATTAAAAATTTTATCAAGGCGGCACAGGATACCGGCAGCACCAAGCTGGTGATTGCAGGCGGTGTTTCGGCCAACTCCCTGCTGCGCAGCAGGTTGCAGGAGGAATGCAAGAGCCGTGGATGGGAATTTTATATGCCGGAGCTAAAACTCTGCGGTGACAACGCCGCGATGGTTGGAGCGCAGGGTTACTACGAGTATCTTTCGGGCAAAACAGCAGGGCTGGACTTAAACGCATGTGCTGAGATGCCGGTTGACGGAAACTGCTGATTCATTATGCTTATGCAGGAATATTAATCTGTTTATTCAAAATTAGTTGCTAAATATTTAACAAATTCATAATTTCGTAATTGATTATAGGTGAATTATGTATTATACTAAGAACAAATTCGAAAGGTCATTGGACCGGAAGGAGAAAAAGATATGACAAATAATAAGTCAGTCTTAAATTGGATTGAAGAAATGAAAACGCTTGTCTGCCCGGACAAACAAGTCTGGATAGACGGTTCCGAAGCACAGCTTGAAGCTTTGCGCGCTGAAGCTTGCTCCACGGGGGAAATGATTAAGTTAAATCAGGAGAAGCTCCCTGGCTGCTACCTGCACCGCACCGCCGTCAACGACGTTGCCCGTGTTGAAGACAGAACCTTTATCTGCTCCCGCAGAGAAGAGGATGCAGGCCCGACCAATCACTGGAAGGACCCACAGGAAGCATACAAAATGCTTCATGATATTGCAAGGGGTAGCTACAAAGGCCGCACCATGTATGTTATTCCATATTCCATGGGTCCGGTTGGTTCACCTCTCGCCAAAATTGGTATAGAGTTGACAGACTCCATCTATGTTGTTCTAAACATGAGCATCATGGCTCGCGTTGGCCAAAACGTATTGGATACCCTCGGCGACAGCGATGGATGGGTACGCGGCTTGCACTGCAAGTGCGATATTGATGCTGAAAAGAGATACATCTGCCACTTCCCGGAGGATAACACCATTATCTCTGTAAACTCCGGTTACGGCGGAAACGTTCTGCTTGGCAAGAAGTGCTTTGCACTGCGTATTGCTTCCTTCCTTGGCAAGAATGAGGGTTGGATGGCAGAGCATATGCTGATTCTTGGTATCCAGAACCCGAAGGGCGAAATCAAATATGTCGCCGCTGCATTCCCGTCTGCTTGTGGCAAGACCAACCTCGCTATGCTCATTCCGCCGGAAGGCTACATCAAAAAGGGCTACAAGGTTTGGACCGTCGGCGACGATATCGCTTGGATGCGTCAGGGTACGGACGGCAGACTGTATGCTATCAATCCTGAGAACGGCTTCTTCGGTGTTGCACCGGGTACAAACGCTAAGTCCAACCCGAATGCACTTGCTTCTACAAAATCCGGAACCATCTTTACCAATGTTGCACATAACCTGGATGACAACACGGTATGGTGGGAAGGCCTTGATAAGAACCCGCCTAAGAATGCACTTAACTGGAAGGGCGAGCCTTGGGACGGAACAACCTCTGACCAAAAGGGTGCTCATCCGAACAGCCGCTTTACCGCTCCTGCAAAGAACTGCCCTTGCGTAAGCCCAGAGTTTGACAAGGGTACAGGCGTGCCGATTTCCGCCATTATCTTCGGCGGCCGCCGCGCACAGACCACTCCGCTGGTTTATCAGTCCCGTGACTGGAACAACGGCGTGTTCGTTGGTTCCATCATGGCTTCCGAAACAACTGCTGCTGCAACCGGTGCAGTCGGTGTTGTCCGCCGTGACCCAATGGCTATGCTGCCATTCTGCGGTTACCATATGGGCGACTATTTCAAGCACTGGATTGAAATGGGCGAGAAGTTAGGCGATAAGGCTCCTAAGATTTTCAACGTGAACTGGTTCCGTCTTGACGACGAAGGCCACTTCATTTGGCCGGGCTTTGGCGACAACCTCCGTGTACTCGAGTGGATTATTAATCGCTGCGAAGGCAAAGCCAATACAGTCGAAACCCCAATCGGATTTGTTCCTAAGGCTGAGGATATCAACCTTGAAGGTCTTGATTTCAGCCTCGATACACTCAAGAGCATTCTTGAGATTAAGAATGACCAGTGGACAAAGGAGTCCGAGGGTATTGAAGAGTTCTACAAGAAGTTTGGCGACAAGCTTCCGGCAGAATTAAAAGAGCAGCTCAACATCCTAAAAGGCAATCTTAAGTAATTTTATACGTTAATCAGGGCGCTCCGAAAATTCGGAGCGCCCTTTTTGTATAACCGGCCCCACAGTCTGTACCTAAAATTAAAAGGTTCCCACTCCTGTCTCTCGTAGCTCGCGGTAAGGATTACAGAATTTATGGGCGCTGTGAGTTTTAATTGACAAATATCGGATTAATTAATATACTGTGTATTAAGTAGTATATTGAGAAGAGGTATAAAAATGACATGTACAAGATGCAGCCGTGAAAACCAGATTGGAGCGGCTTTCTGCACCGGATGCGGCGCACCGTTACCCCAACCCCAATCACAGCCAAACTATTATGCACAACCGAATACGCCGCCGTATGGTTATACGCAGCCGTGTTCACCGTCCAGCCGCTGGCTCGCTTTTGCACTTTGCTTTCTTGTGGGCGGTTTGGGTATTCATCGCTTTTATGTGGGAAAGATTGGTACGGGCGTACTGTATCTATTTACAGGCGGCCTTTTCGGAATTGGCTGGCTTGTGGATTTAATCATGATTGCCAGCGGCAGTTTTACTGATGCTGCGGGATACCAGCTTAAAGTTTAACAATAAGTAAATATCTTAGGTATAAACATGGGCTATTTGAAGACTGCCGCCTAGAAAATAATCACTCTTGCATGACATCTTGGGTAAAATGCAACATTTGGTGATTTAAACCGTTATATTGCCGAAAAGTCATACTTTTTGCATCAATTTGTAAAAAATACCTCAAAAAGTATGAATAAACTATTTCTAATTTAAAAAGTTTGTGTAAATATAACATTGCTTTATTTGCTTAAAGTGATTATAATATAAACAATTAACGCGGTTTAACCCGGCAGATTCTTTGTCGGGTACTTTTATTTTTTAGGAGGAAAAGAATATGGCAGGCAGCAATCAAACAGCGTACCATCCAAAGGGCGACTTCTTTAATTTGAAGGGCAATAACACGGATGTCCGCACAGAAATAACTGCAGGGTTGACCACTTTCTTCGCAATGGCTTACATCATTATTGTAAACCCGAATATGCTTTCACAAACAGGTATGCCTTGGGGCGCGGTATTCCTTGCAACGATTATCGCTTCAGTTATCGGTACCCTCGTTATGGCCTTGTTTGCAAACGTGCCTTATGCACAGGCTCCGGGCATGGGCTTAAATGCATTCTTCGTGTTTACCGTTTGTTTCGGTCTTCACTTTCAGTGGCAGGAAGCACTTGCCATGGTCTTTATTTGCGGTCTTGTAAATATCCTGATTACCGTAACTAAAGTCCGTAAATTGATTGTCAAATCCATTCCCGAAAGTCTGCAAAATGCAATCGGCGGCGGCATTGGTATTTTTATCGCGTATATCGGAATTAAAAATGCCGGGCTGATTCAGTTTACTTCCAACCCCAATACATATCTTTTGCTCGACAGCAAGACGGTTATTGCCGATAGCAGCGCCGTTCCGGCAATTGTAAAATTAAATACACCGGTTGTCTGGCTTGCCCTTATCGGTCTTGCTTTAACCTTTGTCCTTTTGGTTTTAAAGGTAAAGGGTGCAATTTTAATTAGTATTATCGCTACAACACTCATTGGTATCCCAATGGGGCTTACCACAATGGGTCAAGCGGTTAACTTTTCAGAAGCTTGTTCCCAATTGCCGCAGACCTTTGGAGCGGCGTTCGGAAATCCCGGCATGGTTTCCCTTTTCGCCGACCCTGCGAAGATTCCCCTCGTTTTAATGACTATCTTTGCATTCAGCCTTTCCGATACCTTTGACACCATTGGCACCTTTATTGGTACCGGTCGTAAAACTGGTATCTTCAGTGCAGAAGACCAAAAGGCTTTGGAGGATGGCAAGGGCTTTAAATCCAAAATGGATAAGGCTTTGTTTGCCGATGCAACGGCAACTTCCATCGGCGCAATTTTCGGAACCTCCAACACGACCACTTATGTGGAAAGTGCAGCAGGTATTGGCGCCGGCGGACGCACTGGCTTGACCAGTGTGGTTACGGCTGCTATGTTCATTATCAGTGCATTCTTAGCTCCGCTTATCAGTGCAGTTCCTGCCGCAGCAACCGCTCCGGCTCTGATTGCTGTTGGTATTATGATGCTCAGCGCGTTTAAAGAGATTGAATGGGATAACCTTGAAGAGGCAATCCCTGCATTCTTCGCCGGCATCTTTATGGCCCTCTGCTACAGTATTTCCTATGGTATCGCCGCCGGATTCATTTTCTATTGCATCATCAAAACATGCCGCGGCAAGGCAAAGGAAATTCACCCGATTCTTTGGGTTGCAACCGGCCTATTCATCCTGAACTTTGTTATTCTTGCAATCCTGTAATTTTGTATTTACTTGCAGCTCCGTACTTTCGAGTGCGGGGCTGTTTTCATTGTATAACGAAAACTACCGGTTAACCCAAGGCCTCTATTTAATGGTGAAAACACTTGAATTTAACAGCACTAAAAAAACATATGTATTATTTTATTTCGCTGTGGTATAATTTATCAATATTAAAATTGGGGTGAAGGTATGCCGAGGTTTTTTATTGATTATGTACCGAAAGAATGCGTAACTATTATGGGGGAGGACGGCCGTCATATTGCGCGTTCACTGCGTATGCAGTTGGGCGAGAATCTGATTCTTTGCGATAGCATGGGAACGGATTATAACTGTAAAATAGAGAGTGTTCAAGATGACGAAGTTACCGTACGCGTTCTTAATTTTTGCAAAACGATGGCGGAGCCCAGCACGAAAGTGACCATGTATCAGGGGCTGCCTAAGGCGGATAAAATGGACAGCATTGTGCAAAAAGAGGTTGAACTGGGTGCAGTGCGGATTGTACCCGTGATGACGGCGCGCTGCGTGTCAAAGCCGGATGAAAAAGCAGCGGCGAAAAAGACCATGCGCTGGCAGAAAATCGCATTGGAAGCCGCCAAGCAGAGCGGCAGGGGTGTTATTCCGCAGGTCAGTGCGCTGACCGACTATCGCTCAGCGGTCAAAGAGGCGGCGCAAAACGGTGAAATCATCCTGTTTTTTGAGGGCGGCGGGCAGAACATAGCCGAACTTGTCAATAAAGAAACCGGTAATTTATCGATTTTTATCGGGCCTGAGGGCGGATTTGAACAGTCCGAAGTTGACTTTGCACTGCAAAGCGGGGGAAGAATCGGCACGCTCGGTGCACGAATTCTTCGCACAGAAACCGCTCCGGTTGCGGCGCTTGCTGCTATTATGCTTTCGACTGGAAATATGTAATTAAGTATGCGTTTTAAAATCACAGGGGTAAAAAGCAGGTCTGCAAATAAAAGGAAGTGAAATACACTTATGAAATACGCATGGATCGACGAATATTGTCTCTCTAAAATTGGTGTAGAAAAAGACTATAAATTAGAATGGAACGCAACCCGTTATATGATTAGAGGAAAAATGTTTGCCATGCAGGGTGGGGATAAAGAGGGCAAAGCAATTATTACGGTAAAGTTGGAGCCCTCCTTTGGCGCGCTGCTGCGCAGCCAATACAAGGATATTACAGCTGGCTATTATATGAATAAGGAACACTGGAATTCGCTGTATTTTGACGGGGATGTTCCGGATGAAGTTGTAAAAGAGATGTTGGATCAAGCACACCAGATTGTGCTGCATTCCTTAAGTAAAAAAATACAGAAAGAAATTTGCTCTTAGATGCACAGTTAATGAAGAGGAGGAGAAAAATGCAGACAGCTTTGATTACCGGCGCATCACGCGGTATTGGCAGTGCGATCGCAAGGCAGCTTGCCGAAGATGGCTTTCGGGTTATTGTCAATTATAACGTTTCTGAAAAAGAGGCGGAATATTTAATATCAGAATTAAATAATACTTATAGTATAAAATGTTTGGCGCTCCGTACCGATGTATGCGATAGGGCACAGGTGGAAACGATGTTTTCCAAGGCCGGAGGTGTGGATGTGCTGATTAACAATGCGGGTATCGCACAACAAAAGCTTTTCACCGACATCACCGAAGCGGATTGGGACAGAATGTTCAATGTGGATGTAAAAGGTGTGTTTCACTGCTGCCAGTGCGCGCTGCCGTATATGATTCATCAAAAGCGCGGCAAAATCATTAATATCTCCTCCATGTGGGGGCAGGTAGGCGCTTCCTGCGAAGTGCATTATTCCGCGGCTAAGGCGGCGGTTATCGGTCTTACCAAAGCGCTTGCCAAGGAGGTCGGCCCGTCCAACATACAGGTAAACTGTATCGCACCGGGCGTGATTCAAACGGAGATGAACGCGCATCTGGATGAAAACACACTGAACGAGCTGAAAGAGGAAACGCCGCTCGGTGTAATCGGTACGCCGGCAGATATTGCTAACGCCGTAAGCTTTTTGGCAAGCGAAAAATCCAATTTTATCACGGGACAGATTTTAGGTGTGAACGGTGGTATGATTATATAGAATGTATCACAGATTTGTTATACACGTTTACAAAGCTGTCAGTACCATTGACAATCCCATAAAATTCCTTATAATAAATAATCAATAGATGAATCAACGGATTTTGTAAACTATCGCGGCACGATGCTGAGAGTATTTACGAAATCCGTTTTTTAAAAGATAATACTTAATCATTGAAAGGAAGGAAGGAAATGAAAAGCAAGAAAAAGTTTTTCAGCATTTTTGCCATACTGCTTTGCACGGTGATGTTAATCAGCGTTTGTACCGCATGCAGCGGCAATTCCGCTTCAAATGCGGCACCACAGAAAAAGTCAGCAGCACAGTTCGGCGGTGAAACGGCATCCGCGGCTGGAATGTCGGATGCAGCGGCTGCAAAGGAGCCGGCAGCAGGGAACGCGGGCGCAGCGGCGAACACGAGTACAACCGCCGCAGCAGCGGCAGCGCTTACCAATCAAAAAATAATCCAACAGCTTTCCTATCAAATCGAAACGCTGAAATTCGATGATTCAGCCAAAACGATTCAGAGCCTATGCACTGAGCTGGGCGGTTATGTGCAGGATTCAAGTGTGGACGGAAGAGGAATACAGGGGCAGAACCTGCGCAGCGCAAATTATGTCCTGCGTATTCCACAGGAAAAGCTCAATCAGTTTAAAAATAGTGCGGGAAATATCGGAAGCGTCCTCAATTTTACCAGCTCCAGCGAAAATGTGAGTGAAAAATACTTTGATACAGAGGCTCGGTTGAAAAGCCTGCGTACCCAGCAGGAAAGACTGCTGGCGCTGCTGAAAAAATCCGGCTCGCTAACCGACGTGATTGCGTTGGAAAAGGCACTTGCAGATGTAAATTATCAAATCGAGCAGTTCACAGGAACACTGCGCGAATACGATTCTCTCATTGGATTCAGCACGGTCTCCATTCAGCTCAACGAAGTTGTGAAGCCCACAGAGCTGGAAAATATCCCGGTTACTTTGGGTGACAAAATTGCACGGCAATTTAAGGAATCCATGCGCTCACTTGGCAGTTTCGGCGAAGGCCTGTTGGTCTTCTTTGTTGGCGGCGCGCCGATTATTCTGCTTTTGGCCGTAATTGCCGCCGTGGTTATTTTTATCGTGCGTAAGAGAAGAAAGCATGTGGAAAAAAAGAGCCAAGAGCCAATGGCAGGGATTACTTCGGCGACGCAAAAACAGGAGGATAGCCAGGATCACCCCGAAAAATAATCGGATAAACAAAAAACGAGCCGCTCCCCTGCTGTAGGGAAGCGGCTCGTACTATTGTATAAAATTCAAATTAGAATTCGATTTTCTTAGCAATATAATCAGCTAATTCGGTGATTGCAACGCGCTCCTGCTGCATGGAGTCGCGGTCGCGCACGGTTACACAACCATCGGTTTCACTGTCAAAGTCGTAGGTTACGCAGAACGGCGTACCAATTTCATCCTGACGGCGGTAACGCTTGCCGATGGAACCGGAGTCGTCGTAGTCCACCATGAAGTGCTTTGCAAGGGAGGAATAAACCTCCTGTGCTTTGCTGTTGAGCTTTTTGGAAAGCGGAAGTACGGCTGCCTTGTAAGGAGCAAGCGCCGGATGCAGGTGCATTACGATTCTTGTATCCTTTTCGTCAAGCTTTTCCTCGTCATAAGCGTCGCAGAGGAATGCCAGCGCAACGCGGTCAGCACCGAGTGACGGCTCAACTACATATGGAATATAGCGCTCGTTTGCTTCCTGATCAAAGTATTCAAGGCTCTTGCCAGAACAATTTTGATGCTGGGTCAAATCATAATTGGTACGGTCGGCAATGCCCCAAAGTTCGCCCCAGCCAAACGGGAACAGGAACTCAATGTCCGTAGTTGCCTTAGAGTAGAAGGAAAGCTCCTCCTGCTCGTGGTCGCGCAGGCGCATATTTTTTTCGGTCAGGCCCAAATCCAAAAGCCACTTTTTGCAGAAGTCTTTCCAATAGTAGAACCAGTCGAGGTCGGTGTCCGGCTTGCAGAAGAACTCCAGTTCCATTTGCTCGAATTCGCGTGTACGGAATGTGAAGTTGCCCGGGGTGATTTCATTGCGGAAGCTCTTGCCAACCTGCGCGACGCCGAAGGGAATCTTACGGCGTGTGGTACGCTGAATGTTGGCAAAGTTAACGAAGATGCCCTGCGCTGTTTCCGGACGAAGATGGATTTCATTTTTCGCATCCTCGGTTACGCCCTGAAAAGTTTTAAACATCAGGTTAAACTTGCGGATATCGGTAAAGTTGGCGGAACCGCAGGCAGGGCATTTAATGTCATGCTCTTTAATATAATCGGCCATCTGCTCAAAGGTCATACCGTTCGCGTCGCCGCCGGCGTCTTCAATCAGCTTGTCCGCACGGTGGCGGGTTTTACAGTCGCGGCAGTCCATCAGCGGGTCGGAGAAACCGCCCACATGGCCGGAAGCCACCCATACCTGCGGATTCATTAAGATTGCAGTATCCAGTCCGACATTGTACGGACTTTCCTGTACGAATTTTTTCATCCATGCGCGTTTTACGTTGTTTTTAAATTCAACGCCGAGCGGGCCGTAATCCCATGTGTTTGACAGGCCGCCGTAAATTTCACTGCCCGAGTAGACAAAACCCCGGTTTTTACACAACCCCACAATTTTGTCCATGGTCTTTTCACTTGCTAACATATTTTTTCCTCCATAATTAGGGGCGCTGGCTGCGCTCCATTATTTTTTAAATATAACCAACTTACTTAAAACATAATTAATGATAATCACGATGACATTCATCAGCACCTTTGCAATCCAAACATTGCCCCCGTACACCTCCACAAGCAGCCACATGCCAAGCGAGTCAATGCCGAGTGATAAAAGCCTTGCCACCATAAAAGTGACAAATTCGCGCCAAAACAGCTTTTTTTCAAAACTTTTGCTTTTGAAAACATAAAGCTTATTTGTGATGAATGCAAAGATAACCGCAAAAATCCACGCGATTGTGTTGGCAACCAAAACATTCCAGTGCAGTACGTCGTAGCACAGCCCGCACACCAAAATGTTGATTATCGTTGTGCAGACACCAAAGACAATATATAGAATCATTTCAGGGGTTGTCAGAAAGCGCCAGAGTTTTTTCAGCTTATCCATATTACACACCGCCATTTTCCTAATATCTTTATAGTTTACCATTATGCGGCACAGCTTTCAAGAAAAATTAAAATAGTTTATTTGGAATGAAACGGAGAAACACCGTCAAACCATCCCTGTTCTTTCCAATACTGTTTATCAATGGAGTCGTTAGAGGCTCTTTTTTGAAATCGTTTCATCATTGAAAACATAAAACGCGTATGTGAATAGGGCACGCAATCTTTTTTGGAGGAAACTTCGTCCCAGAATTTTACGGCATCTGCACGCAGGATTTTTTCGTATTTATCCTTCTTTTTTTTCGGCATAATGTCCCACTTGATTGCATGCATAGTAAATCCTCGGCTATACACTCTGTTGATTCCCCAATACTTTAAACTGGATGCAATCGTCTTCATGGCGGGCTTTGTTCCTGCGCCTGCTGTGGTGGAAAGAATGAACGCTTTTTTGTGGAACATTTCCGGTCTAGCTCTGTGTACAAAAAACATAAAGCCAAAATGGTCAAGAAATGTTTTCATGCCGCCTGACGCGGAAAGAACATAAACCGGCGTGGTGAAAATCAGGGCATCGGCTTCCAGCATCGCACTCAAAATCGGCTGAATATACTTGGCGTGCGGGCACTTTTTTTCATCCCTTAAAATGCAGGTAAAGCATCCCCTGCAAAACTCCGGCATATCCTGCGGCAGAAAAAACTCCCGGAACGAGACTTCGCCCCTCGTTTGCATTTCCTGCATGAATTCTTGGGTAATCTCATAGGTGTTTCCCTTTCTGGGGCTGCCGTGAATTACGGTTATTTTCATCTTGCATCCTTCTTTCATTACAGTTTCATTCCGGGGTCAGCGCGGCTTATTTTGTGTACCAAAAAACAATTAATTAATATTATAAGGCGAAAACAACCGCCTTTCAATTGTATTGAAAATAAAAACCATTTAATACTATTGACAATTGCAGAGCATAATGATAACATACAAAGTGAACACCGTTCATAATGGGAGGCATTAAATGAATATTGTGATAACCTCGCGCGAACTTTTGCTAGAAGCTGCGAAAGAAATTGCTGCAAAAGACGGTATTTCAAAAATAAATATCCGGGCGGTGGCAGCAAAATGTGGTGTTTCGATTGGTTCAATTTATAACTATTTCCCAACAAAAGCAGATTTGGTAGTTGCAGTCATTGAAAATTTTTGGCTTTCAGCATTTGTGGATTTACGCCCAGAGAATCTGATTGACAGAGGATTTATCCAATGTTTTGAAATCGTATATGATAAACTTTCAGCCTATTTAGCAACTTTTCAAAACAGTTGGGTGGAGCAGCTGGCCTTATTAAAAGCCAAAGAGAAGGAAATGGGGCGCCAAAGAGAGTCAGATTATTTTGGCAGAATAAAAAATATTTATGTCACTAGCCTTACAAATGACAAAGAGATATCTGATGATTTGTGGGACTGTGATTTTACAAAAGAGGCTTTTTCAGAGTTTGCACTTGAGAATATGCTTAGCATGCTGAAAAACGGTCAAAAAGACGGCCATTATTTTATTAGGATACTCAAGAAAATTCTATATTAGGCGAAAAAGTCTGCTGTTAAAAGGCAGAACTTTTTTATAAATCAAAGTGAACATAGTTCATTAAGAAAGAGGTAATCTTATGCAAGCAATTATGGAAACCTTATTTGACGTAGTTTACTTGTCTACAGTCATTATTATTGGAGTATGGATGGTCAAGAATTCAAACGGCAGCAAACAGTTCAAATTATTTGGAATCATGGCAGTAATACTGGGATGCGGAGATGCATTTCACTTAATACCGCGTGCTTATGCGCTGCTTACAACAGGTTTAGAAGCAAATGCCGCGGCTCTTGGTTTTGGCAAGCTGGTTACATCGATTACAATGACCATTTTCTACTTGATTCTTTTCAACATTTGGCAAATCCGATACAAAGTTACAGGCAGGAAATTTCTAAGTGCAATGATTTATGGATTAGCCGCTATTCGTATTGGACTGTGTTGCTTCCCTCAGAATGAGTGGCTTAACTATCACCCATCGTTAAGCTGGGGTATTTATCGTAATATTCCATTTGCAATTTTGGGTATTGCAATTATTATACTGTTTTTCATTGAAACGAAAAAGCAGAATGACCGTGCGTTCGGATTTATGTGGCTTGCAATTACGTTGAGTTTTGGATTCTACATTCCAGTTGTACTGTTTTCAAGTACGACACCTATCGTTGGTATCTTGATGATTCCCAAAACAATTGCTTATGTGTGGATTGTTCTTATGGGCTTCTTTGATTTGAAAAAAGAAAGGAAAGGGTTAAAAAAATAGCTTGACATTCTGCGATATATTAACAAATTAATCGCAATTATAGTTAAAGCAATTAGCCGCACAGCGTGGAATGCTGCCGTACACATTGTCGACGACGAGGTGTAACTCAGCTTGGTAGAGTGCTTGGTTTGGGCGCAGCATCTCATGGCGAAGTAATTGAAAATGAATAGAAATGCTGTAGGCATCACATAGAGATATGTGATGCCTTTTTTGTTGTTTGCAGCACCTTACACATGCATAATTTGTTGTGATTTTGTGTTTTGGGTGAGAGAGCTGGTGGGTTGTTATGCTTTTTGATTGCAATTAATGTGTTTAATGTTCATTTTTAGACGAATTTGTTTTCACATTAGGAATATATAAAGATTATTTTAAATAATGCTCAATTTAGCTGTTAACTTATACCAAAAATTTCCGATACTATAATGTACACTTTTCTTGTAGATAAAATTCAAAACCAATTATAAAAGAGGCGGTAAAAAAATGAAAAAATTATTAAAAAAATTGACGGTAATATTGCTGTCGGCTGCAATGATGATTTCAATGCTACCCTCCATGGCAATTACTGTGAACGCGGCTACAAATTATTCAAGTACGGCGTCCTTTTCAATTCCGTCGCCTGGCGGTAAAATTGATAGTTCGGCTTGCTTGCCAGGTGGGAAGATTGCGGTTATCAAGAATACTTATGATGCTAACTATGTCAGAACTGGTTCCAGTATTCTTATCTATGATTCAACAGGTACTCAGATTAAAACAATAGATATTACGTCAGCTATTCAGCACAAAATCACCAATAATAGCAATGGATCGGAAACCTTTGGACTTTATGGATTATCCAATGGTAATATTCTTGTTTATTGGGATTCCGAAGGTTCAGATACAGGCCTCAAGGATGCCTACTTTCTTATTCTTGATCAGACTGGGGCTATTATAAAAGCGGAGACAGAAATAGATGTACCTACCGGCTCTGCTGACGAATTAAACCGTTTTACACGTGTTGCAGAGCTTTCAAATACAGACATAGCATTTATTTGGGCCACCAATGGATCCAATTATGCCTTAAGAACATTTGACATAAGCGGAAATAATCCGTCAGCAGAAACGTCAATAACAGACAAATGCGAATTAACTGGTTCAATGTACGATCATTATATTGCCGCAAGCAAAGATGGAACATTTATGGTTGTGCTTAACTGCTATTTTCAGAATAATTATAAAGGCATTGTATTTAACAATGACACTTCGGTCAAGAAGTCAGTATTTAACATCTCTACTGTGTATAAAGGCGGAAGCGCGCAAAATTATGTTATTCCCCTTTCTAATGGTAATTTTTTGGTCGCATTCGAAGGAGAACCCACAGCAAATAATTCTGATTTACGAGATTCACGGATTGCAATTTTTAACTCCGACGGAACGCCGGTAAAGGAAACAATCCTTGCAACAATCGGGAATACCAACATTGACAGCCCAATTGCTCTGAAACAGGGAGGGTATGTTCTCTATAATAATACATCAAATACGGTAACCGAATACGATAACACCGGTTCAACTGTCGTAAGTGGCATACCGATTGTAGATAATGCAATAACTACAGATACAAATTATTTGGTTTCCAGTTTATATGCAGGGTATGACAGAGGTTTAGCGGTAGTCAGTCCTGTAACAGATAGATGTGAAATAGGACTATACGATTTTGCTACCAACACCGTTCCGACCGCCACCACTCAGGCGGTGACAAGTATCAGCGCCACCACGGCAACAGGAAACGGATGCATCACCAGTCTTGGGGTTCCCAACCCAACTCAGTATGGTGTGGTATGGAGCACATCAAGCAACCCGACTGTAGCGCTTGATACGAAAACCGTTCAAGGTGCGGCATCCGCTACGGGAGCGTTTACAAGCAGCATAACCAGCTTGACACCCAGTACCACATACTTTGTCAAGGCATATGCCACTAACAGCGAGGGAACTGTTTATGGAAGTGAGGTCAGTTTTACCACCTTGCCAGCCACGCCGACCATCAGCAGCATCAGCCCTTCCAGCGGCCCGACTGCGGGCGGCACCAGTGTAGTAATAACCGGTACAAGCTTAACTGGCACAACTGCCGTTAAGTTCGGAAGTACCAATGCTTCCAGCTATACCGTGGATTCAGCTACCCAGATTACCGCAACTTCGCCTGCCGGTTCTGCGGGCACAGTTAACATCACCGTAACAACGACAGGGGGCACCAGCGCTACCGATTCTGCTGGCCAGTTCACCTATGTCTCTGCGCCGACGGTAGCTTCTGTTGCAATACCGGGTAATGGAATCTATAAAATCGGGGACAATCTTGATTTCACTGTTAATTTTAGCAAAGCTGTTACAGCTAGTACAAATAATGGAACTCCCTATCTGGCTTTGACCATCGGGGGTGACACAATGCATGCAGCGTATATTTCGGGCAGTGGTACTTCTGCGCTTGTATTCCGATATACCGTGGTGGCGGACAATAATGACAATGACGGAATCGCTGTCGGTGCTTTGACACTTAATGGCGCTACCATAAGAGACAGTAATAACATTAATGCTAATATAACGCTTAATGGGATGGGAAGCACTTCGGCGATACTTGTTGACACAATCGCGCCAAGTGCGCCGTCCAGTCCTGCTCTTTCCAGCGCCTCCGACACAGGCGCAAGTAATACCGACAACATTACGAGTCGCACAACACCGGCCATTACAGGTACTGCCGAAGCAGGCAGTACCGTCACACTGTATGATACGGATGGTACCACAGTGCTCGGTGCCGGTATGGCGAGCGGCGGCGCATTCTTGATAACGGCCTCCCCACTGTTAAACGGGGTACATATTATAACTGCCAAAGCAACCGATGCAGCTGGAAACACGAGCGCAGCATCCTCATCTTTAACAGTTACTGTGGACACAACCGCACCTACCGTAACCGGAGTTACAAATACCAGTATCTATAATACCGCAGCAACCCCTACATTCACAGAGGGAACGGCAACCTTGTCAAAAGACAGCGGAAGTGCAACTCTGTTCACGACAGGAACTGCGATTTCTGCAAATGGTTCTTATAAGCTTACTGTAACAGATGCTGCCGGAAACAGCACCGTCGTGAACTTTACGGTTAATATTCCGTCGGCTACTGCACCGGGAGCACCAACAGCCGTTTTGGCTGCAGCGGGCAATACACAGGCAGCTGTTTCCTTTACTCTTCCCGCTAGTGATGGAGGAAGTGCAATTACATCTTATACGGTAACATCAAACCCGGGCGGCAAAACAGCAACAGGTTCAGCCAGCCCGATTACGGTAACCGGTTTAACAAACGGAACATCCTACACTTTTACTGTTACAGCTAATAATATTGTGGGCAGCAGCAGTGCTTCACTGCCATCGAATTCAGTAACGATTGGTTGCATAGAGAAAGCCATTACAGCTTTTTCGATCGGTTCTGCATCAGGAACAATTGATGAAACTAACCATACCATAGCGGTAACCGTTCCACACAGTACAAGCTTGAATTCCTTATCCCCAACAATTACAGTCAGTACTGGGGCATCGGTTTCGCCCGCAAGCGGGATACAGCAAAATTTCACGAATCCGGTAACCTATACGGTAACAGCCCAAAATGGAACACAACAGGCTTACATCGTAACTGTGAAAGCGGCTGATAAAACGCTTGTAAGCATCACCGCACCGCCAGCCATAGCAGGAATAGCCAATGGCACAGTCAAGACAGCGGTAGCCCTTGGATTACCGGCAACCGTGGTGTTGGCTACCAATAACGGAAATGTCGATGCCGATGTAAACTGGGATGTGGATGGTTCCTCCTATGATGCATCTAAAACAACAGAGCAGACCTTCACGGTAAACGGAACCGTGACTGTTCCGGCAGGAGTTGTTAATCCGAACAATATACCATTAACAACAGCCATCAGCGTCACCGTGAAAGCTGCATCCGGCGGAGATCCAACAAAAAATATAATCACCAGCTTTCTAATGGACTATACCACAAAAACGGTACCGTATGGCACGGATTTTGCTTCGCTGAATTTGCCAGACAAGTTCAAAGCGGTTGGAGATCAAATCTCAGATTTATGGATTAAAGTTACCGGATGGCTGCACAGTACCTATAAGTCAAATGTCGCGGGTGCCTACACCATGACCGCAGTCCTCGACGGCGGCTATGTGGACAGCGGCTACGTGCTCGGCGACGGCGTGAGTGCGCCCCAAATCAAGGTTACAGTCGGGTCAAACCCTGACCACCATTCAGACCGTCCCAACAGCAAACCTTCTTCGTCAGCAACAGATACCAGCCACACGGAAACCAAAGTGGATAAGACCGGCAATACCGCCACTGTTACCACAAAGCCGGACAGCGTGACGACAAGCGGAAATACCGCCGATATTGAAACCACGGTGGCAAGCGTTACAATAGATAACACGACAACTTTTACCAACGGCAGCACAGTAGACACAACAAAAAAGACGGCTGTTACCATCGATGTTCCAACCGAGGAAATCAAACAGCAGCTTAACGCGAAAAAGAATGTCGAGCTGACCGTTACCGTGCCGTCTGAAGTGACAAAAGATACAACCGAAAATGTTGAGGTTACGATTAATGCCAACAAGGAAATCCTTGAGGCGGCGAAGGAAAACCTTTCGGATGTGACAATTAAAATTAAAGACGCCGATACACAACAGATGGCTTACAGCTGGACATTCAAGGGCGCAGATTTAGCAAAATCTACGACTCCCATGACAGATGTCAATATTGCAATGAGCGTACATCTGACTACGGAAGTTTCCAAGGTAGACATCATTACGCCGAACAACAAAGGACTTGTCCTTTCCTTTGACCACAGCGGGTTGCTGCCTTCCGTTGCCAGCGTAAAATTTTCTGCACTGGAAAAAGGCTTCAAGCCGGGAGAAACGCTCTACTTCTACTACTATAATCCAGCTACGAAGCAAATCGAATCGTTGGGCAATGACGCATATGTGGTAGACGCCGACGGAACTGTCACCGTACAGATCGTCCACTGCTCCGATTATGTGCTGCTGCCACACGCAGCCCGTTCCATTACATTGGATACCCGCACCTATACCATGGCTCCAAAAAAGAGCTACGAAATCGGCGTGAAGCTGGCTAATGCTTCGGACGCCACCATTAAAGCGTATTCTTCAACCAAGGGCGTTGCCAATGTGACTATACTCAAAAACGGCAACTGCAAAGTAACCGGGGTAAAATCAGGATTAACCTACATCATGATTGATGTATACGACAATAAAAACAAGTTCCTCACCCATGCATCCGTTCGGGTAACGGTACAAAACGGCGTGAAATCAAACGGCAATTCTGCAAGGCAGTACGGCATATTCTAATTTCAATCACAGCAGAGAACAGATCGTCTTAATCAACGAAGGTTGAAATGAGACGATCTGTTTTTTATACTTAGTTATAATATGGAAAAATAATAAGTCTTTAAATTTTAATGTCAAAACCGGTGGACACGCCATAGTGATTTACTTAGAAAAGCAATTAAAACTTAAAGAATTTGGAAAATAAGACTATTTTAAAAAATAGCTTGACATTCTCCGACATATTACATATAATAATAAGGCTGTTCGATGACGCGAACACAAGTTAATCGCAATTATAGTTAAAGCAATTAGCCGCACGGCGTGGGATGTTGCCGTGCATATCGTCAACGACGAGGTGTAACTCAGCTTGGTAGAGTGCTTGGTTTGGGACCAAGATGCCGCAGGTTCGAACCCTGTCACCTCGACCACCTTTTTTATTTTATCGTATATCTTGACAAATAAACGGTAAAATGATATATTAAGCAAGTGCTAAAAATGCTGGCGTAGCTCAGTTGGTAGAGCAGCTGATTTGTAATCAGCAGGTCGTAGGTTCGAGTCCTATTGCCAGCTCCATCAGGCAAGGCCTGAAACAAGGAGTTTTGTTCAACAAAGCTCCACATATGGGAGAGTTCCCGAGTGGCCAAAGGGGGCAGACTGTAAATCTGTTGCTTTATAGCTTCGATGGTCCGAATCCATCCTCTCCCACCAAAGACCTGTAAGACTTAGTCTTACAGGTCTTTTTCTATATATAACGAAAATCATTGTCTGCATCGGTAATATTCATTTGTTCTATAATATGCGATGAGTTTTATTCCAGTATTTGGATATATTCTTTTTAATTATATTATGTTTTCTTACCCAAAGGCCACGTTGTAGTGTTATAATAATATAAATTATATTGGGAGGAAACGGAATATGAATTATTTTTTAAATAGTAAACGTTTCAATTCTCTGATTGTGGGCACTTTGGCAGCGGTAATGTTATCTCTGACGTTTACCGGCTGTGCAGAAAAGGCCATGATAGTAGTGCCGCCGTCTTCGCAAATAGAATCTTCGTCGACGCAGAGCAGTGCATCTTCCCAAACCAATTCGTCCGCGGCGGCAAGTTCCCGGGCGGCAAGTTCTGCGGCGGCAAAATCTCAGGTTAGCTCGGCGGTAAAAGCATCTTCTGTAACGGCGGTAAAACCCTCACGAAAAACACAGGTTAAGAAACCGGCTGCTGCAAAGGCAGAAACCGGCAACAAGGCCATAAAGAAGATAGCAGTTGACAAATCGACGGAAAACGCTACTCGGCTTAATGTTACAAAAAGCACGGCAGCGGCGAAGCAGGGCTACACCGGTATTAATCAGCGTGCCGGGTATAATTGCTTAACGGACGAGGTTAGCCGCAGTCTTTATAATCAGCTTTGTCAGAGTGCATATAAGGTGTCGGTCACGCCGACTTCGCAGGGGTATTATCCAATTCAAAGAATCATTGTATCTGGCTCACATCTTACCGAGGCGGAACTGCGCGTGACCTTCCTTGCATTTATCAACGACAATCCGCAGATCTTTTGGCTTGCAAATGCTTATTCCTATGGATATAGCGACAACGAAACCCAGATTCAGCTTTATTCGGTTGCCCCTCAGAATGAGTGCAATACCATGATTCAGAAATTAAATCAAAAGGTAAGTGCAATTGAGCAAGCAATGCCGTCCGGGCTGAATGAGTTCGACCGCGAACTGTACCTGGTTAATTATCTGGCGGACCACTGTGTTTACGATAACGATGCCGTGACAGACGGCAGTATGTGGAAACCATTTGCGTCTTACGGTGCGCTTGTAGAAGGCAAAGCGGTGTGTGAGGGCTATTCCAGAGCCATGCAGTATCTTTCGAGCTGTTCCGGGCTGCAGAGCATACTCGTAAGAGGACGAAGTGACGGAGTCAACCATATGTGGAACATGATGAAAATCGACGGGAACTGGTACCACCTCGACACTACATGGTGCGACAGTGATTTTATGGTTTACAACTTCTTTAATCTGAATGATCAGGTAATTGCACAAACCCATTCCATTTTCCCTAATGTGTCAACGCTCACCGATTCCCAGATTGACGGAACGGGCGGCAGTGTGGTGGAATTCAATTTGGCAATTCCGTGCTGCACTTCAACGGATAAAAATTATTTTGAGACAAAGGGTATTAAAATTAGCAATCTTGACGGTACAAATGACAGCGAGATAATAACCGCTCTTTCGGTGGCGGCCAAATCCAAAAATAATTCTATTTCGTTTTATGTGGAAGAAAGCGCGGACTACGACCAGATTGTTAGTGGTATGATTGAAAGTTCACCGTATAAAATTGTATCGTACATCAGCGAAGTTAACAGCAAACTGGGAATGACAAATCAAATTGATATAAGTAAGATAAAATATGTGGGCGACAAAGCGAACCGCGGCGTTACAATTTATCTTAGTTACAAATAATATTAAAAAATACCTGCAACAAAGTTTGCAGGTATTTTCACTTAAATTGATGTTTATAATTTGATGTGTTATACTATATAACAATATTTTAAGTAGATGCAGTCCGACTTTCGGAGGAAGCGATGAAGAGATTTTTAAGCGCGGTAATATCTTTGCTTTTGGTCGGTTTAACTTGCATACTGGTTTATACCGCATTGAATCTAAGTGGATTTGACCTGAACTGGAACAACGTATTCGTTTCGAGTGCGGCTCCGCAGAAAGTTCCGGATGCCTCCACGCCGCCTCGGTCGCAGGGAACAGCTGCGCAGGAAGTTGCCCCGGATAACGACAACAATAATAACCGCCTGCCTGTGTCGCAAACCATTGCACCGGCATCGGAAAACTACTCGTTTATCCATCAGCATAGCGGCCTTGACTGCTTGACGGACAGCGGCAGCCGCGCATTATATGACGAAATGCTTGAAACAGCCTACACAGTTACGATGAAGTCCGACAAGGATGGTTATTACCCCACCAATCAGATTACTGTTAAAAAACAGAAGCTTACTGAAAATCAGATTCGTATGGCTGTACTTGCTTTCCGCAATGACAACCCACAGATTTTTTGGATTGCCAACCGCTACTCCTATTCCGTAGGCAGTGATACTGTTGTAAAACTGTATTCCCATATCCCCGCGAACCAGTGCAATGTACTGATTAAAAAGTTGAATAGTGTAATCAGTAAGATTATCAGCGCTGTGCCGGCCGGTCTGAGCGAACTCGACCGTGAAATTTATATTTTTAACATAATCGCTAAAAAGTGTTCCTATGACGATACTGCTGTTTCAAACACAAAGCTCTGGCTCCCCCACACGGCGGCTGGTACGCTTGTGGACGGCAAGGCGGTTTGCGAGGGCTATTCCCGGGCGATGCAGCTTTTGTCTTCCTATTGCGGACTGGAATGTCAGCCTGTAAATGGCCAAGGCAACGGAGCGGCTCATATGTGGAATTTAATTCAAATTGATGGCAGTTGGTATCACTTCGACCCCACATGGAGCGACGGGGACGTTGTGAATTACAATTATTTCAACGTGACGGACGACATAATTCGCGCCGACCACACTATCAGTGAAGATATTTCTTCGCTTACCGAGAAACAAGTAAAGGCGGATGACTCGAAACTGGCGGACTACAACTTAACTTTACCGGTCTGTAACGCAGTTGAGGCGAATTATTTCAGGGCAAAAGGAATCCACATTAAGGATTTTGATTCTGAGAATAATAGTTCAGCAGTCAGTGCAATTGTGGAGGCAGCGAAAATCCGAAGCTCCAGCATTGTGTTTTATATTGAAGACAGCCTGGATTACAAGCAGACGGTTCGGCAAATGGTAAAGGCTTCGCCGTATCAGCTTCCCTATTATATTAATATGGCAAATAAAGACCTTGGCGGAAGTGTTACCATTGACCACAATAACATCAAGTATGCCGAGTCGGAAAATAACCGCGGGTTAACGGCAATTCTAAGCTATAAATAGGAGGAGAATCATGGACAAGGAAAGAGTGCGGGCGGCGGTAAGTGAGATTTTGTTGGCAGTGGGAGAAAATCCGGAGCGCGAGGGCCTTCGGGAAACGCCGATGCGTGTTGCAAATATGTATGCCGAGATTTTTTCCGGGCTTGAAGAAGATCCAAAGCAATTTCTTAAGATATTTGAAGAGCCTCAGCAGCATGAGGAGTTGGTTATTGTGCGCGATATTCCCCTTTATTCCGTATGCGAGCATCATCTGCTCCCGTTTGTGGGCAAAGCGCATATCGCCTATATCCCAAAGGGAGGCAAAATTATCGGGCTTTCCAAATTTGCGAGAATTGTTGATTGTTTTGCCAAAAGGCCTCAGGTACAGGAACGCTTAACGGCGCAGATTGCCGATTTTTTGTATGAAAATTTAGAGCCTTACGGGGTTGCCGTCGTCATTGAAGCGGAGCATCTTTGCATGACGATGCGAGGTGCGCGCGCCGCCGGCTCCAAAACGCAGACCTCAGCTCTGCGCGGTATCATGAGAACAGACGCAAAGAGCCGCGCCGAGGTAATGTCTTTACTGAATGGGGGAATTCGCTAATGGCAATGTTTTCAGCGGGAAAATATCAGTTTCCGCTCGGGGAGAGGGCGTATGTGATGGGTATCTTAAATGTTACACCCGATTCCTTTTCCGACGGTGGGCTTTTTCTTTCATCCGAAAAAGCGGTGATGCACGCGCTCGACATGCAGAACCAGGGCGCGGATATTATCGATATAGGGGCGCAGTCCACGCGCCCGGGCAGCACGTCAATTTCCCCAACAGAGGAGCTTAGCCGACTCTTGCCGGTGTTAAAGCAGCTTCATAATATACTCGATATACCGATATCGGTTGATACATTTTACCCGGAGGTTGCTGCGGTGGCACTTGAAAACGGTGCTTCCATTCTCAATGATGTTATAGGCTTCGACAAACCTGAAATGGTTGCTGTTGCGGCTAAGTCCAATTGCGGGTGTATTGTAATGCATCACACCACAGCGGACGATTGCGATATTATTACTGCTGTGCGTAAATATTTTATAAAACAATTGGGCATTCTGCGTAATGCGGGTATAAAAAGCGAACGAATCTGTTTCGACCCCGGTATCGGATTTGGTAAAACGCACGAAGAGAATCTACAGCTTCTGGCCAATGCGGACAAGCTGCGTGTTGATGAATGTGCTTTGCTGATTGCAGCCTCACGCAAAAGAGTAATCGGAGGTGAGTGCGGCAATCCACCGTTTGAACAGCGCCTTGCGGGGACAATAGCTGCCCACAGTATCTCCGTTGCGGATGGCGCCGACTTGGTTCGTGCACATGATGTGCCTGAAGCGGTGCAATCCACAAAAGTCGCTTCTGCAATTAGGAGGTATCGCGTTGGATAAAATCATTATCAAAGGGTTAAGGGTATTTGCCTATCACGGGGTAAATCCCGAGGAAAAGCGCGACGGCCAAACATTTGAATTGGATATTACATTATATGCACCTTTATTGCGTGCCGGACAGACAGACAACGTGAACGATACCGTCAGCTATGCGAAGGCAGCCAAAACGGCTTTGCGCGTTATGGCCGAGGCAAAATATAATCTGTTGGAAAAGGTTGCACAGCGATTAGCTGAGCAGCTATTAACCGACTATCCTGAAGTGGAGATGGTGGATATTCTTCTGAAAAAGCCACAGGCTCCGGTGAAAGCCGACTTTGATTATATGGCAGTCATGATTACACGGAAAAGGAGTGATATCCATGAATAAAGCAATCCTGGGGTTGGGCTCAAACTTAGGCAACAGGAAAGACAATATCATGGCGGCGGTGTACGCAATCGGACGACTTCCCGGCACGACGGTAATCGCAAGTTCCAGTTTGTACGAAACCAAGCCGGTCGATGTGCCCAATGAGCAGAATGATTATCTGAATGAATGTGTGGTCATCATGACAGAGCTTTCTCCGCGTGCGCTTTTGGGTGCATGCCTTGGAGTTGAAGTTGCAATGGGTCGTGAGCGCGTCATACCGCACGATTCCAGAACAATCGACGTTGACCTTCTGATATATGAGGACGCCGTGTATCATGATGAGGAGCTTACTTTGCCGCATCCACAGATGTTCAAGCGTGCGTTTGTGCTAGTACCACTAAGCGAAATCTATACAAATGGGGTGGCGCTTGGCATTGATTTTTCCCAGGCTTTAAGCGGGCTTGATACGAACACAATTCGACTTTTTTAAAAGAAATTCAAAAAGATTGTAAAAAAGGGTTGACATACGGTATTGTATTTGGTA
>CAZFED010000009.1:0-79078 GCA_964517505.1 uncultured Caproiciproducens sp. | reverse complement strand
AATATGCCCTTATAGGGCTTAATCATGCCTCCGGCTTAGCCGGAGGTTTTGACTTTATTCTACTATTTCAATCCGATTCCCGTCGAAGTCGGAAACACAGCTTTCATAATAACCGTCGCCGGTGATTCTTGGTGCACTGAATACCGTGTACCCGTCATTTAAAAGTTTCCGGGTAAGGCAGTCGACGGTTTCTCTGCTGCCAACATTAAAAGCCAGGTGGGCCCAACCGGTGTGGGGTGTGGGTGTCTCCTCTTGTGTCAAGTCAGGTCTCGTCATAATTTCAAGTTTTGCCCCTGCTCCAAAGGTTAAAAAATAGGTTTCCAAACCGGTGACGGGGTTATGGTATTTTTTATTGCTTTCTGCTGAAAAATACTTTTCATAATAGTTCCTCATTTGCTCCAAATGAACCGTATAAAGGGCAATATGGCTGACTGTCATAAAATCATCTCCGTTCATTAAAAAGTATACCATTCTTATTGCATGGATACAATCCGGTTTGCTGAAAACGCATAATGCAAGATTTTATGAGGATACCAACTAAGTTTAATCAATCTTTGCATTTATTTCCCAGTGAACAAATAGTCGTGCTGTTATAATTGATTTACATGGCCTTAGTTGTTATAATTAAAATACGAATACTTTTATTTTCTGCCCTAGGGTACGCCCCAGCGGAGCGAAATTCCGCTCCGCCGCCTTTCCACTTTGCTTAGCGCGCAATAGTATCAAAAAGCAGTGGGCTAATTATTTATTTAGCTGTATAAATATGATATTCAGAAATATTTTAACCGATTAATTGGTTACGTGGGAGCGTGAAAATATGAATCAAATAAAAATACTGCATTGTGCCGATTTGCATCTTGGCGCGGAACTTTCTTCTATTGGTAATCAGGCAAAGCAGCGCAGGGAAGAAATACTAATCACTTTTTACCGTATTGTTTCCATTTGTAAAGAGGAAAACATTGAACTGCTTTTAATTGCAGGGGATTTATTCGAAGGCTCCAATACGGATAAAAATATCATTAATTCCGTAAAAGAAGCGTTATCTTCTATCCCAAACACGATTGTCGCAATTGCACCGGGAAATCACGACTATGTGTCAATCGATTCCCCTTTTGCCGATGGGGTCTGGCCTGAAAACGTACATATTTTTCAGTCAGGGCTTGAATCAATTGAATTCAAGGAGAAAGGCCTGCGCTTATGGGGGGCGGGCTTTACAAGCACCTATGCCACCGGTTCACTGCTCCATGAAATGGATATTCCCGAGGATGATGAAATTAATATTTGCGTGATGCACGGTGATTTGGCTGCTGAAAACCAGACAAGCAATTACAACCCGATTTCGGCAGCGCAAATCCGATTCAGCGGGATGGATTATCTCGCACTTGGGCACATTCATAAACGCACCGACATATTACAAAGCGGTGCAACCTATTATGCGTATTGCGGCTGCCCAGAGGGCAAGGGGTTCGATGAACTTGATGAAAAGGGTGTTTATATCGGTACGATTGCAAAGGGCAGGGCTGACTTGACATTTCGCCCGGTATGCAGGCGGATGAATCTGGAAGTCCATGTCGATATCGGCGGAGCAGCGACCAATAATGAGGTGGCCGAAATCGTCATTCATACAATAAAGAAAAAATACGGAGACACCTTCGCAGAGCATCTGTATAAAGTAATTTTAGAGGGAGCACTCGATGAGGGTTTTGTCCCCGACTGCGTTGCAATCGCACTCAGGCTGCAAAGCGAATTATACTTCATTAAAATAAAAGATGAAACACATCTTGCAATCGACCTTGATGAATTGTCAAAGGAAACTTCATTAAAAGGAATCTTTGTTCGCAAAATGCTCGATAAGCTGAATCAAAGCGTGGAAAACAAGCAAGAACAGGAAGCTTCACAGTACAGAAGGGCACTGTATATCGGTATCAAAGCTTTTGACAGTGAGGTGACACTGAATGAAAATTAACAAAATACATATCAACCGGTTCGGCAAGCTTGAAAACTATTCCCTTGATTTTGAGGATGGGTGCAATATCATTTATGGCAACAATGAAGATGGAAAAAGCACGATTATGGCTTTCATCAAGATGATGTTCTATGGCTCAACCGGTAAAAGCTCGGATCTGTCTAAGAATATTCGAAAGAAGTATATGCCGTGGGACGGGGCAAAAATGTCCGGTTCCATTGAATTTGAAGATAAAGGAATCGCCTACCGCATTGAAAGGCTGTTCGGCGCTTCCAATTCAACAGATAAAATCAGCTTATGGAACAAAGCAACAGGGGAAAAAGAAGGAATTGCAAGCGGAACCGACCTTGGACAAAGATTCTTCGGTATTGGCTGCGCGGCATTTGAAAAGAGCGTTTTTATCGGACAGGCCGGCAGTGTAGCTGACGCCGGCGCGGACAAAGAGGATGAAATCACGCAAAAGCTGTTAAATCTGGTTTCAACCGGTGACGAAAGCGTTTCGCAAAAGAAGGTGGAGAACCGCCTGCAAACTGCAAAAGAAGAGCTGAAATCGAGAAGTGGCAGAATCGGCATTTTGGATAAACAATATCAGGAGCTGAACCGCCTTGCCGAAGCGCGTTTGGTTGCACTGGAAGAAGAAGAAAAGAAAAAGCAGATGGAGCGGCAGCGTACGGTGCTGGCAGAACAGAAAGAAGCTTTGGAAAAGGCGCATCAACACGATCAATCACAATATGATTTACAGGAAAAGTTAGACCGTCTGCAAGTGCTGGACAAACTGATTCTAAAAAAACAGGGAATCGACAAGCTGATTGTGGAGTGCGAAGATCGAAAGCACCAGCTTACGGCGGGCGAAAACACCTTTGACGCTGCATTTATCAAAAGCTGCGAAGAACAGATTCTACAGGTACAGTCGCTTGAAGAAGTCTACTCCGAAAGGGGTAGGAATGTACGGGCGCTGGAAGAGCAGGAAGACGATTTAAAAGCGCAGGCTGTTCCCGAAATTCCACAGGAATATGTTGAACAGGTAAAGGCACAGGAAAAAGAGCTGTTGGCAGTGCAGGCTTCCATCGCTGCATTAAAAGAGTCCATCAATAAGCTGACGGAAATGGCAAAAAAGAAAGCTGCTTTTACAGAATCCGAAAAGCAGTTCTCCTTGCAGACAGAACAAAAACAAAGGCAGGAAAATGCATTAAAAGATGCACAGGCTGAATTAGAGGCGGCCCATGAGTTATTCTTGCAACGGAAAGAGGACTTTGAAAACAAAAAACAGGAACTGAATTTGATTAGGCAGCAGCAGGAAAATATCAATACCGAGTATCAGGTCGCAGCACACAATATGAAATCCGTGGAGCAGCTCTCTAATCAAAAAATACAATCTGCAAATGAGCAGCTAAAACAGGCGTCCACTCCCAAGCAGGCAGTTGTAAATCAAAATGCCAGACGCAGCTTAAATAAGCCGATGCTTGCGGCGGCAGCCATCATTCTGATTCTGTCGATCGTGCTCGGTGTCGCAGTTTATCCTGCTTGTTTTGCGGGCGTGCTGCTTGCGGCTGCTTTGGGAATTGCAGCTTTCGGCAAAACCAAAACAAAATCTGTCACGACCACTCTTGTGGATGAAGAGGAGGTTTTGCGGGCAAAAGCGAATCTTGAGGGCGTACAGCGGGAAGTTGCACAGGATAACGAAGCGGCTCTGGAAGCGGAGAAAAGAGCGAAGGGCAAATTGCAGGAGCTCAAAACCAAATCTGAGCTTTTGCAGAATTCTGTAGCTGAATGGGAACAGCTTTATCAAACAGCCTCGGAGCGTGTATCCCGCGCAGAGCAGAAGAAAAATGAACTTGAGATTCATCTTAAGTTCATGAACGAAAAACTGTTTGGCCTCACACAGGATGTTAAGGCGAAGCAGGCAGAAGTGGACGAGTCGGAAAATCAAGCAGAACAGGCTGATGTTTACAGTTTGCAGGAACAGCTCAGTACTAAAACAGCATATGAAACGACGCTCACGAATCACATACACACTCAGTTGTCCGATATGGGCTGTGAAACAATTGATGAGCTGCAAAATAAAAACATGCAAATGCAGAACCATCAAACCAAGGTCGTCGCAAAAGCAGAGAGCTTAACCAAAGTCAAAGCAGACGAAAAGCTGGCAAAAGAAGATTTGGACAGAAGCGTTCAAAAATTTATTGCGTTTGTCAATCGATATAAACCGACCAATTCCTATGAAGATGCAGTAAATACTCTGCAAAGTTTAAAGGATGTTATCGAGGAAATAAATACTTTGCAAGTGAAAATTAATAGCCAGTCTGAATTTTTAAACGAGGAAATGCGCGGAAAAACCAAAGAACAAATCAGTCGGGAAGCGGATGAAATCCGTGAACAGATTCTCGTCTTTAACAATGGAGTTATGCCGGAAAAACTGGATGATTGGAAGAGCGAACAGTTTAAACAGCAGAGCCAAAACAGTTTTGCACAGCTGCAAGAGGTTAGGGAGGCTTTCATCAAGCTGAATTCAAATATTAAGAGTCAGTTTATCGGCAAAAAAAATGTCAGCGAGATCGAAGAGGAAATTGGACGGCTCAAAAAGGACATTGCGGAAAGGGAAAACGATTACCAATGCCTTGATATAGCGCAATCAACCCTAACGGAAGCGTTTACCGAAATTCGCCAAAGCTTCGGTCCCCTTCTAAACGATAAAACAGCCGCGATTTTTAATCATCTAACCGGCGGAAAATATCATAACGTGATCATTTCAAGAAACTTCGATATTAATGTGCAGGACACACAAAGCGCGACGTCGCACGAGTGGCAATACCTGAGCAGCGGCACGGTTGATCAGGCATATCTTGCGTTACGATTAGCGGTCGCCGATTTGCTTTCGCGGGAAAGTGAAGGGTTGCCGCTGATGCTGGACGACGTATTTTTGCAGTATGATGACAGCAGGGCGGAACAAGGACTGCGTTTTCTTGTGAATTTTGCAAATGAGGGTGCCGTTTCAACACAAATAATATTGTTTACCTGCCATAAGAGTATTCTTGAGTGGGCGCAAAAGAATCATTTAGACGTATCCATAAAGAGTATTTACTAATCCAAGAATTACTATAGTTAGAGTTTTACAATTCAACAAACAGGAAAAGACCGCTTGAGTTTTCAAGCGGTCTTTTAAGCGCATAAACCTGTAAAGGAAGAATAGCTTTATGTTTCCTTTACTCAATTTAAAAAATTACCTTAATTGTAATTAATTGGTTGATTTAATACCATTATATGGTATTATATATTTAATTGAGAATTAATTTTGTTGAACCTGCTAAAATCAGACTACAGGCTTATAAGATATGAAGTAACCAATATTAAACTGATATAGAGTACGGGAACACTTGAAATTTCAGAGATATCTGTGTTTTCAACCAACTTGTCCCACCGAATATCGGCGGAGTAGTTGTGCTTGGGAGGAACTTAAGTGAAACGGAAAATAAAAATAAAAATAAATTCACCCTTAATGGCAGTCTTTGTAGTCATCCTTTCAATTATGTTTATTATTTCGTCTTTCAGTGAGTACTCTTTTCTGCTGATGCAAACTTTTGAAGACGAAATGCAGACAAATTTATCGGTTAGTACGCATCGCAGCGCTGACATGGTAAATATGAAATTTAAGGATACCATTTCTTCTATGAAAACGTTATCTCAAACCATGGGCGCTGAGAATATTTCGTTGAATGACAACAGAAATCTTATCCTGTTGGACAAGGTTAAAGAGCCAAATAGTTTTTCAGTAATGTCCGTTGCGCTGCCGGATGGCACATGCTATTTAAGTGATGGTCGGAAACTTCAAATCGCCGACCGCACCTACTTTAAAAAAGCGATGGCTAATAATATAGTAATATCCAATGTAGCGGAAACGAGACTGGATGGGAGTAGCTGCATTATTATTACGGTTCCAGTATGCTGTAATTTTAAGGTTATCGGTACAATGAATACTGCCATTAAAATGGAAACCATCAACAAATTACTCGACTCTGAAACATCCGAGGGGCAGGGGATTACCTGTATTGTGGAAAAGAATGGAAACATTATTTCAGCCTCTTTGCCCCAATACACACATGAAAACATCTTTAAGGTAACAGATTTATCATTTGAAAAAAAAGATGATACGGATAAGATTAAGGCCGATGCGGAGAATGGCAAATCAGGAAGTATCCGTTATTATTCAGATCAGTGTGAGTATTACGCATACTATTCGCCGATTGGAATTAATGACTGGTATATTGTTAATACGATTCCAACAGATGTGGTTACATATAAATCTAATCAAATTTTAAAATATACTGGCTTCATGGCAATTAAAGTTGCTGTCGCTTTGTTTCTGATAGGAGTTTATGCTGCTGTATACGGAAGAAAAAACAAAAAGATACTTCGGCAAACAAATGAGATTCTAAGCCGAACAAAGGCAGAACTGGAAACCTTTGTCGCAAATCTACCGGGCGGTGCTTTTCGTTACAGTGCTGATGAAAAAGCTGAAATACAGTTTGTCAGCGATGGCCTCTTAAAAATGTTTGGCTATACAAAAGAAGAATTTGATCAGAAATTTGATAATACCTTTCATAATATGATTTGTGAAGAAGACCGCCCCAAAACGCTGAACAGCATTAAGCAGCAGATTGAAAAAGGTAATTTTGCCGAAGTGAAATATCGCATTATAACCGCTGACGGGCACATCCGCTGGCTGCTGAATCGTGTAAAAATTGTAACGGAACAAAATGGATACAGGGAATTTTGTGCTGTCGTGGTCGATATTACCGAATCGAAGCAAGCACATAAACGGGCGAATGATGCCATGACACAGTTGCAAACGCTGTCTAACAGTATTTCCGGGGGCGTGGCTCAATTCCTTTATGATGATGGCTGCCTAACCCTCATTTACGCCAGCGAAGGCTTCTATAAACTGTCGGGATATTCAAAAGAGGAGTATGCACAGCGTTTTTGTAACGATGGGATTCTATGTGCTTTTCCTGACGATCAGGCGGGTTTGCAGTTTACAATCAATAGGCAAATTGCAAAACAAGCTCCCCTTAGTGCGGAATACAGATTAATCCAAAAAGACGGCAGGATAATCTGGCTTTCTTTAAGCGGAACACGCACAGTCAACAGGCACAGCCAAATTATTTATCAATGCATTTTTACAGATATTACTTCTTTCAAAGAAACACAGGAAGCATTGGAATTGGAGAGGGAGCGCTACCAAATAGCAGAAAGCCTTTCCGATGATATTATGTTTGAGTATGATATTGTGACAGATTATATGGAGTTTTCCCCACTTTTTACAGCGCTTACCGGTCAATATCCGCACTTTCCAAATTATTTACAGGAACTTGCAAATAATGAAAGTATTTGCAGCGAGGATATACCTGCATTTAAAGCATTCTTCAAAGAAATAGGGCGGGGCAGTTCTGACACCGGAATCGAATTTCGATGCAAAACCAGAAGTGACATATATATCTGGCACCGGATAAAAGCAAAGGTAATTTATGATACATACGGGAAGCCGCTTAAGGCGGTGGGAAAAGCCTATAATATCGACATACAGAAAATGGAGATGCAAAGGCTCATGGATAAGTCACAGCGTGACTGTTTAACCAATCTTTATAATAAGATTGCGACGCAGTCACAAATTGAGGATGATTTAAAGGATGTGGGCACAGGGGGAAAGCACGCCTTAATGATGATTGATATCGATAATTTTAAGGCCATCAACGATAATTTCGGTCATATGGTTGGCGACGCTGTTATTACCGACATTTCAACAAAAATTCAAATGCTTTTCCGTACCTCGGACGTTGTCGGGCGTATTGGCGGCGATGAATTTGTCGTTTTTCTAAGGGGAATTTCCACGGATAATTTGATTGTAGAGAAAGCAAAGGCAATCTGCGAAATTTTCCGCAACACACATGCCATGAATCATTTTGATTACAAAATTTCCGCAAGCATCGGTATAGCGATGTATCCCAATGATGGCACAACCTATCAGGAGTTATTCCCCAAAGCTGACCTAGCCCTTTATCGGGCCAAGAGCTTGGGCAAGGATTGTTATGCTTTTTATAGTGATGAACTGGATTCAAACCTCTAAATTATTTAACAAACAACCCAGATAATTAAATGCAACAGGCGGAACAGAGTCCGGAGCGGAATCTTTGTTCCGTCTGTCTTTGTATTTGTGAAGCCGGTTGCTGTAAGAGAGTTAACCGTTTTTACATTGTAAAGAAAATAAAAATATAGTACAATAAACTAATCATCCTAACCGCGATTATTGAAAGGCGTGAAGAATTATGGCAATTAATAAAGTTATGCTGGCTGCGTTAAAGGCGCTTTCTTATACAGATATTGATGTGAAAAAGAATTACAAGCTTAAGCGAAAAGTAATTAATGCGGTAAACTTTCACGTTCTGAAACGATTCTATAAAACATGGGATCATGTTGTGTCCTTTCAAAATCACGATATCCCCGTCAGAATTTTTGCACCCAAGGAACATGGAGTACACCCGATTTTGCTTTTTTTTCATGGGGGAGGATGGGTCACCGGGAACATTGACAGCTACGATAAAGTATGTTCGAATATGGCCATTATAACGAACCACATTGTGGTATCCGTTGATTACAGGCTTGCGCCGGAGCATCGCTTTCCTGCCGCCCCGGAGGACTGCTACCACGTTGCACGAGAAATTTTTTTAAACACTGATCTTTTTAATGTATCTAAAGATGAAATAACAATTATAGGCGACAGTGCCGGTGGAAATCTGGCCGCCGCCGTAGCCTTGATGGCACGAGATAGAGGTGAATTTCTCCCCGCACGTCAAATTCTGCTTTATCCCGCAACCTATAATAATCACAGTGATCAATCACCTTTTGAATCGATACGGGAAAATGGCACAGACTATTTGCTTACATCAAAGCGAATCTGTGATTATATGGCGCTGTACAGGGGGAGTAAAGAAGACTTGCAAAATCCGTATTTTGCTCCTCTTCTGGAAAAGGACCTTAGCCGCCAGCCACGCACCTTGATTATAACGGCTGAATACGACCCTCTTCGTGATGAAGGGGAAGCCTACGGGCAGCGCTTGAAGGAGGACGGCAACAAAGTGGAAGTGCATCGCATTGCGGATGCGCTGCACGGTTTTTTCTCCCTGCCGGCCAGCTTCCCACAAGTAAAGGAATGCTACCAGATTATCAATGATTTTTTAAGTGAGGGACTATTGTGATTCACAAAAAACCGGTTAGCTGGAATAGTTTGGATAATGCCGCGAAAATATTTCCACCCACAAGCGATAAGCGTGACACAAAGGTGTTCCGTTTCGCCTGTGAACTTTATGAGCCTGTTGAGCCAACTGTTTTGCAGGAGGCTCTGAATATAACGATTAAAGCATTCCCGTTCTTTCAATCAATTTTAAAAGGGGGACTGTTTTGGTATTATCTTGAAAGCTGCGATATCAAGCCCTTTGTGAAATTGGAAAGCAATCCGCCTTGCAGCACCATTTACGACCGTAATGTAAGGGGACTGCTCTTTGAGGTCACATACTATCGGAACAGAATCAATTTCGAGGTTTATCATGCGTTGACGGACGGAACGGGCGCCTTGCAGTTTTTGCGTTCACTTGTTTTTCATTATATTCTCATACAGTATGCCGCTGATTTTAAAAGTCCAATGCCGGTTTTTGATTATGATGCATCCATGGCGCAAAGAGCCGATGACAGCTTTCTTCGGTATTATTCCAAGGCTAAAAAACAGGATAAAGAGAAAAAACGTTTTGCCTATAAAATAAAAGGACTGAAGGTTTCGGAAAACCGAATCAAAGTGATTGAAGGGGTAGTATCCGTCAAAAGCGTGCTGAATGAGGCACACAAATATAACGCAACGCTGACTGCATTTTTAGCCGCCATTCTTATGTGCTCAATTGGTGAAGAAATGGCTCAGCGGGAGAAAAAACGCCCGGTTGTATTGAGCATCCCGGTGAATTTGCGCAATTATTTTTCATCGGAAACAGCTCGTAATTTTTTCAGCGTCATTGACGTAAATTATGATTTTAATAAAAACAGCGGTGAACTAAAGGACGTTATTCAGTATTTATGTGAATACTTCGACCGTGAACTGACTGCAGAGCGGTTAGGTGTAAGGATGAATTCGCTCGCTTCTCTGGAACACAATATTTTTGCACGTGTTACACCATTGGTAGTGAAGGATATCATATTAAAATGGGCTTACAATTTTTTTGCATCTGAAAACACCGCTTCGCTTTCCAATGTTGGCAAAGTGAATATGCCGGCAGAATTTGCCCCCTATATCCGTTTGTTTGATGTGTTTGTCAGTACAAAGAAAGTTCAAATTTGCATGTGCTCTTATGGGGACAACCTCACAATCAGCTTCACTTCTCCATTTGTCAGCACGGAAATCCAAAAACATTTTTTTAGGACGTTAACTAATATGGGAATCGCTGTTGAGCTTGCAGCTAATAAAATTGATGACGAATAAAGGATAAAATCAATGAAATTCTGTAGTAAATGTAAACTGTCCGTTGTCGGGCAAAGAAAATACTGCCCGCTTTGCCAAGGCGAGCTTCAAGACTTGGACACAAATGATAATGAGATATTTCCGGAGATTCCTACCATCTTTCATAAATACAACCTGTTCTTTCGCATTCTGATTTTAGTATCCGTCATTGTAACGGTAATCAGCGTAATGATTAACATGATGGTTTCAAGCAGAATATGGTGGTCTTTTTTTGTGGCGGCCGGAATCGGATGCTTTTGGCTCAGTATGGCAATTGCAATTTCCAAGCGCCGGAATATTCCTAAAAATATTTTGTATCAGGTTGTTGATATTTCCGCATTGGCGGTCATATGGGACTTGTGTACCGGCTGGCATGCATGGTCCATCGATTATGTCATTCCAATCGCCTGCACGCTCGCAATGCTGTCCATGGCGATTATCGCAAAGGTTACCAACCTTCATGTCAAGGATTATATTATCTATTTGATTATAGATGGCTTGTTTGGCATTGTTCCGATTGTTTTTATTTTTACCGGAGTTTTAAATGAGCGATTCCCGTCATTAATCTGCGTTGCGGCAAGTGTTATTTCGCTGGCGGCGCTAATCGTGTTTGAAGGGGAGCATATGCGCGGAGAGTTAAAGAGAAGGCTGCATTTGTAGCTTTCGAAAAATCAATTAATGGTAAGGATGATGAATATGTTGCAATGCATTCAAAATATGGATAACAATCTGCTTGGGTTCATACAAACCAACCTGCACAACCCTTTGTTTGACAAAATCATGCCGCTGATTTCCGCAGTTGGGGATGCTGGTACAGTATGGATTGTAATAGCGGCGATATTCTTATTTATTCCGCGATACAGGAAATATGGGCTAATGGTAATCTGCGGCATTTTGCTCACAGCCATAATTGGAGAAGGTGTCCTTAAGCATTTGGTGCAAAGAGCGAGGCCCTGTAATTTGAACCCGCTTGTTCCAATGCTTATACCAAGACCCTCGGATTTTTCATTCCCGTCCGGTCATACTTCGTCGTCCTTTGCAGCTACAATCATCATATGGAAAGCAAATAAAAAATTTGGAGTAATGGCGTTGGTATTGGCAGTTCTTATCGCATTTTCAAGAATGTATCTGTATGTTCACTTCCCGACCGACGTATTGGCGGGCATGGCTTTAGGCTTGCTGTGTGGTCTGGTAGCCGCTTATATTGTTTCTGTCGTTTACAAAAAGCGGTTGTATCCGCATCAACCTAAAAATATACAATGAGTATTAAATAAAAAAATTGTATATTTGTATAATTTGAACAGTCTTTCAAAACGATAATTTATAATCTTGCGCCCTGTGGTTTGCTTCACAGGGCGCTTTTTCATATATGCATTTAAACGATGTCATATAATAATTTTAACATTAAAATTCTATATTGTAAATTTAGTATAGCGCGAATATACTAAGAATATGGATACTTTGATGATGATGGAAATAGATTAAGAAATGTTATTAATACATAACAAAGTAAAAAGGAGGTTTTTATGAAACACAAAAGTGTTTTAAAAAGAATTTTCATTTCGGTGTTTGTATTTGTACTGCTTATATCCGTGGCACCGTCTGCATTTGCGGAAACTACAGATAGTTGGACAACAAAGGCGCCAATGACTACTTCGCGAAAGTGGTTTCAAACACAAGTAGTGAATGGAAAAATCTATGCACTTGGTGGTTTAGACGATTGGAGCAATGGCTTAGCTACAGTAGAGGAATATGACCCGGCATTGAATACTTGGACGGCAAAGGCACCGATGTCTACTGAAAGAATAGAATTTCAAACAAAAGTAATAGACGGAAAAATTTATGCGATTGGTGGCTGGATTGAAACACTATCAGGGAAAAATAAATTAAACGAATTATCCACAGTAGAAGAATATGACCCGACATCTAATACATGGACGGCAAAGGCGTCAATGTCTGCCCCTAGAAGTGCTTTTCTCTCAGAAGTAATTGGTGGAAAAATCTATGCAATTGGTGGCGTAAGTAACGGCAACAGCGTAGAAGAATATGACCCCACATCTGATACATGGACAACAAAAGCGTCAATGCCTACTTCAAAATCTATGTATAGTTATGAAACAGAAGTACTTAATGGAAAAATCTATGCAATTGGTGAAACAGTAGAAGAGTATGATCCGGTATCTGATAGCTGGTCGACAAAAGCGCCAATGTCTTCATCAAGATGCGGATTTCAAACAGAAGTAATTAGCAGAAAAATCTATGCGATTGGCGGCTGGGATGGAAGTTCTAAATTCGTACCTACAGCAGAAGAATATGACCCCGAATTGAATATATGGACAACAAAAGCACCAATGACTATTCAAAGACAAGATCATGAAACAAAAGTAATTGGTAGGAAAATTTATGTGATTGGAGGCTGGGACCAGGGGAGTTTATCTGCGGTAGAAGAATATGACCCGGCAACTGATACATGGAAAACATTGAAGTCAATGTCTGCTCCAAGGAGTTGGCATAAAACAGAAGTAATTGGCAGAAGAATTTATGTGATTGGAGGTGAAGACATCATATCGGTCTCATCCGAAGAATACACGGTACCGATAGAATTTAATTCAGCCGGTGCGGTTGTTGCAATTGTCATTTTGGGTTTGCTCGGACTTTTACTTCTGAACTATCTCCTTAAGTCGTTTGGTGTTAATATTTCGGTGGCAGTACAGAAGAAAATCAAAAAAGTGTTTAATGTCGCATAAGGCAATACATCATAAAACAAATCTAAAAAAATAAAGGGGATAGATTCATTATGAAACTGAGAAACTCTATTTTATTGTTTTTATGTATGACTGTTTTTTGGATGCTGACAGGATGTAATACATCTTATGCGGGAAACAGTTCAAACCTTGGCGCTTCCGACTCTAAGGCGGAAGCTGGTTCCGTTTTCAGTATTTCAAGCGCTAATATTGAAAGCAGTTCAAGCCAAAGCATTCTCAGCTCTCCTGATTCTGCTGTGAATGAGTTTCTAAATAGCACAGACGGGAAAGATTATCAGATTGCTGTAAAGAAATTTACAGAAGCTTATTTCAGAGGAGATGTCAGCACAGTAAAAAGTTATCTGATAGACCCGAACAACAAGTTTAATGACTTTAATACCAAAGATTTGCTTGCGGATACGGAACTATTGAATCTAAAACTAGGTTCAGAAGATATAAAAGATAACTCGGTACATGCGCAATATGAGTTCTTAGAGAAGGGGGACGACAGTTATACTTACCTTGACCTTGAGATGGAAAAGGTAAACAATGAGTGGAAAGTAGAATCTTATGGACTTGAAAAGTAACTTTAATTTGGTATCCTTTAAGGATTGATTTTGGGATTAAAAGCGAACAGTCCTATTTTCATCCGTAATATGAGCGCCCTGTGATTCAATTCACAGGGCGCTTTCTACATTCTGAGGAAAATACGAAAAGAAACGCGCAGAACTTGTTTCCTGGATGCAAAATCAAGCTGTCGGGTTTATCTTTTTCAATATTGCTGGCGATGATTAGAAACAAAAGCTGCCTTTTTAATATTATATATTAAAGCTCTTTATAGCTATATTTATATATGAAAAGAAAGGGGGATTATTAGCGTGAATCATATTAATAACTTGAGTTCATTAGATAAAATAAGACTTAGCCACAGCATGCATGATTTTAAGAGCATTTTTAAGGAGTTGGGAGAAAAGCACAAGCAAAAGGCCGTTGGCTATATAAATGAGGAAAAACTTTATTTTTCTTCTTTGTTTATACTAATGCCTGAAATACAAGCATTTAATCTATACGATAAGCTAAACACAAGAAATATTATTGCGTTGAAAATGTGCTCTAAAATATTAAGGGATGAAAATACAAGCTCCCGTGTTGATAATCTATTTTCCGAAGACAGCGGTATGATTTATCCGGTTTTAAAATGGATGTTAAAAACAGGTTCAGCAGAGGATGGTTTAAATGATGAATATGATAAAGTATTAGATGGGGTTGCGTCACTTTTAATTAAAACATATAAAGATACTTCTGTTCTGCCAATTGTGGCGGATATGATTTTTAAACGCCATCAAAAAGGATATCTTATCCACGATTTAGTTTGGTGCTTTTTTCAGGCGCGTGATCCTTACTGCTTAAAGTTGATAGCAGGCTACATTCGTTCTCCAAATCAGCGGGATGTAGACCTTGCTTTCAAACTCCTTCATTTTGCACCCAAAGATAACAGCAGGGGTAATGATCGGCAAAAACAATATCAGGCTTATCTTTCTTGGTTGGAAGAAAATAAGAAATTTTTGTATTTTACAGGGGAAAACTTTCAGCTCACTAGCGACCCGAAACCCTGCGCTGTGGATTTAGATGCCAAATATCTGTGTAAAAGCATTTCCGCTTATGACAAGAAACCACTTGAACCACTAACGGAAACGGATCAAAGCCGTTTACAGCAATTTCATGAAGCACGCGATGAAGAAGAGATGATTCTTGCAGGATACTCACACCGAATTCATGACCAAAATATACGCTTGTGGAATCAATGGATCCAATATCCTGTCAGCAAACAAATCGAGATGGCCAAAGCCGGAACTGGAGGGGTTCGATGATTATCATTGCAAATAATCCGGTTGAAGCTTCTGCCATCGGCAGCGAATATCCGAGAAACAGCGTTGAGAGAGATATAATTAATATATTATCATTAAGTAAAGAAAAATATGAGTATGATTCGATCAATCAGCTAAAATTTGAACTTCAATTGCGAAAAGAAATAATAAATGCTGCAGATGCACTCTATGCAAGCAATCTACCCTTTGAAGTTTTTCGAAAATCAACCTGTAATCCTGCGTATTGGAACCGTACGAATGATGGAGGGTTTGAACTGAAAAGCAGTGTGAAGCCCAGCGATGCCATCAATGATATTTTTGCAAACAGTTCTTTATACGCAACTGAATGTGCAACTGCAATGGTTATTGTTTATTATAAAGCACTCCTTGCAGTTTTGGGTGAACAGCTTTTCAATAAATTGTTTCAAACGATTTATTTGATGAACTGGCATAAAATTGACAGACTTCTGAAGGAAGTTGGCATGATGAAACAAGAAAAAGACTATTTGCCGGGTGATCGCAGATACTTTGCAAATCCGGACGTAGACCCGCTGACCCCTGAATGGCAGGGGGAAAATGTAATTGATATGAATCATGGAATCTATTATGGTCACGGTCTGGGGAAATACGATGCGAAAACAATCATCACTGAGCTAAATGCCAATCGGAAAAAAGATGCAGATGATTTGGCCTATTTGATGGACTCAGCGGGACGCCCGAATTTTAAAAATTTGTACGATATATATAATAAATCTACTGGCGCTCTGTGATTCACAGGGCGCTTTTTAAAGCTCAAAGCAGGAATGACCCCTGTGGGGCTTTGTATGACAGCGGCAAAATAAATGATGGATTTACTCGCAATAGTACTCCGTGTTGCTACATTGCCAATAGGGAGAAGGATGACCGTAATGTTGACAGTGACTGCAGCACGGGAGTAAAATGTGTTATAATATATAATATAAGCTATGTCAGCACGACCAATTGATCAGTCCGGCACGAATTCACAAGTGAGTGTTGATAAATTTGGCTTATCATGACATAACCGGGATTTAAATATTACAAAAATTCCACAGGAGGAAACCATGGAACATAGATTAGGACTTTTTACATAATGGAAGATAAATATAAAGTATTAAAACAGTATTTCGGATATTCAGCTTTTCGGGACGGGCAGGAAACACTCATTGATGCAATTTTAAATGGCAGTGATGCGGTCGGAATTATGCCGACGGGGGCAGGTAAATCACTTTGCTTCCAAGTTCCTGCGCTATTGATGAATGGCATCACATTAGTGATTTCCCCGCTTATCTCTTTAATGAAGGATCAGGTAAACGCATTAATGCAGGCTGGCGTGCACGCTGCTTACCTCAATAGTTCACTTTCCCCAGGGCAATACCGCCGCGCGCTGGAAAATGCAGGCAAGGGAATGTATCAAATTATTTACGTGGCACCGGAGCGCTTGCTGACCGATGACTTTCAAGGTTTTGTTAGCCATGCAAAAATTTCAATGGTAACGGTGGATGAAGCCCATTGTGTGTCCCAATGGGGGCAGGACTTTCGCCCGAGTTATCTTCAAATTCCACAGTTTATCGAAACATTGCCGAATCGCCCGGTCATCAGCGCATTTACTGCAACAGCAACCGCGGAGGTACGGGACGATATCATTAAAATGTTAAAATTGCAAGACCCCGTCTTGGTATCAACTGGATTTAATCGCGAAAATTTGTACTTTGAAGTACAGCATCCGAAGGATAAAACCACTGCACTATTGGATATTTTAAAAAACTATGCTGATAAAAGCGGGATTGTTTACTGCTCAACACGTAAAACTGTGGAGGAGGTTTGTACAACCTTATGTCGGCAGGGCTATAAGGCCACACGTTATCATGCTGGACTGACCGATGAGGAGCGAAAGATTAATCAAGAGGATTTTATCTATGATCAGAAGACCATTATGGTTGCTACCAATGCGTTCGGCATGGGAATTGATAAGTCTAATGTGTCCTTTGTAATTCATAACAATATGCCTAAGAATATTGAGAGTTACTATCAGGAGGCGGGGCGAGGCGGCCGGGACGGTGAACCGGCTCACTGTATTTTGCTCTACAGCGGTCAGGATGTCATTACCAATCTGTATTTTATTGGGCATGCCAGTGAAAATGATACACTTGATGATAAAACACGTGAGCTTGTACAGAAAAAAGATCGTGAGCGTTTAAAGTCTATGGTGAACTATTGCCAAACCAGAGAGTGCCTGCGGGCATACATCTTAAAATACTTTGGAGAGCAAACCGGAAGCTTTTGCGGAAATTGCTTTAACTGTAATCATAATTTTGAGAAAATTGATATTACAACCGATGCACAGAAAATTTTGTCCTGTGTGAAACGGTTAGGGGAACGATATGGTGTGAAAACCACTGTGGATACATTGCGGGGATGTAAAACAGAAAAACTTCTTAGGCTGCATATCAATGAACAGCTCACCTACGGAATTATGAGTGATACCAAGGAACCAAGAATCCGGGAAATTATCAATTTTTTAGTGTTGAATGAGTATCTTGAAATTACCAATGACGAGTATCCGGTCGTGCGGCTTGGAGCAAATGCAAATGGGGTGCTGTGTGGAAAAAAACAGCTTGAAATGAAGCTGTTCAAAGAGAAGGAAGAGAAAACGAGGAAGTCTTCTCCAAAAGAAAAGTCCCGCACCGATACAGCTCATCCGCAGTTGTTTGACCGCCTTTGTGAGCTGCGGGGCAATCTTGCTCAGAAGCAGAGTGTGCCGTCTTACGTGGTGTTTTCCAATGCCACCTTAATGGATATGTGCGCCCGACTTCCACAAACTGACTCGGAATTTTTGCAGGTTTCCGGTGTTGGACAGACTAAGCTGAAAAAGTATGGTGATGAATTCATTGAAGTCATCTCTGACTATCTGAATACAGTTTCAAGCGTTTAAACAAGATAAAAAAGTGCTTTCCCTGCCGTTTGGCAGGGAAAGCACTTTGAAAATATAAATTATTTTGCCGCCGTGACTACCTTTTCAGCAAAAGCGGTATTAACCACTTTTTCGTATGGAACCTTTTGCGTAAGTTCGCCGGCCTGTGTCATAACCTTCTGCAAGAGTTCGAAGGATTCAGGCTTTAAGACTGGGCTGCTGCTCCAAACACCGATGTCCTTGTATCGCTGAGCAACAGTAGTGAGCAGTTTTACGTCTGTGTCGGCGAAAGAGGGAGCAACTACCTTTGCAATCTCTTCCGCGCTATGGGTTGCAACCCATTGCTGTCCCCTGTAGACTGCTCTGGTGAAACGTTCAATGAGGTCTTTGTTCTTTTCAATATAGCTCTTTTTTGCAAAATAAGCCGTATAGGCAATTTCGCCGCTTTGTTCACCAATCGATGCGACAATATATCCTTTGCCTGCGGCTTCCATCATAGAAGCTGTCGGTTCAAACATTGTTACATAATCGCCTGTGCCGCCGGTAAACGCGCCCGCCATTAGGGCGAACTGGATGCTGTTGTCTAACTTTGTATCCTTTTGCGGGTCTAAGCCGTTTTTGCGAATCACATATTCCAATGCCATATACGGTACACCGCCCTTGCGTCCGGGCAGTACCACTTTATTGCGTATTTTATCCCATGTAAAGTTAGGGTCAGGTTTTCGGCCGACAAGGAAAGAACCATCACGCTGGGTTAATAATGCAAACACTTCGGTATAATCCGCTTTGCCTTCATTATAAACATAGATAGATGCTTCCGGACCTGCAAACCCGATATCAATATTGTTGGATAATACTGCCGACATAACCTTATCGGTGCCCTGACCGTTGGAAAGCTCAATTGTGATTCCCTCATTTTCAAAATAGCCTAAATTAATTGCTGCATACTGCGGTGCATAAAAGATAGAATGGGTTACCTCGCAAACAGTGACCTTATCCTTCCCTTTTTTCGCTTGACATCCGGTAAACAGGGTGAGCAGCATCGCGATGCAGACGGCAATAGCGGAGAATTTTAACAGCTTCCTCATATTCTTTGCCCCTTTCAAAAATTGTGCTATGTGGAATAGTCCCTTTTGCACACTGGATAAATTCGAATGTGAAAAGTTCGCCTGCGGTTGGGTTTGCGTATCAATTTCTAATTAATGTCCATACCATTTCATGACCAGGTTCTGAAGAAGTACCACACCCTCATACATTAAAGCAGCAACCACCGAAAGAATAATGACGCTGGCCATCACTAAATCCAATTTAAAAACCTGCCCGCCATAAACAATCAGGTAGCCTAAACCTGCCTTTGACACTAAAAATTCCCCCGCAATAACGCCGACAAGAGAAAGACCGATATTGATTTTAAGGGAATTAAACAGAGTTGTGATATTGTATGGAAAGACAATTTTGGTGAATATCTGACGTTTGGTAGCCCCAAACGTGGTTGCCATTTTGATATATTCCTTGTCGGTATTTCGAAAACCGTTTAGCATTTCCAATATGGTAACAATAAGGGAAATCGCCAATGCCATAAAGATAATTGCTTTTGTACCTGCCCCTACAATAACGATGATAACCGGCCCAAGTGCAATTTTCGGCAAACTGTTCAGCACGACCAAATAAGGCTCGCTTACCTTGGAAATGAAGCTGCTCCACCAAAGGATAACGGCAAATGCCGTTCCTAGGATAACGCCAAGAACAAAACCGACCAGCGTTTCGTAAACAGTTATGCCAACATGCATTAACAGATTGTTTTGCGCCATATTGATAAAAGTCTGCCAAATACGGGAAGGCTGGCTTAAAATAAAGCTATCGATAATGCCTAACCGAGCAGATATTTCCCATTGGGCAATGAATATAACTAAAATAGCAATCTGCCAAAAGAGGATCATCTTTTTTCGATGTTTTTTCTTTTTTAAGTATTTTATGCGTTCTTGAGAAGTCTGTACCTTATCCATCAATCATCAGTTCTTTCCATATATGGTCAAAATACTTGCTGAATTTCGGACTGTTTCTACAGGATAAAGGTGTTCTGCTTTTGTCCTCAAAATCAATCTCCAGCATTTCTTTTATTTCTGCGGGTCTGGATCTGAGAATCATAATTCTATCTCCCATGCTGATGCTTTCAGGGATATCATGGGTAACCATGACGGTCGTGATTTGTTCCTGTTTTAAAATTCGATAAACATCGTCGGTAACGGTTAGTCTTGTTTGATAATCCAAGGCGGAAAAAGCTTCATCCAGCAGCAGAATATCCGGGTTGATTGCCAGCGTTCTGATAAGGGCAACCCTCTGCCTCATGCCGCCCGACAGCTGCGATGGATATTTATCCTTAAATTCATATAAACCATAAGTTTTTAAAAGCTGAATGATTCTTTCCTTGTTTTCAGCAGACATCATATTGCGGATTTCTAGGCCGAACATCACATTGCTGTAGATGGTGCGCCAATCCAAAAGATTATCCTTTTGAAGCATATATCCTATGTGTATGGAAATTCCCTCGATTTTTTCTTCATTGACAAAAACCCCGCCTGATGTTGGTTTCAGCAATCCGGCAATAATAGAAAGCAGGGTCGACTTTCCACAACCGCTGGGGCCTACAATACTGATGAACTCGCCCTTTTTCACACTAAAGCTAATGTTTTTTAATGCTGTTATTTCACCGTTTTCTGCTTGGTACTTTTCCTCTATATCCTGGACTCTCAGTACGTCCAACCATATCACCTCTTTATTCCCCAAGTCCCTTTGGCAAGATTGCAGAAATAGAATTCATTCTCACAGTCAGCTATAGTTATGCTATTATAAAGTATGTTGGGAAACTATAATTGGTGAAAAGATACAAAAAGTTGTCTGACTCCAAAATTTAGGGTGAGTATCCCCTCAATAATTACATAAAACTACCGATAAAATAGATATAGGAAAAACATGGCAAATCAGCAATAGGTTTTTAAAGGCAGCAGCCGAGGCGGTGGAGAAAACCCGCAGCCAGTAATTCTATGAAAAAGAGTAAATCAACAAACAATAAGATTTATTAGGAGGAATTGTGTTGAAGAAAACTATTTCGATACTATTGTCGTTGGCAATGATGATATTTTCAATGCCGGTGGCAGCATATGCAGCTCAGGATGAGGGCATCATTGACAAGCATGGTGCAAAAACCTACTTGGGTTCTCCTTCGGATTGGAGCAAAGCGTGGAATGAAGATAATTTCACAGAGGTTACAGATGAGAATGTCCATTTTTCAGGAAAATTAACCGTTAAGACTGGCAGCGTGAAGGATATTAAGGTTACAGGAAGTGACTCAAAGCTAACGATTACAAATGGAACGATCAATTCCATTGAGTCCGATGGGGACATAACACTGACCGGGGGAACCATTAAGCGCACTGTTGAATCAGACCAAAAAATTACATTTAGCGGTAAGGTTTCGATTGGCGGGTCTTGTACTGCGGATGATATTACATCAACGGGCAACGCGACAGCAACAGTATCCGGTGCTCTGATAGGCTATGATTCCATTACTCTAAATGGAGAAGCAATTAAGGCAAGTAAAATCAGCGGCGAAAGTTCAGCTACACTCGAAATTAAAAATTATAAATTAGCACTTCCCGCAGTAAATGATATGGGAACAATTATCATAGAGGGCAGTTGTACGGCAAATGACAAAATAGTTACAGAAGATTTAGTAATTAAACAAAAAGCGGAATTGATAACACGCTCTGCAATTGAAGTAGGCATACTTGAGGGACCCGGTACATTATCGTTTAACGCCGGAAAACTAATGATTCATAACACAATAACGGGTAAACCTTTAATTCGCTTTAACAATACAGTTGGAAATGGTACGGTGGCCTTCAGAGCTGACTCTAGTGCAGTCAACGAAGAAGATGTTCGCCTCTATGACTTTGAGCTTGAAAAGGATAACTCCAACAGCGGCTATTATTCGTTTATACTGAAGAATTCTATTAGGGATGGCGTTACATTTGATAAGTCGTCGCTTGGAGTGGACAGGAAAACACCCGGTATGATTAAAGCCAATATAAGACCTGCATTTTCTGAGTTTGCAACCGGGACGAGGCTTGTCTGGGAATTGCACGGAGATTCCTCTGCATTTTCGATTAGTCCGGATACAAGTAAAAATACGTGTAAAGTAACATTAAACAGCTCTAAAACAGGGGAATACAGAGCGACACTGATAGCTTATCTTGTAGATAAAAGCGGGGATAGGCTTTCTGATTATAGGTCCGGTTCCTGCACCATTACTTCGGGTACAGCGCCATCGGAACCGAGCGTTAATTCCGGATTGACCCTTGACACTTCTGAAGTTACAATTCCTATAGGCCAGACCTATTGGGTATTAGCAATTACCGATTCAGCAGCTGCTCCAAAGCAGATGTCCTATAACTCTTCGATTGCAACAGTGGGAGCCGCCGTTGCTTACAACAGCAATGGCAAGGCTGGCTGGGTTTATCCGGTTACTGCCGTTGCAAAAGGCAAAGTAACCATTGACATTAACGGGCAGAAGATGATTGCAAAGGCTGCCGGAGGAAGTATCGTAGTGGATACCGCTTCCTATACAATGAGCCCGGGCAAGAAATATTGTATTGGTGTAAAAATAAATAATGTCGACAAGAAAGATTTAAACATTCATTCAGCAAATTCCTGTACGACCGTTCAGTATGCTGGAAAGGGTGCAAATGGGTTGGATTTGTTTGTAATAACAGCCAATCAAACAGGTGTTGGATATGTTGCATTTGATATTATCGGGGGTCAGTCGGTACAGACAACGATAAACATTCAAAATGGAGTAAAGTCCAGCGGTGTAAGCGGCAGACTCGTTGCAGCTGCATTGTCATAATGAAATAAAATATCATATGTTTATTTGAACACAGCAATTAAAAGCGGATGGTCACAAAATACCCCCTGTTGTACGATCCTACAACAGGGGGTATTGCTAGTTATTTTGATTTTTTTCGCTTTTAGTGGTTAAATATTTACCGTGACTCTCACGTACACACAAGACAGGAAGAAAGCGGAATATTGTAAAATGCCGAAAAAAACTGTATAATAACTTTATAATAGCTTTCGTTAAGACAATCACACAAAGGGGACAATAAAAATGGGCAAGGTCATTTCGATTTCCAATCAAAAAGGCGGAGTCGGCAAAACGACCACTACCTGCAATTTAGCGGCGGGGTTAAAGAAAAAGGGATTTCACGTGCTGATTATTGACTTGGATGCGCAGGGCAACCTGGGCTTTAGTGTCGGCGCTGATATCGATACTTGTGCCACTATTTATGACGTACTGAAGGGCAACGTAAAAACACAATTTGCAATTCAGAAAACGGAAACTACCGATATCATTACCTCCAGTATTCTGTTAAGCGGTATCGAACTGGAGTTTACCAATACTGGCAGAGAATATTTACTGAAAGAGGCAATCAAACCGATTTTAGACCACTATGACTATATCCTGATTGATACGCCTCCCGCGCTGGGCATTCTCACCATCAATGCTTTTACGGCTTCGGACACGATTATTGTGCCCATGCTTTCCGATATTTTCAGCTTGCAGGGTATTGCACAGCTATACGAAACAGTGGAGCGCGTCAAAAAATATTGCAATCCAAATCTTACGATTGCCGGTATTCTTCTTACTAAATACAATCCTCGCACTCATTTGAGCCGGGAAATTCGCGGTACGGCTGAATTGATTGCGCAGGATTTGAACATCAAGCTTTTTGACAGCACCATACGCAGCAGTGTTGTAGCTAGCGAAGCCCAATCCGTTCAGCAAAGTATTTTGGACTATGCACCAAAGAACAATATCTCCAAGGACTATTTGCAGTTTACGGATGAACTGTTGGCAAAGGGGGTTTAGCCGATCATGACAAAAACAAAAAAAGATATCGATAAAGAACTGATGTATAAAAAACTCATGCCTTCCGGTCCTAAATCCGCAAGGAACGCACCAAAGGATGTGACGGAAGAGGCACCCGCGCCAACTTACGCAGAAGCTGTGGCAGCCTCCTTGGAAGAACCGCTGAACCAACACCGCACCATCATGCGCCGCGAGGTAGGGGTTCCGTTTATGGACACGCAGCCAACCATACTGGTCAATGCGATGGAAAACATTGTACTTGAAAAGCTCGATTCCGTGCTTTCCAGATGCCAATGCTGCAAATGTGACAGATGTAAAAAGGATATTGTTGCCAAGTCGCTCAACAAGCTCCCGCCCAGATATATGGTTTTGGCGGAGGGACAGCCCACACCGGACATTGACCCTCAAACCAACGCACAGGTGGTTTCGGCTATGATTCAAGCTGTGTTGGCGGTACGCACCAGCCCTAGGCATTAAAATTCAGCATGGTCCACCCATCTTCGTCTGATATTACGATGGCTTTAACTTGCTTTGATGACTGTCACAGCAAATCGGAAAATAGAGGTTTATATATGCAGAAATATGAGCAAATTGAAAAAAGCATTATTAAAAAATATCGGAAAGGGATTTGGGGCAAGTTTATTGCAGGAATCAAGGAGTATGAGCTGATTCAGGAGGGCGACAAAATCGCTGTGTGCATATCGGGCGGAAAAGATTCGATGCTGATGGCAAAATGCATGCAGCAGCTGCAAAAATACAGCGAGTTCCCCTTTGATTTGGAATACCTGGTTATGGACCCGGGGTATAACGAAATCAATCGGCAGCGTATCGTTGATAATGCCGAATGCATGCATATTCCTATTAAAATATTTGAAACAAAGATATTTGATATTGTGGCAGGTTCTCAGGGGTCACCCTGTTATTTGTGTGCAAGAATGAGGCGCGGGCATTTGTATAAGCAGGCAAAGGAGTTAGGCTGCAATAAAATCGCTTTAGGCCACCATTTTGATGATGTGATTGAAACAATCCTAATGAGTATGCTCTATGGTGCGGAAATTAAAACGATGATGCCAAAGCTGCACAGTACTAATTACGAAGGAATGGAACTGATTCGGCCAATGTATATGGTCAAAGAGGCTGACATTCTCGCCTGGAAAAGATATAACGACTTGGAGTTTATTCAATGCGCGTGCCGTTTTACAGAAAACTGTGCGGCAGAAGACAATACGGGTGGTTCAAAACGGCAGGAAATGAAAGCGCTTGTTGAAAAATTCAGGCAAACGAATCCCAATATAGATATGAATATTTTCAGAAGTGTTCACAATGTGAATTTGGAAACCATCATTGGGTATTATGACAGAAACAGCAAACATAGTTTTTTAGATGATTTTCATGAGTAGTTATTGATGCGTAAAATGGTGGATATGTTTTTGTGATACACTGGTAACGATAAAGTTTAGGAGAATCCCAAATGCCTAAAATTGGAATGCGAATGATAAAATCATCTGTGGCGGTGTTTTTATGCTTTGTAATTTATTTAATCAGAGGAGAAGGTATCCCGTTCTACTCCGCGATTGCGGCCGTGCTGTGCATGCAGCCCTATGTTTCCAACAGCCGGAAGGTTGCGTTTAACCGCATAATCGGCAGCTTTATTGGGGGCGTCGCCGGTATGCTGGTCATGATGATCGAAAATCGCTTCATTCCGCCCGGAGCACCGTTGCTGAAATATCTTTTGATTTCAGCTTCAATTATCCCGCTGATTTATTTTACTGTTTTGACAAAAAAGACGTCGGCATCCTATATCACCTGCGTGGTTTTCATGAGTATCACCGTGTCACATGGATTGGATGCAAACCCTTTTCTTTTCGCGATGAACAGGATTATCGATACACTGATTGGAATTTTTGTTTCGCTCGGTGTCAACACGTTCCACTTGCCAACGAGGAGAAATACGAAGCTTTTGCTTGTGAGCGACCTCGGTGGTACGCTAACAAATTCTGATGGTAAAATCAGCAGCTACTCTAAAATAAAGCTCAATCATCTCCTGCAAAAAGGAGCTATGATTACCGTGGCGAGTATGCGCTCCTCGGCGTCAATCACATCAGTCTTGAGCGGCATTTCGTTTAGTCTCCCAATTATTACCATGAACGGAGCGGCACTGTACAGCGTAAAAGAAAAGACGTATCTTTGCTGCAAAAACATTTCTTACGCTGCTGCGAAAGAAGTGCTGAGCGTATTTCAAAGATATGGTCTGAACTGCTTTGTGCATACCATTATCAATGATATTCTGCATATTTATTATGGTGATTTCACGAACACTGTAGAAGAGAAGTTCTACCACGCAAACAAACTGCAACCGCTCAAAAACTATATTTACAGTCCTTTGCCCGATGACCGGGAGGTTGTGTGTTTTATGGCGGTGGATACGCAGGAGGTAGTAAAAAAGCTGTACTGTGAGATTCAGCAGCTTGGCTGCGGGAATCAAATCAACGCCGTGTATTATGCGGATCAAAACAACAAGGATTACTATTTCCTCGAAATTTACAGTGTTGAGGCCTCCAAAGAAAACGCGGTCATTGAACTGAAAAATCGATTTGCATTGGATAGGATTGCTGCTTTTGGCGACGATGAAAACGATATTGGAATGATAGCCGCAGCGGACTACGGCTATGCGGTCGCAAATGCGACCGATGAATTAAAGGAAATCGCACCGAACATCATTGGCAGTCAGAACAGTGATGCCGTGGTAAAAACGATGGAAAAACTGTTTCATTCAAAAAAGCTTATTTGAATAAGCGATAATACAGAAGCGTTACATCAAGGCCAATATTGCGTTGGGCCTTGATGTGGCGCTTTTTAATTGTTATATTTGATAATTGGTGAAAGAGGAGGTAATGCTTAATGAAAATTTAACTTTTTGACAAAGTCGAGAAGAGATTCATTTTGAGATATATAGTGCTTTACCGTATTAACAAAGCATAATGTCCATCAAATAACAAAAAATCACATTACTTAAAAGAAATAAGCCATTGACATTTGTTTGTTATGATATTATAATTTGCAATAATTTAGCAAATTCTAATAAAGCAAAACAAATATCCTAGAGCACACCCACTTCAAAAAACGAATTCTGTTCTTAAAAAAGGAAGGGTATTTTCATGAAAAAAGCAAAAAGGATTTTTTCCATTATACTTTGTATGGTCATCACTTTCAGTATGCTTGCATTTGCAGGCTGTGCCTCAACCACAAGCGGAAAAAAAGTGTTAAAGGTTGGTATGGAGTGCGCTTTTGCACCATACAACTGGACGCAGGCCGATAACAGCAACGGTGCAATCCCAATTTCAAACACTACAGGTGAGTATGCGAATGGCTACGACGTTATGATGGCAAAAAAGATTGCCGACGCAATCGGTTATGACCTCGAAATTGTGAAAACTGAGTGGGACGGCCTTGCACCGGGTGTTGCTTCCGGTAAGCTGCATGCTGCCATTGCGGGTATGAGCATCACGGAGAAACGTCTGAAAACGGTTGATTTTACGGATGTTTATTACAAGGCATCCATCTATGCGCTTGTAAAGGCAGACAGCAAATACGCTTCCGCAAAGAGCGTAGCGGATCTGAAAGGCTGCACTTGCACTTCGCAGCAAAATACAATCTGGTACGATATGTTAAGCCAGATTCCGCAAGCAAAAATACAGCCAGCCATGAAGAATGTTCCTGCTTTAATTGTTGCTTTGACCTCGGGAAAAATCGAGGTGTTTGTTACGGATAAGCCGACGGCAATGGGCGCGGCCTATGCAAACAAGAATTTGGTCATGCTTGACTTTACCAACAGCGGCAACGATTTTAAGGTTTCGGATGAGGTTACAAATCTGGGTATTGCAGTTTCAAAGTCCGATCCTGAATTAAAAGCGGCAATGAATAAAGCCCTTGCTGACATCAGCAGCGACGACCGAGAAAAAATCATGAAGGATGCAATCAAAAACCAGCCTTTGGCACAGTAACTTGTTTGAACTTTGCAAATTAGGAAGAGAGTGTAATTAATGGATACACCTAACGGCTTTTTTAGCTGGGTACTGTTCCTTGTTCAAAACTACGGGGCAATTTTTCTCCATGGCGCGGGCATAACGCTTTTGTTGGCAATTGTCGGTACGATTATCGGCTGTGTTATCGGTTTATTGGTTGGCGTTCTGCGAACGCTGCCGCTCAGCCCAAATGCAAATCCGGTTGTAAAAATTCTATATAAAATCATGCAGTTTATTTTAGCGGCATATATTGAGATTTTCCGCGGCACACCAATGATTGTACAGGCAATGGTACTTTACTACGGTTCAATGCAGATGTTTGGAATCGACATGAGCGCGATGTTCGCCGGATTTTTTGTTGTATCGATTAACACCGGTGCATACATGGCCGAAACCGTGCGCGGTGGCATTGACTCCATTGATGTGGGTCAGACGGAAGCGGCAAAGGCGATCGGCATGACGCACTGGCAAACCATGGTGAACGTGATTATGCCGCAAACCATGCGCAATATTCTTCCACAAATCGGCAATAATCTGATTATCAACATTAAAGATACCTCTGTGTTGAATGTTATTTCGGTTACCGAGCTTTTCTTCTCCGGCAACTCGGCCGCCGGCGCTTACTTTAAATACTTTGAGGTGTTTTTCATCATCAGTATTATTTACTTTATTATGACTTTCACCTGCTCACGCCTGCTGCGTTGGATTGAACACAAAATTGACGGTTCCGACTATTACACGCTTGTTAAAAGCGACATGATGGCCGACCCGTGCGGTCATAATCCCGTAAAGAAGCATGGAGGTAATAAGACATGGACGAAGTAGAAACTCCTATTTTGGATGTACGCCACCTGAGCAAAAGCTTTGGTGACCATCAGGTGCTAAAGGATATTGATTTTGAAACGCATCACGGCAACGTTATTTGCATTATCGGTGCTTCCGGTTCGGGTAAATCAACGCTTCTGCGCTGTATTAATATGCTGGAAACCCCAACCTCCGGCGAGATCCTTTTTCATGGAAAAGATATCACGGCAAAGGGTGGCAATATCAACGAATACCGTGCCAAGGTCGGTATGGTATTCCAATCCTTTAACCTGTTTCATAATATGACTGTGCTTGAAAACTGCATGACCGGAACCACAAAAGTCCTCAAAAAGGACAAGAAGACGGCTGAAGAAATCGCAATGAAATATCTGGCTAAGGTAGGCATGGAAGAATATATCAACGCGAAACCGCGTCAGCTTTCCGGCGGGCAGCAGCAGCGTGTTGCAATTGCCCGTGCGCTCGCCATGGAGCCTGAAATGCTGCTTTTTGACGAGCCGACAAGCGCACTTGACCCACAGATGGTGGGGGAGGTGCTTGAAGTCATGCATGATTTGGCCGACGAGGGCATGACGATGGTAATTGTAACCCATGAAATGGCCTTTGCACGCGATGTTTCAACTCGCGTTGTCTTCATGGCCGACGGTGTAGTTGCAGAACAGGGTACCCCGGAGGAGCTTTTCTCGAACCCAAAGAAAGAAGCTACCAAGGAGTTTTTGTCCCGATTCAGAAATCAATAATTTAATACAATGATAACACCCCGTATCAAAACGATGCGGGGTGTTATCATTGTTCCGTATTATTTAACGAAATTATACTATTTGTACTATACACATCTGTTGTCGAAATACCGCTGCGATACAGTGTGCTATAAAGAAACCCGCGAAGCATGAAAGCCTGCGGGTTTACTAAATAATTATATTATGATTTTTTAACGATTTGCTGTATCGATGCAATTTCTTCCTTACTTGGAATAATCAGCTTGAAGAACGGTGTTTTGGTAAAGCGGCAGAAAATAACAATGGAGGTCAGCCCCTGCACCGTTAGGGAAATGGAGGTTGCCATGGCAACACCGTTTACCCCCATTACGGGAATCAGCAAAATACTGAACAACAGGTTTGCAACAATGCCTAGAATGGTGGGTATAATATTCAGCTCCGGTCGGCCGTAGGCGGCGATGGAATTGTTAAGTACCTTGGCATATGAAATAAAAACGGAACCTACAATCAAATATTTCAGCGGAGCTAGCGCACCTACATATAGTGGGAATATGATGGGGACAAAGACATCGGCGCCCCAAACCAACACAACTGCGGAAACAATGGTAATATAAGTAACGATTTTAGAAGACATCAGCGTTAATTTTATTTTGTCGTTTTGATCTTTCATTGCAGCAATGCGGCTCATGATGACCTGACTGACGGCGTCGGGAAGAATCCACACCAGCTGCATCATGGTGACCGAAGTGTTGTACACCCCGAAATTACTTCGACCATAACTGCCTTGTACAATGTAACTCCCGAAATTAGCGTTCGCATAGGTCATTACATTGCTTACATGTGATTTCAGGCTGTATTTTACAATGCTGCCGGTATCAACACAAAAATCATCTTCTGGGGCGGGCTGGGGCATGGAACCGCTCCACCTTTTGATGCCGAAAAGTGCAAAAACAATCATAGTGAGCGAAATCCCTATGGTGGCCCACACCCAGATTGCGGAGGATGGCCGCAGGAATATAATAACGGCGAGAACGGTTACTAAAATCTTCTGGATTAAAAGAATCATGTTATAGGATCGGAACTTATTCTCACCGCGAAGAATAGATGTGCAAATGTTAAGTATGAAGGAACTCACACCATAAATTACAATGGCAAGCAGATAAATCGCCGGTGTTTCTAAAAAGGAGGAACTGTTGCGCAGTGCCAGAACCACCACCGCACCGATTAGAATAATTGCAGCGGAAATCCACAGTGTCAGCTTTTTAATAGAAGCCTTTGTATTCTGGATTTTATAACGGGAGACAAAATAGATGACAGCTGAGTTTACGCTGAGGCCAAGAATGGTCGAAAAACCACCGCCCCACAACTGTACCGTGTTGTAAAGACCCTTCACATCAGGATTGACACGGTTTAAAACCATGAGGGTTGCAATGAAGGTAAGAGCAACACCGAATACGTTGGTTCCGAAGGTGTCTAGGGAATCGCGAACAATTGAGCTTCTGATTTTTTTGTCTTTGCTATTTTTCATTTACAATATACTCCAATATCTTCATCTATATCTATATATGCATAAAGTATATTATATCATGATTGATTAAAGATAACAATATTTGAAGAATTAATCGCGGAGTTTCCCGCCTATATGGTTTCTCTCAAGTGCTTTTCGGATTGCAATGAACAGCGGAACAGCAATCACGTCAGCGATTATTGCATTGGTGAGGCTTGCGCTGCCTTTTGTAATGAGAATCGTTTTTACAGCTCCGGCTGCGTTTCCGAGGAGGACTGCCGTAATGTAGGACTTGCTCAAATACAGTACGGTATAAGTGAGCGAACCGGCGACAGCTGCAATGATGAGACGCTTAAGTTTTTTAGCGGTTTTATCCCCACCATAGGCAATAAGTCCGCAAACAAACGCCATCAAAAATTTAAACATAAGGGTAAATGGGGCACTGGAGGCCCACCCGCCGACTAAATCAAAAATAAAAGAACCAATGCCGGCTGCCAAACCACCATAAACCGGCCCTAAAATCAGACCGGAAAGGATGCAGAATACATTGCCAAGTCCAAGCATGGTTTTATCGCCAAGGACGGGAATGGGGATGTTCATAAATGTTCCCACCAAAACAAGCGCACCCATTAAACCGGTAAGCGCGATATTTACAGTTGAATTATGATTATTTGAGTTCAGTTTCATAAAATATCCTCCAATTTTGGTGTTAATCAATTATATAATACACTGATACTGTCTTTGACATTCAGTCGGTCTAACGCATTGCCAATCATAAAATAAATTGCAGCGCTCGCTCCAACCTGAATTAGGTTTGCAGGTATCTCCACCAGCGGAGAAATAAAACTGTGATAGATAACGGCTTCCGTCAGATAATAACCAACGATGCAAATTGCACCGGCGGTAATTGCCGCCGCGATATTGCGCTTTGTAATGATCTTTTTGCCTGCCGATGAAAAGCACCACACCATCGCTGATTTAATGAGAAGTGTCGGCAGTGCATATACCACGCTGCCGGTAAGTGCATCGGACAGTGCTTCCCCGATTCCTCCCGCCGCAATAGCAAACGGGGTGGGAAGTATGCTGGCTGCAAGGTAAAGAAATGCATCACCCAAATGAATGTATCCACCAGTTGCGGGTGTGGGGATGTGAAGTATATAGGCGGTGACAAGGAAAATAAGCGCGGCAAAAAGAGCCGTCATAACATAAATCTTCGTCGATTTATATTGGTTTGGATTCATTGTTTTCACTCCCAAAAGATTGATTTGCTTTAAAGCTGTGTTATAATATTAATGCAAAACTGTTCATATTAAAATATACAGTTCGTGAAAATACAATCAGTACAGTTGTACAGGGAGGACTGCAATGACCTATGATTACTTGATGCTGAATACCGATTCAGTCACACCGCTGTATCAGCAGCTCTACCTTGCAATTAAATCGGCAATTGAGGCCGGTCATCTTGCCAAGGGCGACAAGCTTCCGTCAATACGAAAGCTGTCACAGGATTTAAAACTAAGCTGTACCACAGTGGAATCCGCGTACCAACAGCTTTGTGTGGAGGGTTATATCTGCCCTCGCCCGCAGCGCGGCTACTTTGTGCTTGCCTCGCTGCGCAAGGATGCTGAGCGGCAGAATCCGCCGTTAGTCAGCGCACAGCCGGAGAGTGAAGCCCGTATTCGCTATAACTTCGGCAGTGACTGCGTGGACAGCGAAAATATCGATATTAAAATCTGGCGGCGGCATATCCGTGATGTGCTAAACCGGCAGGAGGTAATCGCGTCTTATGGTGAGCACCAAGGTGAGCAGGTGCTGCGCGAGGCGCTTTCGGCTTACAGCTACGGCGTGAGGGGCGTGATTGCTTTACCGGAGCAGATTGTTATCGGGGCGGGCACACAGCCGCTGCTGTCAATTTTGTGCGGGCTGTTAAACGGCCATGGCAGCCCCGTTGCCATGGAGGAACCCGGATTTTTACAGGCGGAACAGGTATTTGCCGACTGTGGAGTAGAGGTTTTGCATCTGCTGGCTGACGACGGTGGAATCAGTATGGAGGCGCTGAAAGCCTGCGGCGCAAAGCTTTTGTTTATCAGCCCTTCCAATCGAGTGCAAACCGGTGCGAGCCTTCCGATGAGCAGGCGTTTTGAACTGCTGAACTGGGCTAAGGAAAGCGGCGGGATTATCATAGAGGACGACTACAATGGTGAACTGCGCTACAAGGCACGTCCCATTCCCGCTATGCAGGGTATGGACACGAGCCGGAGCGTCGTTTATATCGGCTCGTTTTCAAAGCTGCTTTTGCCATCAGTGAGAATCGGTTATATGGCGCTGCCGCCGGCACTTATGGAGCGTTATCGAGCACGGGCAAACCGCTACAACCAAACCGCGTCGAAAATCGAACAGCTTGCCCTGAGCAGCTATGTGAAGAGCGGTCAGCTTGAACGGCAGCTGCGGCGGCTAAGAAAACTGTATGCTGCGAAAAGCGCCGCGCTGATTACGGCACTGAAAAACGCATTCGGAAATAAAATCGATATCCTCCTGCAGGAAACGCCGTTGTGCCTGATGCTGACAGTAAAAACAGAAAAGTCGGCGCGCGAGTTGTGCGCGCTGTCGGAACAAAATGGTGTGAGAATTATGCCGATTGAAGACAGCGGTCAAACAAAAATCATGCTTGGTTTTGCCGGAATTCCTCTGGGGGATATTGATGCGGCAGTCGATTGCCTGAAAGCCGCATGGTTATTCCCTTAATATATTGTTATTTCTTCCTTAAAGTAGTAAAATAAAATTTAAGTTTTTATTCGCTTATGGCGAAACCTGTAATTTTGCGCCCACGGGCGTTTCATATTTTTATAATAAAGGGGATTAAATAAATGAGAGCATTTGAAAGACTTTTAAAATATGTGACCTTTGATACAACATCGGATGAAAATGCCGCCGAAAATATCTGCCCCAGTACCGAAAAGCAAAAAGTGCTGGCGCTCGCGCTGGTTGGCGAAATGCAAGAACTCGGCATCAGCGATGCACACATGGACAAGGACGGTTATGTTTACGGCACCCTGCCAGCCAACTGTGACGCGCAGTTGCCGGTAATCGGGTTGATTGCCCACATGGACACAAGCCCCTCCGCGAACGGAGCAAATATCAAGACTCGAATCGTGGAAAATTACGACGGCGGCGATATTTTGCTGAATAAGGAATTGAATGTTGTGATGAGCCCTAAAAAGTTTGAAAGCCTTGCGGATTACAAGGGCAAAGATTTAATCGTTACCGACGGCACAACGCTTTTGGGTTCCGACGATAAGGCCGGTATTGCGGAAATTCTGACCGTTGTGCAAAGGCTGAACGATGACGGAGTAAAACATGGCAAAATTGCGGTAGCATTTACTCCTGATGAGGAAATCGGGTGTGGTGCCGACCATTTTGACGTTAAGCATTTCGGGGCAGATTACGCCTACACAGTTGACGGAGGCAAGCTGGGCGAAATCGAGTATGAAAACTTTAACGCCGCGGCTGCAACCGTTACAATAAACGGTGTGAACATTCATCCAGGTGACGCAAAAAACAAGATGAAGAATGCGGTTTTAATGGGCATTGAGTTTAACGGCATGCTCCCCGTGCATGAGATTCCCGCCTGTACCGAGGGTTACGAGGGCTTTCACCACCTGTGCCATATGGAGGGTGATGAGGAAAAGACCGTAATTCGCTACATCATTCGTGACCATGATATGGACAAATTCACTGAGAAAAAGGCACGATTTGAAAAGGCTGCCGCCTATCTTAATGAAAAATACGGCTCCAATACAGTTGAATTGGACTTGAAAGATTCCTATTATAATATGAAAAAGCAAATTGAGCCCCACATGTTCATTATTGAAAAGGCGCAAAAGGCAATGACCGATGCGGGCGTTGAACCAGAAATCGTGGCGATTCGCGGCGGTACGGACGGTGCGCGCCTTTCCTTTATGGGATTGCCCTGCCCAAACCTTTCGACCGGCGGGCATAACTTCCACGGCCGGTTTGAGTACATCCCTGTGCAGTCAATGGACTCCATGGTGGAAGTACTCGTAAATCTTGCAAAAGTGCAATGAATTTTGTGTCGCAATTGACAGTGGAATGTGGTATAGTAAAGTGATAAAGTGAGTAACGTTTTTTGCCGTAAAACATTGCGGCGCTTCGGTTGAAGCATAGTGTATTTTATGGTATGATTATACTTTATAAATTAAGAAAAGCTTTTAAAGGGGATTAACGGAATATGATTTGTGTCAATCAATATCGCACGCATTTGTGCGGCGAAGTCAGCGAGAATGATATTGGCAAAGAAGTGCGCGTAGCGGGCTGGGTAGAAAATATACGCGACCACGGCGGAGTCAAATTTATTGACTTAAGGGATCACTATGGCGTGGTGCAGATTGTTGTATACGATAATAATCTGCTCGCAAATGTTACAAAAGAATGCACAATAACCGCTTCCGGCACTGTCGTGCTGCGCGAAGAAGATACCATTAATCCCAAAATTAATACAGGTACGGTTGAAGTGAAGGTAAGTGCGCTGAAAGTTTTGGGCAAAGCGCTTTCAAATCTGCCATTTGAGGTGGATTCGTCCACGGACACCAAAGAGGACGTCCGCTTAAAATATAGATATCTGGATTTAAGAAACCCAAAGGTTCATGCAAATATTATTTTGCGCTCACAAATTATTTCTTTTCTGCGTAAAAAAATGACCGATATGGGCTTTTTGGAAATACAAACCCCGATTCTTTCCGCTTCCTCCCCTGAGGGCGCGAGGGACTATCTGATTCCGAGCAGAAAGCATCCGGGTAAATTCTATGCTTTGCCACAGGCACCGCAGCTTTTCAAGCAGCTTCTGATGGTTTCCGGTTTCGACCGCTACTTCCAGATTGCGCCGTGCTTCCGCGACGAGGATGCAAGAGCAGACCGTTCCCCGGGTGAATTCTATCAGCTCGATTTTGAAATGGCATTTGCAACACAGGAGGACGTATTCTCTATCGCCGAAGAAGTTCTTGGCGAAACTTTTGCTAGATTCTCCGATAAAGAAGTTTCAAAGGCGCCGTTTGTGCGGATTCCGTTTGCCGAGTCCATGCTGAAATACGGTACGGACAAGCCGGATTTGCGCAACCCGCTCGAAATCATTGATATTACCGACATTTTTGAAAATTCAGATTTTGCTCCGTTCAGGGGCAAAATGGTCAGAGCAATTAATGTACCTGACTGTGTTGGCCAGCCGAAGAGCTTTTTTGAGAACATGCTTAAATTTGCAAATGGAATCGGCATGAAGGGCCTTGGCTATATCAGCGTGACCCAGAATAATGAGTACAAGGGTCCGATTAACAAGTACCTGCCCGATGATAAACGTGAGGAACTGATTCGCCGCGCGGGATTAAAGCCTGGCAGCGTTATCTTCTTTATTTCGGACGACAACGATATAACGCCGAAGTTTGCCGGACAAATCCGCACTGAACTTGGTGAAAAACTCAATCTGATTGATAAAGATTCCTACAAAATGTGCTTTATTGTCGACTTCCCGATGTATGAAATCGACGAGGAAACCGGCAACTATATCTTTACTCATAACCCGTTCTCCATGCCCCAGGGCGGTATGGATGCACTCCTAAATAAAAAGCCGGAGGATATTCTGGCTTATCAGTATGACATTGTCTGCAACGGTGTGGAGCTTTCCTCCGGAGCCGTCAGAAATCACGATATTGAAATTATGGTAAAAGCGTTTGAGATTGCGGGCTACACCGAGGAGGACATTAAAACGAAGTTTACCTCTCTTTACAATGCCTTTAAGTACGGCGCACCGCCGCATGCCGGCATGGCTCCGGGCGTTGACCGTATGATTATGCTGTTGACCGGAGAAGAAAATATCCGCGAGGTTATTGCATTCCCCATGAATTCCAACGCGCAGGACGTGCTGATGGGTGCACCAAACGAGGTCACCGAGCAGCAATTGCGTGAGGTTCATATTAAACTGAGAAAATAAGCCGGATTAGAAGGAGGGTTTGCGATGGTAACCCATGAGGAAGTATTAAAAATTGCAAAGCTTGCAAAGCTTTCAGTAAGTGCCGACGAGCTTGTCGCACTCACAAAGGATATGAGCGAAATCATTGGCTTCGCCGATACCATTAGCGCGGTCAGTTCCACAACTTCCGATTTTGACAGCATGAATAACCTTTCCAACGCATTCAGAGAAGATGTTGTCGTCCCTTCCTATGACAGGCAGGAAATTCTGAAAAACGCCGAGAGCCAGGATGACGGGTACTTCCTGGTTAAAAAGCGCGCGTAGGAGGTACAAATGGACAGTTTTGGTAAAATTAAAAAGCTAAGCGAACAAATGGCTTCCAAGCAGATAAGCTGCCTGGAACTGACAAAGAAATATGTGGAAGCAATCGAAAGCGACAACGAAAAAGTGAACGCCTATGTTAATTCAACCTCCAATTTGGCGGTTGAAACGGCAAAGCTCGTGGACAAGAGAATCGCTTCCGGGGAAAAACTTCTGCCGCTCGAGGGTATCCCAATGACCTTAAAGGATAACATTTCCACAAAGGACATTGAGACTACCTGCTGCTCCAAAATATTAAAGGGTTATGTGCCGATTTATAACGCGACGGTTTGGGATATCCTGCAAAACCAAAATGCTGTTTTGCTCGGCAAAACCAACATGGATGAGTTCGCAATGGGCTCTTCCTGCGAAACCTCCTGTTTCGGTGGTGCGCTGAATCCACATGACCTTTCCCGCGTGGCAGGGGGCAGTTCCGGCGGAGTCGCTTCGGCGGTCGGCGCCAACCTTGCCGTTTACGGCCTTGGTTCTGATACAGGCGGGTCCATCCGCCAGCCTGCGAGCTTTTGCGGCCTAGTCGGCTTAAAGCCAACCTATGGTGCAGTTTCGCGTTACGGATTGATTGCCTACGCGTCAAGCTTTGACCAAATCGGGCCGATTACTACGAGCGTTGAGGACGCGGCACTCGTTTACGATGCCATCTCCGTTTATGATTCAAAGGATTCCACTTCGCGCGGCAAAGCAGCCGCACCGGCGAGTGAAAGTCTGAACAAGAGCATCAAGGGTATGAAAATCGGCATTGCAAAGGAATATTTCGACGGCATCCGGGGCGACGTAAATGATGCGATTCAGAAAGCCATCAAGGTGTATGAGTCGCTCGGTGCGGAAATCGTCTATTTCAATATGCCATCCTTAAAATACAGCCTGCCGGTTTACTACATTCTGGCCTGCGCGGAGGCTTCCTCCAACTTGGGCAGATACGACGGAATCCGCTATGGTTACAAGACTGCGCATTACGCTGACCGCAACGAAATGGTCTGTAAGACACGCAGTGAGGGCTTCGGTGACGAAGTCAAGCGCCGCATTCTATTAGGCACCTATGTTTTAAGTGCGGGCTACTATGACGCCTACTATAAAAAGGCTCAAAATTTGCGCGGCACGCTGATTCAGGCATTTAAAGACGCTTTTGAAAAATGTGACGTGATTTTAGCGCCAACCGTCCCAATGACGGCTTTTCCGTTAAACTTTACCGCTAAAGATTCGGTTGAAACCTATCTGACCGATATTTGTACCGTACCGGTTAACATTGCCGGTTTGCCGGGCGTTTCCGTTCCGTGCGGCTTTGATGCCGCCGGACTGCCAATCGGTATGCAGTTAATCGGCAACAGCTTCTGCGAGGCGACCATTTTAAACGCCGCGCACCAGTACGAAGCGGCAACCAGAGAAACGACGTTTCAAGCTGCGGATATGGGGGTTAAGCTATGATAAACTACGAGTTAGTTTCCGGACTGGAAACCCACATTGAATTATCCACAAAAACAAAAATTTTCTGTTCCTGCTCCACCGAGTTCGGCGGTGAACCAAACACCCACTGCTGTCCGGTTTGTATCGGCTTGCCGGGTACGCTTCCCAAGCTGAACGAAAAAGTTGTGGAGTACGCGATTATGGCCGGTCTCGCGACAAACTGCGAAATCAGCCGTGTTTCAAAAATGGATCGCAAAAACTATGTTTATCCCGATTTGCCAAAGGCGTATCAAATATCCCAGTTCGATATGCCGCTATGCAAAAACGGTTATATTGAACTGAGCAGCGGCAGAAAAATCCGCATTACGAGGATTCACATCGAGGAGGATGCCGGCAAGCTGGTTCATCAGCGCGGCAGTACTTTTGTGGATTACAACCGCGGCGGTGTTCCACTGATAGAGATTGTTTCGGAGCCCGATATCCGCAGCATTGACGAGGCAAAGGAATATGTTGAAAAATTACAGCTGATTATGAAATACATTGGTATTTCCGACTGCAAAATGCAGGAGGGTTCGCTGCGCTGTGATGTAAACATCTCCGTACGCCCCCAAGGAACTGAAAAGTTGGGCACAAGAACCGAAATTAAAAATATGAACTCCTTTACGCATATGACCAAAGCGATGGACTATGAAGTTAATCGCCAAATCGACCTGCTGCAAAGCGGCGAGGCAATTGTGCAGGAAACCCGTCGCTACAATGAAGAGGACGGCTGTACAGAAAGCATGCGCGGCAAAGAGGATGCCAACGACTACCGGTACTTCAGAGAGCCGGATCTTGTCACCATCAATGTTTCCGACGAACTGATTGAGCGGCTGCGCCAAAAGCTTCCCGAGCCTCCGCACGTGAAGCTTAACCGCTACATGAGCGAGTTCGGCCTTCCTGAAGCGGATGCGCAGCTGCTGATAAAATATCGCAATATTGCGGATTATTTTGAGGCGGCATCAGAAGGAATCGAAAATCGAAAGGCTGTGGCCAACTGCATTATTGGACAGATTTTTAGCCGTTTGGACGGCGACAGCGCGAAAGAGAGCTTTCAGGTGAAAGTTACACCGGAAAACTTAAACGCGCTTGTAAAGCTGCTGGAAGCCGGCAAGATCAAGATGAACCTTTTAAAGGCTACACTTGAAAAAATGCTCGACACCGGCAAGGCTGCAAGTGAGCTGATCAGCGAAAGCGACATGGGCGGTATTGATGAGGATACGCTTAAAAAGCTCTGTGAGCAGGCAATTGCGGACAATCAAAGCGCGGCGTCAGATTACCTTGGAGGGAAAGAAAAAGCCCTCAAGGCGATTCTAGGCGCTGTTATGAAAGCAACACGCGGCCGTGCCGACGCAGTCGAAGCGGAAAAGCTTTTAGTTGAACTAATCAAGAAATAAAAAACACGGGCGCCATTTGAAACGGCGCCCGTGTTTGCTATGTATGATATTATCTGATGTAACTGATATCGTCGGTACGGCGCTCTTTTGGAGCGGGAGCATGCTCGCTGGGATAACCGACGCTGATGCAGCCGAACGGAATGTAATCTTCAGGAAGTTTCAAACGCTTTATAATGTCCTTATCACGCAAACCGTCTAAAACGGAGCAAATGTAGCAGGTACCAAGACCGTACGAATGTGCCGAAAGCATTAGGTTCATAATGGCACATGCAGAGTCTTCACGGCCGTATTTCGCGGACTGCGGTGCGGAAAGCACAATAACGGTAGGCGCATTATAAAACGGCGTGTGGCCGGGTGAAAATTGGGCACCGCATTTTACGGCTGTGTCGACAATATCTGCAATCAGCTGTTTGTTCTGAATCACGGTAAAATGTCTTGCCTGCAATCCCATTGCTGACGGCGCGAATTTTGCCGTTTTTAAAATGTCGGTCAGTTCTTCTTCAGATATCTGCTCAGATCGATATGTACGAACGGAACGCCGATCAAGAAGCGCTTCTATTGCGTGGTTTAAAATCACTATAAATTCCTCCTTAGCCCATGCGCATCATGGTGCATGGTCGATTTAAAAATAAATTGTTTCAATTATATATCAGCATTCGTCTTTTATCAACATATTTCTGTTAAATACTAATTAAATATAAAAAATATTTTATTCTAGAAAAGGGATTGACAAATCTGTGTTTTTTGGTATAATAATTCTTGCTGTTTGAAATAGCATTGATGCGGAATTGTGTAAAGGTAGCACGACAGACTCTGACTCTGTTTGTGAGGGTTCGAATCCTTCTTCCGCAGCCATGGCTCCAATTTTGGAGCCATATTTCGAGGTGTGGCTCAGCTTGGTAGAGCGCTACGTTCGGGACGTAGAGGCCGCTAGTTCGAATCTAGTCACCTCGACCAAAGCTTTTGGTAAGTATGGAAGTGTGTATACATACTTCCATAGTTATCAAATAATTATATATTTAGACAGACTAAGTACATAATTATTTGATAACATAGTAGAGTACCATGCTACCAAATAAAAAATGTGCACTAAACAAAGGATTGCCGGCGAGCAATCACATTAGCGTAAATTTCTATTACCTAGCTCTTTCGAGAGCCTGTCCAATGCTGTGAAGCGTTCAAGACAGAAGTATCATTATCACTTGTTTGGCTCATCGCCATCAATTAGCCGTAATTGAGTTTAGCATACAGTTTGTCGCAAATGCGGCTGTGCTAATTGGCTCTGCGGTTTCTAAAGTGTCCGCCCCAAGCAAGTAAAGTCTTTGTGTTACACTATGATTTCAGCAATCGGGTGAAGCGATTGTAGAAATATTTGTCCAAGTGCGCCAACCTCGCGCAGTGGCTGCAAGCAGCCGCATTAAGAGGTACACAATGCTTGTCATTGTGGAGTTTGATGTAAAAAAAACAAAGTCTGCACCCTCACGTTCCAATAAGGGCACAGACTCTTGACATGTATCCGAAATACGTGTTAAAATAACAACGCATAAACGGCGTTCACAAGTCATAAGTGGTCTGTTACACCCTTATGGCGCATGGAGGCTAACTGTTTTCTAGGCAGTTAGTCGCCTGTGGATGCTTTTTTTGTTATCCACAGAAAGCATTATAATACATAATAACCGATAATGCAAGAAAAATTTACCATTATATTCCTTGGCCGGAGCAATTCCCGGTCTTTTTTTATGCGTTAAGCAGCCGGATCAGTTCAGTTTTAAATTCGTGGAAAACTGCAACATAATCATATAGCTGCTTACCAGAATAAAGTTTGGCATATTTTCTTTTCAGGGCCCAGATGACTCTGTGAATGTCGTCAATTGTAACCCGGTGTACGTTTTTAATTTATTCTGCTATAATTGTAATCCCCCTTACTCATGCTGCACGATTAGATTTGTTGATATGCTGAGGTTCATCAAGCTGCCGGATTTCCAACTTCCTTTTCTTCATCGCCTTTTCATCACGCAAGACAGACAGCCATAACAATCGAATGCAGATGATAATCACAAACGTGATGGAGAGAAAGAGAAACGGTTTTTCCGGTGCTGTTTCCACCGACGCGAACAGTAAAACTGATAATGCTGATATCAGAAACAGTTTTAGGTAATAAGCACATTTGACAATCAATATTTTTTACACCCCTTCGATTTATCTTATGTACTTATTATATCATACTGGTACCACTATGTATATGAGTAAAGTCAACAAACATACTGGTACCAATTTGTTTATTATGCATACTGGTACCATTTACGAAAATGTGATAAAATAGCTATGAAGGTGATAAAATGGGAAAAACATCAAGTGCAGTAAAAGAAAAATACAATTCCAAGACATATGATGACATAAGACTTCGAGTTAAATTTGGCCATAAAGATAAAATAATAGCTCATGCTAAAAGTAAAGACATGAGCTTAAATGCGTATATCAATAGTCTGATTGATTCTGATATGGGACGGGACAAAACAGAATAAAAAATAGCGTTACAGGCGAAATATTCTGCTTGTAACGCTATTTTTATGGTGTGTTATTTCTCTATGGCTTGCTCTTGCTTTTTAATTTTTTTACATAGTCTGCTAAGTTTTGAGAACCAGTGACTTCTAGACTTATTACTTTTCAAGCGTCCATCCCTTGCTTTCAGGTGGTCAATGATCATTTCCACAATGTCAATTACAGCACCTGCAGCTAAAATAAATATGCTAATAGCGTAATCCAGATGAATTTTACCTTTACTCTCAATTTGAATCAAGATTAGAAACAGCAGTGCAGAGAGGGTATACGTCAGACGCATAAATGCTTTTCTCCTAAAGTTTGAATTTCTTTACTTTCTTACGTACAGCAACAGTCCGTCTGTCATTCCCAACAGGAACACCGTATCGCCTCGATTTAGACCGTTTTGCCGGACCCATCCAACTGGTAGGGGAGTAAGGCCAACACGGATCGATACCGTTTCCCTTTTGGAGTATTCGATTCCATTTGTGGGGAGAGGTCGGTAAAACAGACTGTGTTCCGACTTAAAAAGCAGCATCCTGTCGTGCTTCTCAGAAATCCCGTAATATCGCAGATATTCCATCGGAATATAAATTTGGTGGTTGCTGAATATTTTCAACGGGAGTCCAATGATATTTCCTATGTTTAGCATTAGTTTATTTTCCTTTCAGGTGTCCAATGACGGACGTTTTTTGACGGACGGACAGACCAAAATGCAGTCGTCTGTTGCAATTAAAAAGACACGGTCGCCTACTTCCACACCGTTGTTGCGTACCCATTCCATGGGCAAATTAAATCTTCCGATGCTGATTTCTTTTTCAATCGCACCCGAAACGGAAGTAGTACTGGGGAAAATTTGCAAGCGGTCTTTGTTTACCAGCAGCAAGACAGATCCGGTTTCCTGAATGCCGTGCAGCCCCCGCAGGTTTTTGTCGATGACTATCCTGTGTCTTGTAGATACAATGGCTGGCAGGCCTATGATTTCGTTCATGAAGTTAAAACTCCTTTATTATTTTTAAATTTGTGAGTAAAAGCAGAGAAAAAAGAGGTGCCTAACAAGGCAAACTATGGGGGAATTTAAACGCAGCTATCCTGTATCCAGAGTAGGGATGCTTTTTGCAGGACATTTCCGGCATCCTGCAGGTTTTGAAAGAATATGCACTGTATTCCTCTTAGTTAGCTTAGAGATTAAATACCCTTTTCTCTGCTTTAACGTAACCTTATTTCTGGACATAGTTCTTTGGGGTGTCACCAGTGACATGAGGGAGGGTGTCAAAAAAGGTAAAAAGAAAGGAATCATACTGGTTTTTATATTTACGTTGCCGGCTGATTTTTTGCTTATATTCAATGGCTCATTGGGCAAGTCTGTTGTGTTATCTTTCAGCACATATAGATTTACGCTTGTCCCATTGTTGCCGCAAGTTTCCATACGGGTCTGCGATTGAACCTCAAGCAGGCCAGTCTGGCACAGCTTTTTAACAGCGCGAAAGACGGTGGATACGCTAATCCCGCAGTCGGCAGCGATATTCTTCTTGGATGGCAGACATTGACCGTCCTTGCCCGCGCGGAAAGAAATGTAAGAATATATTTTCAGTTCGTTTGGCGACAGATTGGCATGAAAAGCGGAGGACTCGCATTTGAACAGGCGTGGCTTCGTCTGTGACTTCCCGTGGGGCGCTTTTGCCATTTCTGTGCAATCGGTTAGGGCGGACGACCTTTTGTCCTTTGGCGGCCTTGTGGAGCTTGTTCTAAGTTGTGGATTATCAAGCAATATGTAAAGATTTGATGTCTGTTTTCCGTTACCCCAAAATCTTTTCCTTATTTCGAGCATTCCTTTCTTACATAATTCTCTGCAAGCCCGAACTACGGTTGAAACGCTTACTTTGCAGGATTTTGCTATTGTTTCCTTGGCTTTAAAGCTTGAGCGTGTTTTGCTGTTAGCTGAAATGGCAAGGAATGAATAGACCTTAAAGGCAGATTTGGAAAGTCCTGCTTGCAAGGCAGCGCTGTTGCATAGATAAAAGTTACTCATCAATAATTCCTCCATAGTTTATAAAATAAAAAGGGAACCGGCATTTTGAGTTGTCGGTTCCCTTTTAGGTTCTATTTCAATATTTTTGATACCCGTGATTATTCCATTAGCTCATCTGACATTTGCCTGCGTCTACGACCTACCGGCGGTTCTTCTGGAAGGGGTACTTCGTTAATGTTTTGAACCTCAACCGGATTTGGTTGTGGATATTTGGAAAGAACGGCTGATCTCAGCTCATCTTTGTTGGCATAACGCACTTCACGGGTGGCATTCTCCGGCATTTGGAACGGGCAGTCTAGCTTAATACCCCATTCGTTATATCGCTTTAGAGTAGTGATTAGAGGTCGGGAGCGTGTCTTCATTAATACCCACTGGTTTTTTGGCATGGTTTTAAGCTGTTCCGCAGTCATCAACGGCTTTTGTACCATCTGCAAACTTTTTGAAGCGTTTGTATTACTGAATCCATTACTACTGTGAGATACGCTTCCGGATTGGACAGTTTGAGTACCCAGCATACGGGACAGATCATCTGCCCGTTTGGAAAGCGGGGCCTGACCACCAAATAATGCGTTTTGGCACGAGTCAAGAATAATTTCCGCACCCTCCCGGCCATAGTTTTTGTCAAGCTGTGCCAACGATTGGAGCATGGGGAAGAAGATAATGTTACGGGAGCGTCCGGCGGTAAACATCTGCTCCGCATTATCAAATTTGGGAAGTGTCCCGAACTCGTCCAGAAAGAAGAGGACGCGCTTGTCCAGTTTGTTTTTGCCGTCCTGGTTGGCAATGGTTAGGGCCTCATTGTATAACTGGGTCACAAACAGAGACACCAGAAAAAATTTGGTTACATCTTCTTCTGGAAAGACAATAAACACTGCCGTTTTCTCGTTGCAAAACTGTTCTGCATCCACATCGGAATCAAAACAAATAATCTGCTCTAATTCGCTGTCGATGAACGAGAGCAGGCGGCTCATAGCTGTACTCATCACGCTGTGCATACTAGATTCTCCTGTGTTTAGCGCAGCTCCGGCCATCCAGCGCGCCTTATGCTCCGGAGGGAGCAGCTCCATCAGCTTCTGGTACTCGTTTTTTGGTTTTATCTTGTTTTCGCCCTTGGTTGGCAACGGTGTTTTGGTCTGAAGAAGTTCCTGAATGATTTTGAATACGCTGACAATGTGGCGTTCCCCGTCGCCACAGAACTCTGATACCAGCATGATAGTGGAGGCAATCAATCCTTCGGCAGCCTCGTAGAAAAACGCATTCTGTCCTCCTCCATCAAATCCCTCCATGCACACAATGGTTTTGGCTGTGATTTTTGCATACCGTTCCGCCCTTGCCTTATCAGTCAAGCTGCCGTCCTGTTTGTATAAGTCCATATATTTGTTGACAAGATGCAGCATGTTGAACCCATGGCTTCGAGTAGGATTGCGCAAGTCGATAACATAGGGAGTATAGCCGTAATATTTTTGTGAAATACCGGCGTAATCACGAAATGCATCTCCTTTGGTGTCGGTGCAAAGGAAGCTGAAACCACAGGCACAGGCCAGTTCGATGTTGGGATACGCACAGCAGGTGGTCTTGCCCGCGCCGGGAGGACTTACAAGAATGGTGTGACTATCGGATGTGTCGATCATTGCCCTTGCATGGCCCTTGGTACCAATATATCCGAGTACGGTGGAACCCTCCAGACCAGTGGGTAGATGAATGCCTTTGCGCCACTTCTCCGGTTCGAATGGAATGACGCGATATGTTTCATCGATTTCTTTTTGCGTTGCCCAGCGCGCCGTGCCGTATTGTCCGTCACCAACCGGTCGGGATTTGATGTTTAACGTTCCCTGTCGTGCTTCCAGTACCAACACAATGATAATAAGGACCACGGCTGCCATAGAAATTAGAAATGCAATTGTACTTGACATGATTTGTTCCTCCTTAAAAATGATATGAAAAAAGCACCCTCGAAAGGGTGCCCTTTTTGATCGGTTATGTATTATATGAGTAAATATAGAATAATGGAGAGCTATGACTTTTGCGTTCTAAGTTTTAGACTAACAAGCAATTGGGTTAATCACTTAGCTACTTGTTGCTGGCTAATGCGAAGTTGGGAAGGCTATCTGAGCCTCGCATTATGCTCATAATGTGCCTAAAACTATAACAGAAATAAGGGTCTTTGAAATAAAGTTGATCAGACAGTGGACATATATTGCGAGCCTATAGCGCCGCTTCATCATCTATTCTGCGAGCCGTTCAGTGCTACGGAGATACCCGCAAAAACCAACGCAGCAATCGGCCAAACTACCCATGTGATCCCCCAATTGTTTGTAATAAAGCTCCATCCCAGATAGACAGCGACAATAATCAGCCAGTAGACACCGCCGAATTTCTCTTTTTTCTTATTATCCTCTTTCAGCCCATGTTCAAATTCGCCTTCGAGTAAGAGTTGGTCATAGCCGCCCTTAACCGTACCGACAGAAATAATAAGGTATACCCCTACAGAAGCAACCACTAAAATCAATGCTGTAAAAGCGATGCATACCATATCCGAAGCTTCGGATAAACCAGCGATTATAAGCGGGATTGCCCCTAGGATACAAAGGACGATACCAATAACCGTTTTGTAAAGATACTCTTTCTCAAAAGCCGCCCGTTTTTCCTTTATAATGCCCAATACTCCGTATTCAAGCTCAAAATCGCCTTTCTCCATGTATTTGAAGCGTTTCATTTTTGCACCAGAGATAATAAATACAGCGACGGCCGCAGAAACCAGTAAAAACAACGTGACAATGCCAATACCATATGCAAAGACCTTTGGCATGGCGCCTGTTTCCACCATTCCGGAAAACAAAAGCAAGAGCACCGGGGCCAGAATACAAAGCATCACGCCAAATGCAATTTTTCTTCCATAGCCGACTATGCTTTTTAAGAAGTCATTCGATTCCTGTAACGAAACACGAATTCGGTTATCTGCTTCGAATCCGTCAGAATGCTCCGCCTTTTCAATATCGTCCTTTAAAAGATAGTCGGTTGTTACACCAAAAAGCTTCGCTAGCTCCAGTATTCTGTTGATGTCTGGTATGGCGGCAGCGCTTTCCCATTTTGATATCGACTGCCTCGATACTTTCATTTTTTCAGCCAGTTCTTCCTGAGACCATTCATTGCTCTTTCTCAGCGATAGGATTTTTTCCGCTAATATCATAGTTGATTCCTCGTTCTTAAATTTCATTCGCAACATTGCAAGGAAATCATAATATATTTTTCGGTTGCATGCCATCAATACGGCTTTAAAATTTGGCAACCAACAGTTGCATTCTCATAAAATCCTCGTGTAAAAGCCTTATCTGCGTATTATATAAATAATTAGATTATGCTCTTAAGGTATGTCATAAACAAACTGCGAAGCTCGTAATTTGCGCCGTGTTGGCGGGCTTGCTGATTATTGGTTTCTGGGTGGAAAAGGAATACATCTGTTAACTTTTGCCTTATATGCTAGATATTCATCTCCAAATTCTTTTTCTAACCATCTTTCTTCAGTATGTATCATTAGTATGGTAAGAAAAGTCCAGTAGAAAACCGGAACCGTCAAAAAGAGTAAGTTGTTACAAAACAGTAATACGCCTGTACATAGAAATAGAAAAGCTGAATATATAGGATTTCTAACCCATGCGTATATTCCGGTTGTTACTAGTTGGTTCTTCTTTATATGATCGTCGATATTCGTTTTAATCACTGCTCTTGTCCATATAAACACGCCAAAAACAATGAACAGCATGCCGATAATCATCATTGGAATTTTCAACGTACCTATGTTGACCGAATATGCTTTTTTAATAAAACTTAAGAATAATAGTAAAACTGTAATTAAAACGATAACGATAACATAAATCGGACCGACACCCATTAAAGGCAAATGTTCTTCCTTTTTACTCATAGATGCTCTCCTTGTTACTAGTTTACAAATTACAAAAACATGCAGTTTATGATACAACATTATTTGTTATGTCATAAACATAATGGGCAACTCACATTTGCTTCCCAACGGCCAAGTTTGCTCATAATACAGAACTAACAGTTGATTTCTGAAATAATCTGAGCCATATTGATGACTCAGGCGTAGCAGTTATTCCAGATTTTATTTTCATAATATTCTGATAGATCTTTTCCACTTGCAAGGGCATTGTCGAATGTAGTTGTGGTTGATTGAGGTACGGTTACTTCGTACTCATATTCAAAGGCAACTTTACAGCTAACATCGAAACAATACTCTGTCTGCATACCGCATAAGATAATGCTTTTTGCGCCAATTTTATCAAGGTATTCACGCAAACCTGTTCTGCGGAATGCGCTATTATAATGTTTCTCAAATACTTTTTCATCAGGCAAAGGGGCAATCTCTTTATAAATGGTCCATCCGTTGCTTCCATGTTCCAACTCATCGCCAGTACCACCGTCATGTTGAATATAAACGACCGGTATTTTTCTTTTCCTGCAAGCGTGTAATAATCCTTTTATGTTTTCGACAACCACTGTTTTGTTGTAAGGGCCTGCTTCTACTAAAGCTGTTTGCATGTCAATGATAATCAATGCATTGTAGTTCATTATTTGCTCCTTGTTTGTTTGAATTATGAAATTGCTTGTCTTCTGCTTATATAAATAATTGGGTTACACTCCCATTGTATATCATAAACATTATGCGAAGTTCATCAAGTTAGTAGTGGTTCTGAATTTGTTCTAATTGGCAGTTATAAACTGTAATCTACAATATTAGCAACTCAGTTAAATTTTTGCCGAGAATCCTCTCTTTATCTTCTGAGGGTATTTCTAAATCATGAATCTGCTGTATCGTATTTTCCAATGATTGTTTTCCATACGGAATATCAGAGCCCATCAACAGGTGTTTTGCACCAAAATGATGATATGCCATCATTGTTCGCTCCGGTGATACAAAGTAGAAATTGGACAAGTCAAAATAGGTTCTTTTGAAATATTCTTTTTCTTCCTTCATAAACAGCTCAACTCCATATAGATGTCCAATAATAAAAATTGAATCCTGATGCTGTTTGATGAACAAAATCATTTTCTTCACTTGCGCGAGGTCACGAATATGGATAAAGATAGGAATCTCTTTATTGCTTGCCCACTCCACTGTCTTAATAAAAAATTCGTCTTCTAAGTTGAATTTTTCCCAGCACTGATGAAACTTTATTATATCAAAATGCATCCTTTCATAGTCTTCCTGTACACTCTTCCAATTTTTCTTTGTCACCCAGTAGCATTGCCTCACCTTATCCGGCAACGCGCATTTCAACTGATATACATATTCGTTTCCTTTTGGAATTTCTTTGATGGCACCAATAAGCGAAATCATAAAACTGGTGATACGATTGTTTTTGCTGACAACATTCCCAAGGGGGTTAGCTTTCGCTAAATTTTTTAACTTATAAGTCACCTTGCTTCCATATTGTCCGGGAGTCAGAAGCACCATTTCTACATTCGCATGAGCCAATTTCTTTTCTATTTCTTCTGTGTTTAAATATTCTCCACAAGCATGTGCATGACCATCTATCATCATTTTTTTCCTTTCGTATTATCTCATGAATCAGCAATCACGTAAATCTCTAATTGCTATGAGTGGCTGCCATAGTCAGACTAATTGGAAAATGAATCCTAATATCAACACCCTTTACTTCGTATTAGCAATGTTGGTGAAGTGCCATTTGTTACATAAGACATCATAAACATAATGCGAAGTACGTTTAATACACGTTGTTTATCAGTTACTTAAGATAGAAAAAGCTGCAAACCGCCGTGCCACAGCTGATGGAAAAATGTCGTCTCATTTCCTGTAATCTTTCCTAACAAAAGGCTCTTCAATATTTTCAGAAATGAGTAATTTGTATTTTTCTGGATGACGGTATGCATTGCCATGTACTTCATGGCTTCTATACGCTCTGATTTCATCAATTGGAAAGTCCGCCATATAAATTCCCTCTTGTTCACCAGCTTCAATAATAAGCGTATCTCTTGAACCGAAGTCAGAAGGTCTGTATGCAATCCCATCAAATGCAGAAGAATGACCGTTGCAGTCAGGTTTCTCATTTGGATAATTGACAGTTGCAATGCCTACCATATTTTCATATGCTCTTGCTCGTAACTGTGAAAGGCGGTTTATCTCCATAGGACAAGCATTCGGTACTAAAATAATCTCCGCACCTTTTAGCATCAGGATTCTCGCGCTTTCTGGGAATTCTCTGTCATAACAAATCATTGAACCGATTTTTACATTTCCTTGTGCAGTGTCTAAATCAGCAACATAAAAATCGTTGCCTGAGGTCAGTCTGCATTCGTCGCCAAAAACACATGTGTGTACCTTTGCATATGTAAGCACATTGTTCCCAAAGCGATCAAATAAGAGGATGGTATTCCTTGGCAACGGCTCATACTTTTCGAGAAAAGTTATTCCGATAGCCATATTAAGATCTTTTGCAAGTTTACCAAATGAATTGACAAATGCACTGTCAGCAAATACAGCACTTGTTTTCAACTCAGCAATATCTTCTGGAATATTATAGCCAACGTTCCACATTTCAGGGAATAGTGCAATGTCTGCACCCATTTCTTTTGATTTTTTGCAATATTTCAAACCCTTTTGCAGATTGCCATCTAAAGTGTCTTCAGGCATAAGCTGCAATAACGCTATTTTCAGATTTTTCATAGTAAAATCGCCCTTTCAGACTCTGCTTTATCGCACTCAAAAAATGTGTTTGTGAACTTGTCCCATGAGACAATAACTCAAGATTCTTAGACTTTTTAAACAAACTGCGAAGTTCGAAGTGAAGGGGAGAGAGTACATCGTGCTCATTATGGGAAACGCAACGTACTCAACAAATTTGAGTTTTTCACTTGCCTCTGTACCTCTCCCATCCCCACCAATGCGGCATCAATTCTTCCAGTGTGATTGTTTTTCTTTGGCTGTAGTCGACCATTATCTCCATATCTTTGTTTTTTTCAGAAAGCTGCATCAGAAATTCTCTGCAGGCTCCACATGGCATCCCGCCCTCGTCTTTCGGCGGTTCACTGCGAAAGGCAATCAGCCGTTTTATCACCGTCTGGCCGCTGCTCATATACATATTCAATGCTGCTACACGCTCTGCGCACAGATTCATAACGCCGCTGCAGCTCTCGATACAAAAACCCGTGAAAATGCGGCCATCATTACTTTGGATGGCACACACGACGTGATGAGCATAAATAAATGGAGTGACTTCCTTCGGTCGGTACAGTTCTTTCGCTTTTATGTACAGCTCTTCCCAAATATCCATAGCGGACTACAATCCTTTCATTTTCCTGTTTATTTGCCTGTTATATCAATAATCAGATGCTCCCGAAGAATATCATAAACATAATGCGAAGTAGGCAATCGGCATAACATTTAAGATTATGCTCATAAGAGGGTACCAAATCAATTGCCTTTATTGTTATAGTGTTAGTTCTGTAGAAAATGCAATAACTGCATTACCGACTATTTTTACTTCTATGGGTTTGCTGTTTCTGATTTTTACCTGTACCTCCATTGTACCCGTCCGGCCAATAGCTTCACCCTGCATAACATTAAATGTGAATAGGGTACCGTTATGCGTTACAAGGCCGTAGTGAACCAAGTAGGCACCAAGTGGCCCGTTTGCATTACCTGTTACGGGATCTTCATTAATTCCGATGGCAGGTGCAAACATTCTGCCATGTATCATTGGCGTTTCATTCTGATTCATGGTGAAAACATAGTAACCATTGCATCCGATCTCATTACTGAGCTTTGATAGACTATCCATATTAGGACGTAAGTTATGTAGCATTTTGATATCTTTGATGCCTATCATCACTTTGGAATGTCCCGTCGATGCGATTGCAACAGGGCATTTCTCTATGATGTCATTTCGATTAATGCCCAACGCGGCAGTTAAAGTTTGTTGCACCTTGACTGAAAGCGCATCATGGACTTCTATTTCACCCTGTGTCATTACAATTTTATAGTCGCCGTTTTCCTGTATGATGTCAACCGGTAGAATGCCTACACCCGTTTTTTGTAATACGCGTGTCGTCCCAAAATTATTTTCTATAGCTCTTGCATAGTGTGCAGCAATTGTAGCATGACCACAAATCGGGACTTCTTTTGTTGGGGTAAAAAAGCGAACCTTTACATCGTAAGTATCGTCTTCTGAATGAAAAATAAAGGCAGTTTCTGAATTATTTAGCTCACGCGCTATTTTTTGCATCTGTTGATTAGACAATCCATCTGCATTTGTAACTACCCCAGCAGGATTCCCTGTTAATCTTTCTTTTGTAAACGAATCAATTTGATAAATCTGGTATAGTTTTTCCATGACGCTTTTTCTCCTATTTATATAATCAAACTCAAATAGAGTTATACGGTTTAAACATAATGGGAAGAAGTTCAATTCTGTACGCTGCTTCTCCATCTGGAGAAATTCACTCTAATGCATGCGGTTTCTTCTAGCCGTCAAGGATACTGACGTCACTTGCACTTATGCCAATCGCTTTTTGAAATGCGGTATTCATAAGAGGGAAACGTTCTATGAAGTCCTTCAGAAAAATAAGTGCCTTCCTGTTGAAATACAAAATCGCATTTCTCTATCATTTTTCTCGAAGGCATATTGCTTTGAAAACAGCATGCCCAGACATACTCGATTCCATTTTGAAAAAGATAATCAACAGTCGCATTAATTACCTCCGTCATAATTCCACGATGCTGATAGTCTCTGTTCAATGCACAACCTAGTTCACAAGTATCTGTGCGGCTTTCTTCTGAATCAGGATCGATAGCGATATGTCCTATTACTTTTCCATTTCTGCGCCAAATAATTGCATGTTTGTATCCGCTATTAATCCAGCCAATCAGTATTTGTGATGTTTGCTGAATGGAATAGTGAGCAGGCCACCCGGCATTTTCTCCTACACCAGACTGTATACAGTACTCATGCACATCATTTATATTTTCAGGTCGGAAGGGCCTTATAGTCAAACGTTCTGTCGTTAATTCCATAATGCTATATACCCAATCCCTTTCAAATGAAATGATAATAGATCATTTTCTCGAATATCATAAACGTCATCTTATTCGATCCTATTGAAAATTACTGTCTTATCTTTACGTGATATTTTACCGACTTGATACCCATATTGAGTAAGTTCGTTTTTGTAGTTCAAAAAAGAATGGTCAATCTCGATTCCTAAAATATTATGTATTTCAGCAAAAGATAATTTTAAATATGGGTCTCCGTTTTTTTGAATATACTCCCACAGTTCGTTATATTTACTCATGCTATCCCTGCTCCTTGCCATGTTTGATTTCTGCAATCTTATAATCATAGTGCGTTCTTCGCAGGGTGTAAACATAATGTGCAGCTCAAAAGGAAGGGAAGACGACACATTGTGCTCATAATGCAGAACTAACAGTTGATTTCCGAAATAATCTGAGCCATATTGATGACTCGGGCGTAGCGGTTATTCCAGATTTTATTTTCATAATATTCTGATAGATCTTTTCCACTTGCAAGGGCATTGTCGAATGTAGTTGTGGTTGATTGAGGTACGGTTACTTCGTACTCATATTCAAAGGCAACTTTACAGCTAACATCGAAACAATACTCTGTCTGCATACCGCATAAGATAATGCTTTTTGCGCCAATTTTATCAAGGTATTCACGCAAACCTGTTCTGCGGAATGCGCTATTATAATGTTTCTCAAATACTTTTTCATCAGGCAAAGGGGCAATCTCTTTATAAATGGTCCATCCGTTGCTTCCATGTTCCAACTCATCTCCAGTACCACCGTCATGTTGAATATAAACAACCGATATTTTTCTTTTCCTACAAGCGTGTAATAATCCTTTTATGTTTGCGACAACCACTGTTTTGTCGTAAGGGCCCGCTTCCACTAAAGCTGTTTGCATGTCAATGATAATCAATGCATCGTAGTTCATTATTTGCTCCTTGTTTGTTTGAATTATGAAATTGCTTGTCTTCTGTTTATATAAATAATGGGGTTACACTCCCATTGTATGTCATAAACATAATGTGCAATTCGCTTTTATCTCTTAGCTGCCGAGTCCGCTCATACTGTGCGGTTGTAGCTCTCGATTATTAATTGAATGTTCTCTGGAATTGCTTTAGTGCCATCAAGATGAAGTATTGGGCAAGTTAATGTTTTTGCCCATTCATCAACAATTGAAAGGTTGCGAGTTTTAACAAACTCTAAAAACCCTTGTTCTTGCTCATACATATCCCCACCTACTAAAACACGTTCTCCATAATGTTCTAATGACCTTCGTTCAACACGTTCTAAACGTATATTAATCGGGACGGATAAGAATACACCTAATTTATACATAGAACTAATCTTATCCCCATAATCACCTGTTACAGCAGAAAATACAAATAAATCACATTTCTCTATATCAACGAGCATTAGTTCAATCACTTTATCTTTCGAGCGTGGCTTTGAATAAGGAATTATTGATTCTTCAAAGTAATAATCTTCAACATCTAAATGTTTAATGTTTAATTTATGGGCCAATTCAAATCCTAATGTAGTTTTACCACATCCGTTTGCACCAAAAACAATAATTCCATTTGGCATTCTCTGCACCACCTAATATATAAATAATCATAATATACAGTCTTCGCAGAGTGTAAAACATAATGCGCATTTCGCGCTCCTCTTCTAAACACACAGCCATGGGTCTAGTTCAGAGAGCCTTTGATAACTAGTAAAGATTCAGTCAACATCGATTAATCCAATATATCGAGTAAGAATAGCTATCCTTTTTAATCTATTTTGTTTTGCTTGGGTCCCCGCAGATGATAATTTCTTATATTCCACAAACATAGGATATTGGTTATCCGATTGATAATTTAATATGAAGGCAATAATTTTCATAATATTTTCTTGAGTAAAAGAATGATTAACACAAATAGCTTGATATGCTACTACCATTAAGACATATAGATGGGTGGTTTTTCTAATAAAAGGCAAAATATTACTTGAAGCATCAACAAGACGCTGAATTTCACGTAATATATTTAAAAACATCTCTTTATCATCTTGAGCCTCATTATATTCTTCATTAAACAAATCATAAGCTTGATTTATAGCAAACTGTGTAATTTCTGATTCAATACCTAATCTCAAGAAAATTAACACACTACTTATAAATTCTACGTCATCCATTCGGCGCAAATTATCAGTGCTGAAAATTCTATTTATAGCCCAAAATTCATTCTCTGATATTTCGTTTGCTAATTCTAGAAACTTTCCATTGAATTCTGCATTGCGCAATTCCTGTGGATTGAGTGACTTATCAGTTGAATTTAAACGTAAAAATAGTTTGATTATATTTTCTCTATCAACTTCTTGCTTAATTACCCTTATAGAAAAGCGATATTTCCAAATAATTTTTTTATCTTCATCATCTAATTGACTAAATTTTTTATTAGCGAATTGCGAATTTTGATTTTCTAAATAGTATTTATTTAACTTATATTTATCATTGATATAATCAACTAAAGCACCTATTCTCTGCTGACCATCAACAATGCTATATTTTGTATTTCCTGTAGTTGCATCAGTGTTTGTTACCCATAAATAAATCTCAGGGATAGCAAATCCTAGCAAAATTGTTTCAACTAGCTTTATTTGATGTTTTTCTAACCAAACATATCTTCTTTGAAAACTCTGATCAACAACTAGAAGCTCAGCATTAAATTGATCAATAATCCATTTTGTATCCTTTTTATCATTATCAAGCATATCTATAACTTGCATATATTATCTCTCCTTTAACAATTCCTGCTTACATTGTTCCATTCCGGATATGTAATAGGCTTTTGCTGCATCCCATGATTCAAAAATTCTATAATGAATGTCATGAGCTATACTAAAATTAAGTTGTAAATTCTTTTCGAATCCCCTAGTCTGTATTTCCCACTCCTTAAAGGCCTTATTAGAATTATTAAAACCTTTAAATGTTATAAACTTTCTAAAAATGCAAGAACATACATAAGAATAATTTTTTACCCTTACTATCGAATAATTTTCGTTGAGATATTCACCCCAAAACTTATAAAATAATGTTTGAGAAATAATAATTACATCTATGTCGGATTCTTGATGAAATGGACTAAATTTTTTCTGGGGATTTATACTAAAACCCAATTTTGCACTACCGGCTATAGAAATATCATTATAGTGTACTTTTAATTTATCCGTAATGTAAAGTTTAAAAGAATTATATTTATCAAACCATTTTTCGTGAAACTGATTTGAGAAGTACCATATATCTCCACCTATTAAATACTTGTTATATACATCGTCGACACTCATTTTTATAAGATCGATTTTAAACTGATCCACATCCGCCAAATGCTATCATCCCTTGCATTTAAATAATAATTAGTCGCAGTAGTCCCTATTTGATAAAAGTTAAATAAAACTTAACGTAAAATCTGTAATGGCCTTCCTACAGCGCCGGCTTTGAGCTGCGTATAAGAGTTCATGAAAATTACTTCTTATTTAACTCGGGCTCATTTGTTTTTTTTTGTTCAAATTCTTTATAATTGAACCAAAATTTAAATTTGCATATAATCCAAGGTTCATTCTGATGCCTGTCCAAGAATTTGCTCATTGCAACTTTAGACTGGTGTGCATGCTTTAAGCGATTAAATTGATTTTCAGGAATTTGCGGCAAATCATTTAGTGTGCCAAAATGACTATCCAAATAGTTTAATATTTCTATATCGTCTATCCCGTTAGCTGTCCACTCAGTTATTTTTGTAGCAAGATCAAGTTTTCCTTTAGCGTACATTTTGCCGGCAAGTTGATGCTTCTCACAGAGCTGTTTGTGATTCAAATTCTGTTTGATTAATGTGAATGCCAATAAAATTATGGAAATGCATCCAACAACCAAAGATGGTTTTTCAATTGAAATGCTAAAATATTTCTCATAATCCAAGAATGTTATTCCACACAGTGATACAGATATAACGATTTCAATGGTATCTTCAATGTTCGACCAGCATTTATACTTATCACTCAACTTAAAATGCATTGTGGCCATTTGGTCAAAAATACGCTTTTTATCTTCTGCGATACTTAAATAATTATTTTCTTTGTTCATTGATTTCACCACTAATTAAATAGTTCTTTTGTTACGGAAACTGCATCAGATCCTGAAAAACGACCTGCTATATCTTTTAGGTGATGGGATGTGGATTGTCTGTCAAGGCTATTAGTCCCACCAAAATAATCGTCAATAGCGCCAGATTGACCTGTCACATCATTCATCGGAGATAAAATGCGTTTAACAGAATAGTCCAATAGATGTTTTGTCATATCATACAAAGTAAGCCTGCCGTTATATGAAGAAAACGCCTCAACAGCCAAAGCTTCCACATGATAGCCAGATAGTTGGCACTCCGTGGGCAACTTACTAAAAAGGCTTTTGGCGAGTTTAATTACTGGGACTACTTTGCTGCCATTCATTTTGTTGGTCTTTGTCAGTCTTTCTGTAAAAGCTTTGGAGTCGATTGGAGCTGACCAGCCGGAACAATCCCGATTTGCAATTCTAATCTTGCCGTTGTCACGCAATGCTGGCAACAGTTGTATTTCATAATCAGAAAATTTAAGTGTAACAGCCAATGTCCCTTTTTTTATTTCAGTATTTGGAAATCGGCGCTGTAGCATTTCCAAAAAACTCTGCTGGAGCTTTTTGGGGTCGGTGTTTTTATAATGAGTGCTGTCTAGTAGAACTAATGCATCAATATCACTTGTTCCTTCAATAAAAGTATTCTTAGAAATTGATCCTCCAAAAAGGATTCTGTCTAATCCATCAATTTCACGACCAAGTACTTTTTCAATTTCACTAAGATGTGTTTGTATAGCTTCAGTATCTCTATTATTAAAGTCTTTTAATAAGGTCTCGAGGAATTCATCTATTTCAATTTCACGTTGGGATGATTGGACCCCTTCTGAACTTGAAAGTAATTGTGCCTTTGTATTAATCGATCCGTATCCGGAGAAACCGCCACTACCACCCATATCTATCCCTCCAGTAGCTCAGAGAGCTTTTGCATTGATATATCATCTGATTGCAGACTGTTTTTTATTTTTTCTGCATAGTCGGGTCTTTTGACACTAAAAATTGACAAATCACTGCTAAAGTTTTGAAGAAATGCAAGATTATCAACCATCATCCAGTACTGATTTTCTTGCTCAGAGCGAGAAACATTATATTCTCTTGGGTCAAATAATGTTGAATTTCTACTAAAGCGCATGCGTTGCCAAGATAGACCATCAAATATATCCGCACCAGCAAAATAATACAACTTTACCAAATTTGGTTCTAGCCCTCCAAACACATGAATATAGCCATGCCAGCCACATTTATATAAACATTCTTTAATGGAAATCAAATTCAGTATACGTTCCCTAACTGTATTTCCCAACTCTTTTTCTGTAAAACCAAGTATAGAAAAATTCTGCAAGGCGTTTTTTTCTTGATTTATTCCATCCAATAAGCATTGAACAGGAAATGTCAGCTTCACAATAAAATCAATAATAGCATTTGAAAACTGCGATTTTAAAAACAATGCATTTTTTAACTGCTCGTTAAAAGATCCGTTGTTATCAAATGCAGAAAAGATCAGATTCGTATTCTGAAATTTAGGGCAGGAAGCAACTCTTTGATATACAGCTTTCATCATCTTAGCATCCCATGGAAACACTTTGTAATTGTACTTATGTCGTTCACTTAAATCAAAAGCATCGTTTGTTTCATACCCACCACTATCAACAAATAAGTACTCTGCTTGTGGCCACTCAGATGGTTCTTGCGGCATCAAATAATAAAACACGTCATAGGCACTGATTAGGTAAGTCTTTGATACTCTAATATCTAGTGCGCGTAATAAATCATAGTTGTCGGACACATATTTTCCGTTCTCAGTCGGCAAAAGCAAATTTCCTTTGCTTGAAAACGACGGTATTAATAACGGAAGTAATGGAACAAATTTATTCATTGAGAAACTCCTTTCTATCTAAACAAGATAAACACTTACCACATGGCGGAGTGCTCCCTGTCTCACAACTATAAGTCATATTATATGGGATCTCTTGACTTTTACAGTATGCAACGATTTGGCCCTTGTTCCATTCTATAAACGGAGCTTCTAAATAAACCGTTCCATTAGCATAACAGTCAAGCACTCTATTCATTTCATCGATAAAATGCTGAGAGCAATCTACATATTTAGTTCCAGAATGAGTTCCAAGAATAATTTTATATGTACCAAATCCTTTGAAGCAAAGCGCTTGCAAAACCAACAAGGCATTGCGTCCACATATTTCTCCTGATTTAGGAATGCTTATATTTGTAGTTTTGATGGTATATAGAGGTACACAATAATATTTTGATATAGCATTAGCCGCTTGCCATTCAAGTGTCGCTGCAGGTTGACCATAATCGCAAAAGAGACAATCGACTTCATAATCCATATCAAGATAAAATTTAATGCAAGCTGTTGAATCAATGCCTCCGCTCAAAAGGATACAGGACTTCATATTGTCTCCTTTACTAAAAATACAGTTTTCTTTGATATTAACTGTATTAATCCGTTGTTATTTGGAATTAGCTCGTACATTTAACTAATTGTCTTTGAATCATTAGATATTATCTTGACAGCTCCATATCAGAATATTGGGAAATATTGCAACTGCTACTATGAAGAGAATCATAGTGGCACAAATGCCTTGTCAACTTCGTATTATTGCTATTAAAGGTACTTGCCCGAACTGCTCATTATAGTCAAACTGCGGGCTTGGACGAGCTACCAATTACCCATACATAAATCGGTAAATATTACCAATATATTACTATGATATCATTTAATTTTCATAATACAACGATTTAATCCATTTTCAACAAAAATTCATCCACTTGCGCAGAGATTATCAATTAAGTTTACCTCTTTTGCTTTAGATCGTCGTTCCAGTCCTTCAGCTTGGATTTAAGAATGCTGACTTCATAGCCACGTTTCAGTTTGTCCTGCATTTGGGTATCAATTTCCTCAACCTTCAATCCGTCTCTGATACGTTCAAGTGTATCCTTAAGTCGTGAATCTGCCTTTTGTCCGGTATCGTCATTGTCCAGGCATAAAACCACCTGTGTTATTTGAGGATGTTCCAATAAAAAACGGAGCAGCGCCCTATCCGCTACTCCGCCCAAAGCTATGTAATTGTGCTTCTGCCACCCCTTTTCTTTGTAGAGGTTAATGAATGAAAGCATATCTATTGGCGCTTCAAAAACATATAGCCGGCCAGAATTACCTACGTGATTAAAGAAATATTCTTTCTCGGAACCAGGGACATCTCTTCGATATGGTCGTTCCGTTAATGTGCCACGTTCATGGGCGGCTTTTGGGTTGCCGGCAGAGTTGTAACCCACGAATACAGCATTGTGCGTGTTTGCGCTTTCGTATAGGCTTCTGCTATGCACAAAGAATGAAATCACATCCTGATCGATGCAACGTTCCTGCATCAAGTAGGCATATACCCTGCGCATATTTCTGCTTTGATTGGGCAGAGAAAAAACAAACCGTTCCCTTGACTTTGATTCAGAGCGTACAAATTCAACTCCGTTATAGTCTTTATTGATAAGTGTGCAAACCGCATCCTGAAAGCTCATGTTGAAGAACAGACACAAAAAGTCAATGGCTGTTCCTTTGTCACCGGTGCTGTGCTGATAAAAAACATGGTTGCGGAACTTTACACTGTCATGCTCTTTCCAAGCCCATTCGCTACCGCTGCGAATCACCTGCTCTCCTTTCGCTTCCAGAATGCTTTTAATCTCAGTGTGTGCTGCACGATCAACTTCTTCCTGCGTGAATTTTACATACTTAGACACTTATAATAACCCCTTTCAACTTTATTTTTATTGTGTACACTACATGGTTTGTTCCTGACTATCATATTTCTGCCTTTGGGATATATTTATGGACTTCTGCTTTTGCATCAACTTTCTGTCCTGATGGTATTTATGAGTAGTACTGTCATTGATACCGCTGCCAATATTCCGGGCAAAGGCACGAAACAGTCCCATCACGGAGCTGATAGCAGCTTGTTCCTCAAATGATTCTATCTGGTTCAATCTGTCTGCTGCATACTCGTTTCCGGTTTCAGCTGACGCGGAAAACCATTGCTTGGCCGTGTTTGTGTTTTTTTCTACACCAAGCCCAAACTCATACATCGTACCAATTTTGTATTGCAGTCCAGAATCCGGCTCTTCCTTTAGCATTTTTATGAATCCCTGAAAGGCCAAAGCGTACAATTTCTGAGCGCCTTGTTCGTCTTTCAGAACTCCCTCACCATTTTGGAGCATCCGGGCAAGCTGAAACTGTGAATGAGCGTTACCTTTTTCAGCACTTTGGGAAAACCATTGAGACGCGGTGGGGTAGTCCATTACCGAGCCTTTACCCTGGTAAAACATCTGTCCAATCCGGAACTCCTGACTGTCATCTGGATTATCGTGTTCAGAAGCGATAAAGCCATTCAGAGCAAGGTTATAATAAAATTGCGCCCGAAGCTCATGTTTAGGGATATCTTTACCTTCCTCCAACATCTGTCCGACTTGATATGCCGCATAAGAATTTCCTTTTTCTGCGCTCCCAGAAAGCCAGTGTAGGGCTTCCTGAGAATTCTTTTGTGTACCTTTACCATTTAAAAACATATTGCCGATACGGTGTTCCAATTGCATGTCCGGCTCATCTTGCTCCTGCAAGAGGAAACCTGCCAACGCAGCAGTGTAAAACTCTTGTGCCTTGATTTCGTCCTTGGGTACAACCTTTCCATCGGAGAGCAGTTCCGCTAACTGATATTCTGCATAGTGGTTGTCGTGTTCGGTGCATTTGGACAACCATTGAAATGCTTCCTGTGGGTTTTCCTCTATACCTATCCCATTGAGTAAAGCTTTAGCGACTGCGAACTGAGCGTATTCATGCTCCAATTTTGCCGCCGCCAAAAAACAACGATAAGCGGCGCAGGTGTCTTTTTCGACTCCGGTGCCGTCACGGTACATTTTGCCCAGAGCATACATGGCATATGAATCTCCACCATCGGATGATTGTAGATACCATTTTTCAGCTGCATGATAATCCTGCTCTGTGCCATTACCGTCATAACAGGCTCTTGCACAGCAGTAGGCCGCATGAGGATGGCCATTTATTGCTGCTTTCACATACCATGGAAATGCTTGAGTTGCATCCGGTTCTGTACCGATTCCCCGGGCATACATTCCGGCAATTTTGTATTCCACTTGTGCGCCAGGCGTCTCCTGTTCCAATTTCAAGAAACCTGACAGCGCAGCTACATAGAGGTCTTTCGCTTTGGATTCATCCTGCTGGATTCCTTGCCCTTCCTGGTACATCGATGCCAGTTGGTATTGTGCGCGAGAATCTTCTTTCTCACAACACTTTATGAGCCACTCGGCGGCTTCCTCTTGGTTTTGCTCTACACCGTTACCGTTCAGATGCATTTTTGCAATTCTAAACTCTACGCCAGCATCCGGTTGTTTTTTCTCTTGATTTAAAAATTCATCAAGAGCTTTTCGGTAAAGAATGCCGGAAAGTTCCTCGTCTTTCCCGACACCCTGGCCAATTTCATACATTTGAGCCAGCCGATAATCCGCATAGGGAACTTTCTTTTGTGATGCCCGCGTAAACCAGTCAGCGGCCTTTGTAAAGTCCTGCACAACACCCGTGCCGGTGTCGTACATTTTTCCCAACGCATGATAAGCATATTTGTCATGTCCCTTCGCAGCAGTTTCATAATAGCTTTTTGCATTGCCGTAATCCTGAGAGACACCCTCGCTGCCGTAATGCATTTTTGCAAGGCAGTAATTAGAATGGACATGGCCCCCGTCAGCAGCCAAATGATACCACTGGATTGCTTTTTCATAATTACAGTCAACACCCTCACCGGCGTGTTCCATCCGACCCAAACAGTACATAAGATATGCTGCTTCTTTAGCGCCTGAAATACCTTCCTCTATTACGGAGCCTTGGTCAATATAGACACCGACATCAAACCCGTAGGCTTTCGTAATGGACGATCGAAAATCCCAGTAAGCATCAAGACAATATTCTTTTCCCAATTCAGTGTCTTTTTCAATTCCATTGCCATATAGATACATTTTGCCCAGTTCATACTTGGCTAGGGAATGACCATCCGCTGCGGCAAGGCCGTACCACATTTGAGCCTGTGCGTAATCCTGTTCAACATCGGAACCATAGAAATATTTTTTGGCCAATTGGTATTTAGCTGTTGTGTCGCCCTGCATAGCCTTGTTCAGGCAGTCCTCAAAACCATCTTGCTTGGATGCTTGCCGGGGTTTATGTTCGTGATGTTTCGACCATCCGGAATCGTTTGGAGCAGGCATTTCATGGTCTGTAGGTGGTTCGTGTTCTGCGGGCGGCTCATAATCTTCTGGTGGCATCCATTCCGGTTCTTCATCCGGAACTGTGTCAAACAGCGACTGCTCATCATCTGAAAGCAGGGAAGAGGGACTATCATTTGCAGACTGATCGCCAGGCGTTCTTGTAGAATCTACTGTGTAACCGCCATTATAGAAATTTTCAAGAGTTGCCGAAATATCCATATCGAGCGGCGCTTTGTCCAGTCCGGCTTCCGGAAGTGAGTTGCCCAGCTTGACGGATTCCCGGATGATTTTGTTTTTGATGCTGTAGAACTCCTTGTTTTTTAAAAGCGGGCCGATGTCATTCGGGTCATTTCGGTACATTTGCTGCAGGCCTTTGTTATCGTCGCAGTAAAGTTCATAAAGTTTTTGAATTTCTGGTGCTTTTGCAAGGTCGGCCATAATACTGTCTACCTGTTCGCGGATGTTCATGTCTTTCATCCATCCATATTGCAGCTTGCCTGGGCGACCTTTTAAGTCGTTGGACAAATGAAAGAGCTTGACGCACAGCGCGTCAAGCTCTTGGTTGCTGAACTGATTAGTGGAATTGGTTCGGATACCTGTCAGTATGTCATCAACTTCCTGTTTGATTTCATTGCGCATTTCGGTCTTGTGGGTATAGATTTGATGTCGCTCATCAGCGAAAATGACTTCGGAAAATGCCGACTTCATTTGATTAATGCCTTCCACGGTTAGGCAGCCGGCGTTAGGATTGTCGGAAAATACAAAAAGGTGGATGTGGGGGTGATGCGTGGTGTTATGCATTCCCGCGTACCAATGAAGTTCAGAGACCGGAATATTGGAAGCTTTTGCAATCGTATCAATTTTTTGTTTGACCATATCACGCCATGGCTTTTGTTGGTCGTATCCCAACACGTCGGCGTCTTCACGTCGCAGAGAAACAACATGCGTCCAAATGTTTCCCTTGCAGTTAGCAATCTCTTCCTGCGCTTTTTGGATATCCACGGTAGGGGAGGCAGAAAAAAGACCGTGTTCTCCAACACGGTCAACACCGGGACGATTGGCAACATAGTCAACCAAGTTTTTTGCCTTTCCTAAATCCACAGCATAGCCCAGCCCGGTTTCAGCGGCGCGTGAAATTAACTCCGATGCATTACCAATGGTCTTGTTCTTTGTGTAGTCCTGATATTCCAGACTGTTTTTGGCTTCTGGAATTTCTTTCAGTAAGTCATATATCGTATCTTCCTGTTTCCTAGTTGCCGGTCGGGCGGCAACTTCAGCACTCAGCTTCAAGGGGTCAAGGTTCAGCGGCGTACCATCCTTGCCGTGAAAAGAAATCTGATTGGGAACATTCAGCTCAACGCTTTCGCGTGTGCCGACGTAATTGACCAGCCCCATGGCTGCATCTTTTGTCATGCAGTGTTTCCCATCCGCTTTTTCACCGGCCTTTGCAATATGAAAATAGCGGGAATTTAAAACAATTCTTGCTCCGGCCATTGGCGGCACCTCCTAAGTTTTTATTTTTGAACATAAAAAACGCCCCTGTAAAAACAGGAGCGCGAAAGGAAAAACATTATATTTTAATGGACTGGTACTGCTCAATTAATGGCTGTATCTCTTTTTGTAAGCAAAGAGAAGTCTGGGATGCAATATGATACAATTTTTTATTTGTATCATGATAAGAAGTTAAACTGTGATCGTAAACAAGATTTATTGAATTAAGAGTGTCTTTAATTTGCCCGCAATGTAGCAAACTTTGTGTCTGAAGTTCATATTTATTATCTTTAATTGAATCCTTAGTGTTACGGATTTGTGTTTCGATTTCTAAACACTGTTCATTCAAATTATAGAAACCATCTTTTTGAGTATCTTTTATCTCTTGAGTAGTATGGATAGCCATTGTCTTTTTATAAAAATAGTGAATAACATCGAAGCATATGTATATCAAGAATAATGCAAGCAAGATAGAAAAAGTATCATTTGGATGAGTAATTAAGAATTTTGTTCTATTTTTTAAAAAAATCTGAAAACCAGAGGCTTGAAAAGCGCTACTGACATCCAGACACAATAATAGCATAACCATAAGTATTGATCCTGAGACGATTTTAATAGTTTTTATAGTTTTTTCCATATCTATTACTCCAAATTAAAATCCTGAGTTTTTTTTCTTAAAAGCCTTTGCCGTATTCTCTCATTCTGTTCATGCCTGTATTGTTCAATGCGTTGTTTATATTCCTGCTTTTTTTTGATATCGTCCTGAATAGCACTTGCTAATTCGTCAAATCGTTCTTTTGGAATGGGTTTGTTATGGGACAGACATTGGTCTATTGCAGCAACCTTGACATATAAGTTTTCATGCAAATCAGTAAGCTTTTCAGCAATATCTAAAATTTGTTCAACATCTTGATTGCTTTTTTCTAATATCTTAGCACTTGTTTTTGTGTGTTCATCAACTTGAACTTTTAAATTGGCTATTGAATTTTTATAACTATCCAATTTTTCTTGAGTATCATTTTGAAATTCGCTAAAATTTGATTTGAGTTGATCAAACTCTTTTTCGACCACTTTTTTGTCGATGAGCTGTTTGAAAAATTCAACTATTACATAAACCACCCCAACTAACAAAATAAAGAACAGAACAGCTTCAACTAAAGCAACAATATTTTCTTCCATACAATTACTCACCTCATTTTAAATTGTTTGTGGAATTTTGTCAAATAATTACTACTCATCCATTTCATCCTCGGATTCATTGACAGCTTCCAAAATATCAATGGAGCCGTTGGTCCGCTTCACATCGTGAATGGATTTGACACGCAGCTTGTCATAATCGTTTTTACTCAGCTGCACTACGGTTGCCAACATGCGTGTGAGCATATCCGTTTCAACGGCGGCGCGGAAATTAATTTTAGACATTCGCGTCGCCAACGTTCCAACCAATCCCTCCATCTTTGAACCAAACACACCGCACAGATAATCCTGACTGATTTGTGAAGTGGTGTAGGCGAAAAAGAAATCTATCGCTTTTTCAATGACATCGTTTCTGGACTGGCTTCCTCCAGATAAAGCGATTAAACTATCTATCATTGAATAAGTTTCTTTTTTTAAGTAAACTGAGGATTTAAGTTTTTTAAAGGACGGAATATTGTTATCTTGAAGTTTCTGGGTGTTAAGCGTTTCAGGCATAAAAAATTGCCTCCTTATCAAAAATTATTGCAAGCAAAAGTGATAGTGCATAAAACCGCATAGCAGAGCAGTATATTTAATTTCTTGCTGTGCGTATTGCTTGCATGGCAAAAATATTGCTACCAAAGTTTAAAATCTGAAAACGCCCAGCACCGCTGGGCGTTGCGCTCCGCGTTGCAACCTTTTGGTTGCAACGCTTTATCCTGCAAAGTTCAACTACCGATTTCCAGAGTGCGGAAAATACAGCATAAAATGTTGAAAATCCGCATAGCAAAGCCGTTTTTTGAGATTTTATTCATAAAATCTCAAAAGCGGTTAAAATCCGGCTTTTCCTGAGATGATTTTTCATTGATATCCTTAGTATGTTGGATTAGGGGAAGCGGCTCATTCAGTCGTGTGGGCATAGTAGGCGCATCCACAACCAACGTTTTTTCAATGTATTTTCTAACCGCCAATGGAACGTGTTTTGAGTATAATTTGTTTACGGATTGGCTTAGCTCCTGTTCAATATCAAGACCTTTTTCATCCATAAACTCGCACGTTGCATTGAAAATTTCCGGTTGAATGTTAAGCTTTACAGTGATGGATTTCATGAAATATGACCTCGTCTTTCTAAATTTATATGTTCCGGTAAAAGCGGCCGGGCGCGCCCAAAGCAGAGAAAAAACAACAAATTTTTGTCTGCTTACATAAAAACAGCCACCGGATTTTTTTCCGATGGCTACACAAAAAATATTCAATTCTATTGAAAAGTCATCTCTTGTTCTTCTTCTAATTCTTCCTCTGGTTCCGGCTTACTGTCCGAAAATTGGTGATAAAGATTTACAAGGCCTCCGTCTTTCAGCGTAATCTGCCGAATGTGATTTTCCTGTTCTTCATTTGAAATAGGTGTTGTAATTCTTTCGAAAATATCTGTCATTTTGCGGTAGTCACAGTCAAAAGCATAGACACTTGCTTCAATCATTTCATGGCTGGTTACATTTGCAAAATCAACATGGAACCCTGCAACCTGCGCCAGACTTTCAATAAAAACTCTTTGAGTTCGCCCGTTACCCTCACGGAATGGATGAATCACATTGATTTCACCTAAATAATAGGCTAGGGTTTCACTAATAGAATCCGGTGGAGTTCCAATCAAATAATGTTCGCTTTTGAGTTTATCAAAGGTTGGCTTCGATCCAGATTCGATATACATACAGTTGCAGAATTGATTGCCTTTTGCAATGTTAACCGTCCTTAACTGCCCGGCCCAGGGATAAATATCACGAAAAATATACCTGTGAATTGCTTGTAAATGCTTTAAATCAAAAGTTCCTTTAATAGGTTCTGACCTTAGATCATAAATACGAATAGCAGTGATTTTTCTTTCTGCTTCACTAAGGGTCTTGCTATCTTTTATTCCTAATTTATTGATTAGGGTAAAAGAATTGGGATAACAATACTTGCTATCCCATTCATAATCATATTGATAATCTTTATTCATAATCTCACCTGTTTGGAATTATAGTGTATTGCTTTACTAACCGCTTAACCATCTCATCAGATGATATCTCACCAGTGATACATTTTCTCAACATGTTTTTATCATCTTCCGTTAGAGGCATGCCCTCCATAGCCATGGTGCCATTTATTTCACCGATTATTTTTTCTGTATCTTTCATAGGTTTTGCCCCCCTTCGGTTACTAATATTATACCATTTTCAAGGGAAAATATCAAAGTATTTTGTCGAGTTGGGAGCGCCTAAAGCAGAGAAAAAATAATGTTTTTCACCCTGTTTGTTTCTTATTTCAAATAGGCCATAGGGTCAACGCTTTTATCTTTTATCCTTATCTCCAAGTGGCAATGGTTGCCGGTGGAGTCCCCTGTGCTGCCAACCAAGGCAATTGTCTGTCCTTTTTTAACTGTTTGCCCTGAGGAAACCAGAAGCTGAGAGCAGTGACCATACATGGAAACCAAAGAGGATGAATGACGGATAACCACAATATTACCGTAACCTCCATATGGAGGTGTGCCGAATTTTGCATAGATAACGGTACCACTTTCGCTTGCGTGAATGGGTGTCCCCATTGGAGCCGCAAAGTCCACTCCTTTATGGGGTTTCGTTTGTCCGGTAAATGGGTCTGCACGGTTTCCGAACGGTGAAGTAATTGTATATTTTCCAGCTTGTATTGGATAACCGAGTATGCCTCCGTTTAGGTTTCCCTCGCCTGCAGTGCTGTAATATCTTAATACGTGGCTGATGTAGTTCACATCACCGTAGCTGTCCCACCCCAATTTAACTGCGTGAATTTCAGAGAATTCCGCTGCGTTTGCTTGCGTATATCCACCCTTTGCTACGGCCCATGATATGTATCCATTCCCGAAGTTGTATCCCAGCAGCGCCAAACTAATTGCGGAAATATCTTGTGGAGATTTGCTTTTGGCTGCTCTTAAACAGCTTGAGAAGTACTGTACACCAATGTTGATGGAATAGTCCCGGTCAGTAATGCCGTTGTGTTCGCGCGGATATTTTGTATTGTTCGGGCTTTCGGAGCATTGCATCGGGTCGTTTCCGGTTCCTCCGCTTTCGGTCTGCATTATTGCTGAAATTAAAGCAGAATATTCAGGAATGCCATACTGTGTACAATATTGGCTGACAAGGGAATCGTAGGCATCAACCTTGTCCGAAAGAGAATATGAGCTGTAATCAATCAGGATGTGTGCTAGATTTTGAATGTACTGGTGCTCTGTTTCATCTATCGTAATGCCAAATGTTTTCTCAATATTTTCAAAGATATGAGTAGAATCGGTAACCGGCACAACGACCTTTTTGCTTTTATATGTCTTTTTTCCCTCGTCATCCAACACCGGTTTCCCGTTGTCATCCGTGACTTCAATCTTTTTTGTCGACTCAGTGTAAAAGCAGCGGAGCAATCGCGACCGCACATCGTCTTTGTTTGTATATTGTTGATTGTCAAACAGTGTTATGTAAGCGGAGTAAAGCAGCGGGATATTTATTTCCTGTCCATCATCTATTTCCGAGTTAACGGAAGCAATAAGCGGTGCAAAATCCGAGGCAACCTGACTGGCTGCATAATTTTGTAAATTGTGCGCAGTGCAGCTCGTGCCGGCTGCAGTTACCAACAGGATAATGACGACAAAAACCCCGCTGACGAATTTCCAGAAGCGTTTGTCCGTTGACAGTTTTATAATAATTTTAGCTGCCGCGCCTGACATTACTGCCCACCTGCCTCGCCAAACAGTTCGCTTTTGTAGTCCGGGGCCTTCACATGAAGGTGATAGCGTTCATTGCCGCTTCTGAATAAGCAGTGGCCGCGGCGTGGATTCTTAATTAGTTCCCATTCACTGTCTGGAACGGACAACGCCTGCTGAAAGGCTTTTGCATCGCAGTTTTGTCCCGGGTTGAATAGGAAGCTGTGCGTCGGGATGGAGAACAAAGGCTTAGTGTATTCTACAATGCCGGGCAACAGCAGATCCTCAACGTTCTGGCTGGCAACAATGACGTCAGAATTACGTTTACGGCCACGCTTCTCAAAACTACGCAAGTAATTGATGGCAATTTTATTTGTGACAAACATATGCAGTTCATCGATTACCAGATTGGTATCACCCTCTGTTAGAAATTTGTGGCTCATCCAGGAGAAAATGTTAAAAAACATAGCGTTTTTCAAATTTTCATTTGTATCCATCATCCCCATGACAGAAAAGTCGATGAAATCCGCATTTGTAATATTGGTAAAACCATTAAAGAACCGACTTTCCGCTCCAACGGAAATTGATCGTAACCCCAGCGTCAGGGAGCGAAGCACATCCTTGGTATAGAGTTGGTTTTTGCTGTCATCGTAGTCCTCGAGCTCTTGATTGGCCAATTTAAAAAGGTCTGATAAGATCGGGTAATTCTCTGAATTTAGTTTGGTATAATCGGTGTTGTCGGTGATGTGAAATTGCAAATATAGCTTTTCCAGCAAAATTTCCAGTGTGTCAAGCTGCTCCGTGGAAAATTCTTTATAGCATCGGAAAAAGTCCCGTAAAAATGCAATGTGCTGACTTAAACGGGTAGTCTGCCGGAATGCGGCCGGAACGTCTTCGTTCTCATCGGTTACCGGATCGTCCGTCCACAGGCGAGGCTCCAAAACGTTAATGAAGTGTTTTCCGGACATCATGTCAATGTAGCAGCCACCAAGGCTGTTGGTTAAATCACGGTATTCATTTTCCACATCAATAATATAGAGCTTTTTGCCCTGCTGCCGGGTGTTGATAATAATGATTTTGACAAGGTAGGACTTTCCCTCGCCACTGTTTCCTAAAATGATAATATGGCCGTTGGTTTTGCTTTCTGAACGAAGATCAAAATCAATAATGATGTTTGTTCCATTGACGTCTTCGCCAATGTACATACCGTTCGCGTCGGTTTTTCCGGAGTAGGAGAAGGGGTAGAGGTTGCCAACACTACTGCCAGGCATGACGCGTTCAAACTCTGATTTAAACTGATTACTGCCGGTTGGCATTACGGTAAGGAATCCCTCTTTCTGTCGCAGCCACAGCTTGTCGCAGACAAACTTTGACCGGGTGCAGATGGATGCCGCCTCGTTTTGCAGCTTTTGTAACCCGGCGTAAGAGGATGCAATCAGTTCAAAAAAGACAGCACAGTGCATCAGAGTTTCCTTGCTCCGAAATTTGTTTGTAATAAGAGTGACCACATCCTTCATATTTACATCTGCACTGATTGAATCCTGCAGGTCACGTGCGTTATTTTTTTTATGTCGGTTTCTTCGTTCCGCTTCTCTGATGATTTTATTCTCTTCGTTGTACGACACAGGACGGGTAAATATGTGCAGTGTGATGCCACTCTTTTCGCCCAACTCCCGAAGAATGGCCAGCTGTTGGGTTTCCGTGGGATACTCCCGAATCGCCCAAACACAGCGAAAGGTGTTGCCGCAGACAAAATAATTAGGGTGCTTGAAATCCATCACCGATGGGGTGATCATGTCAAGAAAGTCAAGGGATTGCACAGCTTCCGATGAGGAAAGCGTGACTTTTGGGGGTTCGGGCCTACGTGGCTTTTTGGATGCCTTTGCTTTTGTTGGTCGCTGTTTTGGGGCTTGGGATTTCCTGCCTTGCTCCCTGATTTCTTGACAGTCAACGAGTGGCTGAGGAGCAGGGAGCGGGGGAACAAGGATGTTTTCCCGTGTTGGAGCGGGTGATGTATCAGCCTGTATTATCGGATGGATAATGGGGAGAGCATCCGTTACAGGGTTAGGCAGGGGAGTAGGCTTATCAGGCACAGTGTTATGTACGGTGGTGGGCATAACGGTCAGTTTTGGTGCGGGGATGAGCGGAAGCGCTACTTCTTCCTGCTCTTGGTCATCCCCCTCTGTTTTTCCATTACCATAATCAGCCAAATCATGCCAATATTGGGCAAGGTTAAGGTCCTTGCCTACTCCGAGGCCGTATTCATATAATGTAGCCAATATGTACTGTGCATGAGGGTCGGGACGTGCCTTTTCCTGCCGTTGCAGTGCGTGGAGCGTCATCTTGTACAAATTATCGGCATATTCCAAATCAGTATCCAGTCCGATACCATCCCGGCATATTTTCGCAAGCTCATAATGCGCATAGGAAATGCCCACAGAGGATGCTTTACTGAACCAGGTGGCGGATTTTGTATCATTTTTGTCAACGCCAATTCCTTGATAATACATTTTACCGAGAGCATACATGGCATAGGCGTCACCATTTACGGCAGCGCTCAAATACCAGTCAATGCCATCCTTTTGGCTGTAGAGCCGACAAAGTTCCGCCTGTTCGTGATTATTGTCGCTGTCGGCCGCTTGCGCATACCATGCCTGCGCCTGTTCTTCTTCTGATAGCTCCATTGTTTGCTCCGGTTCGTCGTTGTAAACTTGTATTTTGAGTTTTTTCATTTTTTCATCTCCAGTATTGGGGAAAACCTCTCCCCGTCAAAGTCCTGCATCTCATCTTCATAGATGTTTTGCTCGAAATAAATGGCCAGCATCCGTTTGATACTAATCTTATCAGCTGGCCGTACCAGAAACCCGTTTTGAGCCATAGTCTGCCGGGATTTTTCCAGCTCGGCGGTTATCTGCTGCAGGCTGTCCCTCGCTCCCGATCGAAGCATAATCAAAAATTCCCGGCTGGTTGCCATTCGAACTTGGATGTCATCCAAAAACTCGATGTCTTTGCGATCAATTTCTTTGAGTGCCTCGTTACGCTCTCTTAAAATTTGGTGTGACAGAAACCTCTTATTGTTTTCGTAGCTTTGCGATGAGTTAATGCATAGAATTTCCACGGTGCCTATGTCGGTAATCGATTTTGTCAGATTGTCAACAAACGATAGAATAATGTTGTTGGATAAAACGTTCAGGTTAACCGGCGATATAATCAAATACGCTATTTTTTCACCCGAAAAAGTGTCGAGGCAGCAGTCCTCAACGGATGACGCTCCAATCAGCTGCCGGGTACTGTTTCTACTGTTTTTCTTTAATTTGTCGAACAGGCTCATAAACCCGCACCTCCTGTATTACTTCCAAAAGTAGATTCGCTGCTGGGTGATTAGGAACCGGCCCATGACAACGATGTAAGAAAAGATGGAACCGTTTGGGAAAGTGATCGTCATTACAGCATATAACGCGACCGGCACCAAAGGAGTAATGCTGCCAAGATTGGCGGCCAGAATGGCCATCAGAATGTTGGAAAAAAAGATAATGGTGATGTCCCGCAGCTTCCAGAGCAGCAGCATTGCCGGTGCTTCCATGTTATCCGGATAGTAAAATTTCATATCATACCGCCCCTTTCATAAGTGTGCGGCCTAGATTCATTACGGAATTTGTGGCCATGGTGATGTTGGTGACATTGGCCTTCATTCCGGTATCCAAACCGAAACCCTGTGCGATGCGCGGAATTTCGGCCGCGCCTATCATTATGCCAAGCCCGAAAATCATCTGTCCTTTGAAGGCATTCAATCCAATAATTAAAAACATGTTTTGCAGGAAGGTGGTGAAGCAGATGCCCGCCACCTGCTTGCACCAGCCGTAAAATCCATCCGTGTAACCTTGGGGAATTGAAAACATGTACAGGGAGCAGACACAGATTTGTACCAGCAGGATTGCCCCACGTTTGATGTTATCGAATAATACTTTTAGGAATCCATAAAGAAACACTATAAGGAACAATATTGTTACGATAGACGGTACATGTTGCTGTTCTGTGGAACTTCCAGTAATAGCTCCTACGATGGAAAGCAAAGGATTACCGGAAATCATAGCATTGAAAACACCCAAAGGAACGGTTAGTAAGCCCGCCATGGGTGATGATGGCGGCTTAATCTGGGACACATCCGACTGATAACCGGTAAGATTGAAAATTTTCGAGATAACGCTCTGCATCTGCACAGATAATGCGAACAGTTTCACCGGAACAATGGTAAACAATCCGGTCGCCGCAAAGCCTTTTAGAATGTTGAGACCGGTGGTCTTTAGATTCCCGCCACCGGTTTGCGCTGCAATCGCATACTCAAATATGGCAACAATCAATCCGACCAAAAGCAGGCCCTGAGCAAGCATATGGAAAAAGGTTATGAGGCCCTGCGCATAAACATTGTCAAAAACTTCGGTACCCATATTGCCCATGTACTGCTCAAAATCTCCTAATGCAGTAAGAGCACCATAATAGAACCATGCAAATAGCTGATCTATTGCATTTTGAGTTGTATACACACGGAATCACCATCCAATCATTTTCCATACCCAAAGCGGAGAAGATATGCCAAAAATAAGGCAACCGCCAAGAACAGCCAGTAAATGCCATTCGAACTGGCCACCGTTTTTACGGTAGCTGACTCCTGCCATTATTCCTTTGATAATCATAACAACAAGTACAATACCGCAGGCAATCGGGATAAGGACATTGTTGGTTATATCCTTAATCTGTGGTTTCATATATGTACCAAACGCGGTCGTTACTGCTCCGGATACATCCGTTGATGATGCAAATGCGGGCAAAGCAAATGTTATGCTAATAACCATTGCCAGTGTGAGTAAAACCAGCATTTTTTTAGTTTTTTGAGTTGACATAAAGATTACCTCTTTTTCTTATAATTTGCCGTTTAGTGGATGATGTGCCCAAAGCAGAGAAAAAACAATGCTTTACATACACATCTCCGGTTCAAAACGTTCCTCCAGTTCCTCTTCAAAGTCCTGCTCTTCCGCAGCGACCGGATCGTCAGTTTCATCAAGTATTTCTTCTTGCTCCGGTTGTTCTTGCCTGCTGATTAGTTCTTCAGCAAGCTTCATTTCCTCCGGTGTCAGATAATCCGCCGCCTCTGCAGGAAGGCTCACAAGTTCGGGTAGCCCGGAGCTATAAAATACAAAAGGACGCGCACCGGTTTCCAGCCGTATTTGTTCTAGTTTCTGAAGAATATACGCTTCTTCAAAATTCCTTACAGCGATGGGTTCCAGTTCCTTCAGGCTATCAACGATTTTGGCAGAATCAAGTACACTTTCCTTGATAAGAAGGTTGGACAACTGGTTATCATAAATTCCAAACATGCGATTGTCTAATCCCATGAATGGCTTCCCAAAATCATTATGGATCAACACTGCAAATTTCTCAGGTGCAAGAGGGCAATACCCGAATCTACCGTACTCGTTTTTGTCAAGAATGAAATAGGGGAGCGAGGAACCCTGAATGGGATAAACGTGGGGGTATGTGTCAAGCCCCGTTTCCTGCCAAAGCTTTTCCTGTTCGGCTTCAATCAAGGGGGCCACTATTTTATCAACTGTCTGTTTTAATTCTGCGGCTTCCATCTTAATAAAGTTGATTCCATGATCCAAGCCATTAATCTCTAATAATTTACCATTGTCAAACAACACTCTGGCGATGTTGCTGACAACATCATCATTAATTACGGTGATGTTGTAGTTGACCGAATATATTGGCCGATATTGCTGAATGGTATAGGTTTTTTGCGTGTGATGCTTTTTGAATTCTGGATTATTAGCGTTCATAACGGACACCTCTTTCATGTTTTTTATGGAGATTCCATTTTGCCGGCAACACTCTGATTCCTCCTGTTCCTTTCTATTTAAATTGAAAAGGACAACCGAAATTACTCGGCTGTCCTCGATTCCAAATTTACATATTTAAATCAAGAGTTTCCTCAAAATCTTGTTCCTCATCCATCTCCTGTTCCACATCGTTGCCTGTTTCAGCTGACATTTCAATGTTCAGTTGATTTAGACGCTCCAATTTCAATTTTAATTCCGTCTCTTGTGGGAACAGTCGGTTGACCTCTTTTTCCGAAGTTTTTACCTGCTGTCGTAGTGTTTCAAGATGGTCACGTTCTTGCGAAAGCAGAGTTGGTATAGATTCCAGTGCGTGGTTGATGCGTGTGATATTGCCAAGCGGGTCGTTTCCGAGTTCAGCAGGGTGGTTCAGTGAATTTATTAAAGTTACCTTAAACACTGTCGTGAACCGTTCAATTGAAATCTGCATAGTGAATCCTCGATAGCTACCCACATCAAGCGTTTGGTCGGGATTGGTTATTTGTTTACACACTTCGATCAATGCAGCACCCGCATCCTTTTTGTCAGTATATGTTTTCCCCATAACAACCATAGAGAAGCTGTCCGGCACGTTCGGAGTGTTCTCTGTAAGATGCTTTAAATCAGCTTCAAGTGCTGAAATTCGTTCTTGAGTGCTCTGTATCTGGTTTGGGAAATGCTTCAGGAGGTTATCCTCTAACTGAAAATGCTGATTAGTGTAATCTGCCTTCAGCATTTTCAGTTTTGCTACTTGAATGTCTAAATCCATCTTTTCCTTGATGCGCGGATCACCGGTGGCAAGTGCTTTTACCTCTGCATAGGAAAGTGCTGTTTCATCGATGTCCTTGCAGCTCCGGGCGGGAGATTTGCCAGTCACAACCTGCCCAATAAATTTCTGCTTGTTCTCAATCAATGCCCATGAATAGGCGTCAAACGTGCCCTCTGTGACATATCTGAATATTTTCACAGTTTCGTTCCGGTTTCCCTGACGGATGGCTCGTCCCTCGCGCTGCTCGATATCGCGCGGTTTCCAGGGTACATCCAAATGATGCAGTGCAGCCAGTCGATCCTGCACATTGGTTCCAGCACCCATTTTAGCAGTGGAGCCGAACAGGATACGTACCTGTCCTTTACGCACTTTCGCAAAAAGTTGGCTTTTTTGTGTTTCAGTTTTTGCATCGTGAATAAAGGCTATTTCTTCCGTAGGAATACCCTGTGTAATCAGTTTGTTTTTCATATCATCGTACACGTTAAATGTGCCATTATAATGTGGAGTAGAGAGGTCGCAGAACACAAGCTGGGTACCGCTTTCCTTGCAGGTTTCATGCCAGACTTGCATTATGTTTTTTACACAAGTGTTCACCTTTCCATCACAGTCATCAGGCAAGAGCTCGTTTTGCAGTCGTTGGTCAAGGGCCAGCTTTCGCCCATCGCTGGTAATCTAATGTGTCAACCGTTGCAACAGACTCATCCGAAGATGTCCAAGTTGTTTCTTTGTCAGTTGAATCTTCCGGGAAAATTGTGGCTATGAGAATTTCCTCTGTTCCTTTTGGTAAAGTCGCAAAAGGCTTATTCAGGCTAATCCCATTGGCAGGTACGATTACCGTTAAGGTGCATTCCGCGCGGTGGGAACCGACTTATGCGGTAAAGGTAAAGAAGCGAAAATTCTTAAGCTTACTTTTAAACTTGAGCAAGAAAATATGAAACGGTAAATCCTATAATCCAACTTATGGTTGTGAGTATATATAAGCAAGGACGATTCAGCTTATTATCATGGCTTCTAAAAAATAAAAAATGAATCGTCAATGCACAGAGAAGCCCAGGCAAAGCAATAAGCCCGAAATTATAGAATAGCGCTGTCCCGAATGCTGTGTAGACTAATATTGCTAAGACACTTAATATGATAAAATTTATGATGTTTTCTGTACGGAGACTTAGAAACACTAAAAGACTAAATAGAGGTGAACCTACAAAAAAGATCAAAAGTATTGTAATTATTATACTTTTGCTCAGGATGGACATTATTGTACCTCCGTTTTCAAAAATAAGGCTTCCCTGTTCTAATCGTTCAGGGAAGCCTTCGGCTATATAGTAGAGGAAATATTACTCCACCAGTTTCGGCCCAACATGCCAATCGTCATAAACGGAGCCGTTGATGTTGACGTAATCCGTAAGGTTCATTGAAAGCATCCCGGCTGGTGTCCAGGCATCTTGTAAATAGGTGTAAGTTATATATTTTTCGTCAGGGAACCACACTGGCGTGAAATGTACCTTGCGATTATAGGTGGAATAGATGTTGGTTTTAAAGGCAAAGGATGAAGAATCACCATCCTCAGTTATGTTAGTATCTTATTTAGCCCTCATACGTGAGATGAGGGTGTTCGGGACGTAGAGGCCGCTAGTTCGAATCTAGTCACCTCGACCATCAATAAAAGAATCCGGTTATAATACCGGGTTCTTTTTTTTATTCGAAGATCAACCACCAGCTCTGCTGGTGGAGATAAAAAAGCTTAAGCT
>CAZFED010000008.1:0-168868 GCA_964517505.1 uncultured Caproiciproducens sp. | reverse complement strand
TATGCCCTTATAGGGCTTAATCATGCCTCCGGCTTAGCCGGAGGTTTTGACTGCATATTATTATTTACTATTTCTTTTTAAAGCCATCCTTTAAAGATACGGAACGGTTAAACACCAAATGCTCCGGTTTACTATCGTGGCTGTCAAGGCAGAAATATCCCTGGCGCATAAACTGGAAGGACTTTTCCTCATTTGCTTTAGCGAGTGAGGGCTCAACTTTGCATCCGGTTAAGACCTTGAGTGACTCAGGGTTAAGCTCTTTAAGGAAGTCCCCCGCCTCCGGGTCAGGAACGGTAAACAGGCTGTCGTAAAGACGAACCTCTGCATCAATTGCCGTTTTTGCGTCCGCCCAGTGAATTGTACCCTTAATCTTTCTTCCGTCCGGTGTATTGCCACCACGGGTCTGCGGGTCATATTCGGCGTAAATCTCGGTGATACTACCGTTCTCATCCTTTTTGCAGCCTGTGCAACGAACGATATACGTCGTCTTTAAACGGACTTCATTACCCGGGAAAAGGCGGAAGTAACCTTTAACAGGTTCCTCTGTGAAGTCTTCCTTCTCAATCCAAAGCTCACGAGAGAAAGAAACAGTTCTTGTGCCGTCCTCGGAGTGCTCCGGATTATTCTCAACCTCAAACTCCTCGGTTTTATCTTCCGGATAGTTAGTCAATATTAATTTTACCGGATTTAAAACAGCCATGGTACGCTGCGCGTTCTGATTCAAGTCCTCACGCAGGCAATGTTCTAAAAAGCTGTACTCCACAGTACTGTTAACCTTTGCAACACCGATGCGTTCGCAGAAATTGCGGATTGACGCAGCCGTGTAGCCCCTGCGGCGCAGTCCGCAAAGTGTTGGCATGCGTGGGTCGTCCCAGCCACTGACATAATTGTTTTCTACAAGCTGACGAAGCTTACGTTTACTCATCACGGTATTATTAATGCCAAGGCGGGCAAACTCAATCTGCCTGGGTTGGGCTGGTAAGTTGATATGATTAATAACCCAATCGTATAGCGGCCTGTGGTCCTCAAATTCCAGGGAACAGAGCGAATGGGTAATTCCCTCAAGCGCATCTTCAATCGGGTGAGCGTAATCGTACATCGGATAAATGCACCATGTATCTCCCGTACGGTGATGTGTCATATGGTTAATACGGTAAATAACCGGGTCACGCATATTGAAATTGCCAGAAGCCAAATCAATCTTTGCGCGCAAAGTCATTTTGCCATCCTCAAATTCACCGTTTTTCATGCGGTCAAACAAATTTAAACTTTCATCAATTGCTCTATCACGATACGGGCTGACAGCCGGTTTCGTCAAATCCCCCCTGTTTTCCCGCATTTCATCCGGGGTAAGTTCGCACACATAAGCAAGTCCGTCTTCAATCAGCTTTACTGCGAATTCGTACATTTTAGGGAAATAATCCGAAGCATAATGAAAACGGTCTTCCCATGTAAAGCCCAGCCACTTAATGTCGTTCTGAATGGCATCGACATACTCAGTATCCTCTTTGGTCGGGTTGGTATCATCCATTCGCAGGTTGCAAATACCGCTGAACTTCTCAGCAGTTCCAAAGTCAATGCATATAGCCTTTGCATGGCCGATATGCAGATATCCGTTCGGTTCAGGTGGGAATCGGGTGTGTACCTTCTCCCCATCAAATCTCCCCTGTGGAGCGATGTCCTCCTCAATAAAGGTATGAATAAAGTTGCTTGAAGCTTCGTTTTCTTGCGTGTTTTTTATTTCATCACTCATCTTATTTGCTCCTCATGCCTTTATTTTTTCAAGTCCTATTTGAAGTCGGCGAATGGATTCCTGCTTTCCAAGAATTGCAAGGATTTCCATCGCACCGCCCGGTGTTACCATCATACCCGCCGCCGCGATGCGCACCGGCCAAAGTAAGGTTCCGTTCTTGACTTCCAACTTTTGCGCCAACTCAATCAGCGCATCGTGAAGCGTATCGACCGACCAGTCGTCGATTTTCTCCAATACAGAAATTGCCTCGTTCAACATATCGACTGAATTTTCAAGATTGGTTTTACTCTTTTTATTTACGAAGAAGTCGGTTGTGTAATCCGGCAAGTCTTTAAAAAACGCAATCATTTCCGGGATTTGTGTAAACCTTGTCACACGCGGCTGTAAAATCGAAGCGAGCACCTGCCAGTTAAGTTCCCTGTTCGGAAAAACTTCTTTAAAGTATGGCATGGCGCTATTGATAAACTCATCCGGTGACATTGCCCTAATGTATTCACCATTAAACCAAGTCAGTTTGTCGTAATCAAAAACAGCAGGGGACTTGCTGATACCGTCAATCGAAAAATTCTCGACCAGTTCAGGCAGGGTAAAAAGCTCACGATTTTCCTTTGGGCACCAGCCTAAAAGCGCTATGTAGTTTACAATAGTCTGAGGCAGATAGCCCTCTTTTATCAAATCCGCAAAACCGGTTGAACCGTGGCGCTTAGAAAGCTTGGAAACACTGCCGTCCTCATTTTTACCCATGATTAAAGGCAGATGAACATAGGTGGGAACCTCCCAGCCAAAGGCCTGATAAAGCAGATTGTATTTTGGAGTGGAGGTCAAATATTCACAACCTCTTACAACATGGGTAATGTGCATGAGGTGATCATCGATTACATTGGCGAAATTATAAGTAGGGTAGCCGTCGGACTTGATTAAAATCTGATCTTCGAGTTCCTTGTTTTCAATTGTGATGGAGCCGTATACAACGTCATCAAATGTGGTTGAACCCTCAATTGGCATCCGCTGCCGAATGACATAAGGTGTATTGGCAGCTAACAGCCTATCAATTTCTTCATTGGGCAAATCACGGCAGTGACGGTCGTATCCGCCGGAAAATGCACCGTCGTCCTTGCTCTCGTGCAACGCATCAAGGCGTTCTTTTGTACAGAAGCAATAATATGCTTTGCCCTCTTTAATAAGCTGTTCGGCATATGGCTTATAAATGTTTTTGCGCTCACTCTGCACATAGGGACCGTATTCGCCACCGATATCCGGGCCCTCATCATGTTTTAGGCCAACTTTACCAAGGGTATGATAGATGACGTCAACAGCGCCTGCGACCAGTCTTTCCTGGTCAGTATCCTCAATACGTAGCACAAATGTACCGTCTAAAGATTTTGTAATTAAATATTCATATAAAGCTGTGCGCAGGTTACCGACGTGCATAAAACCTGTCGGGCTTGGCGCAAACCTTGTTCTGACTGTTTTTTCCTGCATTAATAGACCCCTCTCGTTTTTTGTCAATCCATAATATTAGATATCAATTTTATAATTATATCAAATTAGCGATTAATATTCAATTGGAAGCAGTCTGATTTTTCTTTAAATAGTCAATATATTCCTCAAGGCACTGGTCTAATTCGTCCATTTTAATCGCATTTGCGACGCCGACATAGCGATAATGCCAGGGTTCGTATTTTATTTTTGTGATTTCCTGCTTGTCCTTTGGATAACGCAGCACAAATCCATACTCCTTCGCATGCTGCTGCATCCATTTAAACGCTTTTGTTTCATCAAAGTTATCAAGTACACCGTTTACATCAATGGCAAGACCGGTGTTGTGCTCGCTGTAGCCAGGGCGTGCAACCGATTTGGAAGCTTTGCTGACTGCATCGTCGTAGCTGAGCCCCGTTCTGCTAAAGGCTTCGATTTCACTGTTGTAAAGCTTTTGCTGCTTTTCACTGTTGCGATAACCCGAAGAAATCCAGATGTGTATGTTTTCCTTTTCAGCGGCGTCATGCATTTCCTTGTATGGTGAAACAATTCTGGAATCAATATCAACATTGAATTGATGAACAATGGTATGCTCAAAACTGTCCGGCATTATATTATCGAAGTTAACTAAAACGAGTCGCCAGTCATCGGTCTGCTGAACCGGTTGTTCAATGGAGCTTTCAGATGAGCTGGCACTTGGCTCAACTACAGCAGCCGTGCGGCTGCTTTCTGCAGCGGAGGTAGTCGAAAGCCTTGCATCGGCACGGTTGAAAACTGCGACAAAAGCCGCTGTTGTTGCGGCTACAAGTACAAGTTCAACCAAAACAATACCGAATGCAGAAAGCGCATTTTTTAACTTAATTTTTTTATGATACATCCTGTCACCACCCACAAAAATCTGTCAAGTTTATTATAATACAAAATCACTTGATAATTCATTATTCTTCTTTTGGCAATATTCGTAAAAGTTGCGTATAATATAGTATTTGGATAAAGAGATGATATGCTTTGAACAATCACTATCCGTTTGAACTGGTGCCGCTCCCTTATGAATTTGACGCACTTGAACCATATATTGACGCACAAACAGTCGAAATTCACCACGATAGACACTTGAAAGCTTATATCGATAATTTAAACACGGCACTAAAGGACTATCCGCAGTATCATAATATGAGTCTGGAACAGCTTATCCTCAACTCATGCCGACTGCCCTCAAAGATACAAACTGCTGTTAAAAATAATGCCGGTGGTGTTTACAATCATAATTTGTATTTTAATATCATGGGAAACAGCAATAATAAACCAATAGGAAAATTCAAAAGGATGATTGAACAAACTTTCGGAACATATGACAATTTTAAAGCGGCATTAAAGGATTCAGCACTCAAACGCTTTGGCTCAGGATGGGCATGGTTAGCCATGGATTCAGCCTGTACACTGAAAATTGTTTCTACCGCCAACCAAGACACTCTGCTGAACACCTGCCTGAACCCAGTTATTTTAATTGATGTGTGGGAGCATGCATATTATTTAAAATATAAAAATAAAAGGGCAGATTACATTGACAGCTGGTTTAATGTAATTGACTGGGAAAAAGTAGAAAGTGGCTTAACATTGGATAGTATAATGTTATGAACAACTGTTACGGAGAAAAGCTAATCACACTGGCTACAGCAATTGCAATCCAAATTTCACAGGATAAAACTGCGGACGACTTAGCTATTTTAGGAACCTTGCTCACAGTAATTGGTGACCAAGTGGGTTTGCTCTCTCTCACTAAACAAAACTGTACAGAAAATAAGGAAAATTAGACACCATACCAGCATTAAGTAGGTTCATGTTTAATCATGAGGGTACCGTATGAAAATAAACTCATTGCAAACAATAATCGAGGGGGAATTTTATGCATAGAGGATTTGATGAATCACCGCTCGGGCTCAGCATGCTGTTCTCTCAAGGCCTTGCGATGAAAGAGTACTTTGATACTTTTCCCAAGGATGCTCGAAAAAAAGTATCCGCACACAGATTTGAACTTAGCTCAGTGGAAGAAGAAGAAAATCACTCAGAAGAAGATTTTAAAAAGTCATAATACAAAAAGCCACATCAGTAGGTTCTGCCCTTTTGATGCGGCTTTTTGTGCGAGTGAACTTCAATACACGGCGTCATAGCCATAGTGATTTTAAGCCTAGCATTTATGCAGTTCCACATCATGTATACGACATTTAATGAAAAATTCATATTAAAAGATGTAATATTTGCATGGTTATTGTATCATTAATATTGCAACAACGCAATACAAGCGCGGCAAATTTAGTAGTGCGCGTCTAAGAAGTTTTATTGTGCATTGAGCAAATTTAAAAAACATTTTATTTCTATCATTAATGCGCATTTCCACCGTTACTTCCGCTTATTGCTTGGCTATATCGGTGGTAAAGAGTACATACTGTTTTATCCGAAAATTGATTTAATCACTGGAATATTCATTTTAGCAGCCTCATAACCAGCATCCATGCATTTCACCATTTGGTCAAGGGTCAGCAGTCCGGCTTGCTCTGGCAGTGATGGCTTCAACAGCAATTTTTCACCGTGGGAATGGCATTCTTTTAAGCAGGTACTCATGATGGACAGTGAATGGGAAGAAATGTCTATCATATTCATATTTGGTGGCATTTTATAACTCTGTGCAATATCGACCGCTAAAACATTGTATTCACCCGCTGCTATTAAAAGATCCACTGGTAAAACATCAGTTACACCGCCATCGACCAAGCACATGCCGTTAATAAATTTTGGTTTAAATATGGCAGGGACGGCGGAACTTGCCCGCATTGCTTCACTCATCAAGATATCTGTTTTCCACTTCACCCTGTCAATCACCCTAACATTTGCAAGAGAATTCGTATATGCGATAGTATATCCACTGTTAATGTCCACTGCCGGGATAATTGTCCTAATATTTGCATCTTTTATGCTTTTGCCGTTCGTCTGTTCATATAAAAACTGTTCCAGGCGATCGCCTTTGATAAGACCTGTTAGATCAATTTTACGATCTGCAATAAACTGCGGTATCATCTTTATAATTCCGATTAAATCCGCATCTAAGTAACATTTGCCAGCTTTGGATATTTCTAAAACGATTTTCTTTAACATCTGCGGAGTAGTTCCGGTTGCATAAAGTCCGGCGATGATCCCCCCTGCACTTGTACCGGCGATTGAATCCGGGTAAATTCCAGACTCCTCTAATGCAAGCAATACGCCCACATGAGCGGCTCCTCTTGAACCTCCTCCTGCAAGTGCAATACCAAAAGACATTATTGCGCCTCCATTTTTTCATACTTATACTCGCTCAAAATAAGCTTATTAAAAGTATATTATGGAGTGCTTGAAATTGTGAATGCTATCAAGTCGTCCTGATTCTCACGAAATATGATACAAATATGCTCTGATTTTAATCCTGTTTACGTGCTGAACAATTTGACTGCCCTCAAACATTCCACTTCCTTACTACTATTAAAATGCCCTTCACTTTATACAACAAACAAAATGTAAAAATAGTCCATTTTGAGCAAAATCGACTCCTACCGGTGCAACCAGCATTATTTCAGGAACCCAAAAAAATTTAGGCCCTATGATAAACGTTGGGGTACAACAAATCAAGCTTTGGAAATGATACCAAAGTCTCATATCTGTTCGTATGAGAGTAACCTAGCTGTGTTCATGACTATTGAATACAAAAGTATCCGAAGCTGCTTAGCACAACTTCGGATACTTTATCTCTTTATTATTTTTATTTTCACTCGTTTCTTAGTAGTGTATCACAGATATTTACCCGTGATTTCCCTTGACTTTATCGTTCGTATTGTTAATTTTATCGCAGTTGTTTTAGAATGTCAAAAATATTGTACTCAAAATGGAGTCAAAACTATCGCTTGGCATCTACACATAACACTCATTTTTCTATTCATTTATTTCTAAAGCTTTTTTCCACCAAATCTTTTTGCATATACATTTATCTAATAAAGCGAACAACGAATATCCTATTAAACCTCCAATAGTGTTCATAATAAGGTCGTCCACATCGGCAGAACGACCGATGAAGTATTGAATCGTTTCAATAGACGTAATAATAAGTATTATCCATAATACCGTTTTCCACCATTTACGTGTATTTTCAAAAACGATTGGAATAATAAACCCAACCGGTATAACCATAACAATGTTCATCAAAAGTTGTTGAATCATCTTTGCAAAACCCATTTCATAATTTTCACTAATCCAAACAAATGGTATCAAATTCAACAAATGATAACCTGGATTAAACGTAATATCAAACCCATCTATTAGTATTGTTGCATATAAAAGGCTCAAGAGTACTCCAATAAAAACATAAATAGATAAATGACGAATAAATGGCCTCTTACCATATTCCTTTTTATTCATAAAATATACTGGACCATACAGCAATAAAGAAATTATCGCTACGAACGGCAATACCCTCAATAAAAAATACAATATAAACATAACTTATCATCCTTATTGTGTTATACAAACTTACCATATTTTAACAAATCAATTATACCATACAAAACCGCTTGAAGCAAAACTCTTTTGCTTCAAAATCACCACCCGAAAAAGAGCAAGCACCCGACTGTTTTTTAGTCAGGTGCTTGCTTATGATTATCTGTTTTATTGAAAGCCACCGGCGTCATTCCCACCCAATTGTGGCCGGAGTTTTACTTAATAATAATTTCTGGTCTATCATGAAGTTCGTGGGAAATAAAGGGTGTCAATTGCTGGTCTTATACGAAGTTGAGAAAACTCTAATACTGCTGATTATGTCAATAATATTTCTGGTTGTATCACGTAGCACCTTCGTGAAAAGCTTATCCTTTTTTTATGTACATTTCCAGCAATTTCAACGTATTGTTCACACCATCCGTATGAGATCGTTCGTAGCCATGAGAGGCATAGACACCGGCTCCAATCAGGCCATGCTTTAAATCATAACCGGCAGCAAGTGCGGCGTCTGCGTCTGATCCATAGTGGGGATACACATCCACGGCAAAATTAAGTTTGCCATCCACTGCACACCGGATCAAATTTGTGGTTACCTCATAATCATATGGTCCGTGGGAATCCTTAGCACAAATACTTACCATCTGCTCGTTACAGGTTAGTCCTTCACCTATACAGCCCATATCCACGCTGATAATTTCTTCCGCATCTGCCGGAAGAGCACCGCAGGCTCCGTGACCAACTTCTTCATACACAGTAATAAAGACATAGACTTTTCGCTTGAGCTGCAGCTTTTTCTCTAGAAGATTCTCTGCAAGACCCAGAAGAATAGCGACGGAAAGTTTATCATCCAGAAAACGACTCTTGATATATCCGCTTTCTGTAACCGTAGTGCGCGGATCAAAACAAACGAAGTCCCCGTTACAGATGCCCAGTGCCTCGGTATTCTTCTTCTCTTTTACATCTTCATCAATGACAACCTCCATATCAGCAAAAGTTCTATCTTGCTTGGAGTATTCTCCGTTAACGTGAATAGAGGGATCATTCATCTGAAGCGTACCCTCAAATATTTTTCCGGAGCGGGTGCGGATTCTGCAGTTTTCGGTTTCACAATTGTTGGCGTTTAAGCCGCCGACGTTTGTAATACGCAATCTGCCATTTTTTTTGATCTCGGCCACCATACCACCAAGAGTATCAATATGAGCTGAGAGAATCAATGGGTTGCCTTTACCGCCCAGATCACACACCACGCATCCCTTATTGGTTAGATATGGCACATATCCGAGTTTTTTGAACTGTTCCATCGTATATTGGGTAACCTCTTCGGTAAACCCGCTTGGGCTGTCAATAGACGTAAGCTTTTTTAGCTGATCAATTATATATTTCATGTTTTCCTCTTTTAATCTCCCACAATTTTGCTATTCGATTGCTTTTTATGAGCATGGTACCAATCCCGGTTGTTATTTACGTCTAAATCAGATAAATACGTCAAAATCTTTTCTGTTTCCATTATCGGTACCCCCTAAATGCTTAATTCTTTCGCTAATTACTGGTCTTATACGAAGTTCGGAAAACCTTTTGAATTTCGTATTATGCTTATAATATATGTTTTATTGATGGTGTAAATCTGCTCAATGGGCGGTTAAATACGGTTGTCAAACAAACTTATTTGCTCCACACATTGTTTGTCCTCAAACTGATGTAAGTACCTGAATAACTCATCATTATTGCAAACAATACCATGCTCTCGGCACCCATCGTAAAAAATGTGCATCAACGCATCACTATTATCGCTCATAACTTCATAAGAATATCCGTATTTCTTCTGATATACTTCTTTCAGGTTTGGGAAATGCGCATCAAGCTTTTGGTAAAAATATTCTCTGTTGCCTTCCCTTAATGTCAGTCCTATGCCAAAGCAAATAATACCGTATACTTTCGCTTCAATGCAATAGTTTAAAATACCTCTCAAGTTTTCCTCGGTGTCATTTATTAACGGCAGGATAGGATCGAACCAGACAACGGTCGGTATACCGTTATCACGCATTATTTTCAGCACTTCAAAGCGCTCTTTGGTGGTTGAAACATTTGGTTCCAATATTCTGCACAGATTTTCGTCATAAGTTGTCAAAGTCATCTGGACGACACATTTTGTCTTTGAATGTATACTTTTTATTAAGTCAAGGTCGCGCAAAATGCGGTCGGACTTTGTTTGTATTGCGAGCCCAAATTCATATTTATCAATCAGTTCAAGGCATTTCCTTGTGTACCGAATTCTTTCCTCGGCATGTATGTAAGGGTCGCTCATAGCTCCCGTGCCAATCATACACTTTTTCCTTTTTCGATTCAGTGCATCCTCCAGCAGCTCCACTGCGTTGCTTTTCACTTCGACATCTTCAAAAGGGTGATCCATATTGTAGCACTTGCTTCTGGAATCACAGTATATACAGCCATGCGTGCAGCCGCGATAGATATTCATTCCGTTCTGAGACGATAAAATTCCTTTTACATCCACGTAATGCATTTCATTCTCTTCCTTTATAATTACATTGCTGTGAACATTATATAATCATAGACCAATACCCAGTAGGGAGCGGGCCTTCAATAGGCGGCTGTTAACCTAACCGGTAGTTGCATTACATTATGCTCATAATTCGCAGATATTCAATACACAAGGCATACTCTGCTGTAGGTCTACCTAAATGTAACAGGCGATACTTTAAAGATATTGGAATTAACGGTTTGTGGTTTTAGCATGTCCTTCAGATAAAGGATATACTCATTAATTAAGTCCTGCGATACTTCACTACATTTTAAACTGTCTCAGTAAACTGCATGAAATGTCTAAAACTTTGCTGGTTAGTAGATTTTCACAGCGCTTCACAGTAGGCTCCGATTTTGCTTTTTCCACAGGGAACGACACCTCCAAAATAAAAAGATAGATGGCTACGATGTACCTACAGAGAGGTAAAAACATAGTCATCCATCCTATTACTGCTAACTTTTTATAGCATAATTCAGCAAATTTTCACTATTGTTTGGTTAAATTAAACAAATTTATTCCCACTCAATTGTAGCAGGTGGCTTGGATGTAATGTCGTAAACAATTCTGTTTACACACTTTACCTCATTAATGATACGACTTGAAACTTTTTCAAGTAGGTCATAAGGGATTCTCGCCCAATCGGCAGTCATAAAGTCTGATGTCGTCACGCCACGCAGTGCGATGGTATTGTCATAAGTCCTTCCGTCGCCCATTACACCGACACTCTTGATACCGGTTAAAACTGCAAAGTATTGATTGATTTTTTTATCAAGTCCTGCTTCCACGATTTCCTCACGGAAAATTGCATCCGCGTCTTTTAGAATCTCAAGCTTTTCAGGAGTTATTTCTCCCATGATTCGGATTGCAAGACCGGGGCCAGGGAAAGGCTGACGCCAAACGAGTGGCCCTGGAATGCCTAATTCTAGGCCAACCCTACGAACTTCATCCTTAAACAAATTCCGTAATGGCTCAATTAAGCCGGTGAATCCAACGTCTTTTGGCAGTCCGCCAACGTTGTGATGACTTTTGATAACGGCTGCATCGCCAGTTCCGCTCTCCACAACATCCGGGTAAATTGTACCTTGGCACAGGTAGTCAACATGACCAATCTTTTTTGCCTCTTCCTCAAAAACGCGAATAAATTCCTCGCCGATTATTTTGCGTTTTTGTTCAGGCTCAGTAACACCTGCAAGTTTTGATAAAAAACGATCCTGCGCGTTAACTCTGATTAAATTCATATCGAATTGCTTGCGGAATACACGTTCAACGTCGTCTCCCTCATTTTTCCGCAGCATACCGTGATCGACAAAGATACAGGTGAGATTCTTGCCAACAGCCTTGTGAACCATTAAGGCGGCGACTGAAGAGTCCACACCACCGGAAAGGGCGCAAATTACCTTTTTATCGCCAATGGTCTCTTTGATTTGCTGGATTGCCATTGCAGCAAAAGACGACATAATCCAGTCGCCCTTACAGCCACAAATATTGAAAAGAAAATTTTTCAGAATTTCATTACCGCGAATAGTATGTTCCACTTCGGGATGAAATTGCAGCGCGCATAAACGTTTATCATCATTTTCCATGGCAGCAACAGGGCAATCATGGCTGGTTGCAGTTATTCTAAAACCCTCTGGCACTGCCGAAATGTAATCGGTGTGACTCATCCAGCATATGGATTTTTCTTCAATATCATGAAACATGGCTCCCGAAGCGTCAAAGTTAACAGGTGTTTTTCCATATTCACGTACATCACTGTTGCTGACGGTTCCACCGAGCGAATAAGACATGAGCTGCGCACCGTAGCAGATTCCCAATACTGGGATTCCAAGCTCAAAAATCATTTTGTCACAGACCGGAGCTTTTTCAGCATAAACACTATTCGGTCCGCCGGAGAGAATAATTCCTTTGTACTCTGCCGTGCGAATTTGCTCAGCAGTGGTTTTGTAGGATTTTATTTCGCAGTATACGTTTAAATCACGCACTCTGCGGGCAATCAGCTGACTGTATTGCCCACCAAAGTCGAGAATCAGTACCGCTTCGTTTTGAATCATATTTTAAATCGCACTTCCATTCTTTGAACTGTCATTAGTTTTCGCCAGCAGCGTCTATTTTTATTCAACCGTTACTGATTTTGCAAGATTACGCGGTTTATCAATGTCGCATCCCTTCATGGAAGCAACATAATAGGCAAAAAGCTGCAACGGAATTACCGCCAAAGATGGCAGCAGGATGTCACAAATTTCAGGAATGTAAAGGGCATGATCCGTTTCCATTTCGATTTTTGTGTTTTTTTCTGTTGTTAGGCCTAGGACAACAGCGCCACGGGCCTTAACCTCTTTTACATTACTCATCATCTTGTCAAAAAGCTGTTGTTGCGTTGCAAGTGCCACCACAAGTGTACCATCCTCAACAAGGGAAATCGTACCGTGCTTTAATTCACCCGCCGCATAAGCGTCAGAATGGATATAGGAAATTTCCTTTAGCTTTAACGATCCCTCGAGGGACATGGCATAGTCGAGGTTCCTTCCAATAAAAAAGACGTCTTTCACATTGAAAAATTGTGAAGCAAGATATTGAATTTTCTCCTTGTTACTCAGAATTTCCGCAATCTTCTCCGGAAGGACTTGCAGCTGAGACACCGTGTATGCATATTCTTCATCAGTAAGGTTGCCAAGCTTATCTGCAAAATAAATTGCAAGCAAATAAATAACTGCAAGTTGCGTACTGTAAGCTTTTGTTGTGGCAACGGCAATTTCCGGGCCGGCCCAAGTATAAATCACATCGTCGGAGTCATTAGCAATTGAACTGCCGACAACATTGACAATGGAAAGCGTCCTTGCACCAAGGCGTTTTGCCTCACGCAAAGCCGCGAGTGTATCCGCAGTTTCGCCTGACTGACTGATAATCAGTACCAGCACTTTTTCGTCAATAATGGGCTGACGATACCTAAATTCGGAGGCAACATCAACTTCAACAGGAATTCTAGCCAATTTCTCAAGAACATATTTTGCAACTACGGCCGCATGATAAGCGGAGCCACAGGCAACAATAAAAATTTTATTGAAGTTCTTGATTTGTTCATCTGTTAGGGTGATATTATCAAGAACAACTTTTCCGTTCTTAATTCTTGGAGAGATGGTGTCCCTGACTGCCTTTGGCTGCTCCATTATCTCCTTGGCCATAAAATGCTCGTATCCGCCCTTTTCAGCAGCGGAAATATCCCAGTCAATATGGTTGGATTCCTTAGGCACAATTTCTCTGTCCGTATTGTAAATCGTAACGCTGCTGTGCTTAAGAACCGCAATTTCATTGTCATTCAGTCGATAAATATCTCTTGTTTTATCCAAAATTGCAGGAATATCCGACGCAATAAAGTTTTCCTCTTTGCCTAAGCCAATAATTAGCGGACTGTCCTTGCGCACAGCAATAAGCTGATCCGGATCATCCTCACAGATAATGCCAAGGGCATAGGAACCCTCCATCTTATTGATAACCTTAATAACAGCATCCAAAATATCACCCTTGTAGTAGTATTCTAAAAGCTGTGCAATGACTTCCGTGTCGGTTTCGGAAACAAAACATTTTCCTTTTTTGATCAGCATATCCTTAAGAGCAAGATAATTCTCAATGATACCATTGTGAACAACGGCAAATTTTCCAGAATCACTTACCTGCGGATGGGAATTAATATCTGATGGTTTGCCATGTGTCGCCCACCTTGTGTGGCCGATACCGACTGTTCCCAAAACATCTTTTCCTCCGCTAATCATATCGCTTAGTATTTTTAATCTGCCCTTTGCTTTTACAACCTGAAGCGAAGTCCCGTCGTAGACGGCCACGCCGGCAGAATCGTATCCCCGATATTCCAGCTTTTCAAGCCCACTAAGTAAGATTGGAGCAGCCTGATTGTCTCCAATATATCCAACAATTCCACACATGATGGAGCACCTTCCCCGACGTAAATTTTAAATATCTATTTAAGCGCCAATAAGTCATCAGAAATATCAGCGCTCAATTATATGAAACTATTTATAGATAATATCCTCACGCGCCGGGCCATTTGAAACAATCTTAATCGGAATGCCAATTGCTTTTTCCACAAATTCAATGTAATTGCGCGTATTCTCCGGTAAATCCTCATATTTCTTGATGCCTCGTATATCGCATTTCCAACCGGGTAATTTTTCGATGATTGGCTTGCAATGCTTTAACTGAACGGTAGATGGGAAGGAATCAATTCTTTTTCCGTCGAGTTCATATGCAACACATACAGGAATTTCATCAAGATAGCCCAATACGTCGAGAACGGTAAGCGCAACACAAGTTGCCCCCTGTACCTCACAGCCATAACGGGAAGCAACCAAATCAAGCCAACCCATTCTTCTAGGCCGTCCTGTTGTGGCGCCGAATTCACCGCCGTCGCCGCCCCTCTTACGCAATTCATCCGCTTTATCACCGAAGATTTCGCTGACAAACTCACCCGCGCCCACCGCGCTTGAGTATGCCTTAACCACCGAGATGATTTCTTTAATCTCATAAGGTGGGAGTCCCGCGCCGATTGCACCGTATCCTGCTAACGTTGAGGACGAGGTTACCATCGGGTAGATACCAAAATCAGGATCTTTTAAAGCGCCAAGCTGTCCCTCAAGAAGAACTCTTTTTCCTTCCTTAACAGCCTTGTGTAAAAACGTAAAGGTGTCTGCAACATACGGTTCCAAAATACTTTTATACTCCATTAACTTGCCATAAACTTCATCCACTGTGAGCTTGGGCTGATGATACAAATTCTCATACATCACATTTTTCAGTGTGATAACATGGTCGATTTTTTCCTTCAAAGAATCCTCATCATCATAAAGCTCGCTGATTTGGAAACCAATTTTTGCAAATTTATCAGAATAGAAAGGTGCGATACCCGACTTGGTTGAACCAAAGGAGTGGGACGAAAGGCGTGCTTCTTCAAAGGTATCAAGTTGAATGTGATACGGCATAACAAGCTGCACACGGTCTGAAATAATAATATTCGGTTTTGGTACACCGCGCTCCTCTAGAGATTTTAATTCTTTCATAAAATTCTCTACACTGAGTGCAACACCATTACCGATAATATTCGTAATATGGCTGTAAAAAACGCCGGACGGCAGTTGATGCAATGCAAACTTACCATAATTATTAATAATGGTATGGCCGGCATTGCTGCCGCCCTGAAATCGGATTACAATGTCGGACTGAGCGGCTTCAACATCGGTAATTTTGCCCTTGCCTTCATCGCCCCAGTTCGCACCAACAATAGCTTTAATCATAAATATTCACTCCGCCGTGCCGCAACGGAAATGGTCATAAAACTGCCCTGCGGCCGAATTTAGGCAGTAACTGATAAACACAACTAAACAATAATATCATAAATATCTATAAAATCAAAGTAAAATCAAAATAAAAAATCCTTCCAAAAACGATAGATAAGTTATAAATTTATTTCCGTTTTTTCTTGTGGGATAAAATTATAGCGTTGAATTGCCGGGCCGACGACCTCTGAAATGAACTCCTCGGTTTGCTGCGGTGCTCTGCCAACATATTTTTCCGGACTTACTATGGCGTGCAGTTCATCCAGCGTAACGCCGAAAATTGGGTCGCCGGCAATGCGGCTCAGCAGGTCATTTTCCCCGCCCTCTTCTTTAACAACCTTTGAGGCAGCCATAGAGTGAATACGGATACGCTCGTGAAGCTGCTGACGATCCGCGCCGTGTTTTGCTGCATCCATCATAATGTTTTCAGTAGCCATAAACGGTAGTTCGCGGCATAAATGTTGCCCAATAACTTTTGGATAAACCACTAAGCCGTCGGCGACGTTACTGTACAGATTCAAGATACCGTCAATGGCCAAAAATGCTTCCGGTACACTAATGCGTTTATTGGCCGAGTCATCAAGGGTGCGCTCAAACCATTGTGTAGCTTCAGTGATATACGGATTGAGGCTGTCGATAATAACGTATCTCGAAAGAGATGCAATGCGTTCGCTCCGCATAGGATTGCGTTTGTATGCCATTGCTGAAGAACCGATTTGATTTTTTTCAAATGGTTCCTCAATTTCTTTGAGATGCTGCAAAAGCCGAATATCGTTGGAAAACTTTGAGGCACTCTGCGCGATACCGCTCAAGATAGAGAGCATTTGGCTGTCAAGCTTACGGGAATAGGTCTGACCGGACACCGCAAAGCAAGATGTGTACCCCATCTTTTCGGCAATGATTCCATCGAGTTTTTTCACCTTTTGATGGTCTCCGTCAAATAGCTCCAAAAAGCTGGCCTGTGTACCGGTTGTCCCTTTTGAACCCAAAAGCTTTGCCTTGGAAAGCTGATATTCGACATCCTCCAAATCCATCAGTAGATCCTGTATCCAAAGCGTTGCGCGCTTGCCCACGGTGGTAGGCTGAGCCGGCTGAAAATGAGTAAAAGCCAAAGTTGGCAAATCCTTATATTTCAATGCAAATTCTGAAAGTACACGAATAACACCTACTAACTTTTGTCTGACAAGCTTTAGCGCATCAGTCATGACGATAATATCCGTATTGTCGCCCACATAGCATGAGGTCGCGCCCAAGTGAATAATCGGCATTGCTTTCGGGCATTGCTGCCCAAAAGCATACACATGAGACATCACATCATGGCGCACAACCTTTTCCCGCGCCTCGGCTACATCATAGTTAATATCATCAGCAAAGTGTATCATCTCGTCAATCTGTTCCTGAGTAATATTCAGTCCAAGCTCTTTTTCGGCCTGTGCCAAAGCAGTCCATAGCCTGCGCCATGTTCTAAATTTTTTATCGGGTGAAAATAAATATTTCATTTCATCATCGGCATAGCGTGATGAAAGCGGCGATTCATAGGTATTTTTCAATTTTGCTTTCCTCCAAACAGGGATTTAAAATCTTTTAATTGGTGTGCAATAATCATAATCTTTATTTGCAATCAGATAATCCGGCACAGGCGCGGGATATTTGCCAGAGAAGCAAGCGTCACAGTATCCGCCACAACCGTTACCAATCATCTTTGGTACGTTTTCTAGACTTAAAAATTCAATTGAATCAGCAAAGCTCATTTCCCCTATTTCCGCAATGCTGTGCTGACAGGCAATCAGGTCATCCTTTGACGGAATATCAGTTCCGTAATAGCAAGGCCATAGGAATGGAGGCGAACTGATTCTGAGGTGAACCTCTTTTGCACCGGCATCTTTCAGCATGGTGACAATTCGCGCACTGGTGGTACCACGGACAATGGAATCATCAAGCATTACAACGCGTTTTCCTTTAACACAGCCGGAAAGCGCATTTAGCTTAATGCGCACGCTGCGCTCACGTTCCAACTGGTTCGGCTTAATAAAAGTTCGGCCAATATAAGTATTTTTAACAATACCCTTTTCGTACGGAATTCCTGATTGCTCACTGTACCCGATTGCAGCATCAATGCCGGATTCCGGTACACCGATGACGATATCCGCTTCAACCGGATGCTGTTTTGCAAGCAGGCGGCCAGCTTCCTTACGGGCTTCATAAACGCTGATTCCATCAATGATGCTATCTGTTCTGGCAAAATAAATATATTCAAAAACGCAGAGCGATTTTTTAACGCTGACAGAGTCTTTAATGGAGCGCAGTCCATCTTTGTCAACAACGACAATTTCACCAGGTTCAACATCGCGCACAAATTCCGCGCCACACGCGTCAAGTGCGCAAGTTTCAGAAGCGAAAACATACGAATTATCAATTTGACCAATACAGAGCGGTCTAAATCCATGCGGGTCACGTGCCGCAATCAGCTTTTGCGGACTCATGATAATCATGGAATAGGAGCCTTGAATTTTTGGGAGTGCACGGCGTACGGCTTCTTCAATGGACGGAGCATCGACACGTTCACGTGCAATAATATAGGCAATTACTTCCGTATCAATTGTAGTTTGAAAAATGCAGCCCCTATGCTCAAGCTCATGGCGCAATTCATACGCGTTGGTGAGGTTACCATTATGAGCAATCGCAAGTGTGCCTTTAATATACCTCATTACAAGCGGCTGGGCGTTTTCACGCACACTGCCGCCCGCTGTGGAATAACGAACATGTCCGACTGCCATTTGACCAATTAGATTATCTAAAGTCTCGTCGCTAAACGATTCTGTGACAAGGCCCATGTCCTTAGAGTAAGAAATCACTCCGCGGTCACAAACAGCAATTCCGCAGCTTTCCTGCCCCCTGTGCTGCAAAGCAAGAAGTCCATTATAGGCCGCATACGCGGGTGCGATGCCGTCGTCAGAATAAATACCGAAAACTCCACATTCTTCGTGTGGCTTGGAAATATCGTAATCCATAACAGAACTGTTCAAATGCTCACCATCCTATTCATCATAATCCGATGCGCTTCATAACCTCAGCATACGCTTCTTCTACTCCGCCCAAGTCCCTGCGAAAGCGATCCTTATCAAGCTTTTCATGTGTGTTGACATCCCAAAAGCGACAAGTATCCGGTGAAATTTCATCTGCCAAAATGATTCCTTCGGCACAGCGGCCAAACTCAAGCTTAAAGTCGATTAATTCAATGTTGACGGAAAAGAAGAACTCTTTCATTATTTCGTTGATTTTCTGGGACATCGTGCTGATTTGATCGATTTCCTCTTTAGTTGCAAAGCCGGCGGCAAGAATGTGATACTCGTTAACCATTGGGTCACCGAGATCATCGTTCTTATAGCAGAATTCAAGGACGGTAGTCTTCATCGGAGTTCCTTCCTCCATACCAAGCCTTTTGGCAAGACTTCCAGCCGCTTTATTTCGGACAATTACCTCTAGAGGAACGATTTCTACCTTTTTTACAAGGGTCTCCCTGTCACTTAATTCTTCGACAAAGTCAGTCTTAATTCCTTTTTTCTCAAGCAGTTTAAACATATAATTAGACATTTTGTTGTTGACCACGCCCTTGCCAACGATGGTACCTTTTTTCAAGCCATTGAACGCAGTAGCATCATCCTTATAGTCAACAATGCAATAATCCTTGTCATCAGTGGCATAAACCTTTTTCGCTTTGCCCTCGTAAAGAAGTTCACATTTTTTCATAATCATTTCCTCCTATATGTTTTTCATTCATTTTTTATATAAAATTTAAAAATGTTGAAACCTTTGTAATATCAATAACAGAAAGCTGTGTTGTTTCAACATGCTTGGCACAGGTTAAAAACGCGTTGGCCGTATCAAGTGAGGTCAGACACGGAATGCCGGCCTCAACCGCATTTCTCCGGATCTTGTAGCCATCGCGGTTGTGCGCAACGCCCTTGGATGGCGTATTGATAACCAAATTGATTTTACCCGACATGATATTATCAAGGATATCCGGCTTGCCCGCGCCGATTTTATTCGTGCGAATCGTCGGAATATCGTTGTCATTAAAGAAGTCAGAGGTTCCCGCTGTAGCGTAAATCGTCCAGCCAAGGTCATAAAGTCCCTTTGCAATTGGCAAGGCTTCCTCTTTGTCAACGTCTTTTACGGTGAAAATAACTCTGCCATTCTTAATCATGTGTACGCCGGCACCGTAAAACGCCTTAATCAGTGCTTCATCAAAGGTTTTTGCAATACCTAGAACTTCTCCGGTCGATTTCATCTCCGGCCCGAGGTTTACATCTGCTCCATAAAGCTTTTCGAATGAGAAGACGGGCATCTTTATCGCAATTAAGTCTCTCTCTCTTTGTAAGCCGTAGTGGTAACCCATATCAGGCAGTGTCTTGCCGAAGAAAGTTCCAACTGCTAAAGGCACAATTGGGATACCGGTTACCTTGCTGATATACGGTACTGTTCTGGAGGAACGTGGATTAGCCTCAATAACATATACTTCATTATCTTTTACAATAAACTGAATATTTAATAATCCTTTTACCTTTAATGCCTTTGCTAGGCGGCGGGTATAGTCGACAATCAATTCCTGCATGCCTTTTGCCACGTCAATCGCCGGGTAGACGGAGATGCTGTCACCAGAGTGAATACCGGCACGCTCAATATGTTGCATAATACCTGGAATGATAGAGTCAATGCCATCGCAGACGGCGTCAACCTCGACCTCGGTACCCATGATATACTTATCAACTAGAATCGGATGTTCCTGCGCAATTCGATTGATAACACCGATTTGCTCAATAATATCTTCATCGGTATAGGCAATGTGCATTCCCTGCCCGCCGAGGACGTAAGATGGACGGACAAGTACAGGATAGCCAAGCTCATTTGCGGCTTTAATTGCTTCATCACAGGTGAAGACCATGCGGCCGTCAGCGTGCGGAATTTCACACTTCGCAAGGATTTTATCAAAGCGCTCCCTGTCCTCAGCCTCATCAATACTGTTGAATGATGTACCGAGAATCGGAATTCCCATCTTTTCGATTGCACCGGCAAGCTTAATTGCAGTTTGGCCACCGAACTGCACAACCGCACCGTCGGGACTTTCAAGTTCGACAATGTGGAGCACATCTTCTTCTGTTAAAGGCTCAAAGTAGAGCTTATCAGCGATGTCAAAGTCTGTGCTTACTGTTTCCGGGTTATTATTTACGATAATCGTTTCATAACCTAAATTTTTAAGTGCCCAAACACTATGAACAGAACAGAAATCGAATTCGATTCCCTGCCCGATTCTGATTGGGCCGGAGCCGATAACCAAAACCTTTTTTCTGTCTTTCTGCGGCTTGGATTCGTTCTCAATTCCATAACTTGAATAGTAATACGGCGTTTCTGCATCAAATTCAGCGGCGCAGGTATCGACCATCTTATAAACAGGCTGAATACCCCACTCATTTTCCGTTGCGCGGATTTCTTCCACTGTTTTACCACTTAATTCCGAGATGGTTTTATCGATAAATCCAAAGTCCTTTGCCTTGAAGAGAAGTGCTTTGTCAATCGGCTGCATGGCAAGGGCTTTTTCAACATCAATAATGGAAACCAGCTTATCGAGGAACCAAAGGTCAATCTTTGTAATATCATGGATTTCTGCGGGGGATGTGCCGCGTCTTAAAGCCTCCGCTAAAACCCAGAGCCTGCGGTCGTCTACGACATGCAGACGCTCTTTTAGCTCAGCATCGGTAATATCCTGAACATTTTGGTCAATCAGGCTAAAAACATTCTGCTCAAGTGAACGAATTGACTTCATCAATGCGCTTTCAAATGTTGGGGCGATTCCCATCACCTCGCCTGTCGCCTTCATTTGTGTGCCAAGACTGCGTCTCGCGTAAATAAACTTATCAAAAGGCCACTTAGGGATTTTAACAACACAATAGTCAAGTGTAGGTTCAAAGCAGGCATAAGTCTTTTTCGTGATAGCGTTTTGAATTTCGTCAAGTGTATAACCGAGCGCAATTTTAGAGGCAACCTTTGCAATCGGGTAGCCTGTCGCTTTTGAAGCAAGTGCAGAAGAACGGCTGACGCGCGGGTTTACTTCAATTACACAGTACTCAAAACTCTTAGGATTTAAAGCAAACTGCACATTGCAGCCACCCTCTACTTTAAGCTCGGTGATAATTGAAAGCGCAGCGCTTCTAAGCATCTGAGTTTCTTTATCAGCAAGCGTTTGACACGGCGCGACGACAATGGAATCGCCTGTGTGGACCCCGACGGGGTCGAAATTCTCCATATTGCAGACTGTGATGCAGTTGCCGTTGTGGTCACGCATCACTTCATATTCGATTTCCTTCCAACCGGAAATACAGCGCTCAATAAGCACTTGATTCACGCGGCTGCGGTGCAAGCCAAGGGCAGCGATGGAAATAAGGTCTTCCTCGTTGTCCACAATACCACCGCCGCTGCCGCCCAAGGTGTAGGCCGGGCGAACGACAACAGGGTAACCAATTTTTTTAGCAATCTGAACGCAGGCTTCAACTGTTTCAGCGATTCCGCTTTCAGCACAGGGTTGGTTAATACGTTCCATTGCATCCTTAAAAAGCTCCCTGTCCTCAGCCATTCGGATTGTGTCGGCATTTGTACCGATCATTTCCACGTGATTTGCCTTTAAAAAGCCGGATTCTTCCAACTCGACCGCAAGATTGAGCGCGTTTTGCCCACCAAGGGTTGGCAGGATGCTGTCCGGATTTTCTTTTAAAATAACCTTTTTAATTGTTTCAATTGTCAAAGGCTCAATGTAAACCTTGTCGGCAATCTGCTTGTCCGTCATGATCGTAGCCGGATTTGAGTTAATGAGGATAACCTCGACACCCTCCTCGCGGATAGCGCGGCAGGCCTGTGTGCCCGCATAGTCAAACTCGGCGGCCTGACCAATGATAATTGGGCCGGAGCCGATAATTATAACCTTTTTTATATCTTTTCTTTTCATAGTTGGCCTCCTCCTATCAGCTTCACAAACTTGTCAAAAAGAAAGCCTGTATCCAGCGGACCTGGTGAAGCTTCAGGGTGGAACTGTACCGAGAATACTTTTCCGTTTTTATAGTTTAATCCCTCAATGCTGCCATCATTCATGCTAATAAAGCTAATGTCGGCTACTGAAGGATTAATTGTGTCGCCATTCACCACAAAGCCGTGGTTTTGTGAAGTAATATAAACCCTGTTGTCAGACAAATTCTTGACAGGGTGATTAATACCTCTATGGCCATATTTTAATTTATAAGTGTCAAAACCCTGAGAAAGAGCCATCAGCTGATGGCCAAGACAGATTGCAAAGGTAGGAACCCCATGCTCATAGACTTTTCTCAGCTCGGAGATTGCTTTGGTGCATTCTTTCGGATCCCCCGGGCCATTGGATAACATGATGCCATCTGGAGAAAAAGACATAAAGTCTTCAAAAGAAGCATCATAAGGAAAACATTTTACAGTGCAGCCTCGCTTTACGAGCGAACGGATAATATTGCTCTTCACGCCATAATCAGCAAGTGCAATTTTGATTGGACCGTCACCATAGATTTTTAAATCCCTGTTGCTGACAACAGGAACACAGGACTCAAGCACAAACGCGTCAAGCTGTTTTTTCATTGCGGCAGTGTCAATTTCTTCACCATAGGAAATCATGCCGCGCATCGTACCACTTTCGCGGAGTACTTTTGTTATGGTGCGTGTATCCACTCCCTGAATACCCGGAATATGATTCTGCTTTAAAAAAGTATTCAAATCAACATCGCAGCGAAAATTGCTTGCTGCCCCTGAAACCGAGCGAACAATGTATGCACGCAGCCAAGGTTTGATTGATTCGGCATCATCATAACAAATACCGTAATTACCAATTAAAGGGTAAGCCATTACAACACCCTGCCCCGCGTACGACGGGTCGGTTAACAGCTCGGTGTAACCACACATGGCACTGTTGAAAACGACCTCGCAAAGAACATCATGTTCATCTCCAAAGCCTATGCCCTCATAGGTCATTCCATTCTCAAGCATCAGCAATGCTTTCATTTAATCACCAACCATTCTTTTTAATCAATTGCTATGCTTTAAAGAACTCTACAATTCTTTGAACCGCTTTTTCTGTATTTTCCTTGGTATTGAACGAAGTTAAACGAAAATAACCCTCGCCGCCGATCCCAAAACCGGAACCTGGTGTGCCGACGACGCCTGTTTTTTCAAGCAGAAGATCAAAGAAATCCCATGAGGTCAAGCCATTTGGCGTTTTCAGCCATACATAAGGCGAATTAACACCGCCATAAACTTCAAAGCCGGCTGTCTTTAATCCGTCCATGATGATTTTAGCATTGTTAAGATAATAGGAAATGTTTTCTTTTACCTCGCGCATCCCATCTTCGGAGTAAACGGCCTCAGCACCGCGCTGCACAACATAGGAAACACCGTTCATCTTTGTTGACTGACGCCTGTCCCAAAGCTTGTTAAGGGACATATTATTAAATACTAAATCCTTAGGTATGATTGTGAACGCGCAGCGTGTACCGGTAAAACCTGCAGTTTTAGAAAAGCTTCTGAATTCAATCGCACATTTCTTCGCACCATCTATTTCGTAAATGCTGTGCGGCATGTCTTCTTCAGTAATAAAAGCCTCATAGGCAGCATCATAGAGAATAATTGACTCATTTTTAAGTGCGTAATCCACCCACTTTTTTAGCTCACCTCGGCTAATTCCAACTCCGCTGGGGTTGTTCGGGAAGCAAAGATAAATTAAATCCACCCGCTCCTTGGGGAGCTGAGGCAAAAAATCATTTTCTTTTAAGCATGGCATATAGACAATTTTACTCCATCCCTTGCCGTCCTCATACTCGCCCGCTCTGCCGGCCATAACGTTGGTATCGACATACACAGGGTAAACCGGGTCACAGACAGCAACCACATTGTCCACATCAAATATATCACCAATACTTCCAGTATCGCTCTTTGCACCGTCGCTGACAAAAATTTCATCCGTGCCAATTTGCACCCCGCGTTTTTTATAATCATTCTCGGCAATTGCCGTGCGCAGGAATTCGTAACCGGCTTCCGGCCCGTAACCACGAAAGGTTTTAGCCTCCCCCATTTCGTCCGCTGCATTTTTCATAGCCGTGACTACCGCCTTTGGAAGTGGTCGAGTCACATCACCGATTCCCAAACGAATAATCTCCATTTCTGGATGCTGCTCCAAAAAACTATTAACCTTTGCAGCGATGTCCACAAACAAATAACTATTCGGCAGTTTTACAAAATCCCGGTTCACTTTTAACAAATTCGTAACATTCCCTTCGTTTTTAATCTTACGCCCATAAATAGATGATATCAAATTTCAATCGTTCCGTCAAAAACAATTTTAGCAGGTCCCTGCATAAAAACGCTGTTTGTCTTATCATCCCAGTCGATTTTCAGGTCTCCGCCCTTTAAATGTATGGTTGTGGTGCGACCCGTTTTCTTATTAATTGCGCAGGCAACTGCCACAGCGCACGCGCCAGTACCGCAGGCCCAGGTTTCACCCGAACCGCGCTCCCACACGCGCATCTTAATTTCGTTCTGATTCATCACCTGAACAAATTCTATATTCGCTCTTTTGGGAAATATTTCATTGCACTCAAATTTCGGTCCAATCTCTTCGATATGAACCTCATTTACATCATCCACAAAAAGGACACAGTGCGGATTCCCCATGGAAACGCAGGTAATTCTGTATTCCTTGCCTTCAACCACAATTGGTTCGTTGATGACCTCTTCTTTGTTCAGAATTACCGGAATATCTGCCGCAGCTAAGTTCGGCTTTCCCATATCAACCTTTAAAGACATTACTTTTCCATCTTGAATGTCAAGAAAAAGAGTTTTCACTCCGCTCATCGTATCAATTTTCAGCACATCTTTTTTTGCAATACCACGCTCATAAACATACTTGCCAACACAGCGTATACCGTTGCCGCACATCATTGCCTGAGAGCCGTCGGCGTTGTAAATATCCATGTGGCAATCAGCTATATCAGACGGTGCAATTAGGATGATCCCGTCGGAACCGATGCCGAAATGCCTTTCGCTGAGCTTAATGGAGAGTTCAGATGGATTTTCGACTACTTCTTCAAAACAGTTGATATAAATATAGTCGTTTCCAATACCCTGCATCTTCGTAAACTTCATCTAAAGAATCCCCTTTATAAACTTAAAATAATCATCGCGGTTTCAATCATTTTTTTACTGGTATCCATACTTTTCTTTTGAATAAAGCGGTGCGCCTGCGGCTCCGTAAAATTGTTGCGTTGCATTAAAAGGCTCTTTGCCTTTTCAACCACCTGTTTTTCGTCAAGGGTACCACTTGCAATTTTCTTTTTAATCGTCAGGCTGGTATAATCGGCAATACTTAAAAGCATATTAACCGAGGAAATTAAACTCATGCGGTTAATCGGCTGTATTAAACTGGCACAAGGCAGCGAATCTGAAATATTAGACTGCTGTGACTTTACAATATATAAAAAGTCATAGTCCGGACCAATAATTCTTGGAAGATCCAGCGCTGGCATATCCATCAATCTTAAGCTGCAAACAACCACCCCTCCATCATACTGCCGGTTAGTAAAATCAATAACTTGAGAGCCGGTTGTGCACACGCCACCGACATTTAAGCCACCGGAACGGAGCACTGCCGCTATTTTTTTAGCACAATCCGCATTGGAATTCGCTACAAGAATACCGCTCATTTTTTAACAACTCCGTGGAAAGGATTGTGATGTGTAAAATTACATGGTCAAAACTTATTAAGATATTGATCCAATTCCCACTGCGTAACTGTGGTGGAGAAATCGTACCATTCTTTTTCTTTAGCTTCTGTATATTTACTGAACACATGATTGCCGAGTACCTTTTCGATAAACGGATCAGCCTTCATTTCATCAATTGCTTTGCTTAAGTCGGAAGGCAGATTATCGATTCCCGCAGCTTTTCTCTCCGCAATATCAATATCATAAATATTGGCGCTAACCGCTTCAGGCGGCATCAGATCGTTTTTTATACCGTCTAGTCCTGCCGCAAGCAGCACAGCGAGCTCAAGGTAAGGGTTGCACGCAGGGTCCGGATTACGCAATTCAACCCGGGTGCCAAGACCGCGGGAAGCCGGTACTCTGACAAGAGCACTTCGGTTGCTCAGAGTCCACGCAATGTAGCAAGGGGCTTCATAGCCCGGAACCAGCCGCTTGTATGAGTTAACAAGAGGATTTGTAATTGCACACATGCCTTTTATATGCTTCATAATACCCGCGATGAAATTATAAGCAATATGGCTTAGTCCGGATTCACTGTTTTGATCATAGAATGCGTTCTTGCCATCCTTAAACAATGACATATTGGTGTGCATACCCGAACCACAGCGGCCATATATTGGCTTCGGCATAAAAGTAGCACAAAGCCCGTGTGAATCAGCGCAGGATTTAACGACCATCTTAAAGGTAAGAATGTTATCAGCGGCAGACAGAGCTTCGCTGTATTTAAAATCGATTTCATGCTGTGCGATAGCAACCTCGTGGTGGGATGCTTCAATTTCAAAGCCCATGTCCTCAAGGTTCAGACAGATATCACGGCGCGCGCTCTCACCAAGGTCGGATGGTCCCAAATCAAAATATCCCGCAGTATCATGGGTAATAGTGGTAGGGTGACCAAATTCATCCGTATTAAACAGGAAGAATTCGCACTCAGGTCCTACGTTAAAGGAATAGCCCATATCGGCCGCTTCTTTCAGCGTTTTTTTCAGCACATAACGCGGGTCACCTTCGAATGGCATTCCATCGGGCTTGTAAATGTCACAAATCAGCCGTGCAACTCTGCCGTGCTGAGTATGCCAAGGAAAGATTGAAAAGGAATCGAGATCCGGCCTTAAATACATGTCGGATTCCTCAATTCTGACAAAGCCCTCAATGGATGAACCATCGAACATACACTTATTGTCCAGTGCTTTTTCGATTTGGCTGGTTGTAATCGCTACATTTTTTAGCGTACCCAAAATATCAGTAAACTGCAGCCGAATAAATCTTACATTATTTTCTTCGATCATTCTAATAATATCGTCTTTTGCATATTTACTCAAATCATTACCCCCTTAAAAATAAAAATAACAAGGCTGCTCTTTTACGAACCTCCTTGTCATAATAATTTATATATTGGTTATGTTATGTTATATTCTATTATATTTAGTAGGATGTGTCAATCATTTTTAAATTGAAAGTTACATTTCATTTTTATGCACAAATTTTTAAACCACTAGGCTGATTTTCCGTCTTTTTGCAACATTTGCTATTCAATCTTGCAAAATTCATCTATTTTTTGAAAATTTTCATGCTCAAAATATTGTAAATCTACGATTGATATGCTAAAATGTTGAAGTAAGAAAGCGTTATAAACTAGAAAAACCTTTCTCAATTTCGTTTAGGAGGATATCCAAATGTCTTATGTTGACGAGCAACTTCAAAATGTAATCCTGCAAAACCCAAGCGAGCCTGAATTCATTCAGGCAGTGACCGAAGTCTTAAAGTCTTTGGCTCCGGTTATCGAGCAGAATCCCCAATATCAAAAAGCCGGCATTCTCGAGAGGCTGACAGAACCTGACAGACAACTTAAATTCCGGGTTTCATGGATTGACGACAGTGGAAAAGTACAGGTTAACCGTGGCTACCGCGTACAGTTCAACAACGCAATCGGGCCGTATAAAGGCGGGCTTCGCCTTCATCCGTCTGTGAACATGGGTATCCTAAAGTTCCTAGGTTTTGAGCAAATTCTCAAAAATTCCCTAACCGGCCTGCCAATCGGTGGCGGCAAGGGTGGTTCCGATTTTGACCCTAAGGGTAAATCCGACCGTGAAGTAATGGCCTTTTGCCAAAGCTTTATGACTGAGCTTTATCGCCACATTGGTCCCGACACAGACGTACCCGCCGGTGATATTGGTGTGGGCGGCCGTGAAATCGGCTATTTGTTTGGCCAGTACAAGCGCCTCGCAAACGAGTATACCGGTATCCTCACCGGTAAAGGCTTAACCTATGGCGGTTCACTTGCACGTACAGAGGCGACCGGATTTGGTCTTCTCTATTTTACCGATGCAATGCTTAGGAAAAACGAAAAGTCGATTGCCGGCAAAGTAATCTCCATCTCCGGTTCAGGTAATGTTGCTATCTATGCATGCCAAAAAGCACAGGAACTTGGCGGTAAGGTTGTTACAATGAGTGATTCGACTGGTTGGATTTACGACGCTGGCGGAATTGATTTAAAGGCAGTTCAAGATATTAAAGAAGTGAAGCGCGGCCGTTTGTCTGAGTATAAGGCTTATCGCCCGAATTCTGTTTACCACGAAGGCAAGGGCATTTGGAGCACTCCGTGCGATATCGCACTTCCCTGCGCAACACAAAACGAACTTCTCATTGAAGATGCAAAGCTACTCGTTAAAAACGGTGTATTTGCAGTGGCTGAGGGTGCTAATATGCCTACAAGCATTGAGGCTACCGATTACTTCCTGGCAAATGACGTTTTATTTGCGCCTGGTAAAGCTTCCAACGCCGGTGGCGTTGCAACCTCAGCTCTTGAAATGAGTCAGAACAGCATGCGCCTGTCATGGACCTTTGAAGAGGTTGACGCAAAGTTGAAAGACATTATGGAGAATATTTTTCAGCATGCATCCGATGCAGCTGATAAATATGGCTATTCAAAAAATTATGTGGTCGGCGCAAATATTGCAGGCTTCGTAAAGGTTGCCGATGCAATGCTGGCACAGGGTACGGTCTAATTTTTAAATACAGCAGAGCCGCCGGTTGGATTTTTTCCAACCGGCGGCTCTTTTGTTTTTATTTTCTGTAATCGTCTTTTAAAATTGAATAAAGTTTGCAATCCTGAAAGCCCAAATTTGATTTGTACTTTTGCCTCGCAATGCCTTCAAAAAGCATGCCGGCCTTTTGCATCACACGACCAGAAGCAGGATTGTTTACAGAGTGATCGGTTTCCAAACGGTTAAAGCCCACATCATCAAAGCAAAATCGTATGACCGCTTTAAGCGCCTCGGTCATCACACCTTTTCCCCACCAGCTTTTGCCGATACAATAACCAATTTCGCCAGCTTCGTCAATTTCACTTACTGTGTTAAGCCCGATAGAACCAACCGGTATGTTATCCTCTTTAAAGGCAATTGCCCAACTATAATAGGATAAATCATGGTAGCTCTCAACCCATTGGTTCAGGAGGCGTTTGCTGACTTCAACATTTTCATGCGGCGGCCATCGAAGATATTTTGTAACTTCGGAATCCTTTGCCCAATTTTCGTACATAGATTCTGCATCATCTAAAGTAAAACGGCGCAGGATTAATCTATCGGTAATAATTTCCTGTGTTCCTATGTTGTTCATTATATCGCCTTTATTTATGATATCTGCCATGATTAATGATTTGAAATGCACGGTAGGTTTGCTCGCATAGCATAACACGAGCGAGCTGATGTGGAAACGTCATCGGCGACATTGAAAGCTTGAATTCCGCCTTTTGTTTTACCTCGTCACTGAGGCCAAACGAACTACCGATGATAAAGCTGACTGAGCTTATTCCGTTGATACTCAGGGTGTTTATCTTGTCGGCCAGCTGTTCCGATGAAAGCTGAAATCCCTCAATACAGAGTGCAAACAATGTGGAATTTCCTGCGACGGAAAGGATTTTCGTTCCCTCTGTTTTCAGAGCGGAAGCAATTTGTGCCGCTGATGGATGATCTGGTAAGCGCGACTCCGGAAGCTCAATGATTGAGAAATTACAAAAAGAGCGAAGCCTTTTTGCATATTCTGCACATGCTTCCCGCCAGTAAACCTCTTTTAATTTACCCATACATATTATATTTACAGTTAACATCTCTCCACCTAAAATATCATGACTTTCCCAGCTATGTTTTCTTTTGGTGCAACTGAAAGCTGATAATCCGTTCCTTCCTTCAATCCCGCTAGGGAAAGCGAGCAAAGCGCCGTCTGATACGCAAGCTCCGGTGTATTGTTTTCAGAGCTGAGATGTGCCAGAACAAAGCGTGTGGTGCCTTTATCAGCAAGGCCGTAAAGCTCATCTGCGCAGGCTAAGTTGGAAAGATGACCCGTAACCGACAAAATACGTTGTTTAAGCGGATAGGGATATGGCCCGTTTTTGAGCATACCGACATCATGATTGGATTCCAAAACAACCAAATCTGCTCCTGTAAGTTCACTGCGCACCATATCGGACATGACGCCCAAATCCGTGGAAAATCCTACGCTTCGGCCATCGTGGGTTTGCACACGGTATCCTACGCTTTCCGCACAGTCGTGTGAGGTACGAAACGGTCTAATATACAAATCAGCACATTCCATTCCCTCTTTGGCAATCACGCCGGTCGGAAATTTGCCGTCCACACAACCCATTTTCTCAAGTGCGTTCAATGTACCCGGCGAAGAATAAACTGGAATATGACAACGCGAAGCGAACACCCGGAGTCCCTTAACATGGTCAGAGTGCTCATGTGTTACAAAAATCGCCTTAACGGCATCAATGCCAATGCCACAGCAATCAAGCATATTTGTCAGTTGCTTTGCAGTTCTGCCTGCGTCTATCAGAATACCCGAACAAGCTGAACCTATGTAATAACTGTTGCCGCTGCTGCCGCTAAAAAGCGGACAAAATCTCGCCATAGATAAACCTCCAAATATGAGAAAAGGGAAAGACCAGCGTCTATCCCTTCATACTCCGAAAATATTCAGATTGCCTGCGCAGCTGCGGGCTCAGGAACATGAATCCGCTGAATATCTGCTCCTAAATTAAGAAGCTTTTCTTCAATATCCTCATAACCACGCTCAATATGGTTAATATCCTCAATCTGAGTAGTGCCTTTTGCGGCTAGCGCAGCAATCATCATTGCGGCACCCGCACGTAAATCAGTTGCTTTTACCGGAGCGGCGTTCAAATGGTCAATGCCCTCAATAACAGCAAGCTTGCCGTCAACCGAAATCTGGGCACCCATTCGCTTTAGCTCCTCTACATAGCGAAAGCGGTTATCCCAAACACTTTCGTTGATAATACTTGTCCCGTTTGCAATGCAAAGCAACACTGCAACCTGCGGCTGCATGTCAGTCGGAAATCCAGGGTGAGGCATAGTCTTAATATTGCATTTATTCAATTTCTCTGTTCGACTGACACGTATGGAATCATCGTACTCTTCAATTTGAACACCCATTTCCTCTAACTTAGCAGAAATGGATTCAAGATGTTTTGGAATTACGTTCTTAATAAGAACATCCCCGCAAGTAGCTGCAGCGGCAACCATATAGGTTCCCGCTTCAATTTGGTCGGGAATGATGGAATAGGTTGTTCCATTAAGGTGAGAAACGCCGTAAATTTTGATTACATCAGTACCGGCTCCCCTAACATCCGCTCCCATTGAGTTCAAAAAGTTTGCAAGATCCACAATATGAGGTTCTTTCGCGGCATTTTCAATTACAGTCATACCGACTGCTTTTACCGCAGCAAGCATAATATTCACAGTAGCACCAACAGATACAACATCAAGATAGATATTGATGCCATTTAATGATTCAGCGAAAACGTCAACCATGCCGCCTTCCAGTTTGTAAGTTGCGCCTAAAGCGGCAAATCCTTTCAGATGCTGGTCAATGGGTCGAACCCCAAAGTCACAGCCGCCCGGCATCGTAACAACCGCATGGTTGAAACGGCCCAACAGTGCGCCTAGAAGATAATAGGAACCGCGTATGTGACGCGCAAGCTCATAGGATGCTACATGTGTATGAATCGGCCTCGGGTCAATTTCAATGGTAGATTTGTTAATATTCCGAATTTTGGCTCCCATATCAAAAAGTATTCTTGTTATAGAAGCAACGTCGGTAATATTCGGTATATTTTCAATGCGGCACACGCCATCCGCTAAAATAGCTGCTGGAATAATCGCGATAGCAGCATTCTTTGCACCGCTGATGTTGACCTCGCCGGTAAGCCGATTGCCACCTTTAATAACGAATTTGTCCAATGCGGCACGCTCCAATCTAAAGTTAAACAGTAATATTATTGCATTTTTTCGCAAAATATTAAGCGTTTTTATGAATAAATGTTTGTAAATATTTTCAAAGTTATCATCTAAAATTAATAAAAATATTAAGGAATAAAAAGCCATGTTAGTATGTAAGCCACACACTTAATGATAATAATACATATAAGCACAAAAGTCAATAAATAACGAATTAAATCAGTCATGTTTGTGAAAATATACAAAAAAAGCGCCCTGTTTACCCGCTCGGGATGCAGAACGCTTTGTCAACTTTAGCTAAAGTTGCTACCGATTAACATAACTGAGAGGATTTACCTTTGTGCCATTTTTTATCACCTCAAAATGGCAGTGCGGACCGGTGGAATTTCCTGTGCTGCCAACAAGAGCAATTGCTTGACCCTTTGATACCCGCTGCCCTGAGGAAACAAGGAGCCTACTTGAGTGACCATAGAGTGTAACAAGACCATTACCATGGCTGATTTTAACACAGTTGCCATAGCCATTGCTCCAACCGGCCGACACGACCGTGCCGCCGTCCGCTGCGACAATTGTCCTGCCGTAGGCGCCGCCGCCTGAAATGTCAATGCCCCAATGGAAGCTGCCCCAGCGCCATGTGAAGTAAGTGGTAATCGTATGAAGCGACGGAACAGGCCACATTAGATTGCCGCTGCTTACACCGGAGCCACTAAACTGAGGCCGTTTTTTTGTACCTGTTACAACCACCTTATCAATCGATGGCGTAATAATTGTTCTGCTAATAATATTGCGCTTTGACTCAATACCATTTACATAATAAACCTTATCGACGCATTTCTGTACACCGTTCATACCCTCTGTTTTTAGCTTAGAGTAGTCCGTGTATTTGGAATCGTCCTTCGTTGTGACAGTTTGATAGGAGAGCGGAACCTGATACGTAATGATTTTTACCATTTCCACATCCAGCAACGGAACCGCAACTTCGAGGTTAATCAAGTCACCCGGCATCAGATTATCGCCCAATTGATTATTGTTAATCTTATTCAATTCAACAATACTGGTATAGTTTGCCTTTGCTATGGAAGTTAACGTGTCGCCTTCCTTGACTGTATAGGTTACCGCTGATTTTGAAGAGCCGCTAATGATTTTATTCATTGCATCCGTGGTCATAATTGTGGTCGTAGGAAACAGACCATTGATTGTTTCCACATTCTGCGAAAAAGTCGCTGTTACAGCTTTGTCGGCGCCGCGCGCTTTATTTAACAGGTTCTGCAACATATAGCGAAGGTCCGCACTGCTCTTAACCACACCAATAAGATCACCATTCACATAAAGACCGCTCGCTTCCTCAATAATCCCGTTTGACTGCTGAATAATCTTATCGCAAACATAACTTGCCACCGAAAATTTGTTTGTATTAACAACCGACAGCTTAAAGGTAGGGGTAAAACTGAAATTGGAATTACTGCCGGCTGTATCATGAACCATACGCTGGCTTACCATTTCAGTTGCATGCTCAAAGATTTTCTCATCCTCAATCGTAGCGATTTCTTTGCCGTCATATGTGAGCACAAGTCCATAATTAAGACCATTCCAGTACTGGACGGTCATTACAAGCATAATAATCGCTGCTATCGGCGCTACAAAGTTCAAAATAGAAAACACAAAACCCTTATGACGGACAAAGCTTTTGCCAGTTACCTTAAAGCACTCTTTAAATACGTGTCCAAATCCCTGTTTACTGGCCTGTGCAATTCTGGCACTGGCAATAGAAAAACCTTCCCCAATCGAGTGGATTTCCTTTTTCAGATTGGAAATTTGCTTGCCGACTGATCTTGCATACAAAGATTTGCAAAGGTTAGTAACAGGCTTGAAAAACCGCGATAACCTGCGTCCAACGCGTTTTAAAAGCCTAATGGTCTGTATTCCTACAATATATAAAAAATCAAATGTATTGCTATATACGATATGGCATACATCTTTAAATGCTCTTTTTGATATTCCTTTTAGTTTTGGAACCTGCATGAGGCAAAATCCTTTCGGGTAAGTAAATTATTACAAATTTGTAATACTCTGATACTATGATATAACAAAAGTTACAGTTTTGCAACCCATTCGCGTCGAATTAACAAACATGAAACAATTTAACCGACCTGTTAAGCTCAATACTTCAGTTTTTCCTCGCTCCAGTCCCTAATTATTGGAAGAAATCTTTTCGCCTCATCCTTTGCACCGTGGAGGTCGTGTTCAAGGTAATTTCCGCACTCCACGGCTGTGGTACCGGGTATCATTCCATCAAAATTTGCAATCTCTTCAAAGATATCGATAATAAGCTGAACCACATCCTCTTTATTCATGTTTCTGACCAAAAAGTAAAAGCCGGTGCGACAGCCCATCGGGCCAAAATAAAGGATGTGTTCCTTAAACGTACTGTTGCGTACAAAAGTTGCAAACAGATGCTCAATGGTATGAATTGCCGGGTTCGAAAGAAAGGGCGGCATATTCGGTTTTTTCATTCTAATGTCATAGGTAACGATATCGTCATCAATACGTGAAATATAGATGCCCGGCATCAGTTTGTTATGATCAACGCAGAAACTTGCTATTCTATCCAATATTTTCAACTTCTTTCATACAAATGAAATGTCATTTGTCAGCTTACTTAAATCATTGCGCAAAAAGCCTTTTATCAATTCTATGCTCTCCATTATGGAACGCTCGTACAACGTTAGGAAACTTTCATTGCTTATCGTTTTGCTGTCCATCGGCCATTTCCAGTCTGCCTGCAAAATATTGGCATAGTCATACTCGCTGCCTTCACTTATTCCACGAATATGGCTTGAAATACTGTGTTTGCCTTTTCGCTTCTCAAAATGCTCTACCATCGATTTTTTTATTGTAGTACGATCATTTAAAAGCCCGAAGATTAAGCGGCAGTCCCCTGTTGCCTGTAAAAGTGCAGCGCGTGAATTTTCAAGTCCAAACAGTTGATTCAGTACATCTGCATATAAATCCGCAATTGTTGCCTGAACCTGTGTGTTTTTTGGAACAGTCCATTTTAAGTTAAATTCAACCGGAAGCGCCGTTTTTTCGTAACGAAGTATGATTACATCCAGCGCCGACTCAATTTGACTATGTAAAATGTCCTCACTTTGTTCCGGACTTTGTTTTAGCAGGGCCTGTGTACCATAATGAACAAAGGGATGAGCGATACGGTCAAGGCAGTAATGACAAAGGAAACCGTAAATGTAGGACAACACAAGGCCATCACGACACCGTATATTATAATAATCATGCATCGCTTGGAGTGTCATGGACGATTTTTCAAGGTGCATCTTTGACGCATATTCCTTTAAGCTAGAGCCGCGCTGCCACGGCAGATAACGATGGCAGTATAGAAAATCCGGACCCTGCGCACCCCAAAGAAACGCGTCTTTATTGAGTGCGGCAAAATCATCGTGTTTTTTCAGTTTTTCCAATACCCTTTGCGCTTGAAAAAAATGCGTAATTGCAGCCGGCATAGTGAAATTTAACCACCTTTACAAAATTAAGAGCACAACAAATTGTTGTGCTCTTAATTCTATCATATTCGTAATGTTTTTTAAAGGACTTTGGATAAAAAGTCTTTTAACCTCGAATTTTGAGGATGATCGAAAAATTCATCGGGCGTTGCTTCTTCCAATACCTGCCCATCATCCATAAAAAGCACACGAGTTGCAACTTCTCTGGCAAATCCCATTTCGTGCGTTACCACAACCATTGTCATTCCGTCGGCGGCAAGCTCTTTCATAACCTGAAGAACCTCCCCAACCATTTCCGGGTCAAGTGCGCTGGTTGGCTCGTCAAAAAGCATAACATCGGGGTTCATGGCAAGTGCGCGCACAATGGCAATCCGCTGCTTTTGGCCGCCTGAAAGCTGAACCGGATACGCCTCCGCCTTATCGGCAAGGCCAACGCGTTGAAGAAGCTGCATTGCCTGTTCGTCAGCTTCCTTGGGCGTTTTCAGTTTTAAGGAAACGGGCGCAAGCGTTATGTTTTGAATGACTGTCAAGTGCGGAAATAGATTAAAGTGCTGAAACACCATACCCATCTTCTGGCGCAGTTGATTAATATCGCATTCAGGAACATTGATCTGAGTGCCCTCAAACCAAACTTCACCGCTTGTTGGCTGCTCAAGCAAATTGAGGCAGCGTAAAAAGGTACTCTTGCCCGAGCCGGAAGGGCCGACAACAACAACCTTTTCACCCCTTTCAATTTCCTGATCAATTCCCTTTAAAACATTTATATCGCCGTTCAGTGTATGAAAGGTTTTACGCAAATCTTTAACGGTTATCACTTCTATGCAGTCTCCTTTCCAATTTACCGAGCATTGTAGTCAGACCCATGACAATCAAAAGATAAATGGCCGCAACAGTTAAGAGTGAAGTATATGGATCATAGGTGATACTTCTGATGACGTCGCCGCCCTTGGTCAAATCCTGTATTGCAATATAGCCTGCAACTGAGGTTTCTTTTAGCAGCGCGATAAACTCATTGCCGATTGCCGGCAAGACATTTTTAAGTGCCTGTGGAAACACGATTTTAATCATTGTATCGCGCTGGTTTAAGCCCAGAGAACGCCCGGCCTCAATTTGCCCCTTATCCACGGACTGGATTCCACCACGGATTACTTCGGCAACATATGCACCTGAGTTAATACCAAAAGCGAGAATCGCCGCCACGAGTTTATCCACGTTGGCGGATTGCAGAATAATATACCACATAATCATCAACTGAACGACTATTGGCGTACCGCGAATAACAGTCAGATAGACGCTGCATATCGCATTTAAAAATTTGAACTTCTTTTCGTCATTTCCATGCGCTACTTTAATCAGAGCAACCAGTGTTCCTAGAATGACTCCGATTATAACCGCGAATAGCGTGATTAACAAGGTATTGCCCAAACCGGTTACAATATTTTTATATCTGTTCTTTAGTATAAACGAATCGTAAAACTTTTGGGGTAAATCTGAAAAAAAGGATAGCGGAAGTGCTGCTAGCAGAGTATTCATATTTAACCTCCCATTTTAAACTAAGAAAAGCAGGGCAGCAGAATACTCAGCTAACCCTGCATTTATATTACAACTGTAATTATTAGCCTTCCAATGCTGACTTATACTTTGTAATAATCTTGTCGAGATCACCGTTAGACTTCATTTCGCCTAAAACTTCATTAACTGCCTTAAGCATTTCGGCATCGCCTTTTTTGACTGCAATTGCATACTTCTCAACCGTTAAAGCTTCGTCGAGTTTGACCAGTTTGTCAGCATTCTTCTCAATAAACTTTTTTGCCGGAAAGTCGTCGATAACAACCGCGTCTATTTTGCCATTAATCAGATCGGTCACCGCATCAACGCCTTTAGAATAGCGTTCGGTTGATGCGACCTTAATGTCGTTTTTTCCGTCTTCATTCGTGCAGAAAATATCGCCCGTTGTACCCTGCTGAACACCGACTTTTTTGCCATTTAAGTCTGCACGCGCTTTAATAGCACTGCCTTTTATTACGATGATGGACTGTGTCGCATCAAAGTAGGTGTCAGAGAAATCAACGTTTTTCTTCCTATCCTCGTCCGCAGTCATGCCAGCTGCTACAAAATTGGCCTTGCCGGATACGATTTCGGTGGTCAGTGTGTCAAAAGCAACATCGTTAATTTTCAGTTTAACGCCAAGCTTTTCAGCAACTTTCTTGGAAATATCGATGTCGATACCGGCAAAGTTGTCGCCGTCCTTATACTCAAAAGGCTCGAACTCCGCATTAGTGGACATGGTAACAAATCCATCCGCTTTAATTTTATCAATGGTAGTAGAAGCAGATGCGCTAGTGGCTTCGCTTTTTGCTGAGTTTGCCGTGGTTCCGGACTTCGCGCAGCCTGTCGCTGAAATCATCATTGCTGCTGCAAGAAGAAATGCTGTAATTTTAGATAGCTTTTTCATCATAATACCCTCCGTAAAACATAAAGTTTATTTTGTTTTGTTAATGTGATTCGTATTATAGCGCATAAATATACATAAATCAAGCATAATTTAAATAATAATTCACTTTCATGCAATTATATGCATTTAGTTTATTCCATTAAACTGTTTTTGTACATTTTTGCATACCACACACAATCAACAGATTTTTCATGTCGGCCGGCAGGTCACATGTAAAGTAAAGATTTTGCATTGTGACCGGATGAACAAAGCTGACGCTCCCACAGTGGAGAGCCTGTCTGTCAATTAAAAGAAGGCTACCACCATACATATCGTCACCCGCGAGCGGATGGCCAAGGTGCGATAAATGCACGCGAATTTGATGGGTACGGCCGGTCTTCAGTTGAAGTAACACCAATGTATGATGATTGCCGCCGCAAAGCGACTGCCAATTCGTTATAGCGGATTCCCCGTTTGGCGTAACCTCACGCTGAATCCTGTGCCCCGCTTTTATGCCGATTGGGTCATTGATGATTCCACTGCCGGAAAGCTCACCTTCGCAGATTGCCGTATACTCCTTTTGAAGTCTGCCGGAAAGGCGCGACGCACAATAGGAATTCTTCGCCAATACAACAAGACCGGTTGTATCTTTATCCAGTCGATATACCGGACGGAACGCAAGCTTTTCATTTTGATTCATATAATAAGCCGCAACTGCGTTCGCCAGGCTATCATAGTCGTGGCCAGGGGTGGGATACATGGGCATATTTGCGGGTTTGTCTACAATTAAAATGTCCCTGTCCTCATAAACAACTGTGAGCGGTAGGCTAACCGGTTCAGCCTGCTTCAAGTCATCAGGCATCAACAGGCGTACAATATCCCCGGCTTTTAAGGTATCCGTAACAATCGCGTGCTGGCCGTTATTCGTAATTCCCATTGGCTCTCGCTTTAGTTTTATCATTAACCGTGATGAAACACTGCAATAGCCACGCAGAAAACTTTTTAGCCGTATGCCGCCATATTCATTTGGAACTGTAAACGAAAGTTCACGCATAAAGCCTCTCCACCGTTAACAAAGGCGGCGACAAAACGCCGCCGCCCTTAACATTATATTTTAGAATTATTTAACCTCGACAGTCCAGCCAAAGGTGTCCTCGACTTTTCCCCACTGAATTCCGGTGAGCGTATCATAAAGCCGCTGAGAAACCGGCCCGATTTTGCCCTGATTGATATTCATGACATCATCACCCCACTTTAAGTGGCCAATTGGTGAAATGACAGCGGCTGTACCTGTGCCGAATGCTTCCTTAAGGTCACCGCTTGCAGCAGCCGCAGCGAGCTCATCAATGGAAATCTTGCGTTCTACAACATTTAATCCCCATGACTTTAACAATTCAATGGAGGACATACGGGTAATTCCGGGAAGAATAGAGCCTTGCAGGGACGGAGTAATAATTTCGTCACCGATAACAAAGAACACATTCATCGTACCGACTTCTTCTATATATTTGCGCTCCACGCCGTCAAGCCAAAGCACCTGAGTGTAGTTTTGCTTTTCAGCCTCATCCTGCGCTTTTAAAGAAGCTGCATAGTTGCCGGCTGTTTTCGTGTATCCCATGCCGCCCTTAACCGCGCGAACATAGTTCTTTTCAACGTAGATTTTAACTGGATCCAAGCCTTCCGGATAGTACGCACCCACCGGAGAGCAAAGGACGATAAACAGTAAATGCTGTGCCGGATGCACACCGACATGAGGATCAACGCCAATAATAAACGGACGGATGTAAAGAGAGGTACCCTCGGCGGATGGAATCCAATCCTTTTCAACAGAAACCAGCTTTTCAATTGCCATCTTGCTGAATTCCTCATCAATCAATGGAATACAAAGACGATCATTAGATGAATTCAGGCGGGCCATGTTTTTGTCGGGTCTGAAAAGCAGAATCCTGCCATCGACCGCACGGTAAGCCTTCATTCCTTCAAAAACAGATTGACCATAATGAAGGCACATAGCCGCAGGTGAAAGCTCAATCGGTCCAAACGGGACAATTCTGGCATCATGCCAGCCCTCTCCCTCATCATAGTTCATCATAAACATATGGTCTGTAAATATTGTACCGAAACCAAGCTTGCTTGTATCAGTTGGCTTCTGTTGTGGGTTTTTCGTCAGTTCAACTCTGATTTCCTGCATTTCAAATGCCCTCTTTCAAATTAATTACCGATTATTATAGCATTATTTTCCCACAATTTCAAGCTTTAGCGACTTAAAGCGACACTAAAATTACTTGTGCGCTGCCGTTGAATCACTCAAGATTAACAAATGTCCTAAGCAGATTTAATTTACCGCGACTGAAGCAGGAACAGCCGCGGTGAATTTTATTGGATTATTTTACATTTCCCATATTTGGGAAGCGTATTCATTAACGGTTCTGTCACTGGAAAATTTACCGGCGTTGGCGGTGTTCATGAAGCACTTTTGTGTAAACTTAAATCGATCACTGTAATCAGCATTTGCTTTTAGCTTTTCATCACAATATGAGTTAAAGTCATACAGCAGATAATAATTATCCGGCTTGTGCCAACTTGCACCATCAAGAAGTGATTTGTACAATTCCCGGAACATTCCGGTACCACCATCATCGAACGTTCCGTTTATCAGAACGTCAACAACTGCCTTTACTCTCGAGTTCTGCTCATAAATGGTCCTCGGGTTGTACGAATCGGCAATCGTTTCAAGTTCTTCGACGCGCGCACCAAAGATGTAATTATTTTCTTCCCCTGCCTGCTGAACAATTTCAACATTGGCTCCATCATAGGTTCCAAGCGTTACAGCACCATTCAGCATAAACTTCATGTTGCTTGTGCCGGAAGCTTCGGTACCCGCCGTCGAAATCTGTTCTGAAATATCTGCGGCCGGCATAATCTTTTCCGCATAGGACATGTTGTAGTTCGATACGAATACAACCTTTAACAAATTATTTACCGCTGGGTCACTATTAACCCTATTGGCAATCTCATTGATAAACTTGATAATGCCCTTCGCTCTAAAGTAGCCCGGAGCCGCTTTGGCTCCAAAGATAAAAGCCGTAGGATTAAAGTTTTGGATTCTACCGTCTTTTAATCCAAAATAGATATCTAAAATGGAGAATGCATTCAAAAGCTGACGCTTGTATTCATGCAGCCGCTTTACCTGAACATCAAAAATAAAATCAGGATTTAGTATGATGCCATCGTGCTTTTTAATGTAATCGGCCAATTGCTGTTTCTTAATGTGTTTAATATTGGCAAATTGATTCATTACATTTGGGTCGTCTTTATACTTTTCAAGATTCTTAAGCCTGTCTAAATCGGTAACCCATGCACTGCCGATTTTATCGGTAATAAACCCGGAAAGCTCCATGTTTGAAAGAGCTAACCAACGGCGCTGCGTAATTCCGTTGGTTTTGTTGTTAAACCGCTTCGGATAAATCTCGTACCATTCCCTGAGCGCCGTCTTCTTTAAGATATCAGTATGAATTTGTGCAACTCCATTAGTGGAATGCGTTGCAAAAATTGCCAAACGAGCCATGTGTATTGTTGTGTTGTCTTCAATAATCATGTATTTATCCTGTGCACTGCCGGTAATGCCCATGGCCGTAAGTTCCTTTTGCAGTGCCTTGTTAATCATGACAACATATCTGTACACATTTGGAATGACGCTCTTAAATAGCTTAACATCCCATTTTTCAAGGGCTTCCGCCATAATGGTGTGATTCGTGTAAGAGAAGGTTTGTCTGGAGATTTTCAGCGCTTTGCTGAAAGAAACGCCATCGTTTGCCATGAGCAGACGAATAAACTCCGGAATAGAAACAACCGGATGCGTATCGTTAAGTTGAATGGCATATTCGCTTGAAAAACGCGAAAAGTCATTTCCATATCTTTTCTTATAGGTTTTGATAATATCCTGAAGCGATGCGCTGGAGAAGAAGTATTGCTGCTTCAACCGAAGCTTTTTTCCCTTGTCGGACGAATCATTGGGATACAAAATACTCGAAATTGCTTCGGCATCGTCCTTTTCCCGAACAGCCATCTCAAACTTCTGGTCGTTAAAAAGCTGAAAGTTGAATTGATTCACCGGCTCCGCCTGCCACAACCGGAGTGTATTAACGGTTTGTGCACCATAGCCAATGACCGGTGTATCATAAGGCACAGCATAAACTGCTTGATCCTTGAATTTAATTTTGATTTTTTCGTCCTCACGACGCAAAGACCACGGGTCACCAAATCGCTGCCAGTCATCTATCGTTTCCTTTTGGAAACCATTCTCTAAATATTGCTTAAAAAGGCCATATTTATATCGAATTCCATAACCGTTTAACACTATGTACTGTGTTGCAGCGGAGTCAAGCAGGCAGGCTGCAAGCCGGCCAAGACCGCCGTTACCGAGCGCCGCATCCTCAATATCCTCGAATACACCAACATCGATTTTGTATTCGTTGAACAACTCGGTTAATTGATTTAATAATCCAAGGTTCAGCAGATTACTGTAAATTAACCTCCCAATTAAAAACTCAGCGGAAAAATAGCATGCCTTTTTGCTTGCAGCGGGTACTTCCCATTTCGCTTTCACATTTTTCATAGCCGCCTTGGAAACGGCATTGTAAAGTTCAACGGTGCTGGCGCCTTGAATGTTCTTGCCGTAGTTCAGCTCTAAGATGGTTAAAATGTCGTTCTTAAACGTATTCATCAGAGTCCACTCCTTTAAAATATCAAGAATTCATCTGCCATAAACTTGAGCAAGATGATTGAGATTTTGTGCAAGCTCATCCATAAGCTGATCCTTTTTTAGCCTCCAGCGCCAATTGGTACCAATGGTTGACGGAAAATTCATTCTCGCACTGTTCGGCAGAAACAGGATATCCTGTGCTTGAAAAATTACGGTATTGGCAACACTTGCGTATGCAGCTCGAAGGATGGCTTTTGGAATATCTTTCCCCCTTTTTACATTAAGATATTCCTTGGCATACTGTGTATTCTTTGTTTTCATCTCTGCAAAATGACCCATCAGCGTTTCATTGTCATGCGTTCCGCCATACACAACCATGTTGCTCGTGTAATTGCAAGGCAGATGCTCGTTTTCAGGGTTGCCGTCAAATGCAAACTGTAAAACCCTCATACAGGGATATGCAGTTTTTTTAAGCAGTTTTTTTACCTTCGGGACAGAAATGCCTAAATCCTCGGCAATGACCTGCACATCTCCAATGGAGGAATCAATTGCATCGGTCAGTTTGTGCCCCGGGCCTGTTTGCCAGCTGCCATTGACGGCCGTTGGTTCGCCTGCAGGAACTGCAAAATATTGTACAACGCCAATAAAATGATCAATTCGAATAATATCGTAAATTTTAGCTGAAAATTCCATGCGCTTTTTCCACCAGTCAAAGCCGCTACGCTCCATTGCATCCCAGTCGTATATCGGATTGCCCCAAAGCTGGCCATCCTTTGAAAAGGCGTCAGGCGGAACACCCGCAACTCTAACCGGCCTGCGCTCCGCATCAAGCTGAAACAATGCGCTGTGTGCCCAAACATCCGCGCTGTCAAGTGCGACATATATCGGAATATCTCCTATAATCTTAACTCCATTTTCGTTTGCATATTGCTTTACTTTATTCCACTGTTCATAGAATTTAAACTGGCAAAACTTCCAGAAGTCTATTTCTTTTTCAAGCTGCTCGGAGTATGTCTTCACTGCTTTCGCCTCATAAAAACGAATATCGATTGGCCAAAACAACCATGATTTATTATCAAATTTAAACTTAAGAGCCATGTAAAGGCTATAATCATTCAGCCAATACGCATTCTCGTTACAAAATGCCCAATACTCCTTATTATTTATATGTTTGCTTCTGTTAAAAGCAAGATTGAGAACCTGAAATCTGGAATGAAAAATCTTTGCATAATCCACTTTCACCGCACTGTCGCCCCAATCACAGGACTTAACTTCGTCGAGTGTTAAAAGTGCTTCGTCAATTAAAATGTCCAAATCAATAAAATAAGGGTTACCAGCAAAAGCGGAAAATGCTTGATATGGACTGTCGCCAAAACTTGTTGGGCCAATTGGGAGAACTTGCCAGTATTTTTGACCGGCATCTTTTAAAAAATCTATAAATTTAAACGACTGAACCCCAAACGTACCAATCCCGTAGTCCGACGGTAAACTGCTTATCGCAAGTAAGATGCCCGCTCCGCGGGCAAGTTGCTTTTTTTTGGATTTAATAGACATTCAGGCTCACCCTTATTACGAAAATTTACGAAACAACATTGCTATAATAGCAAAGTAAAGTAAGATTGTCAATAAATAGCCAAAAAAATGTGCGTAATTATTAAATTTTTCATTAAGTTTATTGACATATTAATATTGTTATGCAACAATCAGGTTAGTGATCGTCTCCCAGATTTCGACCATATTTCTGCCAGAAAGTGCGTTATATATATTGAATAAATTACCACTATTTTCTAATTTATTTTAGTTATAACGTCGTTTATTTTCGAGATGTTTCGTAATGTTAATTGTATGCTAGCATTTTTATAGATAATTATCAACAAATTTTAATTATTTTATATTTACTTAATAAAATCATTGAAATATAAAGCAGCTACAGTATATACTTAAAATTGCATTATAGAAATGAGGGATTACAATGGCTACAATAAAGGACATTGCCAATAAGCTTGGAATTGCTGTCAGCACGGTTTCTAAGGGTTTAAACGGTGCAAGTGACATCAGCGAGGAAATGCGTCAGTTGGTTCTTGACACCGCTGTAGAGATGGGTTATGCCTCAAAAAGAATACAAAAGCTTGGTAACCGCAAGGTTTGTATTTTAATAGAAAATATGGAGTATGAGAATATCGACCAATTTGGCTACGAAATTATCGTGGGTTTTAAGCTTAGTGCCGCCAGACGTCACTGCGACGTTTCAGTTATTCCGACAAATCTTAATATGCAAACACAGGAAAAATTCGATTCATTTATGCTGAAATACGGTTACAGTGGGGCGTTTCTGCTGGGCTTTGCACTACATGACGACTATATTAAGCAACTTGACAAAACAAACGTACCAACGGTGCTGCTCGACAATTACATTCCCAATAAGCATGTTGGCTACGTTGGAACAGACGGATACAACGGCATTGACTTGGCTGTGAAATATTTAGCTGAGAACGGGCATAAAAATATAGCTCTTTTGAACGGCTCAAAAAATAGTATGGTTTCAGACGAGCGTTACTTTGCATTTACACAAAGTATGGAACGGTATTCACTCAAGGTCAATTCAGAATTAATCGCCAATGGCTACTATGTTCCGGAGTGTGCTAAATACCATGTAAGTTCGTTTTTGGAAAACGGTGCAACGGCGATTGTTTGTGCAAGCGACTTGATTGCTTCGGGTGTAATCGCCGAACTGAACAGACTGGGCAAGCATGTGCCACAGGAAGTAAGTGTCATTGGTTTTGATGATTTGCCAATTGCACAGCACCTAACCCCCACGCTGACCACAATCAGGCAGGATCGAGTCGCTATCGGCAAGAGTGCATTTATGATGCTTGAGGAACTGATTGGCGGTGTTAGTATCAGTAAGTTGCTGTTAAAACCGGAACTGATTGTAAGGGATTCAGTGGGCAGATGCCCTACGGACAAATGATTTGCTTGCAATTATCCCATTAAGGTGATATATTATTTACAGCTAACACAATGATAAAGGAAGTAACCTTTTTCTTCGCTTACCAAGAGAGAGTATGTCGCGGCTGAAAGCATACTTGTAAGCACAAAAGGTGAAGTTCCCTTTGGAGTGGCGCGGCTGAATTTTTAGTAGGCGGCGACGGCAGGCACCGTTATAGGCCAAAGAGAGTTTTAAATTAGGGTGGTACCACGGAGTTTACGTCTTCGTCCCTTTGTAGGGATGAGGGCGTTTTTTATGTGTAAATTTATGTTTGAATAGCTGAAAGGAATGATAACGTTATGAAGCAGGAGCTTGAAGCAATCCGTGCAAAAGCGATACACGAATTGGACGAAGCAAAAGGTCAGCAGGTACTGGAAAATCTGCGAATAAAGTATTTGGGTAAAAAAGGGGAGCTAACCTCTATTCTAAAGCAAATGGGCGGCCTTTCCGCTGAGGAGCGCCCAAAAATCGGCCAGTTGGCCAATGAAGTCCGCACCTTTATAGAGGAGGATTTGATTAAGCGCGCTGCTGAGCTGAAAGAGGAAGAAACCATTAAAAGGCTGGAACGCGAAAAGATTGATGTCACTCTGCCAGGCATCCGCCACGAGCTTGGCGCAAAACATCCACTGAGTATTGAACTGGATGCGATTAAAGAAATCTTTGTTGGCATGGGTTTTGATATTGTGGAAGGCCCAGAGGTCGAATACGATTATTATAACTTTGAGGCATTGAATATTCCAAAAGACCACCCCGCGCGAGATACGCAGGACACTTTTTATATAAATGATAATATTCTGCTGCGCACACAGACTTCCCCTGTGCAGGTTCACGTTATGGAGAACCAGAAGCCGCCCATTCGCATCATATCGCCGGGCAGAGTTTACCGCTCCGACGCGGTCGACGCCACCCACTCCCCTCTGTTCCATCAGATTGAAGGATTGGTGGTTGACAAAGGAATCACTTTTGCAGATTTAAAAGGAACACTCGAAACTTTTGTAAAGCGCATGTATGGTGAGGACTCCATTGTACGCTTTAGACCCCATCACTTCCCATTTACTGAGCCGTCGGCCGAAGTTGATGTGCAGTGCTTTAACTGCCATGGTCAAGGCTGCCGTCTTTGCAAGGGCGAGGGTTGGATTGAAATCCTCGGCTGCGGTATGGTTCACCCAAAGGTTCTTTCCAACTGCGGAATTGACCCCGAGGTATACAGCGGCTTTGCCCTTGGTATGGGGCTTGAGCGAGTTGTTATGCGGAAATACAATATTGATGATTTACGCCTTTTCTATGAAAACGACGTTAGATTCCTAAAACAATTTTAAGGGGGCGCAAAAAAATGAATCTTTCTATGAGATGGTTAAAAGAATTTGTAAAATTAGATGAAATGCCGATTCGCGACTTCACCGAAGCGATGACAATGAGCGGCTCCAAGGTTGAGGGCTGGGAGGTTGAAGGCAGTGAGATTGAAAACGTAATTGTTGGCAAAGTGCTTTCTCTTGATCAGCACCCGGACTCCGACCATTTGTGGATTACACAAATCGACGTTGACGCGGGCGAACCGGTTCAAATCGTTACTGGCGCGCAAAACTTAAAGGTTGGCGACGTGGTTCCGGTTGCAATGAATAACTCCATCCTACCCGGCGGGAAAAAAATTAGAAAAGGTAAGCTTCGCGGTGTTGAAAGTAATGGTATGCTGTGCTCTCTCAGTGAACTCGGCCTTACCAAACATGACTTTCCCTACGCTGTTGAAGACGGTATTTTTGTTTTGCAGGAGAAGTGCAAACTAGGTGAACCGATTTGTGAAGCGCTCAGATTTAATGATACAAAAGTGGAATACGAAATCACTTCCAACAGACCGGACTGTTTCTCCGTCATTGGACTTGCAAGAGAAGCGGCTGCAACCTTTGGTAAGCCGCTAACGCTCCATAAACCCGTTGTAAAAGCTGGCCATGGTTCCTGCAAAGGGATGCTAGACGTTAAAGTAGAAGATACTGATTTGTGCTCAATTTATTGCGCGCGTATTGTAAAAAATGTGCGTGTGAAACCGTCACCTCTATGGATGAGAGAAAAACTGCGTGCAATGGGTGTGCGTCCAATCAATAATATCGTAGATATTACTAACTATGTAATGTTGGAATACGGCCAGCCGATGCACTCCTTTGACCTACGCTTCATCGGCGAGGGCAAAATTCGCGTACGCCGCGCCAAAAATGGTGAAACAATCACTACACTTGACGGTGTTGAGCACAAGCTCGATACCAAAAATCTGGTTATTGCGGATGCAGATAAGCCTATCGCAATCGCCGGCGTTATGGGAGGCGAATTCAGCGGGATTGTCGATGATACTACTACGATTGTATTTGAATCCGCCTCCTTTAATGGTGCTTCCGTCCGTACTACTGCAAGGGATCAGGGAATGAGAACCGACGCATCCTCCCGTTATGAAAAAGGGCTGGATCCAAACAACTGTCTTCCGGCACTTGAACGCGCCTGTGAGCTTGTTGAACTTTTAGACGCGGGCGATGTTTTGGACGATGTCATGATTGACAATCATTCAAGCAGTGAGCGCAGAAGAATTCATCTTGATGTTGACTGGATTAACCGTTTTCTCGACCTCAGTCTTGATGTTGACAAAATGAAAACAATTCTCAAAAAACTTGATTGTGAATTTGACGACGATACTATTTTAGTTCCCACTTTCCGACCCGATTTGGAGCACAAGGCCGACATTGCTGAGGAAATCGCAAGATTCTATGGTTATAATAAGATTCCCGGAACTGCGCTTGCCGGCGGCGCTCAAGGCAAATATACCCCTCGCCAAAAGTTCGAGCAAACGATTAACTCCACGATGCTTGCGCTCGGTGCAAGCGAAATCATGACGTACTCATTTATAAGCCCTAAATATTATGATAAAATTCAAATGCAGGCTGATTCGCCTCTTCGTAAATCTATTACTATTTCAAATCCTTTGGGTGAAGACACCAGTATTATGAGAACGACTGCTCTACCCTCCATGTTGGAAGTTCTCTCCCGCAACTATAATAACCGCAATGCCGACGCCTGTCTTTTTGAGTTGGCCAGTGAATATATACCGACTACTGAGGACAAACTTCCGATTGAAAAAACCAACTTAATCGTTGGTATGTACGGTAACAAGGCAAATTACTTTACAGTCAAAGGAATGGCCGAACAACTTTTGGAAAAACTGTGCGTATACGACTATGAAATAGAGGCATCCTCTTCAGAAAGCAGCTATCATCCCGGACGCTGTGCCGTGCTGACCCTTGATGGCAAGCGCCTTGGCACAATTGGCGAGATTCATCCAAAGGTCGCCGATAATTATGGTATTGGTGAGCGGATTTACTGCTTCTCCATTGATGTTGATTTAATGTTTGAGTACGCAAAGACGGAAAAGACCTATGCTCCGCTGCCTAAGTTCCCTGCGGTCACCCGTGACCTTGCGCTAATTTGCGAGGACAGCATTCCTGTGTTGACACTTGAAAAGGCAATTGTCAGGGGCGCTGGAAATTTGCTTGAAACGATAAAACTCTTTGATGTTTACAAGGGAGAACAAATCGACGCAAGTAAAAAGAGCGTGGCGTTCAACATTGTTTTGCGTTCCAAAGATAACACATTAACTGATGACCATATTGCCGGCGTGATGAAAAAAGTAATGAAAGAGCTTGAAAAATCGGGTGCTAATTTACGTTCTTAATCATTAATTCACAAATTAGTCCTTGAAATTATTTTATGTATGTTGTATTATGAAATTATTGGAGGTGTTTCCATGCTTGATAAGACGATGACCTTTTCGCTTGGCAATGACCGTGAAGAGGATATTAAAAAAACGCTCACCATTGTGTATGATGCGTTGAAAGAAAAAGGATATAATCCAATCAATCAAATTGTTGGCTATATTCTTTCGGAGGACCCCACATACATTACTACACATAATAATGCCCGCAGTCTTATTCGCAGGATAGACCGCGATGAATTGTTACAGGTGTTATTAAAATCTTATTTAGGTGAGTAAATCACTGTATTGTTTTTGATGAAGCACTTTAATAATTGAACCGAAGGAGGACACTTGAATGAATGAAAAGGACGAGAGCACACCTCAGTTCCCCACATACAAGGGTAAACCGCTTGTACGCTGCGGTGATGTGATTTATTATGGAAGCATGAAAGATAAATATGTTGTCAGACTTGAAATCAAAAGCAAAAAGAAAGTTCAGGATATTGAAGTTGCAGATAAAGTTTCAATTCAGCTTATGTTTACGGACCAAAATATTCGTACCCGCAAGCAAATTGTGAAATCCAGCGAAAAAGATGGTCTTTACCTTGCAATGGATATTGCAGAAGCTTGGCTGTCAAGAGCTTTAGCAGAATAAAGTTATAAATAATAAAGACGATACGGAAAATTCCGTATCGTCTTTTTATTATGTGTAAATTTAATTAAACAAACTGCAAAACATCCGCTATATCATATGCTTTTTTGATTATTTTACCATTTAAATCCGTATAGGATACCTCAATTTTCAGCCCTTTTAATTTTGATTTTAGAGCGTCATTGCCGATACCCTTAGTATGAAGCACTAAAGTATTATCATAATTGACAACGCTGTCAGAGTCATTGTTCATACTTGATGAATTCGCATATCGAACAACTTTGGAGGATAATTTGTCTGTGATTTCTCCAATATCCGGGCATGTGATTTTTCTTTCTTTCGCTGGATTAATTCCTACCACATTAACTCCGATAATCAGTGTTTTAAAATCGTCAATCGATGGGTTTTCAATGCCAGTTTTACCGACTGAAGTATATTCTCCCTGCGTTAACTTAACTACCTGTGCTCTTATGGTAACTCCACCCTCCGGAGGAGCTGAACTCGCCGCGGCTGCTGTAGACTCGGGCTTTGGTGAGCACCCCACGCACATAAAAATCAACAGAAATAATACTTTCATCGTCAGAAACAATTTTATCCCTTTATGATGAATCATTCCATAATGCCCCCCTCTGCTATATTCAGTAGTAGCAATATGGGAAGTATATCACAAAAAGGAATAAAAAACAATTATTTTTCCGGTCTTATTTAATGCTTACTGAATAAACCATAATTTTAGAATTTAACCCCGGGGGTGAGGGCAGCGGAGCCGGCATTATTTATTAAGCTTATAATATTAGGGGCTACTTACCAATGTCGTGGCGGTAATGCGCACCGTCAAATTTTATTTTTTCAACTGCGTTATACGCTTTTCCAAGCGCCTCTTCAAGGGTTTGTCCCAGCGCCGTAACGCCGAGCACTCGCCCGCCGTTTGTATAAAACTTATTCTCTTTATACAGTGTTCCGGCGTGATAAACCGTAGCGCCTTTAGTTTGGCCGTTCTCGTCAAGTCCGGTTATCTCAAGCCCTTTAGGATATTTACCCGGATAACCCGGGGAAGCCATCACTACACAGGCGCAGGCATCCCCGCTCCACTCGATCGGCTGTGCTTCAAGACGTCCTTCAATAACAGACTGAAGAATATCAATAAAATCCGTTTTAAGGCGCGGTAGGATAACCTGTGTTTCCGGGTCACCAAAACGCGAATTGTACTCAATAACTTTCGGCCCATCCTTTGTGAGCATTAGGCCAAAATACAAACATCCCTTAAAAACTCTTCCCTCTTGGTTCATTGCATTAACAGTCGGCATAAAAATTGTTTTCATACACAGGCTGGCCAATTCCTCCGTATAATACGGATTTGGGCTGATTGTACCCATTCCGCCCGTATTAAGCCCCTTATCATTGTCCAGAGCACGCTTGTGGTCTTTTGAGGAAACCATAGGCTTCACGCATTTGCCATCCGTAAAGGCCAAAACCGATACTTCCGGCCCGGTGATAAACTCCTCGACAACAATCTGATTACCGGAAGCACCAAAGACCTTGTCCTCCATAATGGTTTTTACCGCATCCTGTGCTTCACTGTAATCGGCCGCTATAATTACACCTTTTCCAAGGGCAAGGCCATCAGCCTTAATCACGATGGGATATTGGTCATTCTCCCTGATATAATCCAAAGCCTTGTGTGACTGGTCAAACACTTCATAACCCGCGGTGGGAATGTTGTATTTCTTCATCAAATCCTTGGAGAACACCTTGCTGCTCTCGATAACCGCAGCATTGGCACGTGGGCCAAACGCAGGAATTCCTGCACATTCAAGTGCATCAACCATGCCCGCGGCAAGCGGATCATCCGGTGCAACAAAGACCATATCAATTTGCTTTTCTTTAGAAAACCTCACGACGCCGTCAATATCCGTTACTTCAATTGCAACGCAGACCGCATCTTTCGAAATTCCGCCGTTACCGGGTGCGCAGTAAATTTGGGTTAGCTTTGGGCTTTCCTTGAGCTTACGGATAATTGCATGCTCACGGCCTCCCCCACCTATTACCAATATATTCATATAATCATTCGCCCCTACATTCTATTCTGATGTTCTTTCACCCGAAGCTTCAATTTTAATTAATGGTGGAATAACCTCAAGCCCGTAAACGCCATAGCAATGTTGTATTTATTGCAGGTATCAATTACGTTATCATCACGAATGGAACCACCCGGCTGCGCAATGTATTTTACGCCGGTCTTGTGCGCACGTTCTATGTTGTCACCAAATGGGAAAAATGCATCCGAACCGAGTGCAACATCTGTCAGCGTATTGAGCCATGCACGCCTTTCTTCACGGGTAAGCGGCTCCGGCTTCTCTTCAAAGAGGTTCTGCCATGTACCTTCGGCCAAAACATCCATATATTCGTCCGAGATGTAAACATCGATTGTATTGTCCCTGTCGGGGCGGCGGATGCCTTCCTTGAACTTTAGCCCGAGAACCTTCGGATGCTGGCGTAAAAACCAAACATCTGCCTTATTACCGGCCAAACGGGTACAGTGAATTCTAGATTGCTGACCCGCACCCACACCGATAACCTGCCCGTGCTTAACATAGCAAACGGAGTTTGACTGTGTGTATTTTAACGTAATTAGTGAAATCAGCAAATCACGCTTTGCATCGTCCGGAATATTCTTATTCTCGGTAACCATATTTCCGAGCATATTATTATCAATCACAATTTCGTTTCTTCCCTGTTCAAAAGTAATCCCGAAAACGTCCTTATGCTCAACCGGCTGAGGCTGATAACCCGGATTGATTGTGACAATATTATAGCCGCCCTTACGCTTCAATTTCAGAATTGCAAGCGCTTTATCTGTGTAACCCGGAGCGATAATGCCATCGGAAACCTCACGTGCAATTAAAGTTGCTGTCTGTTCATCACAGATATCGGAAAGGGCAATCCAATCTCCGTAGGATGACATCCTGTCCGCACCCCTTGCCATTGCGTACGCGCTGGCTAAAGGCGAAAGTTCAAGGTCATCAACAAAATAAATCTTTTTCAACGTGTCAGAAAGCTCAGCTGCAACTGCTGCACCCGCAGGACTAACATGTTTAAAAGAAGCCGCCGCCGGCAAACCTGTTGCTGCTTTCAATTCCTTAACAAGCTGCCAGCTATTAAAAGCATCAAGAAAATTAATATATCCCGGTCTGCCATTAAGCACTTGAATGGGCAGTTCACTGCCATCCTGCATAAAGATACGTGATGGCTTCTGGTTCGGGTTGCAACCATATTTTAATGTAAGCTCTTGTGACATTTTGGCTTCCTCCAATATTTTATTTATTTTTATTGACAATTCTGGTATCTGCCATACCAGTTTTGAGATTAATAAATTGAATAAAAAGTGAAACTTTGTTGTCATCGTTCAGGCTGTCCCAAATTTGCGAAGTAAAGGCATCTATATCTCCCGAAATATTGACAAGTGTAGGCTCCCCTTCAAAAGACGGCAGCGGATTGCCATCCCCCTTGTAGGTATGGATTAAATGGCCTTCTCCGCTAATTGGTGAGTTGTATTCAAAGAAAAAACGCTGCGTGGAGTTCGGGTTGCCATTTGCACTTTTCAAAATAGAAAGCTTGTAATCTCCCCCAGCTTCAACAACACCAGAAATACGAGGGGTAAAATTAGGCTCGTCCGGTTCAAAGGTGCGTGTTCTTAAAGCAGAAGCAAACGTTTTTCCCTGCTTTAAGTAATTGAATACTGTGTCGGTCTGGTCGCCGTTGGTAACGACGGTCGTACCATTGAACACACAAACAGGCGAATAAATAATAAGGGACGGATCAACCAATTTTTCCGGATCAAATGCTTCAGTGCGAATCCCTTCACCGTCTTTAACAAACACACGGTTACGGCTGTTTTCACTGCGGCCCATAATAAAATAGGCAATTACCGCATTTTGGCCATCCGCGCTTTTTCCGAGGATAATTCCCCGACCGGGGTATGGATTCGATTTTAGAATTTTTTCCACATTCTGTATCTCCATGCTTAGCTCTCCTTTATATTGGCTTTTCCGTTTACAATTGTAATCTTTCCTTCACAAAATAGCGCTACCGCCCTGGGCAGCAGTTTCCATTCCGCCTGCTCCATCACCCTACGCTGCAAGGTCTCCACAGTATCGTCCGGCAGTACTTCAACGGCTTTTTGAAGAATAATCGGGCCGCCGTCACAAACCTCATTGACGAAATGGACCGTGGCTCCAGTCAGCTTTACGCCCTTTTCGAGCGCGGCCTCGTGTACTTTTAAACCATAATAACCCTCACCGCAAAAGGAAGGTATCAGTGCGGGATGAACATTAATAATTTTATTTTTGTAATGCTGAATCACATTTTCACTGATAATAGTCATGAAACCCGCAAGTACAATTAAATCAATGTTGTTGCCCTCAAGAAGTTTGAGCAGTGCAGAGTCGTAATCGTCTTGGGTTTGAAAACCTTTCCGCAGTAATATTTCCGTGTGAATTCCAGCTTTCTTCGCACGCTCCAAAGCATAAGCGTCCGTTTTGCTGGAAATAACAAGTGCAACTTTCCCGCTGGTTATTTCCGCTTGATTTTGTGCATCAATCAGAGCCTGAAGATTTGTGCCGCCGCCCGATACCAAAACGGCAATGTTCAGCATAGGGTTACGCCCTCCCCACCGCTGATGACGCTTCCAATAACATAGGCACGCTCCCCGGCCGCATTGAGTTCTTCAACCGCCTGATTTGCCTGTTCCTTCGGCACAATCATGCACATGCCGATCCCCATATTAAAGGTGTTGTACATCTCGCGCTCCGGGATATTGCCCTGACGCTGCATCAGTGAAAACACCGGCAGTCTGGGCAGCGAGGCAAGCTCAATTTTCGCGGTCGTGTTCTCTTTTAACATACGCGGAATATTCTCAAAAAATCCGCCGCCGGTAATATGGGAAATAGCCTTAATATTAACTTTTTCCATCAAAGCAAGAACAGGCTTTACATAAATTTTAGTCGGCGTTAAAAGCTCTTCGCCAAGAGTATGGCCAAGTTCACCGATATGCATATTTATATTCTTATCGCTAATATTAAAAATTTTGCGCACAAGTGAAAATCCGTTGGAGTGTACGCCGGAGGACTGCAAGCCAATGATTGCGTCACCCTCCTCAATTTGTGAACCATCAATCATCTTTTCCCTGTCGACCATGCCCACAGAAAAGCCTGCAAGGTCATACTCATCAATCGGGTAAAAACCAGGCATTTCAGCGGTTTCTCCGCCAATAAGCGCACAGTTGGACTGTACACAGCCATCCGCCACACCGGAAACAACTTGGGCGATCCTCTCGGGGTAGTTTTTTCCGACAGCGAGATAATCGAGGAAGAAAAGCGGTTTCGCTCCAGAGCAAATTACATCGTTTACGCACATAGCAACGCAGTCTATCCCAATGGTATCGTGCTTATCCATTAAAAAAGCAATCTTTAATTTTGTACCCACGCCATCCGTTCCGCTGACAAAAACGGGGGTTTTCATTCCGGTGAGGTTGGGCTGAAAAAGTCCGCCGAAGCCACCGATACCTGAAACTACACCTGGAATTTTGGTTCGCGCAACGTGGCTTTTCATCAATTCTACCGCTTTATAGCCGGCGGTAACGTCAACTCCGGCCGCCTTGTAACTGTCGTTATAGCTTTTCATGTAGTTATCCTCCATATCTTTTTATCCAAAATTACAATTCCCGTACTTTTAACTGAATTGCCGCATCTTTCTGTGCAACGCCTTCAGCCATCTGCTTTTTCATTTCTACCAGATTCGCGGCAAGCGTTTCATCGGAAAGCGCAAGTATTTGGGCCGCCAGAATTGCAGCGTTATCTGCACCGTCGATTGCCACGGTGGCAACCGGAATGCCGCTTGGCATCTGCACAGTAGCTAAAAGTGCATCAAGGCCATCCAGTGTTGAGGACTTGACGGGGATGCCAATTACCGGCAAAGTGGTGTTTGCAGCAATCACACCCGCTAAATGAGCCGCTTTTCCGGCCGCCGCAATGAGAACGCCAAAGCCGTTTGTAATCGCGGAGGAGGAAAACGCCGCCGCCGCCTGCGGCGTCCTATGTGCTGACATAACGTGTACCTCTACCGGAATATTAAGTGACTTTAATCTTTTGACCGCGGCTGAAACAACTGGGAAATCGCTGTCGCTACCCATGATGACGGCTACTTTTTTAATTGCCATAATTACACACTCCTAATGTTTCTGTCAATTTACTATAAATAAAAAACAGGCTACGCTGAAAACCCAGCACAGCCTGAAAATATTATAATAAATGAGATATTGGCGCAACTTGAGAGTGAACATCTCGAACACTACAAATTTTTCGAACGGAAGATACTGTCATTTGCACTTACCTCCGACAACATATTATGTACTTATTGTAGGTGATTATTGCAATAAATTCAATAGATGTAAAGCCAAAAAGTTAAATTTGTATAGATATAGTGATGAAATGGCTATACCATGTCATATTTTGTATACTATGACACCGCTATTTAGCCAAATTTGAATCATCCGATACCAATTCCTTCAAAGAGGTAGCCAGCCCTGCAAAGGACTGAATGTTGGACGGAATAATAATTTTTGTAGCTTTTCCGTCAGCTGCTTTACCGAATGCTTCAAGGCTCTTGATTGCAATAACACGGTCGCCCGGATTTGCCTCGTTTAAGAGCTTGATACTATCCGCAACGGCTTGCTGTACTAGCATGATTGCCTGTGCCTCGCCCTGCGCTTCGCGTATTTTGGTTTCCTTTTCGGCATCCGCGCGCAGGATTGCAGATTCCTTCGCTCCTTCCGCGATAAGGATTGCACTGCGCTTTTCACCCTCCGCCGTCAGAATTTGGGCGCGGCGCTCACGCTCGGCCTTCATCTGTTTCTCCATAGAGTCCTGAATTTCCTTAGGCGGTATAATGTTTTTCAGTTCAACACGGTTGACCTTAATGCCCCACGCGTCAGTTGCTTCATCAAGAATAATGCGGATTTTTGTGTTAATCACATCACGCGAGGTGAGTGTGTGATCCAGCTCTAAATCGCCAATAATATTGCGCAGTGTGGTCGCGGACAGATTCTCAATCGCAGATACCGGCCGTTCAACACCATAAGCATAGAGCTTTGGATCTGTAATCTGAAAATAAACGACAGTGTCGATCTGCATGGTTACGTTATCTTTCGTGATAACGGGTTGTGGTGGGAAATCAATTACCTGCTCTTTCAATGAAACCTTTTTTGAAATTTTATCAAGGAAAGGAATTTTAAAGTACAGACCGGTCGACCATGTACTGTGGTAAGCGCCAAGTCGTTCGATAACATATGCATGTGCCTGAGGTACAACATTAATGTTTAAAATTAAAATTATAACAACGATAATCGCCAGTGCGATTAGAATAATTCCCGCAACTTTCATGATTTAGTTTCCCCCTGTAATTATTATTTATGTACTTCCACAATTAGTTTTACGCCCTCAATGGATTTAATTCGCACTCTTTCACCTATTTTAATAATTGAGCTGTCCTCGCTGCGCGCCGTCCATATGCAGCCTAACACATTCACCTGCCCTTCTCCGAGTGTATTGTTAATCTGGGTAATAACCACGCCGTTTTTTCCAATGTAACGGCCAGCGTTAGTATCTTCCTTTTTAAAATTCATTATCTTTTTAACAAGCGGCCTTGTAACAGCGAGCATAAGGGCCGTTACCGAAACAAAAACTAGAGCCTGAAGCCAAAGTTCGGCTCCGCAAAGGCACGTAATTAGCGCACCGACGCCTCCCGCCACAAACCAAATAGATACCAACTGCGCTGTTGAGCCCTCCACTACTGCCGCAATGACGATGACCGCAAGCCAAAAATATGGTAAGTATGTCTCCACATTTACACCCCCTTCTTTGTGTATAAAAATATAGTAACATAAGTTAAAGCACAACACAACAGCGTCAAATTGGTGAAAAAGCCTGATTTGGACATATTTTAATGAACTACTCATTTCATCTCACCCCATCGAATCTGCACTAATCAGTGCTGCCTCATTCACTCTGGTTCGTTAATTTTTTGACATGCTCACATAAAAAAACGGGCGTCGCATTGACGTCCGTTCTTTTAATATATTCAGCCTTAACTTTTCAGCAATATACAGAAAGGCCCGGAAAGCGATCGTATGCGTATTTTCATACGCTGTCGAAGCTTTGCACATTTGTCCGGTGAAAATCGTTGAATTGCTTTTGAAATGATGATTAATACATGCCGCCCATACCCGGGTCAGCAGGCATTGCAGGAGCCGCCATCGGCTCTTTCTTATCGGCTACCAATGACTCCGTTGTAAGTACCATGGCTGCCACAGAAGCAGCGTTCTGCAGTGCGGAACGTGTCACCTTTGTCGGGTCAACAATGCCGAAGGAAATCATATCGCCATACTCTTCGGTAAGTGCATTAAAGCCATAGCCAACCTTGTGAGCATTCTTGATACGCTCAACAATAATGGAGCCCTCAAGGCCTGCATTTGCGGCAATTTGGCGAATCGGCTCTTCCAAAACTTTAAGCACGATGCTGACACCTGTTTTTTCGTCGCCCTCACTATTAGCAACAAGCTTTTCAACCTCTGCAATGGTATCAATTAAAGCAACACCGCCGCCGGCGACAATACCCTCTTCAACTGCTGCTTTGGTTGCAGCAAGAGCATCCTCTATACGAAGCTTCTGTTCCTTCATTTCAACTTCCGTTGCGGCACCAACCTTAATGACTGCTACACCGCCAGAGAGCTTTGCAAGGCGTTCCTGTAGCTTTTCACGGTCAAAGTCAGAAGTTGTTGTTTCGATTTGTGAACGGATTTGTGAAACCCTTGCATTAATTTCATTCTTATCGCCTGCACCGTCAACAATAATCGTATTTTCTTTGTCAACCTTAACCTGACGCGCACGTCCAAGCTGTTCAACGGTTGTATCCTTAAGTTCCAAACCTAATTCCTCGGAAATAACCTGACCGCCTGTTAAAGCGGCGATATCGCGCAGCATGTCCTTCCTTCTGTCGCCAAAACCAGGAGCCTTGACGCCTACGCAGGTAAAGGTGCCGCGCAGTTTGTTGAGGATTAATGTGGTGAGTGCTTCGCCCTCAATATCCTCTGCAATGATAACAAGCTTCTTGCCAGACTGAACAATTTTTTCCAGCAACGGCAGAATTTCTTGAATATTTGAAATTTTCTTATCTGTAATCAGAACATATGCATCATCAATAATGGCTTCCATTTTCTCTGCATCGGTTACCATGTAAGGGGAAATATAGCCGCGGTCGAACATCATACCCTCGACAACCTCGGAGTATGTTTCAGCGGTCTTGGATTCCTCAACTGTGATAACACCGTCAGCAGTTACCTTTTCCATTGCCTCCGCAATCAGCTTGCCAATAAATTCACTAGAAGCAGAAACAGTTGCTACACGTGCAATATCCTCGGAGCAGGAAACCTTCTTTGAGTGACTTTTAAGTGCATTAACCGCAGTATCCACAGCACTCTGAATGCCCTTGCGAACAACCATTGGATTTGCACCGGCAGTTACGTTCTTCATGCCCTCGCGGATGATTGCCTGAGCAAGAAGAGTTGCTGTTGTGGTACCGTCACCGGCAACATCATTGGTCTTTGTGGCAACTTCTTTAACAAGCTGTGCGCCCATGTTCTCAAATGCATCGTCAAGTTCAATCTCCTTGGCGATCGTGACACCATCATTGGTGATTAACGGAGCACCAAATTTTTTATCAAGAACAACATTCCTGCCCTTAGGGCCCAATGTGATTTTAACTGTGTCTGCAAGTTGATTGATACCGCTCAAAAGCGCTTTTCTGGCATCTTCGCCGTAAATAATCTGTTTTGCCATCGTTTATTTCCTCCAATATAAAATTAATAAATATATATATTACTCCACAATTGCGAGAATGTCACTCTGACGAACAATGGTATATTCTTCGCCGTCAAGCTTAATCTCGGTGCCGGAATACTTGCTGGTGATAACCCTGTCGCCCTTTTTAACATACATCGTAATCTCTTTTCCGTCGACAATGCCACCCGGGCCAGCCTCGATAACGTCGGCAATCTGCGGCTTCTCCTTGGCGGAACCGGCAAGAAGAATACCACTCTTCGTTGTTTCTTCTGCTTCTTCCATTTTAATAAGAACTCTGTCTGTCAATGGTTTAATAGTCATAATATGTCCTCCTTTAAATAATTGATTATATTGTTAGCACTCACTATGATTGAGTGCTAAGTATATTTTATATACTTATGTCCAAAAAATCAAGTGGTTTTCTTTTAAAATTCACAATTTAATAATTTATTTACAATTATAATTAAAAATATATGTAAGTATACGGCAACGATAAGATTAACCCGTTCGTAACAATCTGAAAATAGAGTTTGTAAATAATATGACACAGCTTCAAAATTAGCAATTGTCAACCTAAGAGCCTCAATGTCCATACCTTTGCCGCAGCAAAAGTATGGACGTTACTGAATTTACATCGCAGCTTCTGATTTATTTAAAGTACATGTAGAATTGGCACTTAATCATGCCATTATAGAGTTTTCTGCGTCGGTCGGACTTACGGCCAAAGCAGTCCTCGAAGGTTTCATCCGGGCTAATAATGGAGTAGCTCCAGCCGTGTTGCTGTTCAAATACGCTGCCCATTGTTCTGTAGAGTTCCTCCGCTTGATGTATATCCAAAAGGCGTTCCCCGTATGGCGGGTTGCAAATAACGCAACCATACTCACCCGCAGGCTTAAAGTTGGCTATATTGCGCTTTTCCGCACGAATTTGTGAGATAACACCGGCTTTTTTGGCGTTTTCGAGTGTCAGTGAAATTGCTGCACCATCAATATCATAGCCGTGTGCCATAAAAGTCGAGTTGCGGAAAATCAAATCCTGCGCACGTACTTTTTCCTGCTGCCACAGGTTTTTATCTATGCACGCCCAGCGTTCGGAGGAAAAATGTCGCTGCATACCCGGTGCAATGTTGAGCGCATACATGGCAGCCTCAATTAAAATCGTACCAGAGCCGCAAAACGGATCAATAAAGTTTGCGTCACGTCTGACGCGGGCAAGATATACCATAGACGCGGCAAGAGTTTCTTTTATCGGCGCTTCGGTCGAATTCACTCGGTAGCCGCGCTTGTGCAATCCAGCGCCGGAAGTATCTATCATAATACTGACGGTATCTTTCATAATCAAGAACTGGATCTGATAAAGGGTTCCCGTTTCCTCGAACCAATTTACACTATATTTTTGCTTTAAGCGCTCTACAACTGCCTTTTTAATAATCGACTGGCAATCCGGAATACTTGAAAGTTTTGAGCTAAGGCTTCTTCCCTTTACGGGAAAAGCATCCGTTTTACCAATCCAGCGTTCCCACGGGAGCGCCTTGACGCCTTGAAAAAGCTCTTCAAAGCTGAGTGCTTTAAAGGTTGCCATTTGGACAAGTATTCTTTCGCCGTAACGCGACCAAAGGTTAGCCCTGACAAGCATTTCGTCGGAGCCATCAAAAACGACTCTGCCGTTTTGCGGTTCTACATTTTTTGCGTCCATTGATCTTAATTCTTCCGCCACTAAGCCTTCTACTCCGAGCAGGCAGGGACACACAAGTTTAAAATTCTCCATAATACACTCCAATTATTAAATAAGGGACTGCGACAACGCGCAGCCCCCAATCAACTTCATAAAAAAACTTTCATCTATTAGGCACCATGCGCTAAAGTAAAAGGCTGTCGGCATTTGGGTGCGAATATTATTCCACGTCAGGCCCCAATAATCCGTAATTTCCGTCCTTACGTTTATAAACTACATTTATTTCTCCGCTTGCTTCGTCACGGAACATAAAAAACTGGTGGCCCAACAAATTCATCTGTAAAATTGCTTCTTCCGCACTGAGCGGTTTAATAAAGAAATGTTTAGTACGCACAATATTGTATTGGGTATCTGCATCATCCTCTGTACTATGCAGATAATCCTGAACATACTGGTCAAGCGCAGCAGAATGAATCTCTTTTTCGAGTCTGGTCTTATTCTTACGAATTTGCCTGCTTAACGCGCTAATAACCTGATCAAGTGCATCATTCATTTCAAAATCCGTTGCTTCTGCACGGTATATCATACCATGTGATTTTATGGTAATTTCAACTGTTTGGCGGTTTCTTTCAAGGGTTACCATCACATTGGCCTGTGCATCATCATCAAAAATTCTGTCGAAACGTGACAGTTTTCTTGTCGCTAATTCCTTAAAATTATCTCTTAAATTAACCTTTCTTCCGGTAACAGTAATCTTCATACCAACATCTCCTTCTGTAATGTTAAGACAAAAGAATATCTACCACTTATAATATACCATAATAACCAAACAATTAAAAGTATCAAGTTTTTAAATGATAACACTCTTGTGACGAGTGACGTGGCAGCCAACATTGACCGCCACGGGCAGCCCCGCAATATGTGTCGGAAATTGTTCAATATTGACACTAAGTGCTGTTGTAATGCCGCCAAAGCCCTGCGGCCCAACATTAAGTTCATTCACCTTGGTGAGCATCTGCTTCTCCAAGTCAGCGTAAAATTCATCGCCATTTCGCTGTGAAATCGGACGGCAAAGCGCCTGTTTTGCCAAAGCTGCACATTTTTCAAAATCGCCGCCTATGCCTACGCCAAGAACCATTGGCGGGCAGGGATTACTACCCGCAATTCGAACCGTTTCCACAACAAAATCAATGATGTCCTCAATACTGGCGGACGGAGTAAACATTTTCATGCGACTCATATTTTCGCTGCCAAATCCCTTTGGTGCAACAGTAAGGGAGAGTTTGTCACCCGGCACAATGCGGGTGTGCAGTATAGCAGGGGTGTTATCACCGGTATTGCCGCGCCTAATGGGGTCGGCAACAACTGAGCAGCGAAGTAAGCCCTCAACATATCCCTGACGTACGCCCTCGTTGACAGCTTCTTCGTAAAAGCCACCCTCTATATGAACTTCCTGACCTACCTCTGCAAAGACAACCGCCATGCCGGTATCCTGACAGACAGGAATGTTCAATTCTCGTGCCGCGTTCATATTTTCGCACAAATCAGATAGAATAGCTCTGCCCATGGGTGAGGTTTCCTCCTGTGCGGCGGCAGCAATACAACTTTCAAGGTCACACGGTAAAACGCGATTCGCGTCGATGCAAAGCATTTTGACCGCAGCGGTTATCTGTGAAACGTCAATTTTTCTCATAACCCGTCTCCTGTTTATTTTATTATTATACCGTTTGCAATCACATATTTCGGCTTCGATGTCATCTCAAGAGGATTTGCATCAAATACCACCAGATCAGCATCCTTGTCAACCTCAATAGAACCAACCCTGTTGTCAATCCCACAGATTTTGGCGGGATTGATTGTGATTGCTTTTAAGGCATCCTCAGGTTGCATACCCTCCCGCACAGCAAGGCCGGCGCAGGTCGGAAGATATTGCAGCGGAATGACGGGATGATCGGTGATAATTGCAGTAAGCACACCCGCATTTGCCAGAATTCCCGGATTTGCAGGCGTTAGGTTTTTGAGTTCTGGCTTACAGCGTTCACAAAGGAAAGGTCCCGAAAGCACGTGAGTACCCTCTTTAACAAGCCTTTCGGCAATCAAATGCCCTTCTGTGCCATGTACAATTACATAATTCAGATGGAATTCTTTTGCGATTCGAATTGCGGTATCAATATCATCAGCACGGTGCGCGTGAAAATGAACCTTAATATCGCCTGTAAGGACAGGAACAAGCGCTTCGGATTTCATGTCAAATTCCGGCTCATCAAAGTCCTCGTCCGTCTCAGAGCGCTGTAAATCCTCCATGTAGCGCTTTGCCTTGAACAGCTCCTCTCGGATTAGCGAGGCGGTAGCCATGCGTGTTGTTGGTGCTTGATTTTTGCCATGATAGACAGACTTTGGATTTTCGCCCAATGCCATTTTTATTGCAACAGGTGCTTTTACAAGCATCTCATCAATACAGGTACCATAAGTCTTAATCGCAGCAAGCTGGCCTCCAATCGGATTGGCGCTGCCGGGGCCGGTTACGACGGTCGTAACGCCCGCGGCAAGTGCTTCGGAAAAGCATCGGTCAAAGGTGTTAATTGCATCTATTGCACGCAATTGCGGGGTAATCGGGTCGGTGTCTTCATTTGCGTCATCCCCTTCAAAGGTTAGGCCGTCCTCGCACATGCCAAGGTGTGTATGTGCATCAACAAAGCCCGGATAAACGCCAGCTCCCTGAACGTCGAGTACTTCCTCACCCTGTTGTGGCTCTTCGGGAATAGAACCAAGGCCCTTAATTACGCCGCCCTCCGTACGGATCCAACCGTTTTGAATGGGGCTGCCCGTCATTGTATAAATATTAGCATTAATAATCAGCATTATTTTTTCCTCCAACAAAAAAGCGGAGTGCACTCACTCCGCTAATATTATTTTGGTTGATTTGGATTGCCATGTTTTGAAAAACCGCCACGCTTCGATTCCACACATTTCTTAAGGTCCGACATTTTTTCATCACTTGTCTGCTTGAACTTGGACATCATATCCTCAAAGTTTGTGGCCTCGTTTCTTCTGCTACCCTGCCACTCGTAATTGCCCGGCCTTGAAACGCGAGGAGCGCCAACATTGCTTCGCGGCGCTGGCGGAATCGCCTTCTTCATCGACAGGCTGACTTTTCCGTCTTCGCTGATACTCATAACCTTGACTTTTACCATTTGATTTTCAGTTACGAAATCTCGGATTTCCTTAACGAAAGTGGGTGCGACCTCCGAAATGTGTACCATTCCGGTTTTGCCGCCCGGCAACTCTACAAAAGCGCCGAATTTTGTAATTCCTGTAACTTTCCCTTCCAGGATCGTTCCTACCTCAAGCTGCATATGTAAGTGATTTCCTCCTTAAAATAGAGCTGTTAGTTGCCGGCTATATTAACAAAAACACGTTCCCCCGGCTTTGCAAAGTTAAGACTTTCGCGCGCAACGCGCTCAATGTAATCGCTGTTTTCATTAGTAGCTGTGCTTAGGGCATGCTTTATGTCTTCATTTTTAATTTCCTGAATTTGAATCTGCTGTGTAATAGAAGCAAGTTCCTGGCGTTTTTGGCTGATATGAATCTGCTGTTGAACAAGCGCAACAATAATATATACTGCGAAAGCAAAAACTGCTGTACGCAACAAAAAACTGCCTTTTTGCTTTTTTTTCTTGATAACCTTCATTTCAACACCGGCCCCCTAAGCTTTGCCGTTCCTTTTGCGTTTGCTTATAAAATGATTATACACTATATCGTTGTGTTGTTTCAAGCGTTTTTTCCAATTTACAGCTACATTTTTTGTATTTTTAACAATTACTTTCGCTGCTGAGAAAATCAATTGGCATATTTTTGAAATTATTATCTTAATTGGATTTATAATAATTATGCGCAGTACCTTTGAGACAAATCGAAACACATGGATTGTAACCATTCCGACAGTCAAATAATACAGGCACCATCCAATGACTTCTCCTGCCAAAATATAAAACCGAACTTCGCCGTAATTCACACCCAAGGAAAGCAGAAACGTGACAAAAGCGGCTGAAAGCATGTAAAATAAATCTTGAAAAAACACCGCACGGCTCTCTGACTGAAAGACGGTGCGGATGATGCGGAAAATATCGTAATATGCACCTAAAAACACACCGGCTACGACCGAAATAACGAAGCCCTGCAATTGGGAGGTAAGAGATAAATTCAAAAGAACTCACTCCCCTATTTGAACAGCCTTGAGAAAAATCCGCCCGTGAGCTGAGTTTCAGAATATGACATAGAGCTGATATCGCCATTTAAAGTCAGCTCACCTGTTTCAATATTCAATTTATTAATCTGAAGCTTCGTACCTTTAATGACCAATTGTCCCAAATCGGTGTAAGCCACAATCGTCTGCTCATCAAAGCTGTCAACATTAGAAACGCCCGTGGCGGTGAGCGCACGGCGATTTTCCAGTATCAGACTGTGCGGCGCTTTTACAGGCTTTTTTTCTTCTGTCATTTCAATTACCTCCTACTTATTCATATCAATTTGTATGCATAAGCAGAAAGACATATACTAAAGCTTATTCGGTGCATCAGACAGAATTTGATACATTTCCGTTGCAGTATCCTTTGTGGCATACTCGTTCACACTAAGCACCTGTGCTTTCACGCTGCGAGGGCCAAGCTGAAGTTCCAAAACATCCCCAACTTTTACATCATAGGAAGCCCTGGCTGCTTTTCCGTTGACAAGCACACGGCCCGCATCACAGGCATCGTTCGCTACAGTACGGCGCTTAATGATACGCGATACTTTTAAATATTTATCAAGTCGCATATGTTTTCCTTTCCATTAACAAAGGGCTGTAACTTTAGTGTTTGTTACAGCCCTTGAAAATGCAATACAACTATATTATTCAGCTGTGGCATCTTTAAATGCCTTGCCTGCCTTAAAAGCAGGAACTTTAGAGGCAGGAATGGTGATAGGAGAATTTGTTCTAGGATCACGGCCTTGTCTCTCACTGCGGGAACGAACTTCGAATGTGCCAAAACCAACAATTTGAACCTTCTCGTCTTGGGCAACGGCTTTAACGATTGTGTCAATCACCGCATTAACAGCATTATCGGCATCTTTCTTGGACATACCAGCTTTTTCTGCAACAGCAGTAATTAATTCTGTTTTGTTCATAATATTTGACCTCCGTTTTTTTATTATTCAACAGCACAAAGCTGAGAATGATTAATTTGTCTTGACTTCATTCCAAAGCAAATCGAGCTGCTCAAGGGTTGATGAAGCCATATCGACTTCACGTTCTTCAGCTAATTTCTCCATTTTTTGAAATCGCGAGATAAACTTATTGCAGGAACGACTTAAAGCATGTTCAGAATCAACCTCTAAGAACCGAGAAACATTTACTACGGAAAATAAGAGATCGCCCAATTCCTCCACGCGGTCCTCTTGACTGCCGGAGGCTATTGCCTGCTTTAATTCATCGATTTCCTCCTCTACCTTATCAAGCGCACCGGAAACATCAGGCCAGTCAAAACCAACCTTTGCAGCTTTTTTCTGCACTTTAGCACTGCGCATCAGTGCTGGCAAAGCCTTTGAAACGCTTTGTAATACCTCGGTTTGGGTGGATTGACTTTTGGTTTCCATTTTAATGGCGTCCCAGTTGACAAGTACCTCGTCGGAGTTACTAACAACCGTATTGCCAAAAACATGGGGATGGCGGACAATCATTTTTTTTGCAATACCGTCAACTACATCCGAAAAATCAAAATTGTTTTTTTCGCTTTCAAGCTGCGAGTGAAACAGTACCTGTAAAAGTACATCACCCAACTCTTCTTGTAAAAGCTCGGAATCATCGTTGTCAATCGCTTCAACCACTTCGTAGGTTTCTTCAATGAAACAGCTGCGAATGCTCTTATGCGTTTGCTCTTTATCCCATGGACAGCCGTCCGGTGAACGGAGTATCGCCATAATATTCAACATATCGTCAATATCGTATTTATCCTTGAATTGAAAGTCCAAATGAAATATCTCCTATGATGTAAAATAGCGGTTAAACCTTTCATTATTTTACCTTATCCAATTATGTTTTTCAAGTATTTTCGCAATTTTTTGTCCCTTGGGCAGCATCAAAACATCATTTTTATTCAATGCTTTAAACAAAAGCATGCAGAAGAAATAAACGACTGCGGCAGCAAGCATTGCAAAGCACGTTGCCAGCTTTCCTAAATGCACCATTGAGCCTAATTTTTGAACAAAATATGCAACTGTAACGCAGATAATTGAGGCTAAAAGTGGTTTTAGAAAGATGCCCACAAAATTCGGCTTAATTTTCGTCTCTTTGCAGAGAAAATGAAGTGAAAAAACCATGATAAAAATATAGCACACCAAAGTACCGGTTCCTGCACCCATTACGTTTATTTCGGGTATTCCGACCAAGGTATAGTTCAGCACAAGCTTAATCGCTAATCCGACTACCAGAAGTTTAACCGGTAAATCAACGCGGCCAACAGCCTGCAGCATACTGTTAATCGGCGTACTCATTGCGGCAAAAATAGCACCAAGTCCAAGAAGGACCAGTATTTTACCAATCACCGTTGGGGCGTTTTTCGTACCATACAGCAGAGTTGCAATCGGAGTGGAAAGAGCGGAAAGACCTAATCCAGCAGGAATGGTTAGCATTGCGACAATTCTGAGGACTGACTCAATACTTCTTTTAATCTGTTTTGGATTTCCTCCGGTCCAAGCCTCGGTAACATTCGGCAGAGCGCTTACGCCAAATGCCTGTGTAATAGCGGGTACCAACATAAACAAGGTAGACGCGTTTACAAAACAACCAAACAAAAAATTTGGTACATTATTCAGCTTTATGACGGAAGCCGGTATTACGCTTCCATACATATCTAAAATCACCTGCGAATGGTCGACCATAATATCATTAATGCGCTTTTGCAGAAAGGTACTGTCAATCAAAGTTGAAAGATTGACTGCCAAAGAACCCAATGCAATTGGAATTGCTGTTTTAATTAGTTTGGAGGTTGTAACTTTCATTGGATAGGGACGCGGTGAAGACAGAAGCATCTCCTGCGTTATGCCATCGCTATGCCTTTTGTGGTACACAAAAAGAAAAATGAACCCAAATATTGAGCCAATGGTAACTCCTAAAATTGCTCCGGCGGCCGCGTATGGCAGGGTCGCAATTTTAGCGTATTCCTCTGAAGCTCTTTTTATACCGTAAACCGTGCCGCTCGTTGCAAATTCCTTTAAGCCTGATTGAATGACAAACGAAGCCGCGGTAAGGCCAAAAATCAGCTTACACAGTGCCTCTACAATTTCAGAAATAGCGGTTGGGTACATATTACGGAGCCCTTCGTAATATCCCCTGTAGATTGCCATTAAGCTGTTAAAGATAATTGCCGGAGCTAAAGCATATATTGCCGGCAAAGCATCCTGGGGGTTGTTGCTGACATAGGCCACATACGGCTTTGCTCCAAAGAACATAATGGAAAAAGCTGCAATGCCAAGAATCAGAAATATTTTAATGGAAACGGTATGAATTTGTCTAACATCACGATAACGGCCACGTGCAGAATTCTCTGAAACAAGTCTTGAAATCGCAATCGGAAAACCTGCTGTTGCAAGACTGAAAATTGGGAAATATAGTGAATATGCATTTCCAAAATATCCGTTTCCCACAGGCGTAAGTATCCAAGCGAGAGGAATTTTAAATAGTGCCCCAATGATTTTGACCAAAGCAATCGCTACCATCAAAATTAAGGCACCATGTAAAAAGCTCTGCTTGCCAACTGTTGCAGCCCTTTTATCTTTCATTGTGACACATCCAATTCAATTTAATCACGGGCATTCTTCTACAATAAATATTATACTATATAGATTAAAATATTATGAACATTTCTGAACATTGAAAAAGAGGGGTTCAACGCCCCTCTTTTATAAAGTTAGCCAGCTTAATTAGTCATCCGAAAGCTTATGGCCGCATTTACTGCAGTAATCCGCGTTCTGTGGATTTTCCTCACCGCAGCTCCTGCAAATCAGTTTTGCACGCATAGCAACCAATTGTTCATTCACAGCATCAAGCTGTTCATATAAATCATCTATTGCGACAATACACTCGCTGACTAAATCAGACGAATCGTTATCGGTCTTTTTTGCTTCGTAAATCGTTCTGCCGAGCGACTCATAGCGCTTTGAAATTTCGTTATTTAAATCTGCAGCGTTAATTCTAAGTTTCGAAACATCAACAATCTGTCCTGCTTTTTTACCAACAACATTAACAGCTGTTTTTGCATTGACAACAACATCTTCAAACAGTCCCATAATAACACACTCCTCTTTTTAAATTAATCTTTTTTAAATTATAGCACTAACAGCTAGAGAATTGCAATATGATTCATCAATATATCCCTCCGCCAATGAACTCGCGGATAATTGAATTTTTGGGTACGGTATCAATACTGATTGAAATAAACTTTTCAAGGCTGTCAATCAGTTTCTTCGCTAAGACATACTGCTCACTATCGGCTGAAACAGATTTTAAAAGCGGGATTGCTTGGTTTATCAGCACACATGTTTCATAGGTATGCAGCGAATTAATCGTATAGTCGGCATCGCCGCGGTAAGGCTTAATATATTTTCTTTCACCATCCATTACGCTAGGCCACATTCCGAGCGTACGCTCTGGTTTCGCACCACGGAAATTATAATCGCGTACAATTCTGCGTATAAGACGCATTCCGTTTGCAGTAAAGAGTTCGTTCGAACCTTCTTGAATACCCTGTTTTACACTGATATATATCTTGCAGACGCCCTGCATAGGCAGCTTATCGATAAAAATCGGGTTGAGTGCATGAATACCCTCAACAATCGCAATGTCTTGTGCATTCAGCACAACATGACGTCTTTGCGGGTACGGCATGTGGATTTCAAAATTAAACACCGGCATATCACAATGGTTTTTTTCAGTCAAGTCCAAAAGGCAATCTTCGATTTCGGAAACGTTGAGCGCGTCAACACACTCATAGTCATGCTGTCCATTTGGAAGAAGCGGTGCCTGGCACTCGCCACGATAAAAATCATCAAGTGAAATAATTGTAGAGATGACGCCGATTTCCTGAAAAGCATCCTTCAAAAGATTTGCAGTCGTCGTTTTCCCACTGCTGGATGGTCCCGAAAGCATTACCAATTTACAATCCTTTTTGTGTTTAACAATACTCTTTGCAATATCTTTAATACTTTGGTGGTAAGCCTCCTCAGTTTGGATTACGAAAGCTTCCGGCTGAGTGGAAGCTGCAATATTAATCTGACTTAATTCGTTTTGATACTCCACAAAACCCGTCATAAATAGCTTTCACCTGATCTTTTCTAATAATCATTTCCTCAAAACGATTGATATATTCATAAGGATATTTAAAGTTATATATTCTTTCAAGACAATCAGAATTAGGGTCTTTGATTTTACTGGCAGCACCAGCACCGCAGGCAAGAATCGTTTGTGTTTCATCCATAATAAAAACGTTGTAGGGGCTCTCAAATCCAGGTTTAGCCCAACCGGTGTTCTCTAAGTTTCCAACCATACGGCTCTGCCGATAGAGATAATACGGTGCGTAACCATGCTGCAAAAGTTGCTCATCAGCATAGTCGAGCATTTGCCCTGCGGCTTTGGCATCGTTGCTGAAAGGCTCACTTTCCTCCTGAAAGATTCTGGCCGAGCGTTTTAAAGAAAGCGTGTGAACCGTAATACTCTCCGGTACAAGCGCAATTACTCTGTCAAGCGTGGAAATAAAGCTTTCTACGCTGTCCCCCGGTAATCCGACAATTAAATCCATGTTGATATTGTCAAAGCCGTATTCTCGCGCCATGGCGTAAGCGGAAAGCGTTTGCTCCGTTGTGTGCTGGCGCCCAATTGTTTTGAGTACTTCATCGTTAAAAGTTTGCGGATTAATACTGATACGTGTAACGCCGCAGCTTTTAAGCGCAATCAGTTTTTCGGACGTAATGGTGTCCGGCCTTCCGGCTTCGACTGTAAATTCACAGCAGGAAGACAGATCGAAACAATGATTAATCGTGTCAAGCATAACGCGGAGCTGCTCCGCAGAGAGGGTTGTCGGCGTTCCTCCACCGATATAGATGGATTTTAGCCTCAGTTTTAAATCGGCAGCAATCTTTGCCGTATGCTCAATTTCCTTGCACAAAAGTTCAAGATATTTGGGAATAAGCTTTGCCGTCTTTTCTACAGATGACGACACGAATGAACAATATGAACAGCGTGTTGGACAGAAAGGAATGGAGACGTAAAGGCTGAAGGACTCCGGCGTTGACTCTGAAAGAATCTTTTCCTCATTACGCATGGTAATCAAGCTTAAATCTGCTTTCTCAGGGGAAACAAGCAGGTTGGTCTTAAAGTAGTCCAGCCCCTTTTCCTCACCCATACGGGAAGTAATCATGCGAAAAAGCTTAACCGGCCTGACTCCTGTTAAAATGCCCCACTTAGGTGTAAATCCACAGTAACCAGTAAACAATTCGAATAGCAAGATTGCCATCCGGCGCTCCTGCTCTTTTTCGTCAGCACACTCTCCAAAACTACAAAAATAGGAGTTTTCTTTTTGGTAGGAGTTGGTTTTCAGCCGTGCAGTAATCAATAGACCGCCAGGCTGCATCTTGATACCGGTATAAGCAACAATTTTATCCTCACATAATTCCATTTTTACATTTATTTTTTGATATGGAAAAAAAATACGACATAAATTTTCCATCTCATAGTGAAAGGAGTGTCCATCAATTATTAAGGTCATATGCGTTATTTCCCATAAATTGATTATTTTTTCTTTCATATTCCAATGTTGTTTCGCATTCGTGGCCGGGGTAGACGTGGTAATCTCCCTCAAGCTTTTCAATTTTTTTCAGCGAATCAAGCATTTGCGGATAACTGCCGGTCGGCATATCAGTTCTGCCGCAGCTGCCTTTCATTAGGGTGTCACCTGTGAAGATGGCATCTTCAACAAGGTAGCAACAACTGCCGATTGTATGGCCCGGTGTGTGTATCACGCGGATTTTAAGGCTGCCAAATTCTATAATGTCGCCGTCATTCAGCGCAACATCTGCCGTAAAAGCTTCAATCGGAAGCGGCATAGCCATGAACGATAAGTTCAATGAGTTGTCAGTGGTAAACTGCATATCATCGGAATAAATATATACTTTCGCATCTGTGAGGCTCTTTAGCTTATTCACACCCATAATATGATCAAAGTGACCGTGGGTTAACAAAATAGCCTTAACATTTTTAGCATCCAAAGCTAAGATGGCATCAGTTAGTTCCTGATCCTCAAAGCCGGGATCAATTACCGCTGTCGCTCCGGTTACGTCATCGGTTAAAATATAACAATTAGTCGGCAGCAGTCCGCCGGTTATTCTGGTTACTTTCATAGCAGATTCAAAATCCTCCAAATATCAATAATATTCATAATGCAAAAATGACACTCGTATAATGCGCACTGCATAACATACAGCGGATTTATGAGCGTTTGATGGAAATAATGCCCTCTATATTAGAGAGACGCACAATAATGCTCTTGAGGTGATCAACACCGTTTATGGTAATAGTTGCGCAAATAACAGCGCAGCCGTCCTTGGTTTCCCTGGAATTAAGCGAATGAATGAAAATATGCATATTGAAAAGCTGTTGAGTAACGTCGGCAAGCAAACCCGAACGATCACTTGCAACAATTTCGAGTGTAGATTTAAACTCTTCTTTTACGACACCCGTCCAATGTGCCTTAATCCATCTTTCCGGTTCGGGCGCGTCACTCAAATCTTTTGGCACGTTTGAGCATGTGCGCTTATGAATAGAAACACCAAAACCACGGGTGATAAAGCCAATGATATCATCACCAGGCAGTGGATTGCAGCAACGAGAAAACTTAATCAGACAGTTGTCCATGCCATCAACGGTAACGCCGCCCACAGGCTTTCTCACTATCTGCTTTGCAGGAAGCTGCGCGTCCGCATTCAGCATGGGGCGCTTTTCCTTCATATAGTCTTCTTTAATTTTCGGCAGGATTTTCCACAGCTGAATTCCACCGTAGCCAATCGCTGAATACACATCGTCGGCAGTGATGCAGTTGTGTTTTGCACCGATTTTTTCAAGTACCGCGGCCAGCTCGGATTCACTCAGTTCAATACCGTTACGCTTAAACTCTCGTTCCAGTTCAGCTCTGCCCTCGATGATATTCTCATCACGTTTCTCGTGCTTAAACCATGCACGAATTTTATTGCGCGCCTCGCTTGTTTTTACAATTTTTAGCCAGTCACGGCTTGGTCCGCGAGTTTCTTTCGAGGTTAAAACCTCGATAATTTCACCGGTTTTCACTTTATAATCAAGAGCCACAATGCGCCTGTCCACTTTCGCGCCGGTCATTCTGTTACCGACGGCACTATGAATTGCATAGGCAAAGTCAATAACTGTTGACCCTGACGGAAGGTTGACAACGTCGCCCTTAGGGGTGAATACAAAAACTTCTTCGGGCGCCAAGTCCGATTTAATTGTGCGGACAAGGTCGGTCGCATCTTCGCTATCCTTTTGGTTTTCCAGCATCTGCCGAATCCAAGTTAAACGTTCCTCAAGCGAATCACCGCTCTTGCTGCTGATACCAAGCTTATACTTCCAGTGCGCGGCAATACCGTATTCCGCTGTGTGGTGCATTTCCCACGTTCTGATTTGAACCTCAAAGGGGATTCCCCCCTTGTTGATAACAGTGGTATGAAGGGACTGGTACATATTCGGCTTAGGCGTTGAAATATAATCCTTAAAACGATTTGGGATTGGGCGGAACATATCGTGAATAACACCCAGAACATTGTAGCAATCATTTACTGTATCAACAATAACACGCACAGCGTATATATCATATATTTCATCCATGGAACGTCCCTGAATAAACGTCTTGCGGTAAATACCATTAATGCTCTTAACGCGTCCTTCGAGATACACGTTAGGAATGAGCGGTGATACACGTTCAAAAATTTGTTTTCTTGTTAGGTCGATAAATTCTTTTCGCTCGTTGCTTCTAAGTGCAAGGCTGCTTTCAATTTCTTCATATGCAATTGGATCAAGACAACGAAGGGATAAGTCCTCAAGTTCCTCTTTAACGGCACGGATACCTAAGCGATGCGCAATCGGTGCGTAAACCTCCATGTTTTCGAGAGCTTTGTCGCGCTGCTTCTGTGGCGGCATGAATTCAATGGTGCGCATATTGTGCAGGCGATCTGCCAATTTAATAATGATAACACGAATGTCATCCGCCATGGCGATGAGCATTTTCCGTAGGTTTTCCGCCTGTTGTTCTTCGCGTGAGGAAAACGGAATACGGCCTAGCTTTGTTACACCATCGGTTAGGTTGGCAATTTCAATACCAAAATCCTTTTTAATTTGTTCCAAATTAACCGGGGTATCCTCTACAACGTCATGTAAAAGTCCGGCGGCAACGGATTCAGTGTCCATACCCAGTTCAACCAGAATACACGCAACAGCGACAGGGTGGGAAATATATGGCGCGCCGGAAAGACGTTTTTGCTCCTCGTGGGATTTCACCGCAAGCTGATAAGCTCGGTCAATAACATCCATACCATAGTCATGTTCGCTTGCTTTGATTAAAGCGATGAGATCGTCATAGGTTCTTAGAGGCCACGCCATATAATTCACCGTCCTTTTCTAAGTATTTTAAATCCTGAATTATTTTGGAATCAAATAAATCGACTTTTTTAGACGTTTGTACACATGTAATAACACAAGAATCACCAAATCTATCCTGGGTAATGAGATGATGCTCCGCCAGAACGTCAAGCGCAGTTAAGAGCTTTGCAAAGCCAATTGAAGGAACAGCAAGACGGGTCAAAAATATTTCAGCACTGCCGCAAAAGCCATTTTCGCTGCGCAAAGGGCGGTAAATTGCTGCAAACTCCTCACGGTTTGGAAGCAGGCTCATCAACTCTAGTTTTGTCAGCGACTCTCCCCTTTTGGATTTTTCATAGAGCTGCAGACCGGCAATCGTACCGTCAACATCTATATTGGAAAGCTTTATATCTTTTACAAAAACGGACAGCGTGTTTTTACCGTTGTATTCCCTTGCCTCCAGCGTTACGGCAAGGTCAAGAACGTCCCCCTGCTTGTACGGAAACTGTTCCAAAGTGGTACCGAATTTCATACAGCGCACCGTGCAGTTACCCTGCGTCACACTGACACGCAGGTGTTTCCCGCCGCCGACCGGCGTGATATCGGTAAGCGTCATTTTGTAAAGCCCGAAAAGCGGAGACGGATTTCCCATCCCAAACGGTTCAAGGGCCTGAATACAAGTCGGGATTTCAGTTGAAAGCTGGTTTGGTTTAAGGATACAGTCAATGTTTAGAGTTTGCACCGGCATTGGAAAATCGAGTGAGGCCGCGTAGGCGTTAACTGCTTTGCGGAAAAGATTGATGTTTTTCGTCGGCAGGGTAAGGCCGGCAGCCATCGGGTGACCGCCGAATTTGGTTAAAAGCTCACTACTGGAACAGATTGCATCAAAAAGGGAAAAGCCCTCGATGCTCCTTCCCGAGCCTCTTGCTTCATCGCCAGAATAGGAAATAATAATGCTTGGCTTGCCAAATTGGTCGGTGACGCGGGACGAAACAATGCCGATTACGCCATGGTGCCAATTTTCGCCCTCAATCACTAAAATGCGGTCATAAAGACGCTCCGGCTCATTTTTGAGTTGCTCCAGCGCTTTTTCATATATTTCACTCTCAATTTGACGGCGGTAATCGTTGTCGTCGCAAATGTCCGACGACAATTCACCCGCTTCATCAGGGAACTCTGAAACCAATAGCCTAACAGCGCGGTCGGGTGAACCAATGCGGCCTGTAGCATTGATTCGTGGCACCAAGGTAAAAGCGACATTACCCGCGGTTAAGCGGCGTCCCTCCAAGCCGGCCTGTTCTATCAGGGCCTTTAACCCAATTCGGTCAGTGCGCGACATCAGCTTTAAACCGGCTTTTACAAGGCTGCGGTTTTCACCCGTCAACGGTACAATGTCCCCTATGGTACCAATTGCAACCAAGTCAGCATAGTTGTCAAGCAGAGCGGTAATATCACTATCCTCGCCCTCCAGTGCCATGATGAGCTTGAACGCGACTCCTACACCGGAAAAGCTTTTAAACGGGCTTTTACAGTCGTTTCGGTACGGGTCAATCACGGCGCATGCAGCAGGCAAAACCTCACGGGGACGGTGATGATCCGTAATTACAACGTCCATGTAAAGACTGTTTGCATAGCTGACCTCGTCGATGGACGAAATTCCGTTATCAACAGTAATAATTAAATTGACTTCCTGTGTGTGAAGTGTGTCGATGGCGCTCATATTTAGGCCATAGCCCTCCCCTTCACGCTCAGGAATATAATACATCACGTTTGCGCCACATGATTCAAGGTAGGAATAAAGCATTGCGGTTGAGGTGATACCGTCCGCATCATAATCACCGTAAACGGCTATCTTTTCAAAATTATCTACCGCTTTCAAAATTCGGTCGGCAGCCTTGTGCATATCCGCCATTAAAAACGGATCTGAATAATTCATGTCTGAACTGAACATATCTTGTATTTGATTTGGTTCAGTAATTCCACGAGTTTGCAGCAAAACCGCAAGTAACTCCGGAATGTTCATATCTTCGGCAATTTTCGTCGCAAATTTAAAATTGTATGGAAATACTTTCCATTTTTTCATACTCAAGTTCTACACCTACCCCATAATCATTTATTCTACCATTTTGACAAAAATTATTCAACATTTTTATTCCCTTTATGGAAAGACTTAGAGTAAAAACTGCGTGCTTCTTGAGTGCACTAAAATCAAAAAGGCCACCGTACGCAAACGGCCAACGCAAAATGTGTTGACCCGAAGCGCATCGGTGGTCTTATACATAGAATTAATAGTTACTATTTCTTAGCTATAACCTTTTTAGCCATCTGATGATTTTGCCACATAGCATAGAGTGGGCCAGCAATACAAACAGATGAATAACAACCGGTCACAACACCAACCATCATTGGCAGCGCAAACGTTTTTACACTTGACAAGCCAAACAATGTGCTGACAATAAACACAGTTGCAATGGCTAAAAAGGTACATCCAGCCGTATACATTGAACGTGTAAATGTCTGATTGATACTAGTGTTAACCAAAACAGAATACGGAGTCTTAGGCCCTAAAAGCTTGCGGTTTTCTCTGATACGGTCATATATAATGATGGTATCGTTAAGAGAGTAACCCAAAATTGTAAGAACAACCGCAATGAAATTGTCGTTTAAAGGCATTCTGAAAATGATGAATGTTAAATAAATCATCAGAACATCATGCATCAATGCAATAACTGCCATGACACCCGCTGACATGCCTCCGATTTTCTTAAATCGAAGCGCAATGTAAATAATGAGGAGAAGAGATGCAAGCAATATTGAAACGATGCATTTTGCAAAGAAGCTTTGACCCATGGACGGGTTAACGGAACTTGATTCTACAACCTGGAAGTTGGCGTTAGGATACTTTGCAGTAAGTGCCTTTTCAATTGCCTGCTGATCGTTTAGGGAAATGGAATCGGTACCCGCAAATGAAATGGAAACATTATTCATTGCGGCTGAACCATCAATAGATTTTACATTTTCAAGGATACGGACGCTGACATCCTTTTTCGCAGTATCCTGTACAATATTCTCTACTTCTTCCTGTACAATTGAACCAGAATAGGAATACTTGATTACAGCACCACCAGTAAACTGGATATCAAGCTGCGTACCAAAAATAACGTTAAAAATCAGTCCAATGGCAATAATTCCAAGTGAAATGCCAAAGAATATTTTTCTGTTTTCAAAAAATTTTATGTTAAAGGTTTTCATTTTGCGGCACCTCCGTATAACCATTTGCTACGTGCAAACTTAAACCCGGAAATTGACTTTGTCATTAAGCGGGTTGCCGTTACACCAAAGATGAAGTTTCCGAAAATACCAATAAGTAAGGTATAACCGAAGGAATAAATTGAGCCTGTAGTTGACGGGCCAAACAGCATGGATAGAATATTGGTAGGTCCAAACACACCCATCAAAATAAGAGCAACAATAATAACGGTGATATTGCCGTCAAAAATCGCCCAGAAGCTGTTGTCATCACCCTTCTGGATTGCTCCATCAAGGGTTTTTCCAGCCCACAATTCTTCTTTAATTCTGGAAGCGGTGATAATGTTCGCATCAACACCCATGCCGATAGAAAGTATAATACCGGCAATACCGGGCAACGTCATGGTGAAGCTGTTGAGATATGGGAAATAGCCTGAAACAGCTGCAAATGACAAGCCGATTTGTCCGAGCAGTGCAATAATTGCGATGAAGCCCGGAAGTCTGAATACAAACAGCATAAAGATGCAAATCAACGCAAAAGCAATGCATCCCGCAAGCCTCATTGCATGCAGCGAAGAAGAGCCAAGCAGCGGGCTGATTGTGCTGAAGTTTGTTGTGGTAAGCTTAAACGGAAGCGCACCGGCGTTAATCTTGTTGGCCAAAGAGGAAGCTTCAGCCGCAGTGAAAGTGCCGGTAATTGCACATTTGCCGTCCGTAATAACAGCGTTAACCCTCGGACTTGAAATCATAACATCATCCATCCAGATGGAAATGACTTGTCCGTTCATCTTTTCAGTAGCGACCGCAAATTTTGTTGTTCCGCTGTCGTTTAACTCAAGGCCAACCTGATAACTGGATGAGCCTGTTGTTTGATCCTGCGTCATCTCCGGTTTAGCGCTCTTGATATCGCTTCCCTGAAGAATAATATTGGTTGCCGTTGTTCCCTTAGGCGTTTTATAAACTGGCTGACCGTCGGAGCCAGTTGTTGTTGTTGTGTACTCGCCACCCTCGCGGAAGGTGAGCATCGCTGTAGCAGAAAGCTCCTGAATCGCACTTTCAGGATCAAAGGTTTTTTCATCGTTTTTCCAAGGGAAACGAACGATGATACGATCGTGGTCATAATCAGTATATAACTCATAATCGGTAATATGCTTGCTGGTCATACGAACCTCGATGATTGATTTTGCTGAATCAATTTGGTCTTTAGTTGCCTTTTTTGTTGTTTCGGGGCTGAATGTAGCCTCGACACCGCCATTGATATCAATTCCCCATCTAATGTCGCTGACACCCTTTATGTAGGTGGTCGAATTATCCCCGTTTTGTCCCTTAATACCAAAGGTTGCGGTATAAGTTAAAAACAGTATGAGGAAGGCAACGATGAAAAATACAGGTTTTGCTACTCGCTTCATTCGTAAATCCTCCAATATGTGGTTTTCTGTGAATCATCACAGAAGTAACAAAATCAATTATATTGTTATTACCTCAAAAAGTCAATCAATTTGACAATATAATTAGTATATGTTAGCAAAAGCTGAGGAGGAGCGTTGCTCCTCCCTTTTTTACTTATTTAATAGTTTTTCAGCAGCCGCAAGTTGTACGCAGATGCAGAACAACTCCATGGCCTGTTGAAGTTCGGCAACCGGTGGATAAGTCGGTGCCACTCTGATGTTGCTGTCATTCGGATCTTTGCCGTAAGGGTACGTTGCGCCGGCACCGGTTAAAGCAACACCGGCTTCCTTACATAGGGAAACAACGCGCTTGGCACAACCATTCATTACGTCCACACTGATAAAGTAACCTCCGTTGGGATTGTTCCATGCTGCAACGCCTTTACCGCCAAGCTCAGATTCAAGATTATTAATTACCGTCTTAAACTTGGGTTCGATAAGTGTGCGGTGTTTTGCCATTTGTGTCATAACGCCATCTAAATTTTTAAAGAAATAGATGTGCCTCAGCTGATTTAGTTTATCCGGCCCGATTGTCTGGTAGGCGTAGTGTTCTCTTAAAACGGCAAGGTTGCTTTCGCTTGAACCCATTGCCGCCACACCCGCACCCGGAAAAGTAATTTTGCTTGTTGACGCAAAGAAAATCGGCAGGTCAATATTTTTTGTCTTTGTGCACTCATGCCACAAATTCAACAACGTATCCGGCGTGTCGGTCAAGTCATGAACACAATAGGCATTATCCCAGAAAACTTTAAAGTCCTTCGCCGCCGGCTTTAAAGCGGCAAAGCGACGAACCGTCTCATCGGAATAGGTAATGCCGGTCGGGTTGGAATACTTTGGTACACACCAAATACCTTTAATGCTGTCATCATTCGCAACAAGCTCTTCCACAATGTCCATGTCAGGGCCTGTGGGAAGCATTGGTACGGTAATCAATTCAAAGCCAAAATACTCGGTGATTGCAAAATGTCTGTCATAGCCAGGTGATGGGCATAAAAATTTTATATTGCCTTGTTTGCCCCATGGCCGGCAACCAGCAAAACCGTGTGTCATCGCACATGAAATTGCATCAAACATCATGTTAAGGCTTGAGTTGCCACCGACAATAATATTGCGGTCATCCACGCCCATCATCTCAGCAAACAGTTCGCGCAGCTCCGGCAAACCGTCGGGTACACCGTAATTGCGGCAGTCGTCACCGGTTGAGGAATGCATATCGGATGTTGAATTTAAAATATCCAACATCTTCATTGAAAGTTCAAGCTGATCCGTTGCCGGCTTTCCGCGCGCCATATTCAACTTTAAGCCCTGCGCCTTGAACTGATTATAACGCTCCTGTAAATTCGCCTTAACTCCGCACAACTCCGAAGCTGACATTGATGAAAAGTCCAATATGAGCATCTCCCTATAATAATATGCAAAATCAGTATAAAAACCTATACTATTTTAATCTAAACTATGTAAAATTGCAAGTCTAAATTAGAAATCTTGCATTATTATCGTTATTGCTGTTTTATTAGAAGAATACATACACTTTTCTGTATATCTCGTCAAGAAGTTCCACTTGTCAGCGTTGTTTACGTCGTCTGCCATTATTTTAAGTATCCGGCTAACTCCTTATCCACCTTTTGAATATGGTTTAGCAGCCAATTCATTAAAAAATAATTAGTTTTTGAAACGACTGCAATAGACGCACCGTTTTTTAAGATATCATTTTTTAAATCCGCTATCTGCTTTTTAAAAAATTCGTGTAATTCTTTGTGTTCCTTACATTTTGGATAAGTACTGCTGCGCTGTAACTTTTCCTCATCAGAGAAATGCTTAATCGTATACCCCTCAAGGAATTCCAGTGTTTTTACGATTTCCTCCTTGCCTTTCCCCTGATTGCACGCAGCAAAGAGCTGATCAATCCGGTCACACAATTCCTTATGCTCACTATCTATAAGCGATACATCGATTTTTAAACTATCTTTCCACATTGCCATAATAATTAACACATCCTTTTTTAAAATTCAGCAGTTCCCGTTGTACGTGGGAACGGAAGTACATCGCGAATATTGGAAATACCGGTCAAATACATCACAAGGCGCTCAAAGCCAAGGCCGTAGCCCGCATGCTTTGTGCCGCCATAGCGTCTTAAGTCCAGATACCACCAGTAGTTTTCCTCATTCAACTCAAAGTCTTTCATACGCTGCTGTAAAATATCCATACGCTCCTCGCGCTGACTGCCACCAATAATTTCACCGATTCCCGGCACAAGTAGGTCAACTGCTGCAACAGTCTTGCCATCATCGTTCATACGCATATAGAAAGCCTTGATTTCTTTCGGGTAATCGGTTACGAACACCGGTTTACCAAAAACCTGTTCAGTCAGATACTTTTCGTGCTCCGTCTGTAAATCCGTACCCCAGTCCACCTTATATTCAAACTGGTCGTTGTTCTTCTCTAAAATTTCGACCGCTTCGGTATAAGTGACACATGCAAAGTCAGAATCAACTACATTATGCAAACGTTCGATAAGACCTTTGTCTATGAACTGATTGAAGAACGCAATATCATCAGGGCAGGTTTCCATGACATAATTAATGACGAATTTCATCATTGCTTCAGCCAATCTCATGTCATCCTTTAAGTCGGCAAACGCGATTTCCGGCTCAATCATCCAGAACTCCGCGGCATGACGCTGCGTGTAGGATTTTTCCGCGCGGAAGGTAGGACCAAAGGTGTAAACCTTGCCGAAAGCCATTGCCATACATTCGGCCTCAAGCTGACCAGAAACAGTAAGAGATGTGTGCTTTTGGAAAAAGTCCTGCGTGTAATCAACAATGCCATCCTCGGTACGGGGAGGATTGTCCACGTCGAGCGTAGTCACATTGAACATCTCGCCCGCACCCTCGCAGTCGCTGCCGGTGATAAGCGGCGTATGAACATAGACGAAACCGCCTTCGTTGAAAAATTTATGAATAGCATAGGCTGCTGCCGAGCGCACACGGAAAGCCGCGCTGAACGTGTTGGTACGCGGACGCAAGTGCGCAATCGTACGCAAATACTCAAGAGAATGGCGCTTTTTCTGAAGCGGATAATCTGGAGTAGAAAGACCCTCTATTGCTATTTGTGCCGCGTGGACTTCAAACGGCTGCTTCGCCTGCGGCGTTACAACTAATTCACCGGTTACCACAACCGCTGAACCAACATTTAACTTTGTCACTTCTGTGAAATTATCAATTTTATCGGCCTCAAATACAATCTGAACTCCCTTAAAGCAACTTCCGTCATTGAGTTCGATAAAACCTAGTGCCTTAGAATCACGAATTGTACGCACCCAACCACAAACTGTTACGGTTTTGCCGCCAAGTTCTGCGGTTTGTGAATATAATTCGGCTATTTCGGTTCTTTTCAATTTGATTCCTCCTTAGTTCGTGAATATTTTGGGAATATACCAATATATTATAACACTCCTGATTGCTGTGCAATACCAAAACGAATGAATTTCTATAAAACTACAAATTTCTTCAATTTAGGGCTTGATTTTTTACGAAACATTCGATATAATATCATAGTCGCTTAAACAAAGGAGCAACATATTACCACTTGGAGAGGTATTCTAATGGTAAGGAGCCACATTGGAAATGTGGTGTGCCGCAAGGCATTGTGCGTTCGAGTCGCATCCTCTCCGCCATTCAAATCCAAAAGTGAAGTCTTGTTCTTACCGAACGGGATTATGCTTTTGGATTTTTTCGTTTCTAAAACCAAGTAATAAAGGCTTCCTTGCTTATGTGATAAGTTAGGGAGCCTTTCGTATTATAGCTTGAGCGCAAAGAACAAGGAAGACTTAGGCTATTGACTAAGCCTTCCCCATTATGACAATCATTCCAACAGCATATTCTTCACATAGAAGGTTTGCTATATGGACTAATGACGCTTTTAATTTTCAATTCTTTACGGGTGTAATTTTGTTCTGTTTGATATCCAGATTATAATAGGTTACCGTATTAGGTCTGCTATCCCCTATCTCTCTCAATTGAACCAATTTATATAAAATATATCCGTCCTTATACTCTGCAGTAACAGCGGCATTAGCATTTATTGCTTCCATTGCATCTATATCACATACTTTTGTTTTCTGTGAACCATCCAATTTTACCTTGTCGATCTCTTGTAATGGAACAATATAATAAGCCCATTCACCCGCTACACATGGTGCTAACACAGAATCATTTACAATGACTTTATCTCCAGTACCATCTTTTTTTCTTATGTGAAGTTTATAGCCATCTTTATTCGTATCGTATGCCACCCAATCACTGTCATTTTGCGATTTTTGGCTTTCAGCGATGGAAACGGCCTTTCCATCGTTGGAAACCGATTCGGAACTCATACTTGCTGCGGGAACCAATGAAGAAGAGAGCACCTGCGAAGCGGATGACGAACTGCTAACCGCCGCCGAACTGATGCTGGAATTTTCCGTCTTTCCTCCGCCGGGTGCACCGCAGCCCGCCGCGGCTAAAAGGAGTACCGATAAACAAATCACAAGAACTCTACGGATTTTCATGAAAAATACCTCCTAAAAATTTTCATATGGTTTTATTCGCCCAAAACCATTTATGGGTTTAATAGCTTCTTATCGCAGAATACACCGTTTCGGATTCCAGTAAAGTTCCAGACGCATTATAAATCTTTACAGTAGAGCTTACCCGGTATGTACCGCCACCAACATAGTAACAGATTGCAACATTAGGCCAAGAATATTGGTCAAGTAACTTATTATGCAAACCCTTTAGTCAAATACACTTTTTAGCGATATCTATAAATTTTATCGAAAGGTAGAGGATTCGCTTAATTGTATCAAACATTACACCCTTAGACAGATGAGCCACAAAACTAAAACGTTTCGTGGCTCTTTTTATGTCGTCTATTTTATATTGAACTGTAAATTTACCTGTTTCGATAAACTGCATTGCTATAAGCTAAATATAAATAGTGAGTTTAAAAAATGCAATCACCTCTGAGTTTAATATACAAAAATAATGCTACAGGTCAAAAATTTGTAGTCCTTTGATGTGCTTATCTGCTGAATGGAACTTTCCAAGTGAACACACAGCGTTGACGCAAGGTAATGTGCGAACGAACAGGAATATAGAGAGAGAGGAAGACAATATACAATATTATATATATTTGAAGTCTTTCAATAATATCAATATCGATATTATTATAATGATAAGCGTTCATCTTTTCAAAGCGAACGGGCTAAAAAAATATTTATATCAACCCAATCTTGATTAAACAATTTTTTGACTATTTTTAATAACGGTCATTGAATCATTTTCAACAAATTGCTGTTCTGAAGATTTTCTTTTATAATAGGTGAGATTATAATCTGGATCTGTCAGGGAACTGAATTTCGTGGGCGTGTATCCCGTCACCTCCTTAAAAACCCGGTTGAAGGTACGGATGTTATTAAAACCACAGTTTAATGCAATGGTGGTTATTTTATTGTTTGTATCGTGAAGCTGGCTGGCTGCATGTTCAATTCGAATAAAATTTAAATAAGTAACATAATTAATACCTGTCAGTTTTTTGAAAACCTTGGAAAAATGACTTTCGCTAAAGTTCATCTTGCCTGCAGCAAATTCCAAGGAAATATTATCTGCATAATGTTCATCTAAATAAGATAGTAATCGCTGTAAATCATAAAGCATGTTACTTCTCTTGCTTTGCTTTTGAAAATCTAAGTCTCTTGGCAGAGTCCTTTTTATTAAGTACCAAAATTCACAAATACTGGATTTAATAATTTCCTGATAATAAGGCTTCTTTTCTTCTAATTCCTTGCTGATAGTTTGAATAAATTCGTGAAGTTTATCTGTTAATTGGAATTTCTCGAGTTGATCTTTTGTGATTAAAGGATAAAGAAAATGAGTATTCTTGTATAAGGAACTTATGATGCGTGGGTCAAATATAATAAAATCCAAGGAATTGTCCATATAATAGGAATCACTGTAATGAATATCACCGCTATCACAAATTACTAAGTCACCTTCGTGAGCTGTAAAAATATGATCGGTGATGCTAAGCTTTGTAGATCCGGAACGTATATAAATAAACTCAATTTCCTGATGCCAATGAGCTAAAAAACTGATGTTTATGTAATTGGAATGCCAAACCATAAAGTCCGAGTCATAGTTTCGTACCTCATGAAATGCTTTCATGATAATCTCCTTTCGAAATGACGCAAAAGAGTCTATGATCATTTTTGAATTTAAACGAATGGAACTTTTATTGATTATAATAATAATAACAAAATATGTCCATATGATAACATAAATTTGCGAGCATTCCATAAAATCACGTTATATAATTAGTACATAAAACAGATGAATTCTTAATTTCTGTTGGTAAAAATGTTAAAAACGAGATAATAAGATGGAGGTAAGAAACAATGACAAAAAGCAGATTGATTGGTGATTATCCTGTAATCGGTATCAGACCAATAATTGATGGACGTAGAGGGTATCTTAAAGTAAGAGAATCCCTTGAAGAACAGACTATGAACATGGCAAAAGCAGCTGCAGATTTATTTACATCAAATTTAAAATACTCAAACGGTGAACCAGTAAAAGTTGTTATAGCTGATACATCAATTGGACGTGTTGCAGAAGCAGCAGCTTGTGCAGCTAAATTCAAAAAAGAGGGCGTTGACATTACGCTTTCCGTAACTCCTTGCTGGTGTTACGGTGCTGAAACCATGGACATGGATCCAATGACAATTAAAGGCGTTTGGGGATTCAATGGAACAGAAAGGCCAGGAGCAGTTTATTTGGCAGCAGTATTAGCAGCCCATGCTCAAAAAGGACTTCCTGCATTTGGCATTTACGGACATGATGTTCGAAATGCTGATGATGCTTCAATTCCAGATGATGTTAGAGAAAAATTATTAAGGTTTGGCCGTGCAGCAGTAGCAGCAGCTACTATGAAAGGAAAATCTTACTTACAGATTGGTTCTGCAACAATGGGTATTGCCGGATCAATTATTGATCCGGATTTCTTCGAAGAATACCTTGGCATGAGAGTTGAATCTGTTGACGAAGTTGAACTTATTAGAAGAATGACAGAAAGCATCTATGATGAGGCTGAATTCCAGAAAGCTCTTGCATGGACTAAAGAACATTGCCCAGAAGGATTTGATAAAAACCCAGTAGAAGTTCAAAAATCTTCTGAGAAAAAAGAATCTGATTGGGAATTCGTTGTAAAGATGATGTGCATTATCAAAGATTTAATGAATGGAAATCAGAATCTTCCAAAAGGCTGCGAAGAAGAAATGGTTGGGCACAATGCAATCGCTGCTGGCTTTCAGGGGCAAAGACAGTGGACAGACTTCTATCCAAATGGTGACTTTTCAGAAGCATTGCTTAATTCTTCCTTTGACTGGGAAGGCCCAAGAGAAACTTATGTTTTAGCTACAGAAAATGATACATTAAACGGTGTTGGTATGTTATTTAATAAGTTATTAACAAATACACCTCAAATTTTCGCTGATGTTAGAACTTACTGGAGCACAGACGCAGTTGCAGAAGCAACAGGATATAAATTAGAAGGCAAAGCTGCAGAATCAGATGGATTTATCCACTTAATCAATTCAGGAGCTGCTTGTCTCGAAGCAAGCGGTGAAATCAAAGGCGCTAATGGAAATGCAGTTATAAAACCATTTTGGGAAGTTACAGAGAAAGATATGGATACCTGCTTAAAAGCAACTACATGGAATGCGGCTGACTTAGGATACTTCAGAGGCGGCGGATTTTCTGCAAGATTCCTAACAAAGAGTGAATATCCATGTACCATGGTTCGCTTAAATCTTGTAAAAGGCCTTGGACCTACGCTTCAGATTGCTGAAGGTTGGACTGTTGCACTTCCAGATGAAGTTTCTGATAAAATATGGAAGAGAACAGACTACACTTGGCCATGTACTTGGTTTACACCAAGAGTAACTGGAGAAGGTGCTTTCAAATCAGCTTATGATTTAATGAACACCTGGGGTGCTAACCATGGCGCAATCAGCTACGGGCATATCGGTGCTGACCTGATCACGATGTGTTCAATGTTAAGAATTCCGGTATCTTTGCATAACGTTCCTCAAGAAAAAATCTTTAGACCGGCAGCATGGAACGCTTTCGGAATGGATAAAGGAGACGCAGATTTCAGAGCTTGTGCAACTTATGGCCCTATGTATAAATAAGAAAGTATATAACAAAGTAAATTATAAGTAGTACATGAAGGAGCTGTTGCAAAACTAACTAATTGAGTTAGTTGAGCAATAGCTCTTTTTTGTATTAAATAATATGCGAATTCCGAAGAATGTAATGTATTGTTTCGATTGTCAATACAAAAAATCAGACACAGCCTGCGGATGATATATGAATGCTCAAAAGCGTCGATAACGGTAGTAATTATTAAAAAATAAGAGAATATCCAACAACCCTCTAGTCACCAAGAACGGCGGGAAATGGTAACCATAGGGCTATGGTTACGTCGATTTTTGTGACTCTTCTGCTGTTGTTGAAGTCGATTTAATCGCTTGTATCTTTGGTTGGCTGGACATTTCCTATGCTATGTTTTAAGCTTTGCATTTTAGGTGTGTGTTGCGGGGCAAAGACAATTCTTTACTCCTTGTGAGTCACAACAGTGACCAATCTATATCTTGCAAGCATAATATAAAATAGTTTTCATGTCCTACTTTTAGAAAATTTTTTCCCTGTGACAATTACTTGTTTGATTTCTGTGGTATAGATACCGGAACATCATAGCGGTAGATATACAAACTACCAGGCAGGTCATCAAAATGCATTTCATCAATTTTACGAAATCCACACTTACCCGCGACCCTGCAAGAGCCAAAATTTTCGCTTACGATATGCGCCGTGAGCGCCCGTATATGTATACTTGCCTGCGCCAATTCTTTTAGTTTGCACACCACAGCAGTACTGTAACCACAGTTCCAAAATCGAGGCAAAATCATGGTAGACAGTGAGTAGCATCCTAACTCCTCCTCCGATTCCGTAAGAGCGATATATCCCACAAAAAGGCCATCTTCCTGCCGGACAATTGCATACCCCAGATGCCCTGGGGACAAGTATTCTGCAATTATCTTCTGAGTCTGGGAAATCTGCTGATGTGCACCATAGCGCATAAATTTTGCGGCATTTTCGTCAGACGTCAGTTCAAACATTGCCGGAGCATCCTCCAGAGTTAGCAGTCTGAGTGAAATTCCCTGTTCTATTTTCATTGTAATTCCTCCGTTATAATTTAAAAAGGCTTAAAACACACCAATGTTTTCCTGTTGTTTAGACGGTTTTTGCTTTTTATCCACTAGCTATATCTCGAACGTACAAGATAAGACGTATTTCCTCCATTAATGTTGTACATTTTTATTTGTACAGGTCTTTTTTCTTATGAACCACTTAATGCTTAGTTGAAAATGATTGACCCGTCACCCTCTGCTCCGCCACCACCTGTTGGAGTTCCATGTGCACCTTTATCTAAGTCAACTCCACCAGTGTAATTGTAATCACCATTATCTTTAGTGCTACTTGATGGCTTGCTAGGTTTACTTGTTGAGGGTTTGCTTGAATTTGGTTTTGTTGTGCTCGGCTTTGATGTGGTTGGTGCACTTGAAGTACTCGGAAGTGTGCCATCCTTTTTTAGATTTGCTATTTGCTCATCTATTTCTGCTTTAGTGTATCCTGAATCCGCTAAACCCTGTCTTATTTGGGCTTCTTTAGCCGACATAGTACCTGATGATGCTGAATTTGCAGCCTTAGTATCACTAGAGGTTGAAGTGTTACTTGCATCACTCGAACTTAAAGAACTACTATTTGCTGATGCCGTAGTTGATTCTATAGCCACATGACCGGATGAGGCTTCACTACTGCTTGTAATGTTTTTGGAAATTGCATTCGCAGAAGTGAAAAGTTTCGCATAAAGGCCAATTCCACACACGATTAATAATAATGCTATGCCGACAATAACAGCCTTGAATTTCTTTTCATTCATGTCACTTTCTCAATTCCAGAATCCAGTAATTCCTTATCCATATTATAGCAGAAAAATATGGTAATTTATATGTTTTTTTATCATTTCAATGGCTGTTATGTTGCAGTTGTCTATTTAAGCAAAAAGCCACCCCTTTTAGGGGTGGTCTTGACTTCACTTTTACGAGAATACGGTTACAACTATACTCTTAAAGTAAACAATATAACTTCTGTTTTTGTGTAATTGAATACTTTTTTCATATTGTTCACCGCCTTTTCAAATTATTGGAATTAGCATATCAAAATATGATTTTTAGGTCAAGATTAAAATCAATCGCCGGTTACACTCATTTTGCACCTATGTATAGAAAGGCTTAACTATGGTAATCCCACACCATGTTTATAATTTAAAATGTAATGCACTACTCTTCTTTTAATAAAAACCAAACTTTCTCTTTTAATTATATGCAATTCCGTATCCTATAAATCTTTCAATGAGTCCATCTGCTTCGGTTTAAATATTGACGGAAATGGATTTCTTTTTCGCAGCCGATTGAAATGCTGCATCAATCACACGCATCACTCTCATTGCCTGCTCCGGTTTTACCGCAAGTTCCGCACCGTTTACGTCCGCATCCCGGAAGTTACGATAATAGTCACGAGCGTCGCACTCCATCTGCGGCAGCGACAGTTCTTCGATGCTTTCTTTCGGTCTTGGCGCCATGGTTCTGGTCGGCCCGGCAACGGTATAAACGATTCCTTCGTCCCACTTCATCTCCACCGTGTTCGCCCGTACGATTTTTCCCGCACAGGAAAAATCATCAATTTGCAGAGTGCCGCTATCCCCCGAGATGTGCCAGCGCGGCAAGTTGATAAATGTATAGGTATCCACTTCCACAAACGCGGAAACACCGTTTTCAAAACGAAGCATCAGCTTAAAATTATCGTCCACGCCCCTGAATTTTATGGAAAGCATATGTGCATAAACCTCGCGAACATTGCTTTGTACCAACCACATGATCTGGTCAATCAGATGGACACCCCAGTCAAGCAGCATTCCACCGCCAGCTTCTTTTACACAGCGCCAGTCCCCGGGAATCCCCTTTGAGCCCTGCACACGCGATTCGATATAAAACGGCTTACCTATTGTTCCGTTTTCCATCACTTTTTTAACAATCAAAAAGTCTTTATCCCATCTTCTGTTTTGATGAACGGAAAATAATTTACCGGTCTTTTTGCTTATCTCGATAACATCAGCCAAGTCGGCACTGTTCATCATGACCGGCTTTTCACAGATGACGTTTTTCCCCGCTTCCATGGCTATAATGGAAAGCTCTTTGTGGAAATTGTTCGGCACCGCCAGTATAACGGTGGGAATGCTCTTGTCCTTCAAAATCTCCTCAAGGGCATCATAACCCTTGAAGCCGTTTTCTCGTGCCTGCTTAACTTTCACGGGATTGATGTCATAGACCGCAGCAAGATAAAAATCCGGCATTGATTTTATGTTTTCTGCGTGCCAGCTACCCATGCCGCCGTAGCCGATCAGACCTATATTATACAAAACATCTGCCTCCTTTTGCGCGTAGCTTCATTACGCCCAATACATATTGACTTGGTTGTTGTCAAAAATGATAACTCGTTTTAACACTTCGACTGCCTTTTCAAGGCCTTCCTTTGTTGTCATAAGACCATCCTCATGTTCAATGGAGATAATTCCGTCATAGCCGATTTTACGCAGTTCACTGAAAATCGCGCGCCAAACTTCCTCGCCGTGGCCGTATCCAATGGTACGGAACACCCAGGAACGCTCCTCGATATCAGCAAAGCTTTTCGTATCCAGTACACCGTTGACTGCGCAGTTGTAAGGGTCAATGGAGGTATCCTTCGCGTGAAAGTGATAAATTGCACCTTTAAGCGCGCGGATTGCGGCAACGGGATCAATCCCCTGCCAGAAAAGGTGGGACGGGTCAAAGTTAGTGCCTATGGTGTCGCCAACCGCTGCGCGAAGCTTCAGAAGTGTTTCCGGATTATACACGCAAAAGCCGGGGTGCATTTCAAGTGCGATACGATAAATTCCATGGTCATTAGCAAACTTTGCTGCTTTTTTCCAGTAAGGAATTAGCACTTCGTTCCACTGCCACTCCTTAATCTTCTGGAAATCATCAGGCCAGGTTGCGACTACCCAGTTGGGATATTGGGAGTTTTCACAGTCCCCCGGACATCCAGAAAAGGTGATAACTGTTTTTACTCCAATTCTCTCGGCCAAAAGAACAGCCGCTTCAAACTGCTCGTTGTAATCGTCTGCAATTGCTTTTTGAGGATGAACCGGGTTGCCGTGCACGGCAAGCGCCGCCACGTCAATGCCGTATTTATTGATGGTATTCATGAATTCATCAATCAGCTCCGGGTTTTTGATGAATTTCCTCGCATCGGCATGAGCCGTGCCGGGCGAGCCGCCGCAGCCGATTTCAACCTGCTGCACACCCAAACTTTTCAAATAAGATAAGGTCTCGTCCAAAGATAAATCGCCCAAAAGGACAGTCATTACACCTAATTTCATCACAATCACTCCTTAGTTAAAATAGACTGGTTTTCCGGTTTTGGCGGATTCGTAAATCGCATCAAGAATTCTGGTAACCGTAGCCGCTTGCTGTGGTAAAACGGTAAGCTTTCCTTTTCCTAAAATCGCATTTACAAAAGTACGCTGCTCAATTACATCTGCCGACGGTGCCGTTCCGTCAAAGAAATCGACACCGCCCGCCCTAAGGTCGGGTGTTATTACATACTGATGATTGTGCTTTACACCGTTAATTCTTAGGCCGTCCTGCATATCGGCTCCCGCTTTTGTGCCGCAAAGCACGGTTTTAGCCTCAATCACATCGAGGGTATTGAGTGCCCAGCTTGCTTCAAGTGTAATAGTAGCTCCATTTTCCATCACAACAAAACCAAAAGCGCTGTCTTCGACGGTAAACTCTTCCGGATTCCACTCACCAAATGCGTTGCCCGGCTCTGTTTCCTTGTTGAGTTTGTGATAGGTTGTGCCGACCGCGTATTTCGGCTTGTAGTTATCCATCATCCACAGGGTTAGGTCAAGCGCATGTGTACCGATATCAATAAGCGGACCGCCGCCCTGCTCATATTCATTCAAAAAAACGCCCCATGTTGGAACGGCGCGACGGCGAATTGCTTTTGCCTTCGCATAATAAATATCACCTAAAACGTCCTCTTCACATTCTTTCTTTAAATAGATGCTGTCCGGGCGGTAGCGGTTCTGGTAGCCGATTGTCAAAAGCTTGCCGCTTTTTTCTGCTGCATCAATCATGGCAAGTGCTTCCTGATAGTTGATTGCCATTGGTTTTTCACACATTACGTTTTTACCGGAAAGCAGAGCATCCACTGTAATCTGAGAATGAGAACGGTTTGGTGTACACACATAAACGGCATCCAGCTCTTCTTTCAGCAGTTCCTTGTAATCAGTAAAAATCTTTGCTGTTTCTGTACCAAAGTCTCTTGCCGATTTTTCCGCTTTTTCTTTTACGAGGTCACAAAAAGCGACTATTTCAACTTCATCAATTTGTTTGATTGATGGCATGTGTTTATTGTTGGCAATGCCTCCGCACCCAATAAATCCCGCACGAATCTTATTCATTTTAGAATACTCCTTATAATTTTTTTATTTTGAATTATTATTGAGCTTTGTGTTTAACTGAATTATAATTATAAGGCACGAGCTTGTCGTGTCTGCATCCTATATTTTAGTGACAGAATTGGCTACATATAACTGACAAATAATTTTTGGGAAGTATCCTCCTTAACAAAAGCCCAAGTCTGTTAGGGAAATACAAGGGTGAATTATTTAATGATTAAGAATGATAGGAGTGTGTACCATGCAGGGTATCTATGAGCATGGGAGAGACAACTATAAATATCCCTCTTGCTGGCGTGTTATCAATAACGTTTGTCCTCCCCATTTTCACAGCAGCATTGAGTTTGTCTATGTCATGGACGGTGAACTGAAAGCAACCCTGAACGGCGTTTCTTACACCGTGTCCAAAAATCAGATTCTGATTTCCTCCAGCTACACCGTGCACCGTTATGCAACCGAATCATATTCCGACGCAATCGTGCTGATTGTTCCACTCGATTTTATTCCCTCTTACAACAAAGTCCTTTCCCAGAACTGCTTTTCTCAAAAAGTATACAAAGACACCGCCGCGTGCAGTGAAATCCTGCACTGTATGAAAATCCTGTCCCATGACGGGGAAAAGGGTTGCAAGATTAGTCCAAATGTTCTGAAAGGCTATATTTATGTTATTGTGGGAATGCTGATTGAAAACGTGGGATTAATCCACATTGGAAATGACCAGAACCACAACCTGACAAAAGATATTCTCATTTATCTGCAAAACAATTATCTTGCACCTGTTTCGCTTGAACTGCTTTCCAAAGATTTTGGTTACAGTAAGAGCCGATTTTCTCATATATTTAACTCTTACTTCGGCTGTACCCTAGCTGAATATGTCAACACACTGCGCTGCCGGCACGCGGCAACTCTGTTAATTGACGACTCTGTTCCCATCATCAATGCCGCAATGGGCTCCGGATTTGACAGCATGCGCACCTTTTATCGGTCTTTCAAGCGCTGTTTTGGGGTAACTCCGTCGCAATACCGAAATAACTACACCAAAACGCAAGATACCAGCAAGTCAATTTTTTAAGGGCTCAAATATCAGGCTTGGCCTGATATTTGAGCCCTTTTCTATAATTAGTGACAAACATGTATGAGCTTTTTTAAGCAAGTTTTAAAACCGTATGCCGACGATCCAACTTGACTTGAAGAATCTTGCCTTTCAAAGGCTGCTTAAGCGTATAAGCTTGTTCGATATTTTCAACGATTGCACGACCCATCTCCTCTGCGGGAGTTTCAATGTTGGTAATAGGCATGTTTGTAGCAGATATTATCGAATAGTCTCCGTAGCCAACCACGCTTAAGTCTTCGGGAATGCGATATCCCTTAACTACTAGAGTGTTGCACAATGAAATGATGGGTAAACTCGAATATCCAAATATGGCAGTAATGCCTTTTTCTTTAATAATAGAACTATCAAAATTATTATCAAAGAAATAGGACAGCTGTGGGTTACCAATATCGTTAACCGCATGGATATAGATGCCGTTTGTATCAATATTGTTATCTTTAAAAGCCTGCATAAAACCTCTTAAACGGTCCCTGACAGTTTGCACATTCCGTGTTGACGTCACGTACATAATATTGCGATGGTTTTTTTCGATTAAATAGGTGCCGGTCATATAACCACCGGCGAAATCATTACATGCAATGATCGGCAAGTTCGTATAGTCAGGTTTGTTGTCTACAAGCAGAATTTGTGCATTACGACCTATGAGGTTATCAAGAATCTGCTTGTCATACGGTGATTCATAAGCTGTAAGAACAAATGCGACATAGTCTTCAACGGACTCTTCCGATATCAAACGCAATCGTTCCGCCGGATCAAGGGTATTTATAATTTTATACTCATATCCAAGTTCATTTGCCCTATCAATACAGCTCATTACAATTTTAAAAAGAAATCCATCACCCATTGCAAACGGTAATCCAATTAAAATCTTACCACGATTACAAATAGAGCTGCCATCCCCTACTATTAGTCCCTTGCCGGGGACGCGTTTAATCAAGCCGATATCTATCAACTCAAGCACAGCTTTGCGTACTGTTGGGCGGCTAACATTGAGTTGCATTGCATATTGCACTTCAGAAGGAAGAGGGTCCCCTGGATTCTGCTGACGCGCTTCCTGCTCAATAAATTCTTTTACTTGCTGGTATACTTTTGTGATTTTCATTTTGTTCCAACTCTCTTGCTATTAATTTATATGTAATTAATATTACATGTATATTAAAACACATTTTTATGTACATGTCAAATAAAATTAGCAAATATAAATATTAAAAATCACTGTATTTACATTAAAATAATCGACAAAATATGCAATATATCTAAAATTTTATAAATATTAACGCATGATTAAAGTTGTAACATAATTGTATTGACATGTAATAAATATGATTGTATAATGGTAATAATTTACAAAGCCAAGTGCAAACAAAAAACAAATTTGGCTATTAACATTAATTTGGAGGTAAGTATATCAATGAAAAAGGTAGTTTCCGCATTATTGGCAATTGCAATTGCAGGATCTGTTTCTGCTTGCAGTACACCCGCATCGACACCTGTTAGTTCAGCTGGCGCTGTAAGCAGTTCAAGTGCAGAATCAGCTCCTGAAGCCAAAATCAAGCTAGTGGCGCCTAAACTCGGTTACAATGATACGCAGATAGCAACTGCAAAGAAGAACGCTGCCGACGAAAAAAAGGATTTAAAAAACGAAGACAATTATTACATATCCGTTAGGGAATCAATTGAAAAAGACTACCCCAATTACGATGTTGAGTATACTGATTGGGGCTGGGCAGAGGAACTTGATCAAAAGCAAAGAACGTTGCTCGCATCCGGAGATGCCCCGAGCCTTGTCGCAGGTGAAACCTTTATGCCGACCTATGCAAATGAAGGTATTTTATCTCCTCTTCCCCAGGATATCGTTGACTCCGTAAATCCTTCGTTCCTTATCTATGACACTGACAAAAAAGCGGTTGCAGTCGCGTATAAAGCCTCAATATTTATGTTGTTTTACAACAAAGACCTGCTTACAAAATCCGGGCTTGATCCTGAAAATCCTCCCAAGACATGGGAAGAGTGGCAAAAAGCTTCTGAAATTGTAACAAAAGCAGGAAAAGGCAAGTTCTTCGGCGGCGGTGTTCCTTCATTCCCTCATGCTGGTGGAGCATTGCGCGCAACACCGTTTTTCCGTCAGATGTCTACTGACTTTGCAAAAGATGGCAAACCAAATTTAAATGATGCAAATATTAAAAAGACACTTGAATATATCAGAACTATGGATGCAAACCTGCCAAAGGGCTTGGGAAACAACACAAGTGAAGAACCTATGTGGAATGCGTTTGAAAAAGACAAGAACATCGCTTTTGTCGTAAATGGTTCTTGGGAAGGAAGTAACGCGGCAAGCAAGAATGTAAACTGCGGAGTTACAGCCTTACCCATTCCAAGTGACGGAAAAGTTGGCAACTGCATGGTAGGCGCTGTATATCTGGCAGTACCTAAAACTGCTAAGAATCAAGAAGCCTGCTTTAACTTAATCCGTGAGGCACTCAAACCCGAAAGTTTAATGAATTATATTAAAGAGGGTACTCCTCCTGCATTGAAGTCAATGATTAATGATAAGTCGTTATACGAAAAAAACAAGACATTGGAAGTCGCCATGAATGCATTAAAAGAGGGAGCCTATTCCGGGCTGGTGTCTTTCCCGAAAAATGATTCTCAGATATGGGAGATTATTGATCAGCAAGTGCTTGCTCGTGTTACAATGACCAATGACCCAATTGACAAAATATGTGCTGATGCTCAAACTCAAATTGAGGCATTGCTTAAATAACATCAAGTGAATGCAGCAAAATACAGCGAATGAGCATTGCTTATTCGCTGTATTTCTATAAATAATAAGGGATGTGCTTTTATGACTACGGCAACAAATGCGGTATCATACCCCCAAAAACGTATCGTTTCCACGCGTGCTCAACGTGAGGCCAGGCGTGCATATCTAATAATTATACCAATAATGATATATATTCTGCTGTGGAATTTTATTCCTTTAATATATGGTTTGTTTTTAGGGTTCACTGAGTATAATGCATTGGGCTCAGCGCCAAAATGGGTTGGACTGAAAAACTTTCAGACATTTTTTAGAATACCCGAATATATGACTCTGCTTTGGAGGCAAATATGGTTAGGTTTGCTTGCACTTGTATGTAATACAGTAATTTCATTTATACTTGCATTAGCGCTCAATGTAAAAAGCAGACTTAAAGTAGTATATCGTACCGCAATATATGTGCCCAATATTGCGGCTGCAACAGCAACTACCGCTGTTTTTGTCGCCTTGCTCAACCCTCTTTCAAATCAGGGGCTTAATAAAATTTTAACTATGCTTGGACACCCTGCGATAACCTGGACCTATTCTGAATTTTGGATGTTTTTTTGGATCGTTTTTTATTTTGTATGGAAAAACTGCGGCCCTGCTACTATAATTTGGCTGGGTGGTTTACAGGGGATTGACCCCACCCTTTACGAGGCTGCTAAAGTTGATGGGGCAAGCTTTTGGAAGCAAGTTCGTTATATTACCATTCCAGGCTTACGATTTGTTTCAATGTTTATTCTGCTTACGGGTATTATTGGCGCGATGCAGATGTTTGATGTTGTAATGTTTATTTCAAAAGGTAATCCGTTCTTAAAAACAGATGTTTTAATGTACAGGATATACAGAGATGGTATCGTGAATTTCAATATTGGCATGGCAGGAGCAGAATCCATGATATTGGGATTAGTTACGATAATTTTCGCCTTTGCATATCTTTATTTTCAAAAAAAGAGTGAAGATTAGGATACCTATGATTGAAAGTGAGGTGTAAGTATGAAATCACCTTGTTGGTGACGACATGCTATAAAATATGACAAAATCATCAAATCACATTGCAAAATCCTTATGGATCATTATAATGACGATTATTTCGGTCATTTTTGCTTATCCGTTTGTATATGGCCTTTTAGGCTCATTGATTAGCAAAACAGAATTCGGACAAATGGGTTCATTGCTGCCTTTGCCTGAAAGCAAATGGACTACCATTGGGTATTCCATCGTATTTCAGATGGATGGTGCAATTAAACCGCTGATTAATTCATTAATGAGGTCAGCTTGGTATACCTTGATTGTATCCGCAATTTCCATACTGCTTGGATATGTTTTATGTCGATATGAGTTTAAAGGTAAAAAGTTCGTTATTGGCTTTATTATTGTTACGCAGGTAGTTCCTTACGTTCTCACACTGATACCAAGCTTTGTACTGGTAAGCAAAATCCCTTTCGTGGGCGGAAATAACTGGATGGGGATTGGTGGTAAAGGTCTGATTAATAATAGACTCATGCTTTATATTCCGTTGAAATGGGATATATTGGTGTGGACGTTTTTGTTCATGCAATCCCTTAAATCATTGCCGGTAGCTTTTGAAGAAGCTGCTGAAATTGACGGGTGTGGTTTTTGGCGAATGATTATACAAGTAATCATACCCCTCCAACTGCCTATTATTGCGGTTATTGCAATTAACACGGCACTCAGCACCTGGAATGACTGGTTAACACCGTTTATTTATATCAATAACATTCAGGACACAACTCTTACCGCATGGTTAGGTACCCTTACTTCCAGTCTTCAACAATTTGGGGATAAAGATTATCCAAGAGTTTTTGCTCTGGCAACAGTTTCAATTATACCTCCATTCGCTATTTTTCTTTCCTTTCAGAAATACATTATCCAAGGTATTGCCTCGGCAGGTGTAAAAGGCTAATCCTAAAACAATAAAACAACGAAGGGGCTGTAAGCCTTGATTTATAAAGCTAATATAATAAGAGAACAAGTTAGAAAAATTATACCAATTGTTAAAGACAACATCTACACTAAAATAGACTATCTTCATGCAACTGGTTATCTTACAAAAGAACCTGTAAAATTTGTCGATCGAGCAACAGGAGAATATCGTGAATTAAAGGTTGGGGATCAATGGGGCAGTCTCTTTGACTGTGCTTGGTTTCACATTACCGGGGCAGTTCCTTCATCTGCGAAAGGAAAAAAAGTTGTCCTGATCATTGACCTTAATGGTGAGGGATGTGTTTATGATAACAATGGGTGTCCAATCAGGGGTCTTACCAGTGTAGCGTCTGAATTCGATTATTCTCTTGGTTTGCCCGGTAAACGTGTACTTCAATTTTCTCAATGTTCAACCGGAGAAGAATCAATTGATCTTTGGATTGATGCAGGCTGCAACGATTTATTTGGAAAATTTCAAGGCAACGGTAAAATTACGCGGCTGGATATTGCCATATGCAATGACAACGCCAGAAATTTATACTACGATATGACCATTTTGGATGATATGCTTGACTGTATAAATGAGGACAGTGCAAGATATTATTCTGTACTGTATGCTCTACAGAATGCAGCCAGCCAACTAAGTGATTTTAATGATGAGGAATACGTATTGGCACGTGCAGCCTTACAAAATGAGCTAAATAAGACCGGTGGAACACCATCGCTGTCATTTAATGCTGTTGGCCATGCGCATATTGATCTTGCGTGGCTGTGGCCAATCCGTGAAACAAAACGGAAAGGAGCCCGAACCTTCTCCACCGTTTTGGATTTAATGGAGCGTTATCCGGATTATATTTTTGGAGCAAGTCAGCCACAGTTGTATGAGTGGATTGAGCAAGATAATCCTTTACTGTTTGAAAAAATAAAGCAAAAGGTTAAGGAAGGGCGATTCGAGGTTCAAGGAGGGATGTGGGTAGAATCCGACACCAATATACCCTGTGGCGAATCACTTGTTCGACAGTTCTTGTATGGCAAACACTATTTTAGGGAGCATTTTAATGTAGACGTAAAGTTTTTATGGCTGCCTGATGTATTTGGTTATTCAGCTGCACTGCCGCAAATCATGAAAAAATCAGGCTGTGATTATTTCACAACCATCAAGCTCAGCTGGAATAAAATCAATAAATTCCCTTATCATACATTTAATTGGGTAGGAATTGATGGCAGCAAGGTTTTGGCTCATATGCCGCCGGAGGGCACCTATAATAGTGCGAGTCTGCCCCATTCCTATATAAATGGGCAAAAATCATATCAGGAAAAAGGGTTGTGTGATCAGGCTCTTTGCCTTTTTGGAATTGGTGACGGCGGAGGAGGTCCTGGACCAGAACATTTGGAAAGACTAAAAAGGCTCAAAAATTTGGATGGAATTCCGCCCGTGCGCCAAACCCAAGCTCAGCAATTTTTTGATGATATAAAAGTAAGAAAAGAGTTATACCCTACATATAAAGATGAGCTTTATTTTGAAAAGCATCAAGGCACTCTAACTTCCCAAGCGAAAAATAAAAAAATGAACCGTGAATTAGAAAATAAACTTCATACAACAGAATTGTTGTTAGCACAGGCCTATCTAAAAAACGGTCTTGCATATCCCCATGAAAAACTGAATAAGATTTGGAAAGAAGTTTTACTATACCAATTTCATGATATTTTACCCGGCTCTTCCATTAAGCGCGTTTATGATGAATCACTTGAGAGATATGGGCTATTAGCAGAAAAGGTAGATAAATTGAGAAATTTGGCGTTAGACAGCTTATCCAATTCTGTACAAAAATCCGTCTACAACCAGCTCTCGTGGCAAAGAACACAAACACTTAAAACTGACGATGGTTATGTGGAACTAACAGTGCCTGCTTTTAGTTTTTCATTAATAGAAAAAGCCAAAATAGTTGAATATTATATGGAAGCAACTCAAAGCGCTCTTGAAAACGAGCTTGTTCGTGTGCAGTTTAATAGCAGTGGCTATATAACATCAATATACGACAAGCAATGTCAAAAAGAGTGTATCGCAGATGGAACAATCGCAAACGAACTTGTTTTATTTACCGATATCGGCGATGCGTGGGATTTTCCAATAAACTATCGTGACTTAAAAAAATCGGTCTTTGAATTAAAGGAGCAAAAATTCAGTGCTGACAGCTGTTATGCAGTGATGTCGAGTATCTATCAATACCGCAACTCTACGATTTATCAAGATGTTATTTTGCAGGGTGGGACAAAGCTGATCAATTTTAAAACACATGTGGAGTGGCATGAAAAGAATAAAATGCTGCGTGCGGAGTTCCCTCTTAATGTCTTTAGTGATGTCGTAAATTGCGACATCCAATTTGGCCATATTAAGCGTTCCACAAAGAATAACAACAGTTTTGAAATTGCCCAATCTGAGATTACAGCACAAAAGTGGATTGACTTATCTGAGGCTGACTATGGAGTTTCACTTTTAAATAACTGTAAATATGGTCATTATGCTAAAAATAACATCCTTAGCATCAATTTATTAAGGTCTCAAAATTATCCCTGTGTTCATGAGGATGAAGGCGAACATTCTTTCAATTACGCAATTTATCCGCATAGCGGGAATGTTTATCAGTGCGATGTTGAGAAAACAGCGTATGAGTATAACAACCCCGTCCTACAGTTGGATTGTTGCGGGGATGCACCATTTATTGCTCAACCGGAAAAAGATAACATCATTATTGAAACAGTCAAATTAAGCGAAAATGATAAGGGAATTATTTTACGGCTTTATGAAAACAAGGGAAAAGCGGTTGATTGCAACTTACGGCTCAACAGTGAATTTAGGCAGTGCATCCTTACAAATTTGATTGAAGACGACATTGAGTGCCTCGATATGATTGACAACAGTGTAAATTTAAGCTTTGGACCTTTTGATGTGCATACATTAAGATTAATTTAGAACGTGTCTCACAATAATAATTGTTTCTGTCATTTCGGGCCAACTCCGTAGATACTGTGGAATGACTCCTATCGATTTACTTCCCTTTTTACCTATTTGCTCATCTCTTTTACTACATTATACCCCAAAAGTAGACACTACATATTTTTGTAGTGTCTACTTTCATCTTACCTGTTCAGCAAATGTCAGTCACCCCGTGCTTTTGCAATGTTTTTAAAAATCATAATAAATGTAAAGGAATACTGAATAATATAAATAGCGAGACGAATAATTCCACTTAATCATCAATAAGATAGTTAGGTCTGCCCCCAAATTATTATTATCGCAACAGCAAAAACATTGATGAACAAATGAATATTTGCTATAATCATGATACAAAATCAGCATAGGTGGTGTCATTTTGAACAGAAAGAAGAATAACAAAATCGCAGCCGTAATTGATATTGGTTCTAACATGCTGAAGATGAGGGTATCACAGCTAAAAAAGGGTGAAATTGTTGACATTGATACACTGGAGTATCCGCTGAGTCTTGGTCACGAGGTTTTTACAAACGGTAAAATCAGCTTTGAGAGCCTGCGTGAGCTTTCAGATATTCTGCACGGATACAGCGGAATTTTAAACGAATACGGTGTCGGCCAATGCAAGGTTGTGGCAACCACAGCCCTGAGGGAAACAAAAAATCGCTTTTATGTTGTTGACCAACTTAAAATTCAGAATGATATGACCGTTCAGGTACTGGAGGATGACCAAGAGAAAACGTTGATTTACTCTGAAATTTTGAATTCTATAAATCGAATGGAAAATAAAAAAAGCGAAAATGCGTTGATTTCTTACATTGGTGCGGGCACCATCGGGTTTTCCGTTTACAATGGCAAACATATGATTTTTTCCCAGAACATACCGATGGGTGCTTTAAAACTACACGATATGCTTGGCAATATTCAAGAGCTGACCGAGGACTTTTACACAGTCGTTGAAGAATACCTTGATGCAATGATTGGTCATATTCGCATACCGTTTAATAACGGCATCGTTTCTAATTTGATTTTAACCGGCAATGAAATTCAGTTAATTGCAAAAATCTGCGGTATGGAACCGGAAAGTGGCTGCTACACCATTCCAGCCCGCGTACTTACCGATTTCTTTATGCAAATACGCTCTATGTCGCAGGAAAAGATAAGCTTGCAGTATGGCATCAATGAAGAAACCGCCGAGCTTTTATATTCTGCGCTGGCAATTTATATTCGATTGATTGAATTTACGACTTCTGATGTGATTATTTCCCCGAAAGTTGAACTTTGGGATGCACTGATGCGTCATATGCTTATTCCCAAAAGTGGCGACGAATATTTTGAACATGTCAGAACAAACGCAATTTCCTGCGCGCAGGAAATTGCCAAAACCTACAACTGCAATCAAGAGCACTCGGATAACATCAGAAAATTCGCTTGCAGAATTTTTGATAAAATGAAAGGAGCACATGGTCTTGACCACCGTAAAAGGCTCCTTTTGGAATTGGCCGCAATTTTGCACGACAGCGGACATTACGTGACCGCCAAGCAACATCTTTTAAGCACCTTCGACCTGATTAAAGACATTGACATTTATGGTATGACCGACGAAGAAATGCTGATTACGGCATATATTTCACGCTACAACGAATACGACGTACCAAATTACGAGGATATTGAGTTTATCCGTCTAAGCGATAAAAACAGGCTGATTGTTTCAAAGCTTGTGGCGATTTTCAGACTTGCCAACGCGCTTGACAAGGCCCAAAAGCAAAAGCTGAACGATATTAAGGTGAAGCTTGAAAATGACAAGCTGCTGATAACAGCCGAAAGCAATGGAAATCTGTATCTTGAAAAATGGGCATTTGTACAATGCGCACCATTCTTTAAAGAGGTCTTTGGATACAACCCTGAACTTACAATAAAATCATCGTTGATATAAACATAACAAAAGGTTGCGTGGTTAAAATGAGTGATAAAATTGAAAAAAATAGAATTCCATATATCAACCGCGAGCTGAGTTGGATGGACTTTAATGCCCGTGTGCTTGAGGAAGCTTTAAAAAAAGATAACCCGCTTATGGAGCGTATCCGTTTTTTAGCAATTACAGCCTCAAATTTGGATGAATTTTATATGGTTCGAGTTGCCGGAGTAAAGGAACAAGTGAATTCCGACTATCGCGTTGAGGATCCGTCCGGCTTAACGCCAAAGCAGCTTTTGCCGCTGCTGTCCGAGAAAATCCATACATTTACGGAAAGACAGTACTCCTGTCTAAACCGTTCGATTACTCCGGCAATGAAAAAAAGTGATATTTACTTTTTATCTCCTGAGGAAATGAATGAGGAACAAAAGCGCTTTATTTCTGATTATTTTGACAAGGTGCTATTTCCTGTTCTCACACCGCTTGCGGTGGACAGAAGCCGACCATTCCCGTTGCTTGCAAACAAGAGCCTTAACATTGCAGTAAGATTAAAGGGACAGGAGGATTCTTACTTCGCCGTAGTACAGGTACCATCAATTCTATCCCGCTTTTTGCGGGTGCCCTCCGAAAAAGGAAAAACGTTCGTTTTACTTGAGAATGTAATTATTTATAAACTGGAAGAACTGTTCGAACTGAGTGATATTAAGTCCGCAAGTACGTTCCGAATGACGCGTAACTCCGACCTCGATATCGACGAGGAATCAGAGGACTTATTAATCGAAATACAGAAGTCCATTAAAAAGCGTAAACGAGGCAAGCCCGTGCGGCTTGAGCTTTTGCAGCGATGCGACGCAGAAACCAAGGGGTTTTTAGTTGATATGCTCGACATAAGCCATGATGAGATTTACGAAATGCCCGGGCCGCTTGATTTAACCTTCTTCTCAAAATTCGCTTGTATTCCGGAGTGTGAGAGTCTTTGCTTTAAACCGATTACGCCTGTTTATCCCCCGGCCGACTTTTGGGGCTATGACGATATTTTCCAGGCAATTCGTGAAAGAGACAGGATGGTACACCATCCTTACGAAAGCTTTGAGACTGTGGTTGATTTTGTCCGCAAAGCCGCTGAGGATGAAAATGTGCTCGCTATCAAACAGACGCTCTACCGCGTGAGCGGGCATTCTCCGATTATTGCCGCGCTGATTACAGCCGCTGAAAACGGAAAACAGGTTACGGTTTTGGTTGAGTTAAAGGCTCGTTTTGACGAGGAAAATAACATTATCTGGGCAAAAAAGCTCGAAGAAGCAGGCTGTCATGTTATTTATGGGCTAGCAGGGCTAAAAACCCACTGCAAGATTTTACTGGTCGTTCGCCGTGATGAAGATGGAATTCGCCGTTACTTACACATAGGTACCGGTAACTACAATGATTCCACTGCAAAGATTTACACGGATATTGGCATATTTACCTGCAAAGAACCGTATGGCACCGATGCATCTTCCCTGTTTAACGTATTGACCGGCTACTCCCGTCCCCCTGAATACAACCGATTTGTTGTTGCGCCGCACGGTATGAGAAGCTTTTTTCAGCGCATGATAGAAAAAGAAATCGACAATTCACTCCGAGGCCTGCCCAGTGGAATTACCGTAAAAGTGAATTCGCTTGTTGACCCAGACCTCATTAAATTGCTTTACAAAGCCTCGCAGGCCAATGTACCAATCCGGCTGTTGGTAAGAGGAATCTGCTGCTTAATCCCTGGACTTCCGGGTATCAGCGAAAACATCACGGTTTGCAGCATTGTCGGTCAACTGTTGGAGCACAGCAGAATTTTTAAATTTGAAAATGCCGGCAGTCCGAAAGTTTACATGGGAAGCGCCGACTGGATGCAGCGCAACCTTGACCGACGGGTTGAGCTTGTGTTCCCGATTGAGGACGAACACTTGCGCCAACGCGCATTTTCCATAATGGGTTTAATGCTGAGCGACAATAGAAATATGCGAATTATGCATTCCAACACCGCATACACCCACATTGACAAACGCGGCAAAGCGCCGTGCAACTGTCAGACTGAATTTGCACATTTAGCACAGGAAGCAATAAATAAACTTGCCGAACAAGACAGCAGTAAGCCGTTCAAGCCCATACGCAGCGCAGATTTGATAAAATAAAATGTGTTTAAATTTTTGAAATGAGAGTGAAATCATGAGAAGAATCGGTATTTTAACAAGTGGAGGCGACTGTCAGGGGCTGAACGCGGCAATTCGCGGCGTTGCAAAGGCTCTTTATGTACAGTTTGGTGATGATGTTGAAATATACGGCATCAATGACGGATACCGAGGGCTGATTGACGGCAACTACAAACGGATGAAACCGAATCATTTTTCTGGTATTCTTACCCTTGGCGGCACAATTCTTGGTACCTCACGCCAACCGTTTAAACTAATGCGCGTCATAGATGAAAATAGTGTTGACAAGGTCAAGAATATGAAGGACAACTATAAAAAAATGAAGCTTGACTGCTTGGTAATTTTAGGCGGAAACGGAACGCACAAAACTGCAAACCTGCTGAGTGAAGAAGGGCTGAACGTTGTTACGCTGCCAAAAACGATTGACAATGATGTTTGGGGCACCGAGATGACCTTTGGATTCAGCAGCGCGATGGAAATTGCGACAAATGTGGTGGACTGTATTCACACAACTGCAACTTCGCACGGCAGAGTGTTCATAGTGGAAATCATGGGTCATAAGGTTGGTTGGCTTACGCTGCACGCTGGTATTGCAGGGGGTGCTGATGTTATTCTTCTGCCCGAAATTCCGTACAATATTGACGAGATTGTAAAGACATTAAATCAACGCAATGAGCATGGCAAACGCTTTTCAATTCTCGCTGTGGCAGAGGGTTCAATTTCACAGCAGGAAGCCAAAATGAGCAAAAAAGAATTTAAGGCGGTGAGAGCAGCAATGCAATATCCCTCGATTTCCTATCGCCTTGCCCAAGAAATCAGTGAAAAAACCGGCCAGGAAATTCGCGTAACCGTTCCTGGTCATTTTCAGCGCGGCGGCAGCCCATGCCCGTATGACCGCATCCTCGCGACGCGTTTTGGCACTGCGGCTGCAAGGTTGATTGCTGAAAAAAGATACGGTAACATGGTTGCACTGCAAAACGGACTTATTGTTGCTGTACCTCTTAGCCAGGTTGCAGGCAAACTGAAAGGCGTGCCAGCGGACTGCGATATCATTCAAACGGCTCGCGATATCGGCATTAGTTTCGGCGACTAATTGAGAAAGAAGGTATATTTTATGAAAACAAATAAAAACGGTAAATCAAGATTAACGAAAATCGTTGCAATAATTGGTATGGTTTCAACGATACTTACGGTGATTGTTTCGGCATTTAGCGGGTACTTCATTGTTAAGCTATTCCGCTATATTAATACCGCGCAAAAGGCTCTTCCTAAGATGGAAAAAGCGGCTCAGCTTTATATTGAAAACAATACAAAAGTAAAACCGGAAAACAAAGCAGAATAAAAGAACAACAGCAATGAGAGTAGTTCTCATTGCTGTTGTTTTATACCATAATATTGTCCTTTAGCTTCGCAAAAGTCTTTTCCCCAATGCCACTCACATTCTTAATTGCTTCAATACTTTTAAAATTCCCGTTTTTCTCCCTGTAAGCGACGATACGTTTGGCCATCACATCGCCAACTCCGTCAAGCCCATCGCTCAATTGCTGCGCTGTGGCTGTATTGATATTTATTTTACCACCCACAGCTTTAGAAGCGCTTATGCCGGATGAATTCCCCCAACCTTGCACTGTACTTGATACCATAGCAAGCTGTGGAGTGTATGCTTCATCAGAAAATGAGGAAGCATCAGTTATAATACTGATGTTTGACATAGACACGTCCGGCACATAAAATGCATTGTAGCCGATAATCAACGCGCATAGCACCGCCGCAATTACAATTAAGTAACGCACATGCAGGGATTCTTCTTCCATGTAAAAAACCGCCTTACATTTTGTTAAAACTGCTGCTTTAATTTGGACAAGAAATCGATGAAATAAGTTGGAAGATCACTGATTATTTCGATATAGCGACCATCACGCGGGTGATCCAATCCAATCACCCTAGCGTGCAGGCACTGGCCGTTCAGATTGGGTACGGGCTTTTTAGGGCCGTACACGGTATCGCCCGCAATGGGATGACCAATATAGGCCATATGCACCCTAATTTGATGGGTACGCCCCGTTTCCAGTTTACACTGAACGTGGGTAAAGCCATTGTAGCGCGCAATAACGTGATAGTGTGTGACGGCGCTGCGCGCATTTTTCTCGGTGACAGCCATTTTTTTTCGATTGACAGGATGGCGTCCAATCGGGGCATCAATTGTACCATCGTCTTCTTTTAAATCACCGTGGACAACTGCTTCATAAATACGCGTAAAGCTGTGTGCTTTTATTTGCGCTGCCAGGTTCTTATGAGCAAAATCGTTCTTTGCAACAATTAACAGGCCGCTTGTGTCCTTGTCAATACGGTGAACAATACCAGGGCGAATTACTCCATTGATACCGGAAAGCGAGTTGCCGCAATGCGCAAGTAACGCGTTCACAAGCGTGCCGCTATGATTGCCGGCAGCCGGATGAACTACCATACCCTTTGGCTTATTAACAACAAGCAGATCACTGTCTTCATACATGATTTGAAGCGGAATATTTTCGGGCTGAACATCAAGTCTGACTGGTTCGGGCAGTTCTAAATCAATGCAGTCACCAACAGCACCTTTATAGCTTTTATTGAGGATTTTTCCGTTAATGGAAGCGCAGCCCTCAGCAATCAGCTTTTCCGCAGCAGAACGTGTAATCTCTATCGCTTTTAAGCTTATCAACTTATCTAACCTTATACCGGCATCCTCACACTCAATAATAATTTTTATTTTATACTGCATTATTTCGTCCGTAAAACCTTTTCGGTTTTTCCATCCTTTTCAGCAAAAAACAAAATGTGGATAATCAAGAATACAGTTCCAACCGTGACGCAGCAATCTGCAAAATTGAAAATCGGTGGGAAAAAGGAAACGCTGATATAATCGACCACATAACCGTGGATAACGCGATCAAGCAGATTCCCGATACCACCGCCCACAATTAATATGGAAGCGGTATAGGAAAAAAATTCATGATTCTTATACTTGAACAGCTCGATAATAATAATTGCCGAAATAGCCAAGGTTATAACGATAAAAAACCATCTTTGGTTTTGCAGCATACCAAATGCCGCACCCCTATTTTCAAGATAAAATAAGTCCAAAAAGCCGTTAATTACGGTTACCCTGCCGATTGGCTTCAAATTTGACATTACAAGCATTTTGATTGTCTGGTCAATCGCAACCGCAGCCGCAGACAGCAATAAAGCGATAATTGCCAAAAAAACTCCCCCTCTTATTCTGAGATTAAAAAAGAGCGAACACAAGGCCCGCCCTTTCATATTTAAATTATTTCAAAGTTTCTGCGCAACGGCTGCAAATTTCCGGATGCTCCGAATCACTGCCAACTGTGCTGCTGTAACTCCAGCAACGTGCGCACTTTACGCCATCGGCGTGGGACACGGTAATCGAAACCTCAGGAAGCTCCTCACCAGTAAATTCGCCCTTGCCGCCGTCGACAATCTCAACCTGAGATACAATAAATGCAGCAGTTAACTCACTCTCTACCGACTTTGCAAAGTCATAAAAGTCGCCGGTGCAGAAAAGCTGTACCTTTGAGTCAAGCGAAGCACCGATAATTTTATTCGCACGTGCAAGCTCAAGTGCTTTTTTCACATCATCACGGATTAAATGAATTTTGTCCCACTTGGCAATAAAGTCAGCATCAGCATCAACACCGGTAGGCTTTGGCATCTCGTTAAAGAGTACGCATTCCTTATCGGCCTTACTGTCGTGCGGCATACTGTGCCAAATTTCATCGGAAGTAAACGCAAGAATCGGTGAAACCAAACGCGTCATACCGTCTAGTATAATATACATAGTAGTCTGGGCGGCACGGCGGCCTTCGCTGTCTGCCTTTTCAACGTACAGTCTGTCCTTTAAAACGTCGAGGTAGAAGTTTGACATATCAACAACACAGAAGTTATGAATCGAGTGATAAGCGTTGTGGAACTCAAAAGTCTCATAGCCCTCGCAAACACGCTTGGTCAGATCATCCAGCTGATGGAGTGCCCAGCGGTCAATCGGCTGGAGTTTATCAAGCGATACGCTATCCTTATCAGGGTCAAAATCACTTAAGTTGCCAAGAATAAATCTGGCAGTATTTCTAATTTTACGGTACGCATCGGAAAGCTGTTTTAGGATTTCCTTTGAAATACGGATATCCGCATGATAATCGGATGACGCAACCCAAAGTCTTAAAATATCCGCGCCGTACTGTTCAACAATCTCACTCGGGACAATCCCGTTTCCTAAGGATTTTGACATTTTGCGGCCTTCACCATCAACAACCCAACCGTGAGTAACCACTGCCTTGTAAGGGGTCTTGCCACGCCATGCCACAGAGGTTAACAGTGACGATTGGAACCACCCGCGGTACTGATCGGCACCCTCAAGGTAAAGGTCGGCAGGCCAGTGTAATTCGGGCCTTTGGTCAGCAACTGCAGCGTGGGTAACACCGGAGTCAAACCAGACGTCCATAATATCATGTTCCTTAGTAAACTCCGTGCCGCCGCATTTGGCACACTTTATTCCTTCGGGCAAAATTTCTTTTGCGTCCTTAATATACCATGAATCGGAGCCTTCTTTGCCAAACATCTTAGAAACCGCCATCATTGCATCCTTGGAAATGAGCGGTTCCCCGCAGTCCTTACAGTAGAAAATAGGAATCGGTACACCCCAGCGGCGCTGACGTGAAATACACCAATCGTTGCGGTCCACCACCATGGAGGTAATTCTATCTTTGCCCCATGCCGGAACCCAGTTTACCTTATTGATTTCTTCTACCGCTTTTTCCTTCATTGCATCAATTGAACAGAACCATTGCTCAGTCGCGCGGAAAAGGACCGGTTTCTTACAGCGCCAGCAATGCGGATACTGATGGACGATATGCTTCATTGCAAACATAGCGCCCGTGTTCTGCAAGTGCTCTGCAATCGCCTTATTTGCTTTAAAAGTACTCAAGCCTTCAAACAGTTTGCCCGCCTCGGCGGTCAGCTTGCCGTGACTGTCAACCGGAACAACAATTGGAATTTGCGGATAATGGTCGTGGCACACATCAAAGTCCTCTACGCCGTGACCGGGAGCTGTGTGGACGCATCCCGTGCCGCTTTCAAGCGTTACGTGGTCGCCGACGATGACAAGCGAGCTTCTGTCAAGAAACGGATGTGCGGTCGTCATCAACTCCAGTTCGGAGCCTTTAAAAGTCGCAATGACCTCATAGTCGGTTTTTTCGGCTTCCTGCATCGCACTCTCGTAAAGAGCGGAGGCCATCACATAATATTCATTTTCACATTTAATTAAGGAATATTCAAAGTCTGGACCAAGGCAGATTGCAACATTGCCGGGAATGGTCCATGTTGTAGTTGTCCAAATTACAAAATAAGTGTTAAGTAAATCCGCACCTTTTGCTGTAAACAAGCCCTTATCGTCTGTTACACGGAACTTAACATAAATGGAGTTGCATGGATCCTCAGCGTACTCAATTTCAGCTTCAGCAAGCGCAGTTTCACACTCCGGGCACCAATAAACGGGCTTTAATCCCTTATAAATATAACCCTTTGTTGCCATTTCTGAGAAAATTTCAATTTGTTTTGCTTCAAAATCATGGGTTAATGAAATATATGGATGTTCCCAGTCTCCAATGCCGCCAAGGCGTTTGAACTGGTTTCTCTGGTCGTCAAGGTAACCCAAAGCAAATTCACGACAGAGCTTTCGGAGTTCAACATCAGAAATGGTTGTAGAATTGTCAACGCCCGCTTTTTTACGCGCTTTCAACTCGGTCGGCAAACCATGCGTATCCCATCCGGGAACATATGGGGCTTTAAAGCCAGACATGTTCTTATAGCGAACAATAATATCCTTTAATGTCTTATTTAGGGCCGTACCAAGGTGAATGTCGCCATTTGCGTAGGGAGGGCCGTCATGAAGAACATAAACAGGTTTACCCTCGTTCTTCTCCATTTCTTTTTCATATATTTTATTTTCTTCCCATGCTTTCAGCATTTCCGGTTCCCGCTTCGGCAGGCCGGCCTGCATTGCAAAGTCGGTTTTGGGAAGATTTAAGGTGCTTTTGTAATCCATTGGTTTTTCTCTCCTTAGGTATAATTATTTATTTTGATTCAAGATACATCCTAAGAATTGTTATCATCGGAGATATCATATTCATCACTGAATTGAATTGAGCTGAACCGTGAGGCTGTTTCCTTGGGGATTGGCAGATCATCATCAAAATTAGAAACCTCAATATTAAAAGTAGTGTTTGGCTGCTCTCCCGCTATGGCGGGCTGTTGCTGCACCTCTGGTGCTTTTATGGAAGGTGTGGTAAGCTGTGGCGCAGACTGTATATTATTCTCAACCTTTACCGGTTCTGATCCCTTTGGCTCAGTCTTATGCGTTGGCAAAGCGTCAATCAGGGTAAGGTGCTCTTTATAGGTGCTTAAAAGCTTGGAGCGGAAATCAGAAACAGTCTTTTGCAGGCGTTCGAGTTCATCTTGCTGTTCAATGACACTCTGTTTTGCGCCGATAATAATTCGCTCTGCTTTAATGTTTGCATCCTTTATAATAATTTCAGCCTTATGGCGTGATTCACGGATAGAAGCATCACCCAACTTTTGGGCACTGACAAGGGCATTTTTAATTTCGTCCTCTTCCATACGGTAATCTTCGACCTTAGCGGCCAAAATTCTAAGCTTTTCAAGAAGCTGCTCATTATCGTTCTTTAGTTTTTCGTATTGCTCTTTCTGCTCAATCCCTTTTTTTATGAGCAAATCATAGGATTCTTTTACCTCATCGATAAAATGATTTACATCGTCGGTGCGGTAACCGGAAAAGCCGGATTTTTTGAAACTCGCATTAATAATATCGTTCATTGATAGCATATTGGAAGCCCTCCGTTAAATATATTTCCTGCCTGCGATGCTCAGCCTGCCTTTTTTTGTAACAGGACCAAGGCGGTCAAAAACAAAGCGGCCCTTTCCCCTAACCGATACTTTACTGCCCTGCTCAACGGCAGCGGAAACCGTAGTGTTTACCTCATGATTGAGCATAACCAAACCTGCACGAATTAACTCGGACGACTTTTCCCTGCTTGTGCCTATGGCGGCGGCTATGATACAGTCAAGCCGCGCGGAAGCGACAACCGCGGAAAAATCCTCAAAGCGTTCGGTCTGCGGGAGCGACCCCGTAATGCCGGTAGTCAACTTCACACCAACCCTGCCGATTTTGGTCGTCTGCGATAAAATAAAATCAGTAATTTCGCTGCGTGAATACACCACGCAGGTTCCCTCGCCAACTAAAATATCGCCAACGGTTTCACGGTTAATACCGTTGGCAAGAAGTGCACCCAAAAAATCGCGGTGGCTAAGCTTATCGCAGGAACGAAAACTCGCCGTGACGGCGGTAATTGGGAACTTCCCGCCGTCCGGCTCAACAAAGTCCGGAAATGCGCCAAAAACTACACGCTCCGAGTTGTCGTATCCGCCATAGAGCATATAGTTTTTATAATGTATATGAGCCATTATTTGTTGTGCGGCAAGCGCCTGACGCTCGTCCAAAAAACCGACAAAGTGTGGGGTAGCGCCATTTTCAGCTAAGCGTACCGCATCGCAGAGCTTCGCCTTAAGCACCATGTCATCGGACTGCCTAACCATTAAAAATAAACGCCGTTATTTTCTAATTCATCTAAAACGTCGTCGCCGGTCAAATCGACATTATATGGTGTAATTATAAAAGTACTGGTAGCCACCCTTTTAATTTTACCGCCGTTGGCATATGCAACACCGCTTAGAAAATCAATGATTCGGCGCGAAACATCCTTATTGGTGTTTTCAAGATTCAGAACCACCGTGTGCATCTTCAAAAGCTCATCGGCTACTGCGCAGGTTTCTTCGCCGAAGCGTTCCGGCTTGAACAGAACCACCTGAAGCTGTGCTGTTGCGTGAATATTGACGACCTTATTCCCGGTGCTTGGGACAGGCGCACGCTTAATGGTGTCGCGTTCACGAACATCGGTATCATCTTGTTGATGCGAAGTGATATCTTCCTGCTGGGCATCATCATAATCGTAATCATATTCGTCTTCCGGTGGGTTCCACATATCCTTAATTTTATCAACAAAACCTGCCATAAATATGCCCTCCTAAAATAAAATTAATTTTTGTATATTCTTGGGCCAAACAGTGCCGAACCAACTCTTACCATATTTGCTCCCGCTAAAATTGCTTGAGAATAGTCTGCCGACATTCCCATTGACAAATAGTCCATGTTAACATTATCTAATTTTTTACTCTTTATGTCAACTAAATATTTGGACATATTTGAAAAATAGTCCAATGTTTGGCTGCTATTTGCGTTTGCAGGCGGAATTGCCATAAGTCCCATAATATGAATGGCCGGTAAGTCCGAAATCTGCCGAAGTAAGTCAAAAAGATTTTGCGGAAGAACGCCGGATTTGTTTGGTTCATTTCCAATGTTGACCTCAATTAAAATATCGGTCGTAATCGCTTGCAAAAGCGAAAGACGGGAAATTTCATTCGCAAGCTTTACACTGTCCACTGACTGAATCATTCTAACCTTGCCGATTATGTTTTTCACTTTGTTCGTTTGCAGGTGACCGATAAACTGGAGCTCACAGTTAGCAAGCTGATAAGAGTCATACTTTTCGCAAAGCTCCTGTACCTTATTTTCACCGATATGGTCAATGCCTAGCTCAATACCTCGATTAATTACTTCGACCGGCACAGTTTTTGTTGCGGCAAGCAGTGTGATGTCCTGTGGGTTACGGCCAGACTTAACAGCTGACTCAGCAATATTGTTTTTGATTACCTTTAGATTTTCTTCCAAATCAAAAAAGCGCTGTTGAAACTCACTTGATAACTTTTCCATTATATAAATCGGTCCCTTCCACAATAACCTCATCAAACAGCTTAACTGTCGAACTTGTCATCAGTTCCTCATTGGATGGATTCACTTTGCATATAACATAACTTTGGGTGCTCAACAACGGAAAAACCTGCCTGAATTGAATTTCGCTACCATGCATCACATAAACGCCCTTAACTTCTTTTTTGACCGTGGTTGACTTGCCGTTTTTATCCTTTGTCGTCTTAGTTACGGTTTCAAAGTGGATTGCCTTTTGGCTTACTCTGATTCCAGTATAATCCTCAACTTGAATTTGGGCTGTTTCGTTCCGGATAGCGGCGAGCGATGAATTCATACTGTTACTTTCTAAAATAACCGCAGCTTCGGAATCTTTATCCGACTGATTAACCGCGGCGACAGTTGCAGGTACGGTTTCACTTGAGGCAAACGGAAATTCAATGGAAACTTTATCGCCCTCATGAAACTTGACAGCTTGGTCGACTGGAATCACGCAGGCAAAGTACCATCCAAAGTTTTCACAGATTTTTCCGATCGCTCCGCTTTGAGCGGCCGGCTTCATCTTTTGCTTTTCCTTTAGCTCAGCCGGGGTCAGACCGAGTATCTTGGAATAATCAAATATTAACTCGTAGCCATCGGTTTTGCTGATGAAATACCCGGAAGCGTGCGCAGTAATAGCGCCTGTAGCCGGATTGTTTGAAACAGAGAGTGCGTTACGCTGCGCTTTGAGTGTGTCAATCCGAAGATTAAAGTCCTTTACCTGAGCGGTAACGATTTGTCGCTCGTTTAACAGATACAACAAGTCCTCCCTCCCATTGGACAAATCAGCATATTCACCCTCGCTGATTTTGCCGAGCAGGTCAGTCAGTTTTACGTTAATCTGCTTGCTGATGGAATCGGGGCTGGCGGCGTAGGTATCCCCCGGTGCAGTGAGCTTTTGCAGTTTAGCTATCTCGTTATCAAGGTTTTGAAGCTGCCGCTGCGCCTCCACATTCTGTGCGTTTGCGTAGACATTGGCAACCTTGCCGCCGTTAGCGACCTTGCCGCCATCGCTGATTACATAAGTAATAACGCCGTTCACCTGCTTATTAATCAAGCTTTCTTTTCTGATTGCAGTACCCGTTGTCTGCACAGTATCCGCAGTACTGGCGTAGGACGCTGTTTCTGTTTGAACCTGTTTGTAATTTGCATTATAAATCTGATACCCGAGGTAGATAAATAACAGAATTGCCACAATAGCAGACATCGCTCTTCTAAGCAGCGAACTGTTCATCTTATCATCCTCTCTGATTAATAATCGACATTGCTTTTTCCGTCACTTCGTCAAAGTCGGCACTGTCGTCGACCATAATCCAGTTGATATTCTCATCTCGTCTGAACCATGTGAGCTGGCGCTTGGCGTAACGGCGGCTTTCCTGCTTTATTTTTTCAACCGCTTCGTCAAGGGTACATTCCGCGTTAAAATATGGCAAAAGCTCCTTGTAGCCGATTGCCTGTAGCGCAGTTTGGGAACCGGGCTGACTCAGAACCTCTTTTGCCTCCTGCAGCAACCCGTTGCTCATCATCAAATCGACACGCTGATTAATTCTGTCGTAAAGCTTTTGACGATCCTTAAAGTCGAGACCGATGACACAGGCGTTATATGGCGTCGGCTTTTGTTTTGACCTTTCAATCTGCTCCGTCATTGTCACACCCGTAGTGCGATATATCTCAATGGCGCGAATTACTCGACCGATATTATTCGGATGAATTCGCTCCGCCGACAATGGATCGAAACTTTTCAGCTCCGCAAGGAGTGGCTCTGCACCCTCTCTCGCAGCCTTTTGAGCAAGCGCTTTACGAAGCGACTCGTCCTTGTCGTTATCGGTAAACTGAATATTATTTAATAGAGAACGAACATAAAGCCCGGTTCCGCCCGCGATTATCGGAAGTTTCCCTCTCGCGTTCAGCTCGGTAATGTATGTTGAAGCAAGCGCAACATAATTTGCCACACTGAACGGCTGCGAAATATCAGCAAAATCAATCAGATGGTGTGCAACACCGCACATTTCTTCCGAGGTCGGCTTTGCTGTACCAATGCACATCCCCTTATAAATCTGCATGGAATCAGCGGAGATAACCTCTCCGTTCTTACGAATGGCTATTTCAACCGCCAGTCGGCTTTTGCCGGAAGCGGTAGGACCTACAACAGCGATAACGGGTATTTTTTTAATTTTTTCCATCATATTATACACGCCCAAATTGGCGCTCTAAATCTCTCTTTTTCATGATAATGGACACCGGACGCCCATGTGGGCAGTAACGAATATCCTCTTTTTCCAACCTCTGCACAAGCGCAATCAGTTCCTCCGGCGAACTTTTGTTGCCGGCCTTAACCGCCGCACGACATGCGACGTTGTGGTATAGCCAGTCAAGCTTTTCGGTGGTAATATCATTTTTGGCAGATTGCAGGTAACCCGCAATTTCCATAACTGCGTCGGCTACACCCTCCCCACCCAGAATCAACGGCGCACTGCGAACAAGTACCGTGCCGCAACCGAAATCTTCAATTTCAAAGCCCGCGGCTGCGTAGGTATCAATGAAATTAAGTACTGCGGCATACTCGTTTTTGTCGAGGGTCACAGTAACCGGCTCAAGTAACATCTGCTGCTCCGCATGGTCCCCCTGCGCTTTGAGCTTTTCATACAGCATTCTTTCGTGGGCAGCGTGCTTATCGATAAAAAGCAGTTCATCATTTCCGCGCTGAACGATGATGTATGTACTGAACGCTTCCCCAATCAGCTTATCAGTTTTTTGAGGTTCAGCGGGCTTTTCCATGAAAATCGGCACCTGTGCTTTAGTTTCCATCTGCGCAGGCTGTGGTGAAACCGGCTCTTCACTTTGCACAACTGGCTGTGGAACAGGAAACTCGATGCGTTTCACTTCATAATTCGTATCAAATTTAGGCGCGTGTACATCGCTGACAGTGTAACTACGTGTAGGTTCTTCCCGTTTTACACCTAGCGATACAGTCTGGTTTGACTGTATCGGCTTCGCCGCAGGATTAAACTGCATTTGAACAGAGGTTTGCGGCTGAGCAAACGAAGACAGAACCGGCTTGTTTAGGGACATAACGCTGGGCGCATCTCCCTGATTCAAAGCGGTTTTGACCCCATGGTACACAGCGTCGAAAATAGGCTTTTCGTTGACGAAGCGAACCTCTATTTTAGCCGGGTGAACGTTTACATCCACCGAATGATACGAAATTCCGAGGTGAAGTACACAGGCGGGTACCTTGCCAACCATGAGCGAACCCTTAAAGGCTTCCTCCATGGCCACCATTGCGGTACGGCTTTTGACGTAACGGCCATTAATAAAGAACTGCTGCATACTGCGGTTTGGACGCGCAGCCGATGGCTTACTGATAAAGCCCCAAAGCTTTACACCATTCAACTCGTAGTTAACCGGAATTAAGCCGTAAGTGAATTCCTTTCCGTAAACCGCATAGACAGTTGATTTTAACTTGCCGTCACCGGGGGTATGAAGTGTTTCGCGGGAATCGCGGATAAATCGCAGCGAAACCTCCGGGTGAGAAAGCGCAATTTTATCGAGTACCGCAGCAATGGCGTTGGCCTCGACTACATCCTTTTTCAAGAATTTCATGCGCGCGGGCGTATTATAAAAAAGGTCACGAACTACAATGGTCGTCCCCTGCGCACAACCTGCGTCCTCACAGGACTGCTCGGTGCCGCCGTCAATCACGTAGCGCGTGCCCGCAAGTTCACCCTGTGTTACGGTCAGCAGCTCAACATGAGAAACAGCCGCAATGGAAGCCAAAGCCTCACCGCGAAAGCCAAGGGTCGCAATGGTGTCCAAGTCGTCTTCATTGCACAGTTTGCTTGTAGCATGGCGCAAAAAAGCAGTGGCAGTATCGGTGCGAGGGATACCGCAGCCATTATCCGTAACACGCATATAGGTGATGCCGCCATTTTTTATTTCCACGGTAATTGCAGAGGAACCGGCGTCAATTGAGTTTTCAACCAATTCTTTAATTACTGAGGACGGGCGTTCAACTACTTCTCCGGCTGCTATCAGCTCAGCGATATGTTTATCCAAAACATTGATTTTACTCATAACACGGCTCCTCTCTCTTAAAATAAATAATTAACTGTGTAATATTTACTTTGCCAATGTGGCAAGTTCAAACAGGGTATTCATACACTCAATCGGAGTAAGTGTGTTAACATCGAGCTTTTTCAGCCTGTCCATAATTTCCGTCTCATTTGGCGGGGTCAAGGCAAGCTGGATATCGTCCTGCACTTCTTGCTTTTGCCCGCGCTTTTTCGGCATGGTGACTTGCTGACCGCTTTCGAGTTCAGCTAAAATCTGTTTGGCACGGGTCACAATTTTGTTGGGAACACCGGCGAGCTTTGCAACCTCAATACCGAAGCTGTCGTCCGCTCCCCCGCGCACAATCCGGCGCAGGAAGGTGATATCGTCGCCGCGTTTTTTTACGGCAATATTATAATTTTTTACGCCGCTTACCAAGTCTTCCAACACAGTAAGTTCATGGTAATGAGTGGCGAAAAGCGCTTTCGCACCCAATAGCTGCTTATTGGCTACGTATTCAAGAACAGCGCGGGCAATACTCATTCCGTCAAAGGTTGAGGTGCCGCGGCCGATTTCATCCAAAATTAACAGGCTGTTGTCGGTAGCGTTCTTAACGATATCAGCAACCTCGGACATTTCAACCATGAAAGTTGACTGGCCTGAAGCCAAATCATCCGATGCGCCGACACGCGTAAAGATTTTGTCAGTAATACCGATTTCTGCATAAGAAGCCGGCACAAAGCAACCGATTTGAGCCATAATGACAATGAGCGCCGTCTGGCGCATATAGGTCGATTTACCAGCCATGTTCGGGCCGGTAATGATTGCCACACGATTATCATCCTTATCGAGCGTAACATCGTTCGGCACAAAAGGTGCGTCGAGCAATTCCTCCACGACCGGATGGCGGCTTTCTTTTAATATGATTTTACCGTCCAAATTGACGATTGGTCTAATGTAATTATGATTGGCCGAAACCTGTGCGAAAGAGGTCAGAACGTCGAGTTGTGCGACGGCGTGCGCCGTTTTCTGCACACGGGTCAGCTGCGCGGCAACATCCTTGCGGACAGCGTCAAAAAGTTGGTATTCCAGCTGCACGGATTTATCGTGTGCACCAAGAATTTTCCCCTCCAGTTCTTTTAATTCTGGAGTAATAAACCGTTCACAGTTAGTAAGCGTCTGCTTGCGTATGTATTCGGGCGGTGCCTGATCTTTGTAGCCGTTACTAATTTCAATATAATAGCCAAACACCCTGTTGTAGCCGACTTTCAGCTTCGGGATATCCGTTCTTTCGCGCTCCTGCGCTTCAATCTGTGCAATAATGCCCCTGCCATCGCTCATATCGCCCTTTAAAAGGTCAAGCTCCTCGTTATAGCCCGGCATAATCATTCCACCCTCGCGGATGGTGAACGGAGGTTCTTCTACAATAGAATGGTCAATCAATTGAAAAACGTCTTCAAGTACATCAATATCATTGTAGATACTTGTAAGGAGGTTTGACTTTACACCTTTGAGCAAATCCTTTAGTGCGGGCAGCCGCGTAATTGCCGAAGACAGCGAGCGAAGCTCCCTGCCATTGGCGGAGCCATACACAATGCGGGACATTAACCGTTCCAAATCGTGAATCCCCGTAAGCTGCTCAGCAATACTGTCGCGCAGAATGGCATCCTGCGTCAGCTCCTCCACCGCATTTAAACGGCGGCTAATCTGGGCCGGACTTATCAGAGGCTGCTCAATCCAACTGCGGATTAAACGCTTACCCATTGCAGTGCGCGTTTTGTCAAGTACCCACAGAAGCGAACCGCGCTTATCCTTATTGCGCATGGTTTCAAGCAGTTCAAGGTTACGGCGCGCATTTAAATCAAGATGCATGAACTGTGCTCCGGTGTAAAGGTCAATACCATTAATGCGCTCAATTCCGGTACGCTGCGTACGTTTTAAGTAACTGAGCAGTGCCCCGATTGCGCGGACAATATTTGGCTTATCAGCAAGGTTCAGGTCGTCCAAATCTTGCTTGTTAAATTGACCGAGCACAAGCGCAGAACAGGTTTCCTGCGCATATTCGGTATTATCAAGCAGTTCCAGACTAACGGTTAATCTCTCCTTGATAAACTTCGGTAACTCGGCAAGTTCCAATGTGCTTTGGTTAACAAGAATTTCACGCGGTGAATAGCGTGAAAGCTCATTTTTAATCTGTTCGGACAAATTCCCTTCAGAAAGTGAGGTCGCATGAAGTTCACCGGTAGAAATATCCGCAAAGCAAATGCCGGCGCAAGCGCCGTCCACACACAGTGAACAGATAAAGTTGTTGCGAGTTTCATCGAGCATGCTGCTTTCCAGTACTGTACCAGGCGTAATCACGCGAATAATATCCCGTTTGACAAGTCCCTTGGCTAAAGCAGGGTCTTCCATCTGTTCACAGATGGCGACCTTATAGCCCTTTGCGACAAGACGGGCAACATAGCTTTCATAGCTGTGGAACGGCACACCGCACATCGGCGCACGCTCCTCCTGCCCGCAGTCCCGCCCTGTCAGGGTTAACTCCAGTTCCTTTGACGCAAGCTTGGCGTCTTCATAGAACATTTCGTAAAAATCACCAAGGCGAAAAAATAAAACTGTATTCGGGTTTTGCTTTTTAACCTCAAAATATTGCTGCATCATTGGTGAAAGATTTGCCATCGTACCTGCGTCATCTCCTGTTTTAAAATTTTAAAATTTAGTGGCAACCACCGCAGCCGGAACAGTCACCACTGCAGGAACTTTTCTCGTAGTCGGTTGTTTCAGGATCTTCACCGTCGGCGGACTGGCCAATGATTGCGCTGACACGCTGAAGCAATGCATCCATGGCTTCTTTTGCCTCATTATAGGCAGTCATGTTCGGATTTTGCATAATCTGTGCGTAAATATGACGCAGCTCTTGGTTTAATGCCTGCATTTTATCCTTATCCGGCTCGGCGTTTTGCGTCTCGTTATTGATTGCAATTCTTTTCAGATTGAACTCACCGATGAGATTTTGAAGTTCCTGGTCATCATCGCTGTTCTGCTTTGCGAGCTGCATGCTGAGATATCTTTGATCCTTTTGAATTTCCTTGCCCATTTCTCTTGCTAAGCTGATAATATCCATTTTATTACTCCTTAATATTTTTAATTATTTATAGATTCTCCATTTAAAATCCAGTTGCGGGCGGACGTAATTTTCACCTCAGCAAAACTGCCGATAATTCGTTTGTCCCCCGTAAAATCGACAATGATGTTACCGTCGGTTCGGCCAGACAAAAGCCCGTTTTTTTCATTTTGCTCCTCAACCAACACACGTTGGATTGTGCCAACCATGCCTGTACAGCGTTGTGTAGCAATTTGCTCCTGCGCTTCACAAAGTTCAGTAAACCACTTTGACTTTTCATCCGCGGGAACAGGGTCAGGCATTTTAGCCGCCCTTGTATCTACACGCGGGGAGAAGATGAAGGTGTAAAGTGATGTAAAACCTACGATATTGATAAGGTCGACGGTGTCAAGAAATTCCTCATAGGTTTCACCCGGGAAGCCGACAATAATATCGGAAGTAAGGGAAAGGTCGGGTATTTTTGCTTTGGCATAGTCCACAAACGCAAGGTATTTTTCGCGCGTGTAGCCGCGGTTCATCTCTTTAAGCACCCGGTCGTTTCCGGACTGAAACGGCAAGTGCAAGTGGTGGCTGATGTGCCTGCCGTTTGCAATGGTATCAATTAGTTCATGTGTTGCGTCCTTTGGATGCGAGGTCATAAAGCGGATGCGGTAGTCGCCCTCGACCTCGTCAAGTATTTTTAAAAGCCCGGAAAAATTAATTGGTTTATCCAAATTTTTACCGTAAGAGTTTACGTTTTGGCCAAGCAATGTAATATCCTTATAGCCTGCTTTAACGAGGCCCTTAAATTCCTCAAGAATCGCTTCTGGGGTACGGCTGCGTTCCCTACCGCGAACATATGGCACTACACAGTATGAACAAAAATTATCACATCCATACATAACGGTGAGCCACGCTTTAATACCCGCGTCGCGATGAACCGGAAGGCCCTCGACAATCTGCTTGTCCTCACTGTCGTCGCCGCGTTCAAAAACACGATGACCGTCGGTAATTGTAGTAAATAAAAGCTCCGGCAGCCTGTGAATCACATGGGTGCCAAAGACCAGATTGACAAACGGAAAGCTCTTTCGGATACGCTCAGCAACATGCTCCTGCTCCATCATACAGCCGCAAAGGGCGATAATTAGCGAGGGGTTGCGTTGCTTCACGTTTTTTAGCGCACCCACATTACCAAACACTCTGTCCTCAGCATGCTCGCGTACGGCACAAGTGTTGAAAATTATGAGGTCCGCTTCATCCTCTTTATCCGTAAAGGAAAAGCCCATTTCCTCGAGCTGGCCTTTTAATTTTTCGCCGTCTGCCACATTCTGCTGACAGCCATAGGTGTGAACAAGTGCCATTGGCACTGCACCGCGCGCCCGAACTGCCATCATCTGTGCAACATCGCTGGTGTAATCAGCTTGTGAACGCACCGAAGGTGCTAAATGAATCGGGATTTTTTCAGACAAAAGGATATACCTCCCATATTGTATGGTTTACAAGATATTATATCATGTTGTGGATTCCACTTCAAGGAAAAATGCAGAAAAGCCCCACCGTTCAAAATTGGAGCGGCGGAGCTTTGGTTTGAAATTTTATTAAATGAAATCAATTTTTATATTTCCGTTGCTGGTGTCGGCAGTAAGCTTTTTTGACCCGCCCCTTTGGCTTGAAGGGGTGCATTTCCCGTTGCTGGTATCGGTATGAATACTGTAATCCTCTTCCCTGCCCAGAATGCTGCCTTCGATATCGGCATTGCTGGTGTCAAAAATCATATCCGGCGAAGTAATTTCTTTAAAAGTGATATCACCGTTGCTGCTGTCTGCACTAAGGGTGTTTGCCTTGACTTCCAACATATTAATTCTCGAATTACTTGTGTCCATGATAATATTCTCCGCTTGTACCTTATTCAGCTTAATTGTCGCATTGCTGGTGTCACAGGTCAAGTCGCTTAAATTCATCACGTTGCTCACATTGATGTCGCCGTTGCTGGTATTGACATAAATTACACCTTTGTAGCTTTCGGGCACGCTGATGGTAATTGTAGTGCAGCTATCATTTGAAAAATTAAAATTATAGCGGGTTTTGTCTGTATTTATGAGCTTCAGTACACCATTTTCCGCTGTGACGGTGTAAGTCTGGGCTGAATCGTCAAAATAGGTGATTGTTGCCTTTTCAGCCACACCTTTACGCACAATAATTTTCTTATTTTCCGCTTCAATGTGGATGTTATTGATACTATTGTCAGGTGAAGTAAAGGTTTTTTCCTCCTGAATATTTTCGCTAAGTGAAGTGGTAACTCTATTCGTAATTTTTGCATTTGGAAAATTAATAGCTTTGAGTATCGACACCGTTAGTATTGCGACGAAAGCTACCCCCAAAATGGATACAAGCGTAATGATAATTGCTTTCCCCATGTTTGCCGGCTTTCGATTCGGATTTTCCATCAATATTTTTTCTGCAAGCACATTTACTTCCCCTAATTCTGCAACAGCCTGTGCCTCGGATTCTCCATTCTCGATTTTATCCTGAATGATTTCCCGATAAAAGTCAATAATCGTTTCCCTCTCATTGTCCGGCAATGATTTTATTCGCCTTCTCAGTTTACTTAAATACATTTCCTGGTTCATACTCACTGATTTCCCTCCTGCAAAATGAATTTATTAATTCGTTCCAGTTCGTTCCACTCCTCAAAGAAGTCCCTAATTCTCAGTTTGCCAAGGTCGGTAATACGATAATATTTTCTAAGACGGCCGTTGTGTTCCATGGAGTAGGTAGAAAGACAGCCCCCTGCCTCAAGTCGCTTTAAAATCGGATAGAGGGTAGATTCCGAAATTTCAATACAAACTGAAACATCCTTGATAATTTGATAGCCGTAGGAATCCTTTTTATTTATTACAGCCAGAACACATACTTCCAACAATCCCTTTTTAATTTGTATATCCAATCACGATACCCCCTTTAAAATCATATTATACATAGCATAGTATTCTTTGTCAATTAATATAAAAGTATTTTGTAATATCAAATCAAAAACACCACCAAGGAAACACTTCTTTTCCTTGGTGGTGTTCATTGGTATAAAAACGAACCGTAGTAATGATTTATCTTGCTTTATACATCCATGGAATGGTATTCCAAACAGCAACGCGGTGCTTGAGCGATTTATCCGTCTGCCTGCCTGTGACCAAGAACTTACCATAGCCTGACACACGCAGATAACCCCGAATGGAGTTATAGCCCATACCCTCTTTCAGCATAACGTCCACCCCGTTCATAACGGTGAGCGGCAGCTTTTCCCGCTCAAAAAGCTGTGTCAATTCCGTGTCGCCTTGATAGCTCGTTCTGATAATATCGGCAATACGAAGCATCGCGTCAGTGTGCTGAAAGATATTTTTGCCAACTGGCTTCTGCTTACCACGCTTTAACTCATAAATATTATCCCGTTTTATAATGGTGGGCGACTGAGTAATGACGTCAGCTGCCAGCAGGCAGCGAAATACGAATTCTTCTGAATAACCGTAACTGCATGAATCAAAAAAATAGATCTGCTTATCAACAATAAATTTGCGCCTTAACAGGATTGCAGAAATATCGATGTGAATGTTATTCTTCAATATATTTTTAATATATTGGGTGCCGGCTTCCTGCCGGATTGCCTTGCTGATTAAACGCCGCTCCGAGGCATGGGACTCATCCTCATTGACACTTCCAAATATGAAGTCGGCTGAAGTACGCGTTGCAGTGTCGAGATAGCCCTTGATGAAGTCGCGGTAAAGTCGGCGTGCAAAGACAAATGTGATGTAATTACCACTGGACTTTTGAATTCCTGTATTTAAAGCTGCGGCAACCGTGCCATCTCCGTTTTGGATAACAAACCCGCGAAGCTTCAGCTCCTTGATAAGCTGAACCGCCTCCCGTACAGTCTGATCCGATGAGCCCATGTCCACAACGATAAACTCAACTTCAAGTCCGGCTGCCTGAGCGGCAACAGAGCGCAGAATTCCTGAAATTTGCTGTTCAATATTTCGGACAGGAATAATAATAGAAAGCTCCGCAAACTGCATTGTCACCACCGCCTTTATCTTATCTATCTGTCTTAAAGTATATCATATTATAACCAATATGGAAGATTAAAATTGACACATATTAATGACAATTATTATAATTTTTAGTAAACAACGCTACGAATTTCGCTCAACGAATTTTACAGTGAACTTTTCTGCTCCACCGCATGCTCATTGATATAGCGCTCGGCAGAATAGCGCTTACTGTCATCAATAAAATTTGACAGGCGCTGCACAATTTGCTCCGGTGGCTGTAACATTCCGCAACGCGCCCATTGAACAACAATTCCAACAAGGCCGTAAGCGTAAAATTCAGCAATGAAGTTTTTATCCTCTTCCTCAATATGATTATCCTGTGAAAGGACATCAATAATTTCGTATAATAATCCTTTAGTCACATCGAAAAAGTAATCTTGGAACGCATTTTGCCCGGTGACGCTAAGCGCGTTGGTATAGAAGTACTGCTCTTTGTGCATAATGTTAAGCACGTCGAGTACTACATCGCTCCATTGCTCGTAGGTTCTGTTTTGCGTGACTGCTGAAACAACCTCATTGTAATAAATCCAGTCTACCAAATCATACTTATCCTGAAAATGATAATAGAAGGTCTGACGATTAATACCACAATTTTCCACAATATCGGCAACTGAGATTTTTTGAAGTTGTTTTTTCCTCATTAATTCTTTAACGGAGGTTGCAATCGCCTTTTTGGTGATAAGAGAATCAGACATTTTCATCCTCCCGAATTAAACATTTTATCCATTATACAATAAAGCTAAAATAATGACAAGACATACTATTTTTTACGATTGTGTTCACAAGCACTACTTCAATCTTGATCATACGGTTATTTACAGTATAATAGCTTCTCTGCAAAACTTTTTAAAAAAGCTCGAATTGTTTATGAGCATCTACCCTACTATAGTAATCATTTCAATTTTAGCTTTAGCTGCATTCATCTATTTATATAAAATTGTCGAAATTTATCTTTTTTTACTTTACCACTTGAAATATCCATAATAGTATGATATTATAACAAAGCTGTTTAATTTACAGCGTATGGGGCATTAGCTCAGCTGGGAGAGCGCCACACTGGCAGTGTGGAGGTCAGCGGTTCGATCCCGCTATGCTCCACCATATACGAAACCCGCATGGCTCTAGGGCTTGCGGGTTTTTTGCTGCCCAAATTGCAGTATTACAGCTTATTTATATAGGTAATTGAGGGATTATTCTAACACTCTTCTAACACTTTTGCCTTTGAAATTGTCTGCGTTTTTGAACTTAAAAATGTGTTCTAACACTTTTCTAACGCAATTAATATCACAGACTGAATGTGTTTTCCAATTTTTTTGCCATTGATTCCTTTCTCAAATTGGTAATATGGGTATAGATATTGCCTGTAACCTTGATATCTGAATGGCCTAACCATGTTTGAATATCTTTAAGCGATTTGCTTTCTTTTTCTCATATTCTAAACAAAACAAATAATTTTCACATACTCCGCTTTTATCATCTTGTCCTAGTGGCCCCCACATTCCCCACAAGAACCATACGGACATAATTCATTCACCAGCTGCTTTTTTACTTCCTGCTCCGTTAATTCAGCTTCCGGGTTCGTTGGTTCGTCTGATTCCGTTAATTCGATTAGCTTGACCGTTTCCCCACAGTAAGAGCAAAACACACTATCGTCTGGTATTGTCTTGCCACACTTTCTACAAAACATAATACACACCCCCAATAAATAATTGGGCACTTGAAAGAATTTCCTGTCAATACATAAAAGTAGGCAATCTGTTACGCCTAATCTTCCTTTTAGATAAGCTAAATTTCCAGCCGTGAGATTTTGAACAGATTGCAAAAGGGTTTTAGCCATTCTGGGCGAATACTAACTACGGAAAAATACACGTAAGTTTTTTGCTATAATTATTATGGAAGCTATCTTTTTCCCATATCACCATAATCGCCTGACGTATCTGTCGCACTTCATAACCACTCCCCCAAAAAGAAACGCCCCAGACAATTCCGAAGCGTCAATTCACTATAGTATTGTTATTATCCATTTAATAGTTTAAAGGATTCTAAAATTCCTAATATATGATATACCTTAGTGTCACTGACATGTACATCATATATTGAATAAAATATGTATTTTCTTCTTTTAATTAATGGATGGTTATCATTATTATAATCTTTTAAGTTTATATTGCGAATGTCTTTCATGATCTCTTGATTTTCTGTTATTGAATGAGATTCAAAAACAGTATGATTAAAATTTCCTCTATCTGGATTTAAAATCATTAGCAAAATCGAAGAGAAAACAATAAAAACAGCTACATAAATAACTACAACTTTAAATATTTTCTTTATCATAAGAATACCTCCCTTAATTTCACTTTGTGCCTAAACACAAGCGTTTACCAATCCGGAGCACCTTATATAAATTCTCTATTGTAATACTATCACACTTTCAATATGACATTCAATGATATCATTCAATCTGCATGTTATGCAGTTCAATTTTTTATTCCCGCATCATTTTATTCTCCCATCGAATATTAGCATCGTTGTTTTACAGCGTTCACAGCTTCCAAATTCAACCAGCTTGCGACGAATAAGCTGGTTGTTCACTTAGTATTGCATCGAACCTCAAAACAACATTTCTTCAGTTTCGAAGATATCAAACCAAACCAGAACCCGTTTTGGGAGTGGCAGACAAATGAGGGTTTCGCAGAATCGCACGTTCCTTACCTCCTGTTTTTAGAGAAAATAAAAAAATCGTACCCGACTCTAAAGTCATGGTACGATTTTCAGGTAGTAGACGAAGTCCTTTATTACAGACTCGAAAGCTTAAAATACGAAATCAATCAATATTTGAATGGCGTGAAGTTAGAGAATATTAAGTTCTCCCCTTTCTTTCTCCATCAGGTACAAAGCGGTTTCAATATTGCCTCCCGGGCTATATCCGCAAACAGAAATCCGGTTTGAATGCGTGTTAAATATATCTGAATGTTCGCATACTCAGTGCAAAACATCAGAACATTGGTGCAAAGCTATCGGAAAAGGACGCTCAGGCGCTAGTTTTATTCTGTGCTTCGATAGGAAGAGTTCTATCGAATATCGTACACGCTGCGCAGCTTTAAGCTCTTGGGATTACCCTCCTGAATTTCAACAGAAACAGATCCTGACTCCATATCAAAATAGTTATCGCTCAACACCATATCACAATCATCGGAAAGAATTTCAACACATTTCGCGTAATTTTTAGCGGACACAGTAATCTTGTTTCCATTAATCATATACGCAAGCTCCGGGTCGGCAAAACGATAATGCTTAGGCGCTGTAAACAGTACCGTATCTTTTGAAACCGTTTTACCATCTACGGCAAACGCATAGGTAAAATGATGATTAAGAAAGTCAGTAGAGTTAAAGTCAAGTGCATTCAACCATATACTGGTCAGTGCCGGAACTGTTAGTTCTATTTCACCGGATTGCAATATAGTAGAATGTGTATCGCGAAGGGACCAAACCACTATACCCTTGATATCTTGCATACTTTCATTGGCAACACAAAGCTTTGCTGTTGTTTCTATCTTCGATGGTTCCATAACCACGGACTCCCGGTCAGTTGTCTCTCCCGTTTCATGACAGGAAATCATAACTGGAGCAAAGAAACGTTTTGCGTAGTAATGCAGTGCTTTCCAGCGTCCGTAATAGTCAACAGACGCCCAAGAGGCTACCGGCCAAATATCATTAAGCTGCCAATAAACAGTTCCCATACAACGTCCACGGTTGCGCCTCCAATGTTCAACGCCGTATTTGATTGCTTCTGCCTGAAGTAACTGGGATGCATAAAGAAGTATTTCAAAATTATTTGGATAGAGGTAAGTGCGGGACAAATAATTCATAATTTTGCCGTTGGCGCCCTCATTCCTTTGATGCATTTCCATGATACGGGAAAAGATATTTCGGTCTTCCGGCACGGTAAAACTCTCTACCGTTTTTATGCAGGGGAACGATTGGAAGCCAAACTCCGAAGCATAGCGGAAAAAGAATTTACGGTATTCGGAGAACGGCACGTTTCCATGCCATACTTCCCAATAGTGCACATCTCCCCTGTTAGGGTCATTGGGTTCTACAAAAGAGCCACCGGAAGAAGGAGAAGCCGGCCAATAAAAGGTATCTGGATCAATCCGTACCAAAATATGCGGAATAATATGTTCATACATTCGGATATAATGAGCTTTTGTCACTTCGGTGCCATCGTACTCATACTGAGATGCAAACATTTCCATTTCGTTGTTTCCACACCATAGCCCCAAAGACGAATGATGGCGCAGACGGCGGACATTGTCCTCAATTTCGCTAATAATATTATCCTCAAAATCGAAATCCAGCGGATAGTTGGCACATGCAAACATAAAGTCCTGCCAAACCACTAGTCCCAATTCATCGCAGGTATCATAAAAAAAGTCCTCCGGATAATATCCGCCGCCCCAAACCCGAATTGCATTAAAGTTTGCCTTGACACACTGCTCCAATAATTTATGGGTTTTCTGTGGTGTCACACGGGAAAGGAGATTATCTTCAGGAATATAATCTGCACCCATCGCAAAAATTTTTACGCCGTTGACGCAGTGGGCAAAGCTCTCACCCCACTGGTCTTTTTCTCTGGCGACAGTCATCGTACGCAGACCGATACGTTTAGAAACGCTGTCAACTACACTTCCGTTTTCCACCAGTTCCACAAGTACGGTATATAGGGGATGCGCTCCATAACCGTTAGGCCACCAAAGCTGCGGATTCAAAATATTCACTAATTCGTCATTTTCGGCAGTTAATTTTGTATTATCCGGTGTGATAATAGTAATACGCACTTCTGCATCACGTGTCTGAGCCACAGTCGTTTTTACAGATACCTGACCATTTTCATGCTTTTGAACAATATGTACATCCGAAATTCGGGAAGAATCTATTCCAATCAGGCAAATTTCCCGCCAGATTCCAGCATCTGGAAGACGAGGACCCCAGTCCCAGCCGAACATACAGTGTGCTTTGCGCAAATGAGGAAAACCCCGCATGGAATTGCAGCTGCCACCCACATGATATTCTTTATCTTTCTCCTGAATGTACTTAATGGGAGAAGCGATTTTAATCTCAATTTGATTCGTCCCCTCATGGATTGCTTCAGTTATGTCAAATTCCCAGGTGCGGTGCATATTAAACGCTTTACCAACCAAATTACCATTAACATAAACATCGCACAAAGTATCCAATCCATCACAGTGCAGCAAGACCTGCGAGTAAGATTTCAATACTGCAGATACCTCAAAGTCACGTTTGAAGGTAAAATCATTCTCCATGATTTTTAAGGCCTTCAATTCATTATCGCGGTAATATGGGTCTTCCATGCTGCCATTTTCCAGCAGTATAGAGTAAACTGAGCCAGGAACATTTCCGTTCATGAATTTTCCGTTTGCCACTGCCATCTGCCAAGTGCCGTTCAAAATATATTTCTGCATATCACATTTTCCCTCCTAAGCTGAAAGCTTACCCACTAATAAGGCAATTTATCCTTTGACTGCGCCAGATACCATACCATTGATTATATTTTTACTAAATATTGTATACAAAATCAGTGCAGGAGCAATAGCAATTACCATTCCCGCCATTAAAACGGGGTAATTTGTCGTGTAAGAACCCTTAAAGAGTGCAAGTCCCAAAGGAACCGTACGCATATTTGTGTCTGTTGTAAGAATCAAAGCAAAACTAAATTCATTCCAGCAATAGAAAAACGCAATGATTCCCAGTGTTGTCAACACCGGTACCGTCATCGGTAAAATAATACGAAATAAAGTATAGGAGAAGTTTGACCCGTCTATAGCTGCAGCTTCTTCCATTTCACGCGGAATGCTGCGAATATAACTATCCACCAAATAAATGCCAATCGGTATCTGAAAAGATACATACGGCAACACTAACGCAAACAAATGATTATTCAAATGAAGCTTTGAAAAAATAACATACATTGGAACCATAAGGGAATGAACCGGAATCAGCATACCGATTAGAAAGAAGCCATACAGAATTTTGCGTCCCTTAAATTCAAAACGAGAAAAAAAATAGCCGACAGTGAAGCTTAGCAACAGAATAAGCAGCAATGAGGCTGCTGTAACACATAAAGAATTGAACATATAGCACGGCATATCACTTGTGGTAAAAACATGGATAAAATTATCCAGTGTTGGGCTGGCTGGTAAGGAAATACTGTTGACATCAAATTCTTTTTGCGTTTTCATTGCCGAATAAACCAGCCATATGATTGGGAAAACACAGGTAACCGAAGCTATCCATACATAGACATTAGCAAATAGCTTCCCGATTACAGATACTACCCGTTTGGCTGAAAAACCATTCGGGCGCATTTTGATTTCAGTCATTATCCTTCCTCCTCCCTTTTTCCGCTCGCAAGCTTGCGGCAAAGCAATGTAACTGCAAGGCTAAGCACAAGAATTCCAATAGACAACGCACTGCCATAACCCATCTTATAGCGTACAAACGAATTATTGTAGGCATACAACGACATTACCATTGTTGCATTTCCTGGGCCTCCACCTGTCATTACATAAATGCTGTCAAATATTTTCATATTGCCGGAGATACACAGTGTTAGACAGACAATTAACGTATTTTTAATCATCGGCAGGGTAATATAAATCGCTCTCTGCCAACCGGCTGCTCCGTCAATTTCAGCCATTTCAAGAACACTTGTATCAATTGAAGCGAAAGCAGACATAATTATAACCAAATAATAGCCAATAAACTGCCAAACAAGCGGTAAGGCTACTAGGAAAATGGCCAACTGGCTGTTACTGAGCCAGGGCTGGGCCAGATTATTCAAACCTAATGACTTTAAAACCGTATTAAATAAGCCATAATTATAATCATACATCATTGACCAAACAAAACCGATAACGACGGCGGAAAGTGTAACTGGAAAATAGCTGACGACACGATGTAACTGCTTAAATTTTACACTCTTGGAATTCAAAAACATTGCCAGTATAAACGCAAGGCCAATCTGGCCGACAATACAAATGGCCACCAAAATTAAGTTGTTGGCAAAGGATTTCCAAAACACAGAGTCATTTAACAAGGTTACGTAATTTTGTAAACCAATAAACGTCTTTTTTGGACCGCCAGTCCAATCAAATGCACTGTAATACAATGCACCTATTACAGGAACAAAAATCACAAACGCATATAAGAGAGTACCCGGGATCAGATATAAAAGGAATACTGATTTTTTGGGTTTAACAGCACTGTTCATAAGCATCCTTTCCCAAATATGGAAGGAACCCAATAAATTCTTAATTTTATTGGGTTCACCATACACTTTTAGCTCTAAGTTATTTATTTTTTAATACTAGTTTCATATTCATCCTGAATGGCCTTTGCTGCATCTGTCGGAGCTACTGTACCTGCCAGCAGTTGCGGGAACTGATCATTCATCGTAGAAATTACGGAAGCATTCATAAGTGCATCATATATTGGTGTGGTGCCCGATGCTTTATCAACGAGATCAAGATATTTCTTATTGAATGCATTGATTTTTGCATCTGTGGAAGCAGTCGTTTTACAAGTACCAATGCTGCCTGTATCGCTCAAGCCCTGAGAATATACCGGACCAGTCATATAGAGGGCGAGATTAGTAGCGATTTCTTTTGCATCCCCTTGAAGTTTGCTGTTTACTCCTACAAACCATCCACATCCGGCTGTGATACTACTCTGATCACCTTTTCCGCCAGATACACCGGGAAGAGGAGCAAGTTCAATCTTATTCAGCATATCAGAAGTTCCGTTTGCAATAAGGTATGCAACATTCCAGTACCCATCAATTGTTGTTGCGGATTTTCCCTGCAGGAACTGGGTTGCAGCCTGCTGATTCGAAATTGAGGCATAATCGGCATTTAAAGCTCCGGACTGGCCAATCTTCTGGGTGAGTTCAAGAGTTTTTACAAATTCAGGATCGGTAAATTTCGCTTTTCCGTCTTGAGTAATGATGGACTTCGTCCAGTCGGTACCGGTGTAACGGTCTCCGAGTGCAGAAGCCCAAGAAGAGCCATATTGCCATTTATCTTTGTCACCTAAAGAAATGGTATCAACGCCTATTGCTTTAAATTTTGGTACCGCAGCAAGCAATTCATCCCATGTTTTTGGGAAGGAACTGTAGCCAGCTTTCTGCCATAGTTCCTTATTGTAATACGCAATGGTAGTAGATGAAAATTGGTCAGGCGTACCATATTTTTTACCGTCAACGGTAACCGGATCAAACAAATTAGGGCGATACTGATCCTTCCATTGACATTTGTCTACTGCATCAGTGATATCCGCAACAAGCCCGCTGTTGACAAAGTTGCTAACCCAAGAGCCTTTCATAATGAAAACATCAGGAAGATCATTTGCCGCTGCGAGAGCTTGTAATTTGGTCTCATAATCGTTATGCTGAATTTCAGTAATTTGTAAGTCAACCTTATCTGCATTTTCTTGTCCAAATTTTAATACAGTATCTCTAGGCACTTGACGAGTTGAATCTCCAGCATCGGCCTCTTCTTTAGTAAAATAATGCATGACCTTCAGTGTAACCTTTTCTTTTGGAGTAGGTGCCGCTGCGCCGGATGAACTTGTGCTATTGCCCCCGCTGCAGGCCGTTGTCATTGCCATAAGCATTGCACAAAAAATAGCCAAGAGTGCTTTTGATCTTTTCATTTTTTTACCTCCCAAATTTATTGTACTTTTATTTTAGCTGAGTTCTCCTATAAAAGATACCACGATCTTTGTTCACTTTGTCACGTACTATTGATATGTTTTAATTTTATATAACAGTTTGCATAAATATCATCCTCATTTCTTGCAAATATCCGTAATTTTTGTTATAATACATTCTTTAGAAGACTTTTACACAATATTATTAAGTGTGCTTTACAATAATTTTGAGAGAATGGTGTTAAGCAATATGAATAAATTGAGTATAAGAAACAAGCTGATTCTAATATTCATTATCATTTTCACCATTCCTATTATTATATCCCAACTGATCTTTCGAGAATATGCCACCCGCTTTTCTAAGGAAAGTATTGAAATTCTTAACATCAACAATATGAAATATATAGGTGCTTCTACAGATCAGTTTTTTGGTACTATTTATAATTTTAGCTTTTATATAAATATGGAAAAAAATATTACCGCTTATTTTTCATCATCACCCAATAGCCCTGATATCCGGCAAAAGCAATCTGCTGCTCAGGATGTGCTGTCCCTTCTCCCTTTTTCAAATAAATATATTAAATCAGTGGCAGTGTTTGGCAATAATGGCCAATATGTAGGGAGTGGGAATACTCAACTTACTTTTTCTGAACAGGAAAAGGCAAAAGCAAAAGTCTATCAAGGCTATTATTTTTGGTCTGTTACACCCAAAGCGGACGGCAGCAATGAAGTTGATTTTTGCCGGCTTTTACGTCAACCGCAAAACCTTTCCAATGAAATTGGTTATTTAAAAATACGATTAAATATGGAAGACCTTGATAGTCTTCTGAGTAATTCGGCCCATGATGGATATAGCTACTTTCTTGTAAATGAAAATGATGAACTGATATACCATTTCGGTGACTTTGATGATGAAGCAATATTACAATACATAAAAACTAATAAGCTGGTGGATCAAGAAAACAAAACAATTTTTCTGGATAAATGGAACTGTTATGTAACACCCAATAAGCTTACCTCAATACCATGGCATATTTACAGTATAAATAAAAATATCTATACGTCTTCCATTTTAGAGACCATGCAAAAAGTAATTCTCATCTTCACGGTTCTTTGCTTTGTTTTTTGCTTTGTTTTAGCTCTAATATTTACAAATGTTATTGTTTCTCCATTAAAGAAGTTAGGTCATTTAATGGAGCATATTGAAAATGAAGACTATACTGTGCGTTTTCGTCCCAATGGAAACGATGAAATCGCCATTCTTGCCACCCAATTCGACCAAATGACAGAAAAGTTACACACATTATACAATGAAGTGTACTTGAATAATCTTAAGCTTAAGGAATCTCAGCTTTCTGCCCTTCAGTCTCAGATTAACCCTCATTTTCTTTATAATACTCTGGATACCATTTACTGGATGTCCCAGTTTCATCACACCGAAGACGTGAGCCAGATGGTTTCTGCACTTTCACGCTTGTTTCGCCTTTCTCTTTCAGGAGACAAGAATGATATGGTTCCTTTGGAAAGTGAGCTTGAACATGTGCGTTGTTATATGTATATACAACAAATTCGTTATCAGGATCATTTATCCTACACAATTGACACTCAGGTAGATACGAAACATCTTTCTGCCTTAAAACTTATTCTTCAGCCAATTGTAGAAAATGCCATTCTCCACGGAATTGATAAACGTGGCTGCGGCAATGTTAAAATTAATATCTTCGAGCAGGATGACAATCTTGTTTACGAAGTTATTGATGATGCAGGCACCGCTGACGTTGAAAAAATCAGTAAGCTACTAAATAGCCCTGTGCAAAGCAACGAAAGTATTGGTCTAAAAAACATCAACGACCGCATCATACTCCGCTATTCGGATCGCTATGGAATTAGTTGTGAAGTTAAGGATGGTAAAACTATTTTTCATGTACTTTTACCTATCATAAAACTGGATGGTGAATCAAATTGATTAAGTTGATGATTGTAGATGATGAAGCTATTATTCGCAAGGGAATCCGGTACTATATAGACTGGAAATCTTACGACATTGAAGTAGTAGGCGAAGCTGCCGATGGCCAGTCTGCCATTAACGCTGCACTGACTTTGTTGCCAGATATTGTGGTAACCGATATAAAAATGCCCATTATGAACGGAATAGAAATGGCAAAAGAACTAAAAAAACTGGTACCTAAAATTAAAATCATTATTCTTACTGGATATAATGAAAATGAATACTTAATGTCTGCCATTAAGTTTGGGGTAACAGATTTTGTTCTTAAGACCGCCAATACAGATGATATTGTTGCAGCGGTTTTAAAGTCAAAGGATGAAATTCTTAGCACGCTGGAAAGTCAGAAAAACAATTTCAGCAATAGTAAAATTATTGAACAAAACTTTTTACCCATCCGTCGCAACTTGATGTCAAGCCTCGTTCAAGGCACAAAAAAGCCTGATGAACTTCTTTCTCAGGCAAAATGTCTTGACCTTGTACTGTGCGGCCCACATTACTTACTCTTTTATATAAAAATCTCTGGGACACAAAATATCCAGCCGCTTTTAATAATGCTATCCTTCCATCTTGACGCTTATTCACCTTTTATTGATTCGGATGACAGCGGCAATATTCTTGGATTAATCAATGTGGATCAAAAAGAACCTAATTTGAATGTTTTCACAAAAATAATAGATAAATTAAAAGAAATTCATGTGCCAAAAGTAAAACTGTTGATTGCCAAAACTGCCGATAGTTTAGAAAATATTCCAAATACATACCAGCATTTAATGACTCTTTCTCAACAAAGTTGTTGGAATGAAAACTACAGCATTGTAGTTGAAGATGAAAGTCGGAACCATTATGACCTTTCTCTGAACATAATTCTGATGCTCGAAGACGAAGTAATTCAATCATTCTCGTCTAGAAATTCATTGATATTTCTAGAGAAAGCTAGTCAATACTACACCATTATGTGCAACAATCGCATTGTACTGAGTCAATTTAAAGAATCAGTCAAGCGCATGGTTACTTCTATGTATAATATCATGGGTGCTTATGAAAAAGCCTATGAGGTAATTGAAACCATTGAAAAAAGTAACAGCGTTGAAGAAATTTTCTGCAATTTTAAACAAATAATTGATTTATACGCCATCTATATGCCACGCAGTCAAATGATTAAAACCGCCCTGGAATACATTGAAGCACATTATAATGAGCAAATTCAGCTTAGCCAGATTGCTGCTAGATGCTTTGTTACCCCTTCTTACCTAAGCAAAGTTTTTAAGGAAGAGATGAATATCGGCGTGGTCAAATACATTCACAATTTACGGATTAAACATGCAAAAACTTTTCTTTCCACCACAGATTGGAAAGTTTCAGATATTGCAATAAAAATTGGCTATTCCGACTATAAACGTTTTTCCGCTTATTTTTTAAAAGTAACCGGTATGAGCCCGCGTGAATACCGCAGTGAAAAATCCGGAGGCTCATCACATACTAAATGATACTTTATATCGTACATACTATGTGCAAATTTTCTGTAGTTTCCCACTTGTGTCACCTCTATCTTAGTTTTTCACAAGTGCCTTTCTATTATAATTAGACAGTTGACCTAAAGGCTTTGGCTAAATTCGAAGGTTTTAACCCCATGTTACACGCAATGAAGTATATACCCGCTGATTTGGGATAAATTGCCAATTAATTATTTGGTAGTATCGTCGATAAATTATATAGTAGTGGGTATCGGGATGGATTCACGAAAGAGATAAGGTGATGAATAAAATGAAATCCACCGGTATTGTACGAAAGGTTGACGAATTAGGTCGAATTGTTCTGCCAAAAGAACTCAGAAATAACCATAATATTAATGCAAACGATCAGTTGGAATTTTATGTTGATGATAAAAAAATCATTCTGAAAAAATGCGAATCCGCATGTGCATTCTGCAACAGCATGGATGGTATTACTTCGTTTAAAGGCCACAGCGTCTGTCACGAATGTATGAAAAAAATAGCTGTAAAACTAAAAAAACAACCTACATATTGACATGATGCCGCCGGTTCAGAGCGGCTTTACTTTTGTCCATATTGCATTCAGAGAGTAAAAAACTGCCCAGAGATTTAATCTTCGGGCTTAGCTCTGTCTATTAGATTGTTGGTGTAGGCGTTCACGCTCATACCGTAAGGTGTGAGCTTTTTTATATAACGAAAAAGCAAAGTATGAGTCCGTAAACTCGTACTTTGCTTCAAAGATTATATATATTTCGCTTCTTAATGGCTGCCAGTTCACCAATCGTTATGAGATGACCATTTAAACCATCAAGGCTGTTGGGGTTGCTCGCAATGGCTTTGAAGAATCCCATATTAAGTGGAAAATAGATGCCTGACTAACATTCCGCAGAGCCTGCCCCCTATAGATCTTCTATTAACAAAATTGTTATTTTGTGATAGTTGCTGTCGCTACCGACGGTTTCTGAGAGTTAATATAGAACCCGGTTGCCGCTCCTACTTTACCGACTGCTACTACTTTATAGTAATAATCTTTGCCAACAGCTTTGATAAAAATAACTTTAAACACTGCTGATGTTCCAGCAACAAAAATCGGTTTTTTATCAGCGGTAAGTTTGAAGGTATAGCCCGCACCGGCTTTGACCTTGAATGAACTTGTGGTATCACACTTCACAGAAGAAACAGTGGTTCCTACCGTTGCTACCAATAACTTCACACCATTTACATAAAGGCCTGCTTTTGCGCCGAGCTTTCCAATTGCAGTAAGTTTAATGTAGTAATCGTTGCCAACTACTTTTACTAGCTGAGTATTAAAAACTCCGCCAGTGCCAAAGAGGAACGTGGGTGCCCGACCATTTGTGCTTGTAATCTTAAATTGATAATTACCCTTGACAATAAAATCATATGTTGTATCGCTGATAAATGTAATATTAGATTTAAATTTCGCGACGAGTTGATATCCGGTGTCTTGCGTTAAGGTGAGACTCCGTGCGGATGAAATACGGACTTGCCCATCCGGTTGATACCATCCGTCGAACTGATAGCCAGTCGCCGGAATTGCCTTTGCAGTAATGTCACCATCCTGTATTGCCGCCAAAGCGACATATCCGGTTCCTTTAGTTCCAACTGCTAACGAAATATTGCTGTCTTTAATTACAGCTGTAATTTGGGACGCATGGGTGTTGTCAAAAGCCTCGTTGGCAATTGCAGTTATATTATAATTTGAATCTTGGTAGGTAACCTGTTGCGGAACTTCATAAGCATCAAAACCACTATCAACATATGTAACTTCAGCAGCTCCACTGTCTTTGTTGGTAAAGTTGGAATCAGTAACATGATAATGGATGCTTCCGCTGTCAAAATTACTGTCCCATGTTGGCTCTTCTACCGCAAACGCTGCGGTACTTACAAATGTTCCAACTATCATGGTAAGTGCCAATACCAATGATAGTGCTTTATTCCCGATCTTCAATTTTCTTCACTCCTTGTTAAAATTTGTTGAAAAATGCAGGTCTTGTCCTAAATCACATTTCCTCCTCTTTTGTGTTTTTGGTTGCGCATCTTTCGGATTCCATTACATTACAGTCACACTTTCTAATACAAACAGATACCAATTTGCATGACGATTAATATAACTTATTAATTATAAAGTGTGTATTTCTGCGAAGCAATGTGTGACAATAATTGTGACCGACTGTTTACAAATGTAATTTATGGGAAATTGTTGAAAGGAGAGAAAAATACGTCATACTTTTCAGAGGAATTACAGAAACTGATTCGTGAACGAAATGTAAAGATTTATGTATTAGCGGCCGCAAGCGGTATTGACCGCACTTTAATCCATAAAATTTTAAAAGGGGATCGAATCCCATCGCACAGATCAATGGTACAAAAGCTCGCCTGCGTGCTTCTGCTTACTCCGGAAGAAAGTGAAAAATTGATGGATAGCTACCAGTTAGCAAAAATGGGAGAAGACAACTATTCCCGCCGTAAAAACATTCAAGATTTTTTCAATGTTTTTCATAACACATCCGAACTTAACAGCATCATTGTAAAAACAGACTATCGTCATCAGGTCAATGTTTTGCCTAACAACGCCGTCGTCTATGGCTGTTTGGAAATAAACAATTTAGTAAAAACAGTAATCGAGATGGAAGCCTCTAGGAAGAACGGCAAAATCCAAATCATCGCACAACCGGAGTATTCTTTTTTGTTCGAACTCCTTGCTTCGATAGGAATGGATCAGCGTGATTGGAAAATAGATCATGTTATTTGTCTGGGAAATTCATTAAAAGGCAAAGACAGCCTATATAACCTAAATTGTTTTCGCACGATTATGCCGATCATTTTGTCAGGCTGCGAATATAATCCCATGTGCTACTATGATAATGTTGCCTCGCATATCAGCAGTACAAGCATCATGCCGTATATGCTTCTGACAAGCGGCTACGTTATAAATATCTCCTATGACATCTCCTATGCGACAATATCCGATTCTTCACAATACATTGAATTGTACCGCCACACTTTTGAGGATTTTATAAAGAAATCGACTCCTATGTTGACCATAACTCATAATCATCAGGCAGAAACACTTCCGCCATCGGTTTCACTGTATGGTTATATACGCTATTCCCTTTCTTTTGATCCACATCTGGTATCCTTTATGTCGGAAAAAACCCGGAACAAATATCTGCAACCAGACTTTTCCAAACAGGAGGAAACCAATATTGGGGAACAAATTCAGCCTTCAAAAGATGGTGTAGAAACAGTATATTTTACAGAAGAAGGGCTAGACCGATTTCTCAATACAGGCGTTCTTCCGAAAATGTATCAGGAATTCTTTTCTCCTTTGGATATGGCAGACCGGTATGTTTTATTGAAAAAAATGTATGATATGACCCTCGCAGGAGATTATCATCCTGTTTTGATCAATTCGGTGGCTTTTAATATACCGGAATATCTGTCCATAATAGCTTTCCAAAATGCTGTTAATTTTATGTTCATTTTACCAGACAACGAGTCCAGTATTTGTACCCTTGAGGAAAAGAGCCTTGTTTACGCTTTCCATGATTTTTTTAAATACCTCCCGGAAAGCAGCATGGTTCTTTCACCAGAGGAGACACTCGCGGTAATAAAACAAAAATTGGATAATGAGCCAATAGGTGCAAATTAAATATTATCAATGGAAACAGACAGCCCCTTAAAATTGATTGGTTCTCTTCCAATAAAAGCGAGGCGAAAAGTCCAGTAAAATAGCCATAAAAACAACGAAGCCACCTTTTTCAAGGTGGCTTCGTTGTATCACTTCACTTATTCTACATCTATACCTTCGCTGGCAATTGAAGCCTTCACGATAACGCCGTCAAGCTTTCCGATACGTCCCGTGAAGCTGTTTATTGTATTCAAATCTGCTACTACTGTTAGAGAAACGAGGGCTATGTTGCCCTTTTTAAATGGGATTCCCATGCGTCCTCTCACAATTTCGTGATATTCCGAAACAATATTATTGAATGCCAATTGAGACTGCTGCGGTTTTTCAAGTATTACGCTGATATTTGCTGCTCTTTTCATTGCGGATTACTCCTTAGCTCATTGTTTATAGTTGATACCAATTCCACTTCACGAAAGCTCTGCGTCCACCATAGGAAACATTTCCACGCTCCGTTTTAGTATTCCCTGCATGTATGCAATAAGTACTCCGTAATTTACAATAGGCACACCATTTTCTTTCGCTGCGTTTAGCCTATAGAGCATTTCACGTCGGTTCAGCATACATGCGCCACAATGAATAATCAATGCGTACTTTGATAGATCTTTGGCGTATTTGATCCCGCTGGAAAATTCAAAATTTAGCTCCTTACCCGTATACTGGCATAGCCAGCGTGGAATTTTAACGGTTCCGATATCGTCCGATTGTCTGTGGTGAGTACAGCCCTCGGCAATTAAAACAGTATCCCCGTCTTTTAGGGAATCGACAGCTTTTGCACCCGCAACAAGTGCTTGAAGATTGCCTTTATAGCGGGCAAAAAGAATAGAAAAGGACGTCAGAGGAATATCGGCCGGTGTGTCAGCGGAAACCTTTGCGAATGCCTGTGAATCGGTAATAACCATACGCGGTCTTTTGCCGAGGCTATTAAGAGTTTCCCTCAACTCATTCTCTTTCACAACAACGGATATTGCGTCGGCTTCCAGTATATCACGGATTGTCTGCTGTTGGGGCAGAATCAGCCGCCCTTTTGGTGCCGCATTGTCAATCGGAACGACCAACACAACAATATCCAAGGGCGAAAGCAGATCACGGACAATTTTAAATCTGGCCTCATCCTCGGGCAAGCTTTTGGCAAGCTGCAGCTTCAAGTCATCCATGCCCAAGCCGGTTGTGGCGGATACAGCGATCACCTTGGTCTGATAGGCGGCTTCGTATTTTTTTATAACCTCTGATTCATCTTTCGCAAGGTCGGTCTTGTTGAATAAGAGTATAACCGGTATGCCTTTTACCTTAATCTGCTTAAGAATATTTTCCTCAAAAGATCCAACACCGGATTCATCGCAAACAAGCAGCGCAACATCCGTCTTATTTAAAACCTCATATGTTTTTTGTATGCGCAATTCGCCGAGCTCACTATCATCATCCAATCCCGGAGTGTCAATTAACACAACGGGCCCCAATGGCAAAAGTTCCATGGCTTTGTAAACCGGGTCGGTGGTCGTACCTTTCACGCTGGAAACGATAGAGATATCCTGACCGGTAAGTGCATTGATGATGCTGGACTTCCCGGCGTTTCGTCTTCCGAAAAGGGCAATATGTACCCTGTTGCTTCTCGGTGTTTCATTGAGCTCCATATATTCTACTCCTTACCATCGAAAAATCTACTCATCTCAGAAATGCTCACCAGTCTGTTAACATTTTGAATGCCCTCAATCATTCTGTTATTGATAACATGAAAATCCTTAGCAAGGACTGGCGGCAACATATCGACAAACAGTACGTTAGCCCCCGCGCTCAAAGCGTTTAAATTTCCCTGGACATCTGCCAACCCGTTCTTTATATCTTCACCCGGTTGTTGCGCCGTAATATTAACCGACGGCATCATAATTCTCAATATCGATATTTCCTTTATTGTTATTTCCAAACTTCCCCTGCCGCCTTCCTTTGCAAGAGGTGTATTGGGAACTGGCATATAGGGAATGATGGGCGCCCAACTAATTCTCAATTTCTTCATGAGCAATATATCGTCGGCAATATCCTCCAGAGTTTGATGTGGCAGCCCAACGATATTCCCGGAAGCAAGCTCCATTTTGCTGTTTTTTATGAACTCTATACAGTTCATCCTTTTTTCAAAAGTTGTAGAAGGTTTAATCCTTGCGAACATATCTTGATTGGATGTTTCAAACTTTAATACATATTCGTCTAAGCCGGCGGATTCCAAAGCCCGATACTTGTCGGAGCTGAGCTCGCCTGCTGCCAGACTGATGTACAGCCCCAACCTCTTTCCATATTCCACCATCGAAATGATCGTATTAAAATCATATTTTGGGTCTTCTCCCGAAATTAAGAAAATCCGGTTGATGCCAAGCTCTTTAACAGTCGTTTCGGCTTTATAAACATCGTCAATCGCCATTCTGTATCTTTTAAGTCCCGGATAGCCCGCTCTCATGCCGCAATACATACATTGGTTTTTGCAAATGTTATCATATCCCAGAAGAGCTGTAACCATAACGCGATTAGCATTATGAACCTTATGTATTTCCTTCGCCGTTTTTCGGATCGTACCGTTAAATTCCTCATATGGCATTTTTAATATCTCAAGTATTTCCGATTTGGTGTCTAATTTCATGCTTGTCTCCTCTGCCTTTCGTATTTTACCACTTGCGGTTCCACTATACCTTATACCAATTCATTATTCTATCGGGACTATTTTCTTCTTTTTCAATAGCTTTATCAGTATAATGGCTATGGCACCGCCAAGCAATGCCAAGATTAGTTGCGGCGTGGTAAACGCCGTTCCAATCATTTTTGCACTTTCATCCGATATCCCTGATGAAAATACATAAATGAGCTTTGTGGCAGAAATACTCAAAACCAGAAATTTCACAATGCTGCTAAACACGACTCCCAGATATAAACCATATTTTCCTTTTTTCATAAGAACTGCAAAACCGGCGGAAAAAACCATATTGCCAATAACGATAAAGGGAGCAAACGGGATGAGCAGTGTTGCTAAAGCACCAATCGGGATTGCCGTTACCGGTATCAAAATGCTTACCAATAATCCATAAGTCAGCCCGCAATAATAGGTCGTAAGTAAAATGATTGTGCTGATAAATGGGCCAATGAGCAATGGATTAATCTGGACAAAAATCCTGCCAATGAGTTGAAGAATGATTGCAAAAGCTAAAAGAATGGATGCCAGTACCATCTTTCTTACATTGCTGCTTTTCCCGCTGTCTTTTTTCATATGAACCGTCTCCCTTTTGTTTGTTATCCGAACAAAAAGTGCCCTCCATAATTGGAAGGCACTCATAGACAATACAAAGTAAGGCGGCCAAATGAATGTATGGCTACAAACCGTATACCTATGTCTTCCAAATCAGAACAAACTCTTCTTTGTCGGAATGTAGGTTGCCAATTTTCATCATGTACAGCAAGAACTTCTCACCACAAATGATTGATGTTTTTAAGTGTACTACTTTGAGATGAAATTTTCAAGATTCGTTTTTTCAAACCTTGTTTGCATAAATCCTCTAAAGAGAATTTGCTCAAAAAATATGGTCATAATAAGTGACACAACACAAAACCAAAACCATCATCGTATCGATAAACCTTTCAACACTAAATTCTGTCGATTGTTTTTTCGCGTGGAACGGCAGTGGAAACCTCCTCGGATAAGCCTTTTATTGAGAGCGCATACTCAGTGGGCGACATACCGGTGATTTGTTTGAATTTTTTAGAAAAATAAGGGGAAGTGTTATAAGATAGGTAATCCGTAATTTCGGAAAAATTTTTGCTGCCTTCCCTGATAATCTGTTTTGCCAGTTGAATTTTCATATTGTTAAAATATTCCATTACACCGCATTTCATTTCCTGATGGAACAATTCCTGCAAACAGGAACGCCCAATTAGGTTGTCATTACAAATCATTTGAACGGTTAAATGCTCGCAGATATGGAGTTCCAGATATTGCAGCACTTTTTCCAGCATGTTTTTTCTAGATTTTTTCCATGTATAGGGGGTACTTTTTCTCGTTTTTGTATTGTTTTCTTCTCGGACAAAGCCAAGCAATAATTGTTCTAAATAAATTTTAATAAATTGTTCCGCGCCGAAGGGCGCACATGGAGAGCGTTTGACCTGCTCCACGGTGGGAATGTGAAGCGGCGTAGAAAAAGCAAGGCGCGCTTCCGCAATAATTTTGGAAAGTAACAGCCTGTCTCCATCCGTTGATGTAAAAACCCTGTTTTCAAACAGCCGCATTGCCCGCGACTGTGATTCAAAGGAAATAACCACCAGATTAGGAGCAGTATGGCTGCATGATTTGATGGCGTGAAATTCCATCGGTTTATGAAAAATGACATCATTTTTTCCCAGCGTATAAATTTTGTCATCAGCCTGAACTTCAACTTCGCCTTTATCGACGCATAGAAATTCCCAGAAATTATGAGATTCCCCCTTGAATGAGAAATTCTCCATATACTCAAAATAATGAATGGTAACGATTCTGTCAATACAGAATTCCTGTTTTAAGTGGGTACTTATATAAGGCATGACAGTTCCTCCACAACATCTTGCAAAAATTCATTAATCGTTATATTAATCATAATACATGCTGTTTTTTAATTTGTAAACATTTTAAAAAATATCTGTCAGAATTCATTGGATTATTTTACATAAAAATTAAAATTAAATTTTGATTTTTATTAAAATATAAACTACCCGGACAATAATATCAAAAATTCGGACAAAACACTACTTCCATTTTTCGTGTATTTTATTATACTAAAACTACAATAATTTATTAAAACAATGCATCTTTTCATTCAAATCGTTGCAAAATAATTGACAGACAAGTATCATTCAGCCAATAAATACTGTTATCGATTAATGATTGAAGAGCAAAATGGAGGAATCATCATGAACAAAAAGCTAACAGTAGCACTTGCAGGGTTGGGAAGTCGTGGAAAGGACACCTATGCCCCCACTGCAAAGCTTTTCCCGGACAAAATGGAAATCGTAGCAATCGCGGACATTGACCCCGCCAAGGTGGAAGAGGTTGCCAAGGAATACAACATTCCAAAAGAGTGCTGTTTTTCCAGCGCAGAAGAAATGCTGAAAAAAGAGAAATTGGCGGATGCAATGTTTATCACAACACAAGACCGACAGCATGTGCGCCAGGCCATTCCGGCGCTCCAGAAAGGATACCATCTCTTGCTGGAAAAGCCGATTTCTCCGGATTTGGATGAGTGCCGTGAAATCGTGAAAGTAGCGAAAGAGTGCAACAGAAAAGTCGTAGTCTGCCACGTACTCCGTTACACGCCATTTTTCACAAAACTCAAGGAAATCATCGAATCCGGGGAAATTGGGGACACTGTTTCTGTAATGGCAATCGAAAATGTCTGCTACTGGCATCAGGCGCATTCATTTGTGCGGGGAAACTGGCGTGATTCCAATGAAACCAGTCCCATGATTTTGCAGAAATGCTGTCATGACATGGATTTGTATCTTTGGCTGACCGGCAAATCCTGCAAATCCGTTACCTCGTTTGGAGACCTTTACCTGTTTAAACCAGAAAAAGCACCCGAAGGTGCCGCAATGCGCTGCCTAGATGGCTGCAAAGCAAAAGAAGCCTGTCCCTTTGACGCAGAGAAAATTTATATCAGCAATGAAAAGACGGGCGTTGCAAATGGAAAAACAGACTGGCCCTGCAACGTACTGGCGCTTCACCCCACAGTAGAGAGTATAATGGAAGAAATTAAAACAGGTCCTTACGGAAGATGCGTTTACCATTGTGACAATAATGTAGTGGATCATCAAGTGGTTAATCTGGATATGACAGACGGTACAACCATGAGTTTCACTATGTGCGCCTTTACAAGCGAGGGGTCTCGATATGCAAAAATCATGGGAACCAAGGGCGATATTGTTGCAGACATGAAGTTGAATACAATCGATATCGGGCGATACGGAAAGCCCCATGAAATCATTGATGTGTCCAAAATCGCTTCCGATTTTTCCGGCCATGCAGGCGGCGACAACCGAATGGTGGAAGAGTTTTTGGATTGGGTAATCAGCGACAAAAAGCCCACCAGCGCAATTACTTCGGTAGAGCACTCAATGGAAAGCCATTATATCGCCCTTGCCGCAGAGAAATCCCGGCTCGCGGGCGGCACGTGTATTGATCTTGACACGCTCAGAAAATAACCGGTTATTAATTTTTCAATAAAAAAACACATTTAGAGAGGAAGTTGAAACATGAAAAAAAGATTCAGAAAACTGATGGCATTAGGACTGGCGCTGACTTTGGCAGTCTCCGGCCTTGCGGGGTGCAGTAAGAGCGGCACCCAATCGGAGGTTTCCAAAGGCGCAGGTCCTTCCGGCGCAGTCAAACTAACCTTTGGTATTTGGGATAAGAATCAGCAAAAAGCAATGCAGGCGTTGTGCGACGAGTACACCAAAAAGAACCCCAATGTAAGCATAGAAGTTCAGCTGACACCCTATAAAGGCGGTGAATACTGGACAAAATTGGAAGCTTCCATGAACGGGGGCACAGCACCGGATGTTTTCTGGATGAACTGCCTGCATGTTGAAAAATATATGCAGGGCGGAATGCTTGATGCCCTTGACGAGGCGGCAAAGAAAGAAAATTTTGATGCCTCTCAGTTCCCAAAATCGTTGATTAATTTATACACCTTTGACTCAAAGCTGTACGCTGTTCCAAAAGATTTTGACACGAACGCAGTATGGTATAATAAAGCAATTTTTGATGCCGCTGGCGTAAAGTATCCCCAAAAAGGCTGGACCTGGAATGACATGGTCGAAACTGCAAAGAAGCTGACCAATAAGAGCAAGGGCATCTATGGAGTTGCCGCTCCTCTTGACTTCCAGACCTGTTATTACAACACAATTTTTGCCGCAGGCGGATATATTTTGAACAAGGATAAGACCGGCACCGGCTTTAATGACCCCAAGACCCAAAAAGGTATCCAGTGCTGGATCGACCTAATTAAGGACGGCGTTTCCCCCACACTGGCGCAAACCACAGACACAAGCGCAGACGCAATGTTTGAATCCGGCAAATTGGCCATGTGCTGGGCCGGCTCCTATATGACTCCGGAGTACTTGCAGAATGACGTCATCAAGGGCAAGGTCAATATTGTTGAACTGCCGACTTTTGAAGGCAAAGAAGCCAATGTAATTAACGGCCTCGGCTATGCAGTATATGCAAAGTCAAAACAAAAGGCCGAAGCAGAGAAGTTTGCCCTGTGGATGGGCGGCACAGACGCAATGAAAATTCAAGGCCAGTCCGGAGCCGTCATCTCAGCCCGAAACGATGCGCAAAAGTATTTCCCGGAAACTCAGCCCAGTCTCAATTTGGCTGCATACACCGACAAATCACAGATTGCGACTCCCCTACCCGCATGTATTGTATCAAGCGAGCTGTTTGATGTGGAAGGCAAATATCTCAAGCAGGCTTATGCCGGTGAGATGAGCGTGGCGGATGCATGTTCCAAGATTGACCAGGAAAGCACCGCATTACTGGTCAAAATGAAAAAATAGGAGGAATAAGGCATAATGAGCACCCAGGGCACTGCGAAAACACGAAAAAAATCCTCAAAGAGGGAAACAGATGAATGGGTTTGGGGCTATATTTTTATAGCCCCGCTGCTCATTGGATTAATCGTATTTTATATCTATCCTTTTATCCAAAGCTTTTTTTACAGCTTTACTGATATCAACACATTCAATCAGGCAAAGTTCGTGGGTCTGGACAACTATAAAAAAATGTTTCAGGACACAGAGCTGTGGCAGGCGACATGGAACACACTGAAATATGTCTTGATTACCGTGCCGGTCAGTATCATTTTGTCTTTGATCGTCGCCGCCTTGCTAAATACCAAAATCAAGGCAACTTCCATGTACCGTACGCTGTACTTTTTGCCTGTTGTGACGATGCCTGCGGCAATTGCGATGGTTTGGAAGTGGATTTTCAACGGCAGCTATGGCATTTTAAATGAATTTTTGTCCGTATTTGGAATTCAAGGTAAGAACTGGCTCTCAGATCCTCATGTTGCCTTTTATATGGTAATGGTTGTGGGAATCTGGAGCAGTATCGGCTATAACATGATCATTTTACTTGCCGGGATGCAGGGAGTTTCCAAATCCTATTATGAAGCGGCCTCCATAGACGGTGCTAAAGCCGCCAAACAGTTCTTCAGTATTACGATTCCAATGCTTACACCCACCATCTTCTTTGTACTGATTACGGGGCTGATTGGTTCGTTTCAAGTGTTTGACATAATTTACATGATGATTGGCAAAACAAGTCTCGCGTATGAGTCCACTCAGTCGCTGGTAATGCTTTTCTATAGGAGTGCATTCGACTACTCCTATAAAGGCTATGCTTCGGCGATTGCAATGTTCATCTTTGTCATTATTATGGCCATTACAATCATCCAGATGAAATTACAAAAGAAGTGGGTCAATTATGATGACTAAAGGAGGTAGAGCAATATCATGAAAATCAGCAAATCGAGCGCTTTCTTTGTGCATTTGGTACTACTCCTTGGTCTTGGCATAACGATTTTTCCTTTTATCTGGATGGTACTTACTTCATTCAAAACAAGCGGTGAAGCTGTACAGGTTCCGCCGGTAATCCTGCCGTCCCATTTTGGCTTTGACAGTTATGCGGCAACCATTCATGCTATCCCGTTTAAGGAGGTCTATCTGAACACGGCCTTTTCAACACTGATGACAGTGTTGGGGCAGGTACTATTTTGCTCCATGGCAGCCTATGCTTTCGGAAGGCTTCATTTCCCGGGTAGAGATGCATTATTTGTCTTGACTTTATCCGTATTGATGGTGCCCGGGCAGATTTTTCTGGTTCCACAATACATGATTATTCAAAAGTTGGGACTGCTTAACACCATTCCTGCACTTTTTCTTCCGAATCTGTTCAGTGCATTTGGTACATTTCTACTTCGCCAATTTTTCATGTCGCTGCCGAAAGAAATGGAAGAAGCCGCTATTTTGGATGGCTGCAATCAGTTCCAAATTTTTTACAAAGTGATGCTGCCGCTGATTAAATCCGGGTTGGTATCCCTTGTGATATTTACAGCTAAGTTTGCATGGAACGACTTTATGTGGCCTCTAATCGTCAATACCTCGCCAAAAATGATGGTCTTAGGCCCTGCGCTCGCTTCTTTGCAGGGGCAGTATACCAATGACTTCCCCGGGCAAATGGCCGGTTCTGTTATGGCAATAATCCCCATGATTGTTTTATTCTTTATTTTCCAGAAACAATTTATTGAAGGCGTTGCCCACGTTGGAATTAAAGGGTAAATGGGATTCCCCCTCGTCTGCCTATCAAAAAGCCTGCGAAAGTCGGCTTAAGACTGTAAACAAAGACCATTTTGGTATCTGAACTGAACCATTAAAAATGGACATCAAGAAAAAGGCCTCCCGCTGTAGAATCAGACAAACTACAATAGGAGGCTTTGTCATGCGCCGAAATTGTACCGAGCCGGCCACGGCCGACTGCCAAAAAGTGAACACTCATACAAAAACTATTTGTAAATTCATATTTACACAACAATGCAAAACGTCAAATCCTGTATTGATAAAAGCACATCAATTTGGTATAATATCTTTATTATACTGGCTATTTTATGCGGGAATGTGGACGAAAAACGACTTATAACAAAAGCGGCAGACAATCTCCACTTTGCGGACTAATCTAGGATTGGCTGAGGCTGAATTTGCTAAGCCGAAGCACCGTAATTATGCTTGAAAAAAAGCAACGACAAATGACATCGAATACTTTTTTGTCTTTGATTTTAATTTTTAGCAAAAATAATGTGTCACTCACATTACCAGCCAATTTGAAAATTTACGCTGATAAATTAGACAGTATATTTAGATTTAAATTAATTATAGAGGGATAGAGGGCGGTATTTGCTATGGCTATAGTTGAGGTTGTAAAGTATAATGGCAGTCCAGATGTTTTCGCGTGGAAATACCCAAGTGAAGAACTAGGAACATGGACGCAGTTAATCGTAAATGAATCGCAAGAGGCTATTCTTTACAAGGGGGGTCAAGCATTAGATTTATTTTCAGCCGGGCGTCACACCTTAGAAACAGCCAACATTCCCATTTTAAACAAAATAGTTAATCTGCCCTTTGGCGGGCGTTCGCCTTTTACGGCCGAAGTTTGGTACATAAATAAGGTTTATTCCTTGGATATTAAATGGGGTACCCCTACACCTATACAATTACAAGACCCAAAATACAAGGTCTTTATTCCATTACGTTCTTTTGGGCAGTTTGGAATTCAGATCAGCGATTCAAGAAAGTTTTTAACCAAATTAGTTGGTACCCTTCCTGTATTTGATAAAGACAGCATTTTAAAATATTTTAGAGGCTTATACCTTACTAAGGTTAAGGACTCCATATCGACATACCTGATAAAAAAGGGTGTTAGTGTTCTTGAAATTAACGCATATCTGGATGAATTGTCTGAGCATTTAAAAGAAAAAATGGTGCCGATATTAGATGAATATGGCATCAAACTTGAAAATTTCTATGTTAATGATATAAACGTACCGGAAGATGACCCTGCAGTTAAAAAGCTCAAAGATGCTCTTGCTAAGAGAGCCGAAATGGATATCGTTGGGTATAGTTATGTGCAGGAACGGTCATTTGACACGCTTGAAGGAGCTGCAACAAATCAAAGCTCTGGTCAATCCGGGCTTATGGGTGCTGGTATTGGTCTTGGTATGGGCGTTGGCATAGGAGGCGCCTTTGGCAACCAAGTTGGCAGTATCACTCAAAACATGAACACCAAAGAAATGAAGAGGTGTCCGAATTGTAACACTGAAATGGAAGCAGAAGCTCGCTTCTGTTCCATCTGCGGCTGCGATACAAACAAAAAAGAAGATGAACCAAAAGAAGCCACCGATAAAACAGCCTGCAGCAAATGCGGAAATGCCTTTTCTAAAAAAGCAAAATTTTGCCCCGAATGCGGCAAATCATATAATCCATGTACTTTCTGCGGTGCGGACTTAAAAGAAGGAACAGAAAAATGTGATATTTGCGGAAAGGCTATACCGAAGCACTGTCCCAAATGCGGTGCTTTAGTGGCTGACGAAAAAGCAAAGTTCTGCCCTGAATGCGGAGAATCACTTGTGAAAAAATGTGCCAATTGCGGTACAAAAATAGATGGCTCCCCCAAATTCTGCCCTGAATGCGGCAACAAATTATAAGGAGCGTGGCTATGATTAAAAAAAGTTATAGGGCTTTATCAATTGGAATAATAGGACTAATTATAATTGCTGTTACTTTAAGCATTTTCTTCTTGTTGAGCTTCGAAAAAATTGCTATTAGCTGGTGGGCACTTTCCTTCGTTTTATTAGCCGAAATAGCGTTACTTGTCGGTTTAGAAATACTTGTAATTGACAAACACTTAAATAAAGTGTTTGTCAGCTCAGGCGTGTCGAGTGTTTTATTTCTATATTTTGTTGCTACGATTATTAGCTGTTTCTTTGCCAGTAACTTTAAGGACAATATAAACTCTTTTATTATTATTGAAATTGTAATTATTGCAATCACAGCCATTATTACCATCCTTATTTTTGCTTTTTCACATGGCATTAACGCTACAGACCAAAAAACTGTCAGTGACCGTAAATTGATGCAAATCTGCGAAAAAAGGATCTACTGTTTATTAGCAGATACTAAAAATAAGGATTTTGAGAAGCAACTTAATTCGTTGTATGAGAATATCAAGTTCGGTGATAAAATTGGCTTCAGCTCTGTTGATGAAAAAATTGTTTCACAAATTTCTAAGCTTGAGCAGTCTTTACAATCTGCTGAGAAAACCGATAACGAAATAAATAGTATTTTTGACGAAATTTCCACTTTTATAACTCAAAGAAAAATGGAAGTTGCCGAATCAAAAAGAGGAGGATTTTAAGGATGAATACATCAAAAGCAGCAGTGGTTGTCAGCACAATTGTTGGAAAAGTTTGCAGCATTTTAGGATATTCAATTTTAGTAGTATTTGGACTTCCTTTGATTTTTGGAGCATTTGGAAGTGACTCTGCACAAATAATATTTGTTTTAGTTTGTATTGGTTTAGGTACTTTCTTAATCGTGTTGGGTATAAAAAACAAACATAGAATCAAAAGATTTAAAATCTATGTTGGGCTTATTTCGATGGAGCATATGACATCTTTAGAGAACATTGCAAGCAGCACTTCCCAGTCCATAGATTTTGTAAGTAACGACATTCAAAAAATGATTGATAAAAAGTTTTTTGCAAATGCGAACATTGATAAAATGACAAACGAAATTATAATTGGGGAAACAAAAGCACAACCTCAAATTGTGGCAACTCCTCAGCCGGCACAGCAGAATACTATTGCTGAAAACGAAAATGTAAAATGTCAGGGCTGCGGAGCAATGAATCTGAAACAAAAAGGTGTAGCTATCAACTGTGAGTATTGTGGTTCGCCAATTAAATAAAAAACAAACAAAGCCCGCAAGGTTAGCATTTCTGCTCAACCTTGCGGGCTTTAATTTTATCCTTATAATTTTACACATTTGTTTTATCATTATCTGAGATGCCGCGAACAATAAAAATAGGGTTTCCCTGCGTAGCAGCCTCCAGCCAGAACATGGCGGAATGGCTAAACCGCTGGGAAGTCCTTTATTACTGTATTTTTTACTTATCCAGTTGTTACATTTATCATCAAATAAGAAGAATTGATAAAAACCAGATTTAGCGGTTAATGACTTTGATCTGCATTCCTTGCATGACATCGAGTGCCTTTTCATTCAGCGCATCATCATTGCTGGCGATACAGGAAGCGTCGACAATGACCTCCGATTCCGGTAGAGCCGCTTTGGCTAGCACGGCGTTGCTTATAACACAAATGTTGGACACCACACCGACCAGCTCAACCGAATCATACTGCTTTTCCTTCAGATATTCGGCAAGTTTCATGGAACCGAAGGTAACTTTTTCAAACCGTTTGGTGCTCTCGTCGCAAATGTCTGCAACCTTACCATAAAGGTTCCACCCTTTCGAATTTTGCAGGCAGTGCGGAACCGGCAAGTTTCGGCCTTCCTGCGTTTGCATGTAGTTTTCATAATGCGTATCAAAGGTAAACACAACCTCGCCGCCACTTTGTTTATATTCTCCTATTTTACGGATAATTCCATCTTCCAGCCACGGTGCTTTTTCAAAACCGAGACTACCATTTACAAAATCATTCTGATAATCCACCACAACTAACAGTTTTTTCATTCTTTCTCTCCTTTTGAAAAAGGCAGTTCACCCAAAACTCTTTGGAGAACTACTTTGTCCTGTAATATCAATAGAAATTGAATCTGCTATAATAAGCTTTCCCTGTTTCGCTTTATGTACGATACAAAATCCTCAACAGTCAGGAACACCTGGTCATACCCAAGGCTGTTACAAAGCTGCGTTACATGGGGTGGTTCAAGGTATGCCTGCCGGAGTTCTTCTTTCTTTGCGAAGACCTCGGCGGTCGAACCGTCCAGCAAAATTTTTCCCTGTGCTAATACAATCGTGCGTTCAAAGCAGTCCGCGACAAAATCCATATCGTGAATGATGGTCATAACCATTTTTCCCTCGGATTTGAGCGTACGGATAATCTTCTTAATCTTTTCCTTGGCTTTGTAATCCTGTGCAATAGTCGGCTCATCAAAAATGACCACATCAGTGTCCATGGCCAAGATAGAAGCAATGGCTATTAACTTGCGCTCCGAAAGCCCCATGTCGTAGGGGTTTTCCTCTCCTGAATGTTCCAACCCAACCATGGTCAGCGCCTTTTGCGAATGCTGTTTGGCTTCCTGCTCGCTCATACCGATATTCAGCGGACCAAACATTACTTCGTCAATGACCTTGTTCTTGAAAATCTGGTCGTTCGGATTTTGAAACACAAGACCGATGCGTTTGGCAATCTGGGCAACCGTCATACTTTTCATATCATTTCCGTTAAGTAATATTTTGCCCTGCGTGGGTCTTAAAAGTCCCTTTAAGAGTTTTACAAAAGTCGTTTTTCCTGCGCCGTTCTGCCCAATGATTGCAGTTGTTCGCTCATCCAGCGTAAGATTCAGCCCTTTCAGAATGGGTTCATCTTCGGTGTAGCTGAAATGCATCTCCTGTATTTCAATCTTGTTCATATATTTAATCCCCTTTCACTGGAAAGGCTCAGTGCATTTTGGGCTTCTTCCAGTGTAACCGGGTAGCAACCTGTCCTTTTATTTTTAATCTCCAAACTTTTACAAATGCGAGTGAAAGCGGGCACGTTCACCCCGTAACAGTCAAGGTCGTCCATGGAAAACACCTTCTGCGGTGTATCAAAGGCAACCAGTTTTCCATCATTCAGTAACATCACCCGGTCACTGTAAGCCGCAATTTTTTCCATTTTATGCTCAACCATAATAATTGTAATACCCTCATGGCTTAAACTCTGTACCGCACGGAAAACCTCCTCGCTACCCTGCGGGTCAAGTTGAGAAGTCGGCTCATCCAGAATTATGACTTCCGGACGCATGGCGATAATGCTGGCAATTGCCATTCTCTGCATCTGGCCGCCGGAAAGGTCAAACGGATTTCTGTCCTTATATTTATAGATATCAAGCAACTGAAGAGAATAATCGATTCGCTCGATCATTTCACTTCTCGGCAGACCCATGTTTTCCAGCCCAAACGCGATTTCTTCGTAAACGGTAAGTTTGGATCCGGTCACCTGATTAAAAGGGTTCTGAAAAACAATGCCTACTTTCCTGCAGACATCGCTTATACTCTGTTTTGCAACTTCTATTTCGTCAATTAGGATTTTCCCACCGTATGCACCTTTGTAAAAATTCGGAATAATTCCGACCATTGCCTGGCAAAGGGTGCTTTTCCCCGCATTGTTTTCACCGATAACGCCAATAAATTCGCCCGGTTTAATTGTAAACGAGATATCTTTTAAAGCGAGTTCTTCGGTAAGCGGATACCGATATTTTAAATGTTCAGCCACTATTTTAGCCACGTCAGTACCCTCCCGACAAGTGATAAAATAAGAATTACGATAAGTGCAACTTTAAATATCTGATCAGAACGTGTTTTTTTCAGATCAGATAAAAAGGTCTTTTTTTGCTTTGAGTCAAAACCGCGCACCTCCAGCGCAATAGCTCTTTCCCTTGTGCTAATCAGAGAATCCATAACGACAGGAGAAATCAGTGGAAAAAATGCTTTTATGCGCGTCATAAGCTTTCCTTCCGTTTCCATGCCTCGGGAACGCTGTGCATCGGTGATGGTTGCCATCGTTTCGGTCATCTGCGGAATAATCTGAAAGACCGAACTCATCACATAGCCCAGTTTTGGGGAAAGGCCAATACGTACAAAAATTTCCACCATGTCGGATGGTTTCGTGGTCAGTACCAGAATGGAAAAGCTCATTAAAATATTAATAACATTTAAGGTAATACCCAAAGCAAACAGCAGGCCCTCCTTATAGAATACCACCGAGCCAAGCGTAAAAGCCGGCGTTACGTTTCCCTGCCTGAAAATCCCCTGTATGATCACGACCGTAATAAGGATCAAACTGGAAAACCAGAGCATTGGAGCAGTCCTGTTGATCACCTTTCCGACCATAAGGATAACAATACTGATCAATATAAAGGCCGCTGTCTCAATTTGGGTTCCCAACAATACCGGAGCCAGGTTTGCCACAATAATATACAGAATTTTACTAAGCGGATCCAGCGTGTGAATCGGTGTGTTTTTATCTTGATATAAACTAATGCTTCTCAAATAACGCCCTCTTCTTTCTCACTCAGTTCCATAAATTAAGTTGTAATATAATATTTTGAATCTTGTCCTGCACATAGTTAAGATAAAAGTTTGGGACGGCTTTTGAACCGCCCCAAACTGGAAACATGCCTGATTAAAATTAATCCAGTGCTTCAATTACCTGATCATTCTTATACAGGATTGTAAGCTTTTCCGGCAGAGCCTTGTAAATGCCAAATGCGATTAGGACAACAGCGACTTTATCCGGAATATCCACAACCAGTTCATCCAAACCAGAGGCAAGCCACATTGGGAAATGGCTGGCTGTGCACCAAGTAAACAGCGCATCGCCCCACAGGTTGCCCGTCTGACCGCCGTACATACCGACATTAATAGGAGTGGAAATCAGTGTGGAAACCAGAGCGATAACCAAACCGGACAGGATTGCGCCGAATACACTCTTGATTTTTCCCTTGTAGGCAAGAATACCGGCAGCAATGCCGATACCGATACTGGAAATAGCATAAATAAAGGAAACCGGATCAAGGGTAAAGCCATAAATAATGTTGTTAATTGCGCCACAAAGCGCTCCGACAATTGGGCCAGCCAGGCAGGCAGCCAGAATGGTTCCGATGGAATCAAGCCACAGCGGAAGTTTTAACGTTCCCGCAAAAAGCTTACCTATGTAATTAATGCCAACTGCTGCGGGGATAAGTACCAGGGATGCCGTGTTTAGCTTTAGTGACCACATACTGTTCTTTTTCATGTTTTTACCACCCTTTTTGATTTATTTTAAAAATTGCTTCTAATGCTGTAAGAATTTCGTGCTCTTCCCCGATTTTTGTAAGGCTTTCGCCATCCACATAACTGTTGATACCGTTTTCGAGCCCTCCATCATTTTCAACAACCGTATTCAGGACGGAGGACGTTTTTACTCCGCGCAGGCCGCCAATAACAAAAAGTGCCGCTGTTTCCATATCCGCGCCCAGAATCCCTTTGGAAGCCCAGAACCGGTCGGTTTGATCTTCCTCGTCCGTATAGAAGCTGTCATGGCTTCTTGCTTTGCCCACATGGCAGCGAAATTTCTGTTCCGCCGCTGCTTCCATTGTGCAGATAAGCAGCTCCGTATCTGGTATTGCAGGATAGATGGAGTCGATATATGTTTTGGAAGCACCGTCGTCACGAACCGCACCGTTAATCAGAATAATATCGCCAAGTTTGATTTCCGGCTGAAGGGCTCCGCAGCTCCCAATTCTAATCATGGTTTTTACGCCAATATTATGTAGCTCCTCCACTGCAATGCCTGTGGATGCTCCTCCGATCCCCGTTGAAACCGCCATCAGCCGGATACCCTTGTAATTGCCGCTGACACTTTTATACTCCCGGTTGAAGTCGATCTCCTTAACATCAGTCAAGTATTCTTTGATTTTGTCGACTCGTTTCGGGTCGCCCGGCAAAATCGCGTATGGCGCACTGTCTTCGTTGCCGCATCTGATATGAGGTTGTAAATTTGTTTTGCTCATTTCATATCTCCCGTAGTGAAAAATTTCTTGTTGCTGTTATTTTTTGCTCTCTGCAAGTTGCTTTTTCAACTGCTCCATGTTTTTTATGGTTAAGTATCCGTTTTCGATTTCAACAATTCCCTTTTCTTTCAGTTCTTTGACCACGCGGTTCACACTCCGGTTTGTCACTGCAAGGTAACTGCTCAACTCGGCTTTGTTAACCATCAGCCTTTGTTCCTTGTCCATATAATCATGCTGCCGCGCGCATTGTAGCAGAAACTCGCACAGACGGTATTTCAGGCTGTAAAAGGAATCTGAAGCCGCCTTGACCGAAAGCGTGTAAAATTTTGAACACACGTTGCGCATCAGTACGTTTTCGATATTGCGGTCGATTTCCATCCACCTCAGAAAATCTGTGCGAGATATTTGCAGCAGCTGACCGTCGGTGAGTGCAACCGCACTGCAACAGTATTCCATCTGGTCAAATATTTCAAGTTCTCCTAGATAATTTCCTTCTTTATAGATTGCGTGGGAATACTGTTTGCCATCTTCGGAGATGGTATTAACGTCCACCAGACCACTTTCCAGAAGATAAAAGTCGTTGCAGACTTCGCCCTGTATGATGATTTTCTGATTTTTGCGGAATTTGATTATGAACCAACACCTCAAAATCTGATAGGGACAGTTTTTCAGATATTTATAAATCAAGGGATTACTTTCAACAATCGCAATAATTTTGTTAATACTATCCATAATCTTCTCCTAAATTTTAATATAATTTATGCGAAATCATAAGGACATCTGTCCGATTTTTGGGGAAATATTTAAAATAAATTTACGAAATATGCTTGAGTTCAGGAAGTATGTCCTTGTTTGCAGTTTATTTGCCAAAAGGCGATATAGTAACCTTCTAATTCGTTATATCACAATTTTTTCCATATGTCACTTAATAATTATTATTTTGACGAATAAAGTACTAATTATTGAAAATATGTAAATAGTTCTAAAATAAAAACACCGCCAATTGAAGGTAGCACTCCCCAAAAAATTGACGGTTGAACTGTTCCAAGTTAATTAACGAGAAAACAAAAAGCCTTAACGTAGAATATCGTTAAATTACACAAACTGGCACCGCTTTTCAATCGATGCCAGCTTTGTTTTTAGCAAAATATGCTCATTGTTGTAGAAACACATGTAATCATCAATCATTTGTTTTGCCTAATCATATGACTTTGTCATACAATTTTATACTCTCAGTGCATTCCGAAATTTCCGTATACCCCGCATAGGACTACAGCAATATTCTGAAATTGTGTTTCAAGCAACTCGATTACAGTTAACACCTGTTGGCAGCTAACCAAGTGGGACGGCACTCCCTGTTCGGCGCAACGGATAAAATGACTCAGCTCGGAAAGATACCACCCGGTGGGAGGGATATTGATTCCGGTCGGTATTTTGACCTTATCTTCGGTGTCGAAAACACGGGGCTCACGGTCGAATTGATAGGCCGTCACATGGACTCCAGCATTGATAACCACGGCGTTTTCAAAACACACTCTCCAACGGGCGGCAAATGGGATGTCTGCATTAAACCATGCAGCCTCTGTGCAAACGTTTAAACTTTCGAACCGGTATTGGAACTGACACGATTTATCAATCCGAGTCCATATGCAATTGTACCTTGCTGCCGTAGAAACTGCCGCACTGGCCACAGACAATCTTGTTTGAAAAAAGCACCTAACACCTGACTAGGATGGCCTTTTCATCTCTTTATACCAATTTAATGAATCCTCAGGCCCATCTATCTGAAAATCTTGAATTTGTTCATTCAGATAAGCATAAATATTAAGAATAAAATTTTCACCCAGTTCAACTGTTTCTTGTGTAGCCACCATGAAATGAACCTGTTCAAATTGAATATTAGTTGCAAGCCTATCATTTATATTTAAATAGTCACTTGAATCTTCAAGATCATTAACCTGACCATTTGATTGTTTCATATTCGTTACTTCAATTTACAAGATATGGCGGTGTTCAAATGAACAAATTATTGGTTTCTCCACCCAAAACAAGAATATCTTTCAATGCAGGAATTACGGGCCATCGCTCTTTACCCAAGGCAAATGAGACACTTCTCTGTCAACAAATTGAATCCGTTTTACATCATATCAAGAAAGTTACCGGGGAAGTACATCGAGAAATTGCCCAATTACACACGGAAGATCCGCCTGTACTCCGTTTGATTACTATGCTGGCTGAAGGCAGCGACCGAATAGCGGCAAAATGCGCCTTGAAAAACGATTTTCGCCTGCAATGTCCACTTCCCATGGGAATTGCAGAGTACGAGAAGGATTTCGAAACGGCAGATTCGCGGGAAGAATTTCACCAGCTAATCTCTCAGGCCGAACGCATACTAAAAATTGAATCGTGTACCAAAGTTAGAAGCAGAGCATACCAGAACAGCGGGCAGATCATGCTTGGTCACAGTGATTTATTGATTGCAATCTGGGACGGCCTGGATTCCGGAAAAGTAGGCGGAACCAGTGACATGGTTGAACAGGCGAAACAGCTGGATATCCCAGTCGTTTGGATAGAATCCGAAGCCCCACACAAAATCCACTTTCTGTATGGTCACGAGACCGAACAGGACTGGTCTGTTGAACTGACGGAGGCTGTTCGGAATCTTCTGATTCCATGGAAGGCGGAGGAGAAAAACCGAAATTTTCCCGAAGCCTACTTTAAGGAACACATTGGTAAAACGAGCCATTTCAAGCTATATAATCATCTGACCAGTCAGCTTTCGTTTCATTCCGGTAAAAAGGAAAATCGAAAGAAGGACGAAAGCTTCCCTAAGGACAAATTTTACACCGAGCATTATCAATCACATTATTACTGTGCTGATGAACTTGCAAAGTTTTACCGCGATTTATACCGCTCCTGCGGCGTACTGCGTCAGTTTCTTCCGTTTTTAGCAAGCATCGGGCTTTCTTTGGGCTTTTATGCCGTTCTTTTTGGCGGCCCAAACGGGGCGCCCCCCGGACAAAAAGAATTCCTTGACTTAATCAGCAACATTGGATTTCTGCTGCAGGCATTTTGTTTTATCCTTATCATTGTTTTGAGTAAGATAGAGCATCGGTTTCACTGGCACCAGAAATTCGTCGACTACCGGGCACTTTCCGAACTATTGAGACAGATGGATTACCTCGGCCAGTCAGGACTTGTCATACGCGGTCTGCGTGTTCCTGCTTTCAACCGGAATGTCAGCGTTTCTTGGATTAACTGGCAATTTAGAGCCATTGTGCGGGAAGCAGGCCTTCCTTCAGGCACGCTGGATAAAAAACGTATAAAAGAATACACAGAAAACCTTAACCACAAAATTCTTCAGGGTCAGATTGAGTATCACCACGACAATACGCTTAAAATGCAGTTGATTACCCGAAGACTAGAACGATTCGCAATGACGATTTATTATATTGGTGTACTCATTGTTGCGTTGCGTGTAGGGGTACATATTTTAACCACCGGAGACTGGTGGACCAGATTTGGCAGTGACGAAAAAAGCTACATCTCCACTTTCTTCAATATGCTCAGCATGGTAATTCCGCTGTTTTCGGCTTTAGCGTTCGGTCTCTCGTCCCAGCAGGGATTTGACCGAATTGGGCAGCTTTCGGAAGCAATGAGTGAAAAACTAGAAAACATATCCCAACAGCTAAACACCGGAAAAGAAAAGGATTTTTATACTTATATGAAGTTTTCGCAGCACACCGCAGACCTGATGCTTTCCGAGTTTACCGATTGGAACAGTTTTATCAAGTCCAAAAACATCAGTGATCATTAATTTTGATTCCCGTAAAATCTATTATATCGGAAAACTATAATAGTTTATTTTGCGAAAAATCGAACCGTATAAATCTCTCACATCCGTTGGTTTTTGAAACACCTCTTCTGGGAAGGGATTCAGTGGAATTCTGCAGATGATCTCTGTGTTACGGATAAGGTAATGCTATAAGATTTTTTAACTAATTTTGAGTGATTGATAGGCAGAGAACTCTTTGCGGCCAAGAAAAGCACTTAATCTCTTAAGCACAATTGCGCACCAGCAAAATCTCTGTCAAATCTAAGCGGCAACTATCTTCGTCTATCTATAATTGCGTTTCGTTATATTATAGGAGTGGTTAGTTTTATGAATATAGAAAAAGAATTTCAATACGACGCATTTATTAGCTATAGGCACATATATCCCGATAATGTTATAGCTAAAAAACTTCATTCGTTGCTTGAAACATACAGGACTCCTGGCTATCTTGTTAGGAAGGGATTAAACCGCAGAATAAATAGAGTGTTCCGAGATCGTGAGGAATTGCCCACTTCAGGTAATCTTGGCGACAATTTACTTAATGCATTGGAATCTTCAAGATTTCTTATTGTTGTATGTTCTACACAAACGCTTCAATCACAGTGGATAAACAAGGAAATTGAAGAGTTCAAAAAAACGCATGGGGCTGATAATATTCTGGCTCTTCTCATCGATGGTGAACCGGAGATTTCATTTCCTGAGCCTCTTTATAGTAGAACAATTGTAACTGTTGCCAATGATGGAAATATTATTGAAAATACAATTCCGTATGAGCCGCTTGCTGCAGATATTCGAGCCTCAGGAATTAAGAAATCACTAAAGCTGCTTCGAATTGAAAAGTTGAGGTTAATTGCTCCTTTACTGGGTTGTAGCTTTGACGACCTTAGACAGAGGCATAAACAACGCATAAAAAGGAGAATCGCCGGCATTCTTGCCTTTTTATGCTTGCTGTCTGCAGCGGGAGTTTACCAATGGCAGAATTATCAGATGCAAAAAAATAAGGCTATTTTAAACAATTCACTTTACCTTTCTGATTTGTCAATAAAGCAAACATCTGAAGGGGATGCACTAAAAGGTATAAAAACTGCCTTACAAGCTCTGACTGGTGGAATCAGTGGTGGAGAAAGAGTATATGTAGCTCAGGCTGAAGCTGCTATGTATCAGGCGTTGGGAGGTTACCATAAGTCATTTAAACTTGATGGTCCAAAGGGAACCCTAACAAGTATATGTTTTAGTAATGACGGCACTCTCGCTGCAGTAACATCAGAAGATTATACAACAACCGTATGGGATTTACAAACTAGATCTCAGCTTACGGTTATGCGTAAAGGACATAATAATTCAGTGGTATATGCTGATTTCAGCTCAAAAAAAGATAAACTTGTAACTACCTCTAAGGACGGAACAGCTATTGTTTGGGATGTTTCAACCGGAAATAAGTTAAGTAAAATTACTTGGAATAATGGATATGCTGTTTTCGCTGCTGATGATAAAGAAATAGTAAAAGCCGATGAGTATGACAAAGTAGAATCTTTAATAGTCAAAAACTCAGATTCATTCCTTGACACTTTTTATAAATTTGATATAAGTGTAAATACAAACCGCATAGCCGCCATCACTAAATCGAGAAATCTTGAGTTCTATGAACTGAGCTCAAGGAAGAAAATTAAAACTATAGATGATACTACATACTACTGGCATGTTAAATTTAGCCCTGATGGAAGATATGTCGCAGCATCAACAAACGAGAATGAAGTCAGGATTATTGACGCTAAAAGCTGTACACAGTATTTTATTGCTGCAAAAAGTGATAATCTGGTAAGCTTCAGTTTCAGTCCTGACAGCAGTAGAATTGCAGTAGGTGTCGGAAGTTCGGATTCTTTTAAAAATCAGGTAGTAATCATAGATTTGGAAACACAAAAACCTTTTAAAAGCGTGAAATCGTTCGCAGAAGATAACGATCTTACCCCTATTGATGCATGGTATTATAATGATGATGGTTTAGTGGTTTATACAAAGACCGGGGCGTTAGAGAAAGAAAATCTTAGTTCCGGTAAATTGCAATTGGTTTCAGAACCTTTGAATGTAAAACTTGAGGGAGAAAAATTTCTTGATATTGATAGCTCCGGAAAAAAACTAATAAATGCCGACTATCATGGCAATATGTTTGTATATGATGCTTACCGTGGGAAGTTATTAAAAAGACTTGAGGGACATTTTCGTGCAGTCACCTATGCCAAGTTCAGCACGGATGGTAAATATGTTGCATCATGTTCTTTTGACAATACAGTAAGAATATGGGATGCGCTAACATATAAAGAACTTAAAACATTTAAAGGTTACCTAAATGCGCCAAATTATGTCGAATTCAGTAATGACGATAAGTTGATAGTAACCGGGTCTCAAGACGGAACTGCTATTATATGGGACAGTGAAACTGGAACGCAGATAAAAAAAATCCAGTGCAATGGTGTAGTTGCATGTGCGCGTTTTAGTATTGACGGAAGGTTTTTATTGCTAACTACATCAGGCATTGAGTCTGAAAAATGCAAAATATCTATTTGGGATTTGAAGAAGAATGCCATGATTCAGGAGATTGGCGGTTTTATGCAAGGCCAAAATTGTGCTGCTTTTTCCAGCGACAGCAAACGCTTCATTACGGCAGATTATCAAGGAACTATAAGTGTATGGGATACTGAATCAGGCATCATGCTTTTTAATATAAAAGGTATAGGCGTGGCAAAAAATATTCAGTTAAACAAGACAGGAAATAAGTTGCTTGTTGTGTATGAGAATGGCGGAGTACAAGAATATAAACTATTTGATAATGTAAGTAGTTTGATAAATTACTCAGATAATCTCATAAAATAACAGTAGTTTGAGAATTTTATAATTAGCTAAGTTATAAATCAATCTGAAATTTCATTATTAAGAAGGTATCAAAAATTGAAAAAAAAAATTATGCATTTTATGTTTGTTTCAGTGATTGCAGCAATTATATTTTCAATGTTGCTATTGCAGGGCTGCGCATCGCAAGGCGTAGAAAAAGCTACAAATCAAGATCATAATACTTCCGCAGATTCATCAGTTGAAAAGTTTGGATTTGAGCCTGGCAATATTTCAAACGGTGGAATAGCTACAAGAAGCCGGGGGTGGATTTTTTACTCAGACATCTCAAAGAATGGATCTATTTTCAAAATGAAGGCAGATGGCTCAGAAAAATCGCAGCTAACAAGCGATAGTGCACAGAATATTAATGTAATCGATGATAATATCTATTATGTCAATAATTCTGACGGGGGAAAAATATATTCGGTCACAGCCGATGGAACTGGCAGAAAAAAAGTAGCTGATGATTCGAGTGGATTAATGTATGTTGTTGGAGATAGCATATACTATATTAATGAATCAGATTATGAGAACATATATAAAATAGGTGTCAACGGTGAGAATAGAACTCTTATTATGGATTTCCAATATGAGCCTAAAAAAAATATAATTATGACGATTGAAAACGGTTGGATTTATTACCAAAAAAAGCCTGAAAATACTCTGAATAAAATCAGACTAGATGGTACAGGCAAATATGAATATAAAGGTGTTAAGTGCTGGAATTTAAATATGGTCAATGGTGACATGTTCTATACAGACCTTATACCAAATGAATCAGCCGATTTTGCAATTTTTAGGCGAAATGCAGATGAAAGCCAATCTACTATGCTAGACAGCGGACCCTTTTCGTATAATCCTGATAAAATAATTGTCCGTGGCGATTGGATCTATATTATTGATCAGTGGGGTACTGACGACAAAATTTATGATGAGTATTCAATTTGCAGAGTAAAACTTGACGGATCCAATGGACAGCGACTTACAAAAAGAGGAGTATTATTCTTTAATATTGTTGATGATTGGATTTATTTTAATACATTTAAAGGTAGTAATACTTATAGAGTAAAATTAGATGGCAGTGATGAGGAATTATTAAACAATTAACTTAAAGCTGATTAAAAATGTCCGGCCTTATTCCTACAAAACGTCGTGAAGGGTGTCAAAAACATAGAATGCATCAGAAGGAGACACTCCCGAAAATTTAATGTGAATTCAACTCTGAGCAGATGAAACATGGCTGGTATGAGAAGATGGAGGCTCTGCAAGTCACCCGGAACACCTACTATGCCGGCGGGATCATGAGCTTTGCAGTCAAAACCTCCGGCTAAGCCGGAGGCATGATTAAGCCCTATAAGGGCATA
>CAZFED010000007.1:0-178522 GCA_964517505.1 uncultured Caproiciproducens sp. | reverse complement strand
GTTTCTTAACTCTCCCATTGCTTTTCCTCCATTTTTTGCGTTTTGGGTTATGACTTAGGTTTGGTTATTTAAGATGCATAACGATTGAGCTCAACTGATAAATTTTTTTGCCAACCTAATTTTTATGCACGTATCTGATTGACTTATACCCACTAAAACAGTTGAAATTCTTTATCGTCTTCCTCAGTCCACATAATTGTTTCCCAAATTGCCTGTCCATTATTGGATTGATTTTCTCCGGCGGTACTTCTTCCATTTATAATGTACTGTTTTAGCATATTCCTAAGTTCTTTTGCTTCTTCCTTATGTTGTTCAATGATATTTACTTTCTCACCAATATCTGTTGATAGGTCATATAATTGGAAACGAGAAAGTGTCTTATCTTCTTTTCCCGGGACTGGGTCAGACCAGCCACCTGAACCCGGACACATCTCCAACTTATAATTACCTCTTCTGATAGACAAAGAACCGTCAATGCTTTGATGAACGATATCTTTTCTTACCTCTTTACCGTCTGCATGATACCACAAAGGAAGGTTACTGACGCTGTCTTCCCCCACAGAGTCAGGAAGTGCCACACCAAAATAATCAGCCATCGTTGCCATGAAGTCACATAAGCACACTACCTTATCGCAATGTTGTCCTTCCGGAATTTTATTGGGCCATTGAACAATTAAAGGTATCCTATGTCCCCCTTCGTAGATATCCGATTTTGTTCCTCTGAACACATAGCTCGGATTATGTCCCGCCGCCTTTAATTCTTCATAATTAGCCATAGGAGAACATCCGTTATCGGAAGTATAGACAATAATCGTATTGTCATATAACCCCGTTTCCTTTAATTTTTTTACTACTCTTCCCACTACGTCATCACAATGTAATACAAAGTCGCCGTATTCATTTGTTCCCGATTTTCCCCTAAACTGCTCCGCCGGTAAAATTGGTGTATGAGGAGCGGGCATTGGAAAGTAGATAAAAAATGGCTTTTCCCTATATTCGTCTATCTTATCAAGCACCTTATTCGTTAACTCATCTAATACATTCTCATGTACGAAGCCCGGTGCAGTAGGTCCCTTTCTCCAAAACTTCTTATCATGACCTTCTGTTACATGGTCCGGCAGCTTGGTGAATCTATCATTCTCTATGTAGATATAAGGCGGCATATCAAGGGAACCGCTGATTCCGTAATAATAATCAAAGCCGTTTGTAATTGGAGAACGACCGATTGGGCTACTGTAATCCACACCCTCACAAGCATCAAAGTCAGGTTTTTCTACAAAATCAGGTAAAGTAGCAAAACTCATGCCAAGATGCCATTTTCCGATAATTGCTGTTTGATATCCTTGGTCTCTAAATAGATTTGCCACTGTATATCTGTTATCTTCAATCAATGCCGGGGAATACCCTCCGACAACATATGATTTTAATCTGGAACGCCAATTATAACGTCCTGTTAATATACTGTAACGAGAAGGTGTACATACTGCTGAAGAAGCATGTGCATCCGTAAAACGAACTCCATTCTTACACAATCTGTCTAAATTAGTTGTTTGAAACGGACACTTTTCGTTGTTTGCAGAGAGATCACCATATCCCATATCATCCGCCAAAATATATATTACATTTGGGTTGTGATTTTCCTTGCTATTCATAATTATCCTCTGCCTTTCTTTGTTTAACGCTGATTACTGTATATTAGAAGAGCAAACCCCCTGTTAAAAACCGGTTGTTTGCCCCCTCTAAAATTATTACGATTGATTACTTGATTTTATAATTGTTTCCTGCATTCCATCCATTTTCAGTTTTGACTTCTCCTAAAACCTCAGTATATGATTTATTCAAAATGTTACTGAATTCATTTACATCAATGCTTCCTTCTAAGTACTGTTGTCCCGCACGGTGGAAGTAATTGCGTAATTTTTCATTAATACCTGTGTAGTAAGCCAACCTTAAAGGTTCTTCTGTAATAATAAAACCTTTTAAGTTTTCAGGTAATTTTGTGCTTGTCGCAAGTGGAATACGATAAATTGTTTTAGCTAATTTTTCTTGAACTTCAGGTGAAGACATATATTGAGAAAAATCAATTGCTGCGGCTAATTTTTTCTCATCTTGCTGCAAACCTTTATTAATGGCGTAGATAATGTCTGGTTGTCCACCTAAGATAACTGATTTTCCTGCTGCGTAAGAAGATGTTTCAGAGGTAATTGTCGGTACAGGAATTACCTGGTATTTAAAATCCTTACTTGCAACTTGATCAATTTCACTTAGATTAGTTGACATTGCCTGAACCATTCCAACTTCACCACGGATAAACATCTCAATTGCCGACTTTTGATCTAATCCATTATAATCAGAGGTCCAATACTGTGAAAAATCTTTCATTAATTTGAAACCTTGCGATAAGTTAGGCGAATTAAAGTTAATTTTACCTTCATCCATTCCTTTTGCTATCTCGTTAAGTTCCACATAACCGTTTTTTGATACGTCTAATTTGGTAACTAATTCGTTGTTTAGCTGACTTGAGATGGAGTTATTGAACCATAGCCAAGAGAAATCTGCAATTGATGCATTTGGAAATCCAAATGGTGTAACACCTGATTGTTTTAATTTCTTACAGCTATCCATAAATTCGGCCCATGTAGTAGGTATTTTAGCACCCGCCTTTTCAAACAAGGTCGTGTTACAGAAAATACGAACAACATTTGTAGAAGAAGGATATCCCGGAACATCCTTATCTGTTATATACATTCTCTTTAAGATATAATCCGGAAGAGTTTCCTTCCATTTATGACCTTTATCATAAGGACTTTCCTTTTCATACAGGTCAGCAAAGTTATAAATCCAGTCACTATTGTAATCTGATGATAAATCATAAAGAATTCCCGTATATACATCAGGGCCTTTTCCTGCAGAGAATTGGGTTGTTAACCAAGTGCGATAATCTCCGGCTGGAAGTGATTCAAATTGAATATTTACTCCGCTCTTCTTCTCATATTCATCAATGATTTGATTGACTGCTACATTTGCACTTTCCTTTGTATCAAGGTCCTGTGCGAATACAAGAGTGATACCTGATGAATTACTTGCTGCCTTACCTCCTCCCGCTTCTTTTCCTCCCTCAGAACTTTGCCCCTTGTTACTGCATCCTGCTATCAAACCACAGGTCATAGTAACACACAGCGCCAACGCTACCATTTTTATCCCTTTTTTCATAACAACTGCCTCCTTGAATAATATAATAAAATACAACAATTTATATTTTATTCCATTTTAAGTTAACCTTTAACAGAGCCTTGCGTTAAGCCTGCTACGAATGACTTGCTTGAAAAGCTGAATAAAATAATCAATGGGAGTGATGACATTACATATCCTGCAAATAATACTCCATTTCCTTCATTAATTGATTTTACCAGTTTTGTTAATGCTACCGTAATCTGTTGTGTTCTTTCTCCTGTTGAAGCGACCAATGGCCACAAATAGTTATTCCATGCGGATAAACCTGTGATAATCATTACTGTTGATATAATCGGGAGGGACAGCGGAACTATAATGCTATTCAAAATAACCAAATCTCCTGCTCCTTCTATATCAGCTGCTTCAAATAAGCTTTTTGAAATAGTTTCCATAGATGTTCTTAATAAAAATGTTCCCATTGCAACATTGAATGCGACCGGCGGTAAAATCAACGCCCAAAAGGTATTAAACATACCTAAATCATTAATCTGAATAAACTGTGGAATTAACATAACGAATCCAGGAATCATAAGCATTGCAATAATACCGTAATACAAAAAAGTGGAACCTTTAAACTTAAACCTCACAAAAGAATAAGCTGCTAAAGTAGAGACCACAACAGTTAAGCAAACAACTGCTACTGTTACAATCAGCGAATTAAGCATTGGCCTTGCTACTTGCAAAAATGCTTTAGCATAGTTCGTAAAATGCCATTCCTTTGCAAATATCCATGGGTTTAGTATAATCTCATTCTGCCACTTAAATGAATTGATGATAAGAAGATAAAAAGGCAATAAAGTTAACACCAACAATAATCCAAGTATCACTTTTCCAAACACCTTAGCAAATTTGTCCATATTACTGTAACCTCCTTTCTAATCCATCTTGTCCGCACTTTTTAAGAACTTATTATTTAATACCGTAAGGATCATAATGATGATGAACAAGATAATACCGATTGCGGAAGAATACCCCATCCTTCTGTATGTAAATCCTTGTTCATACAAGTAAACAGCCGGTACCATTGTTGCCGTAACGGGTCCACCTTTTGTTAAAATGTAAATTGATTCAAATATTTGTAATGAATTAATAATTGCCAATGTAATCATTAACTTCAATTGACTCGATAACATTGGAATGTCGATTTTAAAGAATCGTTGTACAATATTAACCCCATCAATCTGTGATGCTTCGAATAAGTCTTTTGGAACACTCTGTAATGCTCCAAAATAAATTAAGAATTGCATTCCTCCAAGAGTTGACATTCCGAGCCATGGGAACCCGATTGCCAGTATTGCGCCAAGAGCTGTCTTGGTAGTGCCAAGCCATGGTTGTGCCCAGCCGCCAAGTCCAATATTTGTTAAAACATTATTTAAAATACCGATATCTCCCGCAAGAATCCATTTCCATAATAGGATAATAACAACCCCCGGTACTACCATTGGAAATGTAAAAGCTGTTCTGATTGCATATTGTTTCTTCGTTGATTTGACCGCATATAACAATTCTGCTGTTAATAAAGGAATTGTAACTACCACAATGATGTAGAAAATCATAACTTTTGATACAGTCAATAAAGAACCTAAAAACACTTTATCATGGAAAGCCTCAATATAATTTTGCAAGCCAATGAACTCATTTATATTTCCACCATTCCAATTAAAGAATGATTTTTGTAAAGCCATTCCAAACGGGAAATACTTAAACGTAATAAGCAAAAAGTAAACTGGAATTAAAAATAAATACGGCTTAATTGTCCTGAGAATAAACTTTTTTTTCTTTGTTTGTTCCATAACGTCCTCCTTTTTTCGGCATTGCAGTGAATTTTGTGTGAATAACTATTTCAATGCCTTTACTAATGTGAGCCTAGTATATCACAAGATATTTTTATTTACTTTAGACTATTTTAATTGAACATGGGTATTATTTTTAGATTAATTTGATATTATGATATATTTAATCAGTTTCAACTTTATAAATTCAACAAAAAAAGATTGGTATTTTCCTTTACCAATCTTTTTTTCACAGCTAATTTTTATTTATATTCTATGAATTTTTGATGTATAATTACGCGACTCCCGGAACCCTTTGTACTTTCAATTCGTATCGCGTACTCATCCCCATTCATTAGTTTAATTCTGTCATTAACATTAATCAGCGCAATTCCAAACCCTTTATTTTTGGGGGCTCGAATCTCCTTGGAGAAAGAGCGCATAGACTCATTAATGGACTGTAACGCATCCGCTTCAATACCAATACCATCATCTTCAACAATGATTTCAAGATCATCTTCTTTACGATGAATATCTACGATTATAGTTCCTTGATGTTTAGGCTTTGGGAGAATTCCATGTACCCATGCATTCTCCACAATCGGTTGAAGGAATAGTTTAACTGTCTTGGCGCATTCTGCACCTTTTTCCATCTTAACAACGTAATGAATACTATCCTCATAGCGCACATTAATGATATCTATATATGCCTTCACATGCTTTAGCTCTTCAGTAATATTTGTATACATGTCCTTACAATCAATACTGTATCGCATGATAGACGATAAGCTTTGGGTTAGTTTTACAATGGGTGTAATCTCCTCAATCTGTGCAATACAATAAATATTATCAAGGGTATTGTATAAAAAGTGCGGATTAATCTGGGCCTGTAATGCACTTATTTGAGCTTCCTTCTCTCTTACCTCAGATAAGTACATCTTAGCATTGAGCTCTTGTAACCTCTTTTTCATGTGATTAAAACGAAGACCAATTTGACCAATCTCATCATCTGTTGTAATAGCAATGTAGGTATCCGTCTCCTCTTCAATCGTATTAATCAAACGGTGTAATACCTGAATCGGCATCATCAGACGTTTTACAAAAACCAGTGAAATGATAATTCCTAAAACTCCACATACAGCAACCAAATAGTTGATGTTCCTAACCAGTTGGTTTACATCCTTAAACAATTCTTCTGTAGAATCTACCGTTGAAATAACCCAGTCGTATTTTTCTGCATACATACTTGTAATAAACATATTGTTTTCTGAATAAGTAACGTAATCCAACTTATTATCTTTTAATTCCTTAAAATGATCTCGCTTATTCAAGTTTTTGATATTTTCTTCTGATACGTTGTTGGTATATACTAGATTTCCTTTAGAATCAGATACAACAATACCTCTGTTATCTGAGAATAGCTGTTCAAATATATTTTGAATCTCACTAAATTTAACAGACACCATAATAAACGGCTTGCTATTTTTCTTCGTACGCAAAGATGTAGGTGTAATTAATTTGCTTATATACAGGATTTCATTTTCGTCTGCTGTTTTAACAGTCTTATAGCTTTTTGCCATAGGACCATATACGATATAGAATTTCTGTGATTCGTCATACTTCTTGTCCCAAGCAGACTTCGATTTTATAAAATTAGAATCCAACCCGCTTTCTCCCACATGAAAATAATGGGATTCATCAAAATAAAAAACAATATCTTTGATGACCGCTTGTAGATTATTTATGTAAATTTTATTTTTTGTATCAGTTTCAAAGTCTATCTGGTTTTTTAAAAAATCAAAATTAAACACATCTACTTTGTTATTATAGAACTCCGTATACAGATTTTGGCTGCCATAATTGTTTAGAAATTGAGTAATTTGACTGTTCAGTGAATTTAAATCATAAATCACCTTTGACATAATCTGAGAATTATATTTTACCCTCTGCTCTTTTATGAATTTTGTACTGTAATAATTCGTTACGGCTGTTGTACAGATCAAGACACATGATAGAACGATTATAAACACGGCCATAACCTTTAAATTAATCTTTGTGCGTAAGGCTTTTGTAATCGGGTTCATCTTCTAACATGTCCTTTTCTATTTTTGTTTTATATTCTATAGGGCTTAGTCCTGTCAGCTTTTTAAATACTTTGGTAAAATAATGTTGATCTGTATATCCTACCTGTAAGGCAATATCTTTCACCTTATAATCACCTGATAACAGAAGTTCTTTGGCCTTGTCTACCCTAACTTCCATAATGTAATTCATAAGTGAAATTCCCGCAAATTTTTTAAATGCATAAGAAAAATATGCTTCGCTCAAATAATACTTCGCAGCAAACTCCGGCAATGTAAATTTTGTGCTGTAATCACTCTTAATTGTTTCCATTGCCTCGCAGATATCCTTTTGAATCCCTTTTTCACTATTTATTTCTAAAAAATCAGTTCTCTGTTCTGATATATTACTATCTTCAGCGTATTTTTCCTTATCGCTGCTGCATAAAGAGATTTCCGCTATACATCGTTTTATAGTATCGTTTAATACCGTCTTATCTATCGGTTTCAATAAATAATCCACTGCTTTATAGGTCAATGCCCTTTTAACATACTCAAACTCACTGTATCCGGATATCATAATCATCCTCGTCTTAGGTGAAATTTCATAGATTTTTTCACATAAGGTACACCCGTCCTGCACAGGAAATTTTACATCCGAAATTACAATATCCGGTTTATTTTCTTTAAACACTTCAAATGCTTTCATAACACTATCTGCTTCATATACTAGAGAAATCTGTAACTCCTCCAAGGCTATCATTTTAATTACGCCCTTGCGTATCCACATCTCATCATCGGCAACCATTAATCTATACATATTCACATCTCTTTCTTAAGATCGTCATACACTGCTCCCTAAATACTGTCTGCCAATTGTTCCAACCTCTCTATTGCATATTCAAAAAAGCCTTGATAAGCCTCACAGTAATAATTAAGAGAAAGATGTTCTTGTCCTATGTCTCTGTCTCTTCTGCATCCACCGCGGCATAGCGGATACCATTTGCACTTCTTGCACTTATCTTCCACTTTACACGAAGGTTCTACAAAGCCTACATTTCCCTCTCTTTCGTCTATTTGGGGAAAATCATCGACTAAAATATTTCCTAACTTATACTGATCAATCACATAGAAATCACAAGGATATATATCTCCGTTTGCTTCTACCACATGCTGAACTGTACATCTTCCCATCATACTGCAATTTTCAGGATGGTATCCTTTTAGCATTCCTACCCAATTTTCGAATTGCCTAATATACACATACTCCCCTCTGCATAAATCCATGTACCATAAGTCAAATAAATCTTTTAGCCCTTGCTCGTATAACTTTGGAGTAAGGGAATATTTTTTCTTTGCTCTTTCTTCCCCTAGCGGGTCAAGACAAGGTATGTATTGTTGATATAAGATACCATTTCGTTTAAAGAACTGATATATTTTACGAATATTTTTAGCACTATCTTTAGTCATAACGGCCAATACATTATAATCCACCTTGTGTTTGTTCAACAGTTGTATCGCCCTCATAACTCTTGCATAAGTGCTTTTCCCTGCTACATCTACTCTATTTAAATCGTTGATGTCCTTATTTCCGTCTAAGGATACTCCCACTAAGAAGTGATACTGTGCAAAAAAACTTACCCATGCTTCATCTAAAACGAGCGCATTTGTCTGAATGGAATAATTAACTTTTAATTTTTTTACATTGTATTGCTTTACATAGTTAACTAAATTTAAATAAAAATCAATTCCAACCAAGGTTGGTTCTCCTCCTTGGAAGGCAAAGCTACATTCCATATCCGCCGTACTTAATGACTTTCTCACCAGTGTCTCTAATGTATCCAAGCTCATAAATCCGAAAGAAAACTTTTCTCTCTTTTGGGCAATATCTATGTAAAAACAATAATTGCACATCATATTGCAATTGGATGATGCCGGCTTAATTAATAGTTGTAATGGTGGCATGAGATCTCTCCTCTTTCTTATTTCGGATTTTGTCCCATACTACATGGGAATTGAAAGTGACCGTTCCGGGTCAAGTCTGGTGAACTATAGGTGATGAAATAAAAAGCCAAATGGAGCTGTTACTTATCAAATCATATCAGAAGCAAGTGGAAAAAGTCAATGAATACAAAAAGAGGACACCGGAAAAAATTAATCCGGTGCCCTCTAATTTTTTATTTAGGTTTCGTCAATTCTGTGATGATTACTTTGCGGCATTTGTTTACTTCCCCCGCCACTGTTTGACGCAGCAGTTCAATTTCTGTGTTAGACACCTCTGAAATCCATCACCTTTTGTAGCTTTGGGGACGGGGAATCCGAATTTATCCACAGCATAAGTTTGCACAATATCAATCTGTGAATTTCTCCACGGGCCCATATCTCTAAATGGGTTGCTTATCTACTTTTTGAAAAGTGCAAATTATCCAGCTTAAGCCTAACCCAATGAGCATTGGAATAATCCATCCCATTCCCACATTGAAGAAGGGCAAAAAATTCTGATAAAAGCTCAGGATGTTATGAATAAATGGCTGGTTTCTAATGATCTCCGGCATTGCATTTAACCCGTCCCCGATACTGTCAAACAAAGTAAATATAGTAGTTAACATATACACACATTGCCGGTTCTTGAACAATGGAGACAACAGCGCCAACAAAATCAGAGTGATCGCCAAAGGATACAAAAACATCAAAACAGGGATTGAAAGTGAAATAATCTGCGTCAGTCCGACATTTGCAATCAGACAAGAAACAATTGTAAATAATACAGCATAGGCTTTATAGCCCATTAAGGTGGGAAATAGATTATGAAAGGTTTCGGAACACGCTGTAATCAATCCAATCGCTGTTTTTAGGCAAGCAATGGTAACAATAATGGCCAGCAAAACACTGCCCCACGTTCCAAAATAATAACGGGCAATCTGGGTCAGTGCAATTCCACCATTTTCAGACAATGCAAACTGGCCCACACTTGTTGCTCCAATGTAAGCCAGACAACCGTAAATTAATCCCATCAAAAGAATGCTTATGATGCCGGCCTTAATCGTTCCGACTGCAATATTCTTCGGGCTGTTTACTCCTAAATTTTTAATCGTCTGAACAACAATAATGCCAAATGCAAGAGATGCCAGGGCATCCATGGTGTTGTAACCTTCTGTAAATCCCTTGAAAAAAGGTGCTGCCGCATACGCGCCATGAATCTTGGCAGCAGAAATGCTTCCCATGGGTCGTAAAAAACTTACTACAATCAGAATGGCAAGAAAAATCAGAAACAGTGGATTTAGAATTTTACCAATCCATGTCAAAATTTTGCTTGGCCTCATAGCAAAAAAGAGCGCTGCCAGGAAAAATGCGATTGTGAAGCAGGTCAGCCCAACCGACTGATATTCGCTTGGAATATAAGGTGCGAGTCCTATTTCATAAGAGACTGTCCCCGTTCTGGGTAAGGCGAAAAAAGGGCCAATTGTCAAATATAATAAAATGGTCATACCATATCCGTAAATGGGATGGACACGGCTTGCCAAATCGAACAAACCGTTGCTTTTTGATATACCGATGGCCACGACCCCTAAAAACGGTAGGCCAATCGCGGTGATGAGAAATCCAATGGTTGCAACCGCAACAGCGCCGCCGGCTTCTTGCCCCAAATGCACGGGGAAAATTAGATTTCCGGCGCCAAAAAACATTCCAAAAAGCATTGAACCAATGAAAATATAGGATGATGGCGCCAAGCGCTTATCCATTAATAAATCCTCTCCTAATTTTAATTTCAACTTTTAAATCTACAACCTTTACGGCAGTTTGTTAACGTCATTTCACTTTAACAATACTAGGTGATAAAATTACGCCTACATCCATTTAGTCAACTTAGCAGACAACTTCTTATAGATAATGCACAGTAGGGAAAATGTGGGTTTATACTCATTCAGTACATTCCATTATCGAAAGTTTTCTAGTATCATACATAACTTTTGCATGATTTCTTTTAATCAACTCTTTTGTTAAAAGTTTACCTGTTTTTTTATCAAAACATTCTCTATAGATACAGTTGTTGCGAAATATTCCGTCCTGCTCTTTAGAAAAAAATTCCTCTTCCACTTTTATATGATATTTGTATCGAAGTTCCTTATCCGTGCGCAGTTCTCCACACAAATATTCTGACGTGGTATAAACAATTAGCTGAAAAACATTCTCTGTTGTATTTTTAAAGCAATAATCGAGATAGTTGTACATGATAGAAGTTCCCACTCCAAACGGAATCTGTCTGCCGTAATCGGGAAACAAATCCATCCCGTCATGATGATGATGTTCCACAATTTGCATTGGGGTATGTAAGATCATCCAATGTATTAAATTTGTGAATTGACACATACCGCCGCCAATGTCTTCCCCTAGTTGTCCATTACCAATAGTCAAACCTTCTTTATATCCCTTTTTTTTGGTGCATGAACCTACCAACCTCCAAAATGAGAAGTATTCTCCGGGATATATCAAAACGTTTGAAACTTTAGGTGCGGCAATACTTAAATTCACGGCTTTGTTGTCTTGTAGATATGCATCTACATTTCCCAATTTCCGACGAATTAATGATTTATGACTGTATACCAAAACCGGCATAACTTCATTGCTTTTTGTTGCAGCGAACTTTCTCAAGCAGAACAAATTAAGAATATGCCGTATACTTCGGCATTTCAGTACAGATATCTTATACGTAAATGGTGATATCTCAGAGAAAAGTTTGCGCTTTTTTTCCATAATTTAATTCTCCAATTTATAAACTAGGGCTAATTATATTGCAGCAATAAGCTAGCGATGTTTAGCCTAATTTGAAGTTCAAAAAGGACTATAGCTTGTTGGAATGCCAATAATGCGAGGCTAGTATTCGTTCTACTGCAAGTCACCAAGTTAGAAGCATCAAAAAGGCTAAGCACTTATCTCGAAATAATTGACTTACGCCTTATTCATGGAAGCGTTGATAGGAACGTTGGCATACAATGCGATGCAGTAGGCCAGGTTTTGTGCAATTTTTTCCGTATTATTTTCAATCCACTGCACATCTTCTGGGTTGTCGTGATAAGCCGTTTCAATCAGGCAATGTGGCATTGTCGGCATATACATTTCCCAAAGAGCGTCCTTCGTATCAAAGTCAATGGCGTGCTTGTCCGGATAGATAAATTTGTCGGCTATGATCTGGGTTAACCTGAGACTTTGCATATTATCGGAAGGGTAAAAAATAATGGTACCGTTTCTTTTCGGCCCGTTGTCATGCGCATTGGAATGGATGGAAAGGTATAGATCACATTTCGTATCGGATGCCTGTTTTGCACGGCCAGCGATAGTTGCCTTTTGGCTCTTCTGGGTGCCATCCTGTGGTGCTGCAAGAACCGATTCGATGCCGTATTGCTTCAAATATGCCGGCATAGCGCTGGCAATCTGACGCATATGATACTCTTCGCTTCCGGAACCGTCGCAGTAGGGGTTCCATGTTTGGCAAGACGGACTTAAATAAACTTTGAATGCAGAGGCTCTAACGTTTGCCTGTGTGGCATTAATCATGTGTTGACTGCCAGCCGACGGAAAAGAAATTGTTTTCATAAAAACATTACTTTCGGCCGTGTCTGATGGTTGGGAAGAATAAATGCGGCTTTCCTCCGGGCTTATGCCGCTCTCAGTCGTCACAGAAGAACTAAAAGTGCTCGCCTTACCATCGTTCAGCCGGGAGAAAAAACGGCATCCAATCAACATAAGCAGAAACAAACATACCATGCTTTTAAAAATTGCAACAATTTTTTTATGATTCATTTTTTTGCTCCAATCGTATTCACTAAGAATTTATGTCGAAATAATGAAATCAAGGGAAACAGGAATGACTTTTCGAGAGGTAATAAAGGAACAACTTAATTCAAGCAAGGCAAGATAAGAGGTCAGTTTCTTTCTCACCGTCTGGATGGTCTTCTGATTATTTCTAAACATATAAATTAATAATAGCACTATTTTCGACAAACTCAATACAGAATTTGCCATATATATAAAAATCTCTTTCATCCACGATAGCTGAAAGAGATTTAATTCATCCTAATCTTTTATTGGAACAAAGCTTTTCTTATACAAACTTTCTGCATTATGACATCCAATGGTCCGTGACGGCACTTTTTGTTAATTAGTGGAATCTATAGGGTTGTGACGGTTTAGTTACTTGTTAGGGCTGCCCATAATAATAATGGTCGTTGCTTCATGATTGCTATAAAGGCCTTTTGCAGCCGTCTGAGCGTATAAGCCTCAAGTTTACAGGGTATCACTTCTAATAGGCCATAAAGCGTCCAGAGCCGAATTACAAGCCTTTAGGGTTATCCTCCGCCTTAGGATGAATGATTATTATATTAAATCATGTTTATTGAACTATGCGAGTCGTTTTTATAAAAGTCTTTTTCTTCCAAAAATTTTAAATTCATTATTTTAATTTATTATCAGATTTCTCTGATGTTCTTCTCGTTTGTTTCTCCTCATGACAATACGCAGATGTGTATAAATGGCTGAATTTTGCTGAGCTAAACTAATAGTCAGATAGTATAATAAATAAGTCATAAGAGCGTCTTTGTTTTTAACACTCTTATGACTTATTTACCTACAAGTGAATTAATTGTCTCAAACATTAAATCTGATACAAAAATCAGGAATATATTTTATCTTAGCTTGCTTCAAATCTCCGGTTAGATATTGGTTGATATAATTATTTTATTGAACTACAAGATATGTTATGCTTTCTTATTTTTCTTTTACCGGAATCCAAATTTCGCTTTGGTAATCTGCTGCTTGGATATTGCCTTCGGTATACAATTCAATATCGTAATCAGAAATCAATTCATAATTTGCCTGCGGAAGCCATTCACTATATACCTTTTTCCACATATCCTGAATAGCATCCGGCATGGGTCCTACACACTTAAATATTGCCCATGTGTAAGCAGGAATTTCCAATACCTCAAATCCTTCAGGAATTCTTTTTATAAGCTTTTCTTCACAACCAATACCGTATTTCCAATCTGTACAGCCTTCTTTGGCTTGTGCACAAATCCCTATCATACCGCACACTTTTTCCTGCAACCCTGAATTGTAATATTCTGTCCAAAATTCAGGAATTCCCTTTGCACTGTTGCATTCTTTGAACATTTTGGTTTTTGCAACCACCTTAAAAGCTTCCTTTTTAACAATCTTATAATCCATAATACTACCACCTTCCAATTTAATTTTTATTACAAGGCGATTAAATGATTTTAGATTTGCACCGTGTTTTTTAGCTTGGGTTGGAGATATGCCATGAAACCGACGAAAAGCTTTCGAAAAACTTTCTGGTGTTTCGTATCCATATTTAAAAGCAATCTCAATTACCTTTGAATTTCCTTTTGTCAACTCATGTGCGGCAAGAGAAAGACGTCTGTTTCTGATATACTCTCCAACGGTCAAATCGGTTAACATTGTAAATGTGCGTTGAAAATGAAAGTTAGAAATGTAAACTTTCTCAGCAACTTTTTCACAAGTCAAATCACTCAATAAATTTTCTTCAATATAGTCTATTGCATTATTTAAGGTTTGAATCCATTCCATTTAATGCTCTCCTTGTGAAAAAATTATATCAATATCTCCGATTGTTTTCATGTCTGTAATTGCTTTCTCCTGTCCGAATATTATACAAATATCTTAATTGTTATTATGGCAAGCAAAACGAAAGCTGTCGAACATCTTTTCAGACATTCGACAGCTTTCAAAACATTATTGGTGCTGGTGGCCAGACTTGAACTGGCACGGTGTTGCCACCGAGGGATTTTAAGTCCCTTGCGTCTGCCGATTCCGCCACACCAGCAAATTCAACATTTGCTATTATAGCATAGCATGACGGCAAAATCAAATAAAATTTTTAACTTTTATTTATTATGTTAATTTCGACTTTATTTTTACTGTAATACTCCTTTGTTGCATCATCGCGGTAAACCTCGGACTGGTTTTTATGAAGCAGCATGGTAAGCGGGTAAACATCAACCCAAATTTCGTTGTTGCCCTCTTTTTGGCTTTCGTCAAAAATCAACTGCAAACCAAAGTGCAGATGGGTAATCTTAATGTTATTTACATTTTCTTTCGTACTGTAGCCTGTGTGCCCCACATAGCCGATTACATCACCGGCGGTCACTGTTTGCCCAACTGCAAGATTCGCCGCGTACGGACGATTCTGCCTTAAATGAGCATAATAATAATAGCGTTGCTTATCAAAGCTGCGGATTCCGATGCGCCAGCCACCATACTGGTTCCAGCCGAGCGCCTCGACTACGCCGGACTCCACCGCTATCACCGGAGTGCCGATTGCGGCAATCATATCGTGACCGAGATGCTGCCGTTTATAGCCGTAGGTTCTTGCCGCGCCAAAATCATCATAATCTTCATAGGGAAAAGTTTTGGCAATCGGTGAAAACCCCATAAGGCCGTATTTTTCTTCTCCATTGACTTTATAGTTGCCCACAAGGCCACCGAGTACTGCTGAATAAGCTTTAGTATAGTAATTATAATACTTCATATTCTTGGTTAATTCGGCCATACTCTGCGTTTTCAGCTTTGAAACAAGGACATCCATATCATTGCTCTTATACGATGAAAAATCACCGCCGTATTTTGCGCCCAAATATGCGAGTATTTCTATCCAACTGAGTTTCTTTTCCTGCTTGTGAGAAGAAATGTCAATTTGAAGCGCTTTTTGTAAGGCAAGGTACGGCACGTTAAATTCAACATACTTTATGTAATCACTTTTTGCCTCTTGCGCCTGTGCCGAAGCAGGAATGCAGCCGCTGTAATGTGAAACTGCAGCGGCCGCCGCTGTCACGGTGATTAAGAGTAGGACAGCAATTTTTCTTTTCATCTTAATAATATGATAAAACAAGCAATCACCCACCATCTATCATTATTATTATGATGATTAGATTAAAAATATTGCTAAAATTTATAGGTCGTCGGCATCCTGCTCTGGTGTGTCGCCATCCCTCGGGGTACCAGTATAGCTGCCCATCACATCGGTCGGAATTTCGCTTTTACTCATATTTTGTATTGTGGCGGCCATTCTATTGATATTGGGTTTGACCTCTTGTTTGTTGTTTTGATTGTCACTTCTCAATTTTGACATAAAAAATCACCTCATGCTTATTATGAGCGGCATGGGGTGAAATATGAATCCACTTTTGACCAAAATCTATCAGGCAGGACTCTTTTGCGGAGAAAGCACCGCGGCCACAGTTTGAAACATGATTTTAATATCGTTCAGCAAAGTAATTTTCTTCATATACGCAAGATTGAACGCCATTTTGGGTGGCAGAATCTGTTCCACATAAATTTGTTCCGGGTCGCCGCCGGAATTTAAAAGCTTATCCTCGTCTTTAAACGCAATGCTGGAGGTTGCAGTGATTCCGGGGCGAATCAGCAGGGTTGCCATGTACTCTGGAGTGTAGGCATCCACATACTTGCGAACCTCCGGCCGCGGGCCGACAAGGCTCATACTTCCACCAAGCACATTTAAGAGCTGAGAAAACTCATCAAGACGGAGCTTCCGAATCAGTCTGCCCACTTTTGTAACACGGGGGTCGTCGCCCACCGTGAGGGACAGACCAATTTTGTCGGCATTCTGCACCATTGTTCGAAATTTAAAAATTTTAAAATCATGATTATAGCGGCCAACACGTATCTGGCGGTAAAATACCGGGCCTTTGGAATCAAGCTTAATCGCAAGCGCCAAAATAAGAAAAAAAGGCGAAAGTACTGCAAGAGTCAAAAACGACACAACAATATCAAACACGCGCTTTGCACCGAGCGAAAAGCGCCGGTTATTAAGCAGTTCCAAGTAGTCCTTTGTATATTCATTTTTCATGCTGTCGGGGAGTGCTTGATATGTCACGGCATTTTCTCCATTCTTTTATTTAGTCGTTTGTTTTTTAGTATTATACCACAAGTTATCGCTTCGTAACAAATTTTCGTGATACAACCTGCAATATATTTACATTTGCTGTAATAAAATGCTATACTAATATATATTATTTCGAATTCAAGAATAAAGGGGACAAAATAATGTATTATCTTGGAATTGATCTCGGGGGAACAAACATAGCCGTTGGTGTTGTTGACGAAAACAATAACATTATTGCAACGTCAAAAAGAAAGACTAGAGTGCCGTGCACTCCCGAAGATATGTGTGAACAGCTCGCTGCCACAGCTTTTGAAGCGCTTGACAATGCAAAAATCACCATTGATGACGTTCCATGGGTGGGCATTGGCACACCTGGCACAGTAAACCGCGACACCGGCATTGTAGAATTCTCCAACAACCTTCAGTTTCGCAACCTTGAACTTAAGAAGCTGCTCGAAGCGAGAATGAATAAACGGGTTATTGTTGAGAATGACGCCAATGCCGCAGCGTATGGCGAATACAAGGCGGGTGCTTTAAAAGGAGCCAAGAACGCCCTTGCGATTACACTTGGCACCGGCGTGGGCAGCGGAATTATCATCGATGGTAAGGTTTATGCCGGTACAAATTTTGCCGCGGGCGAAATGGGACATACCGTAATCGTTTATAACGGGCGCCACTGCACCTGTGGCCGTGATGGCTGCTGGGAGGCCTATGCTTCAGCATCTGGCTTAATTAAAACGACAAGGGATGCCATGCTGAAAACAGATGATCACAACAGCCCAATTTGGAAGCTCGCGGAAAATGACTTGAATAATGTTAACGGACGCACCGCATTTGACGCAATGCGCGCGGGCGACCCGGTTGGCAAAGCTGTTGTAGACGAATACATCTTGTACCTCGGCTGTGGGCTTGTCAACTGCATTAATACGTTCCAACCGGACATTCTGTGCATCGGCGGCGGAATATGCAACGAAGGCGAGACCCTGCTAAAGCCATTACGTGAATATATTTCCAAACATGCCTACTCGATAAACGCCCTAAATCAGACTCAGCTTTGCAAAGCGGAACTCGGAAATGATGCCGGAATTATAGGTGCCGCACTGCTTGGCAAATAAAGCAGAGTGAAAAACAAAACAGTAAAACTGTTTTGCACATCACAATTTTTAAATTCACCGTTTAAGAAGGGCGGCCGGAAATTCCGGCCGCCCTTCTCTATTCTTTTATGCTTTTTTGTTTTACTTTTTAAGAACTGCTTTGGTTACTTCGACAATGTGGGAAGCATTAAGGCCAAACTCATCAAGCAGGTCAACCGCCGGGCCGGAATGACCGTAAACGTCATTCACACCGATTTTGGTGACCGGGGTCGGGCACTCTTCGGAAAGCAGGCTGCAAACCGCGTCGCCAAGTCCACCGATAACGTTGTGCTCCTCGACGGTGATGATCCTGCCGGTTTCCTTTGCGGCCTTAAGAATCAGCTCACGGTCAAGCGGTTTAACTGTATGAATGTTGATTAATCTTGCATCGATTCCCTGATCTGCGAGGGTTTTGACTGCCTCCAGTGCGCGGGAAACCATAAGTCCCGTGGCAACGATTGTGATATCTTTGCCGTCGCGCAGGGTAATACCCTTGCCAATTTCGAACTGATAATCGTCCGAATTGTTAAAGCTTTCAACCGCAAGTCTGCCAAGTCGGATATAAACCGGGCCGTAATGCTCAATTGCTGCTTTTATGGCAGCTTTCATCTCATAGTGGTCGGATGGGTTTAGTACCACCATGCCCGGGATGGTTCTCATCAGAGCCAAGTCCTCGTTGCACTGGTGCGTCGCACCGTCTTCACCGACTGAAATACCGGCATGGGAACCGACGATTTTTACGTTCAACTTTGGATAACCGACGGAATTGCGCACCTGCTCGTAGGCACGTCCCGTTGAAAACATTGCGAATGACGTGGCAAATGGGATCTTACCACAGGCTGCGAGGCCCGCCGCGATGCTCACCATGTTGCACTCCGCAATACCGCAGTCGATAAAACGCTCAGGGCAGGCTTTTTTAAAGATACCTGTTTTTGTTGCCTCCGCAAGGTCTGCGTCCAATACGACCACCTGCGGGTATTGTGCCGACAATTCAGCCAATGCTTCGCCGTAGCTTTCTCTAGTTGCTTTCTTTACCATCTCAGCCATTTATTCCGCCTCCAATCCGAACAGCACCTTGTTTAAATCCCGCATTGCAACTTCGTATTGCTCTGCATTTGGAGCGGCGCCATGCCAGTTCACTTTATTTTCCATAAAGGACACATCTTTGCCCTTTACTGTCTTTGCAATAATCGCACTCGGCTTGCCCTTGACGGTCTTGGCATGATCAAATGCCTTTTCGATTTCATCAAAATTATGGCCGTCGATGACCTGTACGTCAAAACCAAAAGAACGGAATTTTTCGTCAATTGGTTCAGGACCGCCAACTTCGGCTACAGGCCCGTCTATTTGCAGACCGTTGTTGTCGACAATGACACAAAGATTGTCCAGTTTATGGTGAGCCGCGAACATTGAGGCCTCCCATACCTGACCTTCTTCAAGCTCTCCGTCACCCAACACAGTGTAAGCACGATAGTCTTTATTGTCCAGTTTTGCGGCAAGCGCCATACCGCAGGCCGCGGAAACGCCCTGTCCAAGCGAGCCGGTACTCATGTCAACGCCAGGTGTGCCCTTCATGTCCGGATGACCCTGAAGCATAGCACCGATGTGCCTCAACTTTTTCAGCTCATCCAATGGGAAGTAACCCTTTAATGCCAAAGCAGCGTATAGGCCGGGAGCGCAATGTCCCTTTGAAAGCACAAAACGGTCCCTGTTTTCGTCTTTCGGATTTTTCGGGTCCACATTCATCTCTTTAAAATACAGATAGGTGAATAAATCGGCCGCCGACAAGCTGCCGCCCGGATGCCCGGACTTCGCATTGTAGACGCCTTCTATTGCGCCCATTCTTACTTTGCATGCGAGGATTTGCAGGTTCTTCTTTTCTATTTTATCCATGCCAACCTCCTGAAAAATATAGTAATTCTATTTAATTATACAGTATTCAACCAGTATATTCAATACTTTAGAATCTCCATTTATATATCATCAATCCATTACTGCGAATTGACTGTTGTAAAGATTTGCGTAAAATCCCTTTTTCTCCAAAAGCTGATTATGCGTACCCTGCTCAATAATTCTTCCCTTATTCATAACCAAAATCAGGTCGGCCTCTTTAATTGTGGATAAACGATGGGCAACAATAAAGCTGGTGCGCCCGTTCATCATTTCGGTAAACGCCTTTTGAATACGGATTTCAGTACGGGTATCGATGGAGCTTGTGGCCTCATCCAAAATCAAAATCGGCGGGTCAAACAGCATCACGCGGGCAATGCAAAGCAGTTGCCGCTGGCCCTGTGAAATATTTCCGCCGTCCTCCGAAATTAATGTGTCATAGCCGTTTGGCAGGCGCATAATGAACGAATGGGCGTGCGCCGCCTTTGCTGCCGTAATGATTTGTTCGTCGGTCGCTTTTTTGGTACCGTACGCAATGTTATCGCGTACCGTGCCGGAGAAAAGCCATGTCTCCTGGAGTACCATGCCAAACATCCTGCGCAGGCTGCTGCGCGTAACATTTTTAACATCAACGCCATCGATTTGAATGGTACCGCTGTCCGCGTCGTAAAAGCGCATCAATAAATTAATAATGGTCGTTTTACCGCATCCGGTGGGGCCGACAATGGCGATTCGTTCCCCCTTTTGCACCGACAGGTTCATATTCTGTATCAGCTTAACTTCAGGACGATACGAGAAATACAAGTTTTCAACATCAATGTTGCCGTTGCCTTCCGTTAAAATGAGCGCATCAGGGAAATCCGGCTGTTCCTCCGTTTCATCCAGAATACTGAAAAGCCTTTCCGCCGAGGCAAAAGCGGTTTGAATTTGGGTGATAACCCCGGTGACTTCGTTAAACGGTTTGGTATACTGATTGGCATAAGCTAAAAATGAGGAAATCTGACCGATTGTCAATGGGCCAGGGTGGCCGGTAATTGCGCAGACAGAGCCAATTACCGCAACCGCGGCATAAACGATACCATTGACAAAGCGCGTACTCGGATTAGACAGTGCTGAATAGAATTGTGCTTTTACGCCGCAATCATAAAGGCGCTGGTTGATTTCGTTGAATTTTTCTTCGGAACGGCCTTCATAATGAAAGGTCTTTACTACCTTCTGCCCGCTGACCATTTCCTCCACATAGCCACTGAGTTCACCCTGCGTCGCCTGCTGCTCAATAAACTGCTTATGGGAGAGCCGGGCGATAAAACCGGCAACAAAAAGGGAAAGCGGGGTGACCAGCACAACCACAGCCGTAATTACCGGACTGATGGTAAGCATGAAAATGAGCGTACCCAGAATCGTAACAACACCGGTAAAAAGCTGAGTTAAGCCTTGCAAAAGGCCATCAGCAACCTGATCAACATCATTGACGATGCGGCTGATCATATCGCCGTGTGCGTGACTGTCAATGTATTTTAACGGCAGTTTGTTAATCTTTCGATAAGTCTGGGCGCGCAGGTCGCGCACAGTTTTGTAGGTAACCTTATTTGTACAGTAGGCCATTACCCACTGAAACGCCGCGCTGATAACAATAGTACAGGCGAGCGTAATGAGAATGGGTATCATTTTCCCATGACTTACGCTGCCCGCGCCAATGATGTTATCAATCGCACGCCCAATCAAAACAGGGCCGTACAGTGTAAGTGAAATGTTAATTACAGCGCTGATAAGAGCACCGATTAAAAAACCTGTATATGGTTTTGTATACTGCATTAAGCGCTTTAATACGGACATTTTCATTTCCTGCTCACCTCGTCTTTGCTGAGTTGTGACAGGCAAATTTCCTGGTAGATTTCACAGTTTTCCATGAGTTGCTCGTGCGTCCCGATTCCGGCGACTTCCCCGTCGTCCAGTACGATAATTTTATCCGCACGCTTGATTGTGCTCGCGCGCTGCGAAACCATAAGTACCGTCATTCCGGTCGTTTCAGTTTTAATTGATTTTCTTAAAGCAGTGTCCGTCGCAAAGTCAAGTGCACTAGCGCTGTCATCAAGAATCAGAATTTGCGGGCTGCCAACCAGAGCGCGGGCAATTGTCAGCCGCTGCTTTTGTCCGCCCGAAAAATTCTTGCCACCCTGATTGACCGGGCTTTCGATTCCAGTAGGCATTGCGGAAACAAACTCCATCGCCTGCGCAATTTTAAGAGCCTTGTCAAGTTCTTCACGGGTGGCATCCTCTTGCCCCCATCGTAAATTGCTTTTGATTGTACCGGAAAAAAGCACAGCCTCCTGGGGTACCATTCCGATTTGGCTCCGAAGCTCGGCAAAGGAATAGTCGCGTACATCCACACCATCAATCAGAATTTTTCCTTTTGTTGCATCATAAAAGCGTGGAATAAGGTTGAGCATGGTTGATTTTCCAGATCCCGTTCCGCCGATAATTCCGACGGTTTCGCCCGGCATTATCTTAACGTCCAAATCCTTAACGACATATTTATCCGATCCATCGTAAGAAAAACTAACGTTCTGAAAATCAATTTTAGGCGTATTTTTAACACGTGCCACGGGATTTTCATTTGTTTCAGGCACGGATGTGGCGGTATCGAAAACTTCATTTACTCTTGCCGCGGAGGCCGAAGCCTTGGTGAAAGTAACAACAAGGTTTGCTACTACAATCAGTGCCAAAAGCGTCTGCGACATATAATTTACAAACGCGATGACTTCACCCTGCGTCATATGGCCGGAATTTACCCGCCATCCGCCAAACCATACAATAGCGATAACACCAAAATTCATAATGGCATAGGTCATAGGATTTAAAAGTGAGGAAAGCTTGCCGACCATAATTGCGGTATTGGTCTGGTCGTCGGCCGCCGTGTTAAAACGTTCTTCTTCGCTTTTCTGCTTTGAAAATGCGCGTATGACCCGTACGCCGCTCAAGCCCTCGCGCGAGATGAGCGATATCTTATCGAGCTTTTTCTGCATAACGCGAAAATACGGCACAGAACGGCTCATAATCATATAAAGTACAATGACAATGAGCGGCGTTGCAACTAAAAATATAATCGCAAGCTGAAAATCAATAATCATGGCCATGGCAATCGCGCCCACTGCCAAAAATGGTGCGCGGATAACAAGACGAATCAGCATGGCGACTGCGTACTGGAGCTGGTTCACATCGTTGGTAATCCGCGTAATGAGCGACGGTGTGCCGAATTTGTCAATTTCAGAGTGGGAAAATGTATTGATATGTGCATACATCGCGCTGCGAACCGCAGTACCGAACCCTTGTGACGCGATGGACGCGAGCTTTTGGCAGACTAAAGCGCAGCAAAGGCCGGTAACACCAAGCAGCAGCATCACTCCGCCCATGCGCCAAACATAGCCTACGTTGCCGGTTCTCACCCCGTTATCAATCATTTTTGCCGTAATAATCGGCACAATGAGTTCAAAAATTGCTTCTATCAGTTTAAAAATCGGTCCTATAATGACCTGCTTTTTATACTGTTTCAAAAACCTCGCCAGTTTTAACATTTCTTTATCATTCCCCTGTTATAAGCATGTTCCAATTATTATAGCATATCAAATGCAAAACGAATAATTCTTATCATTATTTATGTGGTTTCTTTTGGCAGCCGTGGTTCGTTAAAAAAGTCCACCCGAAATTTCGGATGGACTTTACTTACGCCTTTTTATTTTCTCTTAAACGCTGACTTCGGCGCACCGCAAATCGGACACACCCAATCGTCAGGAAGTTCCTCAAACGATACATCTGGATCGTTATAAACATAACCGCAGACCGTACAAATCCAGCTTTCCCCGTCATTATTGTCGTCAGCCGGCTGATCTTTCTGATAGGTGGGAGCATTTTTCGGTGCTTTGCCCTTAATAACCTTATGATAGTAGTCATAGGTCATGGGAATACCCTTTGCTTCGTCGCTGCCAGCAATTACCTGCGCAACAAAGATGGTATGGGTTGGTGTCTCAGCACTGTTTACAACACGGCACAAGAGCCAGCAACAAATATTTTCTTTGATAACAGGAACACCTTCGGCCAAAATTTTGTATCGAACATTATTGAGCTTGTCGGTATCACGGCCGGAATTGAACCCGAGCGCGCCGATAACAGCACCCGAGGTATCCTCAGATAAAACAGAAACGGTAAAAATACCGCTTTTAGAAATACATTCATGGCTGTAATTGTCATGGTTCATACTCACAGCAACCATATTGGGTGCGTTACAAACCTGTACTACGGTATTAACAATACAAGCGGAGGCCTTATTCTCATCTTTTACACCGATTGCATACATACCGTATGTTAAATTAAAAAGTATTTCATTTTTCATATTGTTCGCCTCCAACTTACTTTTTTATATCATATCACGCAGTGCAAAAAGGCACAAGACAAAACTGACAATTAATGGTAAAATATATGATAAATTTTATAAATTATTTCCTTTTATCTTGTTCCAATACAATTTAAAAGCTTGCTCCGTTTTATTTTCACCGTATACATAATACTGCGAATTCTTGAGTTCATCCGGCAAATACTGCTGTGCGACCCATTTGTTCGAATAATTGTGAGGATATTTATAAAACTGCCCTTTGTGTTCGTTGTCTTCCCCATCGTAGTGCTTGTTTTGCAGCTGGCGGGGAATACTGCCGACCTTCCCTTTTTGCACATCGGCGATTGCTGCGTCAACGGCACAGTAAGCCGAATTGGACTTTGGTGAATTGCAAACGAGAATTACCGCGTCGGCAAGCGGGATACGCGCTTCCGGCAGTCCAACCTGAATCGCCGCATCAACCGCCGCCTTGACAATCGGGATAATCATGGGGTAGGCAAGGCCCACATCCTCGCAGGCGCATACCATAAGTCTTCGGCAGATAGACGGCAAATCACCGGCTTCAATCAACCGCGCAAGATAGTGAACGGACGCGTTCGCGTCCGAGCCTCGCATGGATTTTTGAAAGGCGGAAAGGATGTCGTAGTGTTCGTCGCCCGCACGGTCGTAGCGGAGCGCGCTGCGCTGCGTCAATTCTTTGGCCTGTGCAAGCGTAACCGGACAGACATCGTCCTTAACTTCACTGGAAAGCACACACAGCTCGACCGCGTTCATGGCCTTGCGCACATCCCCACCGCAGGCAGCCGCAATATATTCGGCGACACCCTCTTCAACTTGAAGGGTTCTGCCCTGTTCCTGCTCCATAAATTGAAACGCACGGTTCACTGCCAACAGCACGTCCGCTTTTTCGACCGGTTTGAACTCAAACACCGTCGAACGACTGAGGATTGCGTTATAAACATAAAAATACGGATTTTCGGTTGTGGAAGCAATCAGCGTAATCTGACCGTTTTCGATAAACTCCAGAAGTGTCTGCTGCTGCTTTTTATTGAAATATTGAATCTCGTCAAGGTAAAGCAGAATCCCATTGGGTGCTGCAAGCGTGTCAAGCTGATTCACCACATCGCGGATATCCGCAGTGGAAGCAGTCGTACCATTTAGCTTGTACAAACTGCGTTTCGTCTGCTTTGCAATAATGGAGGCAAGAGTGGTTTTGCCAATGCCCGAGGGGCCGTAGAAAACCATATTCGGGATTTCGCCGGACTCAATAATACGGCGCAGCACCTTTCCCTCGCCTAAAAGATGGCGCTGACCAACAAGGTCGTCCAAGTTCTGCGGGCGCAGCCGATCCGCTAACGGTGCCGACATAAAAATCCCTCCTTTTTAAATTTGCACGATAAAAGGGTATATCGTCCCCGTCAAAGTTCTCGTACACCAACAAATTTATTTATCGTTCTCTGCTTATTCGTACAGCGGATAGCGGTCACAAATTCCGGTTACCATGGAGCGGATTTTCTCCTCACTCGCATCAAAATCATTGATTGCAAGGCTGATACAGTCGGCAATCTTGTCCATATCCTGCGTATTTAGACCGCGGGTCGTGATTGCCGGCGTGCCGAGACGCAGGCCGCTTGTGATGAATGGGCTGCGCTGCTCGTTTGGCACGGTGTTTTTATTCGCCGTAATATAAACCGTATCAAGGCGGCGCTCAAGTTCTTTGCCAGTCAGTTCCATACCGCTCAGATCGACCATCATCAGGTGGTTGTCCGTGCCATTGGTAACAAGCTTTACACCGCGCTTCATTAAGCCATCGGCAAGAGCCGCGGCATTTTCTACAATTCTGTGGCCGTATTCTTTAAACTCAGGTTTGAGCGCTTCGCCAAAACACACTGCCTTACCGGCAATAATGTGCATAAGGGGGCCGCCCTGTGTACCTGGGAAAATTGCTTTGTCAATTGCCTTTGCATATTCTTCACGGCATAAAATCATGCCGCCGCGCGGGCCGCGCAGGGTTTTATGTGTGGTAGTGGTTACAACGTCTGCCCACTCCACCGGGTTCGCATGCTCACCGGCGGCAACAAGGCCGGCAATATGAGCCATATCGACCATGAGGTATGCGCCGCACGCGTCACAGATTTCACGGAAACGCTTAAAGTCGATTTTTCTCGGGTAAGCGCTTGCGCCCGCAACAATCATTTTCGGCTTTTCAGTCATAGCAGTTTCGTAGAGCTTATCGTAATCAATGCATCCTGTTTCAGAATTTACGCCGTAGGGAATAAAGTTAAAGTATTTACCGGAAAGGTTTACCGGTGAACCATGAGTAAGATGCCCGCCCTCCGCAAGGCTCATCCCCATAACTGTATCGCCGGGATTCAGCAAGGCAAAATAAACGGCAATGTTTGCCTGTGCGCCGGAATGTGGCTGCACATTGGCATGCTCCGCGTGGAAAAGCTGGCAGGCACGGTCACGTGCTAAATTCTCTACAACATCAACATACTGGCATCCGCCGTAATATCTCTTGGCGGGGTAGCCTTCGGCATATTTGTTGGTGAGAACGCTGCCCATTGCAGCCATAACCGCTGGCGATACTATATTTTCAGACGCAATCATTTCAAGATTACGTTGTTGGCGCTTTAATTCCTCATTCATTGCCGCGCCAACTTCAAGGTCCGTTTGGGAGACAAAGCCTATGGTATCCATCACATCATTGTACATTTTCTTCATTCCCTTTCCCTAACTCATTTATTGGTAATTATACGCTATAATGTGTCAAAAGGCAACCTTATGCACGAAATACAGCAATAGCAGATGCACCGGATAAAAGGCGTAAAATAAGTATTTACAGTCCAATTTACCTCTTTTACCATTATATAATAGAATGGGTATTGCCGCCGCCATTGCATATAGCTTGAGCGTACCGGTCATCAGGCTGTAACCGGTGTTGAAAAGCGCAAAAACAAAAGTTCCTTTGGTCTGATAATTTTTAAAACAATAAAATATAATAATAACGGTAACGCCGAACCAACCATAATCCGTGTGCAGTACCTCGGCAATAAGCGCAGAAACTCCAGCAAGTACAATGGCAGCAACCGGCCTTTCGGTAAGATAGGTGTGCAAAAACAAAATTGCGATTAGACCCAGGAAAAGGGTAAAAAACACATTTTGCTTTCCCGGGCAATAGATTGTTCCGTGAAACGCAAGGTCGTACGGCACTTCGGAAATAAATGCAAAAAGCAAAAGGCGCTCAAGGTATGCTTTGATATTTGAAGTATAAATCAGCCCTTCTGAAATAAAATAGCAAAACAACGGGAACGAAAGCCGCCCAATAATACGCATAAGTGTAATTTTTGGGAAAAAGATTGCGCCGACATGGTCAATCAACATTGTAATTACTGCCAAAAATTTTAGCTGCGACCTGCTCATATTGCCCCACCCTTCCCCGTTTATACTCAATCTACCATCATCATATTTTATAACCGTATTCTTGTCAACTTGTACTTTACACAAATTTGATATAATATTAAAGCAACTAAAGAAGACAATCATTTCAACAAAAAACATCATCATTACACGGGAGGAATACGTATGACGAAAAAACAGCGGGCTGTGTTGGCGGTGGAAGCGCTGAAAAAAGAATATCCGGATGCCGCTTGCTCGCTTACCTACACCAATCCGCTTCAGCTTTTAATCGCGACGCGTCTTTCGGCACAATGCACCGATGCACGGGTCAACCTTGTGACGCCGGCATTGTTTGAGCGTTTCTCTACTTTAGAGGCATTCACTGATGGCTCCGTTGAAGAGATTGAAGAACTGATTCACTCCTGCGGACTGTACAAGACAAAAGCACGCGATATATTTGCCATGTGCAAGATGTTAAAGGAGGAGCTCCACGGCGTAGTACCGGACAGCATTGAGGAACTGACACGACTGCCGGGTGTGGGCAGAAAAACGGCTAACCTTGTGGTCGGGGATATCTACCACAAGCCCGCTGTGGTTACCGACACGCACTGCATTCGTATTTGCGGGCGGCTGGGCATCAGCGAGGGCAAAGACGCATTCAAGGTTGAAAAGCAGCTGCGCGCGGTACTGCCGACAGACGAGTCAAACGCTTTCTGCCACAGGCTTGTACTGCATGGCCGAGCGGTGTGCAATGCACGAACTCCAAAATGCACTGAGTGCTGCATGAAAGAATTCTGCAAATACGCGAGGGAACTGAAATAAACAAGAGTACAGCTGAAACTGTACTCTTGTTTTGCGATGTATGGATAAATTAGACGCACAGCACATTTTTTATCATGCTCATTTGTCGTGAGTGAAAATCTTTGTTGCTTGTAACGCAATGCGTTCCCCAAATACTCTAAACATCGGTTTGCTTAGTTCAAAATTCTCTTTTAATGCAACAGCACCCAAATGTATATAGGGATGTCCAAGAGCAGAACCGCCGGAATACACCAACATTCCTTTAACCATAAGATGATTTATAATGGTTGAAATTGCCGTATCCGCTCCGCCTTGTGCATAATCAGCTGTTGCAAAAACCGCTCCTATTTTACCTTCGAGATTATGGCTCCGTGATTCATCAAACCATTTTTTGATTTGCCAACAGGTATTGGCATAATAAGTTGGTGTACCAAATACTGCCGCTTTGCTTTCGTCCAAAAAGTCATAATCAATATGATCTAAATCAAAAATTCCTACTTCTATGTTAGGCACTCTTTTCATACCTTCTCCGATAACTTGTGCCATTTCTTTTGTTTTACCGCTTTTGCTAAAATATATTATTGATAATTTCATCGCAAATCCCCCCTATGATGCCCATATTCTCATAACTCCTGCTAATACAAATAATACGTATCCATTTTTTGCTATTATATCACAAAATCAACGCAGCCGCATCATTATTGATACGGCTACATTATTTTTGTTGTATACACAATTTGATGCAGAATATTTTATGTGTAAAATCATATTGTCAAAGATGTATTTTTTTTAAAAAGGGCAGGTTCAGCAAACGTAAAATTCACTTTTGCTGTTTATTCCTGAGTTTTTTCCGAATTACCCCAAAAAATCTCCTCTTCTTTACGAATAGCTAAATGAAAGCTTTTTCTAAAAAATCATATTACGATGTATTGTTAAAATCAATTTGCATGATAAGTACTTTAAAATTAATTTAGATATTGCGAAATTTTTTAGAGCTAAAGCTTTTTTTTATCTACAATAAAATTTATTGGAGGAAACATATGAAATATCGTATTTTTCTACGGATGAAAATACAAGAAAGCAACTGGATGACCATGGGAGACAATCATATTATTTTGTGGAATATTCGTGACCTGATTGCAGCGTCGAGCGGATGGTTTATTATGAATGAGGAAAGTGTGGGGTTGGCGTGTGCACTTATCCCGAAACTGCAAAAAGGTATTTTGGAATTAACGCAATCTTCAAATACCTATGCCAATTATGAGATTTCACACGGTATGGGTACCATTCAAGATGTACTGGATTTTTATAAGGATTTGCTGAAGGATTGCCAGCAACACCCATACACTGAACTTTTTGGCAGTATTATTGCTTGAACACAAAACAAAATCCGCTGCATCAGATTTGAAAAGATATTTATCGTGCGCTGCACGCTCCAACTCTTTCAAGTTCGAATCTCCGGCAATACCTTTATTTGAAAACAACGAAAGCGTACGACTTTAAGTCGTGCGCTTTCTCTTTGTCTGTGGCGAACAATATAGACCAAGATAAAAATAGTATTTTATGGCTGCTCATATTCGTTTGCTTTGCATAAAGCAATAAACTGTTTTATTGCTTCTGTCAAATATTTATTTTTGTGATAGATGATTTTAAATTGTCTTTTAAACTGGATGCCTTTTACGGCTGTTTGGTAAAGCACCCCGGACGCTACCTCATTTATAACCGCACGCTTGGAAATAACAGAAACGCCGAGTCCCTGCGCGACAGCCATTTTGATAGTGTCCGCATTATTGCATGTCCAAATAACTTTCCATGTTAAATGGTTAGCTGTCATCCTGTCCTCAAATGTTTTGCGGGTACCGCTGCCTTTTTCCCGAATAATAAATTTTTCGTTTTCAAGTTCATACGGTTCAACAACAGCAAGACCAGCGAATCGATGAGAAGTTCCGCAGATAAGCACCAGCTCATCCTCCATAAAAGCCAGATTCAGAACATCCGGAGAGGTGGTTTCTCCTTCTACAAGGCCAATATCAATTTGATCGTGAAGAATCAGATTTTCAATTTTTTCAGTGTTGTCTTCAAAAACTTCAATATCGGTTTGTTGACTTATTTGCTTAAAATGTGAAACAAGCTTCGGCAGTACATAAGCCCCGACAGTAACGCTCGCACCAATGCGGATGGAACCGCTTGTACGCAGTGTTTTCATGTCGTTTTCCACTTCCGTATTCATACGGATAATGTGGCGCGCGTAACTTAACAGTTTTTGACCTGCCTGCGTCAGGTACAGCTTCCTTGACAACCTTTCAAAAAGCCGAACATCATAATGTTTTTCAAGCTCAGAAATTGTCTGGCTGACTGCGGACTGCGACATAAAGAGTGTTTCGGCGGCAGAAGTCATATTCATAGTATCACACACGGCAACAAATATTTTAAAATGTCTTAATGTCAAAACAATCCCCCTTACATTATCATTTACTTATAACAATAATTAAATAATAATATTTTACTTATATTATGTCAAGGGATATCATAGAAGATAAAGAGGAGGAGATATTTTGAAAACAATAATTAACAAATTGCCGGGTATAGCACTTGCAGCTCTCATAGCGGTTCCAGCATGGCTGCTTGGAAAAGCGGTTCCCGTTATCGGCAGTCCGGTGCTTGGAATTTTATTTGGAATGGTTCTCGCATTTTGGAAAAGGCCCGTGCAATTTAATGACGGAATTCAATATACTTCAAAAAAGCTGTTACAGTATTCGATTATCCTATTGGGCTTTGATATGAATCTTTTTAATGTTTTTAAGGTTGGAAAGCAGACACTTATTCTAATGGCATTTACGCTTACAGCGGCCTTTGTAACGGCTTTTGTGGCAGGAAAGCTATTAAAGCTGGACGGCAACACAAAAACGCTGATTGGTGTCGGTTCCGCAATCTGCGGCGGCTCAGCCATCGCTGCGACAGCGCCGGTGATTCATGCCGATGACGAAGAGGTTGCCCATTCCATTTCGACCATCTTCCTGTTTAATGTAATTGCCGCTTTTTTATTTCCGTTCCTCGGGCATGTACTCGGCATGAGCGACCAAAGCTTCGGTCTTTGGGCGGGAACCGCGATCAACGATACCTCATCAGTTGTCGCCGCTGGGTATTCTTTCAGTAATGCGGCAGGCGATCTCGCCGTCATTGTTAAACTGACAAGAACCCTGATGATTGTTCCCGTTACACTTGTTTTAGCAATATATACTTCTAAAAAAGAGGCCGGAAACAAAAAAGGCAGTTACAATATCATGAAGATATTTCCATGGTTCGTACTCGGGTTTGTGGCAGCCTCGGTCATCAACACATTTTTGCCTATGCCGTCTGGCATGAGTGGCTTTCTTTCGCAAACCGGAAAATTTGTGATTGTAATGGCTATGGCCTCTATTGGGCTGAATACCAATCTTGTAAAACTTGTAAAAAGTGGTGCAAAACCGATTCTGCTGGGATTTATTTGTTGGGCTGTTTTATCGCTGACTTCGCTTGGCGTACAGTATGCAATTCTGAAGGTATGATTTGATAAATCTTGACTTTTCAAAAAGCACGTTCTATGTTATTCATATTTCTAATAACAACATGATAGGATGAGTGAAATGAAACCGGCCCGTACTTTGGACTTCAAGCAATCAAATAAAATGTTAAATTAAGCGAAGGATATCCCAAGATTCATGTCCACTTTTTGTCCACTGTTGCACAATTAATCCATTACTTTAGATAACATTTATTAACTTTACAGAAAATATCATAGACATTATAAAAACAAAAAAGGGCCGCATGAACACTGGATTTTCCAGCACCCATGCGGTTTCTTTTTTGGTGGAGACGAAGAGATTCGGGTGTTGCACATCGGGGCGGCTTTCAGCCGTTCCTTACGCAAATTTCCAATATACCTTTTTCTGTGTGGCTATACTTTGGGGGACTTTGAGTTCGACTTCAACAAACTCACTAAACTTAAAGGGACAATGACATAACTGTCATTGCCCCTTTAAGTTTGGTGGAGACGAAGAGATTCGAACTCTCGACTTCTTGCATGCGAAGCAAGCACTCTCCCAGCTGAGCTACGCCCCCACAACGAAAGATATTATATCACGTTGGGGGCGTTATTTCAACTATAAATTTCATAACTGCGATTTTATTTATTCATAACCATGATTTATTAATTTTAATATAGACCATTTTGACGATTTGTGCAAGCACGATATAGCTCAAAACAATGAGCGCAAGCCATGCAAAATAAGTCAGCGGAAGACTAACCATGCCAAGGTAAACACCCATTGGCGTAAACGGGATGATAACGCCGATTGCCATAATAATCGTTGTTAACAGCACAACGGGAGCGGCAGCGCGGCTCTGAACAAATGGAAGCTTGGGTGTGCGGATCAGATGGATGATAAGCGTCTGGGAAATTAAGCTCTCTACAAACCAGCCCGCATTAAACAGCGCAACCAGCGCCGGATTGGAGGCTGTGCTGCAGCCAAATACATACCACATAAGCACAAAAGTAGCTATATCGAATACGGAGCTAACCGGCCCGATACAGAGCATAAATTTGCCGATGCTTGAAGCCTCCCACTTGCGCGGTACACTCAGGTAATCATTATCCATATTATCCCATGGTATTGAAATCTGGGAAATATTATATAGCAGATTCAAGACCAAAATCTGTATCGGCATCATAGGCAAAAACGGCAGAAATGCGCTTGCGGCAAGCACTGAAAGCATGTTGCCGAAGTTGGAGCTTGCGGTCATCTTGATATATTTAATAATATTGCCAAATATCTTGCGGCCTTCAATAACTCCGTGTTCAAGAACCATTAAATCCTTTTCGAGCAGAATAATATCTGCACTTTCCTTGGCAATATCGACCGCGGTATCGACGGAAATTCCAACGTCAGCCTTACTCAGCGCATGTGCGTCGTTAATACCGTCCCCCATAAAACCGACGGTATGCCCCAGCTCCTGCAACGCGTTGACGATACGCGCCTTTTGAATCGGTGAAAGCTTAGCAAAAATAGTGGTATCTTCAACACACTTCAAAAGCGTATCCTCGCTCATACCCTCGAGTTCGGAGCCGAGCAGAATCTTATCGACCGAAAGGCCGACCTCGCTGCATATTTTTCGCGTAACTCCTTCATTATCGCCGGTTAAAACCTTCACCTTAACGCCGCACCCTTCCAGAGCCTTGATGGCAATGGCAGCGGACTCTTTAGGCGGATCCAGAAGACAGAGGTAACCTATCAGTGTCATGTCGCTCTCGTCTTTCACACCGAAAACGCCCTCGACGGCTGGGTCCTTCTTCACTGCGACAGCAATTACCCTCATCCCCTGTGAATTCTGCTCGTTTGCGACACTGATAACCTGCCGGCGAATCGAATCAGTCAGCGGAACGACCGCGCCGTCATACTCACAGTCGGAGCAGATTTCCATAATCTCCTCGACCGCGCCTTTAGTGATTACCTGCGTTTTTCCCGTCCTATCCTTTAACACAACACTCATGCGGCGGCGTGAAAAATCAAACGGTATTTCATCAACTTTTAAATACTCGTTATTTAAATAGGTGACACTTTCTTCAGAGGCTTTTTCAATCACCGCCAAATCGATTAGGTTTTTTAGTCCGGTTTGGAAATAGCTGTTCAGATAGGCGTGTTTTAAGACCCGAACATCCTCTTTGCCCTGCACGTTCAAGTGATGTTCAATGATGATTTCATCTCTCGTCAAGGTACCGGTTTTGTCGGTACAGAGAATGTCCATCGCACCGAAATTCTGAATGGAGTTCAAATGCTTGACGACCGTTTTCTGGTGGGCCATGCTGACGGCACCCTTGGCCAAATTAGTCGTTACAATCATTGGCAGCATTTCAGGGGTCAAACCGATGGCAACCGAAATGGCGAAAAGAAGTGCTTCAATCCAGTCGTTCTTCATAATGCCGTTTATCAAAAATACAATTGGCACCATTACAAGCATAAAGCGAATTAAAAGGAAGCTTACCGAGTTGACACCCTTATCAAAGCTGGTCGGCGCCCTTTCGCCGGAAAGCGCCTTTGCCATATTGCCGAAATAGGTATCGTCGCCGGTGCCTAGCACAACAGCCAATGCCGATCCGCTGATGACGTTGGTACCCATAAAACAAATATTGCGAAGGTCAAACAGATTGTCTTCACTCGTAGTCTTGTCCGGCTCGGGGTATTTTTCGACCGGTTCGGATTCACCCGTCAAGGCGGACTGGCTGATAAATAGATCTTTGGCCTTTAGAATTCGTAAATCGGCCGGAATCATGTCGCCGCCGGCGAGCACAACAATATCGCCAGGGAGCAAATCAGCCATTGGGATTTGTTCGCGTCCGTTTTCGCGGCGAATAACAGTGGTTGTGGTCTTTACCATTGATTTGAGGCTCTCGGCCTCTTTTCCGGAACGAAATTCCTGAAAGAAGCGCAGCCCGCCGCTAATTAGAACAAGTATTAAAATGACAATAACCGCCGCCGGACTTTTTTCGCTCGGTTTTGCAAGCACGACCTCTGTTAAAAATGAAATTGCTGCAATTATCAGCAGCACAAGGGTAAATGGATTGGCAAAGGCCTTTGCCAGCTGAACATACCATGGCTTCGCTTTTTCGTGAGATATTTCATTACTTTTATACTGGTCGGAGAGCATCTCAACATCTACAATATCCAGCCCTTTTTCCCTCGTTTTCAGTGTTGACAAAAGAATATACTTTTCCATTTTGGAATACTCAACGAGCTTTTTCGCAATGGACTGTACGCTGACACCAATTGCCTGGGTTCCGTTCTTTTTCACAGTTTGCACCTCCAATTGATAACTGACGCAAATTAAAACCCCCCGCCTTATTTTTGTGAGGCAGGGGGAACAATGAATTGTATTTCCTATCACATACTATTTAGTTACAAGTAAATGATAGCCCTTTGGAAAAATTAAGTCAAGGCAAGAAGCAGAACTCAATCAGTTCTTTATATATACAGCATGTGCTGTGGCCTCTTCGGAATAGCTGGGTAAAAGAGAAGGCAAGCGCAGCTTCCTTTCGAGGTACTCGGAACCAATGCCCGTTGATGAGAACAACAAAATAAACAGCATCCCCGTTTGAATCCAGAAAATTGTAACGTCGTTCATGCCATGTACAGTAATGGCCACAAAGGCCGCTACCAAAAGAATGTTCATATTACTGCAAATATTGTTTTTAAACCTTAACACCAATAGCTTTAACTGTGTGATTACATAAATTCCGATTACGCCAAGCCCTGTATAGCCAAAATTCAACAGGGTATCGAGGAACAGATTGTGACAGTGATAGGTTTTGTAACCGCCAAGCTGTTCATAAATCATCTGATAGGACATGGGTCCCATGCCAAGCAGTGGATGCCGGCTGATTCCCTTAATTGCGGTTAACCAAATAGAAAGTCTTTGCGAGTAGCTATTATCGATTGCATTGAGCCCTCTTGGAAAAATGGACGGAAAAATAAGTCCAACAGCGACAAAAGCGCACGCAAGCAAAATCAGCTGCACAGATAGCTTATATTTGCGCTTAATTAACAACATTGTCATTACAGCGAATGTCATAGCAGTAAACGCCGATAGGCTTGCACAAAGATAAAGGCCAATCAGGTTGATGCCAATCACGGCAAGATAGAGTTTTTTCAGCCGCACATTTGTAAAAATACGATACATGGCAATTATAACCACAAATTCGATCATCATACCATAATAATTAGCGTTGCTGAAAGCAGAAACCGGGCGATATGCCGGCGCGGCGCTGTATGCCGTGATTTTCTGGTATATTGCAATAAATGCACACCATGTACTGCCAAGACAGGCAATGTCCATTGCCTGATTAAAAAGCGGACGCGTCATAACGCTTTTGACATAAAATCCGCAGATAACCCCCGCAACAAGGACGAGTGAATAAAGCATACCCCAGTAGTTATTATAGGTAGCGGACACAAAAAACGGTATAATTAAAAAGCCAAGCAAAAATGTAGAGTACGGGGATGAAAATGCTTTCACTCTTTTTTTACAGTTCATCATTGTCATTACGGCGATGCCGCAGGTCACAATGACACTAAAATAAAACGGAGTAAATATGGAAACCGCCAGCAATAAAACAAGAAAACCATCAAAATCCTTAACCTGAAGCCTTGTCCTTTGAAAGTCAAATTTTATGATACTATTGATAAGGGTCAATCCCCTTTCTTTATATATTCCTAATCTTCGTGTGAATGAATTTACATCCACAGCATTTTACATTTTTAAATTATACCACAAAGAAATGTCTAAACAAGATGTATAATCAATCGAATATCGCACTGTCGCGAACCGTATTTTAGCTATATTGACGTAATTTATTACGATATTTTAAACATTATTACAAATATTGTTTTAAAATGGTAATCCGGTAATGATATATAGTATAATAAATCAAACGAAAATAATACATGAACGGGGATAAACTCATATGGATGATGTCAATTATGCCGCTGGGCTTTCGACAGAGCAGGTCGAATCACGTCGGCAGCGCGGACTTGTAAATGGTACTGAGGAAATTAAAACAAAAACAATCGGTCAAATCATACGCGGTAATTTGATTACTCCTTTTAATATTTTAAATGCAATCCTCGCAGCACTGATTTTAATGGTCGGTTCATACAAAAACCTCTTGTTTATGGGTGTTATCTTTTCAAATATACTAATTGGTACATTTCAGGAAATAAGAGCGAAAAAGACAATCGATAAGCTGAAATTGATTGCCGCGCCAAAGGCACACGTGGTTCGCAGCGGCACAAAACAGAGCCTACCCATCAGCGATTTGGTACTCGACGATATTATGCTGCTGACCGCGGGAAATCAAGTCTGCGCAGACGGCATCGTGGTGGAAGGCGAATGCGAGGTCAACGAAGCGCTAATTACCGGCGAATCAAACCCAGTGGTAAAAAAAACAGGAGACCATCTTTTAAGCGGAAGCTTTGTGGGAAGTGGGAACTGCCTCGTTAGAGTTGAGCATGTGGGCGCAGATAACTACGCCGCCAAAATTACGGCCAGTGCAAAATACTTAAAAAAGCCTAACTCTGAAATCATGACTTGGATTAACAAAATCATTAAATGGATTGGGTTTGGAATTATTCCAATTGGGCTTTTACTGTTTTATAAACAGATATTTATTTCCGGACAAGCATTTAATCTTGCAATTGTCAGTACCGTGGCCGCGCTGATTGGAATGATTCCGGAAGGTCTTGTACTTTTGACAAGCGTCGTTCTGGCCGTGAGTGTAATACGTTTAGCTCACCACAACGCACTGGTGCAGGAGTTGTATTCAATTGAAACACTAGCCCGTGTCGACACGCTGTGTTTGGACAAAACCGGCACGATTACAGAGGGCACCATGCAGGTTGACGCGATTGTCCCGCTTTGTGAAATTTCACAGCAGGAAACCGAGGACGCAATCGCAGCACTGATAAACTCGTTAAACGATGAAAACCCAACATCCAACGCTTTAAGGGAACTTGGGCACAATTCACCGCAATGGAAATGTACCGACATGGTTTCGTTTTCCTCTGCACGCAAATGGAGCGGTGCCAGTTTCAGTGAGGTAGGCAGTTTTATACTTGGTGCCGGCGAATTTGTCATGAAAGACAATTTCGACCAAATCAGGACGCTGGTTGAAAAATACTCACAGCAGGGTCAGCGTGTACTGCTTTTAGCGCACTCCGACGGCATGTTTCACGACAAGGAGCTTCCGGACAGCGTTTCCCCTCTCGCGCTGATTCTTCTAAGTGACAGAATCCGCAAAAACGCAAAAAAAACACTTGAGTATTTTTCTGCTCAGGGTGTCGATATCAAGGTGATTTCCGGTGATAACGCAATCACGGTTGCAAATATCGCAAAAAAAGCTGGTTTGAGAACAGCAGATAACTTTGTTGACGCGACGACGCTCGAGAATTATGATGATATTAAGGTGGCAGCGGAGAAATACTCGGTATTTGGCCGTGTAACGCCGCAGCAGAAATTCGAGTTAATCAAAGCACTTAAGGAGCAAAAGCACACAGTGGCGATGACAGGCGACGGAGTAAACGATGTACTTGCTTTAAAAGAGAGCGACTGCAGTATCGCAATGGCTTCTGGCAGCGATGCATCAAGAACGGTTTCTCAGGTGGTGCTTCTCGATTCCAACTTCGCAAGTATGCCAAGAATTGTTAACGAGGGACGGCGCTCCATCAATAATTTACAGCGCTCCGCTTCCCTATTCCTTGTAAAAGCAATCTTTTCCGCAATTATTGCCGTGCTGTTCATATTTCTGAGCTTCGACTATCCGTTTCAGCCAATTCAGTTTACGCTGATTAATGCGGTGACAATTGGCATCCCATCGTTCATTCTGGCGCTTGAACCGAACAAAGAAAGAATCCATGGTAAGTTTATTGTCAACATCATTAAAAAAGCACTGCCGGGCGCGCTGACCATGGTACTCAACATCTTACTGCTGATGGCAGTTTCAAGTTTTCTAAGCTTTTCAGCGGAACAAATTTCCACACTCGCGGTTATTATTACCGGCTACACGGGTCTTCTTACCCTGTTTAAGGTTTGCATCCCTTTTAATTTGAAAAACGCGGCTTTATTTTTGCTGATGGTAACCATCTTTGTTGTTGCTTTAATTTTCTTCAAACCGCTTTTCGCAGTGGTTAGTCTGACACTTCCGATGGTATTTGTGCTTGTGCCGTTGATGTTTGTGGCAACTAGCCTAATGGCAGTAATCCTGCATATCATCGAAAAAGTAGTCATGAGAAAAATCGGCGATTGATAATTTGAATGCCTGCAGCCGTTCGAATTGAACGCGGCACAACCTGCTTTGGTCGATGGATTATCGGGGCAATATTATTGGATTTAATTGTCTATCTAAAAGGATGATTAAACGAACAAAAAAGGGAGCTGTAACGCTCCCTTTTTTTATTTCGTAATGTAACTGGAACTTGCATAGCCAACATTCCCCTTGTAGTCGACCACGTACCAGCCCTGCCACTCCCCAAGAATCGTGATTGGTGCTTTGTTTGGTGCTTGTGTAATGACCTCAGCATTAAGATTCGGCCTTGCTCGTATATTGAGGTTGCCGCCTTGCGTCGTGACCGTGGCTTGCCTTGCGGGCTGTGGGTTGCTGATAAACGGAATACCAAAGTACTGGGTCAGCGACTGGACAAGATTGGCGGCCATGGAATTGATATTGCTTTTGATCCACTCAACATCGTCCACGTTGTCATGGTAGGCAGTTTCAACCAGTACTGCGGGCGCATTGGTTTTTACAACCTCCACCAAGTCAGAGGTTGGCATAGTCTTAACCAAGGACGGGATAGGATAGATCTTTTTAAAATTATCAGCGATAATATTGGCAGCACGCTGGCCAAGTTTGCTGTTTATGTAGTAATAGACATCAGTGCCCCTCAATCTTCCGGCTAGTTCCTCAGGCGAAGTATTGGAATGCAGGGCCAGATGCAAATCGTAATAATCTGAATTGGACTCCATTATCGCCTGCCCAACAGAAGTCCCCGGTATGTTGCGGACATATCTAATACCGCTGGCGCGCAGATATGGTACCATTGCGTCCGCCAATCGATTCATATAATACTGTTCATTACCTCCGCCAAGGTATTCATTATACGGCTGCAGGGATGGGCTCAGATAAATGATTGGCATACGATCGCTCCTTATTTTGTTGTTAATTCAATCCGATTCCAATAAAATATTTTTCGGATGAAGTTCCTGCGGGACGCAGATATCTGCCAAGTTCATAAAGACATTCTGCATCCGTTGTAATGTAATTCATCTTACTTACACAGGTTAAGCTTGCTTCGAATCCAAGGCTTTTCACGACTGGGATTGATGCGCTGCTGATAGCGCCGAAAGGATAGACAAAGGTAGTCGGTGTATAACCCGTATTGTCTTTCATCTTTTGCTGCATCTTGCCCAAGTCTGCGCTCAGCATGGCCATATAGGTGGCTGTGCTCTCGCTTTTCAACTTTTTTGCACCGAGTCGTCCACCCTTATTCGAGTGAAGATTATAGGTGTGATTTTGAAATTCCACAAGACCGGAAGCCATCATTTCATTTATCTGATCCCATGTGCAGTGGGAATAGTTTGGATGATCCGAATCACTTTTAGTAAATAAATCCGTGTAGTAACCAATTGGAGAAATCACAATTTTTACGTTATATTTTTTAACGATCGGATACGCGTAGAGGTAGTTGTTATAATAACCGTCATCAAAAGTCAGTAATATTGGTTTTGAAGGCAGCGGTTTTTTCTTGTTTACATAATCTAATAAATCCTGCATTACAATGGTTGTATAGCCATTCCTTTGCAAATATATCAGGTCATTTTCAAAGGTATCCGGTGAGATTACATATTTTCCTTGATATTTACTATCCTTTAACATGCTGTGGTACATAATGATCGGCAGTTTCATGCCATTCTTAACATTCGTTGCTTTCGCTGGGTTTGCCGCACCGCAGCACACAATAAGCGTTATCATTGCAGCGGCAATAAACAGCAAAGTTAGTTTTCGATTTACACGAAAGGTAAAAAACATAAGCATACTCCCCTTAGATTCAAATATATGGAGCACACTGAAAATATATAACAAAAAGAATCAGCACAAAGTTCTTACTCTTTCAGATAAGTATCCCGTTATGCTGAACAAAATGTAACATCTCATACAAGATGTTCATTTTACCCAGTTAGGCTTTTCTTATCGAGTAATCACCTTTGTGCTGATTCTTTTATGTAGTCTGTTTATTCTACTGTCACAGAATCCAGAAAATTTGTGGCTTCACCGAGAACGACCCGGCACACTTCGGGGGTATAAAACCAGACATATTTTGTATCATTATATCGCGAAAAAGATATAAAATATTGTACTATTCATCAACAATTAGACCGCAATATGATAGATTACAAAATAGTGAAAAATTGTACCCGCAAGCACAAACAGGTGCCAAACAGAATGCATGTATTTTACCTTTTTGCCCTTGGCATAAAGCACTGCGCCGACAGTGTAAAATATGCCGCCGACAATCAGGTAAATGATTGAAGTTTGGTTAAGATGTTCGATTAAAGGCTTAAAAAAAAAAACAACAAGCCAGCCAAGGCCAATATAGCAAACCATAGAAAAAGTCTTGAAACGCTGTAAGTCAATGGCATTGAGCACAACACCCAACACAGCAACGCTCCAGACAATTCCGAACATAATCCAGCCGGTATTTCCCCCGAAGCACAACAGTGCAATTGGCGTGTAGGTACCCGCAATCAACAAAAAAATTGTGCAGTGATCAAGAACCCGAAACACTTTTTTGCCTTTGTTAATACCAAGCGCATGGTACAGGGTGGAAACAGTGTAGAGTAAAATCATCGTTGCTCCGAATATTGACACACTAACCATGGTCAATGCATTATGAGGTGCGGACACGAGAAGCACAACAAGGCCTGCAATGGACAAGCCGGCACCTACACCATGTGTAATCGCGTTCATAATTTCCTCGGAAAGCGAGTAGGACGGCAGCGACAGTTCCGTACGGCGCTGAGCTCTTAAATCTGTTTTATTTGTAATATCCTTTTCCATACTATCACCATTCCTTTTAAATTAGATTATGTAGTTTTTAAAACCATATACAGTGTATAGCAGTATACATTATTTGTCAAGTGAATTTTCAGATAAAACCCCTTCTAAATTAAATGACGGAATAAAGCTTTGACTGGCCGACTTCCTGTCCTGCACAAAACCATCTATGTTTAATTCAAACAAGTACTCCTGCACCTTTTCATACTCACGTTTTGTGATGCGGCGATTGATTTCGGGAAAATCCCACGCCCTGCCACAGGGGACATACTGTGCCATAAGGCTGACAAGCACACCCTCCGGCAGGTTTTCCCCCAGCCAGTCAAGTACAGCAATGGAATTGCGCGTATTGCCCGGCAAAATCAAGTGACGCACAATGGTTCCGCGCATCAACATGCCGTCGGCATCAAACTGCGCCGGCCCGGTCTGACGAGCCATTTCCAGAATAGAAGCTTTGGCACTTTCCACATATTCCGGTGCACCGGAATACTTTTGCGCGAGTGCGTTATCCGAGTATTTAAAATCGGGCAGATAAATATCGATTAAGCCATCAAGCATTTTGAGCGTCTCCGCATTCTCGTAACCGCCGGAATTGTAGATAACAGGAACGGGCAGCTTCTTGAGTTTCAGAGCCGCGGCAATTGCAGAAGCAAAATGCGTTGGGCTGACTAAGTTGATGTTATGCGCGCCCTGTGAAATTAGCCGGTCAAAGAGTTCTGCAAGCTCATCAACACTGACAGACTTGCCAACTTCCCTTTTTGTGCTGATTTGATAATTTTGGCAAAATACACATTTGAGGGAACAGCCGGTAAAAAAGACCGTTCCGGAGCCGCGCTTCCCGCTGATACAGGGTTCCTCCCAAAAATGGAGCGCAGCACGGGCCACAACCGGATTTGCACCCATGCCGCAGAATCCGGAACCATAAGTTTCTTCCCGAGTCACTCCGCAGTTACGCGGGCAAAGCGTGCAATTGTCAATTCTCATGCTTTCCCCTCCGTTAAACACATCATCGCGGCAAGGCCGCCGCGCTTTCCTCCGCTTGCACGGTGGGAATAGAGCCAGTCTGCGTTACATTTTGTGCAAAGCCCCGCTACCGTGATATTTTCATTCGGTACACCCGCCCCTAAAATGATACGGCGATTTGCCTCCCATAAATCAATCATATATTTACCGCCGTCCTTATGTTCAATAAATTCCTGAGGATTCAGCTCGGTCAGTTTGGCAAATTCCTCATAAACCGGTGCGTCAACTTCAAAACAGCAGGGCCCGATGGAGGGGCCAACGGCGGCGATAATATCACACGGACGGCTGCCAAATTCATTTGCCATGACCGCAACCATTTTTTCGCCTATTTTAGCCACCGTACCGCGCCAGCCCGCGTGTGCAAGCCCGATTGCGTGCTTTTGCGGGTCAAAAAAGAAAAGTGGCACACAATCCGCATAGTAAGTGACGAGGGTAACGTCATTTTCGTTGGTAATCAGGCCATCCACACTTTTGATATCCTTTGGCTTCCAAATGCCCGTGCCGTAATTTTGCGAATTTACCCTGCGGATAAAAGTGTTATGGTCCTGTGATGAGGCGACGAGCGTAGAATAGTCAAAGCCCGCGGCATCGCAGAAACGGTGAAAATTCTCCACAACATTTTCATCTTTGTCACCGCGGCCAAAATTCAAATTCATCGAAGCGTATTCGTTTTGGCTCACACCGCCGAGGCGTGTAGAAAAGGCATGATTTACATAACCGTACTTTTCAAATGACGGAAAGGTCAGGTAAGTTACGCCGAGGTTTTCATTTATCTTCATATTTTTACTGTCGTAATTCATAATGCCTCCGCAATTTATATTTATTCTTGATTTTAGCATAAGAAATAATAGAAAGCAAATGATGAGATATAAAAACGTCCCTGTCATTATGGTGTTAATATCCCATAATAACAGAGACGTTTATTGTCTTTTGCCCTATATCAATATACAAATAGTTTAATATGTCATTGAAAATACATCTAGGAATTTCTTTGAAAGCACATCGTACTCATTATTTTCAAGAATGTACTTCTTACCACGCTCGCCCATCTTCTGAAGCTCCTCTTTTGGAAGCGAAGAAAGTTTTAGAGCAGCCTGTGCAATCGCTGTGCTGTCTTCCGGCTCAATCGAAATACCGCAGTCTGCGTCTGCGACCATGTCGTTGCCCGCGTCAATTGCAAAGATGACTGGTTTTGCGGCCATCATGTAATCCATCAGTTTGTTCGGACTTACACCAAAGCGAAACAGCGGCTGGCGCTGCAAGCCAACATAAAGTGCATCCATCTGGTTCAAAAGTTCCGGCATCTGGCCGCGCTTGACCGGCTCCAAAAGTTCCACCACATCGTTTAATTTCATGTCGATTACTTTTTGCACGAGGCGTTCCCGCTCCGGCCCGGGACCGATTAAAAGCAGCTTGATTTTTTTATCTCGCAGCTGCTCACCCGCTTCAACGAAGCTGTCCAGTGCATTGGCAATGCCATGGGCGCCAGTGTAACCAATCAAAAAGTATCCGTCATCGTGGTACTGCTTAAGTTTATCATAATAGACCGGTGGATTCGCCATAGGCTGCTCCCAATCATCTTTAACAATTCCATTGGGGATGCAAATGAATTTTTCAGGCTTTAAACCATGCTCAACCATATGCTCCTGTGCATTTGGCAAAAGCGAAACAACATAGTCACTGTGTTTGTAGCAGTAATTTTCCGCCGCCTGCATTAACATAATGTATGGATGGCGTGGGCTCATTCCACCAAGCTCAATCGGACTGAGCGGCCAAAGGTCATGCACCTCGTAAATCAGCATAGCGCCATACTTTTTGGCAAGCTTATGCGCCGGATAGATATCGAGCGGATAAGTCGAGGAAGCGATAACCACATCGGGCTTGCCCTGCACTGCGATTTCATCACCATATTTATAAAGTCCACGCAGAAAAGCCAGCATATTTTTAATCCTGCCGACACCGTTGCCATGGTACTCCAAACCTTGAATCCAGAAATAGCGTACCCCGTCGAGCATTTGCTCCATGGTTTTTTTGCCCTGCATCTCTGGATTTTTCGTGCGCAGATGTGAGTAGGAACTGGCTGCAATCGTCACATTGTTCCCCGCCTCTGCCCAGCGCTTCGCCATAAAATACGGGCGAAATTCCATTCCATGCCGGTTAGAGCCGGCATAGTGATTGATATATAGGATATTCATATATTCCCCTTATACACTGCAAGCAGCGCTTCACTCTTTTTCAAGTTAGCATACATGCAGAAAGAATTAAAGTTTTACGCCCGAATCCTGCAGCAATATGGCTGCTATTTTTTCAGAAGCTTTTCCATCGCCAAAAGGCATCTGTTCGTGGGCGGCCTTATCAACAACAGTGTGCATCGCTTTGGTGAAAATATCCTCTGTGGTGAGTTGAGCGAGCACGTTCCAATTTCCGGCAAGCGTTTCCACCCACTCGGTTTCCTGGCGCATGGTAATGCACGGCACATTCATGAACCATGCTTCCTTTTGCAGTCCACCGGAATCGGTCAGTACCTGGCAGGCATTTGAAGTCAGCAGCAGCATTTCAAGGTAGCCGACCGGATCGATTAATTTGATATTCTTAAATCCGCATTTTGCAATCGCCTCTTCAGCAAGCGGCCTTGTCCGTGGATGAATCGGCAGCACAACAAGCTGCGGAAGCTGTTCGAACGCCTTGAAAATGCGGATAACCGCTTCAATGCCGCCGTCGGTCGTTTCCGCGCGGTGCAAAGTAGCAAGGCGGTAATTCTTAGGCTTTATGCCGAGTTGGTCGAAAATTGCGGTCTTCTGCGGATTGCCCTGTGCCAACTTCAAGAAGTGCAAAACGGAGTCAAGCATCACATCGCCGCAAACGCCCACGCCCGCGGTTACGCCCTCTTTTTTCAAGTTGTCCGCCGCAGTCTGTGTGGGGCAGAACAGCCATTTTGAGATATGGTCGGTCAGAACGCGATTCTGCTCCTCCGGCATGCGCATATTGTATGAGCGCAGCCCCGCCTCTACATGAGCGACAGGAATATGCAGTTTAGAGGCAGCCAAAGCGCCCGCAAGGGTCGAGTTGGTGTCGCCGTAAACAAGCATGATATCCGGCTTTTCATCCAGAATAACGTCCTCTATTTTCATCAGCATCTCGCCGGTCTGGTGACCATGCGAGCCGGAACCCACACCTAGATTATAGGCAGGCTTCGGAATCGAAAGCTCTTCGAAAAACACATCGGACATATTGCGGTCATAATGCTGGCCGGTGTGAACAATCACCTCGGTGCAGATTGGCTTTAACGCCGCTGAAACGACCGATGCCTTTACGAATTGCGGCCTTGCGCCGACTACGGTTACAATTTTCATAATATTAACCTCTATAAATTATTGATAACGCACGTCGGAATCGGTCATATCGAGCGTCGAAAAGCTAAGGTCGTCGAACTTGACAGCATTACCGGTCTTCTGTGACTTATAGGCTGCAAGAATAATCTTCATGGCCTTTATCGCCTCGGTACCGCTCACAAGCGGGTCTGTATGAGTATTGACCGCATTGATATAGTTTGCATAAAGCGTGGTGTGGCCGCTGCCGTAAACGTCTTTCGGGTCGGTTCCGGCAAGAGCCGCAACCCCGGCATCTTGTTCCGCCGGCTTTTCAAAGTTCCAGGTTTCCATACGGTTTACAGCAAGGCCGCCGATGACCGCGGTGCCGGTTGCACCAAAAATAGAAAGCGTCTCCTCAAGGTTTTTCGGGTACACACACGCGGTTCCTTCAACAATACCGATTGCGCCGTTCTTAAAGCGGATTAAGATTGCACCGAAGTCCTCGGCCTGAATATCGCGCAGGTAATTGCCGGTCATGGCCATGACGGTATCCGGCTCGCCGCCGAGGTTCCACTGAAGCAGATCAATATTGTGGATACACTGATTCATCAGAGTACCGCCGTCCTGTGCCCATGTGCCGCGCCACGGTGCCTGCTCATAATAAGACATATTGCGGTTCCATAAAATACGAGCCGTTCCGCTGACAAGCTTGCCAAAACGGCCATTTTCAACAGCCGTATGAAGTTCCTGAATCGGCTGATTAAAGCGGTTTTGGTGGCAAACGCCCAGGGTGACACCCTGCTCTTTTGCTTCACGAATCATCTGCTCTGCGTCGCCGGTGCTTAAAGCCATTGGCTTTTCAATCAGTACGTTTTTGCCGTGGCGAATGCAGTAAAGTGCGATTTCAGCGTGGTAACCACTTTCGGTTGCGATTGCGCAGCAGTCGATTTCCTGCTCTTCAAGCGCCTTTTTATAATCGGAATAAATGAGTGTTTTTACTCCTGTACCTGCGAAATAGGCATCGGCCTGCTTTTGGGCGCACTCCTGAACTGGGTCGCAGACAAGGGTTAACTCCATTATTTCAGAATTCGTTATCGCGGCGGCAATATGGTTCTTGGAAATTCTTCCGCAGCCAATAAGGGCAAAACGAAGCTTTTTCATAATAAATCTCCTTTAGCATTATGATTTCGTAAAACGTATTTTATACATTCCTATCATACAATGAATGTATCCCTACGCAAAATTCCCCCGTCACATATTGAAACGGGGGAAACAAATTATAAGAGTTCGATGTTGGAACGGTCTTTAACACCCTTCATGGCGTTTCTGGTATCAAAAACTTCCTTGCTGAGCTTTTGAATGCGGTCATAATCGAAACAGGCATGGGCCGTGCAGATAATTACGATATCCGCGTTTTTGAGCATGGTGTCTGTCAGTTCGCTGGCACCTGTATGGGTAACATCCTTGTACTTGTACTCGGGAACAAACGGGTCAAAGTAGGTCGTAACCGCGCCCTGATTAACTAAATGCTCAATTACATTCAGTGCCGGGCTTTCACGGTAATCGTCGATGTCTGCTTTGTAGGCTACGCCTAAAATAAGCACATTGGCTCCGTTCATCGCGGTTTTATTTTTATTAAGAACCTTCATGGCACGGTCAACAACATATTCCGGCATGCCGGTGTTGATTTCGCCCGAAGTTTCGATTAAGCGGGTGTGATAGTCAAATTCGCGAGCTTTCCATGTAAGGTAGAACGGGTCAAGCGGGATGCAGTGTCCACCAAGTCCCGGGCCCGGATAAAACGCCTGGAAGCCATATGGCTTTGTCTTTGCAGCATCGATTACGTCCCATACATTGATACCCATACGGTTGCAGATGATTGCCATTTCATTGGCTAAACCGATATTGATATTGCGGTAGGTATTTTCAAGAAGCTTTTCCATTTCAGCAACAGCCGGGGAGGAAACTTCATAAACGCCGCCCTCCAGAACATTGCGGTACAATGCAGCGGCAACCTCTGTGCCATCCTTGCCGATGCCGCCCACAACCTTTGGCGTATTCTTTGTCTTGTACTGCTGGTTGCCCGGATCAACGCGCTCCGGTGAGAATGCCAGGTAAAAATCTTCTGTACATTTGAGACCGTTTGCTTCAAGGATTGGCTTTAAAAGTTCCTCGGTTGTACCCGGATAGGTTGTGGACTCAAGTATGACGACCATTCCCCTGTGCATGTACTTTGCAACGGACTCGGTGGAGCCCTTTACATAGCTGATATCCGGCTGCTGATACTTGTCGAGCGGAGTAGGAACAGCAATTGCAACTGCGTCAACATCCTTGATAAAGGAGAAATCGCTCGTTGCGGAAAGCTTACCGCTTTCGACAACTTTTTTCAGTGTGTCACCGACAATATCACCGATGTAATTATGACCGGCGTTTACAGCATCGACTTTCTTGGACTGAACATCGAAACCAATTGTTTTGTAGCCCGCTTTGGCAAATTCCACAGCAAGCGGAAGGCCTACATATCCGAGACCAACAATACCGACAACAGCAGACTTGTCCTGAATTTTATTTAATAACTCTGTTTTCACGTTTGACATTTAAATTCTCCTCATTAATTAGATATTTTGCATCGTCTTGCAAATATAATTTATAACATCTTCTGTGATATAGCCGTGCATTGGCAGGCTGAAAACAGTTTTACTGAGCTTTTCACTCACAGGCAAGTCGCCCTGCTGATAACCTAGCGGCTCATATACCTTTTGCAGATGCAACGGCATCGGGTAATAAATCATGGTGGGAACACCCGCGGCCTTTAAGCCGTCCATGATTTTTGTGCGCTGTTCCTCACTCTCTGCCTTAAGAGTATAATATCCAAAGCTGGAAAAATATCCATCCCGTATGGTGGGAACTTGGAACTTATTCTTCAAAAGTTCTGCATAACGTGCTGCCGCCCAGTTGCGATGTTCTACCTCTTTGTCAAACTCGTGCAGCTTTGGCAGCAGAATAGCCGCCTGTAAGGTGTCAAGCCTTGCATTTAAGCCAATACGCACATTCTCATATTTGAAAGCTCCCTTTCCATGCACACGGATAGAGATGAGCAGCTTGTACATTTCTTCATCATCTGTAAAAACCGCGCCGCCGTCACCGTAGCAGCCAAGAGCCTTTGCAGGGAAAAAGCTGGTGGTGGAAACGTCACCAAAGCTACAAGCTTTTTTGCCGTTTATTTGTCCGCCGAAGCCCTGTGCCCCGTCCTCAACTAATAGAAGACCATACTTTTTGCAGATTGCTTCAAGTTCGTTATAGTTTGCCGGCAGGCCGAACAAATCGACTGCAATAACAGCCTTTGGCTTTAGCTTACCCTCATGAATTATCTTTTCAATTTGTTTAGAAAGGGATTTGGGGTCAATATTATAGGTATCTTCCTCTACATCGCAAAAAACAGGTGTTGCACCCAAAAGGCTTGCTACTTCCGCTGTGGCAAAAAAAGTAAAAGCAGGCACAAACACCGCATCACCTTCGCCGATTCCCTTTGCCATTAGAGGCATCTGGAGCGCATCGGTGCCGTTACTGGTAGAAACGCAATACTTACGGCCAGTGTAGCTGCAAAGCTCTTTTTCAAGCTCTTCTGTCTGCGGGCCGGAGATAAAGTGGCAGCCGCTGATAACATCGGCAATACCTTTGTCAATATCCTTTTTTAAATGGTTGTATTGTGCGCCAAGATCGTTAAACTCTATCTTTTCCATTTACTTTGTTTCCTCCTCAAGGCCTTTTTCGCCTTGCACATATCTTCTGCCGCATTGCGGACAGACTAAGCTCTCATCAAGCTTTTCGCCGCACTCACAGGCCCAACCGCGCTGACGAGCCGGATTGCCCATCATGATAGCATGGTCCGGCACATCCTTGGTTACCACGCTGCCGGCAGCGATGAATGCATTTTCACCAATGCGGTGGCCGCAAACAATCGTTGCGTTCGCGCCGATGCTTGCACCTTCGCCGATTGGCGTATGGGCATAAAAAGCCGCGCCGCGCTGTGGATATTTGCACCGCGGGCGCTGCACGTTGGTAAACACCATAGAGGGGCCGCAGAAGACGTAATCGCCAAGCTCGACACCCTCGTAGATGGATACGTTATTTTGAATTTTACAGTAATTACCGATTTTTACACCTGGTGCGACAAAGACATTTTGGCCGATTGTGCAGTTGCTGCCAATTGTGCAGTCACTGCTGATGTGACAAAAATGCCACACTTTCGTGCCGTCCCCAACTTTTGCGCCGTCATCCACGCAAGCGCTAGAATGCACAAAAAAAGCTTTTGCGTCGTTCACATTAACACCATTCTTTATCTAAAAATTAATCTGCTTTAACTTGTATATTATATATCCAATGCGGCCTTTAGTCAACAATTAGAGGTTGAAATATAGTTGACAATAGATATCAATGGTATTATCATTTACATTGATTTATTGTTTAAACTGATTAATATAAAGCAATTTAAACTGAAAAGAAGAGGATTGAAAATAATGAGTCACTTTGTTAAAAGAGAAAAATTTATTCCATACAATCTGCCGGATATTACCGACCTTGAAATTAATGAGGTCGTCGATACACTGAAATCCGGCTGGGTAGCCAAAGGGCCGCGCACCAATGAATTTGAAAAAGAATTTGCCGCATATCTTGGTGCAAAGCATGCAATCGCCATGAACTCCTGCACTGCGGCTTTGCATGTTGCACTGCTGGCCAAGGGCATTGGTGCGGGCGATGAGGTTATCACAACCCCAATGACCTTTGCATCCACCGCTAGCACCATTATTCACACGGGTGCAACCCCGGTCTTTGCCGATGTAGATTACAAGACTGCCTGTATTGACCCGGATGAAATTGAGAAGAAGATTACATCAAAAACCAGGGCTATCGTACCGGTGCATTACAGTGGCCAGGTCTGTGACCTCGACCGAATTTATGAGATTGCCGAAAAACATGGCCTGTTCGTTTCCGAAGACGCAGCGCACGCTTTGTGGAGCCGCTACAACGGCCGACTGATTGGCAACAAGCTGCAAGGCACTGCTTCTTATAGCTTTTATGCCACAAAAAACCTCTGCACAGGTGACGGCGGCATGCTGGTCACAGATGACGATGAAATTGACAGAAAAGCGAGAATTTTTGCCGGACAGGGTATGAGCAAAAACGCATGGAACCGCTACGCAAAGGGCGGCACATGGAAATACGACATCTGTGAGCCGGGCTTTAAATACAACATGTTTGACATTCAGGCAGCTCTTGGGTTAAAGCAGCTTGCCCGCCTTGAAGAAATGCAGACAGCGCGCCTTAAAATCGCTGCAAAGTATCAAGAGGAATTCGGTAAAATTGATGCGATTGACCCGCCGTTTGTTCCGGAGTACACAACACACTGCTGGCACCTATATGTCATGCGTATCCTTCCGGAGCTGCTGACTATCGACCGCGACCAGTTTATTGTTGAGTTAAACGAGCGCAATGTTGGGACAAGTGTACACTTCATTCCGGTAACGTACATGAGTGCTTACACTGAACGTTACGGTTTTAAGGAAGGCGACTTCCCGAACGCCGAAAAGCATTTTGATCGTTTGATTTCGCTGCCGCTCTACCCGACAATGACTGACGAGCAGGTACAGTATGTAATTGACGCCGTAAGAGATATCGTAGAGAAATATCACAAATAAAAAAGTATAAAAGTATAGTAGAATATAAGCAGCGCCGCATGAATTTTCATGCGGCGCCATTTTTTGTTGTATTTTATTTGTTGTCTTCATAGATAATTCTGAGGCCCTCGAGCAAGAGGGTGTCGCAGAAGAGAATGCTGCGTTTGCAAAGCGGAATGATTTCCTTTGACAAGCCCCCGGTAGCCACAATATGGCATTTTTCACCAAGCTCCGCTTCTATCCGTTCTATCATGCCATCTATCATACAGGCAGTACCTAAAAGAATGCCTGAGCGCATGCACTCGATGGTATTGTTTCCGATAACTCTCTTTGGCGGTTCGAGGCTGATGCTCGGCAGTTGTGCGGTACGGCGGGTCAAAGCATCCATAGAAATGCCGACGCCGGGAATAATCGCGCCGCCGAGCATGTTTTTATCCTTATCCAATACCTCGAAGGTCGTCGCCGTACCCATGTCGAGAATGATGCATGGGCCATCGTACATCTTAGCGGCGGCAACGCAGCCTACGATTAAATCCGCACCGGTCGCCTCCGGCCGTTCAATCTTAATTTTAATATCGGTCTTTGTATTAGGGCCGACACAAATCGGGTCAACCTTGGTCAGGTGCTTGACTGCGCGCACAATAAAGGTCGTAAGCGGCGGTACAACTGAGCTGATTACCGCACCTCCGATTTCTTCAAGCGAAACTCCGTAAATATCTAAAATATCACGCAGTTCAATGGCATACTGATCCTCCATACGGGAACGGTCGGTTGCCATGCGTGAAACAAAAAGAAGCTTTTTTTCGTCGTAAACGCCGATTGTAATATTTGTATTGCCAATATCTAACGCTAAAATCATGCTACGACTCCCCTAACTTTTTTATGATATCAAATTATACCAATTTTTATTTAAATATGCAATGCCATCTGATAAAAAATTAACGATTGTTGTAAAAATGTTCCATTTATATTCCTGACTAGAAATTAGATTCGGATGGTCAGTGGAATTGCGCTGCATTTAAGCGTTAGGGGCAGCTTGTATGTTCCCACAAATTGCTGCTGTGGCATCTTCTTTTGAGCCACACACACAGGCACTACATCTATTATGTGATAAATCTTTGGATTAATATCGCGCTTTGATAAAACATAGCAGATAAATACCACGCGGTGAAAAGTTGGTAGACAGCTGTGACGGCAGTCCACTTCAGGCTTCCCATCTCGCGGTGAATGGTAGTAAGCGCGGCGGCGCACGGAGTACACAGAAGGACAAAAATCATAAAGGAGCATGCACTCAACGGGGTGAAATTCGCGCGCAGGGCGGCTGTCAAATTTCCGGAATACAGCACGCTCATCGTGCTGACAATGGACTCCTTTGCAACAAGACCGGTCAAAAGCGACACGGCAGGCTTCCATGAGCCAAACCCGCAAAGCGTGAATACCGGCGCAATCCATCTGCCGACAGCCGCAAGAATGCTCTGCGAGCTATCCGAGGTCATGTGGAAATCGGTCGAAAAAGATTGTAACAGCCAAATAATCACCGTTGCAATGAACACTGATGTACCAGCTTTTTGCAAAAAGTCCTTTATCCGCCGCCCCACATGCAGCCATACTGTTTTGACGGTGGGCAGGCGGTAATCCGGAAGCTCCATGACAAATGGCGCGGGTTCGCCTTTAAGGATACTATTTTTAAATAGAAGTGCTGACAAAAGACCCATAATGATGCCGAGAAAATAGATTAAAAACATAGCAAGCGGGCGGCAGCCTAGAAAGAACGCCGCGATAAACAGCGAGTAAACCGGTGTTTTCGCGCTGCATGACATAAACGGCGTAATGAGGATAGTTAACCGCTTATCCTTTTCACTTTCCAAAATACGCGTGCCCATCACCGCCGGAACAGTGCAGCCAAAACCCATTAACAGCGGAACAAATGCACGCCCGGACAAGCCAATGCGCCGCATAGGTGCATCCATAATGAAAGCGGCACGCGCCATGTAGCCGCTGTCCTCCAAAAGTGAGAGTAATAAAAACAGAAGCAAAATCTGCGGCAAAAATTTCAGCACCGCACCAACCCCGGCAATCACACCGTCAATAAGAAGACTGCGTACCCAAACTGACGCGCCCAAAGCAGTGAGTGCAGCCTGTGCCCAGGGTGAAATGTACGCGGTGATAAAATATTCCACACTGTGTACCAAAAAAGAGCCGATGGAGCCAAATGTAATATAGAAAATTAAAAGAATCATCAAAAGAAACACGGGGATTGCAAAGATGTGGCTGGTAGCGACCGCATCAATTTTTTCTGTGGTACTTTTTGTAGCACCGCTGTGCTTTTTGACAGCCTTGCGCGTAATATTGCCTATGTACCGGTAGCGTGCGTCGGCAAGCTCCGTTTCAGGGTCGCGGCTGCCAGTGCCCGGCCGTGAAATATGATGGTACGCGGCCGGATCTTTCGCCGCGTCATCGGCTGCCTTGAGCAGTGCAGAAAGCCCCTCCCCCTTTGACGCGGAAATTGGTACGACTGTCGCTCCGATCAATACCGAAAGCAGGGCACAATTAATTGAATCACCACGCTTCTTTACAACATCCATCATATTTAAAGCGATTACAATGGGAATATTCAGCTCCATAAGCTGTGTTGTAAGGTAAAGATTACGTTCGAGGTTCGACGCATCGACAATATTAATAATCAAGTCGGGGCTTTCCTGCTCGAGAAATTTTCCAGTCAGAGCTTCTTCCGGCGAATAGGGCACAAGCGAATAGATTCCCGGTAAATCAATGATATCAATCGTATCTTCCAGATACCTCGTCCTGCCGCTCTTTTTTTCCACCGTTACGCCGGGCCAATTGCCCACATAAGCGGTGGAACCGGTCAGGGCGTTAAACAGCGTCGTCTTGCCGGAGTTTGGATTACCAGCAAGCGCAAAAGTAAAATGATTCGGTTTATTTTGATTGTTCATATGTATTCCTTAATAAAAAAATAGGCGAACTGCCAGTGCCGACACAATACATGCAGTCAAATCCGCGGTAAGCGCGGCGGGAATGGTGTGGCGCGTCTTTTTGACGCCGACTGAACCATAATAAACTGCAATCGCGTAAAAAGTCGTTTCGGTTGAACCGGACATTACAGAGGCAACACGCCCTGCAAAGCTTTCCGTTCCGTTGCTTTGGAAAATCTGTGCCAAAATAGCCGTTGCACCGCTGCCGGAAACCGGCTTGATTAACGCTAGCGGCATAACCTGCTGGGGCAAACCTAAAAAATGTGCAACCGGCGACAGAAGTGACGACAGAACATCCAATGCACCGGAAGCATTCAGCATAGCCACCGCCATCATTAACCCGACAAGGGACGGAAGAATGGAGATTGCAGAGGAAAAGCCCTCCTTTGCCCCAGCAGTAAAAGTGTCGAAAAGCGGTACACCCCGTACCAGTCCAAACACAATGATGAAGAATATTGCCGCAGGAACAGCGTACACCCCCAGCTTATCCACTTTTTCGCCTCTCTAAAAGCTTAGCGGCGGCTATGCCCGCCGCAAGCGCACAAGCTGATGTCAGCCACACTGCGGGCAGGATGTCGAACGGGGCCGGTGAACCAAACTTTGCACGCAAAGTACCCATAAAGGTCGGAATGAGTTGGATGGACGCGGAGTTGATGACGACGAACATAACCATCGAATTATCGGCGGTTTGAGTGGGATTCAGCTTTGCCATTTCTTTCATGGCAGCAATGCCCATCGGCGTTGCCGCATTGCCTAGACCAAGCAAGTTTGCGGTGATGTTCATGCAGATTGCCTTATCGGCGGGGCTTCCCTTTTTACAGGATGGAAAAAGACGGCGCATCATCGGATTGAGAAGCTTGGACAGTATCATCGTAATACCACCTGCATCGGCGATTTTCATTAATCCGGTCCATGCACACATCATGCCGAGCATCGCTAAAACAAGTTCAACCGCACCGGCCGCACCGCTCATTACTGCGGCCGAAAGCTGAGGCATCCGCCCCGTTACGGCGGCACAAATCAAGCTTAATAAAATTAAGCCCGCCCAAATATAATTTAGCAGTGATCTCACCCCTTTCTTAGCTGTTTTAGTATAATATGTATTCATTTTTTTGGATATATATCACATAATTCGTTGTTTTGCCGTATACAATTAATTGACAAAATTGGAAAAATATACTATAATTATGACAGTTATGAACAAGAACACACTTATTTACAACGAAAGGCGATGAATAAAATGAAATCTACCGGTATCGTACGAAAGGTTGACGAATTAGGGCGTATTGTGCTGCCGAAAGAGTTGAGATCAACTCTTAATATAAACGAAAAGGATCCTCTTGAGATCTTTGTTGATGAAGATGGGAAAATCATACTTAAAAAATACGAGCCCTCTTGTATTTTTTGCAACAGTATGAACGACATCACTTCGTTTAAAGGCCACAACGTCTGCACTGAATGTATGAAAAAAATTGCAAATAGGCTAGAGGAATAATGAACAAAGCCGTCCCAAATTTCGGGGCGGCTTTGTTGAATTTTTGCCATCCTTTTTCGGCAAATGATGTTTTTAAATTTTCTGCTTGCTTTAACAGCGAAAAAGAACTACTATTAGAAAAGCCCTTCAAGCTAACCGGAGATGAGAAATACAATGAAATTAACCGAATCCGAAAAACAATATTTTAAATCCTGCTCTGCTGAATTATTAAATTCCGACGATGTGCAGCTGATGGATACCTTTATTCAACACGCCAACGTTTCGTGCCTGGAGCATAGCATTTCAGTTGCATATTATAGCTATCTAATGTGTGAGAAACTGAGTTTACATGTCGATAGGCAAAGCATTATCAGGGGTGCACTGCTGCACGACTTTTTCCTTTACGACTGGCATTTAGAAAGCGATCGAAAAGGCCTTCATGGGTTCACGCACCCCAAGGCCGCACTTGAGAACGCCGAGGAACATTTCTCGCTGAACGATATGGAAAAAGATATTATTGTAAAGCATATGTGGCCTCTGACGCTTACCCCCCCGAAATACAAAGAATCGCTTATTGTCAGCCTTTCTGATAAATTCTGCTCGTTAATTGAAACGTTAAGAATCTACCCCGGGATTATTTCACGGTAATTTCCCAACGTAACACACAAAAGGCATACCACAGTTTTAAATTCTGTGGTATGCCTTTATTCGTTTAATTTATTATATTTAAAGAAGCCGGGTGTCGTTGATAATTAATTCAAATTGCAGATTAAGGTACTGGGCCGCTTGACGGCAGAGCACCATACGAGACATGAAAATTTCAAAATACTCCATCACCGGACAGATTTTCGTATCGATTGTAATATTGAGCGTGGCAGTTTTGTTCTCGACATCCACTTCGGTGGAAGCGCGCTCAACTGCATAGTTCACTCGGTCGTGGATATCCGCATTCACCGTTTCTTTGTCGCGCACGCGGGTACGGCGTACATCGCCCTTATCGGAAAGAATCAGTGCGGCAGCAATGGGGTTAACCGCCGCCGCAGTCCCTTCGTCATGGTTGCCGATGGCAGCAACGATCAGTGCAACCTCGTCCGGCGGCATACCAAGCCTGTTGAGTATCTGAAACGCCATCAGCGCCCCGCTCTGCGCATGGGCAACACGGTTGACCACATTGCCAATATCGTGCATGTAGCCCGCAATAGCGGCAAGCTCGCAAATACGGTCATCGTAATGAAGGCTCCGTAAAATATAGCTTGCATAATTTGATGAGCGCTTTGCGTGGGCAAAACCATGCTCCGTGTAGCCAATAACTCCTAAATTCTCATTTCCTTTGGTAATATAAGCGTTAATTTCTTCATTTTTCAGAATGTCTTCCAGTATAACATCATTATATTTTTCCATTATTAACCCCAATTTTATTCTGAAAGCATACGGTACATTGCCTCCATGCAGATTTGTGCGTGAAGCATAAAGCAGTCAATATCGATGTTTTCGTTGGTATTGTGCAGACGGCGATCCGGCTCATCTTCAAAGAAAGGGCCGAAAGCAACAGCGTGGCCATTAAATGCGCGCGCATAGGTACCGCCCCCGGTGGCATAAATACTGGCCGATTTGCCGGTAACCGTAGCGTAAGCATCCTGTAAAAGCGAAATGAACGGACTGCTCTCCGGCAGGAAAAGAGGCTTCGTGTCCCCAGCAAGGGATGCTTCAAGTCCAGACCCTTTGGCATTCTTAGCGATGATACCAAAAATGTCCTCCCCCTTTGCGGTAACCGGATATCGGATATCAATTCCGACGCAAGCGGAGTCATTTTTGATATTTACAAGACCGAGGTTTAAAGTAAGCGGGCCGGATTCCTTATCGCTCAAATTTACTCCGAGTGTTTCGCCGTGAAGTTCCGTGCCAATCTTTTTATTAACAAACTCGACAATACTGTCGAGTTTGCTGGCTGAAAAGACTTCGCCAAGCAGCTTCATCAGATGGGTCGCAGCGTTAAAGCCCGCCTGCGGCTGCATCGCGTGGGAAGCCGTGCCGATTGAAGTAATCTCTGCACCATCATTTGTTTTCACAAAACTGAAATCACCCTCTGAAACCTTAGCAACCTCTTGGAGTCTGGAATACTCCTCAACAGTACACTTGATAACCGTCGTTGCCTTTGACGGAACTGCGTTGACTACTGTGCCGGAAATAAACTCTTGGATAACGCTCGAATTATTTATCTTTGATGAAACATTCAGACGCAAAATTCCCTTTTCACGGTTACAGATTCCGTACTCTGAATCTGGCGTAAAGGCCATGATGGGCATCTGCTCGGACTTCAAGTACATCTCAAGGTCTTCGCTGCCGGTTTCTTCGCCTGCACCAAAAATTACGCGCAGACGGCGTTTTGATTTTATGTTTTCATCCTTTAAAACTTTTAGGCAATAGAGTGCAACAATTGCAGCTCCTTTATCATCAGCAGTACCGCGGCCAAAATAGAGATTTCCCTTTTGCGTTAATGTAAACGGGTCGGTTTCCCATCCTTCGCCCGCCGGAACAACGTCAACATGAGCAACCACCGCGGCAACCTCGTCACCCTCACCATACTCCGCGTGGCCGGCATAATTGCCGATATTCTTTGTTGCAAAGCCCATTTTATCAGCCATACTAAGGATGCGATTTAAGGCCTCAGCAGATTCTTTGCCAAAAGGCATGCCATCAGAAGCTTCACCTCGTACGGATGGAATAGAAATCAGTTCTGCCAAATCCCTTATCATATCTTCACGGTAATTTAATATCTTACTTCCAAAACTCATTGGGATACTTCCTTTCATAACCAATATCAATGTTATTATATCACAATCAAGACGAAAAAATAAGAGCGAACCGAAGTTCGCTCTGTAAAATTTAGGCTAATTTAGCCAATTGCGCTTGGGCATTTCTCACGAATGACCGAAAGTGCTGCCTCATCGGCAACAATGGTTACATCATTGTGTAGCTGTAGAATGGAGGCCGGAACCGCCGGCGTAATCGGTCCAAACAGCGAACGATAAAGAATTTCCGCTTTACCTTCGCCATTAGCTACAAGCAGCAGCTTTTTGGCCTGCATAATTGCTTTGATTCCCATGGTAATGGCGTACTTTGGAACTTCATCGGCATTTTCAAAAAAGCGGGCATTCGCATCAATCGTCTTTTGTTTTAGCTTAACGCAGTGCGTAGTTTTATCAAAGTCTTCGTCCGGTTCGTTAAATCCGATATGACCGGTGTGGCCGATGCCCAGAAGCTGCAAGTCAATTCCGCCCAAGTTGTTGATGACGTTATCGTACCGTTTGCACTCCGCATCAATATCCTTAGCAAGGCCATTCGGAACATCAGTGTTTCCCATTGCGATATTAACATGGCTGAAAAAATTGGTGTTCATATAATTGCGGTAGCTCTGTTCGTGCTCAACCGGCAGATTGCAGTATTCGTCAAGGTTGACGCTGTGAACCTTGGAGAAATCGATATCGCCTTTTTTATACCAGTCAATCAGCTGGCTGTAAACACCAAGCGGTGTTGAGCCGGTTGCAAGCCCCAAAACGGAATTCGGGAACAAAATAACCTGAGCCGAAATAATATTTGCCGCTTTTCTGCTCATGCTTTGATAATCCGGTGCGCTGATAATTTTCATATGAATCTCCCTTTCATGATATAACTGCAATATAATAAAATCATTCATATTGGAAAATGTTTTTACTTCAACAATTTAGTATAAAAAAATCTTCCATTTGTTAAATTATATCACATAATGTAAAAAAAACTACGGGGCAAAATGAATCAATCTCACCCCATAGTCTTGACATTATTTAGGCAGTACATCCAACAGCTTCTTTGCATCCTGTGGAGGAATCGGCTTACTGATGAAGTAACCCTGCGTAATATTGCAGCCACAATTGGAAACGCACTTTATTTGCTCCTTTGTTTCCACACCCTCTGCAATAACTTCAAAGTTTAGCCTGTGAGCCAAAAGAACGATCATATCGACGATATCCTTTTCTGTCTTATCGGTCGCTATTTCATCAATAAAACTCTTGTCGATTTTCACTGAGTGAATCGGCAGATTCTTCAAATAGGCGAGCGATGAGAATCCGGTGCCGAAGTCATCAAGATAAACCACGATTCCGTGGTCACCAAGAACTTTCAGCTTTTTAATTACTTCCTCAAAGGATTCAATCAGGCAGGATTCGGTTACCTCGATTGCCACGCTGTTTGGAGCCAAGCCATAGTAATCAAAACACTTTATCACATAGTCGGTATAATCAGCCTGCAGCAATTCAGTTGGGGAAGTATTAAACGAGATGCGAAGGTTGTGTGCCTGCACGCTTTTCGCAAACGCAAAGGTCTGATTAACCACGAATCGGCCTAATTCCTTAATAAATCCCGTCTTTTCAGCCATTTCAATAAACTGAAGAGGTGAAACCATTCCGAATTTTGGACTATTCCAGCGTGCAAGAGCTTCAAATCCAACAATGGTCTCTTGCTCATTATTATATAATGGCTGGAAGTAACAGGTAAGTTCATTGTTCTTTATTGAATTTTTGAGTTCATGTTCCATTTTATGCTGTCGCTCAATAACACTTCCAAATTCATCATTAAAGAGTGCGTAACTTCCTTTTGATAAACGTTTTGCCTCACTGAGTATAGATTCACCACGGTTTATAATTTCATCGAATTCATCGTTGCTCTTTTCTTCCATGTGGTCAAACAGGATTATGCCAATACTGACAGTAAGCTGAATGACATTTCCATGAATCATGAACGGTTCCCTAAAAAGTTCTAATATCTGGTCTGCGTATTCTTCAAGTTCCTCAGCCGTGTTCACATCTGAAACAAGCAGGGCAAATTCATCACCGCCGATTCTTCCAATTATGTTTTTCTCACCCTTAACCTTAGCCAACCGCAAGGCAGCTTCCGCAAGAAACTTGTCACCGACATTGTGGCCAAAAGTATTATTGACAGACTGGAAATTGTCCACGTCCAGAAAAAGAGCGCCTCCGTTTTGTGCATCCGTACGACAACGTTCAAGCCATTGAGCCGTTTCCTTTTTAATCCCATTTCGGTTGGGCAGCTTGGTCAGCATATCGGTATATGTAAAATATTTGATTTCCTCATTTCTGCGTATCAGCGTCTCATAGCCACTTTTTTTCAGCTTAAAAAAATAAAAGGATGCAACAATAAATTCTGCAATAACTACAAAAAATAAAAGAGCACTCATATTTAATATTTTATTTGCCTGCGCCATGATTTTGCCTTTTTCTACCACAACGACAAACATCCAGCCATCGGTCCCCTGTATGTAACTGTATCCAGCCAGCTTGTCCACTTTATTAACCGTGTAGGTGACTTTTCCGGATTGATTGTTAAGAAAATCCTGCTTGATTTTGGCAACATTCTGTTTATTGGATTGGGCACTAATATATTGAAGAAAATTCTCAAAATTTTCCTGACCGGCTCTGTTGGAAACAATTCCTCCGTTGCGGGATAAAATGTAGATTGAATTGTCGGGGCCAACGGCTACATTATCCATAATATTGAGATTGCCATCAGCATTGGTGGCTGCAATCAACACACCAACGACCTTTTTGCTTCGTATAACGGGCACAGCGTAGACAATAATTTTGTTTTTCTTGCCAAGCATATCAATTAATTCACCCGAAATATTAGGCTGCCCTGCCAAGGCTTTTTTAAAGTATTCCCGCTCTTCTACTGAGACGATTTGGCCATCATTAGTGACAGCGTGACCAGTTTTGTCTGAATACGCCACGCGTGCGAAATTTTTGCGGCTGGCTTCAGTCGCAAGGATTTTAATTTTTTCAGTATTGTCGTCCTGGTCAATCAAACCACTTTGCTCAGAAAGAGCACCGAGGGCATCAAGGTTGCCCATTAGAGCCGACTGCACGGCGTTCGCACCCTGCTGTGAAATCTCTTGCAGTGAAGTTTGTGTGCTTGCAGTTAAAATACCACGCACACCGGAAACAAAGAAAATGCCGACAACCAATAAAATCATCACAATAACAGTGATTGCGAAAACAATTTTATTTTTTTTAAAATGCATGCAACCACCCATTCCATATAGACTTGCCATTTATTATACAATATTTCCATCTATATTACTACAATTTAATACATATTTTACATCAAAATACATTTTTTGTCGTATTGTATATAAGTGCTCAAAATTATCTGACAATACTTCTAAAAATTTATGGTCTAACGCATAATTTGTTTGCCCCTGCAAACAATTTGAATGGATGCAAAGTGGGGGTGAAAAGTGATAAAGAAATATGCATTTTTATTTTTGACAGGAGGAACAATTTACCCGGCGTTAGAAATTGCCTGCCGCGGAAAAACCGATATTTCCATGGCTGCCGCGGGTGGAGTCTGCTTATGTCTGATTAACCGTGTGTGCAACCATGATATAAAAAGCGCACCACTATCAATCAAATGCTTCGCCGGCTCCGGGATTATAACCGCAGTGGAATTTGCAACCGGGCTGTTGGTTAACGTGGTGCTGAAGCTCAACGTATGGGACTATTCCGCAATGCCGCTGAATATTATGGGGCAAATATGTCTGCCTTTTTCTATACTGTGGTTCCTGGCTACCATTCCCGCAATTGGAATCTGTGGATTGTGTGAAAAATCACATTTTATTGTAAAATGACATCTATGCGTTCGCTGTCGGAGTTGAAACGAAGGCAGCGAACGCCTTTGCTGTGAGAAGCATAAAAATTATTTTTACATAAATCATTGACAAAAACACCTATAATATGATAGTATAGTTATCGCACTTGTTATGGAGAGGTGTCCGAGTGGTTTAAGGAGCTAGTCTTGAAAACTAGTGATCCCGCGAGGGACCAAGAGTTCGAATCTCTTCCTCTCCGCCATTTTTCTTTGCAAGGCGTAAAATTTATATTTCTTTATTTTCACCAATATGGAGAAGTACCCAAGTGGTGAAGGGGCTCCCCTGCTAAGGGAGTAGGTCGGGTAACTGGCGCGAGGGTTCAAATCCCTCCTTCTCCGCCAAAGCCGCATGAACGCTGAGTTTGTGCGGCTTTTTTTTGCCTTGATTAGTTTGATTCGGTTGCTATAAATTATAAAAAGTCCCCCTATTGCTACCTCTATTGCTACTTATTTCTTTGCTTCCACAATCGCTTTTATTAATTACCATAAATTGTCAGTTAACTATTTAGCAGTATCACCGATAAAATTTATATAAGCGAAAGGTGATGAATCAAATGAAATCAACCGGAGTAGTTAGAAGAGTTGACGAATTAGGCCGACTTGTTCTGCCAAAGGAGATTAGAACGACACTTAACATAAAAGCAGGGGAACAAGTGGAACTTTTTGTTCGTGACGGTAGAATCGTTATGAGAAAGTCCGAATCTGCGTGCGTGTTTTGCAGCAGTACGGATGGTGTTGCAACCTTTAAAGGCCAAAGTGTATGCTGTGAATGTATGAAAACAATAGCTGCAGGGATAGAGGAATAGCCTACATGATGCTGCCGGTTCAAGGCGGCTTTGCTTTTGCATATAAACAAGAATAGCCCGGAGAGTTAATCCCCGGGCACATCCATTAATATAAGCATTTAAGCTCATACTGTAAGGTGTGGGCTTTTATTTATTTAAAGTCAGATATAAAATAGCTCGCCGGTTTAATTATCGGCGGGCTTCTGTACTGATACTTTACCGTTAATCTTTGGTACTTTTCTGAAAAAAGTTTATTATCCATAGAAGAATGACTGAGCCTACAACCGCCACAATTAAGCTCCAGAAATTAAATCCGGTAAAGCCTAATCCAAGAATGAGGTTAAACACATATCCACCGATAAACGCACCAATCACACCAACTATAATATTAGCAAAAGCGCCCATCTCTGAATTTTTACCAGTTATCATGCTGGCTATCCACCCCGCCAATGCGCCTAAAACAATCCAAGCAACTATACTCATTAGATCATCTACTTTCCTTAATTTTAAGTAGTATTATTTGCTAATAATCTTTCTATATTCAGAATAATAAAAACTAAATAAAGTGCCCACCTTATTCGTCAGGCATATCTTCATCAATCAAACATAATTGTAATAAAATTATTAATGATGGATAAAATAGCAAAGACATTAAAAAAGAGGTGATAATATTATGGAAAATAAAAACGTAAACTCAAGTATTGAATGTTCAGTACAACAATGTGAATACCATTGCAATAATAAGAATTATTGTTCTTTAGACAAAATCATGGTTGGCACACATGAGCAAAACCCGACCGAGGTACAATGCACTGATTGCGAATCTTTTAAATACAAAGGTTAACTTCTTGTTTGTCAACGCTTTTTCTCGTTTTTTACGTCAGTATCACCGGTTATCTGTGATATTGACGTATTTTAAATTTGTTGTGTTTATTAATAAATAAGAGCGGAATAGTAATACTGAGAAAGGAGGCTATATTGTGAAAAATAAATTAATTTTAATATTAGCGGTATTAACCTTAATTATATGCACATTTGCCGGCTGCCGTAAATTAGGTTCGGCCACTGAAAGCGCGGTTTCTAACGTTACTTCTAAAGTAGAATCCGACACAAAAAATTTAGGCAGTGAAGTGACAGGCATTGTTTCAAACGTAGAATCAAAAGTTGCATCAAAAGTAAGCTAAAAAAATCCCTATCAACTATATGGCTGATAGGGATTTTTTTAAATCTTGAATTAAAGCTTGGTTGGTTAACTTAATCGGTGTACATGTTTCATTTTTATAATTACCGCATAAACTAATTAATAACATAATCCACTTCTCATATATTTTTAAAGTCGGCCTCCATAGGCATAAACGGAGAATAAAAACAGGGCACCGAATCAATTTCCGATGCCCTCAATTTTATGCTACAAGCTGTGGCAGATAAGCAAACCTTACAGTACAAGTAATCTGCTAGCACCTATATGTACACGATTGCATAATGAGTTTTACTCCGCCTGCCGCCCCGTAAAAAGGACGGCTTTTTTACGGGGCGGCAGGGTTCTCCTGCATTTCTTTGACAAATTCTCATACACTATTTGTGAGGTGATAGTTTTGGATTACGCAGGATTTTATGAGTTTCCGTTCCCATCGGTTCTTTCCCCAAATGACACAAGGTTAAAGGAATTTTTCTCAGCACTGCCGGATGACGAACAATTGAAATTACTAAACGGCAGCCATTCTTATGAAGAATTTAACAACCGTATTGTACAGTACATGAGAAAAGAATCGTTTGCGCCGTCCTGATAGGGCGGCTTTCTTTTTTGGTAATTGCTCCATCCTGTCCTTTCCTGCATACTATGTAGGGTAGGAGGTGTATATAAAATGCCGAGATTCTTTCCTTGGTTTTGGTGGTGGTTACAACCTCGTCGACGTCGCCCGGAACCACCGCATCACCATCCAGAACCACATCATCCACCGGAGCCGCCGCATCCACCTATTCATCCACGTCCACCTCGAGAATATTAATAAATTGTGCGGAGCGGAAACGTTCCGCTTTTTTATTGTGCTAAAAGAACGTCATTTGTCACAGCATCAACGACGTATCCTCCACACTTTGGTGCAACTTTGTAGCTTGGACGTGCTTTCAATGTCTCGGTTCTGAAAAAAATCATGTGCGTCCCTTTGCTTTTCTTCCCTTTTCGACTTTTTGTCCGGTCATTGCCTTTTGCTCCACGCATCAGCCGATTCCAGCAGCGGTACAATGATTCTGATTTCGTTATTTCCTCCTTTGATTCACTTGCATAATATAGTTTAAGGAGATGATTCCGATGCTCAATGATTTAACTCCGGAAGAATTGTCGTACTTAGCTACTTCATTTGCTGTGGCTATTTCTAAAGATTTAGACGTTCATTCTGTAAGAGTAATGTGCTGCTTTTTCAGCGACGTCGTCGGAACCTTGAACCTCATTATCAGCCAGCGAATATTGTTAGATAAATCATGTGATAATCCGCCAGATAGAAAATGATTTCATACGTACCGTTTTTGGACACTTGCAATTCTGCTTTTTCGTTCAAATATTGGGTTTTATAATAGCGGTCTTTTTGCATTGCCTATGCGAATGTCGGTGCATAAAAGGCCTCGTTTACATTCCTAAACATCGAATTAAGGTTCCTCCCACGATTCGCTTTCATCAATCAAACCATACTTTATCTTAATCCTTGATATCTTTTCAATCATCGGTTTCTCAATAAAAAATAAAAATATGACCGTGGATGCAGCATGCACCAAATCAAAAGGAATCCCGGATAAATAAGCGGCAATCAATATGTTGGTATTCAGTTTGGATGAAAACATAAGTACAGAAGCAAAGTTCATTATTCCACCGTATATGAAAAAGGTTGATAAACCGCCGAACAGGCAAATTGACACCTTTTGTAAGAAATCATCCGTGCAGAATCTGAATTTTTTGATCCACCGTATATGAAAAAAGTTGATAAACCGCTGAACATGAATATCCACACCTTTTTTATATAAAACACCCGCAAAAAAGCCAATGATACCGAAACTAAACATCTGCCAAGGGGTCCAAGGGCCTTGGCCAAAAAAGAAATTTGAAACAAATCCGGACAAAGCCCCGACCAAAAAACCCGACTCAGGACCCAAGCATAACGCAGAAATAATAGCAATGGCAACAACCGGTTTAAACTGAGGCAACATAAAAAATGCTGTTCTGCCGATTACCGCGATGGCAGACAGGGAACAGATTAAAATAATTTCTCTTACTTTTGGTTTCTTATTTTCAAAAACCAAAATAAAAGGCAGCATCGTGTAGATTAAAATCACAATGCTGATAAAATAGTACTTTCGGTCATTCAAATACACTACCCCGAATGCGATTGTCAGAGGAATGGCCACAAGAATCAAAACGAAGGACAGTATCATTCTTATATCAAATTTGCTTACTTCCTTATGCTCTTTCCACATAGTTCAATCACATCCTCACAAGTCAGTCCATTCCGAAAAACTCCCTGAGAAATTCGATTAGACGACGTCGTATAAAAGTTATTTCCCATAAAAAAGTCTCTTGTATAATCATCGGAGATGATTTCTCCATTGAACATCAGGGCGCAATAGTCCGAATAGCTAGAACAAAAATCAATATCATGCGATACCATAATGATTGTTTTTTCCTGTTCTTTTAACTCGGCAAATAAATCCGATAATTTTTTCTTAAAAACGGAATCGATTCCCTTTGTGGGCTCATCTAGAATTATAATTTTAGGGTTTGTCAACAGTACCTTGGCAAGTGCCGCACACTGCTGTTCTCCGCCGCTTAAATCAAATGGGTGCCTGTCCAGCAGCGGACGCAAATGAAAGAGTTCAATGACTTCGTCCATACGTTTTTGGGCGTCGTCCCACTTCTTATAGATGGAGCCTGCCATATCTCCCAAATCCTTTAAAACAGTGTTACCTACAAATAAGCACTGGGGATCTTGGGGCAAATAACCAATCAAGCCTCTGTATCTTTCATTATAAGGAATCTTTGCTAAATCTTGATCAAATAATTTCACCTTCCCTCGATATGCTTTATTCACTCCCCCAATCAATGAAATCAAGGTGGATTTCCCCACTCCGTTTCCACCAACAATACTGTACAAACTGCCCTGTTTGACTTTTAAAGACACGCCTTTGACAATGTCTTCTGAATTTTTATCGTACTTAAACCAAACGTCATCCAGTTCCACTGCAATACCGCCTCCTGCCACGGAGGTTTGATTTGTATCTTCTTCATCAGGGTTGTTTCTAATGTATCCACATAGCCATTCTTTGGCTTCCTTAACGGTAATGGGCGTATCTCCATTGCAAAATTCCGAGTATATCTTCACCGGAGCGGGGAGCGCTTCATACATGTCATTGTTGATTTGTTTGATTAAGCTCCCGATTTCACGCGGTTTACAGTCTAAAATCAGCCTGCCCTCATCCATAAAAACGACTCTTGAAGAAACGGGAAGAACCTCTTCTAAATGGTGTTCCGAAATAACAATGGTAACTCCCAGCTCGTCATTTATTTTCTTAAGCATGTGAATAAAATTAGAGGTTGCAATGGGGTCAAGCTGAGAAGTTGGTTCGTCCAGCAGCAGCACTTCCGGCCGCATTACCATAACCGAGGCTAAATTCAATATTTGTCTTTGCCCCCCGGACAAGTCCGTGACCGGTTTTAAAAACCAATCCTGGATTCCAAAGAAAGAAGCCATCTCGGCCACTCTTAACCTGATTGTTTTATTGTTATACCCTAAACTTTCCAGTCCAAAAGCCAGTTCATGCCAAACCTTGTCCGTTACAATCTGATTGTCTGGGTTCTGAGAAACAAATCCGATTTTGCTGCTCTGTTCTCTATCAGAAAGGTCTTTCATATCTTTTCCGCAAAATTTGATGCCGCCTTTCAGCTTTCCAAAAGGTGCAATCACCGGTTTTAACTGTTTCAAAAAAGTGCTCTTTCCACATCCTGACCTGCCAAACAGCACGAGAAAATCGCCTTTATCTATGGACAGATTGATATCTTCTAACTCTGTGCCATCAGAGTTCGGATAAGAAAAATTCAACCCGCAGATTTTAATTTGTTCCATACAACACTCTCCTTAACATCTACGATGACCGGCAATAAACAAAACAAGGCATATGTAAGATAAAATAAGAATGATTTTTGTCCCATACCCGATATGACAATGATTGGGATATAAGCCGCATTGAATTCTCCTAAGACCATCCCAATCAGAATGATACATAGGAGAATCAACTGGAGCACAATCAATGTCTTATCTCGTTTCTTCCATGAAAAAACAGAGAATGCGGTTCTACCCTTTAGTTCGAATCCTCTTGCCTTCATTGAATCAGCCGACTCGATTGCATTTTCCAGTGCCCACGTTATCAAAATAGAGATGATTCTCACCCCATTTCTGATCCGTCTTAAAACATTCCCTCTGGAAGCATCCATTCCAATACATTTTTGAGCATTCGATATCTTCTTCATTTGTGCTTTGTATCTTGGAACAAACCGCAAAGTCATGGAAAACATCAAGGATAAAATCGGAATTAGCCTACCGAACAGATACATCAATTTGTCACTTGTCATGACTTTATTAAAACAAGAAAATCCAATGATGACTGAAATAAAAACAACCGCAGAAATGATTCCGAACACAATTGATTCCAAAGTGACCGGATTTTCATTCAAATAAAACAGGATGGTAACACCGGAATGATTGAATAATGGATTAATCAATGCAACAATAATCGTGATGGGAAGCATGTATAAAACATTAAACTTTAAGGCTTTCATCCCATTTAAAATGACAGAGTAAATAAATACAGAAACTAACGATATGATTAAAATAACTGGATGCATAAAAAACATATTAAATAACAAAACAACACAAAAATAGAGGAATAAAATCAATGGATGATAGCTTGAAAAAGCATCCTGATCACTTTTTTGAAACATCCCAGTCACACCCAACATCCCTTCCCAAGTCACAGGTATATCTCCAATTAACAACATCACCATTTTTCAGCATATACCTGCTGCAGCCGTAATTTGGATACCAACCGTTTACCTTATACATCCATCCGCTCAATTCTTCACAATCGAATTCGTAAAGATTATGAATCCCCTCTATGTAATTTGAATTATACATTGGAGTTGCTGTATACTCCATTTGGATATTATTCTTTTTTGTCTCTCTTAATAAAACATCAAACACCGACTCGCCGTCATAAAACAGAACTTTCTGCGATTTCAGGATAATGCCATTGCTAGGCATAACACTTTCTTTTCCTTTTTTTAACTTCTTTCGATTGTCCAATATCGTTTTACAGTCAATCGAGAGAGTGCAATAGTAAACTTTATCCTTGTTAACCGTCACATCCTGTGGTTCAGTGGGTTCCGGCTTGCCCTTGGGGGTTGGATCTGTCAAATATTGATCTTTCCCATTAGATTTGGTTGACTTAGAAGCGGAGGAATTACTTCGAGTAGTCTTACCATTCCACTGTTCCACCGCCTTACCGGCAGATGGATTAACCCGCTGTTCCTCTTCCGATGAAACACTTTCAGAAGGGGCTGAAAAAGCCCCCGCTATGGATTTTCCGCCCCCTACGGGAGCAGTATCCTTACTTTGAATCTTCTTGCCATCAGTCACTTTGGCATTTTTATTTTGAGGTTCATCCGCAGCCTTGTCCGTACTCTTAAACACAAGATTGGAAGGAACCTCTTTAAATGAGAAGTCTTTTGCAATGATGTAAAACTCACCATTCGTATCAGATATGGGAAAGGATAAGGAGGAATTCGTATCATTATTTAACGGAGCCTCCAATAACCAGAAAACTGAACCCGAAACTTTTTGGTAAATTTCGGCTTTCTCCGCATTCCATAGTTTGGGCAGCCTTATTTCTAAGGTAGTCTTCGCCTTAATTAAATTATTTTCATTAAAATGGATTTTTAATATTTCAGATGAAGACACCACCCCGTCTAAATCCTTGCCCGCATCCATAAAATCCACTTTCAAATTCTGATCAGATACAGCCGAAATGGAACCGCCATCAAAAAACCAGGAGTAAGAAACACTATCGTTTTGTCCATTAAACGTAAGCATTTTTGAATTCTTCATGGCATCTTCAAAGACGACTTCCTTAACAATACCATCGATAGGCAGATCGGTAGTCTTCGAAGGAGCGCTGATTGAACAAGATGTCAAACATAATATGGCAGCGAAAATTAAGAAAACGGCTATTAATTTCTTTAATATTTTCATAATTTCCTCCTAAACCACAGTTATTGCAGCGGTCTTTGTATAAAGAGTACGTGTGGCGGTACTTAAACTCTTTACCCCGGAACCCTCGACTGCTGCAAAACAAACATCATCGAAGGACAGTTTTAACTGATCACCGGATATTGCAGTATCCTTCAATTTAAAATTCAGTCGAAGCAGTACATCCTTTTTGGACTTTTCAAAGAAACGACCCTCATACGATTTATCACCGGATGACATATCCAAATACATTGCCTTGATAATGCCGCTTTGATTCGAGCCAATCACATTGGAATACCACTCTGGAACATAGTCATCCATCTTGTTGGACGAATTCGGATTGGCAACGCCCAAAGTTCCAAGCTTTGTTCCTAATAACTCTAATTTATTGTTATCAAATTTAACTGCTATGCTCGCTGCTGGATATTTTCCCTCCGGCAAAGAAGTTATCTTGACGTCAACAGAAAATTGAGAACCCAAAGGTACAGACTTTGATTCAATGTAAACCGAAGGTCTGCTTAAATGGATCCAACTCGTAAAAGCTCCGACGCAAACAACAGCAATCAATATAACCGTCAGTATCAGTTTTAGCTGTTTCTTGTATTTTTTCAACATGTTGCAAACCCTTCATTCAAATCAGAAGTTGAGGACAACCCAATGCCCTCAACTTCAATCTTTTAATTTTTTAATTCTATTTGCTAAGTATGGCGAATGGAACATTTGAAATATAATATTCAACCATTGACAACACATCCGAAGTATCGATGCAAGCATCCCCTGTAACATTCATGCTTAAAGTCGTTTTGCTGTTCGGCGAATCAGTCTTTCTTGTCCAGGAAGACAATGTGTTCAGTGCATCCTGTGCGTTTATGTATCCGTCACCATTGACATCGCCAAAGTTTACGCTTTCCTGTGCCTGAGCATATGACGCATAGTTGGATGCACTGTCTAAATCATCGAGCGATACATCTCTGTCGACTAAAGCAATGTATGTTAAAACTCCTGATCTGTTTGACATTTCCGGGGACTTAAACAATTGCGCTGAATTCTTAAAGAAAATCGATGTTTTCGGTTCCTCAAAATCAGCAAACTCAAGTGCGACGGCTTTCTTGTTTTTCGGAATAAGATCATTTCCATCACCATTATATAAAACTCGGGCTGTGATTGCCGTAGTTTTAGATACCTGCACTATGGCATCTTTATCAATTTTATAATCAATGCTTTTTTCGGCAGAAGATTTAAATGAGAAGTTTTGAATAGAAAATGACAAATCCTCTTTATCTGAAAAAGCGCTGGAAACCGATAAATTGATTTTAACCAAATCGCCCGGCAGACCGGAGGGATCTACCGTAATTTTATTGCCCTGATTCAAATCCATATAAGCGAGCCGTAGTGTCCCTGATGAATCAACTCCATAGTTCATGCTCCCGCCGGACAGTATGGAACCGCCATTTACACTATTCACATTCAATCCGTGCGGTATAGATATAACGGTTTGAAACAGTTTCACGTCAGCACCCGGCCAGTTCGGTATTCTGACATTAATGCTGAATTTAGTTCCGACTCTGCCGCTAATTTTACTCGGTGCAGAAATGCTGACACTATTGTTTACAGAACCATCGCCCTGCAAAATAACTTTTGCATCCGACATATCGTAAAGCGAATTTTTTCCATCCACAAATCGATTGTATGCCGCAAGCGCATACGCAGACTGGTCGGTAGCCATTGCATCCGCGGAGCCTGTTAAAACATGTTTAAATCCTTCTCCCGGGACGTAGAAGCTTTCCAAAGCGGAAAGCAGCCAGTTCTGGTCATTCTTGATAAATCTTGAGTCCGTCGCCGGATCAATTCCCAACTCAGTTAAAGCTACAATGACTTGTGAAATGCTTTCGGAATTAACAGTACCCCAGCTAGAGTAACCACCGTCTTCTTTTTGAATGGAAGAGAGGACCGCAAGTGCTCTGTCAATAGCGGCTGAAACCAAAGGTTTCTCTTTATACTTTGCCAAAGCCTGCAATGCCATTGCTGTTATGTCAGGATCAGGAGCAACTCCGGAAAGGGCCCAGCCGCCCGCAGTACTTGTATCCTTTCCAATCTCCTTAGATAAAATATAATCTATCATCTTATCTCTTGTGTTCTGAGTGCCGCCATCCGCGACTGTGGGAATTTCATATTTTCCAGAATCAAGCGCGAGCAAAGCAAAAATAGGACCATTGATGCCCTGACCCAAAACATTGCCGTAATCCGCCAGTGGACTGACTAAATTGTACCCGGAAACACTTTTTGGATCCTTACAAATAGAAGTTAAGGCCAAGATAGCTCTGGAATACTCCGTCATCTTAACCTCGCTCAAAACGCCTGAGGTTTCTTTCACTTTACTTTCTACATTAGCATAATAAATATCATAATAGTCTTTTGGAACCGCATAGCTGGCACGCGCAAGTGCTAAAACCGTCCACTCCCCGCCAAAAGTACCAAAGGCCGGATTTGTAACCTTCGTCACAAAGTTCTTTGAAACATCAGCGCTCATATCTTTTGCAGAAACCGCCAGCTTTTTTGCCTTTGCTGTTGCTGCAAATGAGTTATAGGCATTCGTTAAGGTTTGTGTCGCTTTATCAGTATCTGATTGAAGCGCTTCCATATTTTCCACTGTTTTTAACGCATTATTGTAAGCGCTCGAATTGGCTTTAATAAAATCATCTTTATGGCCTGAACTATTGATTTTTGCCAGCTCCGCTGTTAAAGTATCTTTATTTGCTACGGTCAACAGCGCATCACCCATAAAGGAAGTTCCCAAATCGCCGCCGTAACCATGAACCGTAAATTGCCAGCGAATGACATCGCCGTCTTTCGGATCATAATCGGAGCAGCCAACCGGCATACATTTGTTATTTACAAAATACATCCACCCAGACATATTCCCGTAATCAAACTCACCAAGCCAATCTGCAGTTTTCCTTCCATCGTTCTTTTCATTGGAGGGTCCACCATTTTTGGTAATGTAAGAGGGAATATTAATTGGGCTGGTACAGGGGTCTTTTATGCGGGAAAGATAAAATCCAGATTTTATCTCTCCTGTATTCTTATAATTCCCCTCCCCCAGCAGCCTGGTTAACACATCGGCTCCATTATCTATTGTATAGATGGGAACCTTAACCGGTTCGACAAAATAGCCCTGCCCCAATGTGAATTTTTCAACAACAATTGTTACGTAACCCTCGATATTGCCGGATGCCCCCGAGCCGGAGCCCTCCGCAAAAGCAATGGAAGAATAACCTCCAAAAACCAACGATAATGAAAGAACTAAACTCAATATTGACTTTACTAACCGCTTCATAAATATTCCCCTTAATTTAACTTCAATTTGTAAATTGATTACTTTACTCTAAAAATAAAAAAACTGACACCTTTGTTCAAAGTGCCAGTTTATTTAGAGAATGAGTAAATACGTCCTACGTACATACATTTCATAAATAAATTCTCCCCCTTACCAAAAGAATTCTATATTTAAAATTGGCAGGTCTCCCGACTTAAGATCATCCCGAAATTTACCCTTCTCATGCAAAGCACAATGGTAATGTAAATTCAGTCCCTATTCACGGTAAAGTAAGCTGTTAGAGATTTTCACTCTATTCCCTTTTCATTCATAGCGATAAAACTATGAAACCAAAATTAATATTTAGTTTTCAAACATCAATACAACCATTGTCATCCCGGTATATTCCATTTGTAACGTGGAATGAATTTAATAGACAGAGAGCTTAAGCGGTGCAATAAGCCGTATATTTCAGTGCAGCCTTAAGCATGTGCCAATGATTCAATTTGTGTACAAACCCTCACGACAATAAATAGATATTCATTGTCAGAACAAAATATGCCATCTGACTTATTTTTATTATTATACGACTTTTTTCCAAAATTGTCCAAATATCCATTTGTATAACGAAAACAAAGCTGACACCACTCGAAAAGTGATGCCAGCTTATATATATCAACAATAAAATATGTTACCTGTTCCATTTGTCGCACAGAGCATTTATTTGGTCGGCAAATTTGGCAAGTTCCTTGTTTGCCCCACCCTCGTTTTTTTGAATGACCTGCATAAGGCGCTTCCCGGCCTCCACCAGACGACCAAACGGCGCAGAGTATTTCGGAGCCTTCGCAGTTTTTTGCGGTACAATGCCCTCTTCAAGCACCTTATTATCCATCAAATCAAAGGCAGCCTCAAAATTCGGTGCGACGGCGTTGTACCCCAGGCGTTTCAAATCCTCGGTAAAAGCTTCACACACGCTTGATTCGCCGTGAACCACAAATACACGGCGCGGCTTGTTCTGATATGCCTGAATCCATTTTAATAAACCGGTTTTATCAGCATGGGCAGAAAGTGCTCTGAAATTATAAATATGCGCCTGTACGGAAATTTCCTCACCAAACAATTTAACCTTATTGACACCATCGATTAAAATGCGGCCGAGTGTGCCGTTCGCCTGATAGCCAACAAACACGATAGCGCATTGAGGCCGCCATAAATTGTGCTTGAGGTGGTGGCGTATTCTGCCGGCTTCGCACATGCCGCTGGAGGAAATAATGACCTTTGGTACATTATCCATATTAAGCGATTTTGATTCGTCAACACTCGCACAGATATTTAAATTTGGAAATTGAAGCGGTGCAAAACCAGCGTTGATTACCCTGATGGTTTCCTCATCGGCATATCCTGTTAGGTTGCCGCTGTAAACCTTCGTCGCTTCAGCCGCAAGCGGACTGTCAACGTAAACCGGAAAGTTAGGATTATTTTTGACTAGCTTACGCTCTTTAATCTCGCGGATATAATAGAGCAGTTCCTGTGTGCGTCCGACTGCAAAGCTTGGAATAACAACATTGCCGCCATCAGATAGTGTCTTATCTAAAATATCGGCCAGCGCTGAAATATAATCCTCAATTTTTTCATGGTCGCGGTCACCGTAGGTCGACTCCATGACTACATAATCCGCTTGTTCTATGTACTGCGGATCACGGATAATAGGCTGGCTGCTGTTGCCGATATCTCCGGAAAAAACAATTTTATTGGTTTGCCCGTTCTCGGTCAGCCACATTTCAATAGAGGCTGACCCGAGTAAATGGCCCGCGTCAATAAAACGAAAACGCACACCTTCACAAAGTTCAATCATTTCACCGTAAGAATAAGGCATTAGACGCATCAGCGTTTTCTGAGCATCTTCAATGGTATATATCGGCTCCTCTAGTTCCCTGCCCGCGCGTTTGCTCTTGCGGTTTTCATTGATTGCGTCCATTTCTTGAATGTGGGCGCTGTCGCGCAGCATAATGGAAAGCAAGTTACAGGTCGCTCCGGTAGCATATATTTTACCATTGTAGCCGTTTTTGACAAGCAGCGGGAGCCTGCCGCTATGGTCAATGTGAGCATGGGTTACGATTACATAATCAATCTGTGTCGCGTAAAACGGAAGCTTATGGTTGTCGTCTTCGTCCGAACCCTGCTGCAAACCACAGTCAATCAGTATCTTTTTTCCGTTTACCATCAGGCAGTGGCAGCTTCCGGTTACTTCCTTGTCTGCGCCATAAAAAATCAATTGCATCGTAATTCCTCCATTAAATTATTTTGAATTTAATAATACAAGTTCGATTGGGCAATGGTCGCTGCCCATCACTTCCGGGTGAATGCTGCTTTCCTCAATCTTATCGCTGATGCTGTTTGACACAAGGAAGTAGTCAATGCGCCAGCCAACGTTCTTTTCGCGCGCCTTAAACATGTATGACCACCAGGTGTAGGCATCTTTTTCATCCGGGTGCAAATAACGAAAGCTGTCCGTAAAACCGGCAGCGAGCAGCTCGGTCATCTTTTCGCGTTCCTCATTGGAGAACCCCGCGTTGCCAACGTTGCTTTTGGGATTCTTCAAGTCGATTTCGTTGTGGGCAACATTCATATCGCCGCACACCACGACCGGTTTTTTTGCATCGAGCTGCTTCAAGTATGTTCTAAAAGCAACTTCCCAACTCATGCGGTAATCAATACGTGCTAAATCCCGCTGTGCATTTGGCGTGTAGACCGTGACAAGGTAAAAATCCTCAAACTCAAGCGTAATCGAACGCCCCTCGCCGATATGCTCAGCGGCATTGATGTCATAGCTGACGGAAAGCGGCTCCATACGGGTGAAAATGGCCGTACCTGAGTAGCCTTTTTTATCGGCGGAATTCCAATACTGCTTGTAACCCGGCAGGATAACCTCCGCCTGTTCCGGCTGCATTTTGGTTTCCTGAATACACACTGCATCAGCATCGGCTGCACTGAAAAAATCCATAAATCCCTTATTCAGGCAGGCGCGCAGGCCGTTCACATTCCATGATATCAGCTTCATAATGTCCTCCATTTTAGAATTTTATTATATTAGTATACCATATTCACTCAAAAGTAAATATATATATTATTGTTTGAATGTTGATGGAACCGGAAATAAAAGGTATAATAAATAGGTATTATTTTATTAGTAATATAATTTTTATAATGATAACGGAGGATATGATAATGAAAAAACCAATTGTCACCATTCTAACCAACAAAGGCACTATTAAGGCTGAGCTTTACCCGGAGGTTGCCCCAAACACCGTAAATAATTTTATTTCCCTCATCAAAAAAGGTTTTTACGACGGCACAATTTTTCACCGTGTAATTCCCGGCTTTATGATTCAGGGCGGCGACCCGGATGGTACGGGCATGGGCGGCCCGGGTTACAGCATTAAGGGCGAGTTCAGCGCCAACCGCTTTCAGAACGATTTGAAGCACACCAAGGGAGTTCTCTCCATGGCGCGCTCAATGAGTCCGAACAGCGCCGGTTCACAATTTTTCCTTATGACGGCGGACGCTCCGCACCTCGACGGCCAGTATGCCGCTTTTGGCAAGGTAATTGAGGGTATAGAGGAAGCCGACCGCATTGTATCGGTACGCCGTAATTCCAGCGACAGACCGCTTGAAGATGAGGTCATGAAGACCGTTACGGTTGAAACCTTTGGAGAAGAATATGCTGAACCGGAGAAATACTAAATAACACAGGAGTACAGCATGTCCATTTTTAAAAAGTTCGTTAAATACTATAAGCCATACCGAGGGATTTTCTACTTCGATATGTTTTGCGCTCTGATTGTGTCGGCCATTGACGTTGCATTTCCTCAAATTTTAAATTGGCTGACCAAGGGTTTGTTTACTCAAAGCGCACAAATTATTTTACGCAGTCTGCCCTGGGTTGCGGCGGCGCTTCTGGTAATGGAACTGGTTCGCCTTGGCTGCCAATACTATATTACCAGTTGGGGGCACGTAATGGGCGCAAGGATGGAAAGCGACATGAGACAGGATTTGTTCGACCACCTTCAGCGTCTTTCGTTTTCCTACTACGACCACAATAACACCGGTGAAATGATGAGCAAGCTCGTTTCGGATTTATTTGATATCAGCGAGCTAGCCCATCACGGTCCTGAAAACATCTTGATTTCCTTACTCAAAATTATCGGAAGCTTTGTTCTGATGCTGATGATTAATGTACCGATGACGCTTATTTTATTTGGTGTTACGATTGTTATGATTGTATTCAGCATCTATAAAAACAAAAAAATGCGCGCGGTGTTTATGGATAACCGCAAGAAAATTGCGGGTGTCAACTCGCGCGTGCAGGACAGTTTGTCGGGCATCCGTGTAGTAAAAAGCTTTGCAAATGAAGACTTGGAGCGTGAAAAGTTCAGCGAAAGCAATTTGAAGTTTTTGGACTCCAAGGAAAGCAGTTACCGGATTATGGGAAGTTTTCGCGCAGGCACTTCGTTTTTTGAAGGGCTGCTTTTTCTATCCGTACTGGTAAGCGGCGGGCTTTTTATCGCGCAGGGTACTTTACAGCTGACCGATCTGGCGGTATATGCGTTATACATCAATATTATTATCAACCCCATTGACATATTGATTGAGTTTACCGAGTTATTTCAAAAGGGCTATTCCGGATTCAAACGCTTTATTGAGGTCGTTGAAACCGAGCCGGAAATTGTTGATAAGCCCAACGCGACTGAACTGACAGATGTAAAGGGACAGATTGAGTATAAAGACGTTTCGTTCAGTTACGATGATGCAAATAACGTTTTAGATGATATCAATATTTCGATTAATGCGGGTAAAACTGTGGCGCTTGTCGGCCCGTCCGGCGGCGGTAAAACAACGCTTTGTTCCCTTCTGACCCGCTTTTACGACGTAACCGGCGGAAGTGTTATGATCGACGGCCACGATGTGCGCGACGTTAATCTGAAATCACTGCGAAATGCAATCGGCATCGTACAGCAGGACGTTTACATGTTCGCAGGCAGCATTAAGGAAAACATTGCCTATGGCAAGCCCAACGCAACGGATGAAGAAATTATTGAGGCTGCTAAAAACGCAAATATCCATAGCTTTATCGTGAGTCTTGACGACGGGTATGATACATATGTCGGCGAGCGCGGCACACGTTTGAGCGGCGGTCAAAAGCAGCGGCTGGCCATTGCGCGTGTATTCCTAAAAGACCCCAAAATTCTGATTCTGGACGAAGCGACAAGCGCACTTGACAACGAGAGCGAACGTCATATTCAAAATTCGCTTGAACGGCTTGCAAAGGACAGAACGACTATTGTGATTGCGCACCGCCTCAGCACAATACGCAATGCCGACGAAATTATCGTCATCGGCGACGAGGGTATCGTGGAGCGCGGCAACCATAAAACTTTGCTTTCGCAAGATGGAATTTACTCAAAATACTACAACATGCAGTTCGAAGGACTGGAGCAATAAGCCTTATTAACAAAACGAGCAGGAAAATTCCTGCTCGTTTTGTTTTTATACTAATTCCTGTTTAGAAAGCCGTATATGATTTTTGAGGATATTTTTTTGCTTTGCAAGGCTGACGCCTGCCTAGGAGAAAAACGCAGCAAAACAGGCCAAAAATAATAAGTCGTTTAGACGAAAATTAGTCTTAATATTTTTCCACTTTATCTTTAGTAACTCTTGCGTGAATAATCGGCACTTCTTTTGGCGCTGTGGAGCAAATGGTGATTGCACTTTCAAAGAGTTTTTCAGCTTCATGACATCTGTCCATTGAGGAAGAGTAGAACACTGCGATAACATCGCCCTTTTTGACGTAATCGCCAATCTTTTTGCGCAGCATAATACCGGCGCTAAAGTCGATGGAATCCTCTTTTTTCTCTCTGCCCGCGCCAAGCTCGACGGAGGCAATTCCGCACTGCTCCGTATTCATCGAGTAAAGATAGCCCTCGCTTTGTGCTAAGACCTCATGCTTAACCTTCGCCTGCTCGAACCTTGTGTTATCATCAAGCACACTTGTATCGCCGCCCTGTGCCGCGACCATTTCTTTTAGCTTGTTAAATGCTTTGCCGTTTGTAATTTCCTGCTGTGCCGCTTTCTTACAGTCGCTTATACTTCCCTTGTTGGCTAAGAAAAGCATATTGGCTGCTAAATCGACGCAGATTTCAGTCAAATCGGCGGGGCCATGACCTTTGAGCGTTTGGCAAACCTCCATTATTTCGAGTGAATTACCGATTGCGCTGCCAAGAGGACGGTCCATATCGGTGATAAGTGCAATCGTTTTTCGTCCGACATGCTCGCCGATTGCGACCATTGCCTGAGCAAGACGAATCGAGTCTTCGACTGTTTTCATGAACGCGCCGCTACCTGTTTTCACATCCAGCAGGATACAGTCGGAACCGGCGGCAATTTTTTTGCTCATAATGCTCGAGGCAATCAGTGGAATACTCTCTATCGTAGCGGTCACATCGCGCAGTGCATAGAGCTTCTTGTCAGCCGGCACCAAGTTGCCGGACTGACCGATTACGCTGACGCCGACTTTGCGGACGATGTCAAAGAACTTTTCACGGTCAATCGAGGTCTGCATTCCGGGGATGGACTCCATCTTATCAACCGTGCCACCGGTGTGACCAAGGCCGCGTCCGCTCATTTTTGCAACACGCACGCCGAGCGACGCGACAATCGGTGAAATAATCAGCGTCGTCTTATCGCCAACCCCGCCTGTACTGTGCTTGTCAACCTTAATGCCGTCTATGGATGATAAATCGACTGTTTCTCCGGAATTAGCCATACACATGGTTAAGCTGGCTGTTTCGAAATCAGTCATGCCTTTAAAATAAATCGCCATCAGAAGCGCCGAAACTTGATAATCCGGGATCTCACCCTTTACATAGCCGCTGACAAAAAACTGAATTTCATCTTTTGTCAGTTCCCCGCCATCACGCTTTTTTGCGATAACATCATACATTCTCATTTTAATTCACCCTCTGATAAATTAGCGGGGCTGAAGCCGAGCGGCAGCAGCTCACGCAGCGTGTATACTTCCCATTCGTCCGGACTTTTAACAAGAATAATTTTAAAATTTTGCGGTTCACAAAACTCCATCATGACCTGACGGCAAACACCGCAGGGCGGGCAGACCTTACCGGAAATTTCTTCGCCTTTGCCGCCTACTATAGCAATGCACTGAAATTCGCGCTCTCCCTCGCTGACCGCTTTAAAAAAGGCGGTGCGTTCCGCACAGTTTGTGGGTGTATACGTCGCATTTTCAATGTTGCATCCCTGATAAATCTTGCCGCTTTTAGTCATCAAAGCAGCGCCAACCTTAAAGTCCGAGTACGGCGTATAGGCCATTTTGCGTGCAGAAATTGCCGCACTGACTAATTCTTTATAATTATCCATCTTAGCACCCGTTTCTTTAAGCAGAATTGAGGAACGACAATTGCCGCTCCTCAATTTGTTGTTTTTATTTTTCTAAGAGCGTGAACAATTAATATCCGTGGGCTTCCTCATTTTTGATAATTTTGATGATTCTGCTTGTTCCTAAACGGGAAGCACCGAGGGAAATAAACTTTTCGGCGTCGTCGAGTGTTTTAATGCCGCCGGCCGCCTTGATTTTTACATTTGGCCCAATATATTTTGCAAAAAGTGCGACATCGTCAAAAGTTGCACCCGCCGTTGAGAAGCCAGTGGATGTTTTGATAAAGTCCGCACCGGATTGGGTAACGACTTCACACAGCTTTATCTTTTCCTCATCGGTTAAGAGGCAGGCTTCAATAATTACTTTTAGAATATGGCTGCCGCAGGCCGCTTTGATCTGCTTGATTTCATCAAGCTGCAAGTCGTAAAGACCATCTTTTACGTAACCGATATTAATAACCATATCGATTTCGTCCGCACCGTTTTGGATTGCGTCCTTTGTTTCAAAAACTTTGACAGCGGTTGTGGAGTAGCCGTTCGGGAAACCGATTACGGTGCAAACAGCCATCTTGCCGCCAACATAGCCCTTTGCACGCTTCACATAGGAAGCGGGGATGCAAACTGAAGCTGTTTGATACTTAACCGCATCATCGCAAATTTGTTTAATCTCCGCCCATGTGGCGGTCTGTGTCAGCAGAGTATGGTCAACCTTGCTCAATATGTCTTTGTTATCCATAAATTTTATTAGCTCCTTTATTGCGCAAATGAGTTCGATTTTCAAAGCAAGAGTCTTTCATCAGATACAAATTCAATGAACCTGCATTCAGACTTAGTCCGCTTATCTTACACCCTTTTCGTAAGGCACACCATCCGCCTTTGGTGCGACTGAGCGGCCAACGAAAAGAATCAGCACAACGATTGTTAAGATGTAGGGCAGCATTGCCAGAATCGAAGACGGAACGGCAAAATCTCCACCGCCCAAAACAACCGTCAGCGCCTGTGCAAAACCAAAGAGCATACAGGCACCGTAAGCACCGAATGGAGTCCACTTGCCGAATATGACGGCTGCCATTGCAATAAAGCCCTGGCCGCTGATTGCGGTCGGCGTAAACTGGGAAATGATGGCCAGCGTCATCGAAGCGCCGCCGAAACCGGCTAAAATGCCGGAAACAATCACACAGAGGTAGCGGGTGCGGCTGACGTTGATACCGAGGGTATCGGCAGCAGCAGGATGCTCGCCAACCGAAAGCACATGAAGCCCCCACTTCGTTTTATAGAGAAAAAACCACATAGCAGTCGCGGCAATAAGCGCCAGCACAACGGTAATATCAACGTTGAGATTCTTCATAGGGCTATCGCCAAACGTATTTTCGCCAAAAAGCTTCGGCAGTGTTTTTGCCGGAATTGTCATGGTTGCCTGATCAAACAGGAGACGGCAGAAAAATAGCGCAGCACCAGGCCCAATTAAGTTAATTGCAATACCGGAGATAGTCTGATCCGCCTTGAAGGTAACGGATGCAACGGCGTGCAGGAGTGAAATCAGTCCGCCTGCCGCGCCCGCAGCAAGTAAACCAAGCCATGGATTACCGGTGAAGTAACCTACCGCAGCAGCCGTAAAAGCACCGGCCGTCATCATTCCCTCAATACCAATATTAATCACACCGGAGCGTTCAGAGATAACTCCGCCAAGCGCACCAAAAACCAATGGCGTGGAATACATCAGCGTTATTCCAATCAATAATAAAATGTTATTTAACACGGCGAGCACCTCTCTTTTCAAGCTTGTCGGCCAGCAAAGGCACAACCTTTGTCAGCGCCACAAAGAATACAATGGTACCAATCATAATATTGATGATTTCGGTCGGAGCGCCCACATCCTGTTGGACACTCTGCCCGCCGTAAAGCAGGCCGCCAAAAAGCAAGCCGGCAAAGATGCAGCCGATTGGAGAAGAGCCCGCAATAAGTGCAACGGAAAGGCCGTTGAAACCATTGTTTTCAAAAGCAGCCATAGTTGAAATCTTATGCGGTGCGGTGCCTGTAATTGCCAATGCACCGGCAAGTCCGGCCAATGCGCCGGCAATCAGCATCGCCTGTGTAATATTGCGGTTAACGTTGATGCCGGCAAACTCGGCGGCATCACGATTGAAGCCAACAGCACGCAGTTCATAGCCCTTGGTTGAGCGATAAAGCAAAAACCAGACCACAACTGCCAGAATAACAGCAATCAAAATACCGAAGTTAACGTCCGTTTTCATCATCATTTCGTACAGCCATTTGTTTGGTTTTAACGCGGCCATACCTGCATCGGAAGCTTTCCATTTTGGCAGGAGCATGGTAAAGCTGGACTCGTTGACTGGGTAGGTGCTAGTTGACTCGGGCTGATGAAAAGTCTGACTATTGACAATAAAGTTAGACAAGTAAAGTGCAATCCAGTTCAGCATAATACTTGTAATTACCTCATGTATTCCAAACTTCGCTTTTAAATATCCAATTAAACCGCCAAAAGCCATACCTGCCAGTACACCGGACAATACAACCACAGGGATTTGAATGACAGGAGCAAAATCAAGCTTTGTGCCAACACAGACAGCTGCAATTGTTCCAGCTATGTATTGACCCTCAGCGCCAATATTGAACATACCGGTTTTAAAAGCAAACGCAACGCTCAAGCCGGTCAGAATAATCGGCGTCGCTTTAATGATTACGTTGGAAATATACTTTGGCTTTGCAAAAATGCCCTTAAAAAGCGCCCCAAAAGCATCCCATGGATTGTAGCCCGCAACAGCAAGTACAACAGCGGCAACCAAAAAACCAAACAGGATGGCAATTATGGTTGAGGTAATTGACTTTTTAAGAATTTTGACTATTGTATTCATCCTTCTTACCTCCCGCCATTAATAATCCAATCAATTTTTCATCAACTTCGCCCTGCTTGAAGCTGTCAACAATCGTGCCGGCATAGATAACGTCAATGGTATCGGCAACATTCATAACTTCATCAAGTTCTAATGAAATCAGAAGAATTGCTTTGCCGGCGTCGCGCTCACGAATCAGTGTTTTGTGCACATATTCAATCGCACCAACATCAAGCCCACGGGTAGGCTGAACGGCGATTAGCAAATCAGGCTCATTTGAGATTTCTCTCGCGATGATAACCTTCTGCTGATTACCGCCCGACAGGCCGCGAACAGGCTGATTTTCACAGTTATCCGGCCGAATATCGTAGTCTTTGATAAGCCCTTTGGTATAGGCGAGAATTTCGCTGCTGTTCAGCATACCGCCCTTGCTGTATGGCTTTGTACGGTATTTTTCAATGACGATATTTTCGGCCACTGTAAACGGAAGAACAAGCCCGCGTTTTTGCCGGTCCTCATGAATTGTAGAAATTTTATTATCAATTACATTTCGCGGCGTAGTGTTCTGAATCTCTTTTCCATTAATTTTAATGGTGCCGCTCTGTGATTTGGTCAAATTGGTAATCGCCTCTACAAGCTCTTTTTGGCCGTTGCCGTCAATTCCGGCGATGCCTACGATTTCGCCCTTGCGCACCTTTAATGACAAATTCTTAACCGCATCAAGCTTACGCTCGTCTTTCACCGTCAAATTATCAATTTCAAAAACAACATCGCCCGGCGTTGCCGGTGTTTTGTCAACAATCAGCTTGACCTCGTGGCCGACCATCTTAGAGGCAAGTTCTTCCTGGTCAACATCGGCAACACTGACAGTGTCGATATATTTACCACGGCGGATAATGGTGCAGACATCAGAAGACGCCTTTATTTCCTTAAGCTTATGTGTGATAATAATAATTGTTTTTCCGTCTGCAATTAAATTGTGCATAATTTGAATCAGATCATCTATCTCCTGAGGAGTCAGTACGGCGGTCGGCTCGTCTAAAATAAGCAGATCAACGCCGCGGTAAAGTGCCTTTAATATCTCAACACGCTGCTGCATACCAACGGAAATATCCTCGATCTTTGCATCCGGATCGACCTCAAGGCCGTACTTTTTGACAATTCCGAGGATTCCATCGCGTGCTTTTTTCATATCTATTACGCCAAATTGATTAGCAACCTCATTACCTAAAATAATATTCTGCGTTACCGTAAAATTATCGACTAACATAAAATGCTGGTGGACCATTCCAATACCGTGTTCAATTGCAACACTTGGGCTTTTAATGTTGACCTTTTCCCCATTCAAAAAGATTTCGCCTGCTTCAGCCTGGTAGAGGCCATAGAGCACATTCATCAGTGTGCTTTTCCCAGCGCCGTTCTCGCCCAAAATGGCATGAATTGAGCCCTTTTTTACGTCAAGATTCACGTTATCCAGTGCGCAAAAGGAACCGAACATCTTGGTAATCCCATGCATTTGCACTGCATATTCCTTACTGACTTCCATTCAAATAAACCCCCTGCCCATAATTAGTCCCTTCATACACAACGGGGCGCTATAAAAATACGCGCCCCGTTGTGTTAAAGAGATTATAAAATGATATGCTTAGATTATTTAAGAGTATCTTCGAATTTTTTGAATTCGTCCTTGTTAAACGGAGGAACGATTGTTTTATCCTTTATTTTGGCTATAAGAGCAGTTGCTGCATTGTAAGTTTCATCGCCTATAAGTTCATGCTTTTCAGGAATACCAACGGCATTTTCCGTAAGACCATAAGCATAGGTTTTGCCACCGATTTCTTTGCCGTCCATTGCTTCCTTGGAAACCAAGTCAACAGCCTGGTTGACAAGCTTTAAAGCAGAGGTAATAACATTTTTAGGAGCTAGGTAAGCTTGGTCACGGTCAACGCCGATTACATACTTGTTTGCTTCCTTAGCTGCTTCAATAACGCCTACACCAACATTGCCCGCTGCATGGAACACAATGTCGCAGCCGCTGGAGTACATCTTAGTTGCAATTGCCTTACCCTTAGCTGCATCGCCGAAGCTTTCAGCATACTGAGCATCAACTGTGATTTTCTTACCCATCTCTTTAGCGGCGTATGCAACGCCAGCCTTGTAGCCGTATTCGAACTGGCTGATAACATCACCTTCTATACCGCCGACAAAACCGACTTTACCGGTCTTTGTTGTTTTGGCTGCTATGTAGCCAACTAAGAAAGATGGCTCCTGAGCACGGAATACAACACCGGTTACGTTTGAAGGTGTTTTATCGCCATAAGAAACGTCAACGATAGCATAGTTGATATCTGTATTTTGTTTTGCAGCATTTGTGAGAGCGTCAGCCATCGCGAAACCGACTCCCCAAATCAATTTGTTGCCATCATCAGCAGCCTTGTCAAGGTTTGTAGCGTAGTCGGATTCTTGCTTGGACTCAGTGTACTTCACTATGGCTCCGGTATCAGCGGACAGTTTCTGGAGGCCTTCCCACGCCGACTGGTTAAAGGACTGGTCATTTACGCCACCGGTATCTGTAACCATTGCAACCTTAAAATCAGTCTTTGCCGGTGTTGCCTCCGCTTTGCTTTCTTCTGCTGCACTTGGTGCTGCACTTGCCGCTGCGCTTGAGGTTGTACCAGCCTTAGATCCGCATGCAGTTACAGACGCTGCCATCATAACTGCAAGCAATAGTGCTACAATCTTCTTCATAATCTTTCCTCCTAATTTTTTGGATATATTTAATACCACGTAATGGTGATATTATTCCCAATATTTTCATTTTTTTCCAATTTCATCATACTGTATTTTTCTTTATTATGCAATACTTTTCTGTCACTCTTAAGCAAGTGACAGTGCAATTTCCATCATTTGAGTGAAGCTTGTCTGGCGCTCCTCAGCTGAAAGCGATTCGCCGGTAAATGGACAGTCCGAAATTGTCAAAAGACAAAGTGCATTCTTGCCCGCTCTTGCCGCGTTCATGTAGAGTGCGGCAGCTTCCATTTCCACTGCCAAAACGCCCATCTTTTTCCATGAGGCCAATGCGTTTTCGTTGTCGTCATAGAAGGTGTCGGAAGAAAGTACGTTGCCAATTACAGCATTGACTTTCAGCTTCTCGGCAGCTGTTACTGCACAGCTCAAAAGATCATAGTTTGCAGTCGGTGAAAAAGTACCGGGCAGTCTGTACTGAGCTGCATAGTTTGAATTGGTGCACGCACCCATACCGATGACAACATCGCGTACATGGACATTGTCGGCAATACCGCCGCCCGAACCAATACGGATGATATTTTCAACGTCGTAAAAATTGAAAAGCTCATAGGAATAAATACCCATTGACGGCATTCCCATGCCGCCGCCCATAACGGAAACACGTTTGCCGTTATAAGTTCCGGTATAGCCGAGCATGTTGCGCACGGTATTGAAGCAGGTAACCTCCTTCAGATAGGTTTCAGCAATAAATTTTGCCCGAAGCGGATCGCCCGGCATCAATACGGTTTTGGCGATATCCCCTGCTTTTGCTCCGTTATGGGGTGTTGGTACGTTAGTCATGTAATTCCTCCTGGTTTTCATTCAATAATTTCATTTATAAGTGATGTTCCCGTTATTTTTGACTTAACATCGAAATAGTCGAGTATGGTGGCGGCAATATCAGCAAAAGTCGGGCGCGTGCCCAAATTTGCACCGGCTTTCACATTCCTGCCGCAAATTACCCACGGTGTGTACTCGCGTGAGTGGTCCGTGGAAGGCGTACTCGGGTCACAGCCATGGTCGGCTGTAATCATCAATAAATCATCGTCCCTCAGCCCATCCATGATTTCAGGCAGCTTCTGGTCAAAATAGGTCAATGCCTTGGCGTACCCATCCACATCGTTGCGGTGACCGTAAAGCATGTCGAAGTCAACCAAATTGACAAAGCAAAGACCATTAAAATCCTGTTTGGTCAATTCGATGGTGCGGTCAATTCCCTCCTCGTTGTTTTTGGTTCTCATGAATTTACTGATACCCTTGCCTACAAAAATATCATTTATTTTACCGACTGCGATTACATCGTCCCCGTCTTCGATAAGTTGGTCGAGCATTGTAATCTGTGGCGGTAAAAGCGAAAAGTCATGGCGGTTGGTGGTACGGGTAAAGTTGGGATAGGTGCCGACAAACGGTCTTGCAATGACTCTGCCCACACCGTGCCTGCCAACGAGTATTTGCCTTGCAATCTGGCAGTAACGGTATAGCTCGTCAATTGGGACAAGTTCCTCATTTGCGGCAATTTGAAATACGCTGTCCGCCGAGGTGTAAACAATGAGCGCACCGGTTTCCGCATGCTCTTTACCATAGTCCCTAATAACATCAGTGCCGGAGTATGGTTTGTTGCAAATCACCTTACGGCCCGTCCTTTGCTCGAACTCCCGTATAACATCCTCAGGGAATCCATTCGGATAGGTCGGCAGCGGTTTAGGAGAGTTGATGCCTGCGATTTCCCAATGGCCGATTGTGGTATCCTTTCCCTTGGAAATTTCCCGCATACGGGCAAACGCACCCATCGGATTTTCTTCTTTTGGCCGGCAGATTACGCCGTCAATATTAAAAAGACCCAGTTTTTGCATATTAGGCATATCGAAATATGGGCTGCTTGCGGCTGCGGCAATCGTATTGCTGCCCTCATCGCCATATTCAGCCGCATCCGGCTCTTCGCCAATACCGAAACTGTCAAGCACAACTAAAAAAACTCGTTTCATTCTATTCCCTGCATTTCTCCAGCGAAAATAGACATTACAAGCAGGCCAACACTCTCGCTGGAAAATGACAACGGCCTGAAATTACATAACTTGTAATATTTGTTAAATTATCAAACAATAAATTAACAACTCTAATATTATATCACACCTGAAGTAAACGGATGTTTAATTTTTGTCGTCTCCCTGATTTTAAGCGAAACAGGCAAAATATTTTCACGTTGTTCAATTTTATTGTTCTCTACGATATCAATAATTATCTTTGCCGAGAGCCTTCCAATTTCATCCATCGGTTGAGCAATTGTTGTAAGCGCCGGTGTCATCAGCGAACTCAGCTCCAAATTGTCATACCCGACAATCATAATATCATCGGGTACACGTCTGCCCATTTCATGAAGTACCCTATAAAGAGAAAACGCAACCATGTCACTTACCGCTAAAATGCCATCCACATTGGGGAAACGCTCTAATAGTTCCTTAGAACTCACAATCCCACCGTTATAATCATAGCTGCTCTCGATAAACAGCGGTTCAATGTCATGTTCTTTACATACATCCGAATAGCCATGAAAACGACGCCTGGCATTGGAATACTCCTGCGACCCATGCATTTGGACAATATGCCGGCATCCACAGGCAATCAAATGTTCAGTCGCCAAACGCCCGCCCGTATAGTTATCCGCCTGAACGGAAGCAGTGAATGAATCGCCTCCGCATTTATCCAACACCACAACCGGAAGCGGGCAGTTGCGCATTTCCTCATCCAGATTATTAGTACTGGTTGAAATAATAATGCCATCGGCATTCATGGCGGTAAGCATATTGATATAAGCTAATTCTTTTTCCGGATTTTCGTCGGAATTACAGAAGATTACCTTATATCCATTTTGAAATGCCTCATCTTCAATGGCACGCCCAATTTCAACTAGAAATAAATTCAAAATATTAGGCACTATGTAACCGATAATCCTCGAAGACTTCTTATAAAGGGAGCGTGCAATTTCGTTTGGTTTGAAACCGGTTTCTTTTATAGCGTCCCAAACCCGTTTTGTTTTTTCATCATTTACCCTTGCCGTGCCGTTCATTACACGCGATACGGTTGCTGGCGAAACCCCAGCCAGTTTTGCTACATCGCTAATACGAGCCACCTTATCACCATTCTCTATGCAAATCATTATTTTTGTATTTGAAACCGCTTTCTTAAAGTATTTTCATTATAAAATATAAAAATCAATTTGTCAATATTATTTTAATATTTAAAATTATATTATGCAAATTGCTCACAAGTCAATGTCCACATAGAAAATATAAGCTTAAATACGTGTTTAATAAGACTATTCTGCAAATGGATTAATCGCTCTCGCACAAATGTACCTATAACCCTGTGAGACAATGAAAACCACTACATAATTGTGTTGTAGGGGCTCTTTATGTGTTTATTTTCGTAGAATATATATAGTAAAGTTTTTTACTATATTATCATCAATTATTTGGTTTAAAACTTTGTTTTTTAAGAGAAATGATAAGATTACCAACCCACTAAAAATATTAACATATACATCTTTTAAGTCAAATGTAAAAAAACCATTTACTAATATGTAGTCTAAACTACCGTTCCAAAAAATTTTGTCAATTAATGAACACATAGCACCAGAAAATATAAAAGCATACATAATATTAATAATTTTGTTAGTTCCAAATTGCTTATTTAGATATTGATAAAACAGATATATTAATATACTCATAATTGCTACTATTGAAATATGTATCCATTTACCGATACCTAATTGTAACATAGAATTAAACCATGAATAGTCCCGATTGAACATAGGCTCAAAGTATAGCAAAGGAGGCAATATGGGAAATTTTTTGTCAAGAAAATTGTTGTTAATTACTATTTTAATAACCTGCTCTATTGTTACTAAAATAAGCACTGCTATACATGTCTTTTTGTTTTGAATTTTCATATTTATTCTGCACCGCCTAATATAAATGATCTTCGAATAATTCTACAATTACGCTTTATCCCCTTTTGAAAAAATCCCACCAAGGCTTTTTGTTTCCATCGGTAAGCTGCTACGCCAGTTTTACATTTTCCTGTTCATACAGCAAGGCAATTTGAAGCTGTTCAATTTGCTTGTCTTTCTGTGCCAACTGCTTTTTTAGTGTGTCAATAACCACATCATCAATGTATATCACACCTGAGTAACAGTGCACTTAATCCAATTTATAATATCTTTTTCTTTTTGAAACAGATAAGACAGGCCACCACAATCACGATGGAAAAGCAAATTGCGTAAGTATAACCGTACTTCCACTGCAGTTCGGGAATATTCTTAAAATTCATGCCGTACCATCCCACAAATAATGTTAAAGGAAGAAAAATAGCGGTTATTACCGTGAAAAATTTCATAATCGCATTAAGACCAATGTCCACCTGCGACTGATAAGCTTCGCGCACTTGCGTGATGTAGTCACGCAGATTGATAAGATTGTGGTTTAAGCGATCCACACGCGCTGTAAACATCTTGAAATAGCGAAGCGCGGCTGAGGACATAATGCCATTGTCATTTTCCTCTATACTTTCAGCAACATCGAGCAACTGCTCATAGTACTTCTTATAAAACATCAGCTTTTTACGCATTGCGACAATATCTTTGATATAGTCTTCCGTAGCGCCATTCAGCACACGCTCCTCAATATCTGAAATATCTTCTTCCAACGCTTCAAGCTCCTCAAAATCATTGGCGGTCAATTTATTGAAAAACGTATAGAGAACCCGGGTTGTAGTCAAGTTGGAAGTCGTGGTTTTCTGAAAAGCGTCAAGCACCTCCTGTACTGTCACGCTTGAACGGTCACTCACAAAAATAACTGTCTGCGGCATAATGTAAAGCCCGATTCGCTGGGTTTCGCATTTGGTTTTATCATTAATAAGGTTAAGCAAAATAAAATCATAGCCGTCGTAAGCTTCCAGTTTGGCCGGCCCGGGGATTCTGCACTCATCAATGGTATGCGACGCAAGTTTTAAATTTTCCCCGCTTAGTTCGTCCGGCGTACACACACAGACTGTGTTGTTTTCAAATTTCTTTTCCGCTTCCACGAGTGTGTCATTTACAATTTCATAGCACTTCATAATCATGCCCCTAAATATAAGATGGCTACATTGTAGCAGAATGAAGAATTAAATTCAACGCAAAAAGCGCCCGTGCAAATTATTACACAGGCGCTCAAACAAGTTTATTTTTAGCAGTACTTATTTTACAGGAACAACTGCTCCGTTAAACGTTTTCGTGATGAAATCCTTCATTTCGTCGCTTTTGAGTACTTCGACCAAAGCTTTGATATCTTCGCGGTTTTCATCGCCCGCGCGAACCGCGATTATATTTGCATAAGCGGTAGTCGCAATCGAATCCGCAGCCTCGACCGTAAGCGCATCAGAAACTTTTAAGCCGCCGAGGAGCGCATAGTTGCCGTTAATAACAGCCAAGTCGACGTCTGGTAAGGAGCGGGCAAGCTGTGCCGCTTCAATTTCCATAAACTTAATATTCTTTTTGTTTTCAACAATGTCCTTTTGCGTTGCGGTAATACCAGCGCCATCTTTTAGCTTAATTAAACCCTGTGCCTGCAGAAGCAGCAGTGCCCTGGCTTCATTTGTGGTATCGTTAGGAACAGCGATGGTCGCACCGTCTTTTAAATCCGCAATGGACTTTGTTTTGCCCGCATAAATTCCGAACGGCTCGTAGTGAATCGCACCAACAGAAACAAGGTGCGTACCATGCTCTTTGTTAAAGTTATCGAAATAAGTTATGTGCTGAAAATAGTTTGCGTCAATCTCTTTTTCCTCTAGTGCAGTATTCGGCAGTATGAAATCCGAAAACTCTTTTACTACAAGTTCATAGCCTTTTTCTTTCAACTGCTTTGCGGCTTGTTTTAAAATAACCGCGTGCGGTGTTGGAGCAGCACCAACCACAATTTTTTTAGTTGACCCGGCGGAAGTGGCGGAACCGGACTTTGCACAGCCGGCAAATACGGTGAGTAAAAGGGCAGCCGCTAATATCGCAGATATTACTTTTTTCATAATGTACCCTCCAATTTAATAGTGTGTGAATTTACTGTATTTTCTGAGGATGCCCGGCAGGCATCCCTCTTTTACATTTTGCTCATAATTATTCTATAAAATCCATACACTTTCTATCATTTGATTACTTTCTCTTATCGCTAAGCCCTGCGGCCTTCATTCCAACACCCTGAAGTACTTGAACGATTAGAACCAAAAGAACCACGGTAACAAACATGATGTCATTTTGATAGCGATGATACCCGTAATTAATTGCAATGGTGCCAAGACCGCCGCCGCCGACAAAGCCAGCCATTGCCGAATAGCCCAAAATGGTCGTGGTAGCGATGGCGCTGCCGACAACTAAGGACGGCCTCGCCTCTGGAAGCATCACCTTCCAGATAATCTGCATGGACGAAGCGCCCATGGACTGAGCAGCCTCAATTACCCCGACGTCTACCTCCTTGATGGACGATTCAACCAGTCTCGCGATAAACGGTGCCGCCGATAATGTCAGCGGCACAATAGTCGCGGTTGAGCCGAGAGTTGTGCCGACGACAATTCGCGTAAACGGAATGACGGCAACCAACAGAATCAAAAATGGAATAGAGCGTGTCAAATTGACAATGATATCAAGTGTTTTGAACAAAGGCTGACACGGGCGGATCCCGTCTTTTGCGCTTGTGACAAGCACAATACCGAGCGGCAGCCCGATAATGTAAGCACATAAAGTGGAAACGAGCGTCATATACAGGGTTTCACCAATCCCCTGCACCAACATGCTCAGCGTTGCTTCATCCCACATAACCGTTCACCTCCTCAGCGGATAATCCCCTTGCGCGTATATAGGCATACATCTTCTGCGCCAGAGTCTCATCCTCAGGCAACTGAACCACCATCTGGCCAAATGCCTTGCCATCTATATTTTTTGTATCTGCATACATAATATTGACCGGAGCCTTGCATTCGAGCACCATGTTTGCAATCACAGGTTCGAACGAAGAGTTGCCGTCGAAAACAATACGCATACATCGCTTGCTGATGAATTTTTCGGTGCGCTTGCCGCCCGGATAGACGAGCTTTTGTGCTGCCATTGTCTGAGGTTTAGAAAAAATATCCTGTACGGCGCCGACCTCGGCGATTTTGCTTTCGTCAATAATGGCGACGCGGTTACAGATTCCCTCTATTACACTCATTTCATGAGTAATAATCACAATGGTAATGCCCAGGCGTTGATTGATATCCTTTAGCAGGGACAAAATCGATGCTGTGGTGGTTGGGTCCAGCGCGCTGGTTGCCTCATCACAGAGAAGCACTTTTGGATTGGTTGCAAGCGCACGGGCAATTGCGATTCTCTGTTTTTGGCCACCGGAAAGCTGGGAAGGGTAGGCCTTCGCTTTATCTGCAAGGCCAACCAGTTCCAAAAGCTCTTTGGCTCGATTTTTCGCGTCCACCTTATCAGTACCAGCAAGTTCCAGTGGGAAACAGATATTATCCTCTGCTGTACGCTGCATTAAAAGATTGAACTGCTGAAAAATCATACCCATGGAACGCCTTGCTCCGCGCAGCTCTTTATCCGAAAGCGCCGATAAATCGTGGCCATCAAACAAAACGGTACCGCCTGTGGGCTTTTCGAGCATGTTGATGCAACGCACAAGTGTGCTCTTACCCGCACCGCTCATGCCGATAATACCAAAAATATCGCCTTTTTCAATTGATAAATTAATATCGTTTAAAGCATGAACCTCTGTACCCTTTGATTGATAAGTTTTGCTCAGCGATTTTATTTCAATAATTGCTTCGCTCATACCGGCGCTCCTCCAATTAAATTCACTAAACTTGTAGAAATCATAAAAAATCTGCAAGCATTTGTCAATGCATATTATTCAATTAATGATAACATTTATCTATTTTACGAGCCGCGCAACAAGCGCCTTTATTTTAACGCCCTTTTCACGGAACATTTTTTCGTGCTCTGTCATCACATTTTCAGAGCAGTCCCCTGAATGCAGGTCATATGTTTGATAAACAAGCTCAAAACCGCTTTCCTTTAGATACACAAGCGTGTCTTCAAAAAGCAGGTCATCATCGGTTTTAAAATGGATTTCGCCATCCTTTGCCAAAAACTGTTTGTAATGTTCAAGCTGGCGCGGATAGGTCAGCCGCCGTTTGTTGTGCTTCCCCCTTGGCCATGGATTACAGAAATTAATGTAAATTCTTTCCACTGTATCAGATGAGTTCATTATCGTTAGTATCCGCTCAATGTCCTGTGCCATCAGAACCACATTATCAGGTTCTTTGTTTTCAGCCTGAAACGCCTGTTCAATGTTTCGCTTTGCCGGTGCAAGAACCGCATCCTTTAGGTCGATACCTATATAGTTAATTTGCGGATTCTTTGGAGCAAGCCCCGCGATAAAAAGCCCTTTGCCGCAGCCAAGCTCAAGATGAATAGGCTGCTGCCGCTTAAAAAAGCCATGCCATTTACCTATATACTGTTCCGGATTCCGAACAAAAAATTTACATGCATCCAGTTCCGGTGTTGCCCACGGCTTATTGCGCATCCTCATGATATCAAACCCTATCCCTCTGTCTAATTTTCTGCTTTCCAGTTTTTACAAACATCTATCCATTTTATGCTCTTCGAAAGTTCAAAAAGCTCATCACAGTTTAGTTCAACGCAGGAGTTTGCGCTGCCGCCAGCCGGAAAAATTTTAGAAAAACGTTTCAGTGACAGGTCACAATACACCTTAGCCGAAGCCGGATTTCCAAACGGACAAACTCCTCCGATTTGATACCCGGTCAGCGGTTCGACCTCATCCGGGGCAAGCATCTTCGCTTTCGTCTGGAATTCGGCCTTGAACTTCGCATTGTCGACCTTCGCATCACCCGCGGTGACAATAATCACACAGCCGTCGCCGTAACAAAAGGACAGTGACTTCGCGATGCGTGCGGCCTCCACATCCAGTGCCTGCGCCGCCAATTCAACCGTTGCGCTCGAAACAGCAAACTCACGCAGACGGTCTTCCATATTATATCGTTTTAAATATTGCTTTACTTTTTCAAGTGACATACTACACCTCAGATTGTTATAGATAAACTTTAGTATAGCATACTGTGAGAGAGTGAAAAAGATTTTTATGCAATTTTGTAGCATAATACAAAACAAAATGTTTAGGCTATGTGATTACTATGCAAATACATAATAATCATACAGATTGCGTACATGGCAATTGGCGCAATCTGGCAGTTGTTACCGGTGGTTATGCTGCAAACGTTCAGCATAATGCAATCATAGTTTGCATAAAAATTATCACCCACGCTAATGTTCAACCCGTATCTGCACCCTGGCCTCTTATATTATAATTTCATATTAATATTTTATTTAAGATAAATAGATTGCAGTTGAAAATCAAATAGTGTATATTTAGTTTATGTGTAAATAAGCATTTTTATCATAACCATATGGGAAGGATGTGCCAATATGAAGATACAACCCCGGTTGAAAACAGCATTGGTACTTTTGGCTGCCCTTTCCATTTTAGCCACATCGCTGACTGCTTTTGTGTGTAAATTGAATAGCGACTTAAAGTCGGCTGAAAATGCAAATATCGTTAAAAGCGCTGCACAAAATGCCAATGCGATTACAACAAAATTTAATGAAAAGTTCACCACACTGACTTCGCTGGCCAACTTTATGAGCGAGCAAGGCAGCCTGAACGATAAAACTGCAGTCAACGCAATGCATTCCGTCGCCAAAAGTGGACAATTCTCCATGGTCGCCATTGCAGACGTCCATGGCGACAGTATTGCAGATACCGGCGTACGCAACAATATTACCGGCTATGATTTTTTTCAAACATCCCTGAGCGGGCGTAATACAATATCTGACTCACCGGACCTGTCTGTTTACTCAAAAAAAGCACTTGTGTTTTCGGTTCCGGTTTACAAAAATAAAAGCGTCATTGGTGTTTTGCGCGGCATTACAGCGATTGACCATATTAAGGACATCAGCGTTTTGGCCCCCGACGGCGGTTCCTACGCACTGATAAAACGCGATGGCAGTATTGTGTTCAATTCCAACATAACGAACTTTCAAAGTACCGGTAAAAATATCTTTGCCATTATGAGCGATACAAATCAAACTAACAAAAACGAGTTTGATTTGATGCGCAAAAATATAGGTTTGTCCGCCAGTGGTATGATGGAATACGAGGCGGAAGGTTCAAAAAATTATTTGTATTATATGCCTCTAAGCACCAGCGACTGGTACCTTCTGACCATTGTACCAACCGATGTGACGCTTATGAAGTTTAGATACATGCTTAGTGTTTCCGCGCCTTTGGCATTGGGAACGGCGTGCGCCTTTGCGCTGTTAGGGGTTTATTGCATCATGCTGCTCCGTCTCAAAAATAACGATATCAAAAAGAGCAGTCAAGAGTTAAGGGCTTTGACCGTGAACATTCCGGGCTGTGTACAGCACTGCAAATACGATAGTGGTTTTACCATGGTGTACTGCAGTGATGGCTTTCTGCAGATGACCGGCTACACAAGGGATGAAATCAGGCAGCTTTTTGATAATAAGTTTATCAATATGATCTACGAGCCAGACCGTGAGGAAATCAAGCATAGTATTGACACACAATTGCAGGCAAGCGAGGTCATTGATATTCAGTATCGGCTTCAAAAAAAAGATGGATCACCGGTATGGATTCTTGAAAGAGGCCAACTGATAATTGAAAGCAGCCAGGAGCCTGAATTTTACAGTGTGCTAATTGACATTACCAACCAAAGGGAAATAATGCAGGAGCTTGAAATAAGCAATGAACGCTATCAAATTGTTATGGACCAGTCGGACAGTATTATCTTCGAGTTTAATATTCTGAGCGGCATTGTTTCCATCGGCAGAAACAACCGGCAACTGTTGGGTGACAACCCCGTCATCAAAGATTTTCTAAAAAATTTCAGCCGTATTGTGTACCCCGATGATGCCGATTCGTTTAGACTAATGTTTGAAAAAATTCGAACCGGGGCTCCAAACGCCGAGGGTGAATATCGGCTGAAAAGCACAAAGGGCGCCTACCTGTGGTGCGGAGTGAAAATCACCACTATCTTTGACAAGGACGACCGGCCGGTGCGGGCAATCGGCACAATCAGCGATATTACGTGTCAAAAGGAAGCAACCCAAACACTAATGCAAAAAGCGCAGCGCGACGGTCTGACCGGCCTGCTGAACAAAGCGGCTACCGAAACCTTTATTGAGGAGGCGCTGAAAGGCGGCGACATCTGCGCCCTTTATATAATCGATGTGGATTATTTTAAAAATATAAACGATAATCTTGGGCATATGTTCGGTGACGCCGTACTTGCAGACATCGGCTGCAAACTGAAAAAACTGTTCCGCACATCGGATGTTGTGGGCCGTATCGGCGGTGACGAGTTCATGGTGCTTTTAAAAAGCGTAGAAGATATGTCCCTGATTTTTGAAAAGGCAGGGGCCATCAATCGATGCCTCAGCCAAACGTTTGGTGACGGAGTTGACCACTATTCAATTTCCAGCAGTGTTGGAATTGCCATGTATCCGAAAGACGGCCTCACGTATGCGGATTTATACAAAAAAGCCGATGTTGCTCTTTATGAAGCAAAGCGAGGGGGCAGAAACAGGTATATGATATTTGGCAGCAATACGGAATGCATCGCATTACAATCCGGTTCGGAGTATCACAATACTCTAACCCCAACGCTGAAAAACACGGTGCTGAGCAATAAATCCTTTCAGCAAGACATTCTATGGTGTGTGTTTGACCTGTTGTACCATGCCAAGGATATTGGAAGTGTTATCAACATGGTTTTGAAAATGGCGGGCGAATATTTCCATGCGAACCATGCCTATATCTTTCAAAATTCACAGGACGATTTGTATGTGAGCAACACCTTTGAATGGTCAGCCGATAACGTTGAATCACGGCGCGACAAACTCCAGAATATCTGCCATAGTGATTTGGGGAACTTTGTTGATTTGTTTAATGTGGACGGCATATTCTTTTGCAGCGACATCAGCCTTCTTCCAAATCCGATAAAATCCATTTTAAATGTAAAGAATGTCGGGTCAATTCTACAAGTTGCAATTTTGGGAAACGGCAAATTCAAGGGATACGTCGGCTTTGAGGAATGCGGGAATAACCGGATGTGGACGCGAGAGGAAATTGACACTCTCTCATCCATTTCAAAAATAATCGGTGTTTTTGTGCTGAAAAAATGCGACACTCCTTGAGTTCAACAAGTCGTTTCAGGGAAAACCCACGCTTCAATGAAGTGAATAGAAACTTAAATCATCTGTTAAAATAATTAGCAGATGATTTTTTCATATTTAATTATTAATTAATAAAGAGTATAATAAGTTGTTAGACTGGACTTTCTAACGATTTGTTGTTATAATTCATCCTATTATTCTTTCAGCATTGGAGGATTCAAATGGGTAAAAACAAAAAAACGATTATAGTGCTCAGTGCGTTGCTAATAGTGATAATTGCTGTTTTGACATTTATATGGGTGAAATACGGGCAGAACGATCAAAGCTATGAATGCACAAATTTTGCCATGGGTACTTATGTACAGCAAACCGTTTACGGCAAGAATCGCGAAGCTGCCGCCAAGGCGGCAGCAAAACAAATTGGTACGCTTGAAAATTTGATATCGTGGAGAATAGATGGCTCGGATATTTCCAAGCTAAACGATGCAGCGGGCAGCGACTGGTCGAAGCTTGATGCAAAAACGATAGCGCTGCTGCAAAAAAGTCTCGAAGTTGCTAAAAAATCGGATGGAGCGTTTGACCCAACCATCCTGCCAATCACCTCCTTGTGGAATTTTGGCGGCGACAATCAGCATGTGCCAGCCAAAGAGGATATCAGCAAATACATAAAATATGTTGACTATAACAACCTCCGCGTGAACGCGGCGGATTCGACTGCATCTTTAAAGCTGCATTATACAGCAATTGATTTGGGTGCGATTGGAAAAGGCGCAGCCTGTGATGAGGCTGTGGCCGCTTATAAACAGGCAGGCGCGGACTACGGAATTATTGCAGTCGGCGGCAGCGTTGGCGTATTCGGCACAAAGGCCAACCATTCAGCGTGGCACATCGCCGTACGCGACCCGAGCACCACCGAAGAAAAAAGTGCGTCCATGGGAACCATTGACCTAACCTCCGGCTTTATTTCGACCTCCGGCCCATATGAAAAAAATTTCACCCAAAACGGAGTTTTATATCATCATTTGTTAAACCCCAAGACCGGGTATCCTGAAAACAACGGTTTGATTTCGGTGACGGTTGTGTGTGATAACGGTGCACTCAGCGACGCGCTTTCCACCGCTTGCTTTGTTTTGGGAAAAGATAAAGGACTGGCATTACTCAAAGAATTCAATGCCGGCGGAATCTTTATTGACAGCAAAAACAAAGTATTTGTATCGGAAAATTTGAAAAATGACTTCAAAATTGCTGGAACACGCTATACTTATGCCGATTAATAGAGTAGAATGGAAAATATTATGTTAAAAAATGCTGTTTCGGCTGATTAAGCTCTGTGTTATCGGCGATTTACCCCATATTGCAGCCAAACTTTTGGCTGCGGTACTTAACAAATCCCGCGGTAATATCCCGCGGTAATATATTATTTACCATGGTTAATTGTTTCTGGCATCCTGCCGGAAATATTGACCGAATTAATTCAGCGCATTATTATGCCATTACTCGATAATTTTATTATAGATTGAGTAATTATTGGAGGATGAAAACAATGGAAATAACTTTTCCAACCAAACCATTTAAAACACATGGAGGTGCGGATGTTCCCCACTTAAAAAGCACTGCGCAAATTGAATCCGCTGTGCTGCCGCCTCCGGCTCAGGTAGTTCTGCCCATGCAGCAGCATGTCGGCGCTCCCTGTACCCCACTTGTCAAAGTTGGGGACACTGTTTTAGTTGGCCAGAAAATTGCGGACAGCAGCGCTTTTATAAGTGCCCCCATCCACGCAAGCATTTCCGGCAAGGTCAGCGCAATTAAAAAGGTTATGCTGCCCGGCGGACAGTACACCGATGCTGTCGTAATAGACTCCGACGGTGAAATGAAGATTTCTCCCGACGTGAAGCCACCCGTCATCGAAACTCCTGACGATTTTGTTAAAGCGGTTAGGGAATCGGGACTGGTCGGACTCGGCGGCGCAGGCTTTCCAGCGCACGTAAAGCTGAATGTACCCAAGGATAAACACATTGATACTTTAATTGTCAACGTGGCCGAATGCGAACCTTATATAACTGCGGATAACCGTGAAGCCATCGAAAATTCTTGGGCTGTGCTTTCCGGCATTTACGCCATTCGTGATTTATTAAAACTTGACAGGGTCTTAATTGCAGTTGAGGATAATAAACCGGATGTTATCAAGGTTTTAAGCGAAATCGCAGATAACAAAACAAACGACCCCGAAGACCACGTCCGTGTGCTGCCTTTGCACGCGCGCTACCCGCAGGGTGCTGAAAAAGTGCTTGTAAAAACCTGCACCGACCGCAGCATTCCGATGGGAAAACTACCGGCCGACGTCGGCTGCCTTGTGATGAACGTCACCTCAGTTGCGTTTATTGCAAATTACATGAAGACTGGTATGCCGCTTGTAACAAAGCGTGTTACCATCGACGGCTCCGCAATTAAAAATCCACAGAATGTCATTGTTCCAATCGGCACGAAGATTTCTGACGTAATCGACTTCTGCGGCGGTTATAAATCAGAACCGAAAAAGATTCTGATGGGCGGTCCTATGATGGGACTTGCTCTTGCGAATGACAGTTTGCCAATATTAAAGCAAAACAACGGCATCATTGCATTTGACGAGCAGGAAGCTCGAATGAACGAACCCACTTCCTGCATACGCTGCGGCCGCTGTGTCGAAGGCTGCCCAATGGATCTGATTCCTGCAAAGCTTGAACAATACTCCAAGTCCAAGGATATCGAAAAGCTGCAGGAGTTTGATATTATGGACTGTATGGAATGCGGAACCTGTGCCTTTAACTGCCCGGCGGGCAGACCTCTTGTTCAGGCAATCAGACTTGGCAAGGGAATCGTAAAAGCAGGAGGTAAAAAATAATGGCAGATAAATTAATTGTATCAACATCGCCTCATATAAAAAGCGGAGCAACCACACGCAAGATTATGCTTGATGTTATCATCGCGCTGACTCCTGCGGCAATCGCCTCTGTTATTGTATTTGGACTCAAGGCTTTGCTTCTGATTGTTCTCTCTATCGCTTCATGCGTTTTAAGTGAATATGTCAGCCGCAAGGTAATGAAACGTGAAAGCACCATTGGCGACTTGAGTGCGGTCGTAACCGGCATTCTGCTTGCATTTAACGTTCCTGTCGGAGTCAATCCGTTCATCGTGATATTCGGCGGAGTCGCTGCAATTGTAGTGGTAAAGCAAATGTTTGGCGGCATTGGCCAGAACTTTGTCAACCCTGCGCTTACCGCACGTATTATTTTGATGGCCTCGTTCCCCTCACAAATGAGTACATGGAACACACCATTCTATTATCTGCATCAAGCCGACGCAATGACAACCGCTTCCCCCCTGGGAATTTTAAAGACTGGTGCGACGGGCACAATGCCTACCTTGTTAAACATGTTCGTCGGTGCTCGCGCAGGCTGCCTGGGCGAAACCTGTGCGCTTGCACTAATACTCGGCGGCATCTATCTTGTTATTCGCAAGGTAATCAGCCCTGTGATTCCGCTGTGCTACATCGGCACGGTTGCAGTTATCTCGCTGATTGCAGGACGCAGCGTCCTGTTTGACCTGCTTGCAGGCGGCCTGATGCTCGGTGCTATCTTTATGGCTACCGACTATGCTACATCCCCGATTAATCTAAAGGGTAAAATCGTTTATGCTGTCGGTGCAGGCATCATTACTATGCTGATTCGTATTTTCGGCGCACTGCCGGAAGGTGTATCTTTCTCCATCATATTAATGAATATCCTAGTACCTCATATTGAGCGCTTAACACGCCCACAGGCATTTGGAAAGGAGCGTGTTAAAAAATGAAAATAAATCCTAAAGAAGTTTCAAAACCAACAATTACTTTGTTTGTCATCTGCCTTATAATTGCGGTTCTTCTTGCAGCAACTAACTTAATGACGCGGGACAAGATTGCCCAAATGAACAAGCAAACTGAGGCCACCTCGCGCGAAGTTGTTCTTCCTGGCGTAACGAATTTTGAAGACTCCAAGGACGGTACCTATGCTGTTGGTAAAAGTGGAAGTGACATTTCAGGTTATGTGTTCACCACGAAAACAAAAAGCTACGGTGGTGATTTAAGCGTCATGACTGGAATTGACAAGGACGGCAAAGTTACCGGCGTTGTCATTCTTTCCATTAACGACACCCCGGGCCTCGGACTTAATGCACAAAAGGAAAGTTTCAGAGATCAATATAAGAAGGCCGCTCCTGAAAAAGGTTTTGAAGTCATAAAATCAGGTTCCGCCAGCGATGGCCAGATTAACGCCATGACTGGCGCAACCATTACAAGTAAAGCTGTCACGGACTGTGTAAACCAAGCTGTTGCACAGTATCAAAAAGTAAAGGGTGGTGAATGAGATGGCTAAAACTCCATGGCAGGAATTTAGTAAAGGTCTTGTAAAAGAGAACCCTGTGCTCCGACTTGTACTTGGAACCTGTGCTACCCTTGCACTGAGCACCTCGGCGAGCAACGCAATTGGCATGGGCCTTGCAACTACCTTTGTACTTGTTGGATCCAATGCCACAATCTCATTACTTCGTAAGGTAATTCCGGACAAGGTGCGTATCCCTTGTTACATCACATTGATTGCAGGATTTGTCACAATTGTTCAAATGCTGATTGAAGCATATTCTCCGGACCTTAAGCAGGCGCTCGGTATCTATCTTCCCTTGATTGTTGTTAACTGCATCATCCTCGGCCGCGCTGAGATGTTCGCTAACAAAAACAAGGTTCTTCCCTCTATCCTTGATGGACTTGGCATGGGCGCAGGCTTCACCGCCACCCTGCTGGTAATGGGTATCATCCGTGAACTTTTGGGTTCAGGTACCGTTTTCGGTCTGCCGATTACCGCCGGATTTATCGATCCTATTATCATCTTCCTGCTCCCTCCCGGAGGCTTCTTCGTGTTCGGTATGATGATTGCATTGGCGAACAAGCTTGCAGCTGACAAGGGTGCCGCACCGGCTGAACTGGGCTGCCAAAGCTGCCCGCTTTGCGGAACCTGCTCTAAAATAGCAGAGAAAGAAAAGGAGTGTGGTAAGAAATGATTAAAACTTTAGTAGCCATCTTTTTAGCAGCAATTTTAACTGAAAACTACATTCTTAACAAATTCCTTGGCATCTGCCCATTCCTCGGCGTTTCCAAAAAATTAGACACAGCCACCGGCATGAGCATCGCCGTAACAGTCGTCATGGTTATTTCCACTGCGGCTACATGGCCAATTTACACCTATGTTTTGGTACCGCTGAACCTAAAGTATCTGCAGACAATCGTGTTTATTCTGATTATTGCGGCGCTGGTTCAGTTAATTGAAACGGTACTCAAGAAATACATTCCCTCTCTTTACAACGCGCTTGGTATTTATCTTCCTTTGATAACCACCAACTGCGCCGTACTCGGTATTACAATGCTGGTTATTGAAAAAGGTCAATCGGACCCAACCTTTGGCTTTGTACAATCACTTGTAAATGCATTCGGCTCCGGCATCGGCTTCCTCGTAGCAATGGTCATTTTCGCCGGCGTACGTGAGAGAATCGAAAACAATGATATTCCAAAGTCTCTTCAAGGTTTGCCGATTACATTGGTCGCTGCCTCACTGACAGCTGTGTCGTTTCTCGGCTTCCAAGGCCTTGTTGACGGCATGTTAGGTTAGGGGGTACAAAAAATATGAATGAAATATTTACTGCGGTTCTGATTGTAGCCGGTATCGGACTTTTATCGGGCCTAATCCTTGCAATCGCCTCCATCGTGATGGCTGTCCCTAAGGATGAAAAGGCAGAAGCAATACGCGACATGCTGCCGGGCGCAAACTGTGGTGCCTGCGGCTTTTCCGGCTGCGACGGCTATGCAAAAGCAATGTCAAGCGGTGAAGCAAAGCCGGGTCTTTGTCCCGTTGGCGGTGCCGCTGTTGCAAAAACAATCTCGGAATACCTTGGCTGCGACGCGGGCGAAATCGCAAGAAAAGTTGCTTTGGTTCACTGCCTTGGCAGCTACGATAACACCAGTGACAAAGTTGAGTATGAAGGAATTAAAACCTGTGCGGGTGCGGCAATCGTCGCCGGCGGCATTGCAAGCTGCCAATACGGCTGCATGGGCCTCGGCGACTGCATGAGCGTTTGCCAGTACGACGCAATCAGCGTATGCAACGGTGTGGCAAAAATCGATCCTGCACGCTGCAAAGGCTGCTCCATGTGTGTAAACGCCTGTCCGAAGCATCTAATCTCGTTTGTTCCCGCAAACAAGCAGGCTGTGGTTCGCTGCAGCAACTGCGACAAGGGTGCCTTGACAAATAAGATTTGCAAAGTTGGCTGTATTGGCTGCATGAAGTGCGAAAAGACCTGTCAGCATGACGCTGTTCATGTTGTAAACTCTCTTGCAACTGTTGACTCAGTCAAATGCGTTGGCTGCGGCGAATGTGTTGATGTTTGCCCAAGACACTGCATAACAATGTTTAACCCGGAAATATAATATAGTCTTATAAAATGAGCGGAGCGCGTGCCGGTAACCGGTTTTGCGCTGCGCTCTTATTTTATTCTAAAATTTTTGCAAGTTTATATTGATTTTTTTCTCAATTTATTATATAATAACACTTGTTGTTTATGCCGGTGTGATGGAATTGGCAGACGTGATGGACTCAAAATCCATTGGTAGCAATATCGTGCCGGTTCAAGTCCGGCCACCGGTACCAAAAACAGTAATTCGGTTCGTAGAACCGGGTTGCTGTTTTTTTGTTGCGTATGACCGGTGAGAACCTGCCGGCGCAAGTTGGGAGAATACATTCAGGAATCTTTTACGGTAAGCAAAACAAAGGGACTCGCGGAACGCGCGTTGAGATTTCACTACCTTCAAGTCCGGCTACCGGTACCACTCGTATCCGTACAAGGCATATTTGTACTGGTAAACCCATTAATCCCCCAATCTTAGCGGTTGGGGGATTTTGCTATTTAATTAAAAAGCACTTGCCCCCTCAATCTCCCCATCTCATTAATATTAGCGTTCAAGAATGGAAATCAATTTTTATTTTCAATTTCGTAATTTTAGTTGTCTGAATTTGGTATATGTTGTAGAAGAGCAGATATATTTAGACCAAATTTAACAATTTGTCTTGTCTTATAAGCCTCGACGTGATACCATAAATTATGGTAAAAATATTGTATTAATATAGGAGATAATGAAATAATGGATTCAGAAGTGATGGCAGTACCAATTTTTACAGGCGTTATCCTATTGATTGCGGTTATACTTGGAGTTACGGTTGGAAGAAAGCGCCGCAACAAAATTGCGCAGCGGATTACAGCAGATACCACAGAACAGCAGGTTGCGCAGATTTTGAGAGAACTATTCCCCACAGAAACAGCTTTAAGAGGAGTTCCGGCTTCAGTTGGGCTTACTTCCGGGCAGATGGCAGCGGAATGCGGAAAAGATTTTGCTAAATCCGCAGCGCTGTCTCTGCTTTCTGGTAAAAAAGTGCATACCCATTCGGATTGTTCCAGCGATGATACTTATATTCTGGCTTATGGCAGCAGGGACTTGTACTTAATATCCATCCTAAAAGATTATAATGAGATGAAGATTTCCGTCGACAACAATACTTCTCCCCTGCATCTAAACGCTGAAAGTGTAGAAAAATTTAAGTACAATTCTTCTACCGGAACAGCAAAGGTTGTACTGAAAAATAAAGAAGGGAAATTTTCCGTAACGCCCGGTCTTCAGTTTTTTGACAAACCAGATGCAGCCCGAAAGCAAGAATGCAAAGAGTTTTTGAAGGAGTTCTCTCAGAAATTTTAAAACTAAGAAAACGCGTAAGGCAAATGCAGCCATACGCGTTTTCTGTTTTTTATTTATAATTACAATGTCACTGTTTTTCAAGAATGTATACGAATTACGGCAGTGGCTTTTTTAGAAGATCTTGATAATTAGGTGGTAGTCCTGTTGATTCAATATGTTTAAACTCCTTTAACTTGAATTCTCCTTCCCGATTGAGACTTAAAATAATATTGTCAGCGGCAAAATATAAGTGCGGACCAATATAGGGACTGACTTGAAAAGTGATTTCATAATCACCTCTATCTTGTATAACACTTAAAATAATTGTGTCATAATCTGAAACTGTTGGATTAATGGTTAAATAATCCTGATAATAGGCACTTGTATAATACTTAATATCTTTCCAGACCAGCCTTATGAGTGCCTTTTCACAAAGATTTGTATTGTTTTCAACATCAGATACGACTACTTCTGAATTGTTATATTCTGCGATCGACTGACTAGAAATATTTGTATTACTTTTGGCACTTGCATTATTTAAGTAACTATGAAAAAAAATCATCCATGATACAAACACCAAAATCAGCATTATAGAAAATATAATTTTGTTATTCTTAAATCCAGTTACCATTTATGTCACCTACATTCCCTATAGGATTTTATGACCTGAAAATATTGATTATGAACGTATAACACTAATTATTTGGCCTTAATTCACTCTGTGAGAATAGTAGTCATATACTGTAGTAATGACTTTTTTAAGGAGGGACACTATTTTGGAAATGACCGTGCCGCAAAAGCTACAAATGTACATTAATGCGGAACTTGGCGATGCCGCACTTTATAGGGAACTTGCAAAAGACGCACCGAGCGAAAATGACCGCCAGCTTCTGTTGGAATTTGCGGATGATGAGCAGGCTCACGCTGATGAGTTTAAACGGATTTATCGAATTATGACAGGCCGCAGCTACTACCCTACCGTCCAGCCTGTTGTCTTAAATGGCTCTTATCAGGATATTTTGAGGGACAGAGTTTTAGATGAAAGCGGAGATTTCCGTAAATATGGAGAGCAGTATATACAGACTTGTCAAAATAATACGCTTAAGAATGCTTACTATCGCGCCAGAACAGATGAAAATGTCCATGCGCTCAGATTACTCTACCTTCTTAGTCAGTACTAATGTTAAAACGGTCAAGGTAAACTCAGTTTATCTTGACCGTTTTTATATATTATTTTCGCTTGATGAATTTTACCAATTTTACAACCTCATACCATAGCACCGATACAGCGGCAATACCGAAAGCCGTAAAGAACTGCCCTGCAGTGAGGGGCGCAAGCTTTAAGAAGCCGCACAGGGGCGTATACAGGATAAGCAGCAGTCCTGCGATAGTTCCTATGTTTACTGTCCACATCACCTTATCCTTGGCAAGCTGACCCAACGACTGAACAGCGAAATCATAGTTTGAGCTGTTCACATGCACCAAGAACAGGTTGGCAAGCATGATAATTGCAAGGCCCATAGTTCTTGCAAGAGCAGCATTGTTGGAATTTTGTTGTAAAAACACAAAGTAAGTTCCAAAAGACGCAGCGAATACTGTCAGCCCCTGAAGAATGCTTTTGAAAAGTATCCCCGGAGTTAAAATCTTTTCATTTGGATCACGAGGCCTGCGCTCCATAATATTGTGTTCGGCAGGCTGACGCTCCAGTACAACAGAACAGGTCGGATCAATAATCAACTCTAAAAGCACAACGTGCAGCGGTAATAACAGCAAGCTTGCAGGATTTATATTGAGAAACGGCGCAAGTAGTGCAGAAAAGGCAATCGGAATATGAATGGTAAATACATAGCCAACCGCTTTTCGGATATTGTCATAAATTCTTCTGCCGTCCCTAATGGTGTCCACAATTGTAGAGAAATTATCATCCATCAAAATTAAATCTGCGGCTTCTCTTGATACTTCCGAGCCACGTTTCCCCATCGCAATACCGATGTCTGCATATTTGAGGGCCGGCGCATCATTTACACCATCGCCTGTCATTGCTACAATCTCGCCGTTGTCCTTAAAAGCTTTTACAATCCGCATTTTATGCTCCGGTACAACGCGTGAGAAGATGCTTACGTCGCGAACACGTTCACGAAGCTCGTCATCACTCATATCGTTCAGCTCATCGCCTGTAATTATCTTATCACAGTTTGGCATACCAATCTGCTTTGCGATTGAGCTGGCGGTAATCCCGTTATCACCTGTAATCATAACGACACGAACCCCTGCTTTGGTGCAATGTTTGATATCCGCCTTGACCGATTCTCTCGGCGGGTCAGCAAGACCAATCAGGCCGCAAAGGGTGAGCGTACAATCTGTAATGGCGTCAGGGATTTCAGCCTCGCAGCCCGGTTTCATTAAACCGACAGCGATTACGCGCAAGCCCTGCTTTGACATTTCTTTAATTTTATCTTCTGCCAATTTGAGTTCTGAATCCGAAAGCTTGCAAATGGTCAGTATCCGTTCCGGCGAGCCTTTGGCCGCGATGAGTATCTCACCGTCATGCCGCCAAACGTGGCCCATCATTTTCAGTTCATTGGTAAAGGCATATTCGGTAATCAGTTCACCGCCAAACAAATGCTCTTTGCTGATTTCCAAAGCTTCACAATGGGCAATCATCGCCTTTTCCATTGGATCATAAGCATCCGTTTCGCAGGCAAGCCCCATGATTTCAGACAAGCTGTTTGTGTCACCATTTAACGCCCAAGTGTCCTGAACGGTCATTTGGTTCATGGTGATTGTTCCTGTTTTGTCAACGCAAAGGACTGAAACCGCACCCAAAGTTTCCACTGAGGGCAATTTGCGGACAAGTGACTGCTTTTTCGCAAGCCTCCATGCACCCATTGAAAGAAACACAGTAAGAATAACGGGAAATTCCTCCGGTATCATTGCCATTGCAAGGGTGATGCCGGACAAAATACTTTCGATAATTCGATCACTAAATATGTGGTCTGGAATATTGAAATAGGTGATTATGCCAACAAGTGCAAACAGTACGGCAGCAATTCCGGAACATAACTTCACAAGGCTGCCTGTTTGCTTTTGCAAGGGGGTTGGACTTTCGGGAGCAGATGCCACATTAGTACCTATTTTACCGTATTCTGTAGTTGGCCCAATTTTGTCAACACACACTATGGCACTGCCTTGTGTTACCAGCGTACCTGCGTAGCAATAATCTTTACGCCAATAGTCGGAGCTTGGTTCAGCGTTATCAACCGTTACTTTCCAAACACCCTCTGCTTCACCCGTCAGCGAAGACTCGTCAACACAAAGGTCACTTGCTTTCATCACTTTACCGTCCGCAGGAATTTTAACCCCTTCGGCAATCATCATTAAATCTCCGGGAACCAAATCACAGCTATCAATTGTCTGCTCTTTTCCATCGCGAATAATTGTAACATGAGGTGCTGAAAGGTCTTTCAGCGCATTTAACGTTTTGTCGGTTTTCCATTCCTGCACCACGTCAATGCTGATAATGCCAATTACAAATATCAACATAATTGCGCCATCACGGGGTTCACCTAAAATAAAGTAGATGATTGCCGCAATGATTAAGAGAAGGAACATTGGCTCGCAAATAATGTGGAGCGTCTTAATAAAAAAACTCTGCTTCTTCTGTTGTGTCAGCTCGTTTTTTCCAAACTGCTCCTGAAACTTTTTGGCTTGCTCTGTGGTCAAGCCCTGCATGGTTTGCGTGTTTTTTTGATCTGTCATACAAGTTACCCCCATTACGCTTTTCAGCGTTTCATAAGATAGCTCTATGGCACTTCATAAAGTCAAGATTACGTTGACTAACCCAGCCTATGCTCCAAAAAAGTGTATAAAAAAACACACCTATGGAACATACTACTGTCCCACAGATGTGAAATCATTCAATCTGTTGCTGTTGCCAGCCCAGCCCCACGAACCTGTCGGTTCATCGCCTGCTCAGTTTGTACTGTAGATTCATATGCAGTGCAAAGAGATTGCTATATAATAATATATGCAAAGTCGTTTGTCAAGTGTTAATTTATTTTCCCAAGCTGTTTCTTTATTGAATCTTCCCTGATTGGCGGCATTTTCTTAGTGATACCCCAATATTTGGCCGAGGACTCTAAGCTATTCATACCTTACAAAACAAATGTATGAAAAAGCAAATCACGCCTGCCATTTTTAGGTAAGCGTGATTTTTATCTTATAAGATGATATTTGTTGTTTTGCATCGGCAAATCAAAGACAATATTTTGCTGAGTAATTCTCTATTGCCTCGGAGATAATCTTCACTGCTTCCTCCCAGCCACTTGTTTCTTTTACCGCCGTCTCTTTATTTTCCAATGCTTTGTAGACCGAAAAGAAGTGCTGCATCTCTTGAAAGACATGCTTTGGCAGCTGATTGATGTCTGAATAAGTCTTAAAGGCAGGATCATTGTAAGCAAGCGCAATGATTTTTTCATCGTGTCTGCCTGAGTCCATCATGGAAATCATCCCAATTGGGTAGCATCTTACCAGTGTCAGTGGATCAAGTGATTCACTGCACAGTACCAGAACATCCAGCGGGTCTCCGTCATCCCCCAGAGTGCGGGGAATAAACCCGTAGTTTGCCGGATAGTGCGTAGAGGTGTAAAGGATTCTGTCTAAAATTATTAATCCAGTTTCCTTATCCAATTCGTATTTATTCTTGCTTCCCTTTGAAATCTCGATAACCGAAATAAAATCGGTAGGAGTAATCCTTTCCGGATTGATATCATGCCAAATATTATTCATCATTTCACCTGTTATTATAGATTTGAAAAATCACAGATTGACCTGTTGACTGTCTCAAACTATTGCGGCATCGAACAAAGTCATTCGCCCAGTCCAGAATTAATCTCTTTGACCAGTTCTTTCAGTGCTTTCGCCTCATCTTGCCCGTTGCAGACAAGCTCAATTTCACTGCCGCATTTAGCCCCTGCCGAGAGCACACCCATGATTGATTTTGCATTATATGTTCTATTGCCCATCTGTATTTTTACATCTGATGTATACTGCTTAGCCAATTTCGCAAGAACGCCAGCCGGCCGAGCATGAAGCCCGAATTTCAACTGGATTTTAACTTTTTGACTGACCATGTTGATTACCTCCCTTTTTGTTTGTATAAATGACCGTGTGGGTTATTTACTCAATTGATTTTAATTATATATCCGAGCAATGATTTGGGAGTAAACTATCCCCATTCAATTTCATCTCAATAATCTTATATTTTGACCGCCAGCTGATCCAAGAAAGTCTTAACTTCTTCGGCTGTGGAAAAATCGAGCAGCACGTCCCTAATGGCACTCAGCTTTTTCTGATTCAGTTTGGAAAGCGTATATTTTACATCAAGGATACTGCTTGCGGAAGCTGAAAATTCATCCAGCCCCATAGCCACAAGTGCCGGGAGCAGACGAACATCCGCAGCTGCCTCGCCGCACATACCGCAGGGAATTCCGTTTTGATGTGCGCACTGAATAGTGTACGAAATTAAGCGCAGCACAGACGGATGGTAGTGGGTATAAAGAGATGAAATCCTTTCGTTCCCCCGATCCACCGCTACAGTATACTGCACCAAATCATTTGTGCCGACGCTGAAAAAGTCGCACTCCTTTGCCAACTTATGAGCCAGTAAAGCCGCAGACGGAATTTCGATCATCATACCTACTTTAACTGTCTCGCAAAAGGGGATACCCTCCCGTTTTAAGTCCTCGCGGACTTCCTTCAAAACAGCCTTTGCCTCCCGCAGTTCACCGAGGGAAGAAATCATTGGGAACATAATTTGGAGGTTTCCATATGTACTGGCGCGCAAAAGAGCGCGCAGCTGCGTTTTAAACAGATCCAGCATAGAAAGACAAATCCGTATCGCCCTATAGCCCAAGAACGGGTTTTCCTCGTGAGGAAGTGCAAGCGCGGGCAGCCTTTTGTCGCCGCCTACGTCCAGCGTGCGTACAATCACCGGTTTACCCTGCATCCCCGCAAGCACCGCCTTGTAGGCGCTGAATTGTTCCTCCTCGGAAGGAAGCGTCTCGCGTTCCAGATATAAGAACTCACTGCGGAACAGACCTATGCCCTCACACCCATATTGCAAAGCCTTTTCCAAATCTTTTGGTGAACCGATATTGGCAAATACATCCTTATCGCATCCGTCGGCCGTTTGTGCTTTTCTTTCCTTAAAACAAGCAATCAGCTTTTTGTGTTCCAGAATTTTTTCCACCTTTTCGCTGAGCAGACGTGCATCCTCCTCGGAGGGTTCGAGTGTGATTTCCCCGCTGGTTCCGTCAATGGCGAGCACCATACCCGGCTTTACAGCGGAGAGTACATCTCCCGCTCCCACTACGGCCGGAATTTCCAGCGAACGCGCCATGATTGAGGTGTGGGAGGTCACCCCTCCCGTCTCTGTCAAAAAGCCGCGCACATGCTTCACGTCCAGCTTTGCCGTGTCCGAGGTGGTAAGGTCATGTGCTACCACAATGCTGTTCTCCGGCAGCAAAGACAGGTCAACGGGCTTTTTCCCCAAAAGATGGTACAGAATCCGCTCCTTCATGTCCCGGATATCATCGATACGCTGCCGGATATACTCATCGTCCATCATCTCAAAAATCTTGATGACATCATCATACCCGCTCTGCACCGATTTAAGGACGTTCCAGCCCTCACCGAGATAGCTCATCGTGTAACCGTATACCTCCGGGTCTTCCATGATCATGATGTAGGCATCGATGATTTGCGCCTGTTTTTCACCCATTTTTACCCGCACTTGTTCGCGCAGGTCATAGGTCTCCTGCGTAACGGCCTTTAAACTGGTCTGGAATTTTTCCGTTTCTGCGGCGCAATCTGCACTTTGATATTCAGGGATTTCAATTTCATGCTTTTCTGCAATGACAGCGCAGCCGATTGCAATGCCGGAGGAGACTCCAATACCTTTCATTCTGCTTCCCCCTATTCACCCAGCCCAATTTCCACCGCTGATACCAAAGCATGCAGAGCATCCTGCTCATCCCCGCCGGAACACATAATTTCAATTTCCGTGCCACATTTTATACAGGCTGACAATACACCCAAAATGCTTTTGGCGTTATATAAGGCCTCGTTCTTCTTGATTTTTATATCGCTTTTATATTTTGCCGCTTCCTTGGCAAAAACACCGGCGGGCCTTGCGTGCAGACCCGAAACATTGTTAATCATTATTTTTTCACTTATCATAATGTCCCCCTATTCACCGCTCGGCAGCCTTTTCTTACAGCTCCCGCCAGGTAATTACTGCTTAAAGTCCGGGGCGTTACTCAGCGCAAGCGCCGTATCCAGGTCAGTTACCAAAACATTTATATATCCGCCTCTTATTGCACCCAGCACTACCTCGTGCTTTTCCTTACCGCCCGCCACACCGATGCGCACGGGAATTTTTTTATAGCTTGGCAAATTCACCGCAATCACGCGGTCATCAATACTGCTTTTGACGGCATTGCCGTTTTTATCAAAATAATGTGTGCAAATCTCTCCGATTGCATGCTTTTCAAGCAGAGCCGTATATTCGTCCTCCATCACCGTACTCTTTTGCAAAAATAGGGGCTTGTTCATAATGTCGCCAATACCCACAACCGCAATCGTGCAGGACTGGATTACCTTATATGCCTCTGCAAAAAAAGAGTCTTGAATCATGGATTCTTTCAGTTTCCGGTTACTCACAATGATGGGGGCGTATAAAAAGCACGGCTTGGTGTTCCACTTTTCCGCGCAGCGACGCACAATATCATCGGAGCTGATGTTGGTGTCACTTTCATTGCAGCCGCCCACCAACTGGGTAACCGTGATGTTCTTTTTCTCAACGTTCTCCATTGTATCAATCATGGCTGACATGGCACGGCCTCTGGAGAAGCCCACGATATCGCCATCCTGCAGAATATTCATTAAAAAATGATTGGCAGCCATACCCAGTTCATCGTAAAGATTGCCCTCAATGTCGGTGATAATCACCTCTTTGAGGTTATATCTTTTTTCCAATTCCGCTTCCAATTCAATATGTGTTTCCTGATAGCCCTGTATTGTAATTTTTACGATACCGAGCTCAGTACATTTTTTTAGAATTCGGTTGACTCTTTGACGGGACATCAGCATTTTTTTTGCGATTTCCTCCTGCGTAAGACCCACTTTATAGTAGTAGTACGCAACTCTAACGTATTCATTATTTTGTTTTCCCTGTGATGACATTTTAGCAGCTCCCCGTCCGGTTTCCCGTTATTTCTTTATTTCATGTTAACATAGCGAAAAACAAATGTAAAGAAATTTGCAATTATTCAAAATTCTGGAGAAAATGGAACAATTTCCCCGAAATTCACGCTGTCTTTTCCAGTCAAAGTGCGGATAACTATTTCATGGCAGGTAACGATTACCTTGCTGTACTCGCTGTAGCGACCGAGCGTCTCTAACGCCCTTCTACGAAGGCAGTCCGCCGGCTCCCATTTGCAGCCCTCCTGTGGGATTCCCCTATAACGAAAATATTCTTCTTGAAACTGCTCCATCAACGCAGGGTCCAACGGATAGTTCAGGTTTACGTCCATCAGCCACTCGTGCAGCCCAAACTCCACCCGCAAATCCTTGTTGAGTCGACGGGAAAGAATCTGGCCCGTCTGCAATGCTCTGGGATAAGGCGAAGATATAATCAATTCCGCATCCTTCAAGCACTCATTTTTCGCTGTCTCGTCAATCTGTGAGATACCTCTTTCCGTCAATCCCACAAAATTCGCCTGAAAACCCGTCATGCCCAAATCCAGACTAAGCTGCCAGTTGGGTTCTCCGTGCCGTATTAAATAAAACATAATTATGCATTCTCCTTTATTGAATTATTCACCTGACGATTTACATCATCAAGTGAATAATTCAGGGGGTATGCCCTTATAATGGTATTCTTACATTTTTACGATAATTCTATATGTTGAGGGGTCAATTGCTTCCTGGAAGCCCTTGTCCAGTTCATCAAGCGTCACCTGATCAGAGATGAGCAGGGATACGTCAATAAGATTATTCGAAAGCAATTTTGAAGAAGTGAGGAAATCACTCTTATTCGGATTAACGGAACCGGTGATAACCACTTCTGTGGAATGCACCATATTAGGTCTGAAATCAATCGGATTATCCGGATGGAATGAGCTGTAATATACCACTCTGCCCAACTTGCCGGCCATTTCGAGACTGTCTGCGGCAAGCTTTGTGCTGGCCACGGTGCAGAATACCACGTCGGCGCCTCTGCCCTCGGTAAGCTCCTTCACTTTTGCGATGCCATTCTCTTCCTTGGTATTGATTACAATATCTGCACCAAGCTTTTTAGCAATTTCCAACCTGTTGTTATCGATTTCGCAGGCGATAACCCTTGCGCCGCGAAGTTTGGCAAGCTGGATATGGAACGCACCCATAATACCTACGCCGATGACCACAACATCATCGCTGAACTTGATATTCGCATTGTTCACGCTGTGCACACAACAAGCCAGCGGCTCTGTGAGCGCTGCATGGGAAAGATCAATGTCATCTGCCATTTTATAGGTGTTTGCCGCGTCCACAATCATGTACTCAGAAAAGCCACCGGGACCGTTAAGACCCTCGTGTGTTGCGGCCTTAAAGGAAATGACGCATTGGTTTTCATGGCCGCTGCGGCAATAATAACACTCACCACAAGAAGTCAGCATTCTCATAGCAACCTTGTCGCCGGGTTTTACGCTTTTGACTTTATCGCCGACCGCTTCTACAACGCCGGCCATCTCATGACCGCCTGCGAAGGGGTATCTCTTCATTACACCGCCATAGATTCTCTGCTCCAGCGTGCAGATTGCACAGGAGTCAACTTTCACAAGCACCTGGCTGCCCACCGGCTGCTTTAATTCTTTTTCTACGATTTCAACTTTTTTTTCGTCAGCAATTACGCCTACTCTATATGTACTCATTTGTTTATCCCTTTCTCTAATGAATTCCTAATCAGAATTTTTTGTTCAATTCTTTCAATGCTGCTTCCACGCTGCAATCCTCATGAATCAGCTTGGCAATTGCAGCCGCATATCTGGCCGGGTCTTCATGGCCCCAGATGTTTCTTCCCATTGCAACACCGGAACCACCGGCTTGCATTGCGTCCTTGATTTCTTGAAGAAGCTGCTCCTCTGGAACTTTCTTGGAACCGCCAAGGATAACAACAGGAGCATAAACACTTTCTGTAAGATTTTTAAAGCTCTCCTGGTCTCCGGTATATTCGGTCTTAATGATATCTGCACCCAGCTCCGCACCCTGACGGCATGCGAACGTAATGTTTGTCGGTGTTCTGCTGTCCTCGCCGCCCTCAAAGCCTCTGGGCAGCATTTCAGCTGTGAGTGGAATGCCCCATTTGTGGGCAGCCAGAACATTTTTAGAAAGAGAACTCAAGATTTCGTTCTCAAACTTGGAGCCAGGGAATCCCATGCAAATGACAGAATCTGCTCCCAGCCTTACAGCATCCTCTGCGGAAACAACGGTTTGTACCGGCTTGGAACGGTCACCAAGAAAGGATACGCCACCTTCCAAACGGAGAATGATGCCCTTGCCAAGGAAATCGTCTGCAAATTTTTCAGCCATACCGACGGTGGAGAGAAACGCGTCCGCGCCCGCCGCCGCAACCTCACGGATAATCTTACCGGGATACTTCATTGCGGGGAGGACGTTAAAGTTGCTGCCATGGTCCATCGCCATAATGAAGGTTTTTTTGTCAGCTCTGAAAATGTGATTCATACGTTGTGTTACATTAGCCATGATAATAGTTTCCTTTCAATTCTTGGTACGATGTTTCGTACGATTTATGATATTTTTAAAGATAACAATGTTATATCAGCCCAAAACGCCGATAACGGAAAGCAGGATGCCGCCTACAAAGGTACCCAAAACGATTTTCATAGGAGAAACATTCTTCTTAAGCAGGAAGTAAAAGAGCATAACCACGCCCAGTGGTAAAAGATTCGGCATCACCATGTTGAGGATATTCTGCAATACCACCGGATTTTTAGCCGACTGGGTAGCAAAGGTGATGGGGGTATTTACTCTTACTCTGAGGGCCGCCATTGCGCCGATTACCGAGAGACCTGCGATGCCGGCTGCATTGGTTACCTTGGCAATCATGCCGTTTGCCAACAAGTTTTCTACAACAGTTCTTCCAAGTGTATAACCTTTATGATAAAAGATATATGTAAGAATCCATACGGGAAGTGCCGTTCCTAAAAAGAATAGGATTGGCCCAAACAGGTTACCCGCCATGGCGAGGTCGATACCGATAGATAGCAGCACGACGGCCAGCATACCTTGCAGGATGGAGTCACCAATACCGGAAAGCGGACCCATCAGGGAGGTCTTAAAGGTGTTAATGGTTTCGTCCGGAATATCCTCACCATTTGCCTTCTGCTCTTCCACTGCAATCGTAAAACCGTGGATCATAGATGCGCAGCTCGGTTCACAGTTGAAAAACGTCATGCTTCTCATTAATGCTGCGGAGATGTCTTCCTTGGTTGTGTAAAGCTTTTTAATAATTGGCGTCATTGCGTGTGCGACGCCAAGGCCCTGTAATCTTTCGTAGCTGTAGCAGGAATGTGAGAAGAACAGCCACCGAATCATTGATTTATTGATGTCCTTTTTGGTCAAACAAATTTTGTCTTTCTTCGGCTGGGTTTCCTGTGCCGCGAGGTTCTCCGCCACATTTGTATTTTCCATACTCATCACTCGCTCACCTCACTATTCTTTGTCTTGTCAACGTCAGTTGTAAAGAAGATGTAGCCGATGCAGCCGAATATCAGCGCAATTGACATAACGTCCATCTTCAGATAGGTTGCCAACAGGAATCCAATAAAGAAAAACGCTCCGATTTTCTTGTTCATCATGAATTTCATCAAAATTGCAATGCCCAACGCGGGAAGCATACCGCCTACAACGCCCAGGCCGGTGATAATGGATTGCGGCAAGAATTTGAGGAATGCGTTTACCGCACCGGAGCCAAAGTAAACCATTAGGAAGGTTGGAATCGCATAGAATATAAACAAAATGACTTGCCCGGGAATCAAGTTCATACGGGCCACGCCCTTAATATCGCCTTCCATTGCATATTTCTCCGCTTTTCTTACGAAAAAGGAATCTGCCGTCATTCGGAAGTTCCAGGCCGCCGTGCCGATTAGGCCGAGCGGAACTGCCAGTGTAAGAGCAACTTCAGGAGTAACATTAGAGATAATAGCCAAAGCTGTGCCGAGGACGCCTGCAAAAGTTAGGTCTGTGGGAACCGCACCGCCTACGGCAATATAACCCAAATTAATCAGGTTGATGGTCGCGCCAATTTGCATTCCAGCCTGTACATCACCTAGAATAAGGCCTACTACTGTACCGCTGATCAGCGGCTTCATCATTACAAAGAATCCGATACCCGCTGTAAATGTACTGTTGATAAAGAATGCCCAAAGCGCCACGAGCAGCGCAGATATGAAAGAAACATGCATTTTTCGTTCCCCCTTTATTTTTGTTTAAAGCTTTAATCCCTTGTCCGTTGGGACGATTTTAAACTCAATATCCACACCATTGCTTTTCATTTCCTTTAAAAGTTCCATTTGGCTTTCGGTAACGGCGATGTTCTTGTGGATAACTTTACTGCCCGGCTTAGAGCCCATTCCACCAACATTAACATAGTTGAATTCCAGCCCCTTTTGCTTTAGCGCATAAACGTCCTCCACAGTCTTTGTGAGAATCAGCACTGCGTATTTGTCCAGCGAGCCGTTTTTCATATTATCCACTGTCTGATCCAACGAGTAACAAAACACCTTAATTCCAGAAGGCGCAGCCATTGAAATCATCTTTGCTGTAAACGAATCCTTTGCAACAGCATCATTTGCCACAACGATTGCGGTAGCACCTACATGCTGCATCCATGTGGTAACAATCTGCCCATGGATTAACCGATCATCGATTCTGATGAACGCCAAGCTCATTTTCAACTCTCCCCCGATTTTTAATTTATTACGTCTTCCATAACTTCTCTTATGGAGCGAATCGCGTCCTTTGCCGACAGGCAAATCTCCTTAAGTTCCGCCGCACTCATGTTTTGTTTGTTCATTAGTGCCTCTATCAGCATAGGTAGGTTTACACCCGTTACAACTTCCACGTTTGGATTAGCCAGCTGCGGTACTGACGCGTTAAACGGACTTCCCGCAAATAAATCTACCAAAATCAACTTTTGATTACAAATGCTTGTATCTTTTACCAACCTATCAACCTTTTCCTTTAAGTCGTCCACCAAATCTGTCGGGTAAAAGCCAAGTGTCTTCACATTTTCGTATTCGCCGACAATCATTTGTGCTGATTTGTAAAGCTCATTTCCAAAGCCGCCGTGCGTAACAATAATAATTTCTGTCATGCTATTTCTCCCTTCGTTATTTTGATGTTACATTTGCTCAAGTTAGTTACTTATGTCACTGTTTGTAATAATATTACTTCACGATTCGACAATTGTCAACACTATTTTTATGTTTATATATATAATTTTATACAATTATTATATAATTGTGTTGTATATTATTATAATTTTACAGTCGGCTTACAAGGATGCAATAACAAATCACACTAATGCTTCAATCAAAAAGAGCATGAACAAGCGTGATTTCACGCCTATTCATGCTCTTTTTACAAGTTATTTTGCGGTGACATAATAGTTTGTAGTAATATATCCCCGTGATTACATTAATCACTAAATGAATAATTGGTAATGTCTTTTTGAACCTCAGTTTGTTTTTAAATAATGGCCATCGCATAAGCACTTTATTATGATTTTGGATATTACTATGTTATTTCACTCAATAACAAATGATTTATTTGCAAAATTCACCAATATAAGATTCGATAGCAGTTTCAATTACTTGTATTGCAAAATTAATCGGCTGAACTTCATCAACAACGGTTTCCTTTTTTTCTAACGCCTTGTACACCGAAAAAAAGTGAGACATTTCATCGAAAATATGATTGGGCAATTCATTAATATTCCTATATTGATTGTATGTTGGATCATTAAAGGGAATGGCAATAATTTTCTCATCCCCTCTTCCGTTGTCAATCATACGAATAACACCAATCGGATAGCATCGCGCCAACGTAAGCGGCGCGATTGACTCAGAACAGAGCACCAGTACGTCTAATGGATCAAGATCATCGCCGTAAGTACGAGGAATAAAGCCATAGTTTGCAGGATAATGGGTGGATGTATATAAAACACGATCCAGTATAAGCAAACCGGTTTCCTTATCCAGTTCATACTTTTTTTTACTGCCTTTTGGAATTTCAATTACACAAACAAAATCAGTTGGTGTAATTCTTTTGGGGTCAATATCATGCCAGATATTATTCATATGAGCCTCCATTCTGCTTTTTAGGCACCGGCACAGCCGGGAGCTTTCCCAATACTATTAAAATATTCCGCCTGTTATAAGCGCAGGCGGAATAATAACGCATTTATGAAAATGTAGTAACAAAATTATGAGTGTATAACTGTTCCGCTAAGGCCCTGCATCGCCAAAGGTGCTTTTTCCAGAGATGCAATTACTGCTCTGCGATTTTCGCCGGATTTCACGAATTGAATGGCTGCCTGTACTTTTGGCAACATACTTCCCGCGGCAAATTGGCCTTCTTCACAGTATGTAATAGCTTGTTCAACAGAAATTTCATCAAGGTTCTGCTGATTTGCTTTGCCCCAGTTAACTGCTACCTTGTCTACCGCAGTTAGAATAAACAGATATTGTGCTCCAACTGCATCTGCTAATTTTGCGGATGCAAAATCTTTATCAATTACAGCAGACACCCCATGATAATTTCCGTCAGCATCTTTAATTACCGGAATTCCACCGCCGCCGCAGGCAATAACAATAAATTCATGGTCAAGCAGATTCAGAATAGAATCCCGCTCTACAATTTCCACCGGTTTTGGGGACGCTACCATTCTTCTCCAGCCCCTGCCCGCGTCCTCCGCAAAGATGAGATCCGGATTTTCTTTCATCAATTCCTTGACTGTAACTTCATCATAAAATGCGCCAATGGGCTTGGTAGGGCGCGAAAATGCCGGATCGTGTTCGTCAACTTCAACTTGCGTCACGATTGTGGCAACATGCCAAGGCATCCCCACTCTTGTCAATTCTTTTTTAATCCCTTTTTGCAGGTGATAACCGATATAGCCCTGACTCATGGCGGTGCATTCCGGAAGTTCCATTTTAGCAATTTTATCTGTTTGCTGTGATGCAGTATCAAACGCCAAATTAATCATGCCAACCTGTGGGCCATTGCCATGACTGACAATGATTTCGTGTCCCTGCTTAATCAGACCAATTAGCGATGGCGCTGCATCATCAATCATGCGCTGTTGCTCCTCGGCGTTATTTCCTAATGCGTTACCGCCCAGGGCAATTACTATTCTAGACATTTTGTATCCTCCCAAAAAATATATTATCATTTTAAATAAAAAGCAGCTTCAGTTGCTTTTTACATTTATCATAGAGCCAGCTTCATCAGTTTTCTCAAGTTTTGTACTTCTGTATGAAATGTACTCACTGATAAGCACCACCAAACCGCTGCCAATGATTAAGGGGATTTTAGCTGACAATTCTTCCGTGCTCAGATTAAAAGGCACAACACTAAAAACCAAAGAAAATAAAATCAGACACATTGGCATATAAGCCAAAAGTCTCAACTTAAACATTCCACCCTTTACCTTAAAAGGGCGGGGATGATCTGCATCCATTTTCCGCAGCTTAATAAACGATGGAAAAATCATGACATATGACATCAATAAAATAATCATATTCATGGCAAAAAACTTCCAAAATACATCCGAGTTCTGCATCAGCGTACCCAGCATAACAATAGCGCTGGAAATTAAGCCGTTTACAGCAGTTGCGCCAATAGGCATCCCTGTTTTTTTGCTTTCTGCTGCAAGTATTCTGGGAAGGCACCTGTCCTGTGCTGCAGATTTAAGTACATAGTTTACTCCCAGCGACCAAGAAATCAAATTTGCAAATAAAGCGTATAAAAACATCACAGCAACCATTGTGATGAGCACTCCATCCGTTTGATGGAGCAAAATCCGAAAACTTTCTATGATGCCTGTGGATGCGCTTAACTCGTCCACGGGAATTGCGACGCTAATGCCAAAGGCCGCCAGAATGTAAAAAAAGACAATTAACATTCCGCCGAGTTTGATTGAGCGTGGGAGCTGCTTATCCGGTTTCTCCATATCGTTTGCATAGGTTGTAATTACTTCAAATCCCACCAAGTCAAATAAAATCACAAAAACATAGGACAGTCCCTGCGAATCAAAAGACGGCAAAAATGATTGAAAAGTGAAATTATTGGCGGTACCCTTGGTAAACGCCGTATAAAACCCCAGACCTCCCAAAAAGAGCATCATAATTGCTTTAAAAGCTGCTGCAACATCCAGAATCCACTTACTGTCACTGATATTAAAACAGCTAAAAAAAGAAACGAGCCAGATAATCAGCAATTGGATTGCCAGTATTCCGAAGGTTCCTATTTTTAAGTGGAAGGTAGAAGAAAAAACATCGGTGAAAAGCAGAACAATCGAGCTTACCCAAACAGGAAAGTTCATCCAATAGTAGCAGGCTACTCTGGAACCCCACCGTGTTCCATATGCTTTTTTTACCCATTCATAGATACCGCCCTGCCCTTGGTAAGCAGTACCCAGTTCAGTTGAAATTAATCCATAGGGTAAAAAGAATGTAAGAATTAAAACTCCCCACCAAAAGAACTGCGAGTTCCCCATCTTTGCTGCCGGTGCCGATGCTTCGATGGTCATAACCACACAAACAGAGGCCAGAACCGCATCAAACATTTTAAACTTTTTTTTAACCGGCTTCTCTGACATAAAAAATTCCCCCTTTTAGATATCAAGTGCTTGTGTACCCATACTACACAGCAAACCGGACTAAATAGCAAGCGGGGATGCATCTGAAATTCATGCATCCCCGCGGCAATAAAGGGGGTTTAATTATGTGTATTTTTATTTACCGCTTGGCTGCTGCTGTGTAATACAGTGAATGTTTCCACCGCCGAGGACTACTTCACGGGTTAACACGCCTACTACCTTACGGTCAGGGAACATTTCTTGAATTTGACGGAGTGCAAGCGCATCATTCTCATCGCCATACTGTGGCACAATCACACCGCCGTTAACAATTAGGAAGTTCATATAAGAACCGGGGCAAAGATCGCCCTCTTCTCTTGGGAGGGTTCCTTCCACAACATCAACGCCTTGAGATTCCTCCAAGGTAATACGAACCGGTTTTTGAGGAAGACTAAGCTTGTGAATTTTTAGTTTTCTTCCTTTTGCATCTACCGTTTTGGAAAGGAAATCATAAGTATCGTGTGCAATTTGGTAGAATGGATCATTCTTGTCGTCAGTCCAAATGCAGGCAACCTCACCAGGACGCACATAGCAGGCAACATCATCAATATGGCCATTGGTTTCGTCTGGATCTATACCTTCTTTTACCCAGATAATCTTCTCAACGTTCAAATACTCGCGAAGATTTTCTTCAATTTGCTCTTTTGTCAATTCTGGGTTTCTTCCGGGGCTGAGCAGGCAGGACTCTGTAACAATTAGAGTTCCTTGGCCGTCTACATGAATGGAGCCACCCTCCAGCACAAAATGGTCGGGCTTATATCTCTCAGTTCTTTCAATTTCACAAACCTTTGAAGCAACTAAGTCGTCCTGATCCCATGGGAAGTACAGGCCGTCAAATAAGCCGCCCCAGGCGTTAAAGTCCCAATCAACCGCTCTGACATTACCCTTGTCGTTTACCACGAAAGTAGGGCCGCAGTCGCGAATCCAGGCATCATTGCTGGTCATTTCGACCACACGGATTTGCTCACAGTCGGCAAGCATCGCCTTGGCATTTTCATATTGAGCAGGATTGGCACACATGGTAACCGGCTCAAACTGTGCAATCGCTTTAGCAACATTACTGAAAACCTGCTGTGCGGGCTTTGCGCCATTGCGCCAGTTATCTTGTCTTTCCGGCCAAAGCATCCATGTACCCGTGTGATTTTCAAACTCGCCGGGCATTCTGTAGCCATCTTTTCTAGGAGTAGAGACATCTTGATGTATGATTTTCATTTCAGTTAAATCCTTTCTCACAACTAAGTTATTTTGTTTCTTTTATTTCATCTTTGGAGACTTTTTTTGAAGATAAATAACAAATAATTTCACCCACAACAATTGCAATAATTACACCCACAGTAAGCGGAATTTTTGCTGAAAGCTCGTCTGCAGAAGTATTTAACGGAACACAGGATAATACAATTGAGATGATGAGCAGAATCAACGGAGCGACTACCATCAGACGCAGTTTGAAGTTGCCGCCGGAAACCTTAAATGGTCTTTCTCTGTCCGGATCAATCTTACGAAGTCTTAAGAAAGCCGGGAAAACCGGGATATAGGACATCAAAAGTGTGACAACGTTCAATGCGAAGAAGCTCCAGAATAAATCCTGACTTGGCAGGAATGGTGCAACAACAACAAGAACGCTTGCCACAATACCATTCATAATGGCAGAACCGGTCGGCATACCGGTCTTTTTGTTTTCATGTGCAAATACTTTTGGCAGGCTGTTGTTCTTTGCGGCATAATTGGCAACATAGTTTACACCATAAGACCAAGAAACCATATTACCGAACAAAGTAACCAAGAACAAGATGCCCATGATAGCAATAAACACACCGCCGCCTTCACCGATGAGAAGCTGGAGGCTGTCCATTAAACCGCTGGAAGTACTAATTTTATCGGCTGGAATTGCAACGCCGATACCAAAAGATGAGAAAATGTAAATTACTGCTATGGCAATGCCACCGGCAATGATTGCCGTCGGTATTTGCTTTTTCGGATTCTCCATATCGGATGCAAAAGAAGTAATTACTTCAAATCCCATAAAGTTAAAGAGAATGACGGAAATATAAGATAGACTGTTTAGGTCTAACGAAGGAAGCATGGATTTAAGTGTGTACTCATTGGCCACACCGCGGGTTACCGCCACATAAATGCCTAATCCGCCCAAGACAAGGGCGATAAAGACTTTAATCAACGCAGACAGGTTTAAAACCCATTTGCTGTCGCTTATGCGTGAAAAGCTTAATAATACAATAATCCAGATAAATGCCAGTTCAATCAAGATACTTGGCAGCACACCCATTTCAGAACCAGTAATCAAGTTGATTGTGGAAGGGAACATAACCGCCAAAGACGCCATCCAAAGTGGAAAGTTAACCCAATAGTACCACGCAACCCTGGAACCCCATTTCTTGCCGTAAGCCCTGCGAACCCAATCGTAAAGGCCGCCTTCGTCGTCATAGGTCGTACCAAGTTCCGCAGCAATCAAACCGTAAGGGAGCAGAAACGCAATGATCAGAAAAATCCACCAGAAGAACTGTGAATTACCAATGGCTGCCGCCGGTGCGGCTGCTTCTGCGACGAACACAACACAGATAACCGATAAAATTGCATCAAATAATCTAAACTTTTTCTTTGCCATGAAAATCACCCCTATTTATTCTAAATATAAAAAACTGCCGACATATTTGCCTAAATGCTGTTATATTTGAAAGCTCTTTAAGGGGAAAAGCGGCATATGTTTCGGACTGCCGCTTTTGTTTTTACAGTATTCTGTTGGCAAGAAGTTCTTCAAGTTCTTCTTTAGCCGCTTTAACTTTATACTCGTTTACAGGCTGTAGATTTAGGAAGTATACGAGCAGCGCTCTCATGGCGGTCAATCTGTTTTCAGCTTCATCAAAAACAACAGAAATATCGGAATCGATGACTTCATCTGTTACTTCTTCGCCTCTTGTTGCAGGCAGACAATGCATGAACTTTGCTCCTGGATTTGCAAGAGCCATCAATTTTTTGTTTACTTGATATTTTGGCATAAAGGTTTTTAGTCTTTCTTCTTCAGAAAGCTCTGCCTCGTATAGACCATACCAAACATCGGTGTATACAAAATCTGCATCCTTTAAAGCTTCTTTCGCGTCCTCAGTAATCAAAAAGCTGCCGCCGGATACTTCACAGTTTGCTTTTGCAATTGCAATGTGGTTTTCTCTAAGCTGGAAGCCCTTAGGCCCAAACTGCACAAATTTCATGCCAAGCTTGGTGCAGAGGAAGCAGAGGGAAGCGCAAACCTGAGTAGCATCACCCACAAATACAACTTTGCAGTCCTCAAGCTTTTTGCCTGCCGGAAGATGCTCAACCATGGTAATTGCATCGCCCATTTCCTGAGTTGGATGATTGTAGTCAGACATACCATTGATAACAGGAATCGTTGCATTAGAAGCAAGGTCAACAATTGTTTTGTGTCTTTGTACTCTCGCCATTAAAACATCAACCAATCTGGAAAGCACTCTGGCTGTATCCTCAATGGTTTCGTGACCGCCCAGTTGAATTTGACCGGGTGCCAGATATTGTGCATGGCCGCCGAGCTGCTCCATTGCTGTTTCAAAAGAAACTCTAGTTCTGGTGGAAGACTGCTCAAAAATCATACCCAACGTTTTGTTTTTTAAAAGCGGCGGATAATATCCTGCATTGATGCATTTTTTCAATTTAAGACCTAAATTAATGATGTCCAAAAGCTCTTCTTTCGTAAAATCCGTAGTGTCAACAAAATTTCTAATTCTCGCCATGTTTTACTCCTCCAAAATAAATATTATTACAAGATTTAAAAGAGATGACTCTTTTGTTTTTGCGGTTTAATTATAAAATTATAACGCAATGTTTACAATTACTAATCAGGATAAGCCCTCAAAAATAATCCCTTTTTAAATAACATCACCTGAAAAGGTGATATTATTTAAAAACGGGATAAATATTTCTATAATATTTGTGAGATATCTACACATTTAATGCAATATTGGTAATATTACACAATAATTTACTTTTAATATATTTTAACTTGACGAATAATACATTTTATTGTATTATATAAATGGATTATTATTTCCAAATTGCTTTTAGAAAGGACAAAATATTATGGCAATTTTAACACACGATGAATGGTCTCAGATAAATCATATGGTTGCCGATATTTACAGTTGTAATGATTTGGTTACACTGAGGGGCGATTTTCTAGAGCAAATCAGAAAGCTGGTCCCTTATCAAAAGGCTTTTTTTGACCTTGGCGATAACAAAGGAGACAATCACATTTTTTTTGATCCGATCGCCGTTGATATGTCTAGCGCAAATTTGGACGACTACTACCATCATTTTGAATCGCTGGATTACGCCGTATGGGTGCTTTCCCAGAACAAATCGATTGTTTACCGTGACACTGACTTACTGCCAAACGAACTTCGCGAAAAATCATTATTTTGTAATGAATGGCTGAAACCTATGGATATCTTTTATTGCGGAGGGTCAAGCATTGTGGAAAGCGGCACTCTTTTTGGTTCAGTAACTTTAATGAGAAGCGAAAAGACAGGTGACTTCTCCAACCACGATTTGGAAGTATGCAATATTTTAAATGACCATCTGTGCAGGCGTTTCCGCCAAATTTTCCCCAATGGGATCAGTTATAAAGCATCGACTTCGCCTCAAAGTGATATGATAACCAAATATCGGCTGACACAGCGTGAATATGAAATTCTTCAACTGCTGAATCTTGGAATGCATAACAACGAGATCAGTACAAAACTTTTCATCTCAGAAAATACAACAAAAAAACATGTCGCTCATATTTTTGAAAAATTGAACGTTTCAAGCCGATCACAATTGGTAAGAGTCGTTTGTGAAAGATAAAAATCCTCTATTGCAGAATGTATATTACTCTGCAATAGAGGATTTTATATTATGATAGTATATTTATTTTTATTTTTCCTGAACAGACCTTCAAATATGCTTTTGGATTTGCTTGAATTTTTCTATCCAATATGAAAGATGATCAATTTATGGTACCAACAAGTTGAGTGTATCTTATATTACGCTTGCATCTCCTCAATAAAATCAAGCAGCAATTCCGGCAGCACCTCTTTGAAATACGGCAAATAAAGACGTTCCCCTAGTTTGTGTGCGTCTTTTCCGATTGGGCCAATGTTTATCACTGGTATATCAAGCTGTTGCATTTTCTCAAAATTATAAGGCGTACTGGCATTGAGCCCTACCAGATTTTTTTGCAGGAGCTTAATATCCTGACTGTTTCCTTGAAATCCAAGTTCACTTAAATCTGAAATGCCTTCGTAAACCTCGGATAGCTCTATTTCCACCCCGTCATTCTTACGCGTCTCTATCAGCTTTTGGGCAATCGCTTCAATTCTCAGTTCCGCTGCACTTTCTCGACGATTGACACGGGACGGGCAATAAGGAGGCAAAAAACCAAGGATAAATGCCGGGCCCTCCACATTAAGAACTCCACAGAGTTCATTCACAAAACTCAGGCAACAATCCTGAATGTCCATTTCCGGTGGGCATTGGCTGATAAATTCATTCAGATATTCTTCCTGATTCCGCCCTGTTTTCCTTTCAAATCCGGCGCACAACTCTTCAAAAGTGATAATCCTTGCTGACATTTCCGCTTTGCCGCTTTGTGTAAGAGCCTTTTGCGCAGATGAAGAGGCAAGCGAACTGATGAGGTTTAAGATGTCACCCGGCCTTTTTTCAACAAACAAGTAGTTAAAATACATTGCAAACCGGTTTGGTATGGTAACGGAATAACTTTTTCGGAAATCCATGGTTCGTAGGCAGCAGATGGGGGGATATTTTTTACCCTTGTATATTTCTGTGAAGTCAGGATTATTTTCCACTGAGATTCCCAAATGGAACGCCATTAGTGCTGCACTAATTCCTTCATAGTATTCACCCACGTGACTTTCTTTGCCCACAGCCAGCGCAAATGGTGTCACCATACCGATTGTACCAAGGTAAATCCGGCCACATTCCTTGCTGTCCGGAGTTATGGTCGGCTCGCTGTCGATACAGCAAAGCAGCTCATACTCTTCATCCTGCAGCGAACTGAAATATTGTACCGCCTGATGGATGCCGTTGGCATTGTTTTCTTCATCAATCACCGGAATCCAGAGCAGATTGACCTTGAGTTTTTCGATATTTAGGGCATAGTATTTCATAACAGCCCACTGTGCCGCAAGTCCGGATTTCATATCTGCTACACCGCGTCCCGCAATGTAATTACCGCCTTGTAACTCCCCGCGAATTTCTTCTTTTAAATCCGTTTGGAGCAGCGCGTCAGTATATTCGGCAGGAAAAAACGCAAGTTTCTTTAGAACCCCGCAAACTTCCGTATCCACCGTATCAATATGACCGCTTAGAATTATTGTTTTTTTTGTGCGTTCGCAGGATTTTAAAAATGCAACCAGATTGTTCCTTTGCAATGCATCGCCTTCAATCGGCTGCAAAAAAAGGCAGTCCCGATTTTGTTTAAAATAATCCAGATTTTCAAGACTATTGTAAAGAAACTGCGCACCGTTGTTTTCACAGCCCTCGCTGCCGTTTACAGTATTCACCGCACAGAAATCCATCAGGAATCGGAACATTTCCTCAGAGTCAAATTTAGGCTCATGCAAACTAATCATTTCTCCCTTTTCATATAAAACAAATGGGCCGGTATCCCTGCCGGCCCATTTATTGAATCTTATCCGATGTAATCGCCGTGTGGGAATATTGGCATGGTGTTCGGATCCACACCGGCAAGCAGTTCATTTACGTAAGTTGGCAGGGCAAAGGCACCTTCATGTATTTGCGAATTGTAATACATGGTTTTCAGCCCCAACTCTTCCCAATGTTTCGCCTGATGGTCACGAACCGGGTCAAGCCTTTTGGATGCAAAGCCAAACAGCCAGTGCCCAGACGGATAAGTAGCGATATTGTATTGATATACCTTAACAATTGGGAAAACCGCCTTGATTTTGCGGTGTGCCTTGCGCATCTCTTTTATATGGAAGTTGTAATATGGGGATTCATGTTGATTAATCAGAATTCCATCGTCTGAAAGCACACGGAAGCATTGGTTGTAAAATTCCGTAGTAAACAGCCCTTCACCAGAACCAATCGGGTCTGTAGAATCCACCAAAATAAGGTCATAAGACGCATCCGGCGTATTTTTCACAAAATTCAGCCCATCCTCAAAATGCAAATGCAGACGAGGTTCATTCGCAATATGCCCTGCTGTTTGCGGCAGATACTGCTGGCAGAGCTGCATTACCCTTTCGTCTATTTCCACTAAGTCGACACTTTCAATATGCTTGTAACGGCAGATTTCACGAGAGGTTCCGCCATCTCCCCCGCCAATAATCAGAACACGCTTGATATCTGGATTTGTGGCCATTGGAACATGGGTAATCATATCATGATAAGCAAACTCGTCTTTCTGCGTCACCATCATTAAACCGTCAAGTGTAAAGAACGTGCCGTAAGTTTCAGACTCAAAAAAGTCAATTCTTTGATACGGGGTTACCTCGGAGTGAAGCGGCTTTGTCACTTTAATCGAAAATTTTGTGCTGCTGTCCCAATTCTGTGTATACAGAATATCAACCAAAGAATTATCCATTTTTTCATTCTCCTTTTAATTATAGGATCCGTCAAATATTCACAATACATGCAAAAATATACTAATTTGATAAATATAATATCATAATCCCTTTTCACTTTCAATTGCCAATTTTATCCACAATTCACAAAGGTACATTTCTAGGATATCTATACAATAAAAGCGTTATCTCTAACCTTTTTATTGTGCAGTTATATTCCTAATATATACGATACATCAACCTATATTTTTTAGAGTTAATTCAGATGTTTTCATTTGTGCCCATAAGTCGTCCAAAAAACGTCTCGGCATAGCTGTCATATTGACTGTGCAAACAATTTTAATTGATTCATACTCAATTCTTTCGTTTGGGTTCATATTGTCGAAATGCAATCTTACAACTTTTGTTTGCTTCTGAATTTATTACACAAACATGTGATTTTATTGCAACATTGCACATTTGGTCAAATTTGATGATTTGTTTTTTCCTTTAATTACATTACTTTATGTAGTGGAAGTTCCTATCATTAACATTTAGAAAGGTGAGTACTTATGGGAAATTATCAAAACATTAACACATTAACACCCGATGGCATTGAGAACAAAAAAGCGTATTTGGTTGGGGGTGGCATAGCTTCTCTTGCGGCTGCCGCATACTTGATTCGCGATGGCCATATGGATGGCAAAAACATTACCATTTTAGAACAATCACATATCATGGGCGGTAGTATGGATGGATCAGGAAATGCAAAGGATGGTTATGTTGTTCGCGGCGGAAGAGAAATGGAAGAACACTATGAGTGTTGTTGGGATTTATTTAGCAAGGTTCCTTCTCTAAGCGATCCTAACCGAACTGTTTTGGAAGAATTTCGCGAACTGAATACGGCTGACCCTAACGAGTCTAATTGTCGGATACTTCACAATTGCGGTCAAAAGGTTGAATGTTCCTCTCTTGGATTAAATGATCTTCACATTAAACAACTGACGGCGCTTTTACTTGCAACCGAAGAAAACTTAGGCCTTACCACTGTTGAACAGTATTTCGACCCTTCCTTCTTAGAAACTAATATGTGGTGTTTGTGGCGCTCCATGTTTGCATTTGAAAATTGGCACAGCGTTGTGGAGATGAAACGCTATATGCAGCGTTTCATGCACTTGCTTCCTGGAATGACCCATATGAAAAAACTTATGTTTTCAAAGTACAACCAATATGATTCCATGATTCTGCCTTTGGAAAACTGGTTGCAATCCCAAAATGTAGTCTTTGACTTACATACACAGGTTACAGATTTAGATATTGATATAAACAAAAACAAAAAGACCGTTACGGGCATTCACATATTGCGCAACGGCAAAGATGAGATTATTCATACAACCGAGAATGATTTGGTGTTTGTTACGAACGGATCCATGACAGAGAATGCCACTCTTGGAAGTATGCACGAAGCCCCGATACTTAATCGCGAGGTTGGAGGCTGCTGGAATCTGTGGAAAAACATTGCAAAGAAAGATCCCTCATTTGGAAAACCTGAAGTCTTTTGCGGTGACATTGACAAAAGCAAATGGGAATCTTTCACAATAACCAGCACAGATCCTAAAATAGCGGACCTTCTTAAGGAATTGACTGGAAAAGATCCCTTCTCCGGCAAAACTGTTACCGGAGGGATTATAACCATTAAAGACTCAAGCTGGCTTTTGAGCGTAACCTGCAACAGACAGCCTCACTTCATTGACCAGCCTAAAAATGTATTAGTGCTATGGGCTTATGGTCTTTTCACTGACAATATTGGCGACTTTGTAAAAAAGAAGATGTGTGATTGCACCGGTGAGGAACTGGTAACAGAGCTTCTGTACCATATGGGTAAGAAAGACGAAATACCTGAAATTCTAAAAAACGTTAACGTTATCCCTTGCATGATGCCTTATACCACCAGCCAGTTTATGCCGCGTGTCAAGGGCGATCGCCCTGACGTTATTCCACAAGGCAGTACCAATCTTGCCTTTTTAGGTCAGTTTGCAGAAGTTGCAGATGATTGTGTGTTCACAGTTGAATACTCTATTCGTTCCGCTATCATGGCGGTTTATACGCTGCTTAATCTTGAGAAAAAAGTACCGGAGGTATATCCGTCTAAATATGATATCCGCGTGATTGCAGCCGCTGCAAAGACATTATATAGCGGGCGTCCTCTCCCTGCGGAGATGATTGTGCGCAAGCTGTTGGATAACACAACGCTTGAAGGTTTAATTTAAGTAAAAGCAAGAAACAGGGCAAGGAAATCCATCATGATTCCTTGCCCTGTTTTTTGTAATTTTTGTAGTAGTTTCTACTGACAATATGCTTGGTGAAAGTGACTACTATTCCTGTATTTCACTTTTTAATAACGCTCTATGGATATCGCCACTTATTATTTTATTGAGATTATCAATAATTTGCTCTGGATTTTCAACCATGTTGGTTCTTATCCATTCAAGCAATAATCCTACAAAAGCATATTTATAAAAATTAACCACAAATTCCTTCTTTTCTTTCGTAACTTTCACGTCCACCGCAATCTCATCTACAACATCAAAGACAAGGTTGTACACTGCGTTGTATAAATGGGTCTCCAAATGCTCACGCCCAATGGAATTATAGGTGTTTAACACCATTTTACGATTTTGATCCAAATAGATAAATATCTTCAAAAATCCCTGTTGCCATGTTTGATAGGTTTTATTTTCCGACATGACATCAGCAACTTCAGTTCTGAAAATCCATTCTAAAAGTGCATAAATGTCTTGAAAGTGATAGTAGAATGTACGGCGATTTACTCCACAGTCCCTAACAATATCATTAACTGTAATTTTTGCCAGCGCAGTAGTATTCATTAGCTTTTTCAATGATTCCGCCAAAGCTTTTTTTGTAGTTTGCGACATACATTATATCTCCTTTTCCTGCGTATTCTATGCACAGCACGAAACTATTGGCGCAGTGGTTAACGAAAACTGCGCATGTATTCCTTGTTCATTAATTATCGCGATTTTGTCAATAATGCAAAACTATGTATTTGAGCACAATTTGCAAGCGTAGCTGGTAGAGCAGTAAGGAGCCCCCATACTGCTTTACTGTGGCTGATAATCTATTTTTACAGATTGCTTAGTGGGACACGAAGAATATTCCTTATATTATTTTGACCTTGGTTTCTCAAATAAAGCTGTAAAACTTTTTGGCAGCGGCGTTTCAAAGCACATCACTTTATTTGTAAAAGGATGTTTAAACTCCAATTTATAGGCATGTAAGCCTAAACGCTTTAAAGGATTGGTTTTTGCTCCATACTTTTTATCCCCCACAACATTATGTCCCATATCCTTCATATGCACACGAATCTGATTTTTACGACCCGTTTCCAAATGAATATCCAACAAAGAATATTCTGAGTTTTCTTTTATGACTTGATAATTAGTGATGGATTCCAGACCATCGCCAACCTTACCGCTAGAGTACATAATCAGAGTTTTTGTCTCTTTGAGCCACGATTGAATCCTACCGCTTTTCTCTTTAAGCTGCCCCTCTACTATTGCCATATAACCCCGATCCGAAACTAAATCTGCCCAGTTATCCTGTAGAGCCAGTTTAATCCTCTCGTTTTTAGCAACCATAAGCACTCCAGAAGTATCACGGTCCAGACGATGGACTGCAAAAACACGATTTTTAGGGTTGCTCAGCCGCACATAATCCGTCAGCAAATGATAAGCTGTAAGCTCCTTTTCTTTATCGCTGGCGATAGACAACAAGCCCGATGGTTTATTGACAACAATAATCTCATCATCTTCATATAGAATATCCAGCACATTTTCTTCCTGTTTTTGTGCTCGATTTATTGACCGGCTTATCCGTATTTTTTGTCCCACACACAGTGTATGATCGTACTGAGTAACCACAGCCCCGTCCACTAAAACTTCTCTGTGTGTCAGCAAAGACTTCACATTATTTCTGGAGCGATTGGATAGCTTGAGCAATAAAAAGTCTAACAAACCACTCTGTTCAGTTACAACAAATTCCATATCGGATTTTTTATTAATTTCTTTTTTGCCCATATCTTGTTTTACTTTACGCACACATTTTCTCCTTTTAATAAAGACAAGCGGATACGCCTCTCATCTTTCCAGTTTATTCCATTATACTTCACGATTATCAATATATCAATGAGAAAAGTACCCTCGAAAAATACCACATATTCTCTTTTTATAATATCATTTCGTCGAATAAATAGAATGTTTATTACTTTTTCATATATAAGATTAATATAAACAATCAATTGAACATAACAGTAAGTCTTTCAATCTTCCAGTAAACAAATTACCCCTCAGCATATATTTTCCCAACAAAAAAGTATATGCTGGATGATATATAAAATAAAAAGACCCACAGGCAAACAGCGGTTTCTGTCTGCTTATGGGTTTGTTTATCCTACATGTCTAATTAGCAAATTCTCGGAAGACCCTCACTGTAAAGCTCCGGTACAATCCGTGTACCGCCGATTGGCGTTTTTACCAAGAGCGTACCTGCTTCTCCGGAAACCACACTGCCAATCATTGCGGCGTGCTCTCCATATTTTGAGGTTCTCATCAACTCAACGGCTTTTTGCGCGTCTTCTTTCTCTACAACTGCAACAAATTTTCCCTCGTTGCCCATGTAAAGCGGGTCAAGCCCCAAAATACCGCAGAAACCTTTCACCTGCTCCGAAACAGGGATATCCTGCTCGTTGAGTTCAATGCAGCAGGACGATGCTCCCGCAAATTCGTTCAGTACGGTAGCCAGACCTCCACGGGTTACGTCGCGCAGTGCCTTGACGCGGATACCATTTTCAAACAGGCTGCTTACAATTTCGCTAAGCGGCGCACAGTCACTTAAAATCTGATTTTCGATTCCCATTCTGGAACTGAGAATTGCAGTGTGATGCTCCCCCAGAAAACCGGAAAGCAGAACGCAGTCGCCTGTTTCACAGTGGGAGGCGCTTACGCTCCTGCCCTGCGGAACAAACCCAACACCCGCGGTGTTAATGCAAACTCCACCTTTTCCCTCAATAACCTTGGTGTCGCCCGCAACAATACAAACGCCCGCTTCCTGCGCTGTTTTGGCCATCGAGTCTGCAATTTTCTCCAAGTCGGCACTCTCCGCGCCCTCTTCAATGATAAACCCGCAGGTCAGGTATTTCGGTTGGGCGCCGCTCATCAACAAGTCATTCACAGTGCCGCATACCGAAAGTCTGCCAATGTCTCCGCCCGGAAAAAACACGGGTGTCACCACAAAGCTGTCCGTTGTAATGGCGATCGTTTCTGCGCCCGGTACCACCGCAGAATCCTCCATCTTTGACAGCACAGGATTGTTGAAATTCTTAGAAAAAATATTCGATATCAGTTCCGACGTGGCTTTTCCGCCGCTGCCGTGAGCCATTGTTATTTTCATCGTATTGAAACTCCATTCTTACTCCGCACATGATTTTGGTCTTATACTAATTCTTGTTTAAAAAGCCGTATAGGATTTTGGAGGATATTTTTTGCTTTGCAAAGGCTAACGCCTGCCTAGGAGAAAAACGCAGCAAAACAGAAAATAATAGACATTTTAAACAGGAGTTAGTATTACTCTCTGCGGTTCACAAAATATTGATAACAGCTTCCCTCAGTGGAAACCATGCAGGCGCCCTGCGGCGACTGAGGAGTACACTCCCTGCCAAACAGTGGGCACTGCCGCGGGCTGATTCCTCCGGTAAGCACCCTTGCACAGCAGCATTTCGGGTTTGCACCGTGGTCGGCGATTAAATTGGCGCTGCCCGAGTCAAACTCGGCATATTCCGGTCTGAGCTGCATCCCCGATCCCTTGATTGTCCCCATACCCCGCCACGAAGCATCACAGGGAACAAAATATTGATCTACCTTTTGCTGTGCGGTTTGATTGCCTTCGGTGGTAACCGTGGAAGGATAAAGGTTCATCACTTCTCCCTTTGCGTGCCGTCGAACCAACGCATAAATCGCCAGTAGAATCTGTTCCGCCTGAAAACCGGCAACCGCAAAGGGAATAGAATATTTTTGCGCAATGGGCTCAAAAATCTTACTGCCCGTAATGACACTTACATGCCCAGGAGCAATAAATCCATTAATTTCGCTCTGATTTCCGCAAACCCAGTCGATGACCGGCGGCATGGTTTTCAGCGACGTGAGAAGTCTGATATTATGAATTCCGTTATTGCGTGCTTCTTCTAAAAGCAGTGCGTAAACGGGGGTGGTGGTTTCAAACCCAACAGCCGCAAAAATAAACATTTTGGCCGGATCGGCAACAGCAAGCTTTAATACATCCATGGGTGAATAAACCATCTGCACATGTCCGCCTGAAGCTTTCGCGTCATTCAGGCTTTTGCTGCTGCCTTTTACGCGCAGCAGGTCGCCAAACGAAACCACAATATTGTCCGGCTCCATGGAGAGCGCGGCGAGCCGGTCGATATAGGATGTTACGGTAACGCACACCGGACACCCCGGGCCGGAAATCAGCCGTATCTTCGGGGATAGCAAACTGACGATACCGCAGCGTGAAATCTCCGCCGTATGGGTACCGCAAACCTCCATCAGCCGAACAGGTTCGCCGTCATAATCTTTTAAATATTTTTTATAATCTATCATAGATTTTCAATTTCCTCAAAAAGATTCATCAGATTATTGCAGTCATCCTCTGAGATTACCTGTAAAATGCAGCCCGCGTGAACAAGCACGTAATCACCCGGCTTGATTTTGACAAGCCCGGCCTCCGCCTGAACGAGGTTTCCGCTGAAATCAACCTCAGCTTTTGTTCCATCTAATTTCACCACTCTGCCCGGCATAGCCACGCACATAGTATCACAGCTTTCTATCATTTCATTTTAATTCTTTATTCCCACTCTTCGTTTTGCGCACACAGCCACGCCTGGCCAAGACAAATACCACTGTCATTGCAGGGAACCGCAGAATTGAGGAACACCTCAAAGCCGTCGGTTTGCAGCAGTTTAACGCATTCTTGTGTGAGAAGCAGATTAGAGAAAACGCCGCCGCTCAGCGCAGTTTTGTTCTCCCCGCTTTGGTCGCGAATCCGGCGGCAAACCGTTAGCACGGCACGAGAGACAGCCAGATGAAAGCCCAGTGCGAGTGAACCGGAGCTTACTCCGTTTTCTGCCGCATAATAAATATCTTTTATCAGTTTGACCTGATTAATTACAAGTTCAGAGTTGATTTTACAAAGTTCAAAATTCATGGGGAACGGTGCTACCCCGGCGGACTGTGCCGCGGCGGCTGTGTTTTCAAGCGCAATTGCGCACTCGCCCTCATAAGTATTATTCATTCTAATATTTAAAATGGCACTTATCGCATCGAACAATCTGCCCATGCTTGCGCTTTGAAAGGTATTAATTTCATTGCTGAGCGCTGCCTTTACCAGCGCAGACCGACTGTTCTGCGTCTCAATTCCTGCAGCTTGCAAGTAACATAAAGCAGTGAGGTCAGCATCTTTGGAGGCCCTGTCTCCGCCGCAAAGCGTAATATAGCTTAGATGCGCGCTGCGCTCAAATTGGGAACCCTTGCAAAGTAAAAACTCACCGCCCCATACGCAGCCGTCCGTGCCATACCCGGTACCGTCAAACGCGACACCGATGCAGCTTTTTAGGTCGTGCTCCGCCATGACCGAGGCAATGTGGGCATGGTGATGCTGGATTGGAACGATTGGCTTGTTCCACTGAGCCGCAAGGCGGGAGGTAAGATAATTCGGATGCAAATCGCAGGCGATTACCGATGGGTCAATGCGAAAAAGGTGTTCCATTCGGTTCAGGTTATCGCGAAACACTTGAGAAACTTCATATTGTTCCATATCACCGAAATACTGGCTCAAGTAAGCGCGGCCGTCTTTTAGGAGACAGAAGCAGGCTTTTAAATCGCCTCCCATAGCTAAAACCGAATTTTTCACAGGAAATTCAAACGGTATCGGCATGGGAACATATCCCCTGCTGCGCCGGATCAGTTGCGTAGAATCACAAAAAGCCCGCGCAACCGAATCGTCCAGCGGGGTCACGATTTGCCGCTGATGGTACAATACGCCGTCAAGGTGTTCCGACTTGAAATGCAGCATTTTATCATCGCTTATAATAATCGGTTCATCGGAAAAGTTTCCGCTCGTCATCACAAGAGGGCCACAGGCGTCCACCAAAAGCTGGTGCAGTCCTGTATAAGGCAGGAACGCTCCTAAAAATCGACTTTCCTGGCTTAGGGACGTACAAAAAGTATCCAATCCCCTATTCAAAAGTACGATTGGCCTTGCAGCCGAAGTCAAAAGCTTTTCTTCTGTAACATTCACACTGCAAGTTTCTCGAATTGAATCGAGGGAAGGAAACATGACCGCAAAGGGCTTTTTGTTACGGTGTTTTAACCGGCGCAAACGTTCCACCGCAGCCTCACTTCCGGGCAAACAGGCGAACTGGTAACCTCCGATTCCCTTTAAAGCCAGTACCGCACCGGAACGGAGCATTTTGATGCTCCGTTTTAACGCTTCTTCATTGTTGTAAAGTGCTCTACCTGTTTTGAAAATAAGCTGAGGGCCACAGTCATGGCAGGAAATCGTCTGCGCGTGGCGGCGGCGGTCATTTCCAGTGTATTCCTCACTGCACGCGTCACACATGGGAAACTCGTCCATCGTGATGTTGCAGCGATCATATGGCAGACTGTTAAGGATGCTGTAACGCGGGCCACAGGCCACACAGCTGATGAACGGGTAGCGATAACGACGGTCGCAGGGAGCAGCAAGTTCCTTCAGGCAGTCTGCACAAATCGGCAGATCAGGGGGAATAAGCGGAGTTTCTTGGCTGGTGAGAGCACTTTCCACAATCCGAAAGCCATCAAAACTTTGCCAAGGCGCGGGCGCAGTAAGAATTCGTGTCACATCGGCTCCTGGGGGCTGTTGCGACTTTAGGCGATGGATAAATTGATCCATCGCCTGTTTTGACGCATCAGCGGTAATTTCAACAATTCCGCCGTTATTCATTACAATACCGGTAATTCCGAGTTCATCGGCCAGCCGTGCTACAAAAGGCCGGAAGCCGATTCCCTGGACAACACCAAAAACGGAAATGGAACTTATCATGCAAACTCAAGACTCTCTATTTCCATTTCTTTTCCGATCTCGCTGGGTTCCCCCTCCGTGCCACATTTCGGGCACTCATAATGGAATGGCTTACGCTCAAAAAGCTCGCCGCATTTTGGGCAGTGCAGCATCGTTTTCACCGTACGCACGCAAAGCTCCGCACCCTCGCAGACTGTTCCGGCCCAGTTCTGTTCCAGATACATGCGGATACTGTCGCCCGAGTAGCTGGAGCTGTCGCCGATTACAAGGTGAATCTTTGCTACTTTGTTCTTTTCTTCTTTTTTTGCCTGTTCGGCGGCATATTCTATAATGTGCATTGCTTCATGATAATCATGCATTTAATTCAGTTCCCTTCTGTTGTTCAATTGCCACAGGTTCCTTTGGCGGTTCCGGCGGCTTTTTATAGATATCAGTGTGCTTTTCAGCCGCCGGCTGTGTGTAGCCCTGAAGCATAGTCAAACACTTTTTAGGGCAGCTTTCCACACAGTAGCTGCACTGGATGCAGCCAAAGCGCTGAATAGACCATGTTCTTGCCGCACGGTCAACCGCAATGGCATCGGCGGGACATTTTTTAGAACACAGGCCGCAGAGCACACAGGTGTCAATATCGATGTCAACGTGGCCTCTTGTGCGCTGTGGATATTCCCGCTGCTGTTGGGGGTACATTTTTGTTGCAGGTTTTGAAAAAAGATTTTTCAGTACTGTTTTAGTAAACAGCATTATATTCATAACGCATTTCCTACCTTTCGGTGCAGCTGATGCACGGATCAATGGTCAAAATCAAAATCGGCACATCCGCAAGCTGGCAGCCTTTTAAGGTTTCAAGCATGCCGGGCAGATTGGCGAAGGTAGGAGTACGAACCCGAACACGGTCGAGAAATTTCGTGCCGTTGGCCTTTACATAATACATGGCTTCGCCGCGCGGCTGCTCCACACGCATAAAATATTCTCCTTGGGGGAAGCCCTTTACAGGAGTGGCAACCTCACCGTCCGGAATTTTAGCGGCTGCCTGGCGGATAATATCCATAGACTGAAAAATTTCGTGAATCCGCACGTCAGTGCGGGCATAGCTGTCGCCCACGGTGCTGGTAATTGGTTCAAAGTCAATGTTCGGATACGCTGCGTAGCCTTTTTTGCGCGTGTCAAGTGCAATCCCGCTCGCACGCATAAACGGCCCCACAGCACCCAAATCGTGCGCCTGCTTGCTGGTTAAAAAGCCAACATCCTTCAGACGTGATTTCACTGCGTAATCCCCTAAGAATGTTTTTGTCACTTCTCTAAGTTCTTTTTCCATGTCGTCAAACATCTTAATAAAGCTGTTGATCATGTCGTTAGGCATGTCCTTAAGCAGGCCGCCAATCTTATTAACGGAAAAAATAACACGGCCGCCAGTGGAATATTCAAACATATCCAGTATTTTCTCACGCATGCGCCAGCTTTGCATAAACAGGCTCTCAAAGCCAAATGCATCAGCCAGAAGCCCGAGCCACAAAAGGTGGCTGTGAATGCGCGACATTTCGCACCAGATGGTTCGCAGATATTTTGCGCGCTCCGGAACTTCAATATTCATAATGTGTTCTACGGCTTCACAATAGCCCATGCCGTGCATAAAGCTGCAAATACCGCAGATTCGTTCCGCAACATAAACATATTCGTTAAAGTCCTTCTTTTCCACGAGCTTTTCCAGCCCGCGGTGAACAAAACCGATTGACGGCACAGCCTCAATTACCTTTTCATCCTCAATCACAAGGTCAAGGTGAATCGGTTCCGGCAAAACCGGATGCTGCGGCCCAAACGGTATGATGCTTCGAGTAGACATCGGTGTACTCCTCCTTTATTTAAAGGGCGTTTTCTTTGTAATTCGGTATAAATTGCCCTTGTAATCTGTTGTAATCAGATTGATCTTAACACCAAACAGGTCAACAATCTCGTTTTCATAGAGAAATGCCGGCTCATAAATATTGCTGATACTCATGATTTGAGTATCCTCGTCAATTTCAAGGCGCAGATTGACAAGATCGTATTCCTTACCAAAGGAATAGTTCAGCTCATATCCTGTTTTTGTTCTGGTTGCGCAAATCTGTACCAAACGGTAACCGTCATGCTGTATCTGAAGCACCCTAGACACAAGGTCGCCAGGGCCAATGCTGATAATTTTTCCGTCGGTCATTTCACCGCTCCCTTTCTCATGTTTTCGCTTTTTTGATCAAGCAGCGCAATCGCCTTGACCACTCCGTCTATAATGGCCTCCGGCCTTGCCGCACAGCCGGGAACGTAAATATCCACCGGAAGAACCTTATCCACTCCCCCGAGGATATTATAACAGTCTTTAAAAATACCGCCGTTGCAGGCGCAGATGCCAACCGCGACCACAACCTTTGGGTTCGGCATTTGCTCATAAATCTGCTTTACAACCGGCTCATTCTGTGCATTGATGCCGCCTGTAATAAGAAAAATATCGGCATGCTTCGGGTTTCCTGTATTAATCACTCCAAAGCGCTCCACGTCGTAAATCGGCGTTAAGCAGGCAAGCACTTCGATATCACAGCCGTTGCAGCTTGAGCCGTCATAGTGTAAAAGCCACGGTGATTTTGATACTTTCAACATTATTTGCTCGCCTCCTACTTTATTAAAATCAGAATCAATAGGTTGATTGCTCCCGCAATGAGCGTGATGACCCATGTAGATTTCAACATAAGTTGCCACTTAACTCTGGGGAAGATGTTATCTATTAATATTTCGAGGAAATAGGAAAGAATACATACCACAACCGCGATAATACCACTCCACCAAGCCGAGGTCATAACAAACAGGCCGACGACTCCGAGTAAAAAGGCATTTTCATACCAGTGAGAAAGCTCGACAAGCGCCAGAATATTGCCGGAAAGCTCGGTGGTAAGCCCCTTGACCATCTCTTGATGTGCGTGATGAGTGGTGCTCAAATCGAACGGAGATTTGCGGAACTTGATTACCAAAATCCACAGGAAGCCTAGGAAAATTCCAGGCATATACACAATGGCGGGGATTTGACTGCTGATGATAATTTCCTTAACCAAAAAATCTCCGGTGACCACATAAAATCCAATTGCGACCAAAAGCACCATGGGCTCATAGGCCATCATCTGCATGAGTTCTCTCTGGGCACCCATGGAACTGTAAGGCGAGTTTGCCGAACAGGCGGACATAATGAGGAAAATGCCCGCGAGGGTCAGTGCAAAAAACACCAACAGCAAGTCGCCGCCGGAAAAGAACAGGCAGCCCGTGAAAACAATAAACACCAGAAATCCGCAAACCAAAAAGTCCTGAACCTTATTGACTACCACAGCTTGTTTACGGAACAGCTTGAATAAATCATAAAAAGGCTGAAGCAGAGAGGGGCCTTGCCTTCCCTGCATCCTTGCGGAAATTTTACGGTCAAAACCAGCCAAAAATCCGCCAACCACCGGGCCGAGAATCAAATAAAGCACAACTGAAATAACGGAAGGATTCATCGGACTGCACCTCCAATCGCTATCACCATAAGGATGATAATTGCCGCAGATGCAAGGATTAGTGAAGGCTTCAAAATTTTCTTTTCACCAAAATAATCCTCCATGTACCAGTTGGCAAGGTACATATCATTTTTTTCGCCGAAAGCATTCACAAACGCGCGGTCGTTGCCATAGTTGGCGCCGCCCATATAAGACATCACGATTTTTTTATCCTTCCCAAATGTGAGAATACGCACGGCAATCGGAAGAATCACGATTGCGCAGAGCATCATAAGCATGATGTTCAAGTTACCGCTGCTGATAATTGCTGGAATATTATCATGGAACATATCCTCAAGGAACGGCTCAACCAAATGATCTGAAACCAGTGGAAACGAAACACAAAGTGAGATCATGATAACCGCTTGAGAAAGAAGCGAGAACCACTCACTGCCCTTTGTGGTGTTAGGAAGACGCTCCGAGTGATGAATGACTGCCACAAGTTTTCCCAGCCATTTTGTCCAGTAAAAAAGTGTCGTGGCACTGCCGAATACCAGAAAAAGCACCAATAATACACTTTTGGAATCGACAAAAGCTTTTAAGGCGGCCCATTTGGAAATCAGCATGCCGAACGGTGCGAGGAACATGCCTGCAATGCCGACAATCATAACAAATGCCAGCTCGGGCAGCTTGACAACCAGGCCGTGCATATCCTCAATGTTGCGGCTGCCGATGCTGTTTTCGACTGCACCGACGGAAAGAAACATCAGTGATTTTGAAACTGCATGGAACATCATGAGCAGCACGCCGGCCCAAACGGCCTCGTGCAGTCCGACTCCGGCGCAGGCGGCGATTAACCCCAGATTGGAAACGGTGGAATACGCAAGAACCTTTTTACCGTCACTCTGCGATATCGCAAGCATTGAAGTCATAAGGAACGTAAAGCCACCCACAGTTGTTACCATAGTGCCGGCTAGGTTGCCGCTTAGAGCTGGAGCAAGACGGATTAAGAGATAAACTCCCGCCTTTACCATCGTGGCAGAGTGCAAAAGCGCCGAGGTCGGAGTCGGAGCGACCATAGCACCTAAAAGCCAACCCGAAAAAGGAAGCTGTGCACTCTTGGTCAAACCCGCAAAAGCGAGCAAAATGGCAGGAATGATTGCGACCTGGGTTCCCGCGCCCATATCGACCAGCTTTGCCAATTCAACCACATGAAGACCGAGGGCACAATATACAATTGCAGCTGCAAAAGCCAGCCCACCCAACAGATTCATCCACAGGGCTTTAAATGAATTCTTAATTGCTTCCTGGGTCTGATTGTACCCAATGAGCAAAAAGGAACAAATGCTCGTAATTTCCCAGAAGAAATAGATCCATGTCAAATTACTGGAGAACACCAAGCCGAACATGGCGCCCAAAAAAACAAACAACATGGCGAAGAAAAATGCGCGCCTGTCTTTAAACTCCGTGTGGTGTGCATGATAATCCTTCATGTAGCCCACGGCGTAAACACAAATCAGACAGCCCACCACGCCGATAATTAAGCACATCACAATAGTGAGCTTGTCCGCTGCTATGTGGGCACCCTCAATTTTGCTTCCTCCCGTCAGTTCAAGCCAGGCGATTAAGCCTGTTTGTGCGACGGAGAGCAGCGCAACGTAGTATTTTTTATACTTAACGCCGTAATAAATCACAAGCCCCATGATGCCGATTTCGGCTATCAACATCAGTGTGTCGGCTGCGTGCGTTTCTGTAAGGTAGGTTGTATTTGTTCCTGAAAGCATGGTTCCGGTAACAAAATACAATACTGCTGCAACAATCAGAATACAGCAGGCGAAAATAAAGTACTTTCTTTTTTTTCCGTGTTCTTTCATGAGCGACAGAATCCCTGCCGCAAAAAACGGAAAACAAATTAGGAATGCAATAACTGACAAACGGATACCCCCTAATGAATTAGAATGATTTTTACCAACTTCAGAATGTGACTTTATTATACTACTTCTTTCGTCACATACTGTTAATAATTTCGCTTAAAACTATCACAACATTTTGTGGTTCAATAATTAATTTTATGTAATTTGCCTACTATTTGCAGAATTATTCTTATTGTGATTCAAAAAATGCGTTCCCTAAAATGGGAACGCATTCGAATAATTAATATTAATTATAAACAGATACAAAATTTCAAAATTATAAAATTGCTGTCCGCAGAATATATTTTCACTTGAATTATGCCTCAAAATTATGTGTGTGAAAGTGGGTATGATGATTTCCATCATGTCGATGATAATATTCATCCACCAAGTTAACCTTTTTCAAAAGTTCGATTTCCATTAGTAGTTTCTCTGTTGGTAAGTCTGCTGCAATCGTATGATTCTCATCAAACAATACTGCCCTTTGCGAAATCTCCTGCACTAATTCCAAATTATGTGTTGATGTAATAAGTGTTTTACCGGCTTTATTTAGTTTAACTAAAAACTCTACAAGCCACCTCTGGGTTCTTGGGTCAAGGCCATTCATTGGTTCGTCCAGTACAAGGACTTCAGGGTTCAAAGCCAAAATACAAGCAATTGCAGCCTTTCGTTTTTCTCCTCCGCTTAAATGGTAAGGTTGTCTATGCTTAAAGTCTTGAATATTTAATAAGTTGAGGCAATCATTTACCCTTTTATCTACATCACTTTCATTCATGCCCATCTGCCTTGGACCAAATGCAATCTCATCGTAAACATCAGCACAGAATAGCTGAGTATCTGAATTTTGAAATACGAAGCCTATCTTCTGGTGAAAAAGCTTTGTGAATTTAGTATCTTGAAGCTTCTTATGCGTTATTTCTTCATTGTTGAATTTATACACTCCGGTATCAGGTGATACAATACCATTAATTAACTTCAACAGGGTTGATTTCCCGCTCCCGTTTGGTCCCATAAAGGCTACAGCCTCACCTTTTTCAATATGCAGATTTATGTTTCTTAATGCATTAATGCCCGAATATGAATAAGATACATCTTCTATATCAATCATTTTAAACCCTTCCCAAGTATGCAAAAATAAATATTATCCCAACATTAATCATAATGTACGTAAAGTCTGCAAAAGTAAATTTTAATCTATTATAAACTCGGTATTCTCCTGTGAATCCCCTGCATTCCATGGCATAATACATATCTTCAGCCATTTCCTTAGACTTTATAAACATTGTCCCGGCAATTCCTGAAAGTGAGGTATATTTACTTTTGTTCTTGCCGACAGACCTCAGCTTTAGCGAATATAACATATTCAGTGAAAAATCTCCAAGCATTACAATGTACTTAATTGTAATGTCCAAGACAAGAATAAAAATATCTGGTACAAAAAATCTTTTCAATGCACTTGTAATGGAATTCCACCTTGTTGAGTTAGAAAGTATGTTCACAGCCGTAACTGTTGCAAAAACCTTAGACGTTATCATAACGCTGCTGTAACCGTTTCCCCAAAAAGCCGCTGGTAAAAGAATAACAAATGTGAAGAGAGCAATCACAAAACTTACTTTGAAGATTTTTATAATTTTTTCTGCTTGCATCAAGCTTAAAACTGCAAGTAAATATACATTTATTATAATTACAAAGGTAAAACTTCTTGAAATTGAAAGAAGCATTACAAGCATGAATGTAAAGGCAACCTTAAAAACTGCATTTATATAAAATTTATCTGTTATATATCCATTTTGAGTTTTAATCCTTGAAAGGATTCTTAATAAAGACAGGATACTCTTATTGATAAAAGTATCCTTGTCTGATTGAGGAATATAATTCTCATCTTTTAACAGCCATTCAGGCATATTTTATAATTCCCCTTATGACTGACCAGAAATTCTCCCAGTCTTATTTTTCTTAAAACTACTAATAACTTTAAAAATAATGAGCAAAATTGCAACTCCTGCAACTGCTGACAAAATATACCCCGCAGCATCCGGCAAACCCGTAATTGCATAATCCGGCATAATGGCCTCGAAACTAAATCCATTTTTCATTCCTTCTGGAACATAGCCTAATGCGTTACCACCCGATACTACATCCTTTATTTCGTCAGTACCCCATTCCCCCCATGCAGTTCCGGTTGCAAGAAGGCCTATCGGAGTCAAACAGATCAGAGCCACAATCAAACCGTAGATAGCTTTTGTTTTTTGCTTTGCGCCTTCGTATATTGTACCTGGCGAAACCTTTTTAATAAATGCAAAAATGACAACTGTAAAAATAACTTCAACTATGCCTGCAACAAGTAGGTGTGGAATAGTCATCGCCGGAATTGCTACCGACAATGGATATGGAGAGTAAAGCGGCTGTCCTGCAGCATTTTTAAAGAGCAAAGGTTGAATACCGAATTCTATTGCTGCACACAAAGCTGCAATATTGATACCTAAGTATGAACCTAATACTATTCCTACATACTCACCTTTTTCAGAAGTAACTCTGTCTTTAATAAACTTGTAGACAAAATATCCAAGGAAAGGCAACACAAATGCCATATTAAAACAGTTGGCACCAAACGCCAATATCCCCCCATCACCAAAAAGTAATGCCTGAATTAGGAGAGCCACCGTAACAGATATGCATGCCGAAAACGGCCCTATAAGGATTGCAAGTAAAGTTCCTCCCACAGCATGACCAGTTGTCCCTCCCGGAAGAGGTACATTGAACATCATCATAAGAAATGAGAATGCAGCACCAATACCAAGCAATGGCAGCTTAACCTTAGTTATTTCTTTTTTCACCTTTTTAACTGCTATTGTCCATACTGGAATCATAGCAGCACCCATAACCGCACATGTTGATGGGCTTAAATAATTGTCAGGAATATGCATTTTTTTAACCATCCCTTTAAATAATAATAAAAAAACCATAAAAAGTGCTGTTTTTTACAGCGCCCTTTATGGGTTTATTTTTGTAACTTAATAAAATACTTATTATAAACTCAATTAAAGTCTGCTTTGGATTTTATCATAGTTGCTGTTTCATGTCAAGTGCAGCCTTATTAGACTTTTCACTCGTCACTTACGTTTGTTTCGGTCTTGGTACCCACCGGAACGCCTCCGCTGGTGTAAGTTCCAATAATCTTTTTCCATCTGCAATGCTATATTATCACATACGATGCTTTTATACCTACGAAACAAAAACCCCTAAATCTGATTTTTATACAGATTTAGGGATTTCAACATTAGCCTTCCTGCTGCAAGCACAGGAATGGCATCATTGGCAAACTGTTCCTTACTCCTCCTGTATCTGTTTGGAGTCAAGTTTTGACTTTGCCAGTCTTTTATTTACATTTTCACGTAAAAGCATATAAAGGACGGAACAAATCGGAATATTTATGAGCATTCCAACAACGCCGAACGCATTACCGCCGATTGTGACGGCTGCAAGCACCCAGAGCGCCGGCAGCCCGACTTTTGAACCCACAACACGCGGAAATATTAAATTACCTTCCAGCTGTTGAAGAACGACAAAAAACACAATAAACCAAATTGCTTGGATGGGACTAACAATCAAAATCAGTAATGCACCAATTAAGGTACTTAAAAATGCACCCAAAATCGGAATCAGCGCCATGAACGCTACAAGCACAGACACGAGTAGTGCGTATGGAAAGCGAAAAATATTCATACCGATAAAGCAAAGTGTACCAAGAATGCAGGCTTCCGTACACTGACCCGCGATAAAATTTGAAAAGGCACGGTTTGTTAGGCTGCATAACCGGAGAAACTTGTCCGTGAATCTTTGCGGTAAATATGCGTACAAAACTCGTTTTATCTGGTCTTTCAGCTTCTCTTTTTGCGCCAGAATATTAATTGCAATTACAAAGCTCAATATGAACGTGAGGGCCGCATGGAACACATTCGTTGTAACCGCAACGGTAGAACCTACCAGCGTACTTGCAACCTTCTGCCCATTTTGCGCCAGCATCTGACTGGTATTCACCCAGTCTATATTGACATTGCTGAAATATTTACCAATGCTAGGATTATCTTTGCCGATCTTTATGAGATTGCTCTGCAGTTCGTTAAGAAAGGACGGAATGTTATTCGTCAGGCTTGTAATCGTACGAACCAGCTCCGGCACAACAATCAACAAAATCAGAGCGATAATGCCACTAACGATTAGTAATGACACAAGGATGCTTAGTGGACGTCGTGCCTTGGGCCAATTCTTCGTGTATCGACGATTCAGCGGTGAAAAAAGCCGCGTTTCAACCTGCATCATTAGAACGTTTAAAATAAATGCGAGTGCAATACCGAGCAGAATAGGCTCGAAAACACCTCCGATTGTCCTTGCGACATCGGATGCTCTGTATAAGTTTTGCATTCCCATGTAAAATGTAATGCCGAAAGCAATGAGCAGCACCAGTTTTTTCATGTTGCTTTTATTGAGTTCCATTTTCATTTCCTTTCCTGCTAACTAATAGCTCTATCGATAATGTGTAGTATATAAATGTTAATAATGGAGAGTTAAAAGATGTGCACCTTTTACTGCATAGAAACTCCCAATAAGACTAAAAGTGAATTGTTAAATAGTATAAATTATGTAAACTGTCCTGATTCGTAAAATAATTGCGTATTTTTCACTTACTGTAACCTATTATTGCTATTCGGAGTGTGTTTGTCAAGTTACACCTTTCCGCTATTCACTGCGCACTGGCTTACAAGAGCATAAGGCGGTTGGAGTTTTTGTTTTCAATCGGCAAAGCGCTTGAGAACCTGCTAAAGCAGATGAAAAAAGCACCCTCGAAAGGGTGCTAAGTGAATACGTTGATTTACTTTTTACATAGATTATACGAAAATGGAGCTTTTAAAAAATGTAATAATGCAAGATTGGATTTTAATTGACAGTTTATTTTACCGATGGTTATGATTAAATACTTGCCTTCGATATTTCGGCGCAAATACTATATGATATTGACATCTCCATTTGGTATGTTCTAAACCATTTATGTCTTTCATTGTAAAGACCTCCTCGATATTTTTGTTAGGTTGGCAGACCGTAACTTTAATATATGGGGGAATTTTATTTTTGTCCATAGCTTAAGCTTTTTACCCACCAGCAAAGCTGGTGGATTTTATACCATTAAAAATTCCCATGAATCTTTATTCATAGGAATTTTCTAATAAGACTTATTTGTCTTTTATTAAACAGCTTACAGTTCAATGTACAAAATTTATTTTGACAAATTAAAATAATTCTTTGGGAAATTTCATTTCACCAAAACATTTACATGGGTCATCTGTGCAATGATCACATATTTTGGGATCTGCGCATGGTTTTGCATGAATCACTCCGCTTATTAAGCGGACAAGCTTGATTATCCCGGCCAACCCAATGGATATACAGATATAATGAAACGGTTCACAATAGGAGTCATTACAAATTGGTTCACAGCAATTACAGCAGACATTGTTACAAATTGGTTTGCAGCAGGCATCGTTGCAAATTGGTTTGCAGCAGGCATCGTTGCAAATTGGTTTGCAGCAGGCATCGTTGCAAATTGGTTTACAGCAAGCATCGTTGCAAATTGGTTCACAGCAGGCATCGTTACAAATTGATTGGTCCGTTAAGAAACAAGGATCCTTTAACATTATATCTAGCGGATAAGCGTTGATTTCAATCAAGATATGCGGATCATTATAATTGCACGCTTGATTAGTAATAAAGATGTCTGAAAACACTTGTGAAGTTGGTATATCTCCACCATACAACAACACTTGGCTGGTAAAAGAAATTCCGGCTTTAATCCATTCTTTTTCCTTTCGTGCCTTTTTCATTTCATCAAATGTTGTTGGGCAGCATACTACCTTTAATGGTTTCATGTTAATGCCTAGCAATTGTAATGTAAATTCAAAATGATATATAATGTCAACGCTCCAATAGTTTTTCTTAAGAGATGAACGATTGATATTTATAAATTCGATATGCGTTAGGCAGAAACTATTCTTTATTATTTTAGCACGAGCAGTGCACTGCGGTGCCATAATTGGCTGACCCGGCAGAATGATTCTTCCAAAATTTTTAGAATGATCAAAAGGTGATAAAATAATACACTCACAATCTTCTTTTGAAACGACAGGTCCTAATGTTTCGCATCCCTGTATTTTACATTGATCAAATATTTTTAAAGCAACTACATCTTGGCAGCTGTCCTCACACCCACTAAAATCATAAGATTCCTCTATCTCCATTTTAATCACCCCATAAAAATGTTTATATCATACTCACATCATATATTTTAATAGTGCAATATACTATATGTTCTTCTTGATATAGTTGTTCTATTATTCAATAAAGAAATTCTGTTAAATAAGGTGAATTATGAATATTTTGTTTTGTATCAGAAATGATTATCTTACAAATTTTGCAGGTGATTCCTCGCAGCTGTTAGAGACAGCGGATTATATAAGAAAAAAAGGAACTACCGTTACGATTAACAATGGAACTGTTTTTGACTATACGAACTATGATGTCATTCATCTTTTTAATCTTACCAGAATCACTGAAACGTACCAGTATTTTAAGATTGCTCAAAAATACAATAAACCTATTGTCTTAACCCCAATTTATTGGGATTTGAGCAAATATTATCATTATTCAAACGATATGCAAAGCATAAAGCTTTGGGATTATTACAGACAATTCAGAAAAGAAATTATCCAAGGCTGCAAAATGGTCTATCCTTCAAGTGCATTAGAAATGAAATCACTGAAAGAGGAATATGGTGATGAGTTTCCATTTCAGATTATTTACAGCGGTGTATCTGTAAAGTATGAGAAAGATTTCTATATTTCCAACGAGCTCATTTCTTTAAAGCCATACATATTATGCGCTGCCAGAGTATGTCCACGCAAAAACCAACTGACATTATGTGAAGCAGCTAATCAAATAGGCATAAACGTGATTTTAGCAGGAAATGTAAACAGCAAGTCATACTTTGAACGATGTTTGGCTTATTCAAACGTGCATTATTGGGGGTTTTTGAGTGAAAGTCAATTGCGGGTTTTGTATGAAAATGCGATTCTTCATGCACTTTGCAGTTTTGTAGAAACACCCGGGCTTGCCAGTCTGGAAGCTGGTTTTTACGGTACGGACATTGTATCAACTTGCGAAGGCAGTGCAGAGGAATATTTCGAGAAATTTTCTCACTACTGCAATCCCTACGATAAAAGCGATATTAAGAGATCAATCCTTTCGGCCTTGTCTGATACGAAGCAACCTGAGTTAAAACAACATATTGAAAGTAATTTTTTGTGGGAGAATTGTCTTTCCGGGTTATATAAAAGCTACTGTGATCTACTTGAAAATTTACTTTAATACAAGGTTCATGCTATTCCAAGGTCAATCGGCAAGGTGATCTCGATGTTATCCTCTTTTCAATGCCTACACTTACACAGTATCCTACTTTTGAATATACTTTTGTTAAATTAGTATGGAGGGTATGATATGGTTCCGCTTGAACTTTCGGCCGGCGAAGTACCAAAAATGCTTAAAACGAACCCCAGCGTTGCTATTTTGACGCCTCAATTTTATCAGTTTAATGGAATCCGCTGTGTTTTTGGCGGAGGGGAACGATATTTAATTGACTTAGCAAAGCTACTTCAAAAAATAGGATATACAGTAGAAGTTTTTCAGCCATCAACTGTTGGAAAATGGGTACAAAAATATAATGGGGTTGAAATTAACGGGATTTGTGAACCGGGAGGGTATTACGACTTTTATATTGAGCTCAACAACCAATTTCAGGCATTAACAAAAGACTTTGATTATCACTTGTATTTTAGTCTGGATACATTGTACCCTTACTCTTTCCCGAATTCTTTGTGCATTTGCCATGGAATCTGGTGGGACTCCAACGACCGAAGCTGGTGGAGAAGCGAAAAATGGTATAGCTATTTGTTTCAAGGCCTATCGGGAATCGGCACCTTAGTTTCGGTTGACACAAATACAATAAATTGGATCAATGCCGTAAAGCCGGATCTAAAATGTAACAAGGTCTATATTCCCAATTATGTGGATTTGGATAAGTTTAAACCCGATGAATCTTCAGCTGACAAAAAAGAAATTACGATTCTCTTCCCCAGAAGATTGTGTAGTGCAAGGGGATGGACTGAAACAAGAGATCTTGCCTTAGAATTAACAAATGAGTATCCAAATGTGATTTTTTCTTTTGTCGGAAGATCAAGTTTTGAGAACATTGAACAATACATGAAAATTATATGTACCAAAAATCCACAAATCAAGTATACATGGTATGAAATGGACGACATGGCCCAGGCCTATAAAAATGCAGATATTGTATTGATTCCTTCCCTGTGTTCGGAGGGGACCTCACTGTCTCTTCTTGAAGCAATGGCTTGTGGGAAACCCGTTATTGCAGGGCTGGTCGGAGGGTTGACAGATTTAGTGTTTAATGGGTATAACGGGTATTTAATTCAAGTAACAAAAGATAGCCTCCGAGAAGCCGTGATAGATTTAATAGAAAATCCAGAAAAGCGAATTAGAATGGGTCACCATGCATGCGATGTTGCCCAAACATTTTCAAAGAAAATTTGGGAAGACCGCTGGACTTCTGCTTTGCTCAAACAATTTCCCAAAGCTTCCGAATCACCTTAAAAAAGAACATACATATCATGTAAGAGGTCATTTATTTCTTTACCCATGAAAATGACAAATATGTTTTTGGGGTTTATTATGAAGCTAAAAGTAATGACAGTCTTTGGTACAAGACCGGAGTCCATTAAGATGGCCCCTTTGATTGAGGAGCTGAAGCAAAGAGACGAAATTGAAACCATCGTTTGTGTAACAGCTCAGCACAGGCAGATGCTGGACCAGGTGCTGCAAGCCTTTCACATTGTGCCTGATTATGACTTGGACATTATGAAACAGGAGCAGACATTATCCGAAATCACAGCACGTGTATTACAAGGGTTAGAAAATGTAATAAAAGAGGTTAAGCCGGATATTATTTTAGTCCACGGAGACACAACCACAGCCTTTGCTGCGGCTCTTGCTGCTTTTTACAACCATATTCCTATCGGTCATGTGGAATCTGGACTTAGAACCTATCATAAATATTCCCCATTTCCAGAGGAAGCAAACCGGCAGTTTGTAGACGTGATTTCTGATATCTATTTCGCTCCCACAGAGCAAAGCAGGCAAAATCTTCTTCATGAGGCTAAAAGTGCCAGCCAAATTATTGTGACAGGAAACACGGCAATTGATGCACTGAAAACAACCGTTAGGTCCGACTATAAGCATGAGATTATTGATTGGGTTGGAAGTGACCGTCTGATTTTGCTTACTGCTCACAGGCGCGAAAACTTAGGCAGTCCAATGCGTCAAATGTTTCGTGCAATTATGCGTATTGTAGAAAAATATCGGGATGTTAAAGTGGTTTACCCTGTTCATCTTAATCCTGCCGTAACACAAGCTGCGAAAGAAATATTTGGCGGTTGTGACAGAGTAATGCTTACAAATCCGCTGGATGTACTTGATTTTCACAACATTATGAACAAATCCTATCTTATATTAACGGACAGCGGTGGAATACAGGAGGAGGCACCTCATCTTGGGAAACCGGTAGTTGTGCTTCGTGACACTACAGAAAGGCCGGAAGGAATTGCCGCCGGTACTTTAAAGCTTGCGGGAACAAATCAAGAAACTATATTCGGTATTGTCGATGAGCTTTTATCGAATGAGATTGAATATAATCGGATGAGCCATGCATGCAACCCATATGGTGACGGTCATGCAAGCGAACGTATTGTGGATGAAATAATAAAAAAATTCGACTTATAGCACCCGCAAATATTAAAATCTGGAGAGGTTATCGCATGAAAAAAACGATAAATGTATCCCCTATCATGGATACGTACATTGACAGTTCACTTCCCGAATATAATTTTTTTGATAAAGATTATTATTTTTTGGGCTATTTCAAACTTAATACAAGTTATAGAGTATTAATGAAATTCGACATGAATGAAATTCCACATGGCGCAGTAATCGAAAAAGCAGTCCTCAAGCTTTTTTGCACAAGAAACGATTTCATGGAGCAGGAAAACAATTTTGAAATCCACACCATTCTTAGTCCATGGCAAAGCTATGCGGTAACCTATGAAAACCAGCCTCGATTTGACATAGGCAACAGTATTCAGATGAAGGCTGATTTTTCATTGTATGAAAATATTAATACAGACATAACTGAGCTTGTAAAACAATGGTGTAAACAACCATATTCAAATTACGGCTTTCTTATCAAAGCAGAAAATGAAACCAGCATCGAATCCCTGGTGACCCTGTTGAGTAATAGGCAGGGATACCGCGAATGGAAACCTTACATCGAGTTATCCATTGATGTTCCTGAATCTGCTATAGATGCTAAAAAAAGCAATCAAAAAGTAGCGATTGTGACTCCTCAGTTTTTAGAATGGAGCGGCGAAAGATGCATATTTGGCGGCGGCGAAAGATACCTTGCAGAACTTGCTGAATTGATTATGGGCATGGGTTACCATGTGGATGTTTTTCAGCCGTCAAATGGATTACCATGGGAAAAAGTATACAATGGCGTAAATGTCTATGGAATTGGGGATGGAGGGTTTGATGAAGACTTTTTTGTATCTTTAAACAAAAAATTCTATTCAATCACAAAAGATTACGATTTACACATATATCTCAGTATGGACTTGACTTACCCCTATGTTTTTCCAAACTCAATCTGTGTAAGCCACGGAGTGTGGTGGGATTCCAGTGAGCGCCCATGGTGGAGATCGGAAAAATGGTATGGACGACTGTTTGATGGGCTAAACTTGATTGATACCCTCGTTTCTGTGGACACAAATACAATTAATTGGCTTAATGCCATTAATCCTGAGATTAAATGCAATAAAATTCTCGTTCCAAACTATGTGGATTTAGACATTTTTAAACCTGAAATTCCATTAGCCACTGAGGATAAAAATACAGTCAGAGTCCTATATCCTAGAAGACTGGTAGCCGGTAGAGGCTGGTGTGTAACGAAGGAGGTTGCCAAAGAACTGGTAACCGAGCGTGACGACATTTCATTTTCCTTTGTGGGAAGAGGTACAGAAAATTCAGAGAAACACATGGAAATTTTCACCTCAAAGTATCCAAGAATTGATTATAATTGGTATGAACTGGAAAACATGTATTTAGCCTATAAAAATGCAGATATTGTATTGATACCGTCTTATTATTCCGAAGGAACATCTTTTTCACTGATTGAAGCCATGGCATGCGGAAAACCTGTAATAGCAGGTCTTGTTGGTGGATTGACCGATTTGGTTATAAACGGATATAATGGCCTTCTTATTCAGGTATCAAAAAACTCACTAAAGGATGCAATTCTAAAGCTTGCTGAAAATAAAGAACTAAGAGAAGAGATGGGCAGAAATGCACTCCAGGTTGCTCAATGCTTTTCAAAAAGGTTCTGGGAGGAACGTTGGAAAACAATTATTAAAAACCATATTTAGTGCATGATTTTTTGAGAGGTCGATTCACTAAAACAAGCAATCTTAGACTTTGCAAAAAGCAATCAACATAAATAGAAAGAACACGGTTAGACGTTTATGTTTAACCGTGTTCTTTCTTGTCTATATCATGGGGTTATACCCGGCTCATTCCAGGAATAGGCAAAATGGTGTATCGTGTAAGTGTTTTGAGTTAATTTGATTTCCTTTGTTTCCCATATTTTAGGGCAAAAATAATCTTTTGGAAAAATATGCACATCATTTTTTAGAATTTGAAATTCATTTCCTTTTTTAAATCCAAACTCCTGCTCTGAAATTTGTGTCATAAACACTACATTAGGAACGAGGTCCATAGAACCATCTTCTCGAATAAATGACTTATCTTTATAGTAGTCTAAAAACCGCTCAATCCAAGGATGTTGTTGAACAGCTCCCATAATACCGGTCGGAATAAAATTAGAACTTTCAAAACCGGAAAAAGCAGAATATTCAAGAAATTCATCAATGTTTTTTATTATCTCAACATCCGTATCCATATATATTCCTCCATTATGATACAGTGCATAAAGGCGGACATAATCGCTTACAAATGCATATTTTTTACATTCATAAGCTTGCTTAGTAAATTGATTGGATTCAACATCAAACGAATCCTCATTCCATAATACTTGTTTATAGTTAGGCAAATAGCGATTCCAACTATCCAAACATTTTTGTGCAAGTTCCGTCATTGGCTGACGTCCAAACCAGCAGTAATTTATTGTTTTGGGTATTAAGCTCACACGCATAACCCTCTTTCATCATACTAGTTGTACTATACTATGATTGAAAACTTTCGGATGCTAATTGTAACCTGGATTTAGTAGCAAACTGCCTGACAAATGATACTATATAAATAGGGTAAGAGCTTATAGGATACCTAAAATTTTCTATTCTCAACCACTACGAAATGGGGCAAAACAGGGTTTGCCCCATTATTAAATCTATATATACTTGGTGATAAATATGAACAATTTCTATATTTCTTTGAGTCCTAAACGGGAAGATACCGCTTGGTATAAAGCAATTTCTGATGTTGAATACTTTTTAAATTCTATGGATTTCAAGCCGATTCCTATACAGTGCTGTATTAACAATGCAGAAAACGGTCTACAAGATTTTCTTTCTCCGGAAGGCCATCAAGAAGATCAGGATAATACGGGTATGATATTGCTTCAATATCCGAGGATCTTATTTGAAGGATTAAATCTATCAACGTTCACTGATTATATGAAAATCAATTATAAAAATTATAAGTTAATAGCTTTGGTGCATGATCTTGATTCGATTCGATTTGGTGATTTTTCTACAACGAATTATCTGGCAGAAGTGTCCGCACTAAATCAATTTGATTATTTGATTACAGTAAATGATGCAATGTCATCTTTGCTGAAAGAACATGGAGCTGTACCGGAGATATATGCTCTGACTATATTTGACTATGTTCTTGAAAATAAAAAGAATGTTAAGCTGGAAAATAATCAAAATAATACAACAATTGCATTTGCAGGTAATTTAAAATACGAAAAATCACAGTTTATTTATGAACTTGCTAAAGTAGATTTTAAAAATATTATTATTAATCTATATGGACCGTATCTGAACAATGATCAATTCTGTCCATCTGAAAATATTCATTATAAAGGTTCGTTTCCGTCAGACGATTTGCCGAATGAGATTAATGATGGATTTGGTTTATGCTGGGATGGAAATAGTTTAGACCGCTGCGGCGGAAAACATGGTGAATATTTTAAATATTCAAATCCGCATAAAGTTTCTCTATACTTAGCGATGGGAATTCCTGTGATTATATCCAAAGATATTTCGACATTTGCCTTTATAGAAAAAGAGCATGCAGGCATTACAATCGATACACTTTATGATATCCCAGCCAAGCTCAATAACATTTCGAATGAGGAGTATAAATTATTACAGGAAAACGCCCTCAAAATATCTGAAAGGCTAAGAAACGGATATTATATTAAACATGCAATTAATAATATTGAAGAAAATATTCAATCAAAATTGTAGAGTGTAATCGCTTTAAAATAACAAACGGTGTACTATAACTATGATTGAAAATTTTCAGACGCTAATCGTAATCTGATTTTTGTAGCACACTGTCTGGCACATGATATTATATCAATGTGGTAAGGGCTTCTATGATATCTCTAATTCTGCTGTTCCCAACCCCTGCGCAATGGGGAAAAATAGGGCTTGCCACAATATAAAATCTATATATTACTTGGTGATAAAATGAATAATTATTATGTTTCTTTAAGTCCTGAAAAGGAATACACAGCTTATTATAAATCAATAATTGATTCTGAATACTTTTTAAATTCTATGAATTTTAAACCAATTCCGATACAGTCCTGCATTGAAAACATGGAAAACTGTCTGTCAGATTATCTTTCTGATAATGCTGGTATTATTTTAATCCAATATCCCAGAACAGAATCTGAAGGGTTAAGTTTATCCAAGTTTACTGATTATATGAAAACAAATTATAAAAATTATCGATTAGTGGCTGTGGTTCATGATCTTGATTCAGTCCGATATGGTAATTTTTTTGAAACAAATGATTTAATTGAAGTTCCAGGCTTAAATGAATTTGATTATCTGATTACAGTAAATGATGCAATGACATCTTTACTGAAAGAGCAAGGCGTCGTTTCAAAAATGTATTCCGTGACTTTATTTGACTATGTTCTACCAAATATAAAACATCATAAAATAAATGATAATAAAAATAATATGTCAATTGCATATGCAGGCAATCTTCAATACGAAAAATCGCCTTTTATTTATGATCTTGATAAAGTAGATTTTAAAAATATTAAAGTTAATTTATATGGACCCGGTCTGAACAATGACAAATACAATGCATCCGAAAACATTAATTATAAAGGTACATTTCCGCCAGACGATTTACCGAATCAAATTAAGGATGGGTTTGGTTTGTGCTGGGATGGAAGTTATATAGACCAATGCGGAGGAAAATTCTGTGAATATATGCGATATGGAAATCCGCATAAAACTTCTTTATACTTGGCGATGGGAATTCCTGTTATTATATCTAAAGATATTGGAGCATCTGCCTTTGTAGAAAAAGAGCACGTAGGCATTACAATAGAGACACTCTATGATATACCGAAGGTGCTAAATAATATTTCGGACAAGGAGTATAAATTGTTACAGAAAAACGCTCGCAAAATATCTAAAAAGCTACGAAACGGATGTTTTATTAAACATGTAATCAATGATATTGAAGAAAATATTCAATCAAAATTGTAGGATATGATGGCTTTAAAATAAACAAACTTTGAAAACAATATACTAAAATATAGTGGTTGAATTTTGAGTTTTCCGGCTGGACATTGATTAAGCATAAACAATGGAAGGAGAGAGCAGAGTGTCCGACTATTTAAATACAAAAGAGCTATTGGGGAAATGGGAGGAAATTGTGGATGGCAATCAGCCCCATGCATCAATAAGAATCGGAGATGGGGAATCCACCGTTGCAGCTCATGAAGAAATATTGAGTATGAATTTTATCGATAAATTATATCCCTGGGTACGAAGCAAAGATATTTCTTATTGCGGAGTTATTCTTCCCAATCAAAATATTCGGGAACAGCTTATTGAATCCCTTCAACAGGCTGATTTTTTAGGAATACTTTCGCAAACGGAAAACTGGATGTTCAAACCTCTGGCAGATATGGTTGTCCAGTATTACAACCTAAATCCACAGAGCTTTTTTTATGCATTTGATAACTATATAATTAGTACCCAGAAAGATTTCTATGATTTTTTTAAAGATAAAAGTGTACTGCTCGTAGGTGCCAAGTCCAAATGCCTTAAAGAAGTACTTGAAAAAAGATATGGATGGAGTGGAATAGTAGGTTCAGTTAATTGTCCGGATTGGACTTATATTGAAACAGCAAAGAAAGAAATGGATCAATATCATTATCGATTAGCACTTGTCAGTGCCGGAATACCCGGTAAAATATTAACGGCATATGCAAAAGCAAAAGGAAATGTCGGTATAGATTTCGGATGTGGTACTGATTTATGCCTTGAATCTGATGCTGTTGGCTTATATGCATGGGAAATGAAAAGTGGCCCTAAACGTAATTATAATTGTAAAGAGTAACAAATAACTGAACCAGCAAAAATGAACATTGAGAAAAAGCACCATTTGCACGTGAATTCTTAACTTTGTGTCCACTTTTTCTTGACCTTTCCATTATTACTGCAATGCAACAAGCTGGATATGCTGATATTAAAACTACTCTTACAATTTATACGCACCTAGATAAAATACAAAAGAAATAGTATGGGTAAACTTAATAATTATCTTGCTAGTGATAAAAACAAGTGCCACCTGTTTGAAGCTTTTTCATGGTTTTATGTACCACTTACTAATAAATAAAACAAAAGAGCCCGCATGATGTACTGAAGATTCAGTATCCATGCGGGGCTCCTATGGTCGAGATGACTAGATTCAGGTGTTGCACACCGGCACGCGCCTACGGCGATTCTCTTAAAAGTTTGGTGGGACGGAGAAAAGCTAATTCTCATCCAATCACCTCGAAGATGGAATAAAAAAAAGAACCCGGTGTTATAACCAGATTCTTTTAGTGATGGTCGAGGTGACTAGATTCGAACTAGCGGCCTCTACGTCCCGAACGCGCTCAACTTAGGTATGAGAAGAATAATGTGCTAACATACGATATTTAATGTGAATTAAATACAAAAAAGCTGAGATAGTAAGGGTCTCTCCCTTACTATCTCAGCTTTTTATTTTAGATAAAGATTTTACTTTATATAATTTTTAACACTAATATTATTCTTTTAGTGCTAAGGCCCCCAGTTGACTTTTTCCCTGAGTGGTTTTATTATTTTGTTTCCATATTTGCAATTGGGGGGTTGACTTCTTCATTGGTCTCGAGGGTCACATCAGCTTGATTCTCAGCTGTTTCCGGCTTCATATTCTCTTCCAAATTGCTTAATACGCCTGCGGTTACTCCCTGCAGTGCCTGATCTGCTTTGCTCTCCGCCTGTGACTTTATATTTTTAACAATTTTAAGTAAAAACGATGGCAGTGGTGTACCAATATCGCTGATATTTTCGAGGATGCTTATAATTTCATTGCAGATTAGCCACACAGCCACGAGCGAAGCCACAATATACCCAAATGTAAGCGTGATACCGGCTTGCTCCGATGCGTATGTAAGCAGCCAGTCTATAGCCGCACCAACCCCAATCAGTAGCCACATGCACACCTTTTTGACAATACCGCGCAGTCCAATGTATGAACTGACTTTTTGCCCACGATATTTTGCCGCTGCAATCCCAGTGCCATAATCGGTAATGTTGAGCAGCACCAGTACCAGCGCCGGTATAGCCAGTATGCCCAACCAAGCCGAAAGTGCCGTGAAAACAGCGATAAAAGTTGCTTTGATTTTATCCATGCTATGTATCTCCAGTTATTATTTTAGTTGATTTTGAACACAAACCGCTTTTCAGGCTTCTCACCCGGTGCGGCAGTGAAGATGCCTGTTTCCTGCTTAGCACATCCGATTGCAACAATGGCAAACAATTGGTCGTTACCGGTGGGTGGGAATGGTACTATTGTCACAACGTCGGCTGTACCGGCTGTAAGAGTAACCTTTTCGTCACAAGTGCATTTTACCGTGTAGTATTGGCCATGCTGCTTTATTACGTCACAAGTGGTATCTATGCCGACAGCCGGCATGCCTGCACCTACATACTCAATCCACTCTGATTTATACCAATGTGTCCATGGCCTTTCCGTCAAACGTGTTTTGACCACCCCGTAATAAGTACCGCGCGCCTCAATGACCTCACCTTTGCCTATGTAGACACCAACGTGTCCATCCATGTGCAATAGCAAGCCAGGGGTTTCGGAGATTGTACTGATAACACCTTTTGATTTTGCATTGTTAAAAGTGCCGTTCGCGCTCTGGTCAAACTTCGCTATGTACTGTGGGTTTGTACCATACTTATCTGACATGACATAATACTTAATCAATCCAATGCAGTCAGTTACCCTGTGACCAAGCCACTTATTGCCAACTGTGCGCATTGCCCCGCCCGCCAGATGGTTTGCAGGGTATCGCTTGGCGCACTGATTCAATATGTCGGGTGTGCATATCTGCCCTATGGTGCCGTAAACATAGCCTGTCTTGTCAACTGCTTGCTTGCAGAACTCAACTAAGCCTAAATTTGTCTTTGCCATTATGCCATCGCACCCTCTGCCAGCATCTTATGTACCATGTCCTTTAGATTGGACAGTTGTGGCACTTTATCCTCGGTGTAAGTACCAGCCTTAATTAGCCTTATCCACACGCCTACAAGGCCACTGTTTTTATCAAACATTATTTAACACCTCCCGCTACTAAAACAGACAGCTCGGCGATGGCATCATCCGATTGTGCCTGCTGTACTTCCAAATAGGTCATCTGCGCGAGTGTGACGCAAAGCCTGTCCTCGGTGACCTCCGGCGTGGTGCTTGTCGCGGCAATAATTACAAACGGTTTAAGCGCTAACCCCGCGCGTAAACAGTAATTGTCATGTACAAACTGTTTGTCACCATCAATCAATATGATTTTTTTAGCACCGTTTACCGTTAAATTATCCAATTGAGAAAACGTCATTGTATTTTTTGCAAATTGAATTTCGAATGCATCGCGATTTGCACCTTGAAAATAGCTCGATTTGCCGTTGACACCTATTACATCAATAGGTGCATTGTCGTTAAGTTTTATTTGCATTATTTATACCTCCTATAAATTAATTAAAGCATGGCTTGTTCTACTGTATGACTATGACAATCAATTGGTGTAGCCACTATTGAATTTGGACAAAGCACTAAATTCTGCCTTGGACTGTTTGGAGAAAAACCAAGTTGTGTCCAAGTATCTGCATTTATATCATACTTCGTTAAACCCAAGTTAGTGTCATTAAAATACATACAACCGTCAATTAAAACTGTTGCAGATGGTTGAATATAATCATTTACTATGTTCGAAAGAGGCATTGATAAAGTCGAAATGTCAAGCGAACTTAAATTCAATGTCTCAAAAATACAACCACTACCCTCAGGAACACCATGTATAAGATATAAACGACCATTATAAACACAACCTTTATAACCTGCATTTGTTGTTATATTTCTTAGGTTTTTAAATCTTGTTACATAAGTACAAATGTTACTACTTAAATTTATTTTATAAACACATATAGCATAACTAACATTATAAGCACCATTACCAACAACATACAATTCTCCGTTATGTATCCCTAATGCAGTATAACCCCACTGGTCAAATCCAAGATTTTTGCTATCTATAACCGGTACATCTATCGCATTCGTACTTATATTTATCTTTGTATACCCAAAATAGTTAGCACTATATGCTGCCTTTCTGGAAGAACGACCAGAATTAAAATAAACGTATACATAATTCCCAGACAACACAGCACATGCTCCCCAAATTACGCCGTCATAGCTACTGCCACACTCTGAAGTATAAATATTGGAAACAGTATATGCATTGGTAGAAAAATCATATATAAGGACGCAGAGGGTTCGTTCAGCAGCTGTTCGGGCATAAGAGCCAAAAGTAAAGATTTTATTATTTGCATATACAGACTGATAAGTACTCAAAATCTCAGGCGTATTTGGAAAGTCAGCAATTTCACTGGGATTTTTCCAAGCTATAACACTACTGTGTGTTTCTCTCCACACACCGTTAATATTATCCCAAACTTTATTATCCTCTCGCCACACACCTGCAATATTGTCAAACGGCTTGCCTACTTGCCACTGTGCCCCTGTGATATTATCAAAAATAGGCATTAATTATCACCCCCTACTTGTATTGATGCCATACGTCGCCATTTTGGCCACCAGATGGAGCTACATTTGACATTGTGGTGTTGCGCAAGGCAGGAGTAGTTATGGGTATAGTGTTCGATGCTGTGTCAGCAGTTGCCACATGAGCAGTGCTGATATTTTTTGATGTCATAATTTCTGTGCAAGCCCAATCTGCCGCGCCGTTAAGCCTTACAAATACACCTTTATCATTAGCACTATTTACAAACTGTAAAACCACGTCGCCCGTCGAATTATTAAAAAGCGTCCTTATGACTGTATCAGTTCCTATCGTCGCTTGTACAGGTTTTTCTAGCACTATAGGTGTACTAATGCCAATATTAGTGTTAGCGTCCCACCAGCCAATCCCTCTTGTTATTGCGCCGATTTGCGCCGGTGTAATGCCATGCGGATTGTTTTTGTCTTTAATATGATTGCTGTTTGCGTCCTTTTCCGCTTGCGTGGTGTGTAGATCGGCGTTGGAGGTGTGGACGGTTAAATCAGTTGCTCTAGCCTTTATTGCTGCATCTATTGCGGCATTGTCATCAACAAAGTCCTGCCTTTTGGGATATTCATTTCCAGCCCATTGATTAAGCCCATAGTTTGTTGTTTTACTTGCGCTCGACATATATGTCACTCCTTATATGCTTCAAATTCATCCCATGTAAGATTTCTAGTGTCCCATACATCCCATGTGTGATTATATTTCTCTACATTATTCCAAGTTATATAGATGAACACATAAGTGTAAGCTAAATGTGCCGGCTTGATTTCCTCGATTGCCGCCGTCAGATCATCCATATTCGGTGGCAATCCAATCGTTCCCGTGAATTTCACATCAAACCGATATTCTGAATTATGTTCAATAATATCTACTGCCCCGTTAGAGAAACTCTCCGCCACATTCTTAATCATGGCCACCGTTGTAGTGCCCTGTGCTCTCATCTTGCTGTTAATGCGGCTCCGGCGATAATCATAAGACTTCGATACATCAGTTTCCAATCCGAGCGCCTTTTCCCAAAGGTCAAGCCCCCATGTAGCTGTTTCAACGTTCAGCTGTAAAAACACGTTATTTTTTGCAGTCTGTACCTGAAGCACCTGGTTATTCAGAGCGTTTTGCAAATCCAACGTTTCTTCGCTGCCCCTATAATAAGGCGGCAACAGGTCAATTAGTGGCATCAGTTTATCACCACCGTTCCCAGTACCGGCACTTGATCAGCTCCTATTGGGATGTTAGCCGTGCCACCGTTTACTGTCAGCGCAGAGTAATCAACTACGCCATCAATTCCAAGCAAGATAAAAGAAATCTGATTGTAAAGCACCTGATACTTTACAAACGCAATACTTTTTAGATAAGCGTCCAGACGCAAAGTAAACTCCGCCTTAACCTTTTCCTTTGTGATCTTGCTTTCTACTGCTATAGCAGCCGCTACATTTACTGCTAAACCGGATGCACTTTTCACTGTCACTGTGGCCCCGATTGGTCGGTTGTCTTCAATGCGCGTGGCACAGTGAGTTACAATCTCGCTTCCCACCGGCTGCTTGGTTGGTCCCACAATCAAAACACCCACCGTGCCATTACCGCTAGCCAAAGAGGTTACCTTTACGCCACCCACGCCATCAACTTCCAGTGCCCATTGTTCATAATGGTGAATATTTCCGCTGGTAGCAGGCTTTTGCAGATAGTTGTAATACCGATCCACAAGACTTTTGTCACTCTCCGGGTCGGTACCGTCAGCAGTAGCAACTTTATTCGTCACTTCGGTTAAACCGCTGATACTGTTATACTGATTCGTAATGCTGCCCGACTGTACATTATAGACTTCGCCCACTTCCACGGCCTTTATTGTAGCCGTCGCGACGCCTGCGGTAATCGTGGTAGCCACGGCTGTTTCATATTCCAACCCATCCAATGTTAGAAACACGGTTCCGGCCGGAATCACTGTTCCGTCTGAGCCGGCGAAAGTCAGTTCACCGTGGGCCTTCGTGCCGGGCTTCCGAATAATTCCGCGTTCCGTGCATTTTTTGTCTATGTATTCACCCGAAGTCTCATCAATATAAACAATTGGCACAACGGCGTTCATCGCGTCGTACACTTTCCAAAGCTCCGTTGCAGTGGGGCCCAACATGTCATTGGTGTAGCTGCCCTCCCGTTTGTCCAGATTAGTTTTCATATTGTCTAAAATGCTTTTTTTTATGCTTTCAGGTGTAATTTCTTCAAACATTCAGATTCGCCTCCCCGTAAATTGTAATGAGTTTTCCAGCGATGGTTAATCTGCCATTGGAAAAGTCTACCAAAATATTTGTAACATCAGTAATATATGGATTAATTAGCAGGCATTCCCGCACATATCGCGCTGCTTCGGCCTGTTTCAGTTCTTCTGAAAAATTTTGACCGATAAGCGATTCCGTTTCATTTCCGTACTCCCACGAGTAAATTTCATACCGAAAACGTTGGGTGTGCAGCGCTTTCCATGCCCAGGCCATAACGGCCTCTTTCCCCTCTATGATGAAAGGGCTTCCGTTTTTATAGACCGGTATGTTTTTTTGAAAATCCCATGCGACTTCACGGTACAAAGACAATTCCTGTTCGGTTTCCACCGCTTCCGGCTGGATAATTGGAAATAGGTTCATACTCCCACCACCTTACAAAGAATAATAAAACGCTGATCTTCTTCAAATGGAATCAGCAGCACACTGTCCCCTCTACGCAATTCATGGATTGAATCACTTTTCAGCAAGTCGGCCGCTGTCTGAACTGTGTTGCTGACCTCTATTTTCAAAGGGGTAGTGCTAACCACTGTTCCAAACCGGAAGGTAATGGGGATTTGACTGACTGCCTGTGTTTTGATAAGCTCAAAAAATTTTGAATATGGATTATCTTCCATTTTTATTCACCTCCAGTTTGTTGATGCCTTTTTACGTTTTATTCGGAAGGGAGCCGACTTCTTTTTTATCCATCATATTCTTAAAATTAACCACCAGCTTGTTTAGATAAATCCCATTTTTCCATGTATGGGTGTCGTCATCTATATAAAACAGACCATAAAGGCCTGTGTATGGTTCACGGACAACCACTGTACCCCCGGTGATATGCGCAATATTTCCAAGATTGTCAATAGTAATTTTTTGCTCCACCCCGTTGTCATCAAACTGCTTCTGTGCCTGCGCAGCTGCGTCCACACCTTCCTCCTGTTTCATGTAATCCTGCATGACACCGTAAAGCTTGATGGCTTCCGAATTTTTTACTGTGCGCACTAATTTGTCGTTTTTATCGTAAACAGCAACCTGGTTTACCATGTTTTCAATGCTTTCAGATGTGCTGGCATCCATTAGGTTTGAGCCGCCCTCAATCACTAATGTACTATTCGTGATTCTCTTTTCAATTACGTAGAGCTTTGCGCCGCCAAAAAACACCAGATACTTTTTCTTGTTGGATGCCGAAGCAAGCGTGTACGCGGTCTGGATGATATCGTATAGAGAGCACCCAAGGAAATTGCGGCTCAGTTTAAAACCGGTAACCGCTATATCCCCGACCTCTATTCCGAAATCGGCGGTTACCCTTTTTGCAATGGCTTCCGGTGTGGAATTGACAAATTTATAGGAAGTTTGATTCTTTTTTAGATAAAGTCCACGGTCATAGCATCCAATATCAATCGTGCTGCTCTCGGTGCTTTTTTGCCGTGAAAAGACAAACCCTTCGAACAGGGTTGTGTTGTCCTGCATAAAAGTAACCGCATTCCCCAACTCGCACTTTACCACTGGGATATTTTTATCGGTTGGAGAGGACAGCAGCCCAAAATTAAGACTGCGAGCGCATTGCTGATAACCACCAGACCATGTGATGGTGGGTGCCAATTGACTTATGTCAAAGGTGCCGCTGCTGTTTTTAATCAATAGTTTAAGCATTTGCGCCTCCTAAAGCTGACCTTTTGCCGGCAGCTTAATTATCTGTCCGACACGAATCAAGTTTGGATTTTTAATACCGTTATACTTTGCCAACTTCGAATACAGCGAAGAGTTACCATAGGTGTTACGGCAAATTGCACTGAGCGTGTCGCCTGGATTTACACGGTAAGTTTTTGTGCCGGCTGTGCCATTGTTTCCACCGCGGCCGGCATTGCTGCCGCCCGTCTTTGTTTCCACTTTTGTGGCGTTCAGCATCCGCTGTTCACGCAATGTAATTACAGCATATACGTCATTTGTTCCATCTTTTTCAGAGCTACTGATGGACTCCACTTTTACCGGTATATTAAACGGAGTACCGGAAACAACAAAACGAAGGAGTTTCCTGTTATCGCACCATTTTTGAATGGCATTTACATAATAATATGGGTCAAAAACCGTATTTCCGTTGACAAACGGATAAGAGTGTGCAGGAAACATGCAGTCTATTTTGATTGTGGTCAGCGTAGTATACCCGGCAATATTCACATCACCCAGAGTATGAATATTGATGGTTTCCATTCGGATTCCATGGTCAATTAAAAAACTATCCGGGGTGACAGGGAGCATTAGTTCCGTGTTGGTTTCCGTGTCCTTAAAAATAAGCAGTCTTAGCATGTTCCGCCTCCTTTCGGGCATTTAGAAAGCGGCCACCTTTCAGCAGTCGCTCATTTATGTTTTATTCTTACTGTATTAAAGAAATAGAATATATGTTTATGATGCAACAGCCACAGCGGATACTTTCGTGAGCTTTTCAACAAATGCGCGGGCAATTTTATCAATATCGGCTTCCTCGCGCACAACAAAACTGTTTCCGGTTATTGTTACGCTTGGAGTATTTCTTGCAGAGCGTGCTTCCACAGCTGTGCTAACGGTTTCACCTTCATGCAGCAAAGCAGGGAAGTTATTGTAAGGTACTCGGAAGATACCGGTGGCTTTCCCTTGAAACTTATTTTCTTTAGATCTAATAGTAGCTAGGTCATCATCAAGTAGTATTGAAAATGGATTACTCCACGAATTACCCTTTGGAGTATTTGCTGCTCTGCCCTTTGAATCAATCTGGCTTATTTTCCAACCGTACATCCAATTTTTATCATTTTGCTTAACTTCTATCTGAATATTTGTATATAAATTTAGGTTTGATGCTTCTTTGACCTGATTTATATTGCTAGATTCAGTTGCATTATCAGCTTTTGTTTTCAAGAGTGCAAACATATCTTCTATTATAAAACCACTACTAACATCTTTAGAATTTACTGCATTAACATATTTTTGCTTATCGAATGTTTTGCCTCTAAATATATTATTCATTTGATTTTGGAAATTGGAGTCATTAGTTAGTTGCAAGCTTCCATGTGCAATACCTATTTTTTTATTTGCGACCCCGTATTCAAAGGCATGATCACTCCGAAATTTAATTTGGCTATCTAGGTTTGAACTCTCTATTTGATTAAATCCTTCTCCTTTTTCTTCAATACTTTCATTTTCTAAGTTGCTTAATATAATTTTCTTTCCGCTAATTGTTTTCTTCTTTTCATCCATTTTTCCTTTATAGTCTTTTTTTGTGCCCTCTAAAATAGCGGAGGTTACATTTTTTCCCGTTAATCCTATTTCTGCAAGCTGTTCTTCATTGGATACCTTGTATTTGGCTTTTAAATATTTCCAAACATCAATCTTACTTGACTCTAAAAATGCAAAATCCGACTCAGACACTACGCTTTTTTGGGATAACATTCCCAAATTGGCAGTAAGATCGTTTATCTCATCACCGTTCATATTAAGTCCTGCCCCTGTATCGGCTAAATTCGTAAGCATCGATTTCACGTTAGCTTTATTGTTATAGTACAGTATTGTTTTAGTTATCCCCATCAACTGGTTACGTTCAATGGCAATTTTCGATGATAAGTTTGCGACATCTGACATGATAGATAGTGTGGCAATATCACTGCCACCGACTAAATTTTTAATTTCAAACTGATCATCTTCCCTTTCTATGGAAAGTTGTCGACCTTTTGTAAGATCATCACTTTGTTCTTGCTTATGACTGTCGTAATGACTTTTTACTTTAGCCTTATAAACATTATCTTGCTTCTGAAAAACCTCATTTTCCCCATTTATGTAACCGAGCGTTCCTCCGACAACAGTACCAACTGCTGTTCCGACTCCCGGAGCAATCGCGGTACCAATCGTGCCCCCCTTGACCGCTCCGCTCGCCATGCTGTTAAATACCGTTGCCGCAGCCGAACCATAGGCACTTCCGACATGGGTAGTAGCAACATTTAAGCCCGTCTCTATAGCCATCTTACCTAAATCGGAGATTGCAAGACCTTTCATGAGTCCGCTCTCACTCAAACTTCCTACCCGATTGTCCACTTTACTCGCTGTAGTAACCAGATCATTGATCTTTTTTTCTGCATTACTTGCATTATCTGTAACATTGCCTAAATTTTTTGTGACATTATCAAAATTAACGGAAGCAGTTTGTATTGCCATTTTATCTGCCGCACTTCCGGTATATTTAAACCGCTTTTCCGCTTTTTCCAGTTCCTTTTGCGCTTGATTGGTTTCTACCTTGAAGACAGCTTTCGCGTTATTAAGAGTGTCCATGAGTTGTAGTGTGGCAGTCAAATCTTTGTTTAAAGAGGAGTCTGCGTCCTGCATCGTTGTAATTTCCTGCGTTAATTTTCCCCAATTGCTGTCCGCTATGGTAATATCGTTCGCCACTATTTCCTCAGCTCCTCAAAATATTTATCAACAAAGGCTCTTATTACAACTTTTTCGCCTTCCGGAAGGTTGTAATAAGAGCCTGGTAAAAGATTTTTCTTGATGAACAAATAGTACATCAGCTGCATTTCACCGTCAGTGTCTATTTTTTTTTAATTTCTTCCACGGTTGAAACGCGGTATCCGCTCAGCATCTCCACTTCCCGGGAAATGTCGGTAATTTCGCCGGGGAGCAACATACTTTTTACCAGCTCGGCCGGTGTAGCAGCCTTGTACTTTTCCAGCAGTGCCTTAGACTTCAATTCCGGCGAAAAAACGCCTGCCAGAAGAATATACACTTCCATGTCATCCCCGCTGTGCGTGTCTTTAATCTCCGCCACACGACTGTACGGTAAGGCCTTAATTGTAAAAATAACGTCTCCCTTGCAGAGTTCGCTCAGCCGCTTTAGCTTGAGCTGCTTTTCCGGTGGGCTAGGAATTTCAGATTTTAATAGTAAGTCCAGTGTATTATCCATTTTAATCCTCCGGAATTCTGTCAAGGAAGTCATAATCCGAATAGGTAAACGGACTTTCCACTGTTCCCGTCTTGCCGGCTTCCCAATCGGCAATGGTTAAGTCATCAAAAGAAACACCGGTAACCGAAACACGTTCGGCGCCGTATGCATCCGGATCGTCCAGTTTTGAAATAAGTGTAAAACGGACATCTTTCCCACTCTTGACTTTTTCACCAATCAACCTTGCCATACGGCTACTTGTCTTATACAGCTTCACGCTGCCTGTGCATTCGATGCTGGTAATCTTATTATCCTGAACCATTTTGCCGCAGCGTGCAATTTTTTCTTTATTAAACTTTGCCATCAGCTTGCATCCAAAACATTCAGAAACATATTCTCCATCCAGCCATATTTCACCCCATGTGCCGGAAATTACTCTTTTTGCGCTATCCATTTACGCACCCTCCTTAAAATGTAATATTGAGATTAATATCTTCAATTGTATCAGGAATTCCAACCGTGCCTTTCAGTAAAACGTGGGAGCCGGTATCAGCAATTTTAATTTCCTGCTCAGTCATACCGGAGATATTCACGCCTTTGGACTTTAAACATTCCTTCTGAGCATTGATATCGATTTCTACCGAAGACCTGCCCGCCGCAAGTACCCCGCTGGTTTCCAACTGGGTAAAATACCCTTTAATGGCGGTAATCAGCAGACATTTATTATCATAGACATTGCTGTATCTGCCGATGTAGTTATCCTGTGTAAGCAGGCGGATATCGTCCTGCATCATGTCCACAGCTTCCATAATCTTAATTTTTTTAAACGATTCGTTTTTGGTACCCGTGGTTGTCATTAAACTGTTTATACCACGACCCACCTTAACCTTTTCGCCGTCATGGAAAAGAATAAACTGTCCTGAGTCCACCGCCGTATCCTTTTCTGCATCCGTTAGGCGCTTCACATCGGTTACTTCGGAAAGCACTGCATAGGTGCTGGAGATGGTAATTGGCGTACCGGCAAGCAATCCCGCAATACGTCCGCAGTAAGCCGCCGTAGTGTAGGTTGTGTTCCCCACCTTAATTTCTTCTGTTGTGAAATTTATGATTCCCTCATCATCGGCTGCTGTTTTGGGCAGCACCGCCTTTGGGGTTCTTTTGTCTGCCCGCTGGGTTTTAATCCATGCACTGATTTGTGCAGCTTCATCCGCTGTGCAGTCCGATGGACCAACCAAATAGTTAAACTTCTGCGTGGCCATGTATTTAAACGCCTCAGATAAATCCTTAACGTCTGCAGCCAACACATAAGAAATAACTTTGCTGGGTTTATTGACATAGCCAATAAAGGTATTTTTCAAATAATTCTTGTTTACGACGCTCAGCCCGACCGGAATCTGATCCTCGTCGGCCATGATATGTGCGCCCGCCGTTCCAGCGGCAGAGTCCTTCAGAATCACCGCAACAATACCGCGTTGAGAGCGGCGCAAGGCTGTTTCAGCCACATTTTTAAAACTAATGCTAATATTTGGAAGTCCCAATGTTATTCCTCCTTGTTCAATTCAAAATTCACTTCTCCCATGAAAGGAACATTGTCCTCCACATCGGAGCGTTCATCAAAATAGTCAAACCTTAAGTCAACGCAGGAGCTATCGGCGTCTATGTCACGTTTTTTTGTCATAACCGTGATTTTCCGGTCCCCAACCTTGACATAACCTTTGCGAAAAATAGACATTATACCGGCCTGAATCTCCACGAGTTGCCCGAAATTGATGTTTCCGTTTTGGTCTGCCGCAGCAAAATAGGTAACGTTAAACCGTGCTCTAATTTTTACGGCATTCCGATTTGCAGGCCGTTCCATTGCTTTGACTGTTTTAACACAAAAACTTGGCCGGCTAAATTCTTTCGGGCAACTATTTATGTATACAGTTATCTTTGGGTATTTTTCCGCCAGCATTTCATTGATTGCGTCAGCAATCTGACTCGGCATTATCATTTTTCGATTTTTCCTTCCTGTAACTTCTGGGCGTAATCCTCAGCCTAAATTGATTCTACTTTTAGTGCTACCTTGGTACCGCACTGTAATCTTTTCTTGCAATTCGCACCAGTGCCAGGAAAACCACATGTTCACTTAACTGTAAATTCGATTCTGAACCTCCATCTTTCCCCTAGCTTTTTTCTTTGCACATGGATAAGCATATTTCACATTGAAGATTTTAAGCATCTATGTTTCACCTCCTTTTTTGGAATCTATTTCCTCGGCCAGAAGCGTGGCCAAGGTAAGTGCAGAGTTATTTCATCCTGCAAATTAATTTGTATTTAAGTTCTGGAGTACTGTATCCTTGGAAAGGGCAACATCTCTCAACTTCAAAATAATACAAGCGCCCCGCTGTTTGAAAGCGGAGCGCCCATATTGGGAGTACGTGGTACTGTCATTGCACGCCCCACGCAGGCGAGAGTGATGATTTCTAAATCTCACTAATAAGATTAAACCACATAGGTACGTCCTTTGTGTTACCCATTTTAAACCATCTCTTTTTTGACCTCTAAAAAACAGAAACGCTTTTGGCACTTTGTTTGAATCCACATGTAAAAAGATATCAACATTAATTTCACATAAAACCATTGTTAATTTTAAATTCTGTCTAAATAACATCAACGCCCCGCTGTTTAAAAGCAGAGCGCTAATGTAAGGAGTACGTGGTACTGTCATTACACGCCCCACGTAGGCGAGAGTGATGATTTGTAAATTTCAAAATCTCACTGGTACCATTAAATCACATTTGCGCGTCCTTTGTGTTACCCTTTTTAAACCATCCCTTTTTTGATCGCTAAAAGATAGAAAAACTTCTTGCGCTTTTCGTAAAATTGGCGGCGGCCACACGGTACTTCCATATAATCATATTGAATTCCTTGCGTAACATTTTTTAAAATTGCTTGCGCAATTCCAATGTCGGTTTCCTCCGCTGTGCTATCAATTAACTCAATGTCACGTGACAATCGCTCAGCTTTTAATACCGCCTGTTCCACCGGGTTGCTGGCTCCATTACCGTGAGGCATACCAGTTATTTGAGGACTATGGTATGGATTATGTAAATCTTTGACTTTGTTTTTTTTTTCTTCATACTGTAGACAAAAATTAAACAGTTCCCTGTATGCTAATTTTGATATTCCACATTCATCAAGTTTAAGGTCACGTTTGTTTGGCAATTTTCCCACTCCTATCCTTCATGCATCTTTTGCATAGACAGTAGTATGGATTTTTATTGATACGCGAAGCTCGCCTCGCGTTTTGCTGGTGCTGTCTTACGTTGGGCTTACTTCGTCTGGAAAGACTTCAAAGTTGCTGTATTTTGAAATATATTTTTAAAAATGCTTGTCCACATACCTCATTCTATATTCAGTAAATTATTTTGAATCATATTTTGTACAGACGGTTGAAGCAGCATTTGACGGCCATGCTGTACCATCTATCTTTTATGTAATTTATAAAGATTGATAAGTATTCGTTCCATCAGTTTTTCAGTTTCAACGTTTTTCAGCTTTATAACTGTCCAATTTACTGTCTATATTCACTATCAACTGCTTCTGACTTCCTTTCCCTCGCTCATTGGGGATTAAGTAGTTTGGGGGTTGATTCATTTTTGTCCCGTTATTACACCTCCATTACTAAAACACGGTTTGTCTGCATGGGAGTTTAGGACAATCAAAATTCATCAGGCTGCAGGTTCAACTTAAGTCTTCATTTTTACACATCTTGTCTGAGTTGATGATTGTGCTTCGTGATGATCTCTTAATCCTAAAATTCCACTAATAACATTAAATCATTTATGTACGTACTTTGTGTTACCCTTTTTAATTTATTCCCATTATATATTACATAATTTGGCAATTTGTTTGTATATTATGTGCGGTTGCCTCCAGCTGCATGGTACTCCCATAAAATCACCATATATTAGGATTAGTAAAAAGCGCACAGGATTTGGCGGTTATTCTATATTCCAGTAGTTGTTCTCAGTAGCTGCTTCATATGAGTACTTTGGATATCCATTCTCAAAGACGGACAAACATAAAAAACGGTAGTATTTCATTTTGCAAAAGAGCAAAATGAAATACTACCGCAGGTAAAACAGTTTACATCATCCCAAAGCTTTCCAATATCCACTCCTTTACTAGTGGCCTATATGCGAATGGATTTACCGAAAGCATCAACAACAAATTAAAGTTATGTAGCACAATACTTATGAATATCGCAATTTTAACTGTTTTAAGAACCGTATCTTACATATGTTGAATTACGCAAAAGCATCCAAAGCTGCTTGACACAACTTCGGATACACTATTACCTTTTTGTATTCCATTTTGAGGTTACCTCAGCATTTGACATAGAGTCAAAAACAAGCTCCACATTAGTGCCACCTGTTTGAAGCTTTTTCATGGTTTTATGTACCACTTACTAATAAATAAAACAAAAGAGCCCGCATGATGTACTGAAGATTCAGTATCCATGCGGGGCTCCTATGGTCGAGATGACTAGATTCAGGTGTTGCACACCGGCACGCGCCTACGGCGATTCTCTTAAAAAGTTTGGTGGAACGGGGAAATTTGCATACCAACGGAGAAAAGCTAGTTCTCATCCAATCACCTCGAAGATGGAGTCAAAACCTCCGGCTAAGCCGGAGGCATGATTAAGCCCTATAAGGGCATATTA
>CAZFED010000006.1:0-184119 GCA_964517505.1 uncultured Caproiciproducens sp. | reverse complement strand
ATCGTTTTTTCTACCCCGGTCGCACCACGCGGCATTGATGTGGTGAATAGCGATGAGTAATCAAGTAAATACCGATATTTTTCGATGTGATTCAGTTCTGTACCGGTTGCGGTAAACTCTCACTAAAAATCAGTGAAGTCGATATTCTAAAGCTTATGCGCAGATGTCAAAAAAACTGATAGGAAGAAGTATTTTAACAAAATTGTAATTGTGAGTGATCGAATGTTATATGGCTTTTCAATAATGGACTCTGAATATAGAGACCCTGTTTACATGATTGATTTCATGTATTTTGATAAAATTAGGGGGAATGGTTTATGTATCTGCTGTATTTTTTAGTAAGCCTGCTAGCTTCCACAATTGGTGGGATCTGCGGTGTTGGCGGTGGCGTCATAATTAAGCCGGTACTGGACGCTACAGGTACAATGAATGTCAGCAGTATCAGTTTCCTGTCCGGATGCACAGTACTTTCAATGTCTATTATCTCTGTGCTTAGAAACAGCCAGAATAAGGAAATTATTGATGTAAAGACAAGTACGCCTCTTTCAGTGGGTGCGGTAATTGGCGGTATAGTTGGCAAATTAGCGTTTGATTTGCTTCGGGAAATATTTCAGAATGAAAATCATTTAGGAGCGGTTCAGGCAGGACTGCTGACTTTTATCACACTAGTTACGTTGCTGTGTAGTATCTATTCAAAAAAAATACACACTATTCATGTAGAAAGCACAATTGGGTGCTGCTTCATTGGTTTTGCTATGGGCATTCTGTCCTCTTTTCTTGGAATAGGGGGTGGCCCAATCAATCTAACTATCCTTTTTTTCTTCTTTTCAATGGACACAAAAAAAGCTGCGGCAAATTCTTTATATATCATCATGTTCTCTCAATTTTCAAGTTTTCTGCAAACGGTTATCGGGGGCACTATTCCCACAGTAAGTGTTCTAATTTTAGCACTCATGGTGATTGCAGGTGCTTTAGGTGGAATCATCGGTAGCTACATCAACAAAAAAATTTCTGTAGATGTGGTGAATCACCTATTCATAGGATTAATGGTTTTGATTGTTGGAATCAACATATACAATGTGATTAATTTTTCAGTCTGCTGATTGGAACGAAAATATTGACTGTACCTGAATTGTTTAAGCTTTTAACAGTGGTTGAGACCATTGGAACGGCATGCTTTCACCCCTACACTGCTTTATTTCAGCGGTGTAGGGGTGTTTTTCAACGTTATTGTTTCAGCCTTTTTTCACCACAGAATAACGGTGGTCATACGGGGGTTATGACAAAGTTATAATTCAATCGCAATATCATATTTTTTCAGCCAGTAATTAATTTGCAGCAAATATGCCATGAGCTGTGGGCCTGCCATGAGCTGCCCGAACCACGGTTTGCCGTAGTCGGACTTTTCACCAAGCAGCCCTTTCGTGGCGTTGGTGCTGATTAACTTGTGTATTGGCTCGTCACTGTCCGCCATCACGCTTGCCAGCCTCTGCCTTACAATCATTTCATAGGCAGGATTATGTGTTTTTGGATACGGACTCTTTTGGCGCATCAAAACATCCTCCGGCAGCCATTCTTTCGCAGCATCGCGAAGAAGCCCTTTGACTACGCCGTTGTGGCACTTGTATTCCCATGGCACATTAAACACATACTGCACAATGCGGTGGTCAGCGTACGGCACGCGCACTTCAAGGCCGCTAGCCATACTTGCTCTGTCTTTGCGGTCAAGCAGAGTAGACATAAACCAGTTGATGTTTAAGAATGAGATTTCTCTGCGGCGTTTTTCCTGTACGTTTTCGCCTTCGAGCGTTGGCACAGCCGCAATCGACTCCTCATATCGCATGTTGACATAATCTTCGATATGCAGTGCATCAGCAATTTCGGGAATTAGCAGGTCTGTTCTGATGGACAAGTCCGGTGACCATGGGAAGCAGTGTCCATCAAAGGCCTCTTTTTTATTGAACCACGGGTAACCCCCGAAAATCTCATCGGCACATTCGCCGCTGAGTCCGACTACATGATTTTTTTTCACCAGATTACAGAAGTACAGCAGGGAGGAGTCAACGTCTGCCATTCCGGGCAAATCCTTTGCCACAACCGAGTTGTAAAGCCGGTCTGCAAGGCTCACGTTGTTGCATTCGAGATAATGGTGATCGGTCTTGCAGAATTCAACCATTTCATCAACCCACGGCTTGTCGGCGCCCGGCTGAAATTCGGTTGGTTTGAAATATTTTTCATTGCCAATAAAATCGAAGGAATAGGTGGAAAGAACCTTTCCGGCTTCTTGGTAGTTTCTCGCTGCCAGCGCGGTGATAATGCTCGAATCCAGGCCGCCTGACAAAAAGGAGCACAGTGGAACATCGGACACAAGCTGCCTTGTTACCGCGTCCTCCACCAGGTCTCTTACATGCTTTACGCTGTCCTCGTAGCTGTCAGGATGTTCGTGACTTTTTAGCTCAAAATATGGCTCTGTTTGAAACCCGCAGCTGTCAAATACAGCGCAAAATCCAGGCTTTATCTCAAATATGTTCTTAAACACGCCATTTCCTGCAGTTCTGGCCGGACCAAGTCCAAAGATTTCGCACAGCCCCTGCCGATTAATCACAGGGTTGATTCCCGGATATTCGAACAAAACTTTTATTTCCGAGGCAAAAACCAGGCGCTCATTCTCGATGGAATAAAACAAGGGTTTTACGCCGAAACGGTCGCGGCATAAAAAACAGCAATGGCGTCTTTCATCATCAACCGCAAAGGCGAAGATTCCGTTGAGTTTTTCCGCGCACGTAAACCCGAACTGAATGTAACATTTTAAAAGTACTTCTGTGTCGCTTTGGGTTTCAAAAGTATGTCCAAGAGCTTTAAGCTCATCGCGCAGTTCTGCACTGTTGTACAGTTCACCGTTGTAAACAATGGTATAGCTTAAACCATCGGCAACCGCGGTCATCGGCTGCTTTCCGCCCTCAATATCCACAACAGCCAGCCTTCTGTGGGCAAGTGCTGCGTGGGATGAAACATGTATTCCGCTGTCGTCAGGGCCGCGGTGCTTTAATTGGCTGCCCATTCGTTTAGCCAAAGCACACCAAAAGGGAGCTTCCTCGCTTAGGTCGTCGTTGTAATCGCAAAATCCTGCAATTCCACACATACACATACCTCATTTCGTTATGTCTATCTTTATATTATGCTGATTAGAAATTATGGTTAACGCAAATACTGTATTTATGAGTAGAAGGAATCTAAAAAAGCCGCCTCGCGTAATGCGGAACGGCTTTTTAGCTAACTTTGCAGATTTACTTTTCTTATTTCTCGTTTTTATCTTTGTCCGTTTTTTCCTTCTTTGCTTTTTCAGCGGCGACGGAAAGCTCGCTCAGTATTCTTTCGGATGCTGTACGCCGCGCGTTGGCTTCAATCGAAAGTTCGATTGCCAATCTCGTCAGTTCTGCCTCACCCTGCGTGGCAGTGGTTTTAACGCGCTCGCACACCTCTTTGAGTGCCGAGGACTGAGCATCACAAAAACGTCCGTACATCTCATTGTTTGACGCATCTTGAAGCAGCGTTTTCAGCAGCGCGGAAACGTCCTGAATGGAAAGAACCTGCTTTAGCATGCAAATAACCATCAGCAGTGCTAAATGTTCGCGCGAATATTTTTTTTGCTCGGGGCGGGGCAGGACGCCGTCCTTCACATAATTGTTTATCATACTGGAGGTTAATAGGCAGGCGCTTTCATTGCGCTCAAAAAGGCAGAGCTGTTTGTCCATATAGGTCAGTACCTGATCCATGTATAAATAAATTTCCGGGAGTCGGTCCCACTCCACTGCACTGTATTTTTCAATTTCCTCTGCCCACTTTGTGATATAATCAGTTGCTTCGCTCATTTTAAGTCCTCCTTTTCGTTTACCCCCGGCTTGTGGCCGGAGTATCTGCTTGGTGGCACACCCATGTATTTTTTAAATACGCGTGAAAAATATAATTGGTCGGAAAAACCTGCCGAATAAGCCACTTCGCCCACCGATAGACTGTTGCTTTCAAGCAGTTCAGATGCCTTGCTGATGCGGTAGCGCATCAGGTACTCATTGGGAGGCATTGAAATATGCTGCATAAAAAGGCGGTACAAATGACTGCGGCTGATCCCCACGCTGGAAGCCACGTCGTTGATATCAATATCGCATGAATAGTTATAATCGATATATTTAATTGCCTTTTGCACATACTCATAACCACTTGTGTGGCTCGCCGGGGGAGCACCGAATTTTTCCATCAGAGCCGCTAAAAATAAAAGCAGCCCGGACTCCATTCTTGTTTCCTCACTTGGACTGGAGCCGGAAGAACTACAAATCTTCATCAAAAGCTCCTCAAAAAGGTTATCGTCATCATAATGGAAAACAGGGCTGCAGCCAAGAAGACCGGTTTGCAGCATCAGCCTTTTGGCATCGCTGCCGTTAAAGCCGACCCAACAGTATTCCCACGGGTCGTTTTGGTCCGCGGCATAAGAAGCAACATGGGAAGGCACAACTAAAAAGCCATCGCCCGCCGATAGGCGGTAATTATTGCCGTCGCTCGAAAAAACGCCATGCCCTGATATAATATAGTGAATTAAATAATGGTCGCGAACAGCGGGCCCCCAAGAATGGCACGATCCGCAGCGCTGAACGCCGCAGCTGTAAACGGCCAAACCGAGGCTGTTATGAAACGATACCTTAAAGGAGTGCCTAAATTCGTCATTTGTCATCATGGGAATAGCCCTCCTAACTTGTATGATTTGTTTTAATTATAGTTCGCAGTGCCATTTTATGCAATAAAAAATGAAAAAGTAATAAAATTAATTGAAATTAACTCTATTACAGGTTATAATGGATTCTAGTTATTAATTTTTTTGGATATTTTAAACATATAGATTATTATAAAAGAATGGGGAAGTAAATATGAGTTTCGAACAGGAAGTACAACTTTCGCTGATTGTGCTGTTAACCGGTCTTGTGATTGTTTTCGTTATGTTGGTATTCTTGACCTATATTATTAAGGGATACGGCGCGATTGTTGGTGCGATTGAGGCAAAAATCCAAGGCAAAAATACTGTACAAGCTGCTCCCTCGCCAGTGGCTTTTGTGCCTGCTGAAAAACCCAAGGCTGCTGTAGCTCCGGCTGTTCAAGCAGGAATTTCCGAAGAGGTTGTCGCAGCAATTTCTGCTGCGGTTTACACTATGTACGGTACTTCAGCCAGCACCATAACAAGCATTCGCCGTACCGCCCAGTCAAATCGTTCAGCATGGGGAATGGCTGGATTGTTGGAAAACACACGTCCATTCTAAATGCGTGTTGTAATATTTATTTAGAAAAATAGAAAGGACTGATAATTTTAGTGAATATTTGGAATGAATTTTTAGATTCAGTTGTCAATATTTTTAAAACATCCGGTTTTGCTACAAATGATTGGCGTAATTACGTTATGATTGCAATCGCCTGCATTTTGATTTATCTTGCAATAAAAAAGGAATTTGAGCCTCTTTTATTGTTGCCAATTGCGTTTGGTATGCTGCTGGTTAACCTTTTTCCAGCCATCATGGCTCCTCCGCAAACAACGATGCAGCTTGTTTCTGACTATATGGCTGCTCACGGCGGTGCAGCGGGAAATTATGCAACTGTTATGCTAAACGGTCAATCTTATTACCAAGTCCCGCAGGTTGGCGGTTTGTTCTATTACTTATACCAAGGTGTTAAGCTGGGTATTTATCCTCCGCTTATTTTCCTCGGGATCGGTGCTATGACCGATTTTGGCCCGCTGATTTCCAACCCAAAAAGCTTCCTGCTCGGTGCGGCTGCTCAGCTCGGAATCTTTACTACATTTATCGGCGCCGTGTTCCTTGGCTTCACCGGCAAGCAGGCTGGTGCAATCGGTATCATCGGCGGAGCGGACGGCCCGACTGCTATTTTCGTAACCTCAAAGCTGGCGCCTGAACTTTTAGGGCCAATTGCCGTCGCGGCGTATTCCTACATGGCTTTGGTTCCAATTATTCAGCCTCCCATTATGAAGGCTTTAACGACCAAAAAGGAACGCGGCATTGTTATGGAGCAGCTTCGTCCTGTCTCTAAACTGGAAAAGATTTTGTTCCCAATCATCGTTACTGTTATTGTTTCTCTGCTTCTTCCGGATGCATGCCCGCTTGTTGGTATGCTCATGCTCGGTAATCTGTTCCGTGAGAGCGGTGTTGTAGGCCGTATTTCTAACACGGCACAAAATGAATTGATGAATATTATTACCATTTTTCTTGGGGTTACCGTTGGTGCGACGGCAACCGGCGCAGTTTTCCTTTCCTTACAAACCATTAAGATTATAGTCCTTGGCCTTCTGGCATTCTGTGTCGGTACAGCCGGCGGTGTGCTTTTTGGCAAGCTGATGTGCTGGACTTCACACGGCAAGGTTAATCCGCTTATTGGTTCCGCAGGCGTTTCTGCCGTTCCAATGGCCGCCCGTGTTGCACAAAAGGTTGGTCAGGAGGAAAACCCGGGTAACTTCCTGCTGATGCATGCAATGGGTCCCAACGTGGCCGGTGTTATTGGTTCCGCAGTTGCCGCGGGTGTTTTAATCAGCATCCTTGGCTAACTCTTTCACATATTAATATTATGATACCCGCACACAGACAGCGTGCGGGTATTTTGTATGACTTTTATTTCATTTGCTATTGTACGCAAAATATTGTACAATATAATAATGCGACTGAAACCAAATGGGCGGCAATGCGCCTAAATTAATAAGTTCTGGCGGTGAATTCATGAATAATATTACAACGGAGCAAATCATTGAACTTCGTAAAAAAGTTCTAAATAAAGAATTTCTTAGAATGAATGATATGCAGCGTGAAGCGGTTTTCTGTATTGATGGCCCTTTGCTCATCCTTGCGGGTGCGGGAAGCGGAAAAACGACTGTACTAGTTAATCGAATCGCTAATATTATCCGGTATGGTAATGCATACACAAGTCAAATGGTACCCAATGATTTGACTGAGGACGAACTGAACGCAATAGATAATTACCTTAAGACCGATGAGCCTTTGCCGCAACAAGTCAAAAGCCGTCTTGCGGTAAATTCCTCTCGCCCATGGCAAATTCTTGCCATTACGTTTACTAACAAAGCTGCCGGTGAGCTGAAAAATCGGCTTGTCAAAATGCTTGGTGAGGACGGCAATGATATTTGGGCTTCAACTTTCCATTCGACCTGTGCGCGTATGTTAAGGCACGACGGCGTGAAGCTTGGCTATTCCAACCACTTTACCATCTACGACACTGATGATTCCCGACGTTTGATGAAGGAATGCCAGAAAACGCTCGGAATAGAGGACAAATTGCTTTCTCATAAATCCATTTTGTCTGCAATTTCCCAAGCGAAGGACAGCATGATTAAACCGGAGGAATATATTGTGCAGGCCGGCAGTGACAATCGTCTTGGCCTCATCGCACAGGCTTACAAACTCTATCAGGCGAGGCTTAAAGACGCCGACGCCATGGATTTTGACGATTTAATCTGCCAGGCGGTTTTTCTGTTGCAGCAGAATCCGGATGTACTTGCATATTATCAGAATAAATTTAAATATATTATGGTCGATGAATATCAGGATACCAACCATGCGCAATATATGCTCGTTAAGCTGCTTGCTCAAAAGAGCGCTAACCTTTGCGTTGTGGGTGATGACGACCAGAGTATCTACAAATTCCGCGGTGCAACGATTGAAAATATTATGAGCTTTGAAAAGACCTTCCCCAATGCGAAGGTAATTCGGCTTGAGCAAAACTATCGTTCCACTAAAAATATTTTGAACGCTGCCAATGCGGTCATTGAGAATAACACCGAGCGCAAGGGAAAGACCCTGTGGACTGATAACCAAACCGGTGAAAAACTTGGCGTTCACACTGCTTTTAGTGAGCAGGATGAAGCGAATTTTATATCTAAAAAAATACTTGAGGGCGTTTCGACCGGTCGTAAATTTCTTGATTATGCCATCCTGTACCGTATGAACTCCCAGTCAAATATTCTTGAAAAAATATTTGTGAAGTCGGGTATTCCTTATCGTATCATCGGTGGGTTGCGCTTCTACGAAAGAAAAGAAATCAAGGATATGATTGCCTATTTGAGCGTTATTAACAATCCTTATGATGAAATCAGACTGCGTCGAATTATCAATCAGCCAAAGCGCTCTATCGGTGATAAAACGATTGCACAGGCGGCTGAAATTGCCTCAACAGTGGGGGAGAGCGTGTTCGACGTTATTAAGCACGCTGACGAATACGAGCCTTTAAAACGCACTTCGCCAAAGCTTTTGCAGTTTGCTGAAATTATGCAGGAACTGATTGACGCTGCAAACGACGAAAACACAAGTTTAAATGAGCTTTACCACTTAATACTTGATAAAACAGATTATATTGGAAGTTTGCAGTCTTCTGAAAACGATGATGCGCAGGACCGCATCGACAATATCAACGAGCTTGCTTCCAACTTGATTAAATATGAGGAAGACAATGGCGAAGAAGCCAGCTTGTCCGGTTTCCTCGAGGAAGTATCCCTCATGACCGATATTGATAACTTTGATGAAACCTCCGACAGCGTGGTGATGATGACGATGCACTCCGCCAAGGGCTTAGAGTTTCCGGTTGTTTTCCTGCCGGGCTTTGAGGAGGGCATCTTCCCGGGTATGCAAGCTATTTACAATCCTGTCGCAATTGAAGAGGAACGCCGCCTTGCCTATGTGGCGATTACAAGGGCAAAGGAAGAGCTGTGTATTGTAAATGCGGAGAGCCGCATGATATTCGGCAGCACATCCCGCAACAAGGCTTCCCGCTTTATTGAAGAAATTCCTGAGGACTTGATTGTTCGCAGCCGTTCAAGGGAGTGGAAGAAGCCAAAGCCGGGCACCAGCCTGCCGACTTCCGCTTTTGAGGCAAGGGTGGTTACGACCGAGTCTGCGCGTAACTTTGGCCCCGCCGGTGTTACTCACAGTGAGCCGCCGGTTGTCAAATTAAAAGCGGGCGATAGTGTTGTCCACAAGACCTTTGGTACGGGAATGGTTATTTCCACTACCCCAATGGGAAATGATACCCTTCTGGAAATTGCCTTTGAAGAGTCTGGTACCAAAAAATTAATGGCGAATTTCGCACGTTTACAAAAAGTATAAAACATAGTAACAAAGCCCGCCTGAATTTCAGGCGGGCTTTATTTGTAATCATTTGGTCTTGTGGCAATGATCGTTGCAGCCACAGTCGCTGACCTTCGGCGGGAAAAACTCGTCGGTAGGAAAGTCTATGCGGCGGAACATTTCGCACGGATTGTCTGATGTAGTGACACATTCTTTTTCCGGGATGCAAAAGTCGTAAGCCGGGATCAGCATTTGCACATTTCTGACGATCTGAACAATGGTGAAAATTCCGATTGTAGCATAAACGGAACGGTTGGTCGCGAAATCAAGCTGGCCGCCAAAGTGATTGCAGATGCAATCAGGAATCCGGCAGCAGGTTTCGCAGCAATGGGACTGGCAGTCGCAGATTCTGGCGGAGAGGCAAATTGGTTCCGCAACCTGACAGGTCGCCTTTGGCAGCACATCACCCATAACGGTTTGGCCGTCTATGTCATCCTGTGCCATATCGGAACTGAACATTTTTACATTGCCCTCGCTGCCGTACAAAATAACCCTTTTGCTGAATATGGATACGCCGTTTACAATAACGGAGCTTGCCGCTAACGGACAAAATACGTCCAGACACACATTAAAGAAAAAGGTCATATCAACCGAATAAAAGCCTTTGTTGAACGGTACCGATTCCAAATCGAGAAAAACCGTAATTACTTCGGCGCTTCTTAGTCTGACATTGGTTGCATGTTCAATGAGGTCGTGCTTATCCGGTGTAAAGTAAACCCTCAAATCTTCAAGGCAGTCTTTATCGCAGGAGTGTTCAAGTTAGAAGTACAGCGGTTTTAAGTACAGTTCAAGTGTAAATTGTGCAGGTTTGGCGCCTTTTTCCTTGTTATAAACTATCTTATCAATGACAGATTTTAATAGGAGATTTTTCTTCTGAGGGGTTGCGAAATCGTATGCCGTAAGTACATCTTTTATTGTTTTGCTCACATTTTTATAGTCTGTGCGGTGAGTAACTGTGACTGCATTTTTTGTATCTGCTAATTTAGCTATCTTTTCTTTCAGCAGCGATTGCCGCGCCAGATAGGTATCAATATCATAAACGCCTTGCTCCAAAAAATCGTGGAGCTTGTCAATTTGACTTTCTACGGTTTTGCGCTCCGCTTCAATCACATTTAGAATTTCACTGCTTTTGTCCACAGCAGGCTGTGCGACGTTTTTTTGCTCCAGTCTTAACCGTTCAAGGGTGTTTTTTAATTCGTCCAGAACGGCACTTTCGACCAGTGAGAGAGAAGCGGAAACCATGCAGGCGGGCTTCTGACACATGAGATATGCTCCGCTATGGCGAATGACCTGCCGCTGCATCAAAGTACCGCAGTGGGAGCAACAAACTAAACCGGCCAGAGGATTTTCCACGATGCCGGTGTTTGCAGGTGGATGATATCGGCCTGTGGATATTTTTTGCGCCTGCTCAAATAATGTTTGGTCAATGATTGCCGGATGAATACCATCTACAACAGTCCATTTTTCTTTTGGGTTGTAAACTGTAATGTGTTTCTGATTGCCTTTTGTACCTTTTCGAATATGTGTTTTTTGATTCCAAACAATTTTACCGATATAAGTTGGGCTATGCAGTATTTTCATGATTGATGTACGACCGAACTGATTCGCACGGTGCGGCTTTGCGCCCATCGTGTTAATGGCATCAGCAATATGCTGGCATCCCATGCCTTTGTTGACATACATGTCAAACATCATTCGCACAAAACGGGCTTCATCCTCGTTGATGGAAAGAGTAGGCCGTTTGTCAACCGTAGCTTTGTTGTATCCATAGGGGGCGTTGGCTATGTATCCGCCGTCCTCAATTGTTTTTTTGATGCCGCGTTGCATACGGCGTTTAATAGTCTTCAGCTCTTGCCGGGCCATGAAAGTCTCAAATTCTGAATAGGTTTCATCCATTTCGTTATTGAGATCGTAAACTTTGCGTGGCGTGATGATTTTGGTATCTGTACTCTTTAGAGTTTCGAGGATGACGCCTTGATCACTCATAGCACCACGACCCAGACGGTCAATGTCCATGCAAAGCACGGCATCATAATTGCCATCCTCCACATCGGCCAACAGCTTCAGCATTTTGGGGCGGGTATAAAGCGATTCACCAGATACAACTTCTTCATATATTTTTGATACGGTCAGGAAATTTTTGGTCGCAAATTCCAGTAATGTTTCTTTATGCCGCTTTAGAGTTTCATCCACGGAATCACTTAGTTCTTCAGCACGGCTTTTGCGTAAATACATGGCTACGTTCACTTTATCACCTCTTAATTCATTGCCAAGCTGATGGTAAGCTGCCCTTGAGCAATTGGTGCTCCGCATTCAGGGCGGAATTTGAACAATACATTTTAAGCCCTACGATAATTTACATATTATATCAATATGTTACAATGTATTAGAGAAATTCCAAACCGGAATTTTTTATTATTGCCCACACGTTATTAGCAGCAGCGTGTGGGCTTTCGCTAATCTCCTCTGTTTCGGCTTTTACCGGGGCAGGGGGATTTTTTGCATTTTCGTCATCTGAATCGTCAACCGCTCAGTTGGCAAAGAAAAAGGGCATAGGACAAACAGGAATCTACATATTTTTTACAGAGGTGATTAAAATGCGCGACATAGGTAAACCGACTGTTATAGTGCATGTTTTGCCCGGAACTCCAGAAGAGGTCGCGCAGAACAGGGAAAATCTGCGGTGTGTGGTCGAACAAATTTGCAGCGAAGTCAATGGATATGACACAAAGGTAACTATTGACTGGGGCAGCGGACAAGAGGTGAAGCTGGTATGATTGCTAAATGTAAATCCTTGGGTATGCGCTCGCGGCTTAGTATCAAGCAGTGCATACCCGCAAAAAAAGCAATAAAAAAAGTGCACCCCGAAAGGTGCACTAAAATCTACGATTTTTAAATTTTTATGTTCTATTATTTGCAAAGCAGTCGCTGCAATATACAGGACGATCATCCCTGGGCTGGAAAGGAACCTTGCAAGACTTCCCACAAGAAGCGCAAACAGCGTCGAACATTTCACGGGTACCACCATTGGAATTGCCTCTTGCATTTTTACGTGCATCTCGGCAAGATTTGCAACGCTGAGGTTCATTTGTAAAACCTTTTCCAGCATAGAACTCCTGCTCGCTTGCAGTAAATTCAAATTCGGCTCCGCAGTCTCTGCAAATTAAAGTTTTGTCTTCATACATGTAGTAGTATACCTCGATTATAAAATATATGCTTAACGAAAAGTTAAACACTATTGCTAGTATACAATAAATTGTACGAATTGTCAAACTTGATTAGAAAAGAAATATAATAATGACTACGATTTTAACTCGCCTGAACTCCTGCATCCATATTTACTTTTTTGTGGCATGAAAAATGCTCCCCTTCTTAAACAGTTTTTGTTTTTTCAACTTTTTACAATAAGGGGAGCATATCACAATTTTTAATGCGCTTTTTTTAGGCCCAAGAAATCTATCTGCTACTGTACTCTCTCAACAAGGCTCGCGTTATCCCAGTCAGCAAATGCGCTGTTGTCGGTGTCTCTTTCAAGTACCTCGAAAAATGCCGTGTACTCTTTGCCATTCACATCGATACAAAGAGCAGAGTAATTATCTGCACTTATGCCCAGTCCGTAAACTCCGGCAAAGCTCGGCGCCCCTAACAGTGCGTACTGCTTGCCCTCATAAGCTGTAAATCCGTATTTGCTCCCTGTTGCCTCATAATTTTCTGCATCGGCAATTGCTTTTTTTGATTCCTCCGGCCCAACATTCCCCAGCTTATCCGTGGCAGCACGCTGCTGGTCAACGTATCCCTGCGCGGCTGCATGTGTCCGAAATGGTGCTGAAACAATATAGTCATCATTGTCTTTTCTTGTCTTAACGACATACCGACTTCCCTGGCGTACTATCTCATAGTCTTTCATAAGAAATCTCCTTTTCTGCCCTGATGAGCTATGATTTATTTGGAACGGTTTTCTCCGTTTTTCCTTTTCAACAAAATAATAAGGCTTATTGTGCTTTAAGTCAAGGTGTTTTATTGCGAACATTTTACTTTGTTACCGGCACTGGGTAAAAAGGATAAAATAAAAGCCCAGGCTTATCGCTTGGTATGAATCTAAACGCTTATATTAATGATTCGATAGACAAAGGTATGCCTGCCGATGATTAAATCAGCGGCAACTTTATTACATATGATAAATTTGTAAGCCAAAATATATAGCCAAAAATAAGCTATATATAATGTTTAGGGAAATTGTCTTAAATATTATATATATCTTGTTTACTGTAGTTCGCTGCATGAATCATACACGCGCATTCCGTCTATACATACTGCTTCGTTAAAGTTTCCTGTATTTTGTACGTTTGCACATGTTTCCGAGCAATTTCCATCCATAAAATAATCCTCCTAACACGTTTAGTGAAACCCATGTTTCTCAATACCATTTTATGGCGGCAGTTTCATTGTGTTACAGAAATATTTACTAATGATGAGTAAGTTATTCTTGCAATGGAGCAAGACTAAAAATTAACGATTGAATCAATATTACTTAGTATAATTAATCGTGTAAATATAGTGTTAATCTGACAGCAATAAGCAATAAGTACAAAAAACAAAGATTTCCGCCAATTTAATTCGTCTTTTTATGAAATCTTTACTATTTATATTTTGTTACTATTCTGTTATAATTGTGTTAACAAATGTAAAAAATAAACCACTCGTCAAGACGAAATGAGGTTATTTAATGTCACCTGTGCTCATTATTGCACTTCTCCTTGTGTGCGCGTCGATTTTTGTCAACGGCTGGACGGATGCGCCAAATGCAATCGCAACCGTTATTTCGACAAGGGTGCTGTCTCCAAGAGCGGCGGTCATCATGGCTACGATTTTTAATCTGGTCGGAATTATGTGCTTTGGTACAGCTGTTGCCAGCACCATTGCCAACCTGGTCGATGTAGGAACTGGTACCAATCCGCTCATTGCTATCTGTGCTGCTCAGCTTTCCATAGTAATATGGTCTGTCTCCGCATGGAAGTTTGGTATTCCCACCAGTGAAAGCCATGCGCTGATTGCAGGGCTTATGGGCGCAGGCATCGCATACAACGGCATTTCGGCTTTTAAATGGGTCGAATTTGAAAAGGTACTCTGGGGTATCGTTATTTCCACTTTTGTAGGATTCTTTGCAGCTTATTTGGTCACTAAATTAGTCGGCTTCCTGTTTCGGCGCGTGAAACGTTCGCGGGCCAATCGATTTTTTTCCATAGGACAAATTGCCTCGGCCGCTTTAATGGCCACAAGTCATGGCGCACAGGACGGCCAAAAGTTTATGGGCGTTTTCGTGCTGGTTATTCTGCTTGCTAAAAACCAGCCAATTCCTCAGTCGGTGCATATTGATATTTGGATAATGCTCCTTTGCTCGATTGTTATGGCAATCGGCACCTCTATCGGTGGCTACCGCATCATTAAAACCATGGGAATCGACATGGTCAAACTTGAAAAATATCAGGGCTTTTCCGCTGAAGTTGTTGCTTCACTCTGTATGCTGATCACCACGGTGAAATCCGGTATCCCGCTTTCCACAACAAATACCAAAGGTACTGCAATGATGGGCGCGGGTGCGGCAAGGCGTTTTTCTGATGTTAACTGGGGCATTGCAAAAGAAATGGTAATGGCGTGGGTGCTAACTTTTCCAGCTTGCATGATTCTCGGTTACGCAATGACCAAACTGTTCATACTTATATTTTGATAGTATATGTAAATAATAAACAATCTGTTATTTTGAAGGGTAAGGGAACAAAATGAGTAATTTTTTTGCTAAAGGGCCGGACTACTTTACACTATTTGAAAATGGCATCGGTATTTCCTGCCAGGCTGCAAAAGTGCTTCAGACTTCGTTTACGGATGGAATGATTGACAAGAACGAAATTACCCAGCTCAAGGATATTGAGCATGACGGCGATAAGCATGTTCACTATTGCTCCACACTGATTGCTGACGCGTTTATCACACCGATTGACCGCTCGGACATGCTTGAGATTGTTCGCGCAATCGAAGCCATTACCGACAGTATTGATGACATTGGAAATCAGATTTATATGATGCACATCACGAAGGCAAACGAAGTCACAGTTAAGCTGGTTGACTTAATTGTCAAGGCTTGCGAAGGGCTTTGCACCTTGATGTCGGACTTCAAGCAATATAAGAAAAATCAAAAAAAGATTAAAGAGATATCAGTTTATGTAAACCACATTGAGGAGGAGGGTGACGCAATCTTTAGCGAGGCCATGCGCGAGCTCTTCGATCCAAGCAATAAAATGGAAATGATCGATGTAATCCGTTTACAAAATCTTTACAATACCATGGAAAATTCGCTTGATTACTGCGAGGACGTCGCTGATATCGTTGAACAGATTATTATTTCAAACACATAATAAATTACCATTAAAAGCTCACCCGATTTTAGGGTGAGCTTTTTGCTATGCAAATGTATAGAGAAAGATGATAGCTGCCATGTGTGTTCTCAGTAGGAATAATTATGGACGTGGCGAAAAATCTTATACAAACAGAAAAATCTGCACTTACCGTAGTGTAAACCGGCTTCATAAGATTTTGTGTTGAAGACTGCACAATAGTTTGATATAATAGGAATATTACCGACATAATTTGTGTATGGAGGAGAGTCTTTATGGCTACGGTTACCTTAATCTCGTATACTCCTAATCCTGAAAAAATAATTGCACAGGCTGCAAAGCTTTGCTATTCTTCAGCTACAATAGAGAACATTTCCGATGGTTTAACTGAGGATAAGGTCGATTCCTTTGTGGACATGCTCGCTGAAATAGGGCATGAGAGCCCGATTGAGCACGCGTCGTTCACCTTTGGAATTGAGGGTGTTTCCCGCTCTTTTTTAGCGCAGATGACACGTCATCGCATTGCTTCCTACAGTGTGCAGAGTCAACGTTATGTGACTGAAGCCTGTTTTGAATACGTTGTCCCTCCCGAAATTGAGGCAATTCCCGCAGCAAGGGCGGAATTCCTTTTGGCTATGGGGGAGGATCAGCGCCATTACGAGAATTTGACTGCACTTTTAAAAGAAAAACACAAAAAAGAGCTGATGGCTGCAGGTAAGGATGAAAAATTGGCAGACCGTGCTGCACAGAAAAAGGCGATTGAGGACGCACGTTTTGTTCTCCCAAATGCCTGTGATACAAAGATGATCTGTACCTTGAACGCCCGCTCGCTTTTCAATTTCTTTTCGCACCGCTGCTGCAATCGTGCTCAGTGGGAAATCCGTGACGTTGCTAATGAGATGCTGCGTCTTGTGCGCGAGGTCGCTCCGCACCTTTTTCGGCATTGTGGGCCGCCATGTTTGCGCGGGGCCTGCCCGGAGGGCACAATGTCCTGCGGCAGGATAAAGGAAGTGCGCGAGTTTTTTAATGGAATAGGGGAAAACTAATGAATGGCGGTTTAATTACAATGGAGGGGCTTGACGGCAGCGGCAAGGCGACGCAAACCGAATTGCTTTGCAGTGACCTTTCCGGGCGCGGAGTGAAGCTGCGCCGCGTATCATTTCCAGACTATAATCAGCCGTCGTCGACCCTGGTTAAAATGTATCTTGACGGCGAGTTTGGTACCGACCCAAACGACGTGAACGCTTATGCTGCGTCGTCGTTTTTCGCTGTGGACCGTTACGCAAGCTATAAAAAATATTGGCGGGAAGACTACAAAAATGGCACTTTGATTGTTGCCGACCGCTATACTACCTCCAACATCGTGTTTCAGCTTTCCAAATTGCCAAGGGAACAGTGGGAAAGCTTTGTAGAGTGGATTAAGGATTACGAGTACGGTAAGCTTATGTTGCCCCAACCCGACTTAACAATTTATCTAGATATGCCTTTGGCGGTTTCTCAAAAACTTTTGAGCAGCCGCTACCACGGCAATGAAAATAAAAAAGATATTCATGAAAGTAATGCGGCTTATCTTCGCGCATGCCGTGAGAGCGCTGTCTATGCCGCAAAGCAGTTGAACTGGAAAGTGATTCATTGTGCAGATGGTGAAAATCCTAAAACCGTGGAGAGGATTCATACGGAAGTGATGAAGATAATAGCGGAGGAATTTCCGTTATCTATTTTAGTTTAAAAAATCCAATCTAAGCGACTCTGGAATTATTACATCACGCAAGGAAAGGACGGTTTAGAATGATTCGTTTTGCAGACTGGGAAATGCGCAGTGAGCTTGCACAAATTTGGGAAGTCTGTTTTGAGGAGCCGGTGCGTCCCGCAAAATATTTTTTAAATAACTATTTTCGTCCTCATAATTGCCTGATTTATCAAAAGAACGATAAAATTGCCGCGGCGGTTTACCTGCTGCCAGCTGAAATTGTTGTTGGAAAAGGGTCGGTACAGGCACACTATATCTACGCTGCCGCCACTTTGCCTCGGTACCGCTGCCACGGTTATATGGCTACTCTGATGGCCGGTGCCGCGCTGGTGGGCGCGAACCGGGGCGACCAGTATTCGGTTGTTCTTCCAGCTAATCCCGGGCTTTACGAGTTCTACCAAAAATCCGACTATACCACATTTTTTGAAATCAGCACACAATCCGTTTCACTTGACCAAATGTGTACGCTTGCAGAGTGTGGATTTGCAAATAAAATCCTTCTGACCTACAACCAGTTAAACGCTCTTCGCAATTCACAGCTTGGAATTGGCTCCGTTCTGTGGAGCGATGAGGCTTTTTGCTTTGCCGATGGTATCGGAAAGGTTTACGGCGATAAGCTGATTTGTTCCAAAACCGGCGATAAGCCTGCCTATGCCATTTGCCGCAGAATTGATGAAGAAACCTGCAAGGTTATGGAACTGATGGCAGATTATGATACAATCCGCGATTTGGCTGTCAACATCATTTGCATGGTACCCGCTCAGAATTACATTTTCCGGCTGCCAGCCGACAGTACACTTTTGGGACAACAGGGCGAGAAGTCCGAATTTGGCATGATTAAGCCAATCGGCGGCACGATGCTAGCCCCGCTTATGCAGGCTTCGGACGCACCATATCTTGGACTGCCCCTTGATTAATTTATGGAGGTTCCACTATGATTTATCTTTTTTTGGCGAACGGATTTGAAGAAATCGAAGCAATTGCCACTGTCGATATTTTAAGGCGCGCGGGCTGTGAACTTGTTACGGTGGGCGTGGGGGGCAAAAATGTTACCGGTGCGCACGGGATTGAGGTAACCGCCGACATTGATGAAAAGGAAGCCGTAACCGATGCGCTGGATATGGTTGTCCTTCCGGGTGGTATGCCGGGAGCGCTCAATCTGGAAAAATCGCCGATTGTACAAGCTACGATTCATTACTGCGCTGAAAATGATAAATACATTGCGGCCATCTGTGCCGCTCCTTCCATTCTGGGTCATATGGGCTTATTAAAGGAGCATACGGCGACCTGTTTCCCTGGCTTTGAACAGGAATTGAATGCAAAAGTGGTTTCGTCAGACTTAGTCTGTGTCAGCGGCAGGATTATTACTGCAAAAGGTGCAGGCGCCGCAGTTGACTTTGCGCTCCAAATTGTTGAGATACTCTACGATCCCCAAAAATCTAAGATGCTTAGGAAATCAATACAATGTATGTGAAGAATATCAAAGAAATTAAAATGAATTTGCGCGCACGCTACCGCCAGTTCCGTGTTGGACTGAGTGAGGAGCAGAAAATTAATCTTGATTCCACGATGCAAAGCCGAGTGCTTGCACTTCGGGAGTATGCAGTTGCCGATACGATATTTACTTATGTAAGTAAATCGATTGAGGTTGACACCATCGCGCTCATCAAGGCTGCTCTTGCCAATCATAAACTAGTTGCCGTGCCGCGCTGTGTGCCGGATACATTCGACATGGAGTTTTATTACATCACTTCCCTTGATGATTTAGAAAAGGGAAGCTTCGGCGTTTTGGAACCGAATCCTTCCCAATGCTGCCTCGTAACCGACTATTCCAAGGGCTTCTGCATTGTGCCGGGCCTCAGCTTTGATGCGCAGGGATATCGCTTGGGATACGGAAAGGGCTACTATGACCGCTTCCTCGCCGAATTTAAGGGTGATACGGTCGGCATTTGCTATGTTGGCTGTGTACAGTGGAATTTACCGCACGGCTACTATGACAAGCCGGTTGATATCCTAATTACGGAAAAATATATCAGAAGAATGGTGAATCAACAGCACTAAACTTCAGTGTGGAATTTTATGCGGTATGATGCATCGCAAAAACGCTATGATATGAAATTTTTCGTCCGATGGGGCGGAGCGTACGGCGATATATTTATTTTTGCTATGGTTTCATAGTGAAAAATAGGAGGACGTATCCATGAGTGACGATAAAGATCAAAACGGCAGCAGCCACCAGAGCAGAGTAGAGCACTTTAAACTGAATATTTCTGATCAGTATTTGGGCGATTTGCCAGATACAGAGCTTTATTCCGACATTCAAAATTCACGGGAAGAAAGCGGAAGATATTCAGAGACGGTTATCAACAGCTACAGTGACCCACGCGCTGCGGAAAGGGCACAGCGCATGCAGGCCGATGCCGCAATAAAGGCTGAAAAGGCGCACCAAAGGCGCAATAAGGAAAAGGGCAGAAAAAATAAAGCCTTTTTCAGATTAATTTGGTTTGTCATGGTTCTGTTTGTTTCCGTTTTGTTTGCGCAGTTTATGATTACCGGTATCCACGATATGCTTGCAGTCGGCAAAGAAAAAGTAAGCGTAACGGTTGAGATACCCAAAAGTGCCTCAACAAAACAGATCGCCAATATTCTCAGCAACGCCGGCGTTATCCGTGATGTCAGCTTTTTTTCCACTTATTCAAAGTTGACTAAGGCGGATGGTCACTACACTAACGGAAGCTACAAAATAGATACTAATATGGACTACGAGGCGATTATCAGCGGCCTTCAATCCAATTTAAACCGCGTGGATACCATTAAAATCACGTTCAAAGAGGGCACCAATATGCTCGAAGCCGCCGCGCTGATGGAGAAGAACGGCGTTTGCTCCGCAAAGGAGATGCTTACCGTTGTAAACTCAGATAAGTATGACGATAAATTTGAAATGATTAAGGCAATCACCAATGACAAGGACCGCTACTATAAGCTTGAAGGCTATTTGTTCCCGGATACCTATGAGTTCTTTAAAGATGAGGACCCGGAGCAAGCAGTTAACAAGCTTATCAGTAACTGCAATAAAAAATTAACCAAGCAAATCCGCAGTAAGGCGGCGGCGCAAAATATGACGCTTGACCAGCTTATAACTTTAGCTTCCATGATTCAAGCGGAGGCAGCGGATAAAACGGATATGTATAATGTATCATCCGTATTTCACAATCGTCTCAACAGTAGCGGCAAGGGCGATCTTCTTCGCCTGCGCTCTGATCCTACCACATACTATCCATACCGAACAAAGGCGTCCGTACCTTCGGACATCCGCGAAACCTATAAGAGCAAGTATGATACTTATACGATTCAAGGCCTGCCAGCCGGGCCGATTTGCAACCCGGGTGTAGATGCAATCGAAGCGGCTTTAAATCCGGCGAGTACTCAATACTATTACTTCTGCCACGATAAGGATGGCAAGGCATATTATGCTGCGACCAATGCCAAGCACGAGGCTAATCTGGTCAAGGCTGGACTTAAATAAATACACTTTGGAGGACACAAGTTGACTGATATCACGAATGGCATTGAGTTGCTTTCTCCGGTGGGCGATATGGAGCGTCTTAACGCTGCCATCAATTTTGGAGCGGATGCGGTTTATCTTGCCGGGCAGGAGTTCGGAATGAGAACCGCACCGTCTAATTTTAATCAAGATGATTTGTGCAAGGCCGTCGCGCTTGCACACAGCAAAAACGTGCGGGTGTACCTGACCTGCAATACGGTTCCGCACAATGACGAGCTTGCACGTTTACCGGAATTTTTGCAGTTCGCACAGGAAGCTGAAATCGATGCATTCATCATCGCTGATTTCGGTGTGATGGCTATGGCAAAAAAGTACGCGCCAAAGGTGGATATTCACATGTCCACGCAAGCGGGTATCGCAAATTATGCTTCTGCGAATGAGCTTTACAACATGGGCGTGTCGCGTGTCGTGCTGGCACGCGAATTAAACCTCACTGAAATTGCCGAAATCCGCGCTAAAACACCCAAAGAGCTTGAAATCGAGGCTTTTGTTCACGGTGCAATGTGTGTTTCCTTTTCCGGCCGCTGTCTCCTTTCCAGTTACCTGACTCACCGCGACGCAAACCGTGGGGACTGTGCCCAGCCGTGCCGCTGGGAGTATGCCCTGATGGAATCAAAGCGCCCGGGGCAGTACATGCCCATTTCTGAGGATGGGTCAGGAACATATATTTTAAATTCAAAAGATATGTGTATGATTGAACATGTTCCCGAGCTTGTTAAGGCTGGGATAACCAGCCTTAAAATTGAGGGCAGGGCAAAGTCGGCCTATTATGTGTCCGTCGTCACCAACGCTTACCGCCAAGCAATCAATGAGTACATGCAAAGCCCGGACGGCAGGGTTTCGCCGTGGATTGTGGAGGAGCTGAATAAAATCAGCCACCGCGAGTACAGCACAGGTTTTTACTTTGGTACGGAGCCGGGGCAGGTGTACTCCAACGGCGGTTATGTACGCGAATATGATGTGATTGCTGTTTGTGAGGACTACTCTAACGGGGTTGCTACGCTTTCCCAACGCAATCGTTTTTTTAAGGGGGACACCGCCGACGTGCTTGAAGCGGGGAATCAGCCCTATGCTGTTGCATTAAATGATATTTATGATAAAGATTTGAACGTGATTGACTCTGCCCCCCATGCCATGATGACCGTGTTTTTAAAAACCGACCGTCCCATCGCAAAGGGTGCGATTCTTCGCAAGGAACGTCATGATAACTGAGTTAAACCCAAAACAGCTTGAAAAAGTAATGGAAATCTGGCTTAATGCCAACAAAAGTGCACATTGTTTTATCCCTGCTGAATATTGGGATGCGCATTACGATATCGTGAAAAATGAATATTTCCCCAGATCCCAAAACTTTGTATACGAGGAGAATGGAAGTGTCTGCGCGTTTATTTCTGTTGTGAACAAGGAGTACATTGGTGCTTTATTTGTGGCAGAGCACTTCCAAAACCGTGGAATCGGTGCTGCGCTTGTCACGTACTGCAAGGAACGCTTTCCCCGGTTGACACTCTCGGTTTATGTGGATGACCCGCGCGCCGTCGCATTTTATAAAAGACAGGGTTTTGCGATTGCCTCGTGTTCTCTTTCAGACGATGGTGTTGATGAGGAATATTCCATGCTTTGGAATAAATAATTAAATGTTTAAATCCCCTTATATTGGAAATGATAACCAATGTGGGGGGATTTTTTATGGAAAAAAGAACGGTAATATTTTTTGGAGCCTTTATGCTTTGCATGTTCTTGTGCATTTTAAATATTTTCACAATATCAGACGGTGCTCAGCTTGCGGAGACCGCCGATAGGCAGAGCAGCTATCAGCTTGTTGTAACCAAAACTCGCGGCACTATCTACGACTGCAATAAAAGTGCCTTTACTGGAGCAAGCGGTGAATATGTGGCCGCCATTGCGCCGAGCGTTGAGGGCGCTGCCGCGCTCAGTAAGGTTTTGTCTGAAAAAGAACTAAACAACGTTTACCCATTGTTGACAGCGGGCAAACCATTTGCATTAAGGCTGCCGAAAAGCGTCACAGCAAGCGGCATCGATGTATTTCCCATTGATAAACGTTATGAGGACAAACAACCTGCGGCCAACATCATCGGGTATCTTGACGGCTCCGGCGTGGGTGCCGCGGGGGTTGAAAAAGCTTTTAATCAACAGCTCACGAAAAATCAAGGGCAAATTTCCGTTACCTATAAGGTTGATGCCGTTAACCGTGTGCTTGCGGGAGACAGCAAAATAATCAATGATACGGCTTATCTCAAAAACAGCGGCGTTGTGCTGACCATTGATAAAAGTATTCAAGAGATTGCCGAGCAGGCGGCGGAGAGATATTTAACCAAAGCAGCGGTCGTTGTCACCGAGGTGCCATCGTGTAAAATCCGAGCGATGGTCAGCTTGCCCACCTTTTCACCAAACAAGGTTGCTGCAGCGCTTAATTCAGCGGATTCTCCGCTTGTAAACCGCTGTCTGTCGGCGTATAATGTCGGTTCCGTGTTCAAGCTTGTTTCCGCTTCTGCCGCATTGGAGTATGGTATTTCACCAGATACGCAATATAACTGCACGGGTTCCATTGATGTTTCCGGTGCTCTTTTCCACTGCTATAATTCCCAAAGCCATGGTACAGTAACGATGGAAACAGCAATTGCGCAGTCCTGCAACACTTATTATGTCAATATTATGCAGCAGGTGCCGCAGGCGCGGTTTCTGCTCATGGCGCAAAGCATGGGGTTTGGCCGCTCTTTTGAAATCGCGCCCGGGCTAAATTCTGTCGAGGGAAACCTGCCAACACTGAACAGCCTGAGCATCCCAAGAGCGCTGGCGAATTTTTCGTTTGGTCAGGGCGACCTTACCGCGACGCCATTGCAAATTACAGCTATGGTTAATGCCATTGCAAGCGGCGGAAATTTTACCCAGCCTTATCTTTATGAGGGCCTTGTGGACGAAAATCTGAATTATACGGCAAAGGCTTCGGCACAAAAAACCACACCGGTTATATCAGAGAACACAGCCAAACTTTTGCAGAAATTCATGAAAGAATCTGCTGAAGTTGGAACAAGTAAAAAGGGCAAGCCATCCAAAGGCGGTGCGGGTGCAAAAACCTCAACCGCGCAAACCGGTCGGTTCGTCAACGGTGTTGAGACCGTCCAATCATGGTATTCCGGCTTTTATCCCTACGACAATCCAAAGTATGTTATTACAGTGTTTGCCGAAGACGGTACGGGCGGCGGCGCGACCTGTGGCCCCGTGTTTAAGCAGATTGCTGATGCCCTGTACGATAAAATCAGCTAAAGTTGACAATTAGATTGACAAGATTGCTATTTCAGTTTATAATCATGATGAAATTAAATGTGTTCTTTGGGTGTCGTGCGTCCTGTTTTGCGTACGGATATTCAGGGGCATAACGTAAAGGCGATAAAGGGTACAAATGTGTCAAGCAATGCAAAAGAGAGGTAATCCACGGCTGAAAGATTACTGCATCTGCCAACACCTTAGCCAACCTGTAGCCCTGCGGCGATGAGCCGCGGCGTCTCCCGCGTTAAGGGGATTCAAGCGGCGCGTTAGCGCAATTTGGGTGGTACCACGGATTTCTCCGTCCCATTGTGGATGGTGAAGTCTATTTTTTTTGCAATTGTATTTGTATTTAAACTGTTTCAAAATGCGGTTATGCCGTTTTTAGTATCAAACGCTTTAGAAACTATTTTTAAATCATAAATTATTTGCCGATTTAGGCGGAATGGAGCAATTAACAATGGAGTGGACAGGATTAAATGAACTGCGCGAAAAGTATTTGTCTTATTTTGAGTCAAAGGGGCATTTGCGTCTGCAAAGTTTTTCTTTAATACCAAAGGATGACAATAGCCTTTTGCTCATTAATTCCGGCATGGCGCCGATGAAAAAGTATTTTACCGGTGAGGTAACCCCACCTCGGAAAAGAGTGACCACCTGCCAAAAGTGTATCCGTACCCCGGACATTGAGCGCGTCGGCATTACTGCGCGCCACGGCACATACTTCGAGATGCTTGGCAACTTTTCATTCGGTGATTACTTTAAGCACGAAGCAACCGCATGGGCATGGGAGTTTTGCACCAAGGTACTCGAAATGCCGATTGACAGGCTTTGGGTTACCATTTATACCGATGACGACGAGGCCTTTGACATATGGACAAAGGAAGTTGGCGTTGATGCATCTCATATTGTACGTTTAGGCAAAGAAGATAACTTCTGGGAGCATGGCTCAGGCCCCTGCGGCCCCTGTTCCGAGATTTATTTTGACCGTGGCGAGAAGTACAGCTGCGGTTCCCCCACCTGTGGAGTAGGTTGCGAATGCGACCGTTATGTTGAATTCTGGAACGTTGTGTTTTCTCAGTTCAACAGCGACGGCAAGGGAAACTATCCGCCGATGGAGCATCCAAATATCGATACCGGTATGGGTCTTGAGCGCCTTGCCTGCATTCTGCAGGGTGTGGACAACCTGTTCCTCGTCGATACCGTTCAAAATATCATGAAACACATCTGCCGCATTGCCGGCATTCAATATGGTGACGACCCGAAAAAGGATATTTCTTTGCGCGTTATCACTGACCATATCCGCAGTACCACGGTTATGATTGGCGACGGCGTTATGCCGTCAAACGAGGGCAGGGGCTATGTCCTTCGCCGCCTATTGCGCCGTGCAGCGCGCCACGGCCGTTTGCTCGGCATTGACCACACATTCTTAGCCGAGGTTGCTAATACGGTCATTGATGAAAATAAAAACGCATATCCGGAATTGGACGAAAAGCGCGCCATGATTACGAAGCTAATCGGCGTGGAAGAGGAAAGCTTTGCTAAGACCATCGATCAAGGCTTGCAGCTTTTAAATACGTATATCGACAGCGCCAATCAAAAGGTATTCTCCGGCGCGGATGCATTCCGCCTCAATGATACCTATGGCTTCCCGATTGACTTAACGAAGGAAATTGTTGCGGAGCGCGGCATGACCGTTGATGAGGATGAGTTTAAGCGCTTAATGCTTGAGCAGCGCGAGCGTGCAAGAGCAGCGAGAAAGAACGCCGGCGCGGATGCGTGGGCGGGTGAGAGTGCACTTCTCGACGGAACCCCTGAAACCGAGTTCCTCGGTTACAAGCAGTTTGACACAGCGGCAAAGGTGCTGGCAATCATTAGGGACGGTGAGCGTGTTGAGTCCGCAACTGCGGGTGACGAAATTGTTCTTGTGCTTGACAAAACGGCTTTCTATGCCGAAAGCGGCGGTCAGGTCGGCGATATCGGTTTCATTGAGTCCAATGATGCAATTATTGATGTAAAAGATACGACGAAAAACCATGCAAAAAACTATCTGCACCACGCGGTTGTTACCGCCGGCCAAATCAGCGTGAACGAAGAGGTCAAGGCAACTGTCAATAAAGACAACCGTCTTGCAGTCATGCGTAACCACACAGTTGCTCATTTGCTTCAGGCTTCTCTGCGTAAGGTTTTGGGTGACCATGTCGAGCAGGCCGGTCAGCTGGTCAACGAAAAGCGTGTCCGTTTCGACTTCACTCATTTTTCTGCCTTGACCAAGGACGAATTGCAAAAGGTGGAAATGCTGGTTAATCAGGTCATTTTGGGCGGCGTCCCCGTTGAATGCCGTGAAATGCCGATTGAAGAAGCAAAAAAGCTTGGTGCGATGGCACTGTTTGGCGAAAAGTACGGCAAGATTGTGCGCGTTGTCACCGTGGTTGATTTCTCCAGAGAATTCTGCGGTGGTACACACATCGACAATACCGCTAAAATAGGGCTATTTAAAATTGTTTCCGAAAGCTCCGTCGCAGCTGGCGTGCGCCGTATCGAGGGCGTTACAGGTGCTGGCGTGCTTGCACTCCTAAATCAGACAATCAATGAAATTGACGAGACCGCATTGGTACTCAAACTAAATAACTCTTCTGAACTTGTGCAAAAGGCTGTTCAACTTTCCACCGAGTTAAAGGAGAAGGACAGAACCATCGAAATTCTCAACTCCAAGCTGGCCGGTATGCAAATTGACGGCCTGTTTGCAGGCGCGAAAGAAGTGAACGGCATAAAGGTGATTACTGCGCTGTTCTCCGGTACCGAGCCGGCTGCACTGCGTGCCATGTGCGATAAAGTGCGTGACCACGCGCCGAACATGGTAGCTGTATTTGCCGGAACTCATGACGGAAAAGCGAATATTGCGGCTTGTGTTGCAAAGGATGCAATGGAAAAGGGCGTTAACGCCGGCCAAATTGTGCGTCAGGTAGCCCAAATCGCGGGCGGCAACGGCGGCGGCAAGGCAGACAGCGCTATGGCGGGTGCAAAGGACCTCAGTAAGCTTGATGAGGCACTTGCTGCAGTGGAAAAAATTGTTGCTAATATGATTCATTAATACTATAATGAAAATGTTGTATTATTAAGAAAAAGGAGGTATCAGCGTGGATTGTGTATTTTGTAAAATTGCTAAAGGAGAAATACCGAGTAAAAAGGCTTACGAAGATGACAAGGTTCTGGCATTTTACGACCTTGACCCGCAAGCGCCGGTGCATATCCTGATTATTCCCAAAGAACATATCCAATCGGTGGAGGACATCACCCCGCAGAACAGCGCAATTGTTGCTCATATTTTTGAAGTGGCGGCAAAGCTGGCAAAGGAAAATAATCTGACAGACGGCTTCCGTGTAGTCAGCAATGTTGGCAGGGATGGCGGCCAAAGCGTGCCACACCTTCACTTTCACCTGCTTGGCGGCCGCTCTATGAAATGGCCTCCGGGCTAATATCGCCGCGAATTATTTTAAATTGAAAGGTCGATTTATTATGGGAGAGTATTATAAAATGACAATTGCCGGCTGTGAGCGCCAGCTGCCAATTTGTCCAATCAGTGACACGCTTGATATTGCAGGCTTTGTTATGCTGGGCGATGTTGAAATAACCGAAAAAACGGCCGCTGCCCTTCTTGCAAAATGCCCGGAGCATGATGTTGTCGTCACCGCCGAAACAAAGGGAATTCCGCTTTGCTATGAGATGGCCCGTCAGGGCTGCCGGCGGTATATTGTCGCCCGCAAGAGTGTGAAGGCTTACATGCGCAATCCGATTCACGTTGAAGTGAAGTCCATTACCACAGACCATGTACAGAAGCTTTTCCTTGCCGAAGATGATTACAAGGGCTTGAACGGCAAGCGTGTACTGATTGTTGATGACGTTATCAGCACCGGTGAATCCCTTGCTGCAATGGAAGACCTTGTAAAGCAATTTGGCGGTAAAATTGTCGGCCGAGCCTGTGTGCTGGCCGAGGGGGATGCAAAAGACAGAGCGGACGTTATTTATTTGGAGCCGCTGCCTTTGTTCTTTAAGTAATTTCGATATTCGGAGGAATCATAATGAAGCGACCGCTTGTGTTGGTAGGTTTTTGCTATCTGCTGACTCTAGCGGCCGCTGTTTATTTTGGTGCGGAATTATCGCTGATTTTGGCTTGCGGCTGTTTGCTCGGCTTTGCTGTTGCAATGTTTGTGCCCAAAACGTGTTCCGTTGGGGTACTTCCCGTTGCGTTAATCACCATGTCGCTGGCGTTGGGCAGCTTTTACGCATACTCTGAGTCAACCGTTGTTCCGTCGTTGGCTCTTGCGGAAAAGGATGCGGTTATCTCCGGGATGGTCTGTGAGCTTCCCTATCAGGCGTACAATCGATTTTATTATGTTGTCGACGTAAATGATATCTCACTCCCAAACGCGCCCAAAACGCTTAAAATACGCCTTTCTTCGCAAAGCGCGCTCAACGTCGAATCCTATTCCCATATCAAAGGCAAGGTGCACTTGTTCCTGCCAAGCGGTGGGGAGGGCTATTCCTCGCGCTCGTACTACGCTTCAAAGGGGATAACCCTATTTGCGTATTTGTACGAATACGAGAATGTTAAGATAACTGCGCCAACGCAAAAGCCACCGTATTATTACGCACTTAACCTGCGGTCGGCGCTGCTCAAATCCGTGCGCTCCATGTTGCCCCCGGATGAAGCTAATCTGATAAACGGTGTTCTTTTTGGAGATACGGCAAGCCTTTCCGCGCAGGTAACCTCCGATTTCAGAGCCATCGGAATTTCTCATATTTTATCTGTTTCCGGCCTGCATATGACGACAATGGCGCAGCTCTTAATGATGCTTTTGCTGTTTTTTAGAGTGCCAAAAAAGCCCTCGGCAGTTATTGCCGCCGGCGGCGTGGTTTGCTTTATGGCAGTTACCTGCTTCGTACCGTCAGTGGTGCGCAGCGGGGTGATGTGCTTGCTTTATTTGTTGGGAATTATCTTTTCACGTCGCCCCGATTCACTTAATTCGCTCAGCGCGGCGGTACTGTTCATCGGTCTTTTCAATCCATATGCCGCAGCGGATGTGGGGCTTCTGCTGTCTTTTTTTGCGACGCTCGGATTAATCTTGTATTCCAATTCGGTTTCGAACTATTTTAACAAAAAATATGATAAAATTAAGAGAATCAGTTCTTTAGTCCGCGGTGTGAACGGGGTAATTGGTACAACCGTCAGCGCAGTGCTTTTTACTTTACCCATTGTCATTGTCACATTTGGCAGCGTTTCACTTGCTGCACCGATTTCCAATTTACTTGAGCTTGTACCGTCAACACTGATGATGAATTTTGCAGCGATTGCGGCCGTTGTGAACTTGATTGCTCCGCAGTCATTTCTGGCTATGCCGTTTGCACTTGCGGCAGGTCTGCTTGCAAAGTATATGCAGGCCTGCGCCCACTGGCTTGCTCAAATTCCGTACGCATGTGTTTCGGCGTCCTACGGCTTTGTCCTCATTTGGCTTTCGGGTACCATCCTTTTGATTGCGGCAACCATGCTGATGATGAAAAGCCGCCGCCTTTTTGAAGCAACCGCATTGCTTTCGACTATTTTGCTTCTGACAGGTATTCTTTCATATCAAATATCGATGCGTAACGTGACGCGCCTTGCCGTTTTGGATGTCGGCAGTGCCGAATCCGTTGTGCTGACGCGTAATGGACATGCGGCAGTCATCGGCTGCGGAGGCTTTTCAGCCAATACAATCAGCAATTATCTGCACGGGCAGGGTGTGACTCAGCTTGATTACATTCAGCCGCTGACTTTAACACGGGAAGAGTCTAAGAATACTGCGGAGCTGATTAACGAATTTGTTCCCAAATTGCTTGTAATGCGCAGCAATGACTGCATGGACAGCTTTTTGGAGAAGGCTGTTCCAAAAGTGAGAAAAGTATCCGCCTATGACTGTACCGCTGCTTCAAATTTGTGGAATAACGCCGATATCCGTATCCAATCCGCCGGTGTGGCTAACGCGGTGCGTATTACAGTAAATAAAGTGTCGGTTTTAATTTGTCCTACCGATGCTGACCTTTCCGTTTTACCAAAGGATTGGCTTTTCTCGGACTTTGTGGTTATGGATTCTTTGCCCCAAAAACCAGACCTGCTCGAATCCGTTTACATGGTTCTTTCCATGGACGAGGAGGACTTGCGTAAAAATATGACAGAAATGAAAAGTTTAAACCCGATTGTGACAGGTGGGGACGGCAATATTGTACTGGAACTAAAAAATGATAAAACCTTAAAACTGAGGAGGGAATAGGAATGCCTGAAATTACCGAGGCGGATTTAAAAAAACAGATTGAAAAATCTGATTTCTCAAACCTTTATTTGTTGCATGGCGAAGAAAAACACCTGATTGGGAGTTACGCTCAAAAGCTGATTTCTAAGGCCGCAGGCAGTGTGTTCGCGGATTTTAATCTTCAGCGCTTTGATGATTCCGCTTCTATCGATGAAATCGCAGCCGCGGTCGAGGCACTGCCGTTTATGACGGAGCGCAAGTGCGTCGCTGTTTCCGATCTTAATGTGGAAGGCCTGCGCGTGAATGAAACATCCAAGCTCGAAGAATTGGTGGCCAATATACCAGAGACCACCGTATTGGTTTTTTATCTTCCGACGGCTGTCATTGATTATAAAAAAGATAAAAAGTGGAAGAAGTTTCTTACTTTAGCCAATAAATTCGGCTGTACCGTTCAACTGAAAAATCGCTCGAATCCCGACTTAGAAAAGATTTTATGTACCGGTGCATCTAAGCACGGCTGTACGCTTTCGCGCGCCAATGCCGCCCGTGTTATAGGTTACAGCGGCAGTGACCTGCAAACACTGCTGAACGAGCTTGAAAAGCTTTGTGCTTTTGCACAGGGCGAAATTACCGCACAGGTCATTGACCTAATTGTGGTTAAAAATCTTGAAACCAGGGTTTATGATTTATCCAAAGCAATTATCGCCGGTGAATACGATAAGGCGTATGGCGTGCTTGACCTGCTGTTCTATCAAAATGAGGAGCCCGTTTCCATTCTCGCGGTGCTTTCGTCCGCTTATGTTGATATGTACCGTGTTAGAACCTGTGTACAAAGTGGCTGTGGGGTTATGGAACCTGCAAAATATTTTGACTATGCGCGTAAGGAATTTCGCCTGACAAACGCTGAGCGTGACTCAAAAAAGCTGACGTCATCTATGCTGCGCCAAAGCCTGAAAACGCTTCTGAAGGCCGACACGGCGCTCAAAAGCGCACGCGGCGACCGCCGCATTACCATGGAAAAGCTGATTGCACAGCTTTTATTAATTGCCGAAGGGGAGAGAACCGCTTGATTAAAGTGAAAGAGGCAGTCATTGTTGAGGGCAAATACGATAAAATTAAACTTTCATCCATTATCGATGGATTAATTATAGAAACCCGCGGCTTCCAGATTTTCAGCGATAAAAAGCAGATGGATTTAATCCGCCGTCTTGCCGATACCCGAGGTATTCTGGTTCTAACCGATAGTGACGCCGCCGGTTTTATTATCCGTAATTATTTAACGGGTGCAATCAGCAAGGATAAGATAAAGCATGCCTATATTCCGGATATTCTCGGTAAGGAAAGCCGGAAGGAAAAACCATCCAAGGAAGGTAAGCTGGGTGTGGAGGGTGTACCGGCCAAGGTTATTATCGATGCGCTCAAGCGGGCCGGTGTTGCCTGCGAATCGGACGAAACGCCGCCTGGACGCAAGATTACCAAGACGGATCTGTATCTGTTAGGCCTTTCCGGCGGTGAGAACAGCACGCAAAAAAGGCAGGCGCTTTTAAAGGAACTTTCTCTGCCTGAACATTTGGCGGCCAATTCGTTGGTCGGCGTTTTGAATAGTATCATAAGTTACAGTGATTTTTGCGAGCTTGTCGACAAAATTTTTAAAAATTTTTAAAATAGGGTTGACAATATATAATTCATGATGATATAATAACTCTTGCTGAGTCACACGAGTGTTGAAATTGACAGACGCGTGCGTTTGTGCTCACTTCTACTCAGCAATATGGGAACTTAACCATATGAAGTTTTAGTTGTTTACTTTCCCCTTATTGTATGGTACAATACTTTTTGTGTCATATAATTCATATGCGGCCATGCTGGAATTGGCAGACAGGTGCGTTTGAGGGGCGCATGGGTTTTCTCGTGTGAGTTCAAGTCTCACTGGCCGCACCATGATTAAAATCACCTTATAGGTTTAATTGCCTATAAGGTGATTTTTATATATAAACGATTTAATGTTGTCTAGGAGGATTATTTCGCAGAAACTACATATTTGAGAGGATAGCCCTCTCAATCGTATTTTCGGATGTTTACGCATTGAGCAGTATTGCTTCTTGTTGTATTATAAAATAATACGCGGTAAAATAATGGTAGATATGTTTAGCAGTGCGGGGCACGTCGAGTGTGATGACATGGATATAAATGGGCTTCAGAGTTCAGAAAAATGAAAAAGCCATAAGGGCTTAGGCTATATTTTTAGAACAGATTATTTATATAATAGGCGAGGAGCGTAACGGTGAATATCAGCATAAAGTGTGGCAACAGTCAAGAAATGTTAGAATTATGGAATGGTAGATATGAAAGCTTTGTGGAGAGCTATGTTAAGGATATTGAAAGTGGTATCCATGAAGTGTGGCTGATGAAAGATGAAGGCAGAAATACCTTTATTGGTGAAATACACATTGTTTGGGACAGTAAGGATAAAGATCAAGCAAACGGTTTGGATACAGCTTATATTTTGTCTTTCGAAATCGAACATGCTTACCAGGGAAAAAAGTTGGGCAGTACTCTAATGCGCCGGGCACTGCAAAGAATAAAAGAGAATGGTTATACAAAGGCAACAATTGGAGCCGATGATGCAGATGGTGAGAAATTATGTGCTATGTACAAGGCCTGGGGCTTTACTAAAGAAGTAAAACGAGATTCATTTGAATATATTGAGGACGGGCAAACTGTATTTTGCACTTACTCACTCTTATTAAACGATGCATTATAAGCACAGCCTTTATTATATAGTGAGAATCAGAAATAAATTAAACCGAAAATCCAAAGGTACTGAAATAATAAAACTAATACTTAACACAAGAAAAAATTCTCTAAGGGCCTACAAGCTTTATATAACATCATTATCACCGATACAAGGCAGATGGAGTGCTGTGTACTGCCGCAACGGGCAAAAAACGGCTGAACAAAAAATACAGGAGAAATAAATGATCAAAATAACCGACTTGATAATACCGCTTTCGTATAATATGAAAATGCTGGAGGATATTGCTGCAAAAAAGCTTTGTATTGAATGCAGCCGCATTGAGAGCCTTGCCATTACAAAACGTTCGGTAGACTCGCTCAACAAGCAGGACATTCATTTCATTATGACCGTTGTTGTGTGTGTTTCAGGTGATGAAGACGATATAAAGGCAATAGCGAGTGACAAATCCGTTTCCAAGGAAATGAAATTCGTTTACAGCGTAACAAAGGGGAAAAGGCTGAAGGAACGCCCGATTGTTGTGGGCTGTGGTCCTGCAGGATTGTTTGCGGCACTGATTCTGGCTCAAGCAGGAACAAGACCCATTCTGCTGGAACGGGGACTTGATGTGGATAGTCGCAGGCAAAGCGTCTTGAAATTTTGGCAGACCGGGATTCTTGACACCAATAACAATGTGCAGTTCGGAGAAGGCGGCGCCGGTGCATTTTCGGACGGTAAGTTAAAAATCGGAAGCAGAGATTATCGCAAGATAAAGGTACTTAGCGAGTTTGTTGAAGCGGGTGCTCCTCCTGAAATCATGTATTTATGCAAGCCACATATTGGGACCGACCGTTTGAATGAAGCTGTTAAGGGTATCAGAAAGAAAATTTTAAGCTTGGGTGGCGAGGTTCGCTTTAACGCAGTTGTAACAGAAATTCTGCGGAAGGAAGGACAGGTCAGAGGAATAGGTTTTGCAGAGAATGGAAAGTATACCGAACTTTCAGCTGACAATGTGGTTTTAGCTATCGGACACAGTGCACGCGATACATTTCAGCGTATGCTGAGTAGTGGTATTTATATGGAGCAGAAACCCTTTGCGGTTGGTGTACGTATTGAACATACTCAGCAAATGATAAATGAAATTCAGTACAGAGCCTTCGCTGGTCACCCTGCGCTTGGCGCGGCCGATTACAATATGGTAGTGCATTTGCCAAATGGCAGAAACGTTTTTACTTTCTGCATGTGTCCGGGGGGGACAGTGGTTGCGGCAACGTCCGAGGAAAACTGCTTAGTTACAAATGGAATGAGCGAATACGCAAGGGATAATAAAAATGCCAACAGCGCACTTTTGGTAACCCTTGATAAAAATGATTTCGGCAGTGCCCACCCACTCGCCGGTGTCATGTTCCAACGAAAGATAGAGAAAGCCGCATTTGCAGCAGGTGGCCGAGGTTATAAAGCGCCAGTGCAAAGGTTAGAGGATTTTATAAATAATCACAATACGACAGCTTTCGGAGAAGTGCTGCCTACCTACTTACCTTCAACCGAGTTTGCTGAGGTGGATTCCTATTTGCCGGAATTTATTGCAAATTCATTGCGGCAGGGCATCTTAGAGATGGATAAGTGGATGCACGGTTTTGCCTATCCGGACGCAATTCTGACGGGGGCCGAAACCCGCAGTACTTCTCCGGTACGCATTAAAAGAGGGGACAGCTTTGAGGCCATCGACATAAAAGGACTTTACCCATGTGGTGAGGGGGCAGGATATGCCGGGGGTATTATTTCGGCAGCGGTGGACGGAATGCAATGCGCCGAACAGATACTCAAAGGCAGCAAGTAACCGTAAATGAATGATACAGATATATGTGTTGAAAAGTAAACTATAGATTTTTAAAATCATAAAACGATTTTTAATATAAAGCATCGCATTTGTTTTTTTGGATATTTTCAAATGATTTTGGTGCCCTCGGTTCCGGTGTCTAGGGGGGTGAGTGTGCTCATTATGGTAATCTTATTATAAAAAAAGGTACTTGAAGCGGCGAATGGCCCAAAGAAGAAGTACTAAAATCCAGTAATACAAGAACGACCCACAGATTAATTATCTGTGGGTCGTTCTATTGGTCAGTCTTTAATGTGGCTACTTGCAGTTGCAAAATATATCCAGACTAAACAATTAAGTATACAACAAGCCTTACTCGCTTTGAAACGCCTGCTCTCCGGCTTCCTGTTCAAACTGCTTTAAGTATAAATTGTGGTAGTGGCCGTGCTGTTCTAAAAGTGTGGCATGTGTACCTTGTTCCACGATTTTACCGCCGTGAACCACCAAAATCAAGTCCGCTTTGCGAATGGTCGAAAGTCGATGTGCAATCAGGAATGAGGTGCGGTTTTTAAGCAAATGTGCAATTGCGCTTTGAATGAGTTGTTCCGTTTTAGTGTCGATAGACGAGGTTGCCTCATCCAGCACAAAAATACGGGGGTTTGCAAGTACAGCGCGTGCAAAACTGACAAGTTGCTTTTCACCGGTGGAAAGGCGGTCGCCGCCCTCGCCAACATCGCTGTCATATCCTTTTTCCATGCTGCGAATTACTTCATCTGCGCTCACTGTTTTGGCTGCTTGTTGAATTTCTTCATCGGCTGCGTCCAGTCTACCGTAGCGGATGTTTTCCCCCACTGTGCCAGAGAACAGATGTGGTGTTTGCAGTACATAGCCGATATTGCTGTGCAGCCACAGCATGGAGCGCTCGCGGTAGTCGCGGCCGTCTATCAGAATCTGTCCGCCTGTCGGCTCAAAAAAACGACATGCAAGGTTTACCAGCGTGGATTTGCCGGCACCGGTTTCTCCCACAATTGCCACAGTTGTACCTGCGGGAATTTTTAAGTTGAAATGCGAAAGAACTTCCTCCGTTCCGTCAGGGTACTGAAAGGATACATCCTTAAATTCAATATCACCTTTTAGAGGTTCCCAGTTTTCTTTTTTGGGTTCGAACGAGGTACCGTACTTTTCAATAACCGCCGGTGTGTCGGTTAGCTGTGGGGTTAACTCCAATAAATCGGTGACACGCTCAATGTTTGCTTGTGCTGAGATGAAGTTTGCAATTGTTCGTGCGAGTTGCTGTATTGGCTCGAAAATGCTCAAAGCATAATTAATAAATGCAGAAAGGATACCAAATTTGATAACATCCTGCATTACCAAATAGCCGCCCTGTGCCAACACAAAAGCAACCGCTATCGAACTAAAAAACAAAATAAGAGGTATGTAAATGGCATTAAGCATGATGGCTCGTATGTTGGTGACTCGCATGGTTTCGGATATTTCAGAAAAATGTTCCAAATTGTTATCCTCAATCACCAGCGTCTTAGAAGTTTTTGCGCCCGTAATACCTTCATTGTAAGCGCGTGTCATATCAGCGTTTACACCTCTTATTTTGCGGTTTATGTTAAGAATCTTTTTTTGAAAATATACGGTAATAATAGCGATAAATGGAACAATCGTAATAACGAGCAGTGCAAGTTTTGCGTTGAGTGCGAGCATGGCAATAAAAGTACCGATAACATACGATAGTGCCCAGAAGATGTCCACTAAACTCCATGCAATGAGGGATCCGATTTTATTAGTGTCACTCATTACTCGAGCCATAATAGTGCCGACAGGAGTCGTATTATAATAGGAAAAACTCAACTTTTGCAGGTGTACAAAGATTGCGCGCCTTAAACCCTTACCTATATTCATTTCGATAATTAATGCGGAACGAATGAAAATCACGGTGAATACAGTCTGCAGCAGTAAAAGTATGCCGTAGAGAATGGAAAACGGAACAATCCCGTCCAGCATTTTTGGGAGAATAAACGTATCCACTGCGTAAGCTTGAAACAGGGGATATAAAACATCAATTGCCGCAATGGAAAGCATCAGCAGAATGACGACCAGCATCCTGCCTCTATAAGGCTTTAAAAATGGGCGTAATTTTGCCCATACTTTGATAGAAAAAGGTTTATTTTGATATTCATTTTCCATTATTTAACCCCCTCTTCCGTGCCGGCCAGACTTTGCATTTCGTAAATTTTGCGATAAATACCGTCCTGTGCAATTAACTCTGAATGGGTGCCAAGCTGGCTGATTTTACCTTTGTCAATTACAGCGATTTTATCAGCGTTCATCAGTGTGGTGATGCGGTGTGAAATTAAGATAGTTGTACCGCTCACATGCTTGTTGATTGCCTGTCGGATTTTTGCATCCGTTTCGGTATCTACTGCGGAGAGCGAATCATCAAATATTTTTATCGGTGTGTTTTGCATCAGCATGCGTGCAATGGCGACACGTTGCTTTTGACCGCCGGAGATAGTGACACCGCGTTCACCAATTTGAGTTTCGTATCCCTGTGCAAAGCCCAAAATAGTTTCATCAATGGCGGCAAGATTCGCGAAGTACCGCACCTGTTCTAATTCATGGTTTTCCGCACCGTCCGAAATACTTTCCTGAAAGCTTTTTGAAAACAAAAATGGTTCCTGCAACACGATACCAATGTGTCCCCGAAGCCATTCCAGCTTAATCTTTCTAATATCCACGCCGCCGATGGTGATGTTGCCGCAATCCTTCGGCAACTCGTAAAGACGATCCAATAGGTACATCAGGGTTGATTTCCCTGAGCCTGTTGCACCCAAAATTCCAAAGGTAGTATCTGCTTTTATGGTTACAGACACATCGTTCACTACTTCTTTGCTATCGTTGTAGGCAAAACTTACATTTTGAAATACAATATCCCCCGTCATATCCGGTTCAAGTGCGTTTTCACAATCCTGTTCGGGAACGGAGTCCAAAATTTCATTGAGCCTTCCCGCCGAAATTCCGGTTTTGCTTAGTTCGGAAAAAATACGTCCCAGACTTCGTACCGGCCAAACAAGCATGGAGTTGTAAAAGATAAATGCCATGAATTCGCCCAGCGTTATGGTATTGGCGACCGCCTGCATACTGCCTGCAACAATAATGATCATGACCTGCAAACCTGAGAAAAAGTCGCCGATTCCCCAGTAATATCCTAGCAAATTTCCAAGTTTTATCCAAAGAGAAGCAAATCTGTTATTTTTTTCATCAAAACGCTCTATTTCATATTTTTCCCGTCCAAAGGCGCGCACCACGCGTACACCGGTCAAATTTTCTTGTACCATGGCGGTTAGATCACCCTCTGATTCATCTGCATGCTGAAATTTTTTTCCGATTTTGTGAAAAAACAGCCCGGAGTACAGCATGACCACCGGAATAAACGCCAATGCGATCAGCGATAGCTGTACGTTCATTGAGAACATAAGTACCAGTGAAAATACGATTAAAAATATAGTGCGAACCATTTCCAGTAACTGTTCCGAAATAAAGTTTCTTACCATATCCACATCCATGGTGCAGCGCTGAATGATGTCACCGGTTTGATGCTGGTTGTGCCAGTTGTAGGGCAAATGCTGAATATGTCCGAACAGCTTATTGCGCAGCCTGTTGATGGTGCATTCTGACGCTTTTGCCATGCTGACACGCGATAAGTAATTGAATAAGCCGGACAAGATGGAAAAAGCCAGTGCAAACATGGCACAGATTGCCAAATTGTTCCGCAGTGCCGCTCGTCCGCCTATGTTTTGAATCCAAGTACCAATCCAATTCGGTACTTGGAATGCTTGGGTACCGATAACCGAGTCCACAGTAATGCGAATCACCTGCGGAGTGAGGTAGTTGGTAACCACTGCTAAAATAGATGTAAAAAATGCAATTAAAAAAAATGCTCTGCTGCCTTTTGCATATACCAATAGTTTTAAAAGCTGCTTTTTGTTTTTGGCCTGATCCATCATACACCTCGTTTTTAAAAATCTCGTATTCACATCAGGAATTATACCATAATTTTCTTGTGTTTTGCAAATTAGGATTATATAATAAAAGTATCACCGTACTGATTACGGTTGCAACGATAAGAAGGAATACAATTTCGTGATGAATAAAGCATTTGCTATTGCGGGTAGTAATGCGAATGCAAATTACTATGCGGATAATAAGACAGAATCTGAGGGCTTCTATGGTATTCCTTATTCTGAATATCACAACAACTTGACGTAAAACATTTTTAATATTGGAGATAAAAAATGGAAGCAATAACAATTAAGCCTCATCACTTACTGGATATTCTTAAATTACATGGAAAAGGCCTAGAGGTATTTATACCTGATCTTACATATGGTCATGATTTTTATAAAGTTGCGAATAAAATTATTAATCACGAGGTTCAAAATGTAACATTTACAATTCATGGTGATGACATATGCAGGCCCTGTATTTATAATAAGGAAAACTCATGCACAGATATTGTCTCTAAAACAAATAATGAATCGAAAGAGAGTCATAATATAAACATAGATTCAATTTTATCTAACGTTTTAGAATTAGAGTTTGACAAAGTTTATGATTTTAACAAAACAATAATCATGTTAAATCAAAAGTTAAACTATGAAATATTTAAACAAGCTTGGTCTAAATCAAGCGATGAAGAAATTGATTTTAGATTCACGAATACTATGCTTGGTTTGAAAAAAGTCATTCAATTATATTTAGAATAAGCAATAATTACTGCCACACGGTGGCCCCGCAGAGCTCAGTAGAACACAATGATATAAGGGTAGAGATTACTGCTCTTATATGTTAGAGATATAGTTTATGGATAGAAAAGATGAGCTCGCTGATGATTAAATCGGCGGGCATTTTTTCAATGTATCCCAAACGGCAATTTTTAACAATTTGTTTCAACACAGGCTATAATAAAAGTAAGTACTGAATGAAAGAAGGAATATACATATGAATTCAAAAAACATCATACCTTCCTCTGTCATAGATGTTGAAAAGCTCTTAAAAACCACCAGCGATTTGGTGCAAATCAAAAGCACCAATCCGCCAGGGCTTGAAGAGGCGGTTGGAAAATATATGGTAGAGTTTTTTCAAGAGGCATCGATAGAAACCAAAATTTTCGCCGTAGAAAACGGTCGGTTCGATGTGGTCGCTAGAATTCCAGGCAAAAGCAGTTCCGCCCCCCTTGCTTTTACAGGGCATATGGATGTGGTTCCTGTTAGCGGGAAAGAATTTAGCCGCTGGAATACTCCGCCATTTTCTGGCGAAATCCATGAAGGTTTCCTTTACGGACGAGGCTCCTCCGACATGAAAGGCGGTTTGGCAAGCGCCATGGTTGCGATGGCGGAAATTGTAAAAAAAGGCATTACGCCCTCTGAAGATATCTACCTGATTGCAACGGTCGATGAGGAAGACAGCATGAAAGGGTCCAAAGCTCTGTTGAAAGAATCCTTTCTTGACACGATTCCGCTGGTCATCGTTTGTGAACCAACTGGTTTGAAAATCTGTACTGCAGGCAAAGGCCGAACCTATGCAAACATAAAGATTACAGGGCAGACAGGCCATGGTTCCCAAGGCAAAGGACATAACGCCATCGATTTTGCTAGGCAGCTTTTGAATAAAATGGAAGAAACCACTTTCCCCGAGTATGAAAATACTCCTTATGGAAACTCCTTTTGGCAACCGCTAAGCATCCATGCCGGGGTGGAACCCTGTGTTGTTCCTGATGAGCTGGAACTAAAAGTAGATGCAAGGCTTGTCCCCAATCACAAGACGGAAGCAATCTGGGATGAAATGGAAAATATACTTAGCGGTGTTAAGGTTCAAAATCCAGGGTATGAAGGGGCAATTGAAATCATTGATCAGCGAGAGGGCTGGATTTTGCCTTCTACAGATCCAACTGTTTCAAAGATCAAAGAAATTTATGAACATTTGCATATTCCATTTGAGACAACTTTTTTCGCAGGTACTACCGATGGTTCCATTCTTAGAAAGAAGGGAATGGATTGCATCATCCTTGGCCCTGGGGATTTAAGCGGGGTCCACAAGGAAAATGAAAGAGTCTCAATACAAGAATTAATTGATAGCTGTAAAATCTATTTCGAGATGATGCGGCGCTTCTAATGATTAAAGGCGGCCGATTCTATTTGGCAGCCTTCCTTTGACCGGGGGTCAAGAGGCTTTTTTGGTTCGTGTTTGGTAACTTGTATGTGCCAATAATCGATAAAAATCTAAGTCCGCAGGAGATGAATCCTACGAGCATTTGAGGTTAAATTTTGGAGATTATTTGGGGCTTATTTATAAAAAGCCTGTAAAAATACACGGAGACAGGTAAGGCTAAATATCAAAAAAAACGCATAGACCCACCATCTATTGGCAATAGCAAAATTACTCAAAACCCAAATAATCGGGTTCAAATCCCGTCTCGCTCACCAACTTAAAGGCCCCGGAAGTTTAGCAGTAATGCGACTTCCGGGGCCTTTTGTTTTGGACAAAAACGGATTTGGTTGTTATGAACTTGAAAATGATAAAAGGCTAGCGGGTTACTTCGAAAGGAGCAAAAACGAGCAATAAAAAGCGACTCAAACCCGCAAAGGTAAGAGCCGCAATATTAAAAAAATTAATTCAAATTAGTAATTTCCTCCGAGAGGTCGTCTATGATACCTCCTATTTCATTCATCCGTTTATGATCGTTTTTAATTTCAGCCTGCTGATAATAAACCATAAATACCGTTAATTTACTTTCAAGCATTTTTTTACGTTTCGCATTCATATGAGCGCCTCCTATAATTTACTGTTTTTATTATATCATAGAAATATAAAAATATGATGAGACTTAAGAAAGAGAAAGAATGGTAATTCCAAATGAGTATTAACTGTGAAACTCCATGAATTAATCACAACCCATAAGAAACCTCTCACAGCGCTAAAAGCAATGTTAAAGCATTACATAAAATCGGATGCCGCAATGTACAGTCGATGTAACAAGCCAACCCGTTGATAAGGAGAAGTTACATAATATTTTATTGCAGTCAAAGGAAGAATTGAATATTGAGAAGTTGACTGTGATTGCGAATAAAGGTTAAGGCGTTGCGAAAGTACACCATCAGAGACGGATCAAATGGCCGAATATAAACGTACTCCGTAAAGCCGCAGAAAAGCTGCAGAATTTAGCCGAAATGCGGGATTCTGGGTCGTTCATCAGACATTAAATATGATGAAGAAAATGAGGGATATATTTGTCCACAAGGTCATATAATGTGACAGAATGAAGTAGTTATGGGCGGTGAAGCTCCCCGTATAAGCTCCTCGGATGAGCTTTACTTTGGGGGAGTTTTGGGAGAGGGCCTTCTGATTTTGGAACGAGAGAGAGGTGTGCTTTTTGCCGGATTTTGAAGAAAAACAGCGAATTATCCAAGAATTTGTGCCCGGCAAGCAGGTAACACTTGCCCACTTGATTACCAAGCCCGACCCAGAACTTTACAAAAAGCTGGGCCTAATGGATTCACAGGGCGCAATCGGTATTCTTACTATTACACCCAGCGAGGGGGCGATTATCGCAGCGGATGTTGCGGCCAAAGCCGCAAAAATAACAATAGGTTTTGTTGATCGTTTTAGCGGCTCCCTACTCATTACAGGCGATGTGGCAGCAGTAGATGTCGCTTTGCGTGCCGTTTCAGAGATGCTTGGTGACAAGCTGCTCTTTTCAAAGACAGAGATTACGAAATCATAGCTTATGAAAAAAATTATATTGATAGGAAAAAGCGCCGCGGGAAAAACCACCCTTTGCCAGTATATCAGCAATCAAAAATTAAAATACAATAAAACACAGACGGTTGAATTTATCGGCGACACCATGATTGACACGCCGGGTGAATATTTGGAGCGCAGGCAAATGTATCGTGCGCTGATTGTCACTTCGGTCGAAGCGGACGTTATCATACTGGTGCATGACGCCACCGATGAAAACACCATGTTTGCCCCCCAATTTTCAAGCATGTTTACAAAACCAGTTATCGGCGTGGTTGCAAAAAGCGACCTTGCAGATGAAATTCAGATTAGCAGGGCAAGGCAGTTTTTGAAAATTGCCGGAGCAAGCAAGATTTTTGTTACCAGCAGTGTTGAAGGCATGGGCTTTGAAGACCTTTACGCGTATTTGGAGAACGAACAACGCTCTTAGCGGAGGTAGATATGCCATCCAGTCGGTAGAACCGATTAAAAACGGCAGACGTGTCATCGGCATACTGATTCATGGAAGGTCAGCAATAGGATTGCTTTCCCCAATAAAGCTATGACAAAATTGTGGACGCGCTTACCCACATGACGGACGAAAACGACTGATTAATCGAATATATCGAAGAAGTGCTTTTATTTAGAAAGTGAGGCGAAAGCTTTTGAGGGAAGTGATTTTGAGTGTCGGTATTGACATCGGAACTTCGACCACACAACTTATCTTCTCTAGGCTGACGATTGAAAATTTGGCGACAAGTTACACGGTGCCCCGAATCAGCATCGTCAACAAAGAAGTCATTTACCGCAGCGACATTTACTTTACCCCTCTGATTTCTCAAACAGAAATCGATGCGGAGGCAGTTAAAAATATTGTTCGCAGGGAATATGAAAAAGCGGATGTCGCGCCCCATGACGTACGCACGGGAGCTGTGATTATCACTGGAGATACAGCGAGAAAGCACAATGCAAATCAGGTGCTCGAAGCCTTGAGCGATCTTGCGGGAGATTTTGTCGTGGCGACCGCGGGCCCCGATTTAGAGTCGGTATTGGCGGCTAGAGGCGCCGGAACGGATAGAATTTCGAAAGAGCAGGGTGAAACGGTTGCCAATCTGGATGTGGGCGGAGGGACGAGCAACATCGCCGTCTACGATAAAGCGCGGTTGATAGGAACAACGTGCCTTGACATTGGCGGACGTTTGATCAAGGTGGAAAACGGAATAGTTTCCTATATCTTTCCTAAAATTAAAGCCCTCGCCTCACAAAACGGCATCGAGATAAAAGAGGGAGACAGTGCGGATACCGCAAAGCTTCGTAAGATATGTGAACTAATGGCGAATATGTTAGCCCAGTCCCTCCATATTGCCCCCCACGGCCCGCAATACCAAGATGTTTTTACAAACGACGGCAAGGGGCTTCCTGAAAGCATCAAGGTTGACGCAGTAACCTTTTCGGGCGGAGTCGCCGATTATATTTATCACAGTACCGATACAAATCCGTTCAAGTTCGGTGATATCGGGATTCTGCTGGGTGAGGCAATTCAGAAAAATTCCTCCTTTAGCAAATTGGAGCGGTTGCAGGCGATCGAAACTATTCGAGCAACCGTTGTCGGCGCAGGCACCCACACAATGGAGGTCAGCGGCAGCACAATTTCTTACGTAAAAGATAAGCTGCCCATAAAAAATACACCAATATTAAAGATTTCAAAGGAGGATGAGCTGTCACTTGCGGCCATTACCCAATCCATCCGAACACAGTTGCCGCTCTACATGCCAAACGGAAATCCGGAACAGATAGCAATTGCGCTCACCGGCGAGTACTATACCAGTTTTCATCAGGTACAGGAGCTTGCCGAAGCAATCATCAAAGGCGCCGAGGAGTTTATCAAGCACAATTACCCTCTTGTCATCGTGCTTGAAAATGACATCGGCAAAGCACTCGGGCACGCGCTCAACATAAAGCTCGAGCACACGAAAGATGTTGTGTGTATCGACGCAATCAGAACCTTAAGCGGAGATTACATCGACATCGGCGAACCCATTGCAGATGGCAGAGTTGTCCCGGTAGTCATCAAAACCCTAGTTTTCAATTCATAAAAAAATGAGAGGTGAAATTAGCATGATTCTCAAAACGAAATTGTTTGGCCATACTTATGAGTTTAAAACGCTTATGGAACTTATGGCAAAGGCAAACGAGGAAAAATCCGGAGATAAGCTGGCAGGTATCGCTGCTGCCTCAGCAGAAGAGAGAGTTGCTGCGAAAATAGTGCTTTCTCACATTACCCTTGCAGATCTTCGCAACACACCAGCAGTCCCATATGAAGAAGATGAGGTTACCCGTATTATTCAGGATGCCGTCAATGAGAGAATCTATGACGAGTATAAAAATATGACGGTTGCCGAGTTCCGTGAGTGGTTGCTGGACACAAACACTACAAGTGACATGATCAACCGCGCTTCCCGCGGTATTACTTCCGAAATTGTTGCAGCAGTCGCAAAACTAATGAGCAATCTGGATTTAGTCTACGCTGCAAAGAAGATTAGAGTTTCTGCTCACTGTAACACTACAATCGGTCTTCCCGGCACTTTTTCAGCACGCTTACAGCCCAACCATACAACAGACGATCTCAAAGGCATAATGGCTTCCGTGATGGAAGGCTTGAGCCTTGGCTGCGGCGACGCCGTTATCGGACTAAATCCTGTTGATGATTCTGTTGAAAGTGTAGCCAAGATACTGAAAAACTTTGACGAGTTTAAAAGAAAGTGGGAAATTCCCACCCAAATTTCCGTATTGGCACACGTTACTACACAGATGGACGCGATTCGCAAATATGATGCTCCCGCCGACCTGATGTTCCAGTCCATCGCCGGCAGTCAAAAGGGCAACGAAGCCTTTGGTCTTACCGCTGCTATGCTGGACGAAGGCCACGATCTGATGCTTCGTAGAGCTACTTCCACAGGCCCCAATGTGATGTATTTTGAAACAGGGCAAGGCTCCGAGTTGTCTTCTAATTCCCACAATGGCTGCGATCAGGTGGTCATGGAAGCGCGTTGCTATGGTTTTGCAAAACGCTACCATCCGTTCCTTGTCAACACAGTTGTCGGGTTTATCGGCCCCGAGTATCTGTACGACTCCAAGCAGGTTATCAGAGCAGGTCTTGAAGACCACTTTATGGGCAAGCTGACCGGTATCCCAATGGGCTGCGATGCCTGCTATACCAACCATATGAAGGCTGACCAGAACGACATCGAGAACCTTGCGACCATGCTGGTTGCAGCAGGCTGCAACTACATAATGGGAGTGCCCCACGGCGATGACTGTATGCTGATGTATCAGTGCACAGGTTATCATGAAGCGGCAGCATTGCGCGAAATCTATGGTTTAAGGCCAATTAAGGAATTCGACCAGTGGCTGGAAAAAATGGGTTTTTCAGAGAACGGCAAGCTGACACCTCTTGCAGGTGACGCTTCCGTGTTTCTGAAGAAGTGAGGAGGAGGTGTGATTATGGAACAGAAAGACTTAAAGGAAATCATTGAGCAGGTCTTAGCGGAAATGCACATCACCGGCGGCACCGCAACTACCGTTGTCTCTCATGCTGAAGTTGCAGCAAAGGCTTCCCCGGTGGAAGATGGCTGCTGGGACGATATCACTAAAGAGGACATCAAAAAGGTGTATCTCGTAAAAGATCCGGTAAACGGTGAGGCATTTTATGATCTGAAGCAGTACGCTCCCTGCCGCCTCGGTATTGGCAAGGCCGGTGCCCGCTACATGACATCTACCCTGCTTCGCTTCCGTGCAGACCACTCGGCCGCACAGGACGCCGTATTCTCCGATGTGGACGCAGAATTCATTAAGAAAATGGATCTGTTTACCATCCAGACCCAGTGCGATTGCAAGGATACATACTTGACCCGCCCCGACTTGGGTAGAAAACTTACAGACGAGGCTGTTGAAACAATTAAGAAAAATTGCAAAAAAAACCCAACCGTCCAGATTTATGTATCTGATGGTCTAAGTTCAGCCTCAGTAGCCGGAAATGTCGGCGACTTGCTGCCTGCTATTATGCAAGGACTCCAAAATTATAAAATTGATGTGGGCACACCGTTTTTCTTAAAATACGGTCGTGTGGGCGCAATGGATCAAATTTCCGAAATCATGGGTGCTGACGTCACCTGCGTGCTTATCGGCGAACGTCCCGGCCTAATTACCGCCGAATCCATGAGTGCGTATATCGCCTACAAGGCAACTATCGATATGCCGGAAGCGCGCAGAACCGTCGTTTCCAATATTCACAGATCTGGCACCGCTCCGGTTGAGGCTGGCGCTCATATTGCGGAAATCATTAAGACTATTCTTGAGAAAAAAGCCAGCGGCACAGATCTTAAACTGTAAGAGATGGGGAGGAAAACACCGTGAAAAGAGATCCGTTAAAAGCTAACGTCCTTGCGACAAAAATTATCCCTAACGTATCAGCTGATCTTGCAAAACAATTCAATCTGGCCCCTGACCAAAAATCACTGGGCCTCATCACCTGCGACTGCGATGATGTTACCTATACCGCTTTGGACGAAGCTACCAAGAAGGCAGATGTTAAAGTCGTTTATGCCAAAAGTTGTTACGCAGGCGCCGGTAACGCCAGCACAAAACTTGCCGGTGAAATCATCGGTATTTTAGCGGGGCCTAATCCTGCTGAAATCAAGAGCGGACTTGCCGCCTGTATTGATACTATTGAGAACGTTGCACATTTTGTAAGTGCGAACGAGGATGATACCATCCCATACTACGCACACTGCATCTCCAGAACGGGCAGCTATTTGTCCGAGGGCGCAGGTATTCCCGAGGGCGAAGCCCTTGCTTATCTGATTGCTCCCCCTCTGGAAGCAATGTACGGTGTTGATGCCGCATTAAAAGCCGCAGACGTCAAGCTTTGCGTACTGTATGCACCTCCTTCGGAAACAAACTTCGGCGGCGCCCTTCTCACCGGAAGCCAGTCAGCCTGCAAAGCGGCTTGCGAAGCATTTGCCGCGGCAATTGAATTTGTAGCGGAAAATCCGAAAGTTCAGTAATAGGCGGGTTTGATGATGAACGCTTTAGGAATGATAGAGGTTTACGGCTATTTGACTGCAGTCGAAGCCCTGGATAGTGCTCTTAAAGCTGCCAATGTAAATCTCTTGGAAGTTACAAAAGTCAAAGGCGGTCTTGTTACCGTATTTGTGACAGGAGATGTCGGTGCTGTCAAGGCTTCCATGGATGCTTCGGCTGCGGCGGCGGAGCGTGTAGGCAGAGTCGTTTCCGTGCATGTTATCCCAAGACCTGCTGGCGACACAATGAGACTATTTCCAGATGCTCCCCTTAAAAAAACCGATAAGCTTCCGAAAGCTCCGGTCGTTGCGCAGACACCTCCGAAAGTCGCAATCGACGAGCACGCCTCCAAAATGGAGGTTCCGACGCTCGAAGAACTCGAAAAGATGACGGTGGTTCAGCTTCGGGGAGTGGCGCGTGCAGTCGGCGTCAAAAGCATTTCAAAAAAGGAGATTAAGTTTGCAAAACGGGAAACTCTGCTAAAAGTAATTTGCGAGCTTTTTGACAGGAGTGGTAATTAATGCAGCTTTATGACAAGGATTTGCTGTCTATGCAGGAAGTCCGTGAGCTTGTCGAACGTGCCAAGGAAGCCCAGCGTGAGCTGGCCCTCATGAATCAGGCGGAAGTCGACAGAATTGTCAAATCCATCGCCAAAGCAGGCTTTCGCAATGCGGAACGTCTGGCGAAAATGGCGTGTGATGAAACCGGATTTGGTATTGTAAAAGATAAAACTATCAAAAATATTTTTGGCAGCATGGGTGTTTATGAGCGCATTAAAGATTTGAAAACCATCGGAGAAATCAGCCGCGACGATGAGCGTAAAATTTCCGCTATCGCGGTTCCCATGGGCGTTATTGCAGGATTGATTCCTTCAACCAACCCAACTTCTACTGCGCTTTTTAAATCCGAAATCGCCATTAAAGCAGGGAATGCAATTGTATTTTCGCCCCACCCCAGCGCACAAAAAGCGATTATGGAAACCGTTAAGGTGATTAAACAGGCTATCGCGGAAGCAGGCGGCAACGAAGATCTTGTCGGATGCATCTCGCTTCCAACCATGCAGGCAACCGACGTTTTGATGAGCCATCCGGATACCGCATTGATTCTTGCAACTGGAGGTGCAGCCATGGTACGTGCGGCGTACTCATCCGGCACACCGGCAATCGGCGTTGGCCCGGGCAACGGACCGGCTTATATTGAGCGTACTGCGAATCTTCCGCTTGCTGTAAAACGCATTTTGGACAGCAAAACTTTCGATAATGGTACGGTCTGCGCTTCCGAACAATCAGTCATTACCGAAACTGATCGGAAAGATGCTGTTCGTGCCGAGATGGAAAAGCAGGGCGCATACTTTCTCACCGAGGAGCAATCTAAAAAACTTGGAAAATTTATTTTACGAGCAAATGGCACCATGAACCCGATGATTGTCGGCAAAAGCGTTCAGACAATTGCCGAGCTGGCTGAAATTGAAATACCCCAAAATGCAAGAGTTATTGTGGCTGAGGAAACTGGCATTGGACGCGGCCACCCGTACTCCAACGAAAAGCTGGCTCCAATTCTTGCGTTCTACACAGAGGATGACTACCAGAAGATCTGTCAACACTGTGAAAACATTCTTCGCTATGAAGGTGCAGGGCATACATTCTCCATCCATACCGAAGATCCGAACATGGTGGAATATTTCTCCAAACGGATTCCGGTGGCACGTATGCTCGTAAACACGCCCAGTGCTTTGGGTGGTATCGGCGCATCGACAGGGTTAATGGCATCCCTCACACTGGGATGCGGCGCTATCGGCGGCAGCGCAACCTCTGAAAATGTCGGCCCTCTTCAGCTGTTCAACACCCGCTATGTTGCGTATGGACTGCGTGAGATAGAGGACATCCAAAAATCTGCCAATCAAACTCGGGATGCCAGCACCTGTTGCTGCGTACCAACCCCAACGGCCTACCAAATGGATGAAATCGTTCGTAAAATCGTTGAGCGGCTTCAAACAGTATAAGTTAAGATAAGGAGGGATTATTATGTCAGGTTTACAAGCTTTAGGCATGATTGAAACAAAAGGCCTTGTTGCTTCCATCGAGGCAGCGGATGCCATGGTAAAAGCAGCAAATGTTACCCTTATCGGCAAAGTGCATGTCGGTGGCGGCCTTGTTACCGTGATGGTGCGCGGCGACGTCGGCGCGGTAAAAGCTGCAACAGACGCAGGTGCTGCAGCTGCCGAGCGTGTGGGCGAACTCATTTCCGTCCACGTTATCCCAAGACCCCACGAGGAAGTGGAGTTTATTTTACCTCAATTGCAGAAATAAGGGATTAAGGAGATTAATATATGTCAACTTTACAAGCTTTAGGCATGATTGAAACAAAAGGCCTTGTTGCTTCCATCGAGGCAGCGGATGCCATGGTAAAAGCAGCAAATGTTACCCTTATCGGCAAAGTGCATGTCGGTGGCGGCCTTGTTACCGTGATGGTGCGCGGCGACGTCGGCGCGGTAAAAGCTGCAACAGACGCAGGTGCTGCAGCTGCCGAGCGTGTGGGCGAACTCATTTCCGTCCACGTTATCCCAAGACCCCACGAGGAAGTGGAATTCATTCTACCGAAGCTCGGCTAATGTGTCCTTTACCGGCTGTGCAAAAAACAGCAATAAAAGCAAAGTTTTTTGCACAGTCAATGAATCCTAATCCGAACAGGGGGTGATTGTTTGAAGGTAATAACAGAAGCAATGCTGCGGGATGAGCTTCGATGCAGCAATCCGGAATGTTACTATGTTCCGGAGGGCAAAATCATATCACCTGCTGCCAGAGAATATCTTCAACAAAGAAAAATAAACATACAAAGGGGCAATCCTCCGCCAGCAGCAATCACAGTGGAAAGTACAGCTCCTGCGCCGTCAACAGTGCAGCCGTGCATAGCAAAATTCACGGATTATGTGACGGGTGCGTTCTACTCGCAAAAGCCGGAGCATATGACCCATCTTTATGGTAATGTGCTCGTACCCAAAAATCATCCGCGTATTGTGTTCCGCGGCAAGCTTGACTCACTTCAGGCCCTCGTCGTACTTGACCAGGTACTGATTACTGAAAGCGGGGGAAGCGCCTCTTTGATTTCCGACCTTGGGAACATCCTAGGAATTTTGCGCCAAATCATGCGCTGCGACGTGCTGGATGAAGAATTTAGAAATGAACGCACCATCGGTCTGTCACATGAGGAGCTGAGAGAACGCTCTCACGATCCAATGAAGTTCTACAAAATTAAGCAGATGACCTTGCCGGACTTCGCCATGGGTAAGCATTACGCGCTGTTAAACCAGCTTCGCACCGAAATCCGGGAATGCGAGGTGGCAGCAACGGAAGCATTTCACGAAAGCGGAAAATATATGCGGCTTGATATTATAGAAGAACTCAACCGGCTTTCCAGCGCACTTCATATCATGATGTGCAAATATTTGGCAGGAGACTATAAATGAGGAGGGCGCGTAATGCAGCAAATTGTTGATCTGGTCACAGAGGCCATTTATCGCGCAGGATTTGTTCAGGCTGAAGTCTCCTCACGCCATGTCCATTTGTGCCAACATGATTTAGAAGCCCTTTTTGGCGCCGGTGCGACTCTGACTCCCAAACGAGAGCTTTCCCAGCTGGGTCAATTTCTTTCGGAAGAACGTGTCAGCCTTGTTGGCGAAAAGAGCGACAAAAACGGTGTGGCTGTGTTGGGGCCGGTAAGACCCCAAACGCAGGTCGAGCTTTCCCTTAGTGACTGCAGAACCCTTGGCGTAGAATCACCAATTTGTGAATCCGGTGATTTAAAGAACGCGGGTTCTATTATCATACGAGGGCCAAAGGGAGACATTCAAGTTCCCCACTGTGCAATTGTGGCTCTTTGCCATGTGCATTTAACGCCGGAAATCGCTCACTGCATGGGCGTCTGCGACAAACAGCATGTCGCAGTGGAAATCATGTCCGAGCGGCCGGTGATTTTAAAAAACGTGGTCATTCGTGTCAGCTCTCAGTTCCGCTGCCGGTTGCATATTGATTCAGACGAGGCAAACGCGGCGGCAGTCAACGGATTCACACTGGGAAAGATTATAAAATAAACGATGGGAGCATTCAAATATGATGGATTTACAACGCGTCAATGATTATATGAGAAAAATCGAAGAGTCTGAGACCACCACATTTCAGCCTGTGGGCAAAAAATTAAAGGTGGGAGTCGACCTTGGCACCGCTTATATTGTCATTGTGGTTCTCGACGAAGAAAACAATCCGGTTGCCTGCGAAAAAAAAGCGGCGGGCGTATTGAGGGACGGCGTTGTCATCGATTATCCGGGAGCTCTCAAAATCGTAAAGGAACTCAAGGTTAAGCTCGAAAAAAGACTTGGTACCGAACTGGTTAACTGTGCGATTGCGATGCCGGCGGGAACCGATTCCAGTATCAGAACGCATACCTATGTTGCCGAGGGTGCCGGATTTGAGGTAACGAACGTTTTTGACGAACCGACAGCCGCAAATTCTATTTATCAAATTTCAGATGGTGTGGTGGTTGACATCGGCGGCGGTACAACCGGTCTTGCTATTTTCCGTGACGGAAAAGTCACGCGGGTTGAGGATGAGCCAACGGGTGGTACCCATCTTACTCTGGTACTGGCCGGAAATTACCGTATACCTTTTAGTGAAGCTGAGCTGATTAAGTTGGATTATTCGCGGCATAAAGAGATTCTGCCGGTCGTAAAGGCGGTTATCGAAAAGATGGCTTCCATCGTCAACAAGTATATTGATAAAACACAGACAGATACCATTTATCTTTGCGGCGGCACCTGCTGCCTGACCGGAATTGAAAAAATATTTCAGATTGAGACAGGTATTCAGACCGTTAAACCACAAAATCCATTTTTAGTGACTCCCGCGGGAATTGCAATGAACTGCAAAATCTAACGAAAGGGGGAAAATTATGGATTTCAATGTTTTGGTAGATGAAATTGTTGCCAGGGTTTCCGCTCAGATGAGCGACATGCCGGGTGAATGTACTGCGGCTCCGTGTGGGAACGATGAGCGCCCAAAACTCCTAATTCTGACACAAGACCATGGATTGCACTGTCACCAGATGTTGGAAAGCGACAGGCTGACCGCCCGATATGCCACAGTATGCGCACTGACAGAAGAATACGCCTGTGACTTGGGTAAATTTGAAGCGGTCATTCTCTACGACCTAAACCTTGCAACACTTGTAAAAATTGCAGATGGAAATGGCGACGCGCCTTACACGGGCCTTGCAATCCGTGCAATCCTGTCCGGCAAAAAGATTTTTGCTGTGCGGGAGGATGTTGAGTTGTTCGATTATGAGGGCACGGCTCCCGCTGCGTATTATCAAGCGCTGCTGGGTAAGGTGGAATTCCTTCAGCAGGCGGGTGTGAAGCTCGTCAACCGCTGTAATTTGGAAGCAGCAATTCTTGACGAACCGTGCGCTCCAGTACAAAATCGTCAAGCGTGCACGCGCCCAAAAAAGGTGGTAATCATCGACAAAAAGGTGATTTCGGAACGTGATGTATCGACAACTTATTCCGACGGCGCCACGGAAATTCATGTAAGTGCAAAAACCATTATCACTGATTTGGCCAAGGAATATGCCAATGCTCACAATCTTCCAATTGTGAAAACATAGCAGTTTTAAGGCTCGAAAGCATGAGGACGAAATATGATAATTGCTAAGGTAATCGGAAATATCTGGGCTACAAGGAAAGAAGATCGCCTTTTAGGATTCAAGCTCCTGATTGTAAAGCCCATCAATATTCTTGATGAAAAAGAGCAGAAAAGTCCGATCGTGGCTGCAGATATCATCGGCGCTGGCGTTGGCGAAACTGTTATTATTGTAAGCGGAAGCTCCGCAAGAAGCGCCGTAGGTGATATGCATATTCCTGTTGATGCCACGGTGGTAGGCATTGTCGACGACAAAGAAATCGATCCAAGTTTTTTGTAGTTTAAAAGGCGGTGATACCATGAGTTTGACCGAACAGGTCAAGGTGGCGGGTGTTGTGGGAGAAGGCGGCGCAGGCTTTCCCACTCATGTCAAGCTGTCATCAAAAGCAAACTATTTAATTATCAACGCCGCCGAGTGCGAGCCACTGATTGAAACCGACAAATACCTGGTAAGAACCTATGCTGAGCATCTGGTCTCTGCAATAAAACTTGTCGCGGAGCATCTGGGCTCTGAGCACAAGGTGATAGCGCTGAAAAAAAAGTATACTGCTGAAATTGAGGCGCTGAAGAAAGCCATCGAAAAAGCCGACGCTCAGATTGAACTTTTTCTGATGCCAACCTTTTATCCGGCGGGCGATGAGCAGGTACTCGTGTCAATGATTTGCGGCAAAAGCGTACCGGAACGCGGTATACCAATTGATGTGGGAGCTGTGGTCGACAATGTCGGCACAATGCTTAGCATCTATGACGCAGTTCGGAATATTCCCGTAACGGAAAAATTCCTATCCGTGGTGGGCGAAGTAGAAATGCCGATTATGCTCCGTGTGCCAATCGGCACACCAATACTGGAATGCATCAAGCGCGCACATCCGCAGATTAAGGACTATGCAATTATTCTGGGTGGGCCGATGATGGGAAAGGTGCAGGTGGATCCTGCGCAGATTGCATCCTTGACTGTTACCAAAACCACTGGGAATATCATTGTCCTGCCCAAAGACCATATGCTCATTACACGGGTAGAAACACCCATCACCCGATTAAGCGCACAGGCTCGCAGTGCCTGTATACAATGCAAGATGTGCACTGATTTATGCCCCCGCTATCGGATAGGCCACCGGATTCGTCCGAACCTCGTCATGCGAAACATATACAGGGAACCGTTTATCACAGATGACGCCGAGTATATCAAAGCATTCGGTGATGCGGTAAACTGCTGTGATTGTGGTGTTTGTGAGATGTTTTCGTGTCCCATGGGACTTTCCCCCCGAAGGATTAACTCCTTTATCAAAGGGCGGCTGCGCGAGCGCGGATTACAGGTAGAGCGGAACATGAGCCCTGTGGAGCGAGGCAGCGCGGAGTATGCAAGAGTTCCCACCGACCGGCTGATTTCAAGGCTGAATCTTACAAAGTATTCGAATCTTCACGCAAAGGAATGCTTTACGTTAGCGCCGCAAAGCGTAATGATATCGTTTTGTCAGCACATCGGAAAACCAGCGGTTCCGGTAAAAAATCAAGGGGATACGGTTAAAATCGGCGATTTAATCGCAGCGGCGTGCGGAAATGCGCTGTCCGCCAATATACACGCCAGCATTGATGGAGTCATCACCCGTATCAACGAATCGGGCGCCGTCATCAGCCGGAGAAAGGAGGAATGATCGCTGTGGGAAACGCCATCGGCATGATTGAGTTTTTAAGCATTGCAAAGGGGATCGAAACCTGTGACTATATGGTCAAGGCGGCTCAAGTTGATCTTTTGCGCTCCTCTACTGTATGCCCGGGAAAGTACATAGTAATCATTAATGGCCTTACCGGAGATGTAACAGCTTCAATAGAAGAAGGCAAAAAGCATGGCGGCGAGTACGTTGTGGATTCTTTGTTGATTCCCAATGTTCATCCCCAACTCATTCCGGCTATGAGTATGACAACCCAAGTGGATAAAATGGGTGCAATCGGGGTTTTGGAGTTTTATTCCATTGCATCGGCAATTACAGCGGCGGATGTGGCCGCAAAAGAGGCAAATATCACTTTAATCGAAGTGAAAATTGGATATGCGATTGGCGGTAAGGGCGTTGTCACTCTGACCGGTGATGTTGGTGCTGTAAGAGCTGCAGTCGCTGCTGCGCAAAAGGGGACCGAGTTGCTTGTAGGCACCACGGTCATCCCGAGACCATCAAAGAAACTATTGGATTCTTTGATGTAGAACATAAATTGTTACTCCAAAAACTATGAATAAAGGAGAATCTGTATGTTTCAAGAATTAATTGAAAACATCACCAATGTCAGTGTGCTGCAGGAAAGTTTCCAAACATATATTTCCAATCTTTCTATTAACTCGGTTATTATGACCATCATGATGATTTTTATGGTTATCGGCGCTATTGACAAAATCCGTGGCAACAAACGTGGCTACGGCGCGGCATTTGATGAGGGGTTTAACGCAATGGGCCCCCTTGCAATCGCAATGGTCGGTGTTGTTGCAATGGCTCCGGTACTCCGCGTATTGTTACAGCCAATCATCGCTCCGATTTATCAGTTGGTGGGAGCAGACCCCTCAATGTTTGCGACAACCCTATTGGCCTGTGATATGGGCGGTTATCCACTTGCCATGCAGCTTGCAGGAAACGAGACAATCGGAAACTTCTCAGGCTTAATCTTAGGCACTATGATGGGTCCAACTATTGTTTTCACTATTCCTGTTGCGCTCGGAATCATCGCCAAGCAAGACCGCCCCTATCTTTCCGCAGGTGTTCTGGCTGGTTTAATCACCATCCCGATTGGCTGCATCGCCGGTGGTCTGGTCATGAATATGACTCGCTATAAAATCAACTTATCCACTATTTTGACCAACCTGATTCCTGTTATCATTATCGCAGCTATCATTGCCGTTGGACTGTGGTTTAAACCTGACACTATGATGCGTGGATTTAATCATTTTGGTAATGCCGTTACCATCATCATTACCGTTGGTACTGCAATTGCTGTATTCCAGTATCAGACCGGTATTCACTTCCCACTGTTCAACATGATGGTGGAAGCACCCAAGGGTGGTGGTTTTTCCGATATCCCGCTGATTAACGGTATCATTGTTGTAGGAACAATTGCTATTGTTTTGATAGGTGCATTCCCGATGGTTGAGTGGATTAAGAAGGCCTTCAAGAAGCCTTTGATGAAGCTTGGCCAAGTGTTTGGCATGGACGAAGTAGGGTCTGCCGGCCTAATCGCAAACCTTGCCAACAATATCGCGATGTTCAATATTATGGGGAATATGAACCCGAAAGGTAAACTCCTAAATGTTGCGTTTGCTGTTTCCGCCGCATTCGTATTCGGTGATCATCTTGGCTTTACCGCCGGCGTTAACAAAGAAATGATTTTCCCCGTTATCGTTGGTAAGCTAGTAGCTGGTATTACCGCGCTGATTTTAGCAAATATACTCGCACCCAAACTTCTTTCCAAAATTGAAACGGGTAATAAAACAGAAGAAAAATAGGAGAGACCAAAGTTCATAGCAGAATAAGAAACTTAACGCTTCAGGTTTGGAGGAAAATCAATGAATGTCAGTGAGGAACTCATTCGCGATATCGTACTCAAGGTGATTCAGGAGGCAAACCGTCCTAATTTAGATTTTGAAAAAACGATTGATAAGAGTGGCGTGCTCGTGGTTAAGACCGAAACTGTCAAAACAGAGCCCTTTGGGGGAGCTGACGGCGTAACTCTGAAAGACGTCGTTTCCTTGGAAGAAAGCCCACGGTTGGGCGCGGGTGTGATGGAACTTAACCATACAAGTTTTGAATGGACGCTGACTTATGACGAGTTTGATTATGTTATCGAAGGCACACTTGAAATTGAAATTAATGGCAATGTTATCACAGGGCATCAGGGAGATATGATTCATATCCCCAAAAACAGTCATATTCATTTTCAGACGCCTGACCATACCCGTTTCGCATATTTTGTATGTCCTGCAAACTGGCAAGAGCTTATTTAATCAAAAAAAGAGTGTGTGGCAGGGGAGAAAGCGTCGCGCTTCACCCTCTGTCACAAGCCATTCTTTGAACGATATAGGCGATTGGTGCAGTCGCAGGAAACGCAGTCTTCTGAGCAGTGTTTTTAGGGACAGTTCATTTATTTGAGCTGTCTCTATTTTTTATTTTTTAACAATGTAAAAGAGTTGATTTTACAGTACAGAATTCTATAAAAACAACACAAAAAATTTATATTAAATATTTTTTCGATACATCTTGTTTGGTGTTTCGCTAATGATTGCTAAAAATACACAATATTATTAAATTGTTGCGTTTTAATATTGACATATCCACCGCACTTGCTATAATAAGTAGGTAAATTAATAGAATCACGTTCTATATCGTTGTTCTAAAACATTGTTTAATTTTCATTAATATTTTAAGTATTTTATATTTGGGGTAAAATCGCAGCAAAATTGCGATCATGGAATTTGCTCCGAATTTTATTGACCTAACAAAGGTTAAAAAATTAACAATTACATATTTTAAGTTGAATTTCGTTACGGTAAAAGAAGACATTTCGACTAAAATCCGGTAACGGAAAACAGATTATGATGAATTGGGAGATAGTGCGTTATGGATTTAATGGAAATTACAGTCGGACAATATCTTAAAAAGACAGCCGATAAATTTCCGGATGGCATGGCCATCATTAATTTCAAAGGGAAATGTGGAATGACCTGGCGCGAACTGGATACGGGTTCCAATCAATTGGCAAAGTCACTTTTGGCGTTGGGAGTGAAAAAAGGAGATCATGTTGCCATTTGGGCAACCAACCGAGCAGAATGGGTTCTTTGCTTTTTGGGAGCGAGTAAAATCGGTGCTGTGGCAGTTACGGTGAATGTTAACTACCAGTTGGCTGAGATTCAAAAACTATTAGAAAATGCAGATGTTAATACACTTGTGTTTATGGACGGATTTCGTAGCATTGATTATATAGAAATTGTACGGCAGCTTTGGGGAGATATTAAAAACACGCACAGTGAAAAGGTTCCCACCCTAAAGCATTTAATTCATTTCGGCGAACGAAAATGTCCGGGTGCTATGGAGCTGGACGAATTACTTTCTTTGGGCAATGAAATTACTGACGAGCAGCTTGCACAGTGTGAGGCACAAGTGAATTGTCACGATACAGTAAGCCTCCAGTTTACTTCCGGTTCCACCGGTGAGCAAAAAGGCGTGATGCTCAGTCATTTTAACTTAATCAATAATTCATATTTTAGCGGCATGGGCTTGCACTTGAGTGAAAAGGACAGACTTTGCCTGTCAGTTCCGTTTTTTCACTGTTTCGGGCTTTCAGCTGGTATTTTAATGTGCATTGGGCAAGCGACCACGATGGTTTTGGTGGAATGCTACCGCGCCATAGAGGTTATGCAGGCAGTGAGTTCTTTAAAATGCACTGTATTGCACGGTGTTCCTACGATGTTTCTAAAGATTATGGAACACCCTGATTTTGATAAATATAATTATTCCACTCTGCGTACGGGAATCATTGCAGGGGCTTCCTGCAGTGAAAAAATTGTGCGCGGTGTTGTTGAAAAAATGGGAATAAAGGAAATAGCCGTAGCTTACGGCCAAACGGAGAGCTCACCGTGCTGTACGCAGACGCCGTATGGCAGCAGTATAGAAAAGAAGATTTCTACAATAGGAAAGCCGATAGATTTTGTTGAAATGAAGGCGGTGAATCCTGAAACAGGGGAAACCTGCGCAGTCAACGAAACAGGTGAACTTTGTACCCGCGGCTTTCATGTGATGAAAGGTTATTATCACCACCCCGAGCTTACCCAGAAAGCAATTGATGCAGATGGTTGGCTTCATACGGGTGATATTGGATTTTTAGACGATAAGGGTTATTACCATTTTTCGGGCAGAATTAAGGATATAATTGTGCGCGGCGGTGAAAATATCAGTCCCCAGGAAATTGAGGCCGCTCTGCTTCAGCACGATGCTGTTTTGGATGCCAAAGTTTACGGTGTGCCAGTGGAAGTGTATGGGGAAGAAGTGGCTGCTACCATTCGGCTGAGAAGTGGTTCAAATATGAGCCCGGATGAAGTCCGTGGCTTTTTGAGTAATAGAATTGCCCACTATAAGATTCCAAAGTACATAGAATTTTGTGAGCGGTATCCGCTTACCCCAAGCGGAAAGATAAAAACTTGTCTTTTAAGAGAGCAGATGATTAAAAAGATGAAGAATCCTTTGTCTTTTTTGTCTGGGAGTGTTCACTAACAGAACATTCTGACTAATAGATTTACTAATTAACAGGAGGAAAAGAAAATGAGTGCAACATCAAAACCATTAGCAGGCGTTAAAGTTGTAGAATTGGCAACCTTTATCGCTGTTCCGGCTTGCGGCAGATTCTTAGCTGATATGGGTGCGGAAGTTATTAAAATTGAATCCCCAAAGGGTGACAATATCCGCTTCACTGCGCCTACTGAGGGCAGACCGCTTGATCAGTACGAGAACACAACATTCGATTTGGAAAATGCCAATAAGCGCGGCATTGCTTTGAATACGAAAACGGCGGCTGGCAGAGAGGTACTCTTCAAACTGCTTGATACCGCAGACATCTTCCTAACCAACTGGAGACCGGATGCGCTGGAAAGAGCCGCTCTTGATTATGACAGCTTAAAGGAAAGATATCCTCATTTAGTTTATGCAAATCTTACCGGATATGGCGAGACTGGCCCTGATAGAGACCTTCCTGGCTTTGACTTTACATCCTTTTTTGCAAGGGGCGGCATTTTAGGCAGCCTTTATCAGAAGGGCACTGTGCCAATGAATGTTATCCCGGGACTTGGCGACCATCAGGCTGCAATGTTCCTTTGCTCCGGCGTACTGGCAGCTTTGTTCCATGCCAAAATGACCGGCGAGGGCGAAAAAGTATCTACCAATCTGTTGCATAGTGCCATTTATACACAGGCCATCATGGTACAGGCTGCTCAATACCCGGATTACGGTCAACCGTACCCAATCGACCGCAAAACCACCACAAGCCCGTTCATTCTTGCGTATAAGACGAAAGATGACCGCTTTATTCAAATCTGTATGCCAGTCTATGACGCTTATTATCCTAAATTTATCGCTGCAATCGGCCGTGAAGACCTTGTAAACGATGAGAGATACAGCAAGCTCCAGACCATGGCAAAGCTTGGTAAGTCTACAGAAATGTATGACATTCTGTGCGAACAGTTTGTGAAGAAGGACTTAAAGGAATGGACTGAACTTCTCACCGCGATGGATATTCCGTTTGGCGTTGCACAAACCTGGGAAGAGGTTTTGGAAGACAAGCAGGCTTGGGCTGTCGATACTTTCTATAAGATGAAATATGACAATGGAAATGAAAGAGTCCTCGTACGTACTCCTATTGATATGAGAGAGATGGGACTTCCGGAGTATAAGAGAGCCCCGCTGCTTGGTGAAAACGGTCCTGAGATTTTGAAGGAACTGGGTTACACCGATGAGCAAATTGAAAATTTGAAAGCAAATAAAGAGCTTCTTGTTTGGGGAGAAAAATAAATGTCCGACTTGTACACCATGGGTGTAGACATTGGTTCTACAGCGTCAAAGTGCATTATTTTAAAAAATGGTACAGAAATTGTGGGAAGCGCCATTGTTTCGGTAGGCGCTGGAACCAGTGGCCCTGCCAGAGCAATCGCACAGGCACTGAAAAGTTCAGGGAAGTCTAGCCAGGAAGTAGCCTGTACTTTTGCTACCGGTTACGGCCGCAACTCTTTAAAGGAAGCGGATAAGCAGATGAGCGAGCTCAGCTGCCACGCTCGCGGCGCGTATCACCTCTTTCCGGAGGTTCGCACCGTGATTGACATCGGCGGACAGGATGCAAAAGCACTGCAAATTTCACAGGATGGTCGTCTTTTGAACTTTGTGATGAATGACAAGTGTGCCGCAGGTACCGGCAGATTTTTGGATGTGATGGCCCATGTGCTGGAGGTAAAAATCGATCAGCTCGCTACACTTGGTCAGCAGTCCAAAAATCCGGTGAATATCAGTTCCACCTGCACGGTATTTGCGGAATCGGAAGTGATTTCCCACCTTGCCAATAATGCGGATATTTGTGATATTATCGCAGGAATCCACCACTCTGTTGCAAGCCGGACAGCCGGCCTTGTTAAGAGAGTCGGTATAACGCCGATGGTTGTGATGACAGGCGGTGTAGCTCAAAATCTGGGTGTAGTGAAAGCTCTGGAAGCTGAATTAAATGTTCCTATCATGACAACGCCGTTGGCACAAATCGTCGGAGCCCTTGGTGCGGCACTGTATGCGTTTGAGCATTTACAAAAAAAGAGCAATTAATATTTTAAATATTAAATAATTGAAAAGGAGTGGACATGTATGCAGGAATCAGATCAAAAGGTTCCCGTAGCAGCAAAATATTTGTTGAGAGACATTGTGGATCAACATTATAAAAATGCTTGGGATGCGAAAAATAGAGGAGAAAAGGTGGGCTGGTGTGCCTCCAATTTCCCTCAGGAAATTGCTGAAACTTTAGGAGTGCCTGTGGTTTATCCTGAAAATCAGGCGGCCGCTATTGCTGCAAAAGGCGGCGGACAGAGAATGTGCGAGCATGCGGAGGGAGAGGGATATTCCAATGATATCTGCGCATATGCAAGAATCAGCCTCGCGTTTATGGATGTAAAGCATTGTGAGGAACTTGATATGCCTCAGCCTGATTTTGTGCTATGCTGCAATAACATTTGCAACTGCATGATTAAGTGGTATGAGAATATCGCAAAAGAACTCGACATCCCTATGATTTTGATTGATATTCCGTATAAAAACGATTATGAAACGGATGATGATCAGGTCAAATACATACGCGCACAGTTTGATGAGGCCTTTAAGCAACTTGAGGAGATTACCGGCAAGAAGTTCTCTCAGGAGCGTTTTGACGAGGTAATTAAGATTTCTCAAAGATCAGCAAGAGCATGGCTGAAAGCGACTGACTTCTGCAAATATACGCCATCCCCGCTGAACGGGTTTGACCTGTTCAATCACATGGCAGTTGCTGTTTGCGCACGCGGCAAGATAGAGGCTGCTGAAGCTTTTGAAAAATTAGCTGAAGAGTACGAGCAGGCCGTTAAAGATGGCACTTCCACTTACAGGGGCGAACAAAAATACAGAATCCTGTTTGAAGGTATTGCTTGCTGGCCTTATCTTCGTGCTACCTCAACCCCGTTAAAAGAGAACGGTATCAACGTGGTTGCAACGGTTTATGCAGATGCATTCGGTGTGCTGTACAACAATACAGCTGAAATGATGAAGGCTTACTCCTATGTGCCAAACTGCGTTTCTATTGAGCGTGCTGTGGACATGAGAGAAAATGTCGGCAGAAAAACTCATATTGATGGTGCTGTCATTCACACCAACAGAAGCTGTAAACTTTGGAGCGGAATTACGGCTGAAATGGGAAGAAGAATTCGTGATGACCTGAATATTCCGGTCGTAACGTTTGATGGTGACCAAGCTGACCCGAGAAACTTCTCCGAAGCACAATATGCTACCAGAATACAGGGTCTGTACGAAATCATGGCCGCTAACAAAAAGGAGGAAGACAAATGAGCAACGTAACGACAATGTTGGAGCAATTTGTAAAAATTTCTTCCAACCCCAAGGCACAGCTTGACGCTTATTGTGCACAGGGTAAAAAAGTCATAGGATGTCTTCCCGTTTATTGCCCGGAAGAGCTTGTGCTTGCTGCCGATATGGTTCCATTCGGAGTTTGGGGTGCGGAAACTGAAGTTGCTGAAGCAAAAAAATATTTCCCTGCATTCTTATGCTCAATTGCACAAACAAGCTTGGAAATGGGATTAAGGGGAGACCTTGACCAACTATCCGCTGTTATGATTCCTATTCTTTGCGATACGCTGAAAAGCCTTGGACAAAACTGGAAAGTCGGCGTTAAGAATGTGGAGTTTATTCCGGTAACCCATCCTCAGAACAGAAAGCTTGAGGGCGGCGTTGAGTTCCTGATGTCACAATACAGGAAAATCAAAATCCGCATGGAAGAAATTTCTGGTAACAAAATCACAGATGAAAAGCTTAATTCTGTGATTACTCTTTACAATGAACATCGTGCCGTGATGCGCGAGTTTGTAAAGACTGCCGCGAAGTATCCTCAGCTCATTACTCCGGCACAGCGCTGCGTCGTAATTAAGAGCGGCTACTTTATGACAAAACCGGAGCACACTAAACTTGTACGCGAATTAATCGACGAGTGCTGCAAGCAGCCTGTTGAAAAATGGAACGGTTCAAAAGTTGTTGTTACCGGTATCATTGCGGATAGTCCGAGTATTCTTGAAATATTAGAACAAAACAAGATGGCCGTCGTTGCTGACGAAGTTGCTCAGGAGTCCCGCCAGTTCAGAACCGATGTACCTGCTTGTAAAGATCCGATTGAGGCACTGGCACGCCAGTTCTCCAATATGGAAGGTTGCTCCGTTTTGTATGATCCGGACAAGAAACGTGCAGATATGATAGTTGATATGGTAAAAGCAAATGAAGCGCAGGGCGTTATCGTGCTATTAACCAAATTCTGTGATCCAGAAGAATTTGATTATCCAATTCTTAAAAAAGCTTTTGATGCGGCAGGAATTCCTTCCGTCATGATTGAAGTGGATCAGCAGATGAGAAACAACGAGCAGGCTAGAACGGCGATTCAGACTTTTGCAGATGTGCTTAATGTCTAAAACTGATATTAAAGTGTGGCTGTAACTTTAGTATTTCTATTTTAAATGAAAGAAAGTGTATTTATGAAAAAAGAAAAAATTAGCTTGTCGGTATGTTTTGCAATTTCCTTTATTTGGTTTACAACACAGTTCGGCGGCGGTTTTGCTTCCGGCAGACAAATTATTGATTATTATGTATCATACGGTTGGTACGCCGTGTTCACTCCAATCCTTGCTCAATTGATTATGGCAGTTTTATTCTATTATGTTCTTAAAGTATCTTATGAGAAAAAACTTAAGAATTACAGCGAATTTACACATGAGTTGTATGGCAAAACAAGCAAGGTAATGTCACCTTTATTTGAAGTGCTTTACAACCTTACACTCTGCATCGCAACTGCAGTTGCATTTGCAACAGGCGGTGCCACTTTAACACAGCTTTTGGGGATTCCATATTGGTTAAGCACCCTGATGATTGCAGTTGTCATGTTTGTACTTACTATTTTTGGTTACAAACTGGTACAAAAGGCTGCGACGATTGTTTCTGTGTTAATCGTTGTTGGCATGTTTGCCGTTTTGCTCCCGAATATTATTCACTTTGCACCTCAATTTGCAGAAAACTTTTCATCACTGAAGGGTTCTTCCCAACCAATGGGTTCCGCACTCTGGAAGATGATGTTGTATGTTGCATTCCAGATTCCTGCATTGGGCGCTTACGTGGTACACGCAAAATCCTACAATAATCTGCGCGAAGTTAAGGCGAGCATGGTTATTGGTTTTCTTGTAAACAGCGTTATGATCATGCTGGCAACTTTTGGCATGATTTCCATTTTCACAGTGTCTGGCGCTATGACAAAACCAGTTCCGATTCTTGTTTTGGTACAAAACGGCGTTGGTGCTGCATTCTTGACTCCTGTTATTTCACTGCTGATTCTCCTCGGCTCTCTCTCGACCGGCGTAAACTTTGTTTACGGTATCGTAGGAAGAATTGTTGATTACGTCGGCAGAAATGATTCTCAGGAAGTACAAACAGCGAAACTCAGTTCCAGAAGCGCAGTATTCTCACTAATTTACATTATCATTACATTCTGCATTGCACAGTTTGGCCTGATTCCGCTTGTTGGCAAGGGCTATTCCTACTGTGGTTATGTGGCACTGGTTGTTGTGGTTCTGCCGATTATCATCAAGTGGATCGGCACATCTGTTAACAAAAAGGCTGCATAAAAATGTTCATTTGACATTTACGCGATATATCCCTAATTGTTTGTAGAAGAAGTCCTTTTACATATGAATATAGACGCATATGGAATGATGAAAAATCATTCCATATGTGCTTTATGGGGATTGTCATAATTTTAACTAGGCTGTTTTACAGTTTAAACTGGCGGGGTATTTAAAAATGCGTCCCGGTCAATTGAAAAGTATAGGAGGTCACTATGATTTTTACAGAAAAGCATGAGCTAATCAGAAAGTTGGCAAGAGATTTTGCCGAAAAAGAACTCGCCCCGATTGCAGACGAGGTGGACAAAACTGCTAATTTCCCCAAAGAAGTTATTGATAAAATAGCAAAGGCCGGTTTTTTTGGAATTAAGATTCCAAAGGAATACGGCGGATGCGGCGCGGATCACCGTGCTTATGCCATTGTCATGGAAGAAATCGCCCGTAAATCTGGTGTTGCCAGTATCTATGTATCTTCCCCAAACTCCTTGATGGGTACTCCGATTTACACGGTTGGTACCGAGGAGCAAAAGCAAAAATACCTGGTTCCGATGGTTACCGGCAAAAAGTTTTTTTCATTTGCTTTAACTGAGCCCGGTGCGGGTTCCGATGCTGGTTCCCTCCAGACTACTGCTGAGCCTGACGGGGATTATTATGTGCTTAACGGCAGGAAGACCTTTATCACAGGTGCTCCGATTGCAGACTATATTGTTGTGTTTGCAAAGACAGATATGTCAAAAGGCGTAAAAGGTATCACTACTTTTATCGTTGATGCAAAACTGCCGGGCGTTTCTACCGGCAAACCTGAAGAAAAGATGGGCATGATCGGCTGCCCAACCAGTGACGTGGTTCTTGAGAACGTACGCGTGCATAAGTCTGATATTCTTGGCAACGTAAACGAGGGCTTTACCACTGCAATGAAAACGCTGAGCGTTGGGCGTTTGGGAATTGCGGCGCAGTCTATTGGTATTGCGCAGGCCGCCATGGACGAAGCGGTCAAATATGCAAAAGAAAGAAAGCAGTTCAACCATCGTATCGCAGATTTCCAGGGCATCAAATTTATGCTTGCGGATATGGAAACGAAATTGAACGCGGCGCGTTTGCTTACTTATGACGCCGCTTATAAAATGGACATGAAAGAAGACGCTACAAAGGCTTCTTCTATGGCCAAATATTTTGCTTCGGAAAGTGCAAATGAAATCGTCAGCAAGGCGTTGCAGATTCATGGCGGTTACGGCTACACCAAGGAGTATACCATCGAAAGATTGTACAGAGATGCTCGCGTTCTGAACATTTACGAGGGAACTTCACAGGTACAGCAAATCGTTATTGCAGGTGCGTTGCTGAAATAGAATTCAGTAAATCAATAAGATAATTACGACCGCCGGGCAGAGTGCATTACACTGATACGGCGGAATGGAGGTTAGTAATGAAAATAGTAGTATGTGTGAAACAGGTTCCGGATACGAATGAAGTTAAGATTGACCCGGTAAAGGGTACCTTGATTCGTGACGGTGTTCCTAGTATTTTGAATCCGGATGATGCGAATGCGCTTGAAGCAGCATTGGCCTTAAAAGATCAATATGATAACGTCACAGTTACCGTTCTTAGCATGGGACTTCCCCAGGCAAGCTTTATGCTGAGAGAATGCCTTGCAATGGGTGCTGATGATGCAATCTTAGTAACTGACCGCCCGTTTGGCGGCGCTGACACATGGGCAACATCCAACACACTTGCTTCAGCAATTAGAAAAATCGGCGATTATGATATTATTTTTGCAGGCCGCCAGGCAATCGACGGTGATACCGCACAGGTTGGCCCGCAGATAGCAGAAAGACTGCATTTACCTCAGGTTACTTATGTAATGGATTTAGCATATAATGCGGATTCAAAAATAGTAACCGTTAAGCGTCAGCTGGAAGACGGCTATGAAAAGATAGAAGTGCAGACACCTTGCTTGCTCACTGCTGTAAAGGAATTAAACGAGCCTAGGTATATGACTGTTGGAGGCATTGTCGAAGCTTATGAAAAAGAAATTACAGCATGGGGCTTGAAGGACTTGGATGTAGAAGCACACCAGGTCGGCTTAAAGGCCTCACCAACACAGGTATTCCGTTCATTTACTCCCGCTCCAAAAGGTAAGGGCGTTATGCTGGAAGGTACAGTTACAGAGAAAGTTTCCAGTCTTGTTGCTACATTAAAAGAAAAACATGCTATATAGGAGGTCAACAAATGGCTATTAAGATTATTGCGGAAAATTGTAAGGGCTGTGGTCTTTGCGCAAAGGCATGCCCTAACGGTGGTGTAACCGTCATAAATAAAATAGCGGTTCTGAATGAAAAATGCACGGCCTGCGGTGCCTGCGTTTCTTCCTGTCATTTTAAGGCGATTCAGAGCGACGCTGCCGCGGCTCCCAAAAAAGACCTCAGTGCATACAAGGGCGTCTGGGTGTTTGCAGAACAGAGAGATGGCAAACTGATGCCTGTTGTTATTGAACTTTTGGGTGAGGGTAAAAAACTCGCAGGAGAAATCGGTACTTATCTCGGTGCCATTCTAATTGGCAACAACGTAGGAAACCTTGCCAAGGAATTGGTTGGTTACGGCGCGGACAAGGTCTATATGATTGAGGACGAGCGTTTGGCACAGTTCACCAGTGAGGGTTACACGAAAGTTATTGATGAGGCGATTGAGATTTACAAGCCGGAAATCGTGCTTTATGGTGCCACTCACATCGGCCGTGACCTTGCACCCCGTGTGGCTGCCAGAGTTGATACCGGCCTGACCGCGGACTGCACAAAGCTGGAAATCGATCCGCAGGATAAGAAAATTAAGCAAACTCGCCCAGCATTCGGCGGCAATCTGATGGCAACCATCGTTTGTCCAAATCATCGTCCTCAGATGTCTACCGTACGCCCCGGCGTAATGGAAAAAGCAGTCTTTAATGCAGATAATAAGGGCGAAATCATTAAAGTTCCAACAAAGCTCAGTGACAGTGATATTCATACAAAGGTTATTGAGGTTGTAAAGTCTGCCATGGAAGCTGTTTCGTTGACTGACGCAAAAGTTATCGTTTCCGGCGGTATGGGTGTTGGCGGACCGGAAGGCTTTAAGCTTCTTAAAGAGCTTGCAGATAAAATGGGCGGCGTGATTGCCAGTTCCCGTGCCTGCGTAGATGCCGGTTGGATTGACCATGCTTATCAGATAGGGCAGACAGGTACTACTGTTAAACCGGATATTTATATCGCCTGCGGTATTTCCGGCGCAATTCAGCACGTTGCCGGTATGTCCGGCTCAGGCATTATCATTGCAATTAATAAGAATGAAAGCGCACCAATCTTTGAGGTTGCCGATTACGGCATTGTAGGTGACCTTAATATAGTAATTCCAGAATTGATGAACGCACTGGATACTGTAAAAAAATAAAAAATTAAGCGGATGTTTGCCCTGTCAAATTTTTGACGGGGCAAATTCTTTTTAATAATGTTATTTGATGGAAGAAATCTTTATTATATTTGACATTATTAATATTTTGTTGTAGAATCTACAAACGGAACTTTGAATAAAGGGGGCGACAAGCGTATGTCAAAAATTACTTCTAAAGGGTTTGAAAAAAGGAAAGCCATCGTTGAAAAAGCGACGACGCTGATGAATGAGGTCGATTTTGAACACCTTACCGTACGTATGATTTGCGATGCCGCCGATATTTCCATAGGAACGTTTTATCATTATTTCGATGAAAAATATGATTTGATTGTTGAGCTTTTTGGATTGGTAGACCAATACTTAGAGGAAACGGTTATACCAACTTTGACAAGTAAAGATGAACTGGTCAACATTGTACGCTTTTGCAGAGGGTTTGCCGAGTATGTTACGATATGTGGCACTACGCGCAGTAAACTAATAAATTCCATGTATCCAAACTATGAAAAAAACAGCAGAGAGATTGAGTGTAAGCGCCCACTGTTTTCTGAAATGAAAACAATCATAATCCGTGGCCAGAAGCAAGGACAGATTGACATTTCCTTGAACCCGGACGACATTACGGACATGCTGATTGTAATGCTCAGAGGCTATTGCTTTGACTGGGCAAGACGTGGCGGCAGTTATAATTTAGAGGATAAGACAATAGGGTTTGCTGAACTTTTTGTAAAAGTCCTTAAGCCTAATCCCCTTGGTCTGTACGGGCTAAGTACCTATCAGAAAAATTACACACAAAATATAATTCAGCCAAATTCGTAATGGTGTGCGCATTATTTTGAGCCTTTTTAAAGGAAATAGTGATTACGATCTGTATATTGTTAATTTTAAAATACCCCTTGTTGTAGGATAATGACTACAACAAGGGGTATTGTTCTTGTATGAAAAAATAAAAAATATAGAGATAGATTAGTTTAAACACAATTTTAACGCCGCAAAAGCTAACCTGTGGTTAGCTTACAAAATACGGACAAATTGTGCACTGCCTGTATTGCGTAAATTAATAAGGATATCTGACCAAAAACCGTAAATAATATGCTATTGAAAATACAATTAATGAATGCACTTTTGTCTCTAAAAGAAAATCTCCGGCATTCCTTTTGTATACTAATTCTCAACATAGAAAAACGGAGGGACTTATTTGAGTAAAACAGCAGTTATTTATTGGAGCGGCACAGGCAACACCGCGGCTATGGCAAATGCGGTTGCCGCCGGAATCGATGGAGCGGAAGTCTTTTCTGTATCCGACTTTGACAGGTCAAAAGTAAACGAATATGATAAGTTTGCCTTTGGCTGCCCTTCCATGGGAACCGAAGTTTTGGAGGAAAACGAATTTGAACCGTTCTTCGAGGGTGCGGAAAAAGTGTTGAAGGGAAAAAAGGTTGCACTGTTCGGCTCTTACGGCTGGGGCGACGGTGAGTGGATGAAGGAATGGGAGAACCGCGTTAAAAACGATGGCGCGCAGCTCTTTGAAAAAGGCTTGACGGTTAATAATGAACCTGACGATGACGAACTGAATCAATGCACTGAATTTGGCAACCGCTTCATGACATTTTAATTTATGTGTGAACATTATAACAATATAAAATGTTGTCTTTAAGCGCACAGCTTTCCGGCTGTGCGCCTTTTTGTATTTGTATTATTCTCACGCTTAAAAAGTACGCGAATTTACTTGGAAAATGTTAACAAACATCATTTGGGGTTGATAATTGCCACTTTTTAGGGTATAATCGAAGCAGTAATTATAACTAATTGTATTATTAGCTAGTAATATTAAAATGGACTTTTTACATAAATGGAGTGAATGAATTGAAATGTTTGACAAAGCGATTCTCAATGGCAGCAATTTCACTCGTCTGTGCCGTAGCGGTTACAATAACCTTTATGCCGCAAATTTCGGTCTCTGCGGCTGTAACTGCGAAAACGACGGATTATTTAAATTTGCGGGAGGGTGCAGGAGCAGATAAAAAAGTTGTTCGTACCCTTAGCAAGGGCAGTACTGTGACAGTTCTTGACAATTCCAATGCCACATGGGCAAAGGTACAGACTTCCGACGGAAAGCAGGGTTATTGCAGTAAGCAGTACCTGAGCGTTTCCGGCTCCGGTTCAAGTAGCAGTTCATCCTCCTCCTCGTCAACCTCCGGTACCTCGGCCACGGCCGTGACAACATCTGCACTCAATGTGCGCGGCGGTGCCGGTACTGCCAATAAAATTATTGCAACACTTCCCAAAGGTGCCGCTGTCAAAGTGATGGACAGTTCAAACGCCGCCTGGGTGAAGGTACAAACAAGTGACGGCCGTATGGGCTATTGCAGTAAGGAATTTCTAAAAATGACTGCTGCTTCGCCATCTACTCCATCCAAACCATCCATTCCACCCACATCTGCACCCGCAACCTCCGCAACTGCGCTAACAACAGATTACATCAATATGCGCGAGGGTACCGGTACAAATTATAAGGTTACAGCTACAATCAGTAAAGGGATTACCCTTAAAATTTTGGATAACTCCAATGCAAAATGGGCAAAGGTGCAGGCGCCGAACGGTAAGGTTGGCTATTGCAGCAAAGACTTTTTAAAAATTTCCACTTCCACTGGAACAACAACTCCTCCGGCTACAAAGCCGAATACACCAAACACTACGACTCCGCCAACCACATCAGCGGTGACGGGTACCACGACTTCTTCGCTGAATGTCCGCAGCGGTGCGGGCGCGAACTTCGGCGTTCTCGTAACGCTTGCTAAAGGCGCATCCGTTACAGTTTTGGATAATTCCAACGCAACATGGGTGAAAATTAAAACTTCCAACGGTAAGGTTGGCTATTGCAGCAAAGAATTTTTGAAGATTGGCGAAGTTAAACCTCCGCAGACAGGTACAGGTACAGGTACGGGTACGGACACAGGCACAGAAACGGGCACGGGTGCGGGTACAAATCCCGATCCCAATTCTCATACCATCACGGGTGCGAGTGTTACGGCCGATATGCTGAGGATGCGCGAAACCCCGAACGCAAGCGGTAATGTTCTTACCAATCTGCCTAAAGGTACAAGCTTGAAAGTACTCGACACGTCGGATTCCGTATGGACAAAGGTACAGACTTCCGGCGGACAGATAGGTTATGTCTGCACGGAGTACATTCAGATTCACTATTCTGATGATACGTCAAACGCCTCCGCACTTTCGCTTTCAACCACATCACAAAATATTCCAGTCGGAAAGACGCTCTACATAAAAGCAAGTATTTCTCCCAGTGGTACTAGTATCAACTGGACAAGCAGCAATACCGCGGTGGCGACTGTTTCCAACGGCTATGTTTATGCTGTGTCAAACGGTACGGCAGTCATTACGGCAAGCGCAGGCAGTTACACTGCAACATGCAATGTAACCGCAGTTGATGCCGAGCCGGTCAAAACAGCCCACGCTTCCCCCAATATCGTGAGTACGGGCACGGCGGTTACTTTAACTGCTGTTACCGATACAACGCGTGACAGCGTCCAATTTGAAATCAAGATGCCGGACGGTACCACAAAGACAGTAGTCGCCGACACCTGCACGCCGGAAACGATGTTGAATACCTGCACCAAGAAATGGACGGCTACGGCGATTTTTGACACGGCAGGAACGTACTCGTTTACCGCGCTTTCATGGCTCAACGGCAGGATGAGCACCACAGGATTTACTTCCAGCGTTTATGTTTCCACACAGCAGGATTTTGCCGTTACCACGAATGAAACACGCAGAATCAGCGACCAGATGATTGCATTGATTGCAAAATGGGAAGGCTACCGTTCCACTGTTTACGCCGATATGCTTACGGCGAATCAGGTGCCAACTATCGGCTACGGATGTACCTTTGGCGCGAACGCAATTTTCTACAATGATATGACCGAAACGGAAGCATGGTCTATGTTGGTGAATAAAATCAACAATTCGTCGTACACGACCGATTTGAATAAAATGATACAGAATAATCATTTCCTCATGAACCAAAATCAAGCCGACTGCTTAATCAGCTTCGCTTACAACGTTGGTTCGGGTTACTTTAACAGCAGCAGTGAGATGGATTTTAAAAAGATTATGAAGAATGCGGTTGTTCCTCCGTCTATTTCCGGGGGCGGAAACCTTGGAGCCACAGTGACAAAGGATACCGTCGTTAGGTGGGAGCCAGTCATTACAGGCTCAGAGGTTTGCAGTGTTGCTTCCGGTACCGCAATCACTGTAACCGAGAGCAACTTTACCAATACGCGGGATGGTTGGTACAGGGTTAAGCTATCAGATGGAAGCGAGGGCTGGATAAATTCCGGCTATGTCAATTTGTCTAATTCCGATTCCCTTACCCACGACCTTAATTACACCAATGCTTACGCCATCGGTACAGATTTGCTTCGTTGGAGCCAGGCGAGCGGAAAGTTCTACACAGGCCTGTTTTACAGAAGAATGGGCGAGGTAAACGCCTACAATTACGGCGACTACGAGGCGGTACGGTATAATAAGTATAATTATACCTACCCGAGCGGCGCTGCCGGACTAAACTAGATGCAAGCATAAATTAAAGCCGCTCAGCGTTGCGCTGAGCGGCTTTTTGCATCTGATAAGGAAAAAGGGAAACCCCGTGGCATTTCGTGCCTAATAGGCAAGAGGCCCATATATTGGCAGGCGAGTCCCACGAGTCTTCTGCTTTAAGCACCGCAGACAAATTCCCTGTATCAATTTTAGATTGTCGTATCCTGCTTTGAGCGGATACCGCTTTCAAGCGGAAGTGTCACGGAATGACAAAGGGGGAGAGGACATATTAAACAATATGCCGCAAGATAAAACGAAGCGCCCGCAAGCTAAGCTTGCGGGCGCTTTTTAAAACAATGTAGTATTGTTTATGTATTAGCCTTTAAGAAGTTGGAGAACGCTCTGTGGCTGGGTGTTAGCCTGAGCCAGCATAGCCTGTGCAGCCTGAGTAAGAACGTTGTTCTTAGTCATCTCCATCATTTCCTTAGCCATGTCAACGTCGCGGATACGGCTCTCAGCGGAGGTCAAGTTCTCACTTGTTACGCCGAGGTTGTTGACTGTGTGCTCAAGTCTGTTCTGAAGAGCACCAAGGTCAGCTCTTGTGCCGGAAACCTTGTTGATAGCGTCATCAATGGTTGCAATTGCATTCATTGAATCGGTCTGTGTTGCAACGGAAACACTGGTAATGTTCAAGCCCTTGGAACTCATATCGCCGATGTTCAAAGAAACCTGCTGATCAGTAGAACCGCTTGCACCGATTTGGAAAGTAAGAGCATTTCCAGCTGTTGTACCGGATGCAGCACTTATAATTTCAATGTTTCCAGCAGTAGCAGAAGCCTTTGCATCAACGCCAAAGCCCTTTAACTGAGCGGCAACAGCAGCGGCCTGTTCAGGCTTTGCAGCATCAACTTTACCATCATCTGTGAAAATTGCAGTATAACCGCTTTTTGCTGTTTGGCCGGTCTTGACAAGCTGGAACTTCTTTCCATCAACTTCAAATGTGCCAATCTTAGTTGCATCAGTGCTATCAATACCAGTAAGATCCAACTTGAATGCATCATCTGCACCAGCGGTTACAGCTGCGCCAAGTGCAGGTGCAGCAATTGCTGCACCATCGTCAGTTTGAGCTGCTTTTACAATCTGAAATTCATTTTTGCCAGTCGTTTTGGCTGTAAATGTCATCTTACCGGTGGCATCAGCTGTAATGTCATAATCATTCGCAAGAGAAGTCTTTTTTAATTCTGCAAGACAATTAGCAGAAGCGGCCGCATAGTTTGCTCCGTTTGAATAATTGACACTCAAACTCTGTGCCTTACCGTCTTTATCTAAATAAGTAAAAGATAAACTACCAGCTTTAGAAGGTGTACCAGCTAATATGGTAAGATCATGAGCAGCTTTAGCGCCACCGCCTGCGGTAGGATTGGAAGTTGTGACACCAACAGTCATGGAAACCTTAGTAGCACCCTCGGTGTTGCCCAAAGAACCATCCAACAGGTTAATTTTGTTGAAATTAGTGGAAGTAGAAATTCTGTCGATTTCAGTCTTCAGGGAAGCAACTTCCTTGGTCAGGTTTTCACGGTCAACAGCATTCTGATAAGTACCGTTAGAAGACTGTGTTGCAAGCTCTTTCATTCTTTGAAGAATGGAATGAGTCTCGTTCAAAGAACCTTCAGCGGTTTGAATCAAAGAAATACCGTCGCTTGAGTTTGCTTGTGCCTGGTCAAGTCCGCGGATTTGGCCGCGCATTTTCTCGGAAATTGCAAGGCCGGCAGCGTCGTCGCCTGCACGGTTGATTTTATAACCGGAAGACAGTTTCTCAAGGTTTTTGCTTACGGCATTGTTATTACCAGCTAATTGTCTGTGTGCATTTAAAGCAGCTATGTTGTGTTGAATTCTCATAATTTTTTCCTCCTGAATTTTGTTTTAGTACGTGCGGCGAAACGCCGGTCACGCCTGTTTTGAAAGAACGTCCTTGTTCTTTGCTGTGCTTGGTTAATATTTTAATTCCTGCCCCAACGGGCCCTGTCAGGGCAGAAACAAAAATCGAAGTTTCGTATTTGCATTGGGATTATTGTGTTTTCCCCTACAACTCATATTTCGGTGCGAATTCAAAAAAGTTTAGCGAATTTTAGCATATTTTAAAAATATTTTTACCATAAAGTCGCGGCAAATATATTAAACGAAAAATGTATCGTAAATAATTACAGAAGTCGTCATTGGCGGCTTCTGTAAGGGCAGTTTTTTAATCTTGATTATTCTTTGCCAAAACTTCTTTGAGTTTGTCCAAAGTCTGCCTTTTGGGGGCAACGCTTGCTTCTTTGTTCAGGTCACGGGTTTCCAAAAGCTCTTTGCGCACAATGGGGATTTCCTTTGGTGCGTTAATGCAGATTTTTGCACGGTCGCCGCTGATTTCCGACAGCATGATTTCGATGTTATCCCCGATAATAATTGATTCGGAGACTTTTCGGCTGATTACAAGCACAGGAAATCCTCCTTCTATTCTTTATCCGCGAACAGTTTATAACGAATAGGATAATCCGAATTTTCTAAAATAATCTGTTTTGCCCTTTTGTTGTTCACATCAATCACAATTGGTGCTTTTAAGTTGACCACGGAGTCCTTCAGGTTGGGTTTAATTACCGCAATGACCAAAACACAAAGATTCTCGGCATCGATTTCGCCAAAATAGCCTAATTCAGACTGTGTAAGCTGAGGGTTGTAGTCGCTGATAAGCGGGTAAGGGTCTACTACGATAAAGGATGGAACATCGGACTCTGCAGCCTGCAAACTCCAGATAATCCCGTCCTCGTCCTCGTGGTACAGAAGATATTCCTTTATCTCTTCAAAGCCTAAAATGCCCTGGTCAAAGTGAATGACATTCTGTTCATTCACTTCCGTGTTTTGTATAGCGGTTTGATTTGTACCCATTGTGACCTCCTAAATTTAAAAAATCCGGGAAATTGTAAAACAGCCCCCGGTGGTGGGGGCTGAAATTTTTTGTTATGCGGTAACGTCAAGCTGAGGCTCGTAATCCGGACTGGAAGACGGCGGGACGTATACCGGTTTGCCCACATACTTTATTTCAACATGAGCGTATTCCTTTACCACGTACTCGACACTCGCTGGTGTAAATTCAAGATGTGGTTTATTTTGAGTGCGCCACTCAAAGCTCAGTTTATCCGCTTCATACTGGTTAAAAAGCTGTTGAGGGTCCCAGTCAAAATTCGCCGAACCAGAGGGGATTCCAATTTGAGTTCCTAAAGACGGCTGTGCGTGCTGAAAGGCGATGCTGCCCAATGTGTTGTTATTGAATTGTATATCCATGAGCAAGTTCCCTTCTTTGGTCATACTGGCTGTGGCGCCAAGTGACTCAAGAATACTATTTCCCGTAGAAATGGGAGCAGCAGACGAGGCGGTTCTCGACCGTGTTTCATTTCTTGCTTCGTAAGTATCCATACGAAGTCTTTTGGATGCGCGGCGGATACTTAAATTACTGCGGCATTCAATATTCTGCTGCTTTTGAGCATTGGAAGATACTTCAAGTTTTGCCCTGTGTACCTTGAGCTCAAATGAAACTGGAACATTTGTTATATCTAATAATTGTTCCATTTTTTCTCACCTCATTTGCAATTCTATCTGAATTTTATTATATAATGCTCCGATATTATCTCATAAAATCAAGAACGGTTGGCTGCAAAATTTGAGTTCCAATTTTTAAGGAAGATTGATATGTATACTGCTGCCAAGTATAATCCAGATATGCATCCATCGGATCAACATATTCGGTATTGTTTAACTTTTCATCGACATTGTCACCGATGGATTCCAACTGTGCTTTTGTAGTGGTGAGAAAGTTGGATTTTGTGCCGGACTTTGTGACTTGATTGAGCGAGTTTTGCACTTGTTTGCCAAGATTATCTAAATATGGCCGAATGTTGTCCATTGAAAAGTTGGGGCTTTCGAGCTGATCGGCAACTTGCCCAAGCAGGGTGTAAAGATTGTTGGAAACTCCGGTTCCACTACCGTCCACCGTGCCATAACCCATAAATGTAATACCCGGGATTGAAGTATCGAAGACGCTCTGCTCATTAATGGTTTTTCCATCCGTATTTAAGCTTAATCCCATGCCCAAATCAACAAAACATTTTTCATTGGCAAGGGCTTTCAGGCCATCTAGGCCAATGGTATCGATTGCTGTTGCGGTTTGAGCCGTAGTGTCCACCGGGCGGTTCATGTCACCTGACATAGCGGCTTTGGAAAGGTCAAATGTGGTGGAGCCGTCCGTGCTGGTTAAAGTTTTATTAGCCGACAGTGCCGCAAGCACATCACTGTTTTTAGCACCGGTCGCTAAATTAACCGTCAGAGTTTTTGAAGCGGCGTCAGCGGAAACAGAGGGAGTTACGCCGTTGGCAGTTGTTACCTGTATTTTATAGCCGTTAAAATTTTTGTCGCCCAAAGTGATTTGCGTGCCATTATAGCTTAATGTGGAACCCGCCTCGATTTTGCCGGTGTTCACATCAATACCGCGGTACAGCAGGTTTCCGGCTGCACCCGTAGTAAATGGCGGTTTGACTGTGCCTGAGCCGCCAAAAATATATTTATCCCCAAATTTGGTGTTTGCCGGGGCTACAATCGCCTTTTGAAGCGCACGCAGCTTTGTAGCCACCGTTGTGCGGTCTTCCTTTGACATTGTACCGGTAATTGCCTTAATGCAGTCACCAGTGCTAGCTTCGCTCACGATATTGTTAATTGACTGCATAGCACTGTTTGCAGTTGTCAGCTGGTCTTCAACATCGCCCAGATTGCTTTGGTAATCATAATTTTGCTGGAATTCACACCTCAGCCGGTAAGCCTTCGAAGCGGAAAACGGATCTTCAGACGCTTTATTAAATTTTCTCAAAGTGGTGTTTCTGTTGCTGGCTTCATTGAGCTGATTTAATGAATTATTTAAATTTTTATTATATTGTCTTGACACCATACCCATTGTAATTCTCATTTTTTGTTATCCTCCATATGTGGCAGTTACCTGCCTACTACACCCATTTTGTTGATAATCGTATCCATTGCTTCGTCCATCGTGGTCATAAACCGGGAGGAAGCAGTCAGAGACTGATTAAACATGATTAAGTTAATTCCCTCTTCGTTAATATCCACGGCAGAAATCGCAGCCCGTTGACCATCAATTTCATCAAGCGTTAAGTTGTAGGTTTCATCCTGACGACTGGCATCTTGGACTTGAAGGGCAAGCACCGAGACTGAAACATTTGTTACAAATGAGCTAATGGAGCTGGTGAAAAGTGTAGTGGAACCAGAGGCAGAGTTATCAGGATTTGTAGTAAATGTTTTTTCTTTTGTAAATTGATTAATCATATAAAGAATATTATCACCGGGCTTTGGATCATCAATGCCGGGTGTGGAGTTTTGCTTGGTACTGGTAATGTAAGAACTGGTTGCTTCGTTCCATTCTTTGGAAATCGATATGTTTGAAGCGGTAATACCGTCCAAATTGCCATCTGTAGTTGTGAACATGGGCTTGTTATCTCCGGCAGCGTTTGTGCTGTTTGCCTTGTTCATCATGCCGGCAAATTCACTTGCTAACTTGTCCAGTACCTTTTCATAGTAGCCGATGCCTCGATCTGCTCCTGCGGTTTTGTCGAATTCACCTTCACTATTGAGCATGGACAAGTATCCCTTAAATACGCCATTTGTCGCATCTTCATTTTTAAAAGTTGACACGCCGTCGTTTGCAACCACATTTTCCAGGCCAGTGGTTTTCAGTGTTAAGGTAACAGGAACTGTAACAGGTGGAGTACCTGTCGTTACATCCTTTACTACATCGAATTGATTATATTGGTCGTTGCTGACCAAATTAAACTTTTTGTCTCCGGAAACCAGGTTGATAACCATCTCCGGTACTTCTCTTCCTGCGCCGACGGGTACATTCTTGGAAGTAATCTGGATGTCGGCGTATTGTGACAGCTCATCAAGCATAGCGTTGCGCTGGTCCTTTAATTCCAAAGCAGGGGTACCGGATACATCCGCACTTTTAATCTCCGCATTGATGTGCGCAATATTTTTCAACAAATTATTCGCTTTTGTAACTGCGTTGCTTTGGAACGAATCCGTTTGCTGTTTTCTGATTTTTGAGATTTGCTGCGCGGCATTATTAAATGCCTTGGTAAGCAGCAGGGAAGAGTTCTTCACAATGTTTTCAAGGCTTAGGTCAGACGAACTTCCGGCAAGAGATTGCAATTGTGTAGTTAAATCCTGCAGCTGTGTGCTAATGCCTTTTTTCTTGGCTTCATCAAAAACCGTTTCAAGGTCGTTTAAAGTGTTCAACTCTGTCCCGGTTTTACCGGTCTTTGCGTGCTCCATGCGGTACCGAACATCCAAATAAGGATCCCTGAGTTGGCTTATGCCGTCGCAGTTCACACCTTCGCCAATGGCAAGTTCGGATGGATTGGCGTAACGCATGTTGTTCTTGCTCGAACCCACAGAGTAGCAATCTACACGCTGCCTTGTATAGCCTTTTGAGTTCACGTTTGTCATATTTTGACCGGTTATCTGTAAGTTAGCACGGGCAGCTTGAATGCCGCTTCTGGCAACATAAAATCCTGAAAAAGTGGATGCCATAGGAATTCCCCCTTAAATCTTTTTTGAAAGAATGCTTTTGTAAACATGACCCTCTCGGGCACGGGAATCGTATTGCTTTTGAAGCTCTGGGTTTTTTGACATTTTTTGGCAGTCAATTTCAATCTTATGCAGCTTTAATTCAGTCAATTGATTGCAGCGGAGATTGATTTCTTTTAAATACAGTAAAACCTGTGACAGCTCCTCATATATTTCTCTTATCTGGTCCTGCATAGATGGATCAAACATAGGAATTAACTGACGAAAGGTTGATTTTGGGCTGCCTGTTTGCGCCACTAATTTGTCACGTTCAATTTCCAGCCCTTTGGACTTGAGCATATAAGCCTGCTCCGTTTTCACGCGTTTATCCAGAGTACTGACAATATTGTTAGCCATATCATTGTATTTGTCGGTTTCCAACTGCAGAAAATCCTTATAAAACGCTAGGTATTTCTGAAAAAACGGCAACATTTTATCAGACAAAGTTTTGTTTATCATACTCTTCTCCATCCACGTTTTTTAGATAAACATAATCGTAAATTGCACCGAATTTACTGCTGTAACTCCATAAAACATACGATTATTCATTGTTGCTTAAAAGCATAATTTTTGCAATTTGCAGCGGATTTATGGCATATTTATTAGAATTTATCTGTGCCTTCAAATTAGCAAGATACTCCGCATTTTTATCCTCATTTAACTCGGAAATAATTCGATCCTTAACTTCCGGAAAAGTTGGGCAGTTCCTCACACGATGCTGAGAAAGCTCGATGGTATCAACCTTTGAAGAATTAGAGGCCTTGTTCAGGTCAGCGGAAAAGGTAGAACCGGTGTTTATGCTGCATTGCGCGGCATCCGCCTTATCTGACTTTTTGCTCGTATATGGATTAGATATATAATTCAAGTTGTAATCTAAATTTTTAATGATCATAATTCTCACCTCAGTAGCATTATCGGCACGATTTTTAAAAAATTTAGCATGTAATTCATGTTAACTCATCAATAATTCTATTTGTAAAATATGTACAACTAAAAATCGAGCATTTATGACAACATTTTTGAAAAACTTCATTATAATTCCAATTTCAAGTTGACTTTTGACATATTATGTATATATAATTATAGAGATTTATATATATATTAAATTATGATTCACTTAATATATATATCTGGTCACAAAATTACAATATTTCATAGCCTTACGAAATATATGATTATTTTGAGACTAAAACAATGGGGGGTAGCTTTTTGAACTGGTTAGATAGTGTACCAATTAACCTAATGAACAAAGATTTAGATGGCCTTTGGACAAGGCAGCAGGAAATTTCAGACAATATTTCCAATGTCGAGACTCCCGGATATAAAAGTAAATCCGTCAGTTTTGAGGACCAGCTAAAGGCGTTGCTAACCGATAATTCGGCAAGTACCAACGAAATCGTTAAGGGGATTAAAAACACGCAGCCACAAACTACCGTATCGGATGAAGAGTCATTAAGATTAGACGGAAATAATGTAGATATTGAAAAGGAAAACGTTGAATTGGCACGTACACAACTAAACTACATGTATTCGCTTCGCGAGTTGTCCAACTATTTTTCCCGTCTAAGATATGCAATCACCGATGGCAAATCCTGATTCAAGTTTTCACAATATTCAATTTTAATCAATTTGATAGGGGGATTCTGGTATGGCTTTTTTGAGTTCTTTAAATATTAGCGGCTCTGCACTTACTGCAAGCAGACTCAGAATGGATGTTATTGCTGGGAATATCGCTAATGCTTCTACCACCAAAACTGAGGATGGTGGTCCTTATCGCAGAAAAATGGTTGTTTATGAGCCTGCGGAGCAAACAACCTTTCGTCATATTCTCGAAACGAAGATGACTTCACCAGAGGGTACGCAAAAAGGGGTAAAGGTTACAAAAATCGTGGAGGATCCGAGTGAATTTACTCCCGTTTACGACCCCACCAACGTGAACGCAAACGCCCAGGGCTATGTGATGATGCCGAATGTCGATCCCATTAAGGAAACACTTGACATGATGTCTGTTACAAGAGCCTATGACGCAAACTTAACCGCCTTTAACGCCGTAAAGGGAATGGCAGTCAAGGCTTTGGAAATGGGGAGGTAACGGAAGATGCAGATAATACCGATTCAGAAAATAAATTCGATTATTGATTTGAATGAAACAGGCAAAACGCCTGTTATTGGAGCAACAAATGCGATTCCTTTTCAAACAATGTTTCAAGACGCAATCCAAAATGTAAAATCGACGGATTCGAACTTAACACAGGAACTTAACAAGCTTGCAACCGGTCAGTCGGATGACCTGCACAATTTGACAATCGCGTCCACAAAGGCCACGATGTCGGTTCAGATGTTGGTACAGCTTCGCAATAAAGCCCTTGACGCTTATAATGAAGTTATGCGCATCAGCGTTTAATACTTAGCTTTTGAAAAGGGTGGTTGCAGGTTGAATAATGAATATACAAATTAAAAAATATATTGATCCGATTAAGAGCTTTTGGGCCAATTTAACTAAGAAGAAAAAAATTATATTGATGAGTATTTTGGGCGGAATTGTACTAGTTTCCGTTGTGGTAAGCATTCTGGTGAATGTTCAGCCCTATGTTGTTCTCTACCCGGGTTTGGATCGTGAAGAAGCCGTAGAGGTTATGACAGAACTCAAAAATCGGGATGTAAGCTACAAAGAGGATAACGGAACAATCTATGTTCCCAAAGACAAGGAAAATGCCTTAAGGATGGACCTCTCCAATGAGGGGCATCCGAAAACTGCACCAAACTATGATTTCTTTACCAAAAACATCAGCATTATGTCAACCGACTTTGAAAAGAAAACGATAGAGAAATATCAGCTTAATCAAAGGTTGGAAGCAGTTATAAAGACCTTGAAAAACATACAGAATGCCAATGTTACAATCAGTATTCCCGACAGCAGCGGATATGCTTGGGATGAAAATGCGGCAACTCCGACCGCTTCCGTAACGGTACAGCTTGCGGCGGGCAAAACACTGGAAGCATCACAGGTGAATGGAATTAAGCAGCTGATTTCCAAAAGTGTGCCGAACTTAAAAGTTGATGATGTTGCTGTTATCGATACTGCGACCGGCAACGAGCTAAGTTCCACCCAAAGTGGAACTCAAGTCGATATTTCACAATTTAAACTTACAATTGAAAAAGAATATGAAAATGATATTCAAAAAAATGTGCTAAATCAATTAACCCCTGTTTACGGAGCAAACAATGTCAAAGTAACTGCAAAGAGTATTATGGATTTCGACAAAAAAGTGCAGGAGATTATTACTTATAAGCCGTCAACTACTGATAACAAGGGCGTCATCAGTGAGTCAAATGTGCAAAAGGAGCAGGAGTCAGGCGGGAGCAAAACAGGGGGAGCGACTGGAACCGAAACAAATTCTGACGTTTCTGCCTATCCGGGTGTTACTGTCGACGGAAACGTTATTTATACCAAGGATGCCCAAACCTACAAATACCTTGTCAGTCAGGTAAAAGAGCAAATTCAGGGCGACGCCGCAACCGTTAAGGATATGACTATATCCGTTGTTATCAACAAAGAACTGATGAGTGATACTGAAAAAGCACAGGTTGCGAAAGCAGCAGCATTCGCGGCGGCCATACAGCCGGATAAGGTTGCGGTATTTAACAGTGCTTTCCCAACTGCTGAAGCAAAGCCTACCAGTGGACAGGCTTCAATTTTACCACTTCCAAAAAATGTACTGATAATTGGTGGTGCAGCACTCCTTACGCTTCTTCTTGTTTTATTAATCGTGTTTATCGTCATTAAGAAAATCAAAAAGAAAAAGCTCAAAAACTCAATGGAACTGGAAGAGCAGGACGATTTGGCTGAAGACGACGCTTCCTTGAAATCTCGCTTGTCTGAAGAAGGGCTTGACAAACCCCAGCAGGCACACCTAAAGGCGATTGAAGAGCAACGGGCCGCGAAGAAATCTCAGGAGGAAGCTTTAACCAAAGAAATTCAAGATTTTTCATCACAAAACCCTGAAATTGCAGCTCAACTCATTCGAACATGGCTGAGAGGAGACGACAACGATGGCTAATCAAAAGCTGAATGGACAGCAAAAAGCAGCTGCGGTGATTATTTCATTAGGTGCGGAGAATGCTTCAAAAGTGTATAAGTATTTAAAAGAAGACGAAGTAGAGCAGCTCACTTATGAAATTGCAAGGCTGTCGCACATCTCCGCTGAACAGGTTGAAGAAATTCTGAGCAGCTTTTATCAAGTTTGTTTAACCCAAAAGGTAATTACAGAAGGTGGTGTGGAATACGCCAGAAATGTTCTTGAAAAGACGTATGGAGCACAAACCGCTGCGTCTCTTCTCGAACGTGTCACAAAGTCACTCAAGACCAAGGCTTTTGATTTTATCAGAAAGACCGATTATAAAAATCTGATGGCAATGATCCAGAATGAACATCCACAGGCGATTGCGCTTATTCTTTCTTATGCAAGAGCAGATCAGGCGGCAATGATAATTGCGGAACTGCAAAAGGAGAAAATGCTTGATGTTGTTGAGCGTATTGCCAGCATGGACCGCACCTCACCTGAAATCATTAAAATTGTGGAAAACAATCTTGCAAAAAAGTTCTCGTCGCTTATGTCTTTGGACTTTATGGAATTTGGCGGCGTAAATTACATTGCCGATATCATGAACAATATGGACCGCGCAAGCGAGAAATATATCTTTGATGAGTTAACGCGTAAGGATGCTCAGCTTTGTGACGAAATCAAGAAGAGAATGTTTGTCTTTGAGGATATTACCGTTCTGGATGATATGTCCATACAGCGCTTTCTGCGTGAAGTGGATTCCAAGGATTTGGTATTCGCACTCAAAGGGTCAAATAAAGAAGTTTCCGATGTTATCTTCAAGAATATGTCCAATCGTACAACAGAAACCATTAAATCTGATTTGGAATTCACGCACAATGTCAGGCTCAGAGATGTTGAAGAAGCCCAGCAGCGCATTGTGGGTGTCATTCGACGCCTTGAAAGCGAGGGCGAGCTAGTCATTGCCAAGGGCGGGAAGGATGAGGTCATTGCCTAAGGTTATCAAGGCTTCTGAGTATGTCTCCATTAAAAACCATAATATCTTTCCTTCAAATAATGGAGCTTTGCAAACTGCCAATGGTCAACCCGTGTTGCAGAAGAACACGGAGAACGAAAACAGAAGTATTGTAAACCAAGCATTTGAAAAAGCACAGCAAATTATGGAGGCGGCTCAGAACTACAGCTTGAACCAGGTGAAAGAATCTACACAGCGTATGAACGAGGAAGCAGCGCGGGTCATGGTACAAAGCCATGCGGAAGGTTACAGCAGGGGTTTGACGGAAGGCCAAAAAGGCGGCAGCAAACTCGGCTATGAGGATGGCTACGCGCAAGGCTTGAAAAAGGCTGAAGAAGAAAACCAAACGGCTATGGATGAGCTTGCTCAAATGATTAAAACCGTTGAAACAATGAAATCAGAAATCTTACAAAAATACGAGGCTGATCTCGAAAAATTAGCGGTTGCAATAGCGGAGAAAGTAATTAAAAGTCAAATAAGCATAGACGCAAAAGTAATGCAGTCGATTATAAGTAATGCAATGGATACTTATGAAAATCAATCATGGGTGAAAATCATTGTTTCAAAGAATACGAAGATGCTGCTTGAAAAAGCAGATAATTCTATTATTCAAACACTGCGGGAGATTTCCGAAAATGTAAAAATAGAGGCTTCTGCCGACATGAACGATGGCGACTGCACAATCGATATGCCTGACCGGATGATTGATGCCGGTGTGGACTCACAGTTAGCTAAGATTAAACATGAACTAGGTCTGTAGCGCAAATTTTCGAAATTATAGTGATGGAGCGTAAGAATATTGAACTTTAAAAATACATATCAAGTTTTGGAAAAGTTGAATCCGCTCTGTTATATGGGAAAGGTCAAGAATATCGTTGGTATGATGATCGAGACAACAGGGCTCAGCGCAAATGTCGGCGATATTTGCATTATCCGTAATTCAAATGATGAAAAGACAATTATGGCTGAGGTAGTTGGATTTAAAAACGGCAATATTTTGCTTATGGCTTATGGCGACATTAAAGGTATTGGTCCGGGTAGTTTGGTTCGATCCACTGGATGCAAGCTTCGTGTTCCGGTAGGGGATTTTTTGGTGGGGAGAACCATCGATGCTACTGGTCAGCCAATAGATGGCTTAGGCGACTTTGATGTTAAGGAATATTATAACGTAGACTCCGATTACACAAACCCATTGGAACGGCCAAGAATCAGCACCCGCTTGAGCTTCGGCGTTAAGGCAATCGACGGAATGATGACCATTGGCAAGGGGCAGAGAATGGGCATTTTCGCCGGCAGCGGTGTTGGTAAAAGCACCTTAATGGGAATGATTGCGAAAAACATCAAAACCGATATTAACGTAATTGCTCTTGTAGGAGAAAGAGGCCGTGAGGTCACCGAGTTTATTGAAAAGGATTTGGGCAAAGAAGGACTGGCACGTTCGGTGCTGGTCATCGCAACCTCCGACCAGCCCGCAATGTACCGTGTTAAATGTGCTACGGTTGCGACGGCGATTGCCGAGTATTTTAAGGATCAGGGCAAGGACGTTTTGCTGATGATGGATTCCTTGACCAGGTTTGCAATGGCGCAAAGAGAAATCGGACTGGCTGCCGGTGAGCCCCCAATTGCCAGAGGTTACACGCCGTCCATCTATGCGGAACTGCCCAAGCTCCTCGAACGGAGCGGAAACTTTAAAGAAGGCTCTATAACCGGAATTTACACCGTACTGGTTGAGGGTGATGACACCAATGAACCGATTTCCGATACCGTCAGGGGCATCATAGACGGCCATATCGTGTTAACGCGTTCGTTAGCCCATAAAAATCATTATCCCGCTATTGACGTCAATGCGAGTATTTCTCGATTAATGACGGACATCGTCACCGATGAACACAAACAAGCAGCAGCAAAGGTGAGGGATCTGCTTTCCGTCTATTATCAAAACTACGATTTGATTTCAATTGGTGCGTACAAGCCCGGTATGAACCATAAGCTGGACGAAGCAATTAAAAAAATTGATGCAGTCAATGCATTTTTGTGCCAGAAAGTTAATGAAAACTTTTCGTTTGAAGACACCCTGAATATGATGAAGGAATTATAGAGGCTGTTATGAAGAAGTTTGCGTTTTCACTTGAAAAAGTACTTAGTTTCAAGCAACAAACTCTAAATGTCAAGATGAACGAATTAGCTTTGTTTCAAATGAAGCTAAAAGAACTGGAAAAAGAAATCGATGATTTAAACAACAATTTTGCTGTTTCAAACCAGAAAATGGTGAAAGAACTTCAGACTGGATTAAACTCAAACGATATTGCAGTCTACAAAATGTACTTTAATACACTGAATCAGAAAATACAAAAATTAGTTGAAGATAAAAAACAATTATCAGATATCATCGCCCAAAAGAAAGCGGATATTATCGCGGTTAACAGCGAAATTTCCGGGCTCGAGAAACTCAGGGACAAACAGCTGGCGGAATACCTGAAAATTAAGCAAAAAAGCGATGAGCTTGCGATGGATGAATATGTCAACCAGATGCGCAGCTCGGCGAGTTAAAATATTTATAAATTAAACTTAATTTATAAAATTTCAAATAAGGAGGTGAAAATAGTGATACAACAAATTAATCCGATTCCGGTACCGCAAAAGGCACAGGCACAAGCGACTCAGCCAAAGGAAGACACAGGCGACTTTGAAGCTTTAATGAAAAAGACGGTTACTGAGCTGAGCGGCAAGCAGGCGGAGTCAGCAAAGCGAAAAAAAGATAACGAAAAAAATTCAAATCAGCAAACCGATTCGGCCGATGTACCCGTTGAGGGAATCGATATTTCTTCTTTAGCGGCGATGCTCCAGCAGACGATTGGCCCACAGTTAACCGTTGTGGAAACGCAGGCGGCTGACAAACAACAGCTTTCTATTTTACAGATTGTAGCGGCTGAAGCCACAGGCAGTCCATCAGCGGAACAGGAAGTCAGTTCTTTGGTAGGAACAATGTCTGGAAAAGCAGTTAGCGTGCAAACGAGTGGAAGTCAGCCTGGCGCACAGCAAAATTCTGTTTTTGCAATCACAAATACAGGAAAAGATGCATCAGCGGCACAAAAAATCAGTCCGGTTATCTCCGATTCAGCCCAAACACTGCCGGGGGTGAACACTGCAATTCCAACAAAAACTCCCCAAGCTTCACAGCAAATGGAACAAAGCACTGAGTCAAGCGAACAATCTATTTTTGGAGCACCACAGCAGGCTGTTACGCAAAGCGCTGATTCCTCTGCGCAACCTGTTATGCAAACGAAACAAAGCGCTGATTCTTCCGCACAACCTGTTTTAGGAGCGCAGCAGAAGGCTGTTAAGCAAACGGAACAAAGCGTTGATTTCTCCTCACAATCTGTGCGTGAAGCGCAGCAGGCCGTTTTGGCAACAGAGGAAAAAACAAGCACACCGGTTCAAGAAACGGCCTACCAGAATCAAACCCCTGCGCGTTTTTCCGATTTATTCCAGGCAGGTAATGTTGTCATTAAAGTTTCGGATGCGTCGTCTAACGTTGCAAAAACTACCTGCAATCAAGTTGCAGACAATATTGCAGTCAACTTTAAGGCGGGAAATCCGCAGTTCCAAATGGACCTTTATCCGCAAAACCTGGGTAAGGTATCCGTTAAATTGGCAATGCAAAGCGGCGTACTTACAGTGGAAATTATAGCGGCAAACCCTAAAACGCAAAGTATGCTGATGGCAAATACCAACGAAATAAAGTCGATGCTCCAAAACACTGTCAGCCAGCCGATACAGGTTTTGGAACCAACGCACGACAAGCTGTGGTATCAGCAGCAGGATCAACCGAACCAGTCGCAGCAGCAGCAGCAGCAACAGCAGCAAAATCGAAACGCACGTTCCTACCTCAACGCACTGGACAGTGACATCACCACGGATGATTTTCTTTCCGTAATGCAGCAGCTTAGGCAGCAAGCTTATTCATTGTAAAATCAACAGAAAGGAGTTATTCAATTTGACAAACAATCAAATTAATGCATATGGTGCAAATGTCGTGAACCCCGCGAACGCCGCGAACGTCACGAAGACCGCGAATGCTGCGAATGCCCAGGCGACGGGGTTGAGTTCCGGTTCAACTTCTGAACTTGGTACGCAGGACTTTTTAAATTTACTGGCAACGCAAATGTCCAATCAGGATGTAATGAATCCGATGCAGGATACCCAGTTTATTTCCCAGATGGCGCAGTTTACCTCTTTGGAGGCAATGCAGACACTTTCTCAAATTTCTGCTTCACAATTTCAGCTTTCTGCTTCACAATATGGCGCATCGCTGGTCGGTAAAAAAGTTATTGTTGCCAGTTATGACGATGCCGGAAAATACGCGGAACAACAAGGAGTTGTTGACAGCGTAAGTTTTGCATCCGGTGTTTGCACCTTGACAGTAGGCGGCAAAAAGTACAATTTATCTTCCGTTATGCAGGTCGTTACGGAGTTCCCCAAGACAGATCCTCCTGTGACAGACCCCCCCAAGACAGACCCCCCAGTGACAGATCCGCCTGCAACAGATCCTGCCACGAAAATTTAAAACGCATTGGAATCTAACAGATACTTGAAATTTCTCGGTGAAGCCGTAAACGAATACAGCAGAAAAGGCATAATGCCTCATAAGTGTTAAGCACTTTACAGTTAGGAGCACAGTCATGGATGATATTCAATTCAAAAAAAATTATTCCGCTTTAGTTAACCCGAATTACGCGGTTACTCCGGCAAAAACCAATACGCAGCAAACCAATCAAACAGACAAAAGCAGCAGCGAATTTGGTCAGCTTTTTCAGCAGCAGATTCAGAAAAATCAGCAGCTCACATTTTCAAAACATGCATTGCAGCGTATGGATTCTAGGCAGATACACGTTTCCCCGCAGCTGATTTCTCAAATCAACAATGCCGTTGAAAAAGCCAAATCGAAAGGCATAAAAGACGCGCTGATTTTAAACGGGCAGACTGCCTTCATTGTCAATGTTCCCAGCAGTACGGTTGTTACAACCATGAGCGGTCAGGAAATGACCGATAACATTTTTACAAATATTGACGGAGCCGTAATATTATAACTGGACCTCTTGAGGAAGTTATTGAGCTTTGACTGACAGATAAGCTTATACGGTTTCAGTAAGCAGAAAGAGGTAAAAAATATGCTAAGATCATTGTTTTCAGGCGTATCCGGACTTAAAACACACCAGACCAAAATGGACGTTATCGGCAATAACATCGCAAACGTAAATACATATGGTTTTAAAGGTTCAAGAGTGACTTTTAAGGATATCTATTACCAAACGCTTTCCGGTTCTACCGCTGCAAGCGGTAACAAGGGTGGCGGCAACTCCTCCCAAATCGGCTACGGTACTTCAGTTGGCACAGTTGACGTTTTGAACACCCGTTCCGGTTTTGCATCGACCGGAAAGGGAACGGACTGCTATATTAACGGTGAGGGCTACTTCGTCATTAAAGACGGTGCGGGCAACGAGCGTTTAACGCAGGTTGGGCAGATGGATTTTGATGGAAGCGGCAACCTTGTCGATGGCCAAATGAACTTCGTTTGTGGTTTCCCGGTGGCAAGCATGTCGGGCAAGGCATCTGTTGGCGGCTCGACCATTGACTTCGGTATCGACAATAAAAAGCTTGTGGATGGCTATACGGTTGAAGTGAAGTATGCGGATGCGACAGCGGACGCGGCAACGACAAAAGTTGATGCTGATTCTGCCAAGAAAACGATTACCGTTACTTTTAAACCTCAATCTGGTACCCCTGGCGTCCCGAACCTTACAAAGGAAGAGTTACAGAAAGCCTTGAAAGATGGTACATGGACTTGGCCGACTGCTCCCGCTGTTGGTGTCATGCCAGCTGATTTTAAGAAAGAGCTAATCACTGTTGAAGGTGCAGACGCTGATAAAACCAAGGGTGATAAAGTCGTTGCTACAACCGGTATGGTTGCACAAGTGGCAAAATTTGACTACACCAAAGCACCTGAAAAAATCATCAATTCTTTCGGACAGCTGACAAATTGCACCATCGGAGCAGACGGCACCATTACCGGCCAGACTCCGGACGGAGTGATTCAGGTCATCGGGCAGATTGCCTTGGCAAATGTTCCGAACCCGCAGGCGTTGACTCTTGAAGGAAACTCCTACTTTAAGGCGGTAAATAACACAGGAACCATTTCCTATTATAACCCCGGTTCCCAAAATGTCGGCTCTTTAAAGACGGGCGGTTTGGAAATGTCAAACGTTGACCTCGCTACGGAGTTTTCCGACATGATTATGGCGCAGAGAGGCTTCCAGGCAAACTCGAAAATCATCACGGTGAGTGATCAAATGCTCGAAGAGCTTGTTAATTTGAAGAGATAACGATTTTGTGTATAACTGCCGTTTTTGAGACCATGAATTGGTTTCAAAAACGGTCAGTATTAAAAAGGGGAAATTCAAGATGATAAATCTTACCAATCTGAACGGTACTTCTTTTGCGCTGAACTCAAACCTAATCGAAACAATCGAAAGTATCCCCGAGACGAAAATTACTTTAACCACCGGTAAGTATTTTCTTGTTTCCGAACTAAGAGAAGACATTATTCGTGATATTATTGCTTATAATCGAAAAATCTTTCAAAATAGCATTAGGTTAAAGGACTAACCTGATTTGACGATATATTTTTAAGATGCAAAAGCATTAAAGAAATAAACATAGTGTCACATAGCTGAGGGCGATAATCGCCGCATATTACGAAAATACATGAAATCTAATTTCTGTAATTTTAACGCAAGGAAGTGTTTGTGTGGATTTTACCAGTATTATAGGTTTGGTAATGGGTTTTGGTTTGGTCGTTTTTGGTATTGTATTTGATCCTAACTCTGGAGCTTTTGTAATGAAAGAAATTAACAATTTTATTGATCCTTCCAGTATGGCAATTACCTTTGGCGGCGCTATTTCAGCTACCCTTATCGCTTTCCCTATAAACTATTTTAAGGACATGCCAAAGCACCTGAAAATTATTGTACAGAAGAAAAAATACAATCCGCAGCAGTATATTGCTACCATTGTGGATTTTGCGCAGGAAGCAAGGAGAAAAGGCCTGCTTTCCCTCGAGGAAAAAGCCTCGAAGGAATCGGATCCTTTCTTAAGTGACAGTATCATGCTGATTGTCGATGCGATAGACCCGACAAAGGTACAAGGAATGCTGGAAAATGAGCTGGATTGTTTGGAGGATCGCCATTCACATGTATGGCAGTTCTATGAAAAATTCTCTACCTTTGGGCCTGCGTTTGGTATGATCGGTACCTTAATTGGTTTGATTAATATGCTTGCACATATGGATATGAACGCTGAGGGTGGCGCAACCAAGATGGCACAGGGAATGTCCGTGGCCTTGGTTACCACATTCTATGGTTCCATGCTCTCCAACCTTGTGCTGACGCCGGTTGCCCACAAAATGCACATGCGTCACGACGAAGAAATGATCTGCAAGGAAATTGTTGTGGAGGGTGTAATGGCTATTCAGGCAGGCGATAATCCGAAACATATTGAAGAAAGACTAAATGCCTTTTTATGCCAAAACACCAGAGAAAAATCGGGTGAAAGCAGCGAGAGTCATTCAAATAAAAAGTCTGAGAAAAAGAAAAAAGCCTCATAAAAAACATAAGCGGGAAAAAGCGATTTTAAATTTTGAATTTACATCATGCCATGTGTTATAATTGACATGGTAGATTTTATCGTAAATCATTGAGTGAGGGTGAGAGAATGGCCAGAAAAAAAGCGAGCGACGGCGGCGGTGGCCCGAACTGGTTGGATACATATGCGGACATGGTAACGCTTCTGCTGACTTTCTTCGTTTTGTTGTTTGCCATGTCGACAGTAGATGCCACTAAATGGCAGACACTCGTCAAGGCTTTTTCTACCAATAAGCAGGCGTCTGCGACCATAGAGCAGGCCGTGCTTACAGATCCAAAGAATCCGAACAGCGGCAAAAACTTTGACGCCGGTGATGCTTCAAGTGCCGCCCAAAATGAGGATGCTTCAAGTGCCGGGGGAAGTGAGAGTGGCGCAAGTGCAGCCGCCAACGGCAAAGTAACAGATTTTGACAGTTTGTATAAGTATATGAATGACTATGTCAAGAAAAATGGTCTGCAGGATTCCGTGCAGGTTCATAAAGGAGACAATTACACCTTTCTCACGTTTCAGAACAGTATTTTTTTCAATGGGGACAGTTCTGTTTTGCTTGACGACGGGAAAAAGATTCTGGACTTTCTGGGTGATGGAATAAAGAGTATTCCCGACCAAATCGGTGAAATACGGTTTTATGGGCACACGGCGCGCGCCGACGCATCAACAACCACTTCTGCTCAAGCCTTTGACCGTGCGCTGTCATCCGACAGAGCTAAAAATGTTTTGTTATATGTACAGGTGAAAAATATCATCGACCCCGGGAAAATGGTTTCAGAGGGATACGGTGAGTACAGGCCTATTGTGCCGCATGACGGCAGTGAGGCGACAAGGAAGAAAAACAGAAGAGTCGAAATTTACATTTCAAAATCAGGCAAGGTAAGTTCTGTTTTAGATGATATTTACAAAGACATTAATGCTTCAAAAGGCACAAGCAGTAAGAGCACAACGAGCAGCAAGAGCAGCAAGTAGCGCGTATTTTAAACACGCAGTTTTATTTTGGTTCCAATGCGGCGTTTGATTTTTTCGCACAAAATTTGAATGCCATTTATACAATATATTTTTATCTTAATCCTATCAGTTTTATATGTGCGCTGAAATGGGGGGTTTTATGGCGGAAGTATTATCGCAAAAGCAAATAGATGAATTACTTGGAAATTTGCAAAGTGGTCATGTGGATTTTAATGAAATGGAAGAACAATCTACAGCCGTAAAAGTAAAAGAATACGACTTTATGTCTCCTAAAAAGTTTACGAGAGAACAATTAAAGCTGTTGGAAAATGTTTTTGATGGTTTTTCAAGAATATTCAGCCTACAGCTCGCGGGGATGCTTCGCAGTTCTTGCCAAATGGAGATTTTGCAGGTCGAAGAGGAGGAATACCGCGAGTTTAATAATGCTTTGGGCGATTCCGTATTGGTCGGAATCATAGGAATGAACAGCGAAGAAAACAAGATTGATGATAAGCAGATATTGTTTGAATTATCGCGTCCCGTTTCTTTTTCTGTTATGGACCGATTGTTAGGCGGTAACGGTCAGGGCTATGAGATTACCAGGGATTACACCGACATTGAACTTTCGTTGCTGGAATACGTATTCAAGCAGATTCCACCGCTTCTGAACAACGCTTGGAACAATTACATTGAAATTAATCACACACTGGATATGATTGAAACAAACTCAAGATTGATTCAATTAATACAACCGGATGAAGCGGTTGCAATCGTAGCCATTGAAATAACTCTGGACAGTATAAAGGGTAATATGAATGTTTGTCTGCCGGAATCCTCACTGAAGGAAATATTTCGTGTTTTTAATTCAAGATATGTTAAGCTGCCCCAAAAGGATGACCCGGAGGTTGAGAATAAGCGTAAAGCTGATATTATGAAAAGTCTCAAAGGGTCTCCATTAAAGGTTTCCGCAATATTAGGTAAAACAGAAATCAGCTTAAAGGAAGTACTCACCCTGCAAGCAGGTGATATTATCCCACTGAATACTCCTGTTGATAAAAATACAGTGATTTTAGAAGTGGAGGATTCACCTTGGTTCACAGGTGTGATTGGAACAAAAAAGAAAAAGTATGCAGTAAAGATTAACGAAACTCTTCAATAAATGATGAAAGGTGATTTCTATGGAGCCGAATAGCGAAGAAATTTTTTCTGCTATGGACATTGATGCCATAGGAGAAATACTAAATATCAGTTTGGGTTCATCTGCAACCTCCGTTTCTGAAATGTTGGAACAAAGGGTGAACATAACGACGCCGCGGGTTGAAATATTGCGTTCAAGTGAGATTCATTTTGAATCGATGGAGCCCGCCATAGCGGTAGAAATTAATTATGTGAGCGGCCTGAGCGGCAAAAACATTTTGGTTTTAAAGGAATCAGATGTGAAGGTTATTGTGGGGTTGCTGCTCCATACAGACTATTCCGACCAGGAATTCGTAATGGACGAAATGAGTATCGGCGCTATCTGTGAAGTGATGAACCTGATGATGGGTGCTTCTGCAACGGCGCTTTCCCAGTTCCTAAATAGGTCGATTAACATTTCACCCCCTACTTCTTTCCAAATTAATAATTCAGAACAGTTTAAGAGTAAGTATTACGAACCAGAACAAACGGTTGTAACCGTAAAATTCAACCTTATGATCGGTGATTTGGTAAACAGTGAGTTTATCAGCCTGATGACAGTAGATTTGGCAAAAGAATTAAGTTCATCCTTAAGCTTTGAAATGTCTGAACAGGAGGAACTTCCGCCGCAAAAACCAGTACAGGCACCTGTGCAGCAGCCGCCAGCTCCGGTAAGCCCTCCAAAGCCAGCAAAACAGCAGGCACCTGCCGCCGTGAAAGCTTCGAGTGATTATGTGGTGAGCTCGGAGCCTCAGAGAGATTACAATGTGGAAAGAGCATCGTATCAAAACTTTGATGATGATGAAACTGTGCTTTCAGATGATCAAAGTAACAACTTAAATATGATTATGTCTGTTCCGCTGCAAATTACGGTTGAAATCGGCCGCACAACAAAACCGATTAAGGATATTTTGGACTTTACAGCAGGAACAATTGTAGAGTTGGACAAACAAGCCGGTTCACAGATAGATGTTTTTGTAAACGGCAAGCGAATTGCCAAGGGCGATGTGGTTGTAGTGGATGACTTCTACGGCGTAAGAATTACAGAGGTATTAAGCAGTAGCGAGATTATGAAACTGATTTAAAAAAACACACCGAGAGGTGCCTATTAGGAGGAACAGTAGTAATGAGTAAAAAAATAATGTTGGTCGATGACGCAGCCTTTATGAGAATGATGATTAAAAATACCTTGCAGCAAAATGGATATACGGAAATTGTAGAAGCCGAAAATGGGGAGCGTGCGGTTAGTCTTTATTCTACCGAGAAGCCAGACCTCATTCTTATGGATATTACGATGCCGATTATGGATGGCTTGGAGGCTTTAAGGCACTTAAAGGAAATAGATAATACAGTTAAAGTCGTTATGTGTTCCGCTATGGGACAGGAAGCCATGGTTGTTGAGGCACTGAAGCTTGGTGCAAAAGATTTTATCGTAAAACCATTTAAGCCAGATCGTATCATGAAAACTGTACATGGCATCTTAGAAGTATAATACCGCAGCGTTCAGTTCAAAAGGGGAGGAACCGTATTGAATTTTGCTTCAGACATTTTGCCGCTGATTTTTTCGTTGTTTGCTATTGTTCTGGTGTTGTATCTTTGTTACATATTTAGTAAATTTATGGCAAATAAGGTAAACAACGTTTCTAAATTCAACAATATTAGAGTTGTGGAACGGGTGGCATTAACCCAAGACAAAGGGCTTGTCATCATTGAAGTTTGCGGTAAATATTATCTGGTTGGATTTGCAAACAACAATATTGAGATTTTAAAAGAACTGGACGAGTCAGAATTGAACGTGCCAAAACCAGCTTTGAAGGACAGCTTTCTTGATGCCTTAAATTCAACAATAAAATGCAGATGGGATGTGAGGATGAGTGACAGGAATAACCGAAACACCAACGAAACTGACAATGCCGAAAACAACGAAGAAAAAAAATAAAGTCAGTAAAAAGATTTTGGTTTTGGTCGCAATTTCTTTAGCCCTTGTTTTTTTACTGCCGTTAAAGGCTTCCGCAGCATCGGTAAATGTCGATGTCAACGGTAAGGGAGTGGACACCCTCGAAATTATCGAAATGCTTACCGTGCTGGCACTTGCGCCTTCAATTCTCATCATGACAACTTGCTTCACCAGGATTATTATTGTGCTGTCGTTTTTGCGCAATGCGCTGGGCTTGCAGCAAACCCCGCCAAACCAGGTACTGATTGGAATTGCTCTTTTTTTGTCACTCTTTATCATGACGCCTGTCGTTTCTCAGGTTAATACAGAAGCGTACCAGCCATATAAAGAACAGAAAATAACGCAGGAGCAATTTATTAAAAAAGCGTCTGTACCTATGAAAAAATTCATGCTTAAGCAAACCAAAAAAGACGATTTGAATTTATTCATCAATCTTTCAAAAGCGAAAGCAGTGAAGTCCGTCGATGAACTGTCAATTACAGTGGTTATTCCCGCTTTTATGACCAGTGAGTTAAAAAGAGCCTTTACCATCGGCTTTTTAATTTTTATTCCATTTTTAATTATCGATATGATCGTAGCGAGCACACTCATGTCAATGGGTATGATTATGCTTCCTCCGTCTATGATTTCACTGCCGTTTAAGCTATTGCTATTTGTTCTTGTGGACGGATGGGGACTTTTGTTTAAGACATTGGCTGCAAGCTTTAATATGTAGTGGCTGAATTGCCTATTCTTAAAAAATCAGAGAAAGGCACAACAACCTATGACTATATCTGAAATTACTGAAGTTCTACAGGCTGCAATGATTGTAGCGCTCAAAGTATCTGCACCCATCCTAATTGTCAGTATTTTATTGGGATTGGTGGTATCAATCTTTCAGGCGGCCACGCAAATTCACGAGCAAACTCTTACCTTTGTGCCTAAACTGGTTGCTATCGGGTTGATTTTAGTGATTTTAGGCCCCTGGATGATGGAAACAATGAATAATTTTACCATGTACATATTTGACATGATAACGAAACTAAGTTAGCAAGTTGATTGGATTTTTCTAAGACAGCGGAAAGGTGTGGTCATAAGTGAAATATGGAAATGGATTATGATTTTACTCTTCTGCTTTTAGTTTTTATGAGAATGTCCGGCTGCATCATGTTTAATCCCATTTTAGGAAGGAAAAATGTTCCAATAATTCTTAAAGTGGGTCTTACACTTATGCTGTCCATCTTTTCTTATCGATTGGTCCCGGCACAAACCATAGAAATTTCTTCGTTTATCGTATTGTTTGTTTCTCTACTGAAAGAACTGCTGATTGGATATATGGTAGGCTATGTTATTCAACTGTTTTTATCCATTATGCTCATCAGTGGTGAAAACATGGATATGCAAATCGGTGTTTCAATGTCAAAAATTTATGACCCGCAGAGCAACATTTCCATGCCGCTTTCAGCATCCTATATTAATGCGATGTTTATTCTGATTTTTTTTGCTGTAAACGGGCATTTAACACTTATTCAGATTTTCACTAAATTATGTGTTCTGGTGCCGTATGGCACCTTGAAATTTGAACCGGCTATGTTCCAGGAGCTTGTCAGTATGTTTACACTCATATTGATATATGCGATAAAAATGTCGCTTCCCGTCCTGGCGGCTGAGCTGATTATGGAAATTGCGGTAGGTTTAATTATGCGGGCTGTTCCGCAAATTGACGTTTTTGTTCTAAATATTCAGCTTAAGGTTATTCTTGGATTTACCATCATCATCATTATGGTACCGCCCCTTGCCTCTTTTCTTGAAAAATTGATTTCTCTGATGTTTGACAATATAAATCATATATTTCAAATGCTTGTATAGCTTGTTGTGCCAAATCTGATTTTAGGGGGGATGATATGGCAGCCGATAGCAGCAAGACCGAAAAAGCTACCCCTAAAAAAAGAGAAGACGAGCGAAAAAAGGGTAATATTTTTCAGAGCAGCGATGTAATCAGTTCGCTTTCTATATTGGCACTTTTTTATACATTAAAAATAATTTTCCCGTTTCTCTACAAGTACATGTCCAACATGGTCGTTAAATATGTCGCATATACGAAAACGGTCAATACGCTATCCGTTGGTTTTGCAATGGATGTGATTAAAGATGCACTGATTGCAATTCTTGTGTTGGCGGGTCCTATCATGTTAGTATCGATAGCAGTCGGCATCCTAGCAACGGGAATGCAAACCAAATTTAAAATTTCTAAAGAAAATTTAAAAATTAAGTTTTCAAGGTTAAATCCTATTCAGGGGATTAAAAAGCTCTTTTCCCTTCGTTCCATCGCCGAGCTAGTCAAAGCGATGCTAAAGATTACGGTTATCGGCTATGTCCTTTACTCAGCATTTCTTAAGATTGTCAAGTATTTCACAAAATTAATGTTTGAAGACATTATGGGCGCGGTATCCTTTATCTTAAATTCAATCATGGATATTGTGATTCAACTTTCCCTGGTGTTTATCTTAATTGCGGCTTTCGACTATTTGTATCAATGGTGGGAATACGAGAGAAATATTAAGATGTCCAAGCAGGATATTAAGGAAGAATACAAACAAATGGAGGGCGATCCGCAAATCAAAGGGCAGATTAGAGAAAGGCAGCGCAAGATGGCAATGCAGCGAATGATGCAGCAGGTGCCAACTGCGGATGTTATCGTCAGAAATCCAACTCATTTTGCCATTGCACTTAAATATGATATCGAAAAAAACAGTGCTCCAGTTGTAGTTGCAAAGGGGCAGGACTACGCGGCACTTAAAATTATAGAGATAGCCGAACAGCACAACATTCCAATGACTGAAAATAGGCCGCTTGCAAGGGCTTTATTCAGCACAGTGGAGGTCAATCGGGAAGTTCCACAGGAATACTATTTAATTCTTGCCGAAATTATGGCATGGGTATATTCATTGAAAAAGGAGATGAGGTAATATTGAAAATTCTCAATAACATCGTAGCAATCTTTGTAATCCTCATTATTGGCTTTATCATTATTCCATTGCCTCCATTTTTACTGGATATGATGTTTATAATAAATATTACAATTTCAGTCATGATTTTACTGATGACCATGTATGTGAAGGAAGCACTTGAATTTTCCATTTTTCCTTCACTGCTATTAATTACAACTTTGTTTCGTCTGGCCCTCAATATTTCCTCTACGCGTTTGATTCTCACCAAGTCAGGCGAAGCCGGCCAGGTAATTAAAACCTTTGGCAACTTTGTTTTATCAGGAAATGTCGTTGTTGGTTTTATCATTTTCCTTATTATTGTTATTGTAAACTTTTTGGTTATTACCAAGGGTTCGGAGAGAGTTTCCGAAGTTTCTGCAAGATTCAAATTGGACGCAATGCCCGGAAAACAAATGGCAATCGATGCGGATTTGAGTTCAGGCCTGATTACTGAAGAGGTTGCTCGCCAGCGCAGAGTTGATACACAGCGCGAAGCAGAATTTTACGGTGCCATGGATGGTGCCACCAAGTTTGTAAAGGGCGATGCCATTGCCTGCATTATCATAACCTTTATTAATTTTATCGCAGGCACCATTATTGGCATGGTTCAGGGCGGCAATTCCTTTAGTGATGTTTTGAAAATTTATTCTATCGCTACGGTCGGTGACGGATTGGTTTCCCAATTACCCGCCCTTATGATTTCAGTCGCGACCGGCATGATTGTAACGCGCGCTGCATCCGATTCCAGTCTGAGCATGGATGTTTCGCGGCAATTCTTTTCCAAGCCTATCGTTCTGATTCTTACCGGTTTTTCTCTTTTATTCTTGTGCCTGATTCCGGGTATGCCAATATTACAGCTTGTTGTTTTAGCGGCGGCAATTTTAATCGCCGGGTTTAGGGTAAAGAAAAAGAAAGATGTAACTGTTGACCTGCCAGTGGGGTCCGAACCGGAGCAGGCGGCTGCAGAACAGGATGAATCTACATATTTTAAAAATATTGATAATATCTATGACCTGCTTCAGATTGACGCAATCGAAATGCAGTTTGGCTATAGCTTGATTCCACTCGTTGATGAAAATAGCGGCAGTAGTTTTATTGAAAGACTGATTACGTTCCGCAAACAGTTTGCAATGGAAATGGGTATGGTTATTCCTGCTGTACGATTACGTGATAACGGTATGCTCAATCCAAATCAATATATCATCAACATTAAAGGGGAAGAAGTCAGCCGAGGGGAAATTTTAATTGATTATTACCTTGCTCTTGACCCTGGCAGCCTAACCGGAAACATTGATGGTATCGAAACTATTGAACCGGCATACGGAATTCCCAGTAAATGGATTACAAAGGATAAAAAAGAAATAGCAGAAATTTATGGTTATACCGTTATTGATCCGCTTTCCGTAGTAATTACACACCTGTCGGAAACCGTTAAAAAATATGCACACGAGCTATTTTCAAGACAGGACTTAAACCAGTTGCTTGACACCGTAAAAAAGACGGATGAAACGATTGTTGACGACGTGATTCCAAATATGATTTCTTTCAGCGGACTGCAAAAGGTACTATGTAATCTGTTAAAAGAGGGGATTCCTATCCGCGATATGGTGACGATTCTCCAAACAATTTCCGATTACGCCTCCTCTGTCCATGATACGGAGATTCTTACCGAATATGTACGTCAGTCACTAAAGCGCACAATTACCCGTAAGTGGTCCGATGGCGGTCAAATCAGGGTAATCACGCTTGATAGCGAGGTTGAAAGGGTGATTGTTAATTCAATCAGCAAAAATGATCAGGGGACTTTCCTCTCATTGGATCCGCAGACTACGCAAAAGATTGTATCCAGATTGTTGGAATGCATCACAAAGGTAAAAGATGTCATTAATGTTCCTATTATTTTAACATCCCCCTTAGTTAGAATTTATTTCAGTAAAATGTTAGAACAGTTTTACCCCAATGCAGTGGTTCTGTCATTCAACGAACTGCACTCCAGCGTTCAGATTCAGGCGGTTGCCAATGTTACGCTGGAATAATGATTTGTTCTCAATCATGAAATAAACGGATTTACCAATTACTTATGTGTTGGAAGGGAGGGGCGGCTGAAATGAATAATACAGAAACAAACCAGATATCTGTTACAGATTTATGGCTGCAGTATCAGCAGTCTAAAGACTTAGAAATGCGAAACCAGCTTGTTGTTCAATACAGTAATATTGTAAAATGTATTGCACTGAAAACAGTCGGCCGTTACCAGTATTTTAATTATATGGATGATATCATCAATGAGGGGCTGATTGCTCTTTTAGACGCGGTTGAAAAGTTCGATATTGAAAAGAAAGTCAAATTTGAAACGTATGCGTCCATTAAAGTACGCGGTGCCATGATTGACTATATACGCAAGCAGGATTGCTTTCCTAGGCGATTAAAGCGTATTGCCAAAAACATCAGTGAGGCAGAAAATATTCTTAGCCATCAATTAGGACGAACCCCTGCTGACAAGGAACTTGCCGATTTCTTAGAGGTCAGTCTGTCGGATTACGAAAAAATGCAGGCTGAAACCTGCGTGTTGAATATGCTTTCCTTTGAGGAGATGGTTTATGAAAAGGGTGCCGAAAATATTCAGATTAGTCTGACCAGAGATTCCATTCAAGGCCCCGAGCAGGTTGTAGCAGAAAAGGAATTGCAAAACATTCTTGCCAAGGATATTGAGATGTTAAATGAAAAAGAGCAGATTGTAATCTCCTTGTATTATAAAGAGCAGCTTAAAATCAAAGAAATTTCAAGTGTGATGGGAATCAGTGATTCCAGAGTATCACAAATTCATTCAAATGCATTAAGAAAGTTAAAGAAGCATTTAACTGAGTATTATGATTAATAGAATAGGGGGGAGAAATCATGGTTAGAGGGTTTTATGCACTCGGGTCAGGGATGCTGACGCAGAGCAGAATTCTAACAGGTATCAGTAATAATTTGACAAACGTTGAAACTCCGGGTTATAAAAGGAAAGAAGTTACCGCCACAACGTTTGGCAAAATGGTGATTAACCGTGTTGACACGCAGAAAACACCGATTGGCAAGATGAGCATGATTACTGTCGCGGACAAAACGAATACGATTCATTCGGAGGGTGTTTTAAAAAATACGGAGCGCACGTTGGACTTTGCCATTAAGGATGAGGGGTTTTATGCCATACAGGGTGCAAACGGAACAGTTTATACGCGCAACGGAAGTTTTAACGTTGACCAGGACGGTTACCTTGTCCTTGATAACGTAGGGCGTGTGATGGGACGTAATGGACCGATTCACATCGGTACCGATAAGTTTACCGCTGATTCCCAGGGCAACTTGTCTGTTAATGGAAAAGTGGTTGACAAAATTGCCGTTTATAATTTTGCGGATTACAATAACCTTCAAACAGTCGACCAGGGAATGTTTACTTCAACCGGCGGAGCACCCACACAGGTACAGGAGCCAAACATTATGTGGAAAACCATTGAAGGCTCCAATGTGGACGCAGCCCAAGAAATGACAAATGCTATTGCGCTGCAGCGTAATTTACAGACTTGTTCTCAAACGATTAAGATGTATGACCAGATTTTGGCAAGAGCGGTTACCGACATTGCAAAAATATAAGTTAGCTTAGGAAGGTACCTTACAATGATTAGTTCTTTTTATACTGCGGCTACCGGGACAATTAATCTGCAGAAGGGGTTTGACGTTACGGCCAACAATTTGGCCAACGTATCTACTGCGGGCTACAAAGCTTCCGAGCCAACCTTTGCCGATTTGATGTATACCAATATCCACAACGCGCAGGGAGCCGATACCAAATTAAAGAGTGGCCATGGAGTAAAGATTGAAAAAACAGATACCATGTTTGATCAAGGCGGATTAAAGCAGACAAACCGTTCTTTGGACTATGCCCTTACAACTTCCAATGGTTTCTTTGCCATTCAGACAGACGGAAAAGTAAAGTATACCCGCAGCGGTAGTTTTCACTTATCTATGGAGAATGGTAAGAACTATTTAACTTCTTCAGACAAAGGTTATGTGCTGGATGCCAAAGGCAAGAAAATTACAGTGAACAGTGAGGCCGACAGTCCCAACATCGGCGTATTTTCATTTGCAAATACAGATGGGCTTTCGCGTGGAGACAATTGCTATTTTACAGTTAGCAATAGTTCCGGCGATGCAAAAGCCGTAAACAATCCGGAGATAAAAAAAGGTTTTTTAGAGGATTCTGCCGTCAACCTTGCGGATGAAATGGCTTCGGTCATCCATTTGCAAAGGGCGTTTCAGTTTAACTCTAAAATCGTACAGGTTTCTGATGAAATCATGCAAACGGTAAACAGTTTAAGATAGAATCGATTCTAATATTCTAACTTTTAAAGGTGAAAGAAGTGATTGAAATGAGTACTAATTTTAATGACGACTTGACCGATATGAGTACGGCTGATTCAAGTCAAATTAACGCGGTTCAGGAGGAACTGAAACCCGAATTCGAGCTCCAGATTTCCACTGATAATATGGCTGCTTATCTAAGAGTAAAGTTGGCCCATTCCGACCAAGTGGTTACATTTGATGATGTCAGTGAATTTCTAACGCAGAGCGGTATTACTTACGGACTTTGCGAGGACGCAATACATACATTCTGCGAAAATAAGAAATTCTATTCCGAGTTAATTTGTGCCAAAGGGATCCCCCCAATAGATGGAACTGACGGATCAATCGAATACGGATTCGATACGGATACCGGGTTAGAACCAAAAGAACGAGAGGATGGCACTGTTGATTTTCGCGACTTAGGACTTGTAAAAAATATTACTAAGGGAGAAGTATTGTGTCATATTATTCCACCTGAACCGGGAAAAGATGGAATGGATGTTTATAATCATATTGTTCCTTTCGTACCCGGAAGATTCCCGGTTCTTCCGGTGGGAATCAATACGATTGCTTCAGAGGATGGGCTTAGCCTGATTGCTAATGTTGATGGCTGCATTGAGTCTAACCACTCAACGATAAATGTAAAGGATGTTTTTATTGTTCACGGTGATGTGGATAGCGCTTCCGGAAATATTAACGCAATTGGCTCTGTAGTCGTTCAAGGGGACGTCAGAGAAGGCTTTTCCATTAAAGCGGGAAAAGATGTTTCCATCCGCGGTATGGCTGAGGGAGCTATGATAGAGGCCAAAGGATCAATTTCCATTTCAAGTGGAATGAATGGAATGGGAAAGGGCACATTAAGGGCCGGTGGAAACATTATAGGTAAATATTTTGAAAATGCAAACTTGTTTTCTGAAAATGATATATATGCGGACATTCTTATGAATTGCAGGGCGACAGCGGGGGAATCCATTGTTTTAAAAGGGCGTAAGGCGTCTCTGATCGGGGGCAGTTACCTGGCTGGGCAAAGAATTTTCGCAAAAAACATCGGAACTTCCTCCAATACAACGACAGTGGCTTCAATTTTGTCAAAAGAGCTTACTTCTATGCTAGTGCCTGACAAAGCGGAGTACACCCTTGACGAACTGCAAAATAAGCTTTTGGAGGCACAAAAGGCACTGCAGGATTTTCAGGAACAGTTTTCTAATTTGACCAAACAGCTGGCTATCAGCGGTAAAAAAGATACGCAAACAGGCAATTTGCTGATGAAATCTGCAATTGCGAAAAAAGGCCAGTTCATTAATGCCGTTGAGCTTCTAAAGTCGGAAATCAAAAAAGCTTCAGAAGTAAAAAACAATCTTACTGATTATAAAATCGTTGGATCGGGAATTGTTTATTCCGGTACCAAAATAACAATAGGGCCATATACCATGAATATAAATGATGATTACAGCAACACGAAATTTTATGCGAGCACGGAGAAAATTGTTATTGCTCCGGTTTTACCTTCTGATATTTCCTAACTGATATGAAGTAATTCCAATAAAAAATAAGCTCTCCAAATAAAACCGCATGACTGTGGAGCTTATTTCATTCAATGACCGAATTGCGGCGGTATGGAGTTTTGTGATGTCAATTCAAAATTTGGAACAACTTAATGAAGTACATATTGATGTTCTAAAAGAAATCGGGAACATCGGTGCCGGCAATGCGGCCACCTCACTGTCACAGATGTTAAATACGACTGTCGATATGACGACACCCAACGTTCGTATTTTAGATATTAATGATGCTGCGAATGCGCTGGGCGGCCCGGAAAATGTGGTCATTGGCATTTTAGCAAAGCTAGCCGGTGATATTGAGGGCATCATGATGTTTATTATTGAGCAGAATTTCGCAAAATCTGCACTTATCTCTATGCTGGGTGTAGAGGAGGTCAGCTGCGACAAATTGTCGGAGATGGAACTTTCTGCCATTTCTGAACTTGGCAATATTATGATTGCCGCTTATACTGGTTCCATCAGCACCCTGTCACAGCTGCAAATTAAGACTTCTGTGCCGGCCATTACGGTGGATATGGTTGGCGCTATTCTGAGTGTGCCGGCCATTGAGATGGGATCCGTATCGGATAAGATTATATTTATTGAGGATGATTTTTTAAGCGGTAATAATGATGTTACCGCGAATATGATGTTGGTACCGTCGATTGAGTCTTTGAACACTTTAATGGGGAAATTGGGTATTGAACTATGAGTAATGTGGTTACCATTGGAATATCAGATATGCAGATTGTTAAGAGTGATGATTCGCTTGTTACTTATGCATTAGGTTCTTGCGTGGGAATTTGTTTATATGACCAAATTTTGAAAATCGGGGGGTTGGGGCATATAATGCTGCCAACCTTTCCCCAAAATAATCCGAAGGAAAACAAACATAGATTTGCCGATACCTGTATTCCAGAGATGATTCAGCAAATGGAGAAAATGGGCTGCAATCGCAGAAGAATCGTGGCAAAAATCGCAGGTGGAGCAAAGATGTTTGAGGTTTCGGGTGACTCCTCTTTTGGAAATATCGGCCAGCGCAACATTGCTGCGGTTAAGGAAAGCTTAAACAGTTTTCGAATCAGGATTTGTGCGGAGGACACAGGATTAAATTATGGAAGAACCGTATATTTCTATGCGGAAGACGGCAGGATGGTCGTCAAGTCCTTTTCAAACGGTATTAAAACATATTAATCATATGATGATTACAAGTAAAGGCTCTCTTTCAATACAACGGATAGATCCGTTCTTGAAAGAAAGCCTTTACTTGTGTGATTAGCGCTTATTTTATAAAGAGCAAAAGCATGGTCAGTTAATGTTGCCGTACATCGTTTGATGATTGCTGTTTTTGCGTGATTGATTAATCTTGCCTCTTAAATCATCACATTGCATTTGAATTGCATCACGAGCGGATTTGTCGATTACGGCCGCTCTCTGTAAAAGGGAGGTGCAGTCGTTTGACAGCTTCAATAGGGGCAGCTCTTCTTCGCTGCAGTCCTTTTCAGGAACCTCAGCGTGTAAAACCCTTGCCAATCGTTCTTGCTGCTCAGGCGGCATTTCCTCGGTCAGATTGAGAATCAAACTATCACATTTATTTACTCTCACAATATAGGCTCCGCGCTGCTCAAGAAAGTCATCAAGTTGAATATCGGGTTCTTTGCTACGCACTTCAATTTGTTTGGTTAGGTTTAATATTTGAGTAAGCAAAATAACTTTTTGTTCCAAGCAGGTAATTATTTCATTAATTGGCATAAACTTCTCCACACCGAACAAAGGCCTTTGTTCGGTTTTTTATTTATTCATATGGCAGAGTTTTTCCGCTTCTACCCAAGTATCTCTCATGCTTTCGACTAAAGGGACAAGCTCATCCAAAATTGCGGGATCACGTTTGATTTCCGCTTTAATAACTTGTTGATTGATAAAGTAGTACAGTTGATACAACTCTGCTGAAAGGCTGTATTGGCGGTCTAAAACAGAAGAAAGATAATTGAAAATACTCTTGCATTTTTCCGTGCATTTTTGTGCTGTTTCATAGTTTTTATCTTTTAACATCATAGAACCATAATGAAGATTTTTCAATGCTTCATTTAAAAGGGTGATGAGCTGTTCACCCTTTGACATGGTGTTGATTGACTGCTCTTTATACTGCATAATAGGGTTGTTTATCATTGTTTAAGCTTCCCCTCTTTGAAATCTGAACAATTATCAGGATGTAGTGGTAGGCATGAACAAATTTGCCTGTGAATTCATTTTGCTCAAGTATTGTTCCAGCCTGGTAAATTTACTATAATATTGTTCCTGCTGTGTTTTTAGTCTTGTTTGCAGTTCCTTGATTTTGGTATCATAGTCCTGAATGCTCGCTGTAATGGAACTTTTGTCAACGAAAGTACTGTTTTCAGCACCGGCTTTTTGAATTAAGATACCGTCACCGCCGGAGGTTTTGATATTTTTATCTATGACATTCTGCATGCGGGTGGCAATGCCATCCGTTCCGGTAAACAGCGCGGTAACCTTCTCCGGATCATCGTTAAGTGCTTTTTTTAGTTTAGCTTCGTCGATAGTAAGTTTGCCATTGGCAGAGTAATCATTTGCTTTGCCTGCAATACCAATTTGGAAGAGGGCACCTTTTGCGGAATCAACCATGTCGGTCATTGAGTGGCGCAAATCAAGACTGAGGGAGTTTAAAATGTTATCCCCCTGCAATAGGCCTTTTTTGGCTTTCGTTTCCCACGCTGTAATCTGAGCTTCGCTCATATCTTTTTTTTGCGCATCGGTTAGCGGCAAATAAATAGCATCTTTTTCTTTACGTTCACTGACTTTGTTGTTAGCTAAGTCGATTAGTGCATTGTAATCATCAACAAAATTTTTCATTTTGGTATACAGTTCATCCGATTTATTATCGCCTGTAAATCGAATCGGTTTATCAACGCTGACCGTAGCATCGTCTGTTATACTATTAAGTTCAAAATTAACACCGTCAAGCGTAAACTTATTATCACCTCGTACAATTTCAATCGCATTGGCCGGGTTGCCGTCAAAGCTTACCATTAGCTTCGCGTCCTCACCCTCCTGGCTCAAAGTATAGTCACTGCTGCTAAATACACCAGTGATATCACCTGATGTATTTGGTGATACCCTAGGACCTGCAATAGAAGCAGTAAAGGTGACTTTGCCGCCTGTTGCTGAAACATCATAACCGTAAAGTTTTGAAGCGTTTGCAACTGGTGGTTCAGCTTTTGCAGCATTGCTGAACAAAGTTGCGATATCAGCATCGCCAGCAGCGGTACTGATATCAATACCTTTATACTTAGGATCAGTTACTGAACCGCCATTGAGGAATTGATAAGTGGTGCTGCCAACGGTAATTGTTTTGCCAGCCAGATCAGCTGCACTTTTACCGGTGAAATCATAGGATAATGTGGCCTTTGTAGAAGCAGAATCTTCTCCGAACAGAACGTTGGCAAGGCTGCCGCCATCTAAATTTTTAATATCTACCCTGCTGGCGCTGCCGCCGTTTTTCGCAGCTACGCTGAAGGAGTCATTAATGGATGAATAGGAAATGGTTACGTTGGCATCCCTGTCATTATTTATTGTAGAGATAATATTCGCAATCGTATCAGTTGGTTTAAAGGTGAACACCTTATCGTTTATTTTTAAGCCGTAGGTACCGTCTTCAGAAGGCGTTAGCGTACCGTTTAAACTGCCTTTAATATCCTCAAGGGTTTTATTGGTGTTAATGCGGTTGGATTCTCCCGCATAGGTACGCAGAGCACCGTTAATGCCAAGGACGCCGCCTTTATCACAGGAATCAATCGAAAAAATATCCGTACCATTATAGTCCTTAACAGTACCATCCGCGTTAAGCGTGTTTACAACTCCAAATGACAGCACATTGTCTTTAAATTCAACATTTACTTTCCCAAGCCCATTTGGATTAACAGCGGGGTCTTCGCTAAAGGAGCCAAAAGCCGACTTTAATTTATCATTCAAGTAGGTTTTTAATTTGTCCGGTGTTGAAAATTTGTCCTTTTCACTTTCATTAAAGGTAATATTTCTGCTGATCCCATTTAAGCTGAAGGTCAACGTGGAACCTGAAAGAGAGTCTCCTAATGGTTTGGTGCTAAAAAGGCTGCTTGCGTCAGTTTTCCATTCCGCAGGTAAGGAACTAAAGGCGGTTCCCTTTGTTAAGCCAAGACCTTTTAAAAGATTTTCGTTGCCGTCCTTTATTGTTACTTCAGCATTTACAGCTATTTTACCGTCATCACCGAAACTTACATTGCCCTTTAATCCGTCAATTTTTTCTATCTGGGTGTTTAACTCCTTGGCCAGGGCTTGAATGTTTGTTGCGTCATTAGTAGAATTAAATGTAAAGTTATTGCTTAATTCAACAGCATAGTCTTTTCCGCCATAAGTTATTGTCATGGATGCGTTAGAAATTTTGCTTTCTGCCCAATTCTCAGAAATTATTCCAGTGGTAATCTTTTCGTTGGAAACTTTATGCGTTGAGGAAATGCTTGCCTGTTTAGCAAGATGCGAAATTTTTGTAACAGCCATGTTTTTTGCCGCAGTCGCATTGCCGGTTACATTTAAGCACGGCGAGGTATTCTTAATGGATGTACAATTAAAAAAGCTTGGACTAAGGATGTTGGAAGTGTTGGACGAGGTTGAAAAATATTTATTTTTGAATTCAGTCAGAGCCGAAGTAGCCTGGCGATAGGATTGCTGCCTCCACAGGGCAATCTGCTTATTTTGCATCTGCTTGTCAATTTTGCTTTGGATTCCTGAAGACATCTGTTGTACTAAAGTATCGGTATCCAATCCGGAAATCAAGCCGCTCAAGCGCTTAGACGAGGTTGAAGTAGGGTTCGTGGAAGAGAAAGAACTGGGAATTTTTGAAGTAGTCATAATAAAAACCTCCTATAGGTTGAATGTTAAAATTAAATAATCTCTTACTGTATATATCGTACCAATGAGAGTGAAAATTTAGGGTGTTTTGCAAAAGTTAATTTTATTAATAAATTTGTAAATAAAAATATTATTTTGACGATATATATGTATTGTGCTATTATATTATAATAAATTATTTTACATAAAAATTATGGACATTTTATAATCTAAAAAATGTAAAAGGAATGGTAGTTAGTATGACTTTTATTCCAACCGATAGATTAAAATCAGGAATGATCTTAGACAGAGATGTATACTTGTTTGATAGCGTAACCTCTAAAATCATAATGTTAAGATCAGGCCAAATATTAACACAGCTATATATTAATAAATTTATTGAATTAGATATTCTTGGGGCTTATATTCGGTCTGGAAATGAAAAAGAGAAAGTCAGGATCAAAACAAATATTCGACAGCCGATTGGAAGGGAATTAAAGCAAGAAGCAATCGAGAGTGTGCATCAGGTTTACAAAATGTTTAACCAGGTTGCTCAAAAAATTAATGTGAGCTGCATTAACCAAACGATGAATATTTCCAAAAAGCTTGTTAACTCATTAAAAAACAATGCAGAAGTAAAGATTAGTATTGCAAATCTGAAACTGTATGATGACTATACCTATAACCACTCACTTGGTGTTTCCATTCTTTCCATTGCGATTGGAATAGAATTAGGTTTATGCACACAGGATTTGTATGACCTTGGCTTTTGCGCTCTTCTGCACGATATCGGGAAAATGTCAGTCCCGATTCAAATCATCGCAAAACCGGCAAAACTAACAGCGGAAGAGTTTACCATCGTTAAGCAGCATCCCACAAAGGGAGCGGAGTTCTTTGTAAAACACAATTTGGCAAATAGCAGGATATGTGAAGGCGTTCTTACACACCACGAAAAATATGATGGAACAGGTTACCCGGGCGGCCTTTCGGGTGAGGACATTCCTTTATTCGGAAGAATCATTTCGGTTGCGGATGTCTATGATGCGCTGACCTCAATGAGGCCATATAGAAAGCCGTCCACTCCATCGGAAGCCATTGAATATATTATGGGCTCATCCGGAACTGCGTTTGACATTACAATTGTAAAGGCTTTTTTAAATAAGGTTTCCCCTTATCCAATCGGCTCATGTGTCAAATTAAATAATGGTGAAATAGCGATTATTGTAAAGCAAAATGAAAATAACCCTTTGCGTCCCGTTATCAGGCCGATTAAACAACCGGGTACTGTACTAGACTTATATACACAACTAGACGTGCAGAATAATGTAATCGAGGATATCTGCAATATTTCCACATACGAGGAGTTTTAACACTTACTGCCCATCATCATACCCGTGCTCTGAACGGAATTTTTAAAAAAATTACATAAAACAAGAGCGGGATAAGATTAAAATCTTATCCCGCTCTTGTTTATTGCTGTTAAAATTAATATTTGCTTATAGCATAATTGTCATTAGTAAATTCCAGATTTGCAGCTTTTACCGCTGAATGAACAGGGACACTTGCAGAGCGGTTTGCAGTGGGTTTTACAACAAAGTGATCGACCAAAGTCTTAAGTGTTTGTGCCTGGCCGGACATTTGTTCACTCGAGGCAGCGCTTTCCTCCGCGGTTGCGGAGTTAGTTTGAACAACGGCAGAAATTTGTTCTACGCCAAGAGTTACTTGATTGATTGAAGTTGCCTGTGCATTTGAAGCTTCTGCGATATTATTAATCAGTTCGGTGGATTTTAAAGTCGCAGTAATTACTTCACTTAATGTCTTTGCGGTGGAATCTGTAATTTTTTTACCGTTGTCAACCGCTTGCAGCGCATTTTCAATCAAAGAAGTGGTGTCCTTGGCAGCCTCTGCGCTCTTTCCTGCAAGGTTTCGCACTTCATCGGCAACTACGGCAAAGCCCTTGCCTGCTGCTCCGGCTCTTGCAGCTTCCACAGCGGCGTTCAATGCTAAGATGTTTGTCTGGCGAGCAATATCGTCAATGGTTTTAATGATATTGCCGATTTTTGTGGAAGTCTCACTGATTTCGCTCATTGCCTCAAGCATTGTATCCATTTCATCAGATACGCTTTTTATTTTGTTCTCCGCATCGGAAGAAGCTCTGTTTGCATCGGCTGCATTAGCCGCATTTTGCTTTACCTGCTCAGAAATTTCAGTGATTGAAGCAGATAATTGCTGAATAGCGCTTGCTTGCTCCGTTGCACCCTCCGCAAGAGCCTGGGAAGCATTGGCAACCTGATCGGAACCATTGGACACTTCATCAGCGGAGTTGCCAATCGAAGAGATATTCTTATTTAGCATCGATATGATACGGTCGAGCGCCGTTTTAATTTTCGAAAAATCGCCCTCATATTCGTGTGTAATTTCTACATTTAAATTACCGACTGCCATTATACCCAGAACACTTGCAATTTCGTTGATATATGATTTTAAGGATGTAATTGTGTCTGAAAGCGCTTGTGCAAGCTGCCCTATTTCATTTTGAGATTCATATTCAATTTCAACGTTTAAATTGCCCTGTGCCATCTGTGTGGCAGCTTCGGCCATTTCATTGATTGGGCGGGCAATTTTCCTTGCAGTGGTGATTGCAACCCATATGGCGAATGCAAAAGCTACGCAGAGTATAAGAACAGCGGGAATAAAATTATTGAGTTTATCGAAGAGAAATACAGCAGATCCTCCGCAAGCTAATAAAATAATCGCTAATAGGACAAAAACAAGAACTAATCTTTTTTCAATTTTCATGTTGTTAAATAATTTCATTTCTACTTCCCCTTTTTGATGCTGGTTAAATCTGTACCGCACTGTTGACCAGTTCAAATTCATTTTTATTTAGGATTTTACTTGTATCTAAAAGCATGACAACTTTATTTTCAATCTTGCCGATTCCGGTCAAATAAAGATTAGTGCGATCCCTCGACATCCTTGGCGGAGGGGAAATATTGTCATCATCGATCGTTGTTACTTCATCCACAGAATCCACGATAAAACCGATATGGCTTTCTTCTATTTTGGATACGATAATGCAGGTCTTTTCGTCGTATTTTGCTTCTTCTTTGCCAAACCTCAGCCGAACATCAATAACGGGAATGATGTTGCCGCGCAGATTTATGACTCCTTTTGCATAACTAGGAGAATCGGGGATAGGCGTAATTTCCTGATTGCCTATAATTTGAACGATATCAGCAATTGGGACTCCGAAAAGCTGCTCATCAGTCCAAAAAGTTAGGTATTTTCCTTTCATTTCATTTGTATCAATTTCATCTGTCATTTCGTCCATGTCTTTTGTACTTTCCATTTCTATCACCCTATCATTTAATAATATTAAAGAATATCGCTCAAATAATTTAAATTATGATATTCTTGGATAACTTGATTTGTTCTCTTTGCTTTTCAAAGATGTATTTGCACAGCAAATCAAACTGCCGGTTGGAACTATCCAAAAATGCGCAGCCGTAACCGTTATGAGAATAATCAACTTTCTGCTCTCGCTGCACTTGGCAGCGGAACGGAATATTCGTGTCATACAGCGTCAGCGTCGTGACGAACATCTGACCGGCCTCCAGGTGTTGGTGTGTGGCGATAAAAAAGCCGCTTAAGCTCAAATCAATAACGGTAATGTCGAATAAATGGTCTTCTTCAGACGCATCATCTTCTTCGGACGCATGATTTTTTTTAGACGCATCATCTTCTTCAGATGCATCCTCTTGAATCAGGTATGCCTTTGCGTCAATGTTCACATCCAGGCGGAAAAAGTTCCTGCGTTCAAAGTCAGCCAAGTTTTGTATGTCGGTAATCTGCATCATATCCGGTGTAGACAGAAAAACCTTCCCGACCAGCACTTTAAATCCCAAAGTGCTATTGTAGATACTTATCTTCACCGGTGTATTACAATGCAAAATAGGCAAAACATCCATGCTGTTGGCCATTTGCAGAGATTCTTGCAAGATGTTTGATAAAAAGCCGGTGGAAATCAATTTGTTTGAAAGTGTTTTAATTTCACATGGTGAATGCAGATATTCTTCAGAAATTGGTAACATAGGAAATCCCTCCAAAATGATAGGTGAAACCATACCCAAAATGTCAAATTAGGAAAGTCACTCGGCACATGAAAAAGATGATGCCTCTATGCCATTGGTTCACACTGCTAATTGTTCATTCTCGTCATCAGAGAGTATTTTTACAGTGTCTAACAGCATGATGGGCTCGCCCAAAAGAGTTGCGATTCCCATCACAAAACTATGGGTGCCGTCTTTTGATAGCTTTGGAGAATCGCTGATTTGATTTTTAGAAACATCTGTCACATCATTGACCCGATCCACAATAAATCCGACGCTTAAATCACCGGTTTCCACCACGACAATACTGGTGTAATCATCATATTCTCTTAGCGCCTTGTTGAACTTTAGTCTTAAATCAATTAAAGGAACAATTTTTCCTCTTAAATTGATGACTCCGATTACAAAGGGCGGCAGCTTGGGGATATAGGTAATGGGCTGCATACGAATAATCTCAACCACCTTGCTGCTTTGAATTGCAAACAACTGCTCATCAATAAAAAAAGTGAGATATTTTTCTGTTGAAGTATTCTCATTGGCTGTGTTGTTATTTTTTAAAGAAATGTTTTCTGCCATATTTTTCATACCCTTCATCATTTCTACCGATGCCGTTCGGTAAAATATTTTTAATGCTGCCAATGCCGGCATTATTTTGGCAGTCTAATCATAATAACGCGTGAAAAATGCCTACAGATATATATCGGCTTATTTCTAAAATAATTAGCCAAATATGCCAGAAAATATCATTTTATTTGTTTTCTTGTGGGAACTGCTCCTGCTTAATTTGCGCCTCGCTCGCCTTACCATCAAGAGAATAGCTTAAAAAATACACATAGATATCAACGATTGCCTGATATAATTCCGGTGGGATTTCACTGCCTGCGCCTAGCTGAGAAAGAAGCGATGCAAGTGTATCATCCTGAAAAACCGGGACGTTATTATCCTGTGCAACATCGATAATCTTTTGCGCCACGTATCCAAGGCCGGCCGCCACCACCACCGGCGCACTGTGGGACGAATCCTGCGAGTACTTTAAAGCAGCAGCGTGGGACTGCTTGTCATATTGTGACATCGATTACATTCTTCCTTTCGTACACTTTTTTCATGATTTGTTTTGATACCGCTGCAGTGCCGCCTGTCACTAGTTCCACACTTTGCGCCGTTAATCCGTTTTGTGAAAATATCTCGGAAATTTTGTTGCCGATTTCGCGGCTGTTTTTTGTGAGGGCGGGCGGGCAACTCAACTGGACATCGGCGTTTGTCTGAGAAAGTGCAATGGAAGCTTCAAAATACCCCAAGCTTTTTATATCAAAGGTTAAAAACAGTTTAATCGGTTTGGCGCCTGTCTCTCCGCTGCTGCGGGGCGAAGACCGGTTGCTGTCGTCATCCTTTTCAATCCAAATTTCAGAAAACATAAATTTGCCGTTATAGTTAATTGGCAAAAAAAGATGGGTAAAGGGCATATATACGCTGTTATCCAGCAGTAACGAGGAAATCACATTCTTATAAAGTGTCTGACTCACGCTGGAAGTGCTTTGATTTGAGCTGTCCGTTAGGACTTTTAACAAAGAATCATAAAAATGGTTTTCTGGCTTTTGTGAGGATTCGGTAAGACTCTTCAGAAACATTGACTTGATTTGATTCATTTTCTCATCAGGCAGATTCAAGTCGTATCTGCAATAATCGAGCAGTGATGAAAACTCGTCTACCAGTTCCTGATGCGAACTGATATTTAATCGCGCGATGTTATGTACAAGCAGGGTAATGCTGTCCCTTGAAGGACCAAAATCATTGGTTACTGTAACATATTCGCTCAAAAGGGGAAGAATTTTATCCTTTAAAACAGCCAAATTCAAGTCCAGACTGTTGAAAGGCTGTTCGGTCATCAGCTCATCCACCAATGCTTGAAGTTTCGTGCCGTACGAGTTTGGCATTTGACGAACAAGTCCATTTAGTTCCTTCAAAATGGTCACTGTTGTATCCGGTGTTGAAAAATATACGTCGTATGACTTTAGAAAAGCGGATAGATGTTCGTCTAAGTTACTATCAGGATATTCACTCATAAGGTTTCGGAAAATATCAAAAAAAGGACCGGAAAACTTTGTGTGGTTATTATTTTGGAACATTAAGTTTTTAACAATGTCTACCTCATTCATTTCCATGGCGGAAGAAAGCTGCTTCATCAGCAGGTTTGCTGGCCTGCTGCCATGAACGCTGTCTGCGCGGTTAAACGCGTCAAACATGATTTTTTGCAGTGTTTGCGAAAGCGCCGGGGTTTCTCCCAATTGTTCCAAAAGCTTATTAAAAACAGAATTTCGGTTCATCAAAAAGTCAAAATTTGCGCTTTGGTCAGCCTGTTTGTCAGTGCTCGGCGGTGTTACTTTGGATGGGTCAATTGGAAGCATCGCCGGCGGTTGTTTGGCCGACGAAACCTTGTTAATACTTTCATTACTTGTAACAGGAGTGGTTATTCTTAAGTTATCGGGCATAAAAACACCTCTAAAATAAATTTTAACGTTAATTTAATTTGAATTGTAACGATATATATCATATAAAGTTTATTAGGCGGTGAAGTATTAATGGATAACAATATGGAATCAATGCTCGAAGTATATTTATTTGAAGCAAATGATTTGCTTGAACACCTCGATGAAATCTTAATCAACTGCGAAAAAGCAAATTCATTTGATACCGACAGCATCAATGAGATTTTTAGGATTATGCATACAATTAAAGGTTCTTCAGCGATGATGCAGTTTAACAGTTTAATGACCATTTCCCATAAAGTGGAAGATTTATTCTACTTCGTGCGTGAAAATGGAATTGACGGGCAATACAACAATGAACTTTTTGACCTAATGTTTAAATCAGGCGACTTCATTAAGTCAGAAGTATCTAAGGTTGAAAATAATGAGCCTTTAACTACAGATATCGGCACTTTTGAGCAGGAAATTAATGATTTTTTAAAAAAGATTTCCGGAGACCATACAAACACTCCAAAGGTTGAGGCAGTTTCTGATCCTGTGGCGGACGCCGCCAGCGTTTCCCCGGACTTTCCCTACTCCGTAAGAGTGTTTTTTGAAGAAGAAACAGAAATGGAGAATCTTCGTGCGGTCATGTTGATAAACTCCATTAATGATGTTTATCAGAACATAACCTACCAGCCGCAGGATATTGAAACGAATCCAGAAAGTGCGGAGGAAATCATCAAAAATGGTTTCTTGATTTCATTTAAAGAGCAAGAAGGCTTAAAATCAGTATTAAAGCTGATTGAAAATTTTGTGTACACCAAAAATTATACCATTTTAGATGGCGCTAATATTACGAAAACGGCAGTACCGGATGAAAAAGTAAAGCTTGTTGAAAATGCGCAGCCGCAGGAAACGGCAGGGGTAGTCCATTCTGCCATTAAACAGAACTTAATTAATGTAAATCTTTCTAAACTCGACAATTTGATGGATTTGATGGGTGAGATTGTAATTACGGAATCCATGGTGACCGCCGTGCCGTCTGCGCAAAGCGCGGGTGTGGATAACAATTTTACCAAAGCTTCCAGACAATTACGCAAGCTGACCGATGAGCTTCAGGAAATTGTCATGTCTATTAGGATGGTACCTATTTCAGGTGTATTCCAAAAGATGAATCGTATTGTAAGAGATATGACTAAAAAGCTGGACAAGGATGTTACGCTGAAATTAATCGGTGAAGAGACCGAAGTGGATAAAACGATTATTGATAACATTGGTGACCCGCTTATGCATTTGGTCCGTAATGCAATGGACCACGGAATAGAAACCAAAGAAGAGCGTGCTGTGTCAGGCAAACCGGCACAGGGAACCGTAACACTATCTGCACAGAATACGGGTGGAGAAATTGTGATTACCGTTCAGGATGACGGCAAGGGAATCGACGAGAAGAGTGTACTACAGAAGGCCAAAAGGCAGGGTATGCTCAAAAAGCCGGAAAACGAGTATTCTTCAAGAGAAATTTACGCCTTCCTGCTCATGCCAGGATTTTCTACTAACGAGGTCGTTACGGAGTTTTCCGGCAGAGGTGTCGGAATGGATGTTGTGAAAAAAAATGTGGAAAAAATTGGCGGAGATGTGTCCCTTACCAGTGAGTTTGGAAAAGGAACAAAAATAATCTTTAAAATACCACTGACACTTGCAATTGTAAATGGTATGAAGGTTTCGGTGGGTGACACCGTATTTACGATTCCGATTAATAACATTAAGCAGTCCTTTAAAGTGGATAAGGACAGCGTGCATTATGATACAGATATGAATGAAATTATTATGGTTCGAAATCAGTATTATCCGATTGTTAGACTGCACAGCGTTTACGGAATTAAAACGGAGACTACGGAAATCAGCAACGGAATTATCATTTTAGTAGAAACACACGAACAGGCGTACTGCATTTTTGCAGATACTTTATTGGGTGAACAGCAGGTAGTTGTTAAATCGCTGCCAATTTATCTCAATAAATACGATGTGAAAGAAACTGGAATTACCGGTTGTGCAATTCTTGGGGACGGCAGTATCAGTCTTATTTTGGATATCCTCAATCTTTATAATAACAATTAACTTTAATCGCAGCATAATGATTCATGGAGGAAAATGATGATACGCTTATCTGATCAGGAATTCGACAATATTGTTAACTTTATAAAAAACAACTATGGAATTAATTTAAGCAAAAAAAGACAGTTAATTGAATCAAGGATGTATTCTGTTTTACAGGAAAAGGGTTTTACGAGTTTTACGGAATATTTTGAATTGATAAAGAAAAATGATTCCAATGAAATCACAGCAATGCTGAATAAGCTTACGACAAACCACACCTATTTTTTAAGAGAATCAGCCCATTTTGATTTTATGAAAAATACGATTCTTCCCATGCAGGAAAAGACCAACCGCCAAAAGGACATCCGTATTTGGAGCGCAGGCTGTTCTTCGGGAGAAGAAGCGTATACCACGATTATGGTCATGATGGATTATTTTGGGTTGCAAAAATCCAGTTGGGATTATAGAATTCTCGCAACAGATATTTCTTTAAAGGTTATGGAAGAGGCAAAGCATGGTTTATACAGCGCGGAATCGCTGAGAAATATTCCTCAGTCGTGGGAAAAGAAGTATTTTACCGGCAAGGGAAATGACCTTTTTGAGCTTAAAGAAGAGGTTAGAAAACAGGTTTTCTTCAAGCCTTTAAACCTAATGGATAATTTTTCTTTCAAGCAGCCGTTTGACTTGATATTTTGTAGAAATGTCATGATCTATTTCGATCAGCCAACAAAGAACGCCTTAATTAATAAATTCTATGATGTGTTAAAACCAGGTGGTTATTTGTTCATCGGGCATTCTGAAACGGTGCAGAGGGATAGTTCTAAATTCCTATATGTTGAACCATCGATCTATCAGAAAGGATAAATTGTACATATGCCTTTAAATAACAAAATAAGAGTTTTAATAGTAGATGATTCGGTCTTTTTTAGGACTGCATTACAAAAAGCACTAAGCAGCGATGCAAATATTGAAGTAATAGGGAGTGCCGGAAATGCGTTTGAAGCGGACAAAAAAATCAAGGAACTTTCGCCGGATGTTGTTACTATGGATGTTGAAATGCCCGATATGAGGGGTACGGATTTTTTAAGAAAATTGATTCCTGTCAATCCTTTACCGGTTGTGCTGGTAAGTTCCCTCAATATTGGAATATTTGAAGCTTTGAGTGCAGGAGCAGTCGATTTTGTTAAGAAACCAAACATTCAGAATAGCAATGATTTTTCGATTTTTTGTCAGGAATTATGCGTTAAAATTAAAATTGCCTCTTCTGCAAAGGTGAAAAAAAGTGTTGTGCCAACTGCTTCATTACCGCTCCCTGCATTAAAGCACAGTGGCACAAGTGAATCAATTATTGCGATTGGTGCTTCAACCGGGGGAACGGAAGCAACGCTTGAAATTTTAAAACAGCTGCCAGCCGATATTCCCGGTATCTTAGTTGTTCAACATATGCCTGTTGGTTTTACTAAAATGTATGCGGACAGGATGAACAAAATTTGCAATTTTTCGGTTTTTGAAGCACAAAACGGTGACCGAGTTAAACAGGGACAGGCGTTAATCGCGGCCGGGGATAAGCATATGACCTTGGAAAAGGACTTTAAAGGTTATTATGTAAAATGTGCCGAAGGAGAAAAAGTTAGCGGCCATTGTCCATCCGTAGATGTATTATTCCATTCGGTGGCAAGAACGGCCGGTAAAGATGCCATGGGAATCATTCTTACCGGAATGGGCAAAGATGGAGCAGACGGATTGCTTGAAATGAGAAAGAACGGTTCTTTCACAATTGGGCAGGATAAGCAGTCTTGCGTCGTTTATGGAATGCCAATGGTTGCATTTGATATTGGGGCGGTTGAAAAGCAGGTACCTTGTCAAGCTATTGCAGGCGAGATTATTCGCAAATTAAATAAGTAATATTCACTAAAATGAAAAATTTGTCTAAAAAAATGGTATAATTAGGCAAATGACATATATAGCAAATGTGTAAACGCTGTTTTTTTTGTTTATTTGTCATTAAAATGCTAAAAACGAAGGAAAAGACGTGAGCAATTAAAAATGAAGTTAAAAGTGAAAAAGAAAAGTATAAAACACACGCTTTTGTTTGGAATGGTAAGTTTGGCAGTGGCTGTAAGTGTACTTTGTGGTGCATCAACAGGATTTATTCTGTACTCAAATTCTCAAAATAATATGAGTACAAGAGTAAAGGCAAGTTCAATCGCTTATAACCATTATGTAGAACAGGCAATCAACATTTATAAAATTAAAGTGGAAGCAATTGCTCAAAACCCTCAAATCACGGATATGAGCCTTCCCTTAGAAAAAAGAAAAGAAATATTAAGCGGGCTTGCCAAAAAGTATGGTTTTTTAGATGTTATGGTTGCAGATTCAAAAGGTAAGACAACCAATAATACCGACATCAGCGACCGGGAGTATTTCAAAAGGTCACTGGCGGGCGTAACCTATGTCTCCAGCACTGTTGTCAGGAAAACAGACTCCAGTACTGTGTTGATGGTATCTACAAAAGCGGGCGGTTACTACAATGGCATTATTGTTGCGGTTTTGTCAAGCGATACCTTCAGCCAAATGATAGATGATGTGTCAATTGGAAAATCGGGATACGGATTTATTGTAGACAAAGAAGGAAAGGTTGTAGCACACAAAGACAGGAAAAACGTAACCGATTTTGTCAATTATATTGACAAGGCAAAAGAGGACAAGTCATACCGAGGCGCCGCATCTGTTATTCAAAATATGACATCGGGCAAAATTGACAGTCAAACCGTTACAATTAATGGAATTAAGCAATGTATCGGATACTCCCAAATACCGGAAACGGATGGTTGGTCAATTGGGGTCAGCGCAACAGTGGACGAAATGATGAGTGGATTTACTTCATCCGTTTATTTGACAATTATTCTAATAATTTTGTTTATTATTTTATCATGCTTTATCGCCTTTAAAATTGCCAATCCAATTGCAAAGCCGATTGTTGGTTTGGTTCGGCGGATTGAAATGTTGGCGGAAGGCGATTTGCATTCGGAAGTTCCCGTCATACGAAACAAAGATGAAATAGGCATTCTTTCCCAGGCTTTCTCCAATACGATTAATACACTGAATAATTATGTCGGGGAAATTTCAAGCATTTTAGGCAGTCTATCGGATGGAGATTGCACAGTTGAAACGCAACAGGAATATAAGGGTGACTTTATAGAGATTAAAACTGCGCTCAATTCCATTGTTTCAAACCTAAATAGAATGTTTACCAATATCAATCAGTCTGCCGATCAAGTGGCAAGCGGTGCCGATCAGGTTTCTTGTGCGGCGCAGGCATTGTCACAGGGAGCAACAGAACAAGCAAGTGCAATTGAAGAGTTGTCCGCTTCCATTACGGAAATTGCCGGCCAAGTGAATCAGAATGCTACCAATTCTGCAACAGCCAATAAGCTTTCACTTGAAGGGGTAGCCGAAGTAACGCGCGGAAATGAACATATGAAGCAGATGATGGATGCAATGGAGGAAATCAGCGATTCGTCCAAACAAATCGGAAAAATCATCAAGACAATTGAAGATATTGCATTCCAAACCAATATTCTTGCTTTGAACGCAGCGGTTGAAGCGGCACGCGCAGGAACAGCGGGTAAGGGATTCGCGGTTGTTGCGGATGAGGTGCGAAATCTTGCAAGCAAGAGCGCGGAAGCGGCTAAAAATACAACCGTATTGATTGAAGGTTCTATTAAAGCAGTAGAAAATGGCACAAGAATTGCCAGTGAAACAGCGGAATCTCTCAATGCCATTATTGCCAGTTCTGAAAAGACAACCGATTTAATCGGTCAGATTTCCATCGCTTCCAATGGTCAGGCAACATCGATTAATCAGGTCACTCTCGGAGTGGACCAAATCTCCGCAGTGGTACAGACCAATTCTGCCACCAGTGAGGAGAGTGCTGCGACCAGTGAGGAATTGAGCGGCCAGGCACAAGAACTGAAAAACACATTAGCATTTTTAAAATTGAAAAACGGTTCAAGCAGCGTCCAAGCTTCACCGCTACCAACTCAAGATGATGCTGAAAGCTATGAGCCTGAACCACAACCCGATATGGAAGACAGCAAATACTAAAACTCTAATCTTTCAATATCAAAAATAAAAATCTCCCACAGCTTGCTTTGAAAAGCTGTGGGAGATTTTGTTTACTGCAATAGTTTTAATCAAAAGACTAACGCTCTTTCATCCAGTATTTTCGGTCAAGGCTTCGGTACTGTACGGCCTCGGCAACATGGCGGGGTTCGATTGACTCGCTTGCATCCAGGTCGGCAATAGTACGCGAAACTTTTAGTATTCTGTCATACGCTCTGGCTGAAAGTCCGAGCTTTTCAAACGCCTTCTTCAGCAGATTACGCCCCGCGTCGCTTAAATGGCATACCTCATGCAGCATATCCGGTGTAATTCTTGCGTTGCAGGTAAACGGCGCATCTTGAAATCGTTGATTCTGTATGGCTCTGGCAGCGTTAACGCGCGCCTTGATTACCGCTGAGCTTTCTGATTTTTCCGTTGAATCAATTTCATCGAACTCCACGGGAGGCACTTCTATATGTAAATCAAGCCTGTCCAACAGCGGGCCGGAAACTCTGGAAAGATAACGCGAAACAGCGTTGGCGGAGCAAGTACACGGTTTTGTGGGGTGCCCGAAATAGCCGCAGGGGCAGGGGTTCATCGCGGCAACCAGCATCACTGTGCAGGGGTAGGCAATTGTGCCGTTGACCCGGGAAATCGTTACTTTGCCGTCCTCAATGGGCTGACGCAGTACCTCCATTGCACCACGCGAAAATTCAGGAAGTTCGTCTAAAAACAGCACACCGTTGTGTGCGAGTGAGATTTCTCCGGGGCGGGGTACGCTTCCTCCTCCGGAGAGGCCGGCAGGAGAAACCGTGTGGTGGGGGGAACGGAATGGACGCGTTCTGATTAAAGATGCGCCGTCTGGCATTGCCCCTGCGATTGAATGGATTTTAGTTGCCTCAATAGTTTCTTCAAAGGTCATGTCCGGAAGTATCGACGGCAGCCTTTTTGCAAGCATACTTTTACCGGAGCCGGGTGGGCCAATCAACAGCACATTGTGGCCGCCTGCCGCTGCAATTTCCAGTGCACGCTTTGCCTCGAACTGGCCGCGTACCTCTGAAAAGTCTGGAAGAGCCACATGATTTTGCGGCGTGCTTTGCTCTGGACTGGCAGGGTGAATTTCTTCACGTCCGGTCAGATGCCTTATCAGCGCCGGCAAATCCTTAACGGGATAAACTGTGATTCCCTTAACCACCGCACCCTCCGCGGAGTTTGCTTCAGGCACATAAAGATTTTTAAATCCATGTTCCTTGGCCTTAATTGCCATTGGCAAAATACCTTTTACCGGTCTTGCTTCTCCTGTGAGTGACAGTTCGCCGATAAACACGCTGTCATCCAGCTGCGCATTAAGCTGACCACTTGCCTTCATTAGCGTAACGAGAAGCGGTAAATCATAAATCGGGCCCTCTTTGCGTTTGTCGGCGGGAGCCAGATTAACCGTAATTTTATGAACAGGAAAATCAAAACCGCAGTTTTTCATGGCTGAGCGAACTCTGTCCCGTGACTCCTTAACCGCAGCATCTGGCAATCCCACCACATCGAACCCCGGTAAACCAACGCTTATGTCCGCTTCCACCTCAACGACAAAGGCTTCCATACCGTACAGCCCCATACTATATAAACGTGATACCATTCCTATTCCTCCGAAAATCAAATAAAATCATTATACTCCAAACGAATTGTATTGGCAATTAATACCCTTTATTCAAGCTTATAGGATGCTTTCCTTATAAAGCTCTTTACAGAACTGATGTTCTAATGTATAATAAATCAAGAACATCAGTTCGATATATTACGACGACGTAAAAGAGGGCTTACAAAATGGAGCGAAGCATACTGCACTGCGATCTTAATAACTTTTTTGCATCTGTGGAATGCAGGGATACCCCCGAACTAAATGGACATCCCGTCGCCGTCTGCGGCAGTGTGGAGGATAGGCATGGTATTGTGCTGGCCAAAAACGAGTTGGCGAAAAGCTGCGGCGTGAAAACAGCCGAAACAATTTGGCAGGCACAAAGGAAATGTCCCGATTTGCTGATTGTACCCCCTCATTTTGAAAATTATCTGCTCGCTTCAAGTAAAGTCAAGAAAATTTATTTAAGCTATACCGATCAGGTTGAATCTTTTGGTATTGACGAGTGCTGGCTCGATGTTACCGGCAGTACACGCCTGTTCGGCAGCGGGGTGGATATTGCAGAACAAATACGCGTTCGTGTTAAATCGGAGTTGGAATTGACGGTATCCGTCGGAGTAAGCTTTAATAAAATTTTTGCAAAGCTTGGCAGTGATATGAAAAAGCCGGATGCAACTACTGCTATTACCCTGGAAAATTATAAACAGAAAGTTTGGCCGCTGCCGGCAGATGCATTGCTTGGTGTGGGGCAATCAACAACGAAGCGTCTGCACGGTATGGGAATTACCACGATTGGTGAGTTGGCTCAAACCAACCCCAAATATCTTACCTCTGCGTTTGGCAAGGCGGGGCAATACCTTTGGATTAACGCGAACGGCCGCGATCTTTCCGAAGTCATGAAGAACGACACGTATGTTCCACCCAAGAGTATTGGAAACAGTATCACCTGCGTTCATGATTTGTGTGGGATTGATGAGGTTTGGCCTGTACTTTTGTATCTTGCTGAAAAAATTTCGCGTCGTATGCGTGAGTCCGGTGTGATTGCTTCGGGAATACAGCTGCTCGTCAAAGACAATCGCCTGCATGTTTATCAGCATCAGCAGCATCTTCCATGGTCGACGCGTCTTACAATGGATTTGGCCTGCGCCGCACGTCAGATGTTTATTGAAAGCTACGACTGGAACTGCCCGGTTCGCGCACTTGGAATAAGCGGCTTTGCGCTTTTGCCTCAATCCGACACGCAGCAAGCGTCCTTTTTTCGCAATATTCTAAGAGATGAAAAAACTGAACAGCTTGAAAACCGTGTGGAGTTTTTGCGGGGCAAATACGGAACATCCGCCGTAAAACGCGCCGTATTCATGCAAACACCGTCGTTTTTAGGTAGTTATGGTCAAGAAAAAGAAAATAAAACAGAAAAATGAGGCTTTTATTGGATGTTTTACATTTAATATGATATAATTAATGGATATGTCTAGTAATTGGAGGGAATAATGATAAACATCATTCACGAAAAGAGTTTTTATAAATCGCTGGGGAAAATTGCGTTTCCCCTTGCCCTGCAAAACCTAATTTCCGTCGGCGTGGCCATGACGGACACTGTCATGCTCGGCCAGCTTGGTGAAACGGCAATATCTGCATCCGCGCTTGCAAACCAGCTCTTTTTTATTTTTACATTTATATTGTTTGGCCTTTCCGGCGGCTCGATTGTACTTTCCGCTCAATATTGGGGCAAAGGCGACAAAATAACGATTAGTAAGGTTATGGGGATCACGCTTCGCTTTTCCATTTCTGCCGGTATTATATTTACTTTAATCGGCCTTATTTTTCCGACACAGTTTATGACACTTTATACTAAGGATCCCGAGGTTATTGCGGCGGGTGTAAGTTATTTGCATTATGTCGCCCCTTCCTATATTTTAAGCTCAGTAACGGTGATTTATCTTGCAATTATGCGCAGCATGGAAAACGTTAGAATTTCTCTTTGTACCAGCAGTACCTCATTTATTGTAAATGTTATTTTAAATGCTATCTTTATTTTCGGCCTTTGGGGCGCTCCCAAAATGGGCGTTGCCGGCGCGGCTCTGGCCACGCTGATTGCCAGAGGAGTCGAATTTACCATTGCTGTCGTTTATGTTACCTTTCTTAATAAAAATTTCCACTTCTATTTTCATCATATATTTACCAACGACAAGGCTCTTTTTAAGGACTATTTCAAATACAGCGGTCCGGTTATTCTGAATGAATCGCTCTGGGGAGCCGGTATTTCTGTTCAGGCCGCAATTATCGGTAATCTTGGAAAATACGCCTCAGCGGCAGCCAATATTGTCGGTGTGGTCCAGCGTCTTACAACCGTGCTGATTTTCGGTGTATGTGATTCCGCAACCGTAATTTTGGGCAAAAAAATTGGTGCTGGCGATGAAAAGGGTGCAAAAGCAGCTGCCAACACTTTCTTAATGCTCAGCGGATGCCTCGGCGTTTTTTCAGCTCTTCTTGTCGGCGTCATAGGCAACGCGGCAGTTTCGGCCGGCATTTTCACAATGACTGCCACAACGGAGGGGTATGTGCGCATCATGTTGTATGGCGCAGCGGTATTTGTGTTCTTTCAGGCAATCAGCGCAACCAATATTGTTGGTATCATGCGCGCGGGTGGGGATACCCGTGCTGCTATGCTGATTGATGTCACTACACTTTGGTTTGTTTCACTGCCGGTTGGGTTAATGGCAGGGTACTTTTTTAAGCTTGAACCGCCGTTTGTGTATCTGTGCATGTCCTGTGACGAAATGCTTAAGGTTTTTATCTGTCTCTGGCGCTATAAAAGCGGTAAATGGCTGCATAATGTCACCCGGTAAAAAAAGGAAATGTTTCCCTTTTTTAGATTTCTGTTTATAATTTATAATCAAATGGATTTTCACTCATTAAAAATAGTGTTTTTATAAAACTTAACTAAATAAAACAAATATATAGCTTAAAAAGCAAAATATTTGTTGACTTAATAGACACAATGAGTTATGATATATCCAGTGTCAAATATTTGTAAAAGCCATGAGGTGTTGGGCTTGGTTGATAACAACCATTTTAATAAAATGGCAGATTATACCGATATTCAGCTTGCCAACCTTGTGAACCGTGGAAACTCGGATGCTTTTGTTGAACTTACCACGCGTTACATGTCATTAATCAGAGCAAAAGCAGCGCCTTTTCGCTGTACAATGCTTGAATGTGATGATTTGTGTCAAGAGGGCCTTTGGGGCCTTTTGAGCGCAGCACGTACTTACGACTCAGCCGGTAAAGCCGGATTCAGAACTTACGCCGGTGTTTGCATCAGCAACCGTATTATTACGGCCTATCGCGCGGCAGCGAGCCGCAAGAATCTCCCTCTTAATGACTTTGTTTCCCTCAGTGACGACGATTCAGAAATGGATATGTCTGACAGCACTACAAATCCGGAGACGGTGTTAATGGACAGGGAGAGTGTCAAAATGATGCGGCAGCGCATTAAGCAGAACCTTTCTAAAATGGAGCAGCGGGTTTTAATGCTTTATTTGGGCGGTTGCAGTTATCACGAGATAGCGGCGAAGCTTAGCGTCACTTCCAAGGCAGTTGACAATGCCTTGCAGCGTGTTCGTTTAAAGCTGAAATAGTTGTTTCAGTAAATTCATTCAATATGCCCTAGTAGCTTAAGCAGAGCGTTGGTAATCAAAGGCGGCGGTGCAAATCCGTCTATGGGCAAATATCTATAATCCAAAAGCGAGGTAAATTAAATGTACGAAGACAAGACTCTCATCTGCAAAGAATGTGGCGCTGAATTTATTTTCACCGCCGGCGAGCAGGAATTTTATGCTTCCAAGGGTTTCGTAAATGAGCCACAAAGATGCAAAGCCTGCCGCGACAACCGTAAGAATGCTGCAAAGCCTGAGCGCGAGATGTATACCGCTATCTGCGCAAGCTGCGGCAAAGAAGCAAAGGTCCCCTTTAAGCCACGTGAAGATCGCCCTGTGTATTGCAGCGAGTGCTTTGCAAAGATGAGGGAAGAATAAGCATATATTTCTTATTCGTGACCAGGGTACCCCGGATTTATTTCCGGGGTATTTTATTTTGTCAAAAAATAGAAATGTATTGCAAAGCTTTTGTACGGGTATTATAATAAAATTATAAATTTAAAAAATGCTGGAGGATTAAAACAATGGCTGTTATAACAAAAGATACAATTATAGGTGATATTCTTGATATTGACAAGACCACCGCTCCTTTCTTTATGGAAATGGGAATGCACTGCCTGGGCTGTCCTGCATCACGCGGTGAGACACTGGAGCAGGCCTGCATGGTACATGGTGTTGATGCCGATGAGATGGTTGCAAAGTTAAACGCACATATTTCTTCTAAATAATAGGAAATCGTTCATCTTTTATACAAAAATATGATATATTGCATTATATCAGTTTGAATTGAAATGAGGCCGCCCGACAATGTAGTTGCCAGGCGGCTGTTAAGTGTAGGGGACATATGCCGAAAACATCATTCATCGAGCATGTCCGCAAGGTCATAGGCGGCAATTCGCTCGGAACTACTTACTATCAATTTTTGTTGGTACATACCGGATTTATTATTTTTAACGGACTTCCGAGCGTTTTCATCAATACCTTTTTGATGAAGCAAACCGGCAGTATGAATGTTGTACTTATTTTTAACGGTCTGAGTTTTCTGGGTACGGCTATAGGAATGTTTCTTTCCTCAGCTGCAGTGCACCGGTTTAATTCAGGCGTGGTGTCCGTACTCGGAATTTTTGGGTATAACCTTTTATATTTACAGCTCATATTTTTAAACACACATGCGGCAGACTATGTTTTGCTGTTAGGCATCACAAATGGACTTGCTGGTGCGTTTTATTGGATTAGCTACAGTGAGCTGTTAACGCAGTACACCGACTTGAACAACCGCGACAGCGGCATAGCGATTCTCAGCATTATGGTGTCGGTAGTTAATTCTATAATTCCCTTTTTTGCAGGCGCTGTTATTTCTGCTGTTGGTGGAATTACAGGCTATAATGTTGTGTTTGGACTTGCGTTTGTGATTGCAATTATTACGGCGATCGGTGCTATCCGCCTGCCAAAGCCTAAGAATAAGACGCCGCGGGTGCATCATAGGCAGACGTTTCAATTTTGCTTACGTAATAAAGCCCTGCTGTACAGCATGATAAGCTCAGCGTTTATGGGCATCCGCGAGGGTGCTTTTGGCTTTATTTTAAGTATTCTGCTTTATCGGCTCATTAAAAGTGAGGTGCTAGTCGGGTTTAATACCTTTCTGTCGTCCGTGGCGGCTATCGCTTCTTTTCTCATTATCAGCCGAAAAATCAAGGGGAAAAATCGAATTAAATACATGGAAATCGCGGTATTTAGTTTACTTATTTTTAGTATTGTTAATGTTTTTACAATTAACCCCATTATCCTTATCCTGTTTACAATCGTGAATTCTTTCTTTTCAGGGTTTATTTGCAATTCTGCCTTTGGTATTTTTCTGGATGCTGTTCAGATTTTGCCGGGTGCGGAAAGCATGAGGCCGGAGCTTTTTGCACAAAAGGAGCTATGCCTTGCGATAGGCAGATGCCTCGGGCTTTTTATTATCATGCTGGTTGATCGATTCAGCAGTGGCTTAATGTGGCAGGCTATTTCTCTTGTTATCTTGACTTTAACACAGCTGGGAACCATCGCCACGTGTAGGCACGCGGCGAAACTGGTGAACGAAACTTTAAAACTGAGAGGCGAACCGTGAGTTTACATCCTTTATTTGTTTTGGGGGGGAGGCTGCAGCTTTGCGCCTCCATGGTACGCCCCAAATCTACCTTGGCGGATATTGGCACCGACCATGCCTATTTGCCAATATGGCTCGCTAAGCAGGACTTGATTACGCGTGCCATAGCGGCCGATATTAATCTTGGACCACTGCAAAAGGCGGAGCAAAACATTAAGCGCTACCGTGTACAGGATATCGTTTCCGCCCGCCTTTCCGATGGCCTTAATGCAATCTTTCCATTTGAAGCGGACGATATTGTGATTGCCGGAATGGGAGGTGAGATGATAATTAAAATTATCAATGCCGCACCGTGGCTTAAAAATGCACAGAAACGGCTGATTTTACAGCCGATGACATCCGTACAGCAGCTTCGTGAGTTTTTGGCGGTGCAGGGCTTTGCAATCCTGACCGAACAGGCGGTCATTGAGGACAATCGCCCCTATTCGGTTATTCTGGCTCAGTACGATTCCACCGGGGTAAGCGTGGGCGAACTGTATCCGTATATTGGTAAGCTAAACGCCGAAACACAGGATAACAGAGCGTACATGCGCCGCCGTGTTACAAATCTTGAAAAAAAAGCAAAGGGTTTAGCTCTTTCCGGTAATGAGAAGGAAGCTATTGCGCTTTGCTGCGTAATTGAAAGAATTAAGGAAATGATAAAAAAGGAGCAGTGAAATGGTTTTAACGGGTGATATTTATAACTATATCGACAGTTTTGCGCCGTTTCAATCCGCCATGCACTTCGACAATGCAGGCTTATTGGTTGGTGATTACGAAACTGAGGTTAAAACGGTGGTTTTATCGCTGGATATAACGCCAGCCGTGGTTCGTGAAGCAGCAGAACTGGACGCTCAGCTTATCGTTAGTCATCATCCGGTCATTTTTGACCCCTTAAAGAGAATCAATACCGATTCCGCGCTGTATTTGCTTGCGAATTACGGTATTGCCGCAATCTGTGCCCATACCAATCTTGACATGGCCGTGGGTGGAGTGAATACCTGTTTAGCGGAGCGCCTGAAACTGAAAAATGTACGTATGTTAAAAGAATACGAAACCTCCGGTTTGCCGGAAGCTTTGATGGGTGAAACAAGCCGCGAATACGCCCCGCATGAATTTGCGGAATTTGTAAAGTCGGTTCTGCACTGCGACGGCCTGCGCTATACCGACGGCTGCCGTTCAATTACTTGTGTAGGTCTTTGCAGCGGCGGCGGCGCCGACCTAATGTGCTTTGCGGCCGAGCATGGCTGCCAGGCCTTTGTAACCGGTGAAAGCAAGCACAACATTCTGCTTGATGCCGAAAACAGAGGGATAACACTGGTGGATGCCGGTCATTTTTACACCGAGGATATTGTTATTCTGCCGCTTTCAGACAAACTGGAAAAGCAATTTCCAAATATCCGCTTTATCAAATCGAAGCAGATGCACAGCCCTGCAAAGTATCTTTGATGTGCATTTACAGGAGGAATACAAATGGCTCTTGACGGAGCGTTTTTAAAACATATAAAAAAAGAAATAGAAGAAAGCGCAATCGGCGCAAAGGTAGATAAAATCTATCAGCCTAACAGGGAAGAAATGGTCCTGTCTCTGCGAACCCGCAGTGATAATTTTAAATTGCTGATGTCCGCAAGGGCAAACAGTGCGCGAATCCATTTTACGCATTCTGTGCCGGAAAACCCAAAGGTACCGCCAATGCTCTGTATGCTTTTGCGCAAGCGGCTTGCTGGAGCACGGCTTGCTGCTGTTCGCCAGCCGGGGCTCGAGCGTATGCTTTGCCTTGACTTTGACGCGACCAACGAGTTTGGCGACCAAATCCGCTTGACGCTTATTATGGAAATTATGGGGCGTTACAGCAACATTATCTTTGTGGATGAAAACGGTAAAATTATCGATGCGTTAAAGCGCGTGGATGCAGAGATGTCCTCTGAACGTCTTGTTTTGCCGGGGATGACTTATGAGCTTCCGCCGCCTCAGAATAAGATTTGCCTTTTGACGGTGCCTGTGTCGGAAATAGTGGACAGAATAAAACAGATTCCCGCTGATATGGAACTTTCCAAAGCACTTTTAAATACTTTGCAGGGTGTTTCGCCAATCGTTTGCCGTGAGCTTGAGCACTTGACCGGCCACGGCAGTGATATCACCATTAAAACAATGAATGCAGAGCAGTTTGACCGCCTTAATTTCTTTTTGGCTCGAACGGCAGACACAGTCAAAAATATAGATGGAAAGCCGTTTATGGTTGCCAATTCTGCGCAAAAGCCAATTGACTTTTCTTTTATCAACATTGAGCAGTATGGCTTGACTGCGGTTGTAAACCAGCAGGAAAGCTTCTCCGAGCTTTTGGACGCATTTTACGATGAACGCGATCGTATTGATCGCATGAGAGTACGGTCACAGGATTTACTGCGTATTTTAACGACGGCGTCTGACCGTCTTAGCCGCAAGGTCAACCTACAGCGTGCGGAACTTGCACATTGCGCTGAGCGTGATGCTGCGCGCATTTGCGGCGATTTAATCAGCGCCAATCTGTACAAGCTGCAAAAGGGTGCTGAATTTGCCGAGCTTGAAAATTTTTACGACGAAGCTATGCCTTTGGTAAAAATCAAGTTGAATCCGACGCTGTCACCGTCACAAAACGCACAGAAATATTACAAGCAATACCGCAAGGCCCGCACTGCGGAGGAAATGCTGACCGTTCAGGTTAAGCAGGCGCAGCAGGAGCTCAGCTATATTGATACGGTGTTCGAGGAGCTAAGCCGTGCCGTAACGGAACGCGACCTTTCCGAGATACGCGCAGAGCTGATGGAGCAGGGCTATATCCGTGCGCCTAAGGGTAAGCAAAAACAGCCTGCGATGATGGGGCCTATGGAGTTTACTTCTTCGGATGGATTCAAAATTCTTGTCGGACGAAATAATCGTCAGAATGACCGTCTCACCATGAAGCAGGCCAACAATAACGACATTTGGCTGCATACCAAAAATATCCCCGGCTCCCACACCATAATCATTACAGAGGGGCACAAGGCAACCGAAACCGCAGTTTATGAAGCGGCAATGCTGGCGGCTCTTCACAGCCGAGGCAGGGATTCCTCCCAGGTTCCCGTTGATTATACTGAGGTGCGCAATGTCAGCAAGCCGCAGGGTGCAAAGCCAGGAATGGTCATTTATGTAAGCAACAAAACCATTTATGTCACTCCAAACACTGCGTTTGCTGAAAAATTGAAGGTAAATTAAATTGGTAAACAAGTGTGATACATGCTATAATAATGACCATGTATGATAGGGAAGTGTGCGAATGATAAAAATAAAAACAGAAGATTTCATAAGAGATATAGTCCTTTTTGGACTCACGATATTAATTCTTTTAGTTGCAAATTTGATGACTGTTTTCGGGGGGAACTACTGGAAGGTCGCCGTTGATGTGTCATTTTTTGCAATTATTATGCTTAACATTTCAATTTTCTGCAGTTTGATTTCACATATAAGGCGCGATTTTGCCCTTTTAATTTTTGTAATTGCGTTTAACGTTCTTCTTTTGGGACGTGTTTATGTTTCCTGGTTCGGTTATCATCACAAGCTTTTGCTGCTTTTAGAGGCTGAGGACTTTCCACAGCTTTTTCAAGCTCTCCAAATTGTTGCAATCTCGTTGCTGTGCGTTTATCTGGCTTACCATCTGGCGGGGCCGATTTTCAACAGAAGAGAGACCGCAATTAAAGAAGAGGGCACCAAAGCCATCACGCAAAGCCGGCTTGTTCCGATTATCCGCCAGTTCAGCGTCATTGTACTGCTGATAAGCTCGGTTCCGTTTTTTTACATGCTGTTTAAAACGGCAATCAATGTGCTGAGAAGCGGCTATCTTCACTCATTCACCAACACTTCGAATATCCCGGGGGTGATTAGCCGTCTTTCCATGTTCTTTGTTCCTACGTTTGCTGTTTTTCTTGCCACCATGCCAAATAAAAAACAGATGAAATTACCCCTGTCCATTTATGGTATCTATATGATTACCTCTCTTTTTACCGGCAGAAGAAATACGATTGTCACAGAAGCATTTATGCTGATAATTTATTTTGTCATGCGCGATAATCTTTTAAGTAAGAGCGAAAGGGTACTAAACAAAAGGACGGTTGCCTACACCGGTGTCTTAGGAATTGCCGCCATGTACATGCTGCAGGTTTTGGCGCTTGTGCGCGCAGGCGTTGCCGACACAAAGAGGGGACTGGGCGAAATGCTGATTAGCTTTTTTGACTCTCAGGGTGCCAGCTTCCGTGTGATTATTCAGACTGTAAACCACATTGATCTGTTTAATAAATCCACGGCGTATCAGTATTTATTCTATCCATTTGAAATGTTTGTCCACAACAATGTGGTCACCCGGACATTATTTGGTTTAACACCGATTATTGAGGTACAAAATTCTGAGTTTGTAAAAACGACTCATAATTTTGCTCACGCACTTACTTATATGGTTGACCCTGCCCGCTATTTAAGCGGCGGCGGTTTTGGCACATCCTTTGTGGCGGAGGCCTACGTGGCCTACGGTATTTTAGGAGTAATTGTCATCAGCCTAATGATTGGGTTGGTTTTTCGATTCTTTTCTTCAATGCTGACGCGGTCATGGTTGGTTATCGCATGCAGTCTGCTTGCGATAAAGGACTTTGTCTATATTCCTCGCAGTTTTACTTTCATGTGGGTAACGAATGTATTTAATTTAACTTACCTCTGCTTCTATGGAGCGCTCTATTTGGGTGCGCTTGTTATTGTAAAGACGGCAACACACTTGCGCGTAACTCAGACACATTCAGGAGTGCCGCCGTTTGCTTTGGAGGAAAAGTCATGAAATTATTGGTTTTGTTGACTGCGTCTTTTCCTTATGACAGCGGTGAAGAGTTTTTGATAAACGAAATAAATTACATCAGCGGATTTGATAAAGTTCTTGTTTGTCCATATAATTTGAAGGTGGGCAGCGTGGTAACCAAACCTTTGCCCCCCGGGGTTGAGTGTATCCCACTGAAAAGAACGGACAGGGGACGAAAAGCTTATGCAAAGCTGATGTTTCAGCCGTACATCCTTTCCGAAATCGGTATGCTGTTTCAAACAGGCCGCTTTTCATCCGGCAGGGTACATGAAGAGCTTTTCTTTATGAAGCACGCGGCTGAAATTTATGATGCGCTCAAGCAAATCCACATGCTATATCAAGCGGATGAGGTTTGCATTTACAGTTATTGGTTTTACGATGCCGCTGCCGCCGGCACTTTACTCAAGAAGGACTTAACTGCACGCGGCGTTAAAGTTACCCAGATTTCCCGTGCTCACGGCTTTGATATTCATCAGGAGCGCTCAAAATATTCCTATCTTCCCATGCGCAGCTATTTACTTAGCCATGTGGATGGGTTGTACCCCTGCTCACAGAACGGTGTGGATACAGTCATTCGGCAGTATCCTCAATACGAAGATAAAATTCATTGTGCTTTTTTGGGGACTGCTGATCACGGGGAAAAGTATGGTAGCAGAAAGTCGTTTCATATTCTGTCATGTTCCAGTATGTTGCCGGTCAAGCGCCTGCATTTGATTGCAGAGGCGCTTTCCAAGGCGGATTTTGAGATTCAGTGGACACATATCGGCGGCGGCCCGCTTACGGATGAAATTAAAAATATGGCGGCCAAGCTTCCTGATTGCGTTAAAACTGAATTCACTGGTCAGATGGACAATACGGCCATAATGAAATATTATCAATCAACTGATATTTCTGCTTTTGTCAATGTCAGTTCAAGTGAGGGAATCTCTGTCTCCATTATGGAGGCCTGTTCTTTTGGAATTCCGATTGTTGCCACCGATGTGGGTGGAACTTGTGAAGCAGTGATTGACGGCAAAAACGGATTTTTGCTTCCGGCAGATTTTTCTCCGGACGAGCTTTTATCCAAATTACGTGCCTTAAAGGAACTTTCCGACGCGGAATATGCCAGCCTTTGCGAAAATGCACGTAGTATTTGGGCGGAAAAATTCAGTGCTCAAAAAAATTATAAGAATTTTTATGAGGAGATAAGTCAATGAAGCTGATGTATCTCACCTTTCAGGAAGATGCGCCGCTGTATTTGGGAGTTAAGAATAAGATCGAGGGCCAAATCAGTGCGTTTGAAAAGTTAGGCTATCAAGTGACCTGCTCAATGTGGCAGGAAAACAGTTTTTACTTTTTTGGAGCCGATAATTTTACCAAGCCGATTAATCCAACAAAAGGCAAAATGAAACAGATGGCTCGAATTGCCAATCAATACCTAAAACAGCATTCCTTTGATATCCTGTATCTTCGTCTTGACCGCATCAGCTTTGACATGATTGAAATTTGCAAAACTGCCCGCGAACATCAGGCTAAAACCATTATTGTCGAAATTCCAAATTATCCATACCTGTCTGATTATATGCGTAATATAAAATATGCCAGAACTTTCAAAAACCGCGTGGTCACTTCCGCGAAGGTTGCCGTTACGGCTGCAATTGATAGGATATCCGGCCTGTCACTTAAAAAATATGTGGACGCGGTTGTTTTATACGGAAATAATGCAGACTCCTTTTTTGGCGTCAAAGCCATGAATGGCGATAATGGTATCAATATCGACAAAATCGAGCCTGTACCACACCGTGGGGATACCACTAAAGATATTTCCATTCTCGGAGTGGCCGGTACGCTTTGGTGGCAGGGCTACGACAGAGTATTAAAGGGAATGAGCACCTATAAAAAAAACAAGGCCGAGGGTCAACCTGCACTGGAATTTGTGCTTGTCGGCGGAGACGAGACCGAGATGCCTGAGTTCCGTGCGTTGGTAGACAGGCTTGGTTTGACCGAAGACGTCACTTTTTGTGGATTTAAAAAGGGAAAAGAACTCAGCGATATTTATCGAACTGTTGATGTTGGAGCCTCGACGCTCGGGTGTTGTCGCAGGGGACTAACCCGTTGCTCTTCTCTAAAGGCTCGTGAATACTGTGCCGCAGCACTTCCGTTTCTCTATGCCTATGATGATGCGAAAATTAATTGTGATACTCCTTTCGCACTAAGGCTGCCCAACGACGAAACGCCGATTGATATAAACGCCGTGGTCGATTTTGTCCAGAAATGCCGCAGAGATCCAACCATTGCACAGCGGGAACGAGAGTTCGCCGAGGAAAATTATGACTGGAAAATTATTATGAAGCAGATTCTGGATTTTGCTGCAGGTGCTAAAAATTAGAATGATTAATTATTTGGAGGTTAACCCATGGAACTTTTCGTGAGCTTTTCGGAAATTATGGAGTATTTCAAAAGGAATATATTGAAATTTATTGTTATTTTAGTGGTTTTTGGGATTGTTTTCGGTCTTATGCCATTAAAGTTTGTCCATCACGAGTACTCGGGCGATACGACCATTGTTGTATCGTGCGAAGTGCCGGAGGACGCACAAACAGATTATAGATTACAGTATACGAGCATTTTAAACAGCAGAGTGCAAACTGCAATTGCTCTGGCTTCAGGCAAAGATATTATTAAACAGACCGCGGAACAGCTGGGGATTGCTGAAAATCAAATTATTTCTATCGCCGCTGTTCAGGTTGGTACTGCGCCGGTGGTAAAGCTTACGGCGACCAGCCCGAATGCAGGGCTGGTCGAAAGTGTTACGAATACGGCAGCACAGGTTCTGGCCGACAAGCTGACCAACGCTTTCCCATCGCCAAAACTGTCGGCAGTAATCAGTGACAAAGCGATTCCGGCTGAACCTCAATCAAATAGATCAGCAATGCTCAAAGCCGGTATTTTAGGCTTGATTATTGGTTTTATTGCTTATGTCTGCTTCGGTATTATTGTTGTAATGACTGATAAAACCATCAGAAACAGCAACTATGTCAGCGAAGCACTGAAAACGAATTTACTTGGCACGGTACCGCAAAAGGGCGGCGAAGAGAAAAAAGGGGACAGCTTTCGCAAACTGCGTGCCGCGGCTATCAGCCAGGCTGGCGGGGGGAAGAGCTTCCTAGTGACCGATGTGTGCGAACACAATGGTGCGTCTGTGGTGGCTGCCGGTTTTGCAAGCGCGTTGGCCTTTTCGGGCGCGACAGTGCTTGTGATTGACGCCGATTTGCATGCGCATGGTGTGGCAAAGGCACTCAATGTGAAGCCGAAACAGAATCTTTCTGATGTTCTCAGCGGTGCATGCTCCGTTGAACATGCGGTTGCTAAAACCGCAGTCGCCGGTTTGTACATTATTTCGGATGTTGACAGTACCGCTAAAAATCCGGCTGATATTCTATCCTCTGTTCAATTTGATGGGCTTGTCAAAGAGCTTTCAGAAAAGTTTGATTATATTGTCAGCTATGCTCCGTCCGAGGTTCGCTACCCGGATGCCGACAATATTGCAAAGCTTTTCGACTCAGTCATTATGACTGCAAAATACGGTTCAACGCCATATCACGAATTCAAGGATTCCTATCATCGCCTTGGTATAGCGGGTGGAAACGTAATCGGATTTGTTACAACCGATATCTAATTTATGTGCATAGAAAAACGCTCCGTGGTTAATATCCACGGAGCGTTTTTTAATTAATTTCGTTTTCGGTTGTGTGATTAATCAACGCATTGATGCGGTCAATCAGCATGTGTAATGCTACCAGGTTTTCTCCGCCCTCCGGGATGATGATATCTGCATTTTTTTTGCTCGGTTCTACAAATTGCTCATGCATGGGCTTTACGGTGTTCATGTATTGCAAGATCACGGAATCAAGGCTTCTGCCGCGTTCTTTCACGTCACGGGTCAGCCGGCGAATCAGCCGGATATCCGCATCAGTATCCACAAACACCTTGATGTCCATCAAATCTAAAAGTTCTTTATTATCAAATATTAAAATACCTTCGACAATGATCACACGGGTTGGCTGCACATGTACCTTTTCGCTTGTTCTTGTGTGTGTTACAAAGGAATACTGCGGGTGATTGATTGCCTGTCCATTTTTTAATTTTTTAATGTCCTCTATTAACAGGCTGGTATCAAAGGCATTAGGATGGTCATAGTTTAGCAATACGCGCTGTTCAAAAGGAATATCCGCATTGGCATGGTAGTAAAAGTCATGGGATAAAATAATTGCATCGTCCGCAATGGCTGCCTTAAGTTTCGTGGCAAGTGTTGTTTTACCTGAGCCGGTGCCGCCAGCAACACCGATTACAAAGGGTGAACAATTCATGGCTGCCTCCTGTATTCATAATGATATGCTTAAATTATCAAATGAAATTATAGCACAAAACATAGGCAATGTCATTCTCTGATGCGCTTTTTTACTGTGATTATAAATGATTGGATTTGTATGACACATTTTTTATTCGCAGATATCCGCAATGCAGCAATCACTCAGAACCTCGGTGATGCGTGTGGGAACAATTTGACCACAAAGGTCTCTGCCGCTGTTAGCCTTAATTGGCGTGTAGTTTTCGGTGTAGCCATCGTAAACACTCTTTGCACATTCACGTTCAAAAAGCACCGGCTCGATTAAGCCGAGCTGCTGTTTGAAAAACGCTTCCTTTGTTTTTTGTGTTGCTTCAATCATCAAGTGGCTGCGCTGCTCTTTTATCGACTGCGTCACCTGGTCGGGCGCGTCATTTGCCTTGGTGCCCGGGCGGCGGGAATAGGCGAAAACATGTACTTTTGCAAAGCCAATTTCATTTGCAAAATCAAGTGATTTTCGAAATTCCTCTTCCGTTTCACCGGGAAATCCAACCATAATATCTGTGGTTATCGCGGCGTTTGGGAAGACAGCGCGCAGGTTTTTCACAATCGTGCGGTATTCCTCTGTATCGTAATGCCTATTCATACGCTTGAGGGTTTCATCACAGCCGCTTTGCAGCGACAGGTGAAATTGCGCACAGAGCTTCTTTTGGAGGCTTAGGCGGGCGATAACAGGCTCGCTGAGCTGCTCCGGCTCCAGAGAACCCAAACGGACGCGCTCAATTGAATCTGGCGCACACGCCACCTCAACCGCATCGCACAGGTGCAGGCCGATATCCTGCCCGTAGGCAGGAAGATTGATTCCTGTCAGCACGATTTCTTTGTAGCCGTTTCCGGCAATTTGATTTATTTCATTTTTCAGTTCTTCAATCGGCTTTGAGCGAACTCTGCCGCGCGCGTAGGGAATGATGCAGTAAGAGCAGAAGCGGTTGCAGCCGTCCTCAATTTTAACAAAAGCGCGTGTGCGCTCAAAAAAACTGTTTACGCTCATACTCTCGAAGCCGGGCGCTTTTTCATGCGGCACAATATCCACAATACGCTGGCGTGAGGAGAGATATTTCATAATGTCCGGCAAAAGTGCAGCACGGTTTGAGTTGCCTAAAACAATGTCCGCATCGTGAAGTTCGGCGGCAGCCTCGGGGAATGCCTGAGGCATACATCCGGTCAGTACAATCACCGCGGTTGGATTTTTTCGCCTTGCGCGGTGCAGTGTCTGGCGCACCTTGTGGTCGCTCATGGCGGTAACGGTGCAGGAATTAATCAATATGACGTCGCTGTCCTCATCAGTGTCACAGGCGCTGAAGCCGGACTTGACAAGCTGGTTTAACATTGCCTGTGATTCGTATTGATTTACCTTGCATCCGAGCGTAATTACAGAAACTTTCATTTTTTCACCTTTTACAAATTTAGATATTTTAATTTGATAATTGACATAATGTATGGTTATAATTGATATTGACCAATTTGTGTTCGTGCTATATCATGTGTTAATGAATTTGAGGAACAGGAGAAAGTAATATGTATTCAACTTCAATCTTATTATCCAGCATTGAGGCCGTCAAAAAATTTGTTACACTGACAAACAGCTACAGTTTTCCCATCAACCTCACTAACGATAAGTATAAAATCGACGCGAAGTCCATCATGGGCGTTTTCAGCTTGGATTTATCTAAGCCTGTCACTATTGAGGTCGAGGGCGATGAATCAAATGAGTTAATCGCACAGCTTAAGCAATTTGAAGTAGAACAATAAAAACAAATTTTCCAACAGTCCGGTATTGTACCGGGCTGTTTTTTTATCCCTCGAATTTTTGGGCGAGTGCGCTCCAATGCTGAAACAGTTCGTCATTTTTACATTTTAAAGTATCGATTTTTGCTGTTATTTCCATTGCAGCTTCATAGTCACTTGCAATCTCGGGATTTGAAAGCTCATTTTTTAGTTCAAATATTTCCTTCTCAATTTCGTCAATTTGTGTTTCACAGCGTTTTAGATCAGCTTTTTCCTTACGGATTGCCGCTCCGCGTTCCTTTTGCAGCCGGTATTCATTTGGCTTCACAGGTACACTCTCGGCGATTTCGGTGGCTTGGTTACGGCTCTTTTCTATGTAGTCATCATAATTACCAATGTATTCCTGGGCTCCATTCTGGTCAAGGCTGTAAATCCGGTCTGCAATTTTATTCATCAAATATCTGTCGTGCGATACAATCAGGAGCGTGCCCTCATAACCTTGCAGCGCCGCTTCAAGTGCCTCACAGGAGCCGATATCCAGGTGGTTTGTCGGCTCATCAAGTAATAAGAAGTTGTCCCGGGAAAGCATCAGCCGCAGCAGTAAAACTCTGGCTCGCTCACCGCCGCTTAAAGCTGCTACGGATTTAAATACGTCATCACCCTTAAATAAAAATACAGCAAGCGCGTTGCGAATTTCCGTTTGTGTCATTTTGGGGTAGGAATCCCAAATTTCATTAATTACCGTTTTTTCGGGATGCAGCCCAGCTTGAATCTGGTCATAATATCCAACATCGATTCCCGCTCCAAATCTAAATTCTCCGGCAGTGGGGGAGTTGATGCCCAAAAGGGTTTTTAAGAAAGAGGTTTTTCCACAGCCATTTGGCCCGATTAAGAATACTCTTTCTCCCCGGTGTATCTCAATATCTGCGTTTTGGAACAACTTTTTATCGCCAAAGCTCAAAGCAAGCTTTTCCGTGGTCAGCACATCGTTGCCGCCGCGTTGATTGATGCCGAAATCAAAATGGATGCTGTCAAGCTTTTCGTCCGGCTTTTGGAGCGTGCTCTCAAGCCGGTCAATTACCTTCAGCTTGCTTTCCGCGGTTTTAATATTTTTTTCCCGGTTCCATTGGCGCTGTTGTGTAACAATGCCCTCAATGCGCTTGATTTCCTTTTGTGTATTGTCATACTTGCGCTGCGCCGATAAATTATTTTCATCTTTTTGCGCAAGATAGGTAGAGTAGTTGCCCTTATATAATGTTAGTTTTTGGTTTTCCATCTCAAATGTTCGGTTTGTAATTTTATCCAAAAAATAACGGTCATGCGATATTACGATAAAAGAGCCGGTAAACGAGCGAAGGAAATCCTCCAGCCATTCTACGGATGCAATATCAAGGTGGTTGGTCGGCTCATCAAGCAGCAGCAGGTTCGCTCCGCTTAGCAGCATTTTAGCTAGTTGCAGTTTCGCCTTTTGTCCGCCGCTTAAAACGCCGATCGGCATTCCCATCTGCTCATCATCAAAGCCGAGTCCCAAAAGCGCGGAGCGTGCTCTGCTGCGGCAGGTCAAACCGCCGAGTACCACAAAACGGTCGTTCATTGCCGCCTGCTTTTCAATTAATTCATCAATATTTTTTGGCCTTGTCTGCAATTGCAGATTGATTTCATCAAGTTCTTTTTCAAGCTGTAAAAGGGAAGAAAAGACCGTCAGCACTTCACTGTACGCGCTGCGTTCAAGGTCGCGGCAAACATGCTGTTCCATATAGCCGAGCACGGTGGAGTTGGACTTGAAGACGTCGCCGCTGTCCGTCTGCATTTCGCCCGTCAACAGTTTAAACAGCGTGGTCTTTCCTGACCCATTGATACCCACAAGGCCCACACGGTCGTTTTCCTGTATCTCAAATGAAATACCACTAAAAATTACATCGGTACCGAAAGCTTTATTTAAATTGCTTGCGTTTAGCAAACCCATTAATATTTTCTCCTTGTATGTAAAGTGCGGAGCGTACAGCCCCGCACACATATTATAATGAAATAACGAAGTTAAATCAAGCAGTTCAAAGATGCTTCTTTAATTCCTCAATGTTTTTCTGCTCGTTTGCAATATATTCCTCCGCTAACTTTTTTGAGCCCGCGTCCGCTGCATCAAGCTGATTTAGCTTTTTGGTCATATCGATAATACCCATTGTCGTTCCGCTAATCATTAATCCGGCAATGTGTGCAGGCTTTTTATTCATCATCGTATTCATCTGAATTGAACCCCAAAGCATTGCCTCTTTTAACTCATCTTCGGACTTGGGCATTCTTCCGGTTTTTCTCAGCATTGACTTAGCTTTGACAGCCATACCCTTATAGTTTTCACCTTGACGCTCAATCTGTTCACGCAGCGGTTCGTTGTGAACCTTTGGAATAATCATCTGTGTTGCTTTAAGTCCCATTTTCGTTGCTTTGTAAATCTCATCAAGAAGATTTGCATTTTCGTTTTCCATACGGATTTCCTCCATTTTTATTAGCCATATTGTATGCGATATTATGATATCCAGTAAAATGATGATTAAACTGGACATTTTCAAGCTGTCAAGATATAATTCTATCAGAGGTGATTTTTATGCGCTGCGGTATTTCAACAGCCTGCCTTTACCCAATGGAACTGGAACAGGCTCTTCCAACTCTTATTTCGATGGATTTTCATCTTTTTGAAATATTTATTAATACAATCAGCGAAATGAAACCGGAATACCTTAAAGAATTAAAACGTATGACAGACGACAGCGGCAGCTTGGTCAAGTCGGTTCATCCGTTTACCTCAGGCTTTGAAAGTTTTTTACTTTTTTCCGATTACAACCGGCGCTTTAACGACGGTTTAGAGTTCTATAAGCAATACTTTAATGCAGCCAATATTTTGGGCGCTCAAATTCTGGTGCTTCACGGCCAACGCAGCGACAAGCATAGCCGCATCACAGAAGAAGACTATTTTAAGCATTACGCGAGCCTTTATGCGCTCGGAAAAACCTTTGGAATTACGGTTGCACAGGAAAATGTCAATTTATTTCGCAGTGACGACCCTGCGTTTATTACGCGAATGAGGGAGTATTTACAGGATGAATGCGCCTTTGTGCTGGATATTAAGCAGGCGGTGCGTGCGGGCGAAAATCCTTATGAAATGTGTGCCGCGATGGGGGAGAGGCTCATCCATGTGCATATCAACGACAATAAACCGGGTGAGGACTGCCTTTTACCCGGCTGCGGCACTATGGATTTTAGCGCGCTTAAAAGCCAAATGATGCAGTTTGGCTATGATGGCGACTTTATTATTGAGGTCTATCGGCGCAATTTTGGTGCATTACATGAATTAGAGTACACAAAAAAGATTATTGAATCACTAATTTAATGTTTGTTTAATATAATGCTTGATAATCATAAACAAAATATGTTATAATTATACAAATAGTAGTAGAGGTGATTTTACGATGCGGTGCCCATATTGTGGTTATGAGGAGTCAAAAGTGATTGATTCACGTCCAACTGATGAAGGCGAACGTATTCGCCGGCGCAGGGAATGCTTAAAATGTACCAAACGTTTTACAACCTATGAGGTTATTGAAACGGTGCCCGTTGTCGTGATTAAAAAGGATAAATCGCGTGAAACCTTTGACCGCAGCAAACTTTTGAACGGTCTGCTGCGTGCCTGCGAAAAGAGGCTGGTTTCTGTTGATACGCTTGAACGCATTGTCGACGAAATCGAAAATATGCTGCAAAATTCGCTTGACCGTGAAGTTCCGTCAAGTTTAATCGGAAAATACGCGATGGAAAAGCTTAAGGATGTGGACGAGGTTGCCTATGTTCGGTTTGCCTCGGTTTACCGTCAGTTTAAGGATATTAACACATTTATGGACGAGCTAAACCGCATGATTAAAAACAAACCCTAACTTGAATAATTTTGGCGGCAGGGAAATCCCTGCCGCCATTTTTTGATTAAAAGATATTTTCTATATTGGGTAATTCCGATTCGTTCAGATACGCAATCTGGGTTATGCTCCGGTCACAGTCCGCGGTAAATTGGTCGCTTGCTCCGTAATAACACAGCATGGGCAGCCCAGACAGTGTTTGGTCTATGGCTTCCAACTTAGCATGGGGCATATAGGTGCACAGTACCTTGTGACAGTCGTGCCAATCATTAACCGCCTTTTGACTCAACTTTAACGCAGAATCCATGTCGCCGCCATTAGCGGACTTTTTTGCACTGCTAATGGTTTGGGTCATGTCTGAACTGATTTGCTGCGTCTTCTTTGCTCCAAAAGTGCAAACGGCTAAAAGCAGTATCAGTATAATCCCCGAAGCCCACAGGCGTTTCATTTGCTCTCATCCTTTTTTATAATGGTAAAATCTCCATTTCTGTTTGCCGTCATGATGAAGACTTCATCCATGCTTACATTTTTCCCCCGCAAAACACCTTCAAGCCACTCGCGGCTTTTGTTGCAAAGCAGCAGTGAGAAGTTGGAAATCACGCCGTCACTGATTACCACGGTTTCAATTCCGGTGTCCGGCAGGGCTACACCCAGCATTCCCGCAGTTGGCTGCTCCTTGTCCGGCTTTTTAATTACGCTCATTTTTCCGTTGGTTTCGACAATTGCGTAAGCAACATCCTCAAAACTGAACACGCTTTTTTGCCGAAGTTCCTCCGCTAAGTCCTCGGTACTCATGCGCAGCCGACGCATCTCTTTTTGATCAACTTTACCGTCGTTTATTACGATAATAGGCCTTCCACATATCATTTTGCGGAACTTTGAGCTTTTCAGCATCAATGACGATACCACGATTTCACACATCACCAGTACCGCAATTGGAATAAAACCGCTTGCCAAAGGCTGACCTGTGTCCTGCATTGGAATTGCCGCGATATCTGAAATCAGCAGTGTTACGACGAGCTCACTGGTTTGTAGTTCACTGATCTGCCGTTTGCCCATCAGCCTTACCGCCACAATAATTACTATGTAGAGCAGCAAGGTTCTTATAAATGATATTGTCATTTTAATCACCGCTGATAGTATTATCCACTCTCTGTGGCTTATGCATGATATCTCTCCCTATGTATCGGTTATGTGGAATCTGTACTTCCACTTTGATTTTACAGTGCATTTTATACAACAAACGGCCCCGATGGAATTTAATCCAATCGGGGCCGGATTTTAAAAATATAGTATTATATAGGTTTGATTTCTTGTGCGAATTTCTCGAAATTGTCATCAGCGCGAAAATTCTTTAGATACAGTGTACGGCAATTTTTACGCAGTACCCTTTTCTTTTCCACCGGCAGAAGAACCATGGATTTGATTTTTTCAGCAAGCTTGTCCGGCGTAAAGTCGGCGTCAATTAAAAACCCTGTTTCTCCGTCCTTAACGATGTCGCTTGTACCGCCGACATCGGTTGCAATTGCAGGTGTTCCAAACGAACAGGCTTCCATAATGCTGACCGGCAGGCCCTCTGAACTGCTTGTGTTAATGAATAAATCAACCTGATTATTTTTGTAGTACTCCATCAGCGCGGCGTTTTTGACTTCTCCGGCAAAATTACACTTCATAAAGCCTAGGTTTTCTTGCGCATATTTTTTAAGTTCATTTAGTGCGTCGCCGCCGCCGAAATGTGTCCATTCCAGCTTTAACCGGCAATCGCTTAATTTGGCAAGCGACTGAGCCAACAGGTCTATACGCTTGATGGGTGTAATATGGCAGCAGCTCACAATATGAAATACGCCGTCGCCGTCGGTTCCGCGAAACCCAAAGTCGCGGGTGCCGAGGTACGCGGTTTTAATTTTATCACTGTAATCCGGGTAGAGCTTTCTTAAGTATTCGCTTCCATTTTCCGAGCATGGGTACACCATGTCTATGTTTTTTAAAATATAGTATCTTAACGGCAAGTAATTCACAGGGCTTCTGTAAGCGTACAGGTCATAGCCATGCGCACGGCTTACAGCGCGCTTTGCTTTTGCGGCGCAGTATCTTTTGAGTCTCAGCGCAACCATGGCAATATCATAGAACCAGTAACTGTAAAAGGTTACGCCTTCGTATTTTTCCAATTTATATTCTGATAGAATTTTTACAGCTTCATCATAAACAATTTCAGACTTGGCTATAAAGTAGCTCAGATACAACTTTTTTTTCAGTGAGCCTTTTACGGCCTTGCATTCATCTTTTCCGGAATATCCCTTGTAGTCCTTAAAGGGAAACTGTCTTGCAACAGCATCGGGCAGACTATATCTGACTTTGGAAGAGCAAATGTTGCGAACACTTACGTTTTCTGGTACAGTTCTGGTTTGCACCGGATGGTCGGCAGTGCTTGTGGCAATGATAATTACTTTTTCAAACGCTTTTGCAAGCATTGGAATCTCGTCTTCTATAAATTCTTCACCCTTATCAAAAGGAAAAACTTTTGTTAAAAGTAATAGGCAATCCTTCATCTAAAAAGAGCCTCCTGACAGATTGATGTATAAAGAATAGCATACTAAATGACACATTTCAACATTGTATTTGCGATTTAAAACTTATTCTTGTGTTAAATGACAAGTGATGCTATAATAGCAATATATATATTCTTTGAGTTTCATCGTGTAATACTGTTGTCATTATGATTATTAGGGGCAAATTTGTGCCGCTATAATCAATGCAAATGGGGGAGAGCAATGAAATTCCTGTATGCCAGTGTTGAGTCCGCGTCGGACGAGCTTTGCCTGACGGTTTCCAACCAAATCCTCGGTGTTATGAAACTTGGCAACGTAGCAGAAAGTACTTATGTTCGCGGTAATGAACTTTTGTACCACACAAAGGACGGTATTACGCGTTTCTTACTGCCGATTTCTTCACACAAACGTGAGGAAAAGATTTGTAATATCATTTGTGATTATATTGGTGAGAACCAATATGATTGTGTTTATTTGCGTGGATTTCTAATTAATAAGACTTGTGTTAAAATTGCTATTTGTGCCAAGGTCAAAAACTTCAGCACTAAAGTTATTTTTGAAGCGATGAGGTTCCCTGCTAAGGACGTTTGCAGGGGACTTCTTCAAACCTATAAGGACAGTGGTAATCACAGAGCATATCAAAGACTTCGTTCCGAAATGATTCACCATTCCCTTTTAAAGTACCAATTTTCTAAGGTGGTGGATACCATTGTGGTGTTTGGGGTTCCAGTTGAAACAGTATGGGGCATTCCTGCCATCACCGTTAACAGCGGAATTACTGTTAGCGATATTAAGCACCGCACAAGAATTGAAATGCAGGGCGATCCGATTTCTATATTGGGTGTGGTTGAAGATGCAAAAACTTGCGGTTACGACCGTGTCATACGTGGACTGCAAGCCTACATGAAAAATGTCCGCAGGGATAAAATTACATTTGATATTGTTGGTGATGATGCCGATGTGCGTGAACTAAAAGAAATGACAGAGCAAAATCACCTCACAGACTACGTCCGTTTCCTTGGCAAAAAAACAATCGAGGAGATGGGAGATATTTACGATTCTCACACGGTTGCCGTTTCTTGTCTTGGCCTTTACCATACCGGGGGCACCTATTTTTCTCCGCGCAATGCCAAGCAATATTGCGCTGCGGGTATCCCGTTTGTGTACGCCTATGAGGATTTAAGCCTTGACAACAACACGCAGTTCGCTTTAAAATTGGCAAATAACGATTCTCCAATCAATATCGCACTTATTGGTGAATTTGTGTGGCGCTGTCGGTTAAATCAGCGTCTGCCTCAAACAGAACGCAAGTTCGCAGAAAAACATTATGACTGGCGTGTAATCATGAAGCGAATTCTTGAATTTACCGCCACAGGAAGACGGGAGGTCTGACTTTGCCAAAAGTAAGTGTTATCGTACCTGTATATAACGTGGAGAAGTATCTTGCACAGTGTGTAGAAAGTATTTTGGCGCAGACGCTGAAAGATATAGAGATTCTCTTGATTAATGATGCTTCAACAGATGGTTCCCTTGCGATTGCCCGCACCTATGAAACCGATTCGCGTGTGCATGTGCTGGACAAGCCCCATGGTGGTTTGGGGGATACACGCAACGTTGGTGTTGCTCATGCAAATGGGGCATACCTAGTATTCATCGACTCCGATGATTGGATTGACTCAACGATGCTTGAAAATCTGTATGCATCTGCGGAGCAGTCCCACTCTGATATGGTGGTCTTTAATTTTGTTCGTGAAAACATGGTTGACGATGAGCACCGTGTGTGCAAGCTGCCAGTTAATTTTCCTGAATTTGATAAGGAATTTCAGGAAACGATGATTGCTGCACTGATTGGCCCCGACCCTACGGACAGTGCATGGCGCCAGACCGAAATGCTTGGCTGTGCATGGCGCAGAATGTACCGCCGCGACTGGTTTGTGAAAAATAAGCTTGCCTACTATAATGAGCAGAAAATTATGCTCGAGGATTTGCCGGTATCCATTATGGCGCACTGTCTCACCAATCATGTTTTGGCTGTGGGCGGTGCATATTACCACTATCGCTATAATCCGCAGTCCCTAAGCACGAAGTACCGTCCCCGTAAAATGGAGATGATGACGGCCTGCTTTAATATTGTACGCGAATTCTTGCAAAATAATAAAATATATGATAAATATAGGGAACGCCACTTAGCATGGCTTTTGCGCAATGCGGCACATTCCTCTTTTGTCAATTGTTTCAGCCCGTTAAACAAAGTTAGTTCTGGGGTGCGTTATAAAGAGGTACGCGGAATTTTGAGAAATCCCCTCCTTAAACAAGCGGCACAATCTGACTATCTGAAAAACGGCAGTAAAGCGGACAGAATTATCCTGCGCGTTATCCGTACAAAAAACACCCCAATTGTATATTTGTTCTATCAGATTTACTCGAATATTCTTTTTAAAGACGTGAGGAAAAAATAATGCCAAAAAAACGCGTGCTTTTTATTAATTACAGCCTGCACAGTGGCGGCATTGAAAAAAGCCTTGTCACAGTGCTGTCACTTTTTGATTATCAGGCTTACGATGTTGACCTGCAGCTTTTTGCAAACGACGGCATGTTCCTAGATCGTGTCTCACCCAAGGTCAACCTTTTACCGCCGCTTTTTCCAAAGGAATATAAACTTAATATTCGTCAGGCATTTTTTGCTCTGATTAGAAAGGGATATTGGAAAATTGCGTTTTGCCGCCTCTTGGTTAGCTTTGCCGGCCTAAAGGGTACCATGGGCGAACGTTTGGTTCGCATGTGGAATGTGGAAAAACGCTTCATTAAACCCTCAAAGAAAGAATATGATGCAGTAATTGCCTTTATGGAGGGGCAGCCCATTTATTACGCGGTCACCAAGGTGAAATGTAAAAATAAAATTGGTTTTATCCACGGCGACTATATTGCCATGGGATTGAATAAGGATTTTGATACTGATTTTATCAAACAGCTAAATGCACTGTGCACCGTTTCCGAATCCTGCAAAACTGCGCTCGACAAATCCTTTCCTGAATTTCCAGGTAAATTTCATGTTGTTTATAATATCGTTTCCTCCACGTTTATGCGCGGTATGGCAAATGAGCCGGCTGACTTTGAGGATGATTTTATCGGTTTGCGTATTTTGTCCATTGCGCGTCTGTCACATCAAAAGGGTTTGGATATTGCCCTCCCCGCAATAGCAGCATTAAAGCAAAAAGGGCTTAAATTTAAGTGGTATATTATTGGAATTGGCCCGGAGCGGGAAAACCTCCAGGCGATGATTGAAGAACTGCATATTGGTGATTGTATCAAATTTATGGGCGAGCGTTCCAATCCGTACCCGTATCTAAAGGCTTGTGATATTTACCTTCAGCCATCCCGATTCGAGGGCAAATCCATTGCCGTTGACGAAGCCATGGTAATGTGCCGCCCAATTTTGCTGACCGATTTTTCGACTGCGGCTGACCAGATTGATTCCGGTAAAAACGGCTTGATTGTTCCGATGGATAGTGATGGCATTGCCGTTGGATTGGAAGATTTACTTCTGAATGAAGAGAGGCGCGCTGAATTTTCCGCAGCTTTAGCGAAATGTGATTATACCAATGAAAATGAAATAAACAAACTGTACGCTCTTATCTGCGAAGCATAAAGTACTTTTTATTTGTAAAAAAAGGCTCTTACAATGGATTTTCCAAAGTAAGAGCCTTTTGATTTTATTGATTTATTAACTTTCGGGGTGCGAGGCGTTCCACAGTTCTTCTGCGACGGGCGCCCAGTTTTCAGCTGCGGTTACGCACTTTTGACTCAAGTCCTCAACACTTTCTGGATGTATCAGATCAGTTGACTCGGCCCCGGACTCATTGACCATGTTTGTCAGTCTTCCCGGGTTATCAAGCAGCGGGCATGGCTGCAAGTGGTTCTCATTAAATGGCTGGTTTTTGCGGTATTGCATAAACAGAGGGGATTGATAAGCCTCCAGCAGTGTCTTATCTTTAATATTGGAATCCGCATAATGGATGAATGCACACGGTTCAATATCACCGTTCGCGTTAATATGTAGGTAGCAGCGTCCGCCGGCTATGCAGCCCTTCACATACTCACCGTCGTTCCAGAAGTCCATGGTAAACAGTGGCTTCGTTTCTCTGAACTTACGGATTTGGCCATACATGTATTTGCGCTGTTCCGCGGAAGCCATCAGTTCCGGTACTGCGTCGACGCCGACTGGCATATAAGTGAAGAACCACGCGAATTTAGCGCCTTTGGCAATCATATCGTCAAAGTATTCTTCGCTTCCAATGATATCTGTATTTTTACTGGTGTAGCAGCAGGAAATACCGAACGGCAGCTTCTTGTTCTTGAGAATCTCCATTGCTTTGATAACGGCCTGATAAGTGCCTTTGCCGCGGCGGAAATCGGTTGCTTCTTCAAAGCCTTCCACGCTGATGGCGGGAATGAAATTTTTAACTCTCAGCATTTCATCGGCAAATTTTTCATCGATAAGTGTCGCGTTAGTAAATGCAAGAAATTCGCAGTCATTGTGCTTTTCACAAAGCTTTATGATGTCGTCCTTACGAACAAGCGGTTCGCCGCCGGAGTAGATGTACATGTATGTACCAAGCTTTTTGCCTTGCTCTATAATGCTGTCAAGTGTTTCAAAGCTCATGTTCAGTTTGTTGCCGTATTCCGCGGCCCAGCAGCCGGTGCAGTGCAGGTTGCACGCCGAAGTTGGATCCATTAAGATCGCCCACGGGATATTGCAGTCGTATTTTTCCTCATTTTTATTTTTGCGCTGGCAGCCAACAATTGAGGAATTAATTAAAAAATTCTCAAACATCTTTTTTCTTACATCGGCATCAATGTCGTCGTAAAGGCTCATGATTAGTTTGTACCAGTTATTGTTAGGGTCTCCCAGTGCATCTTCAATCATATTGTAAGCGTTGAGATAATAGTCTTCCTTGTCGAACTTGCGCACCCAGTTCAAAACTTTAGGCGCGTTTTCTTTAGGGTTGCTCTCTAAGCAGTCTAATACTTTTTTAAGACCAAAGGCTTCCAATTTTTCATTAACAGTTCCCATTATCAATTGCTCCCTTTCATATTAAGCGCCATGACTTACGCTATTTTCTATAATGGTATCATTATCTGGCGGCATTGTATTCATACAAAACTATAACAGAGTACAAATTTCACACAAAAAGCGGAAAGTGTCCTATCAGAACAATTAAAGTAATCTTTGATTCAATATAATTGACTTTGACTTTGCTTTATTGTATCATCAAATATATTCCAAATTTATGAATATGGAGGCTAAATTATGCAGTTAAAGAATTTGCTTGAAGGCCTAAAATATACTTGCTCCGGCAATACGGATGTTGAAATAACGGATATAATTTATGATTCCCGCAAGGTGATAAAAGGCTGCGCCTTTGTCTGCCTTTGCGGTTCGTCTGTCGACAGCCATACCTTTGCGCAGCAGGCGGCGGATGCGGGTGCGGCCGCAATTATCGCACAGCATGAGGTGAGCGTTCAAAATGCGGCTGTTGTCATGGTTGAGGATACCCGTTATGCCATGGCGGTGCTTTCCGCGGCGTATTTTAATCATCCAGCTGAACAGATTCGAGTAATCGGCATTACAGGTACGAAGGGAAAAACAACAACATCCTATATGATTCGTTCCATTCTCGAGGCCGCAGGAATTAAAACCGGCTTAATCGGAACCATCGGCACAATTATTGGCGAACAAGTGATTCAGACGAACAACACCACGCCGGAATCCTACGATGTACAGCGCTACCTGCGCGCAATGGCCGACAGCGGCTGTGGGGCGGCGGTTATTGAGGCTTCCTCAATTGGGCTGAAGGATCACCGCGTATCGGGCTTTACTTTCGATATCGGTTTATTCACCAATTTTTCGCCCGACCATATTGGCGGCAGTGAACACAAGAGCCTTGAGGAATATATGCAGTGCAAGAATATGCTTTTCAGACAGTGTAAAACCGGCATAATCAATATTGATGACGAAAACTGGCAGGGGATTACTGCAAACCATACGTGCGGCATGGAAACATATGGCTTTGATGCGAATGCCGACCTGTGCGCTCAAAATGAGCAGTTGATTTCGCGCCCCGGCTACCTCGGCGTCCATTTCGATATGAGCGGTTTGCTTGATTTTGGCGTTGACGTCGATATTCCTGGCAAGTTTAGCGTTTATAACGCGCTTGCAGCTATCGCTGTTTGCAGGCACTTTAACGTAACCCGGCAGAACTGTGTGGACGGCTTGAACTCTGTAAAGGTCAAGGGCAGGGTGGAGCCTGTGAGCGTGCCCGGCAATTATACTTTATTGATTGATTATGCTCATAATGCATTAAGTATGGAAAATATTTTAGAAACTTTGCGCGAATATAACCCAAACCGTCTTATCTGCATGTTTGGTGCCGGCGGCAACCGCGCGCGTTCCCGTCGCTACGAGATGGGAGAGGTCAGCGGTAAGCTGGCCGACTTGTCGGTCATTACAGCCGATAATTCACGTTTTGAGGATGTTATGGATATTATTGAGGATATTAAGGTTGGTATCAGCAAGACTAAAGGAAAATATATTGTAATTCCCGACCGTAAGGAAGCAATCAAATACTGTATGGAGAACGCCGAGGATGGCGATATTGTCGTCCTGGCGGGCAAGGGCCACGAAGATTATCAGGAGATTAAAGGCGTGAAATACCATCTTGATGAGCGTGAAGTCATTGCCGATATAATAAATAAGAAGATATAAGGTGAAATATATGAAAATGACGGTTGGTGAAATAGCCGCCGCGTGCGGAGGAAAATTGCTCTGCGGCAGCCCGGATACGGTTATCACAGCGGTCAGCACGGATAGCCGAAAAATCGATTTCGGCACGCTTTTTGTTCCCATTAAGGGGGAGAGGACGGATGCACACGCCTTTATTAACGCGACCTTTGCAGCAGGGGCGGCGGCTACGCTCACGCAGGAGCATGACCAAATGAACGATACCCATGCGTGGATTAGTGTCTTGAGCACAGGAGAAGCATTGCAGAAGATTGCCGCGGCGTATCGCAAAAAGTTTCATATCCCGTTTGTGGGAATAACCGGCAGCGTCGGAAAAACTACAACCAAAGAGATGATTGCACTTGTGCTTTCTGCTGAATTGAATGTCATGAAAACTGAGGGTAATTTCAACAGCCAAATCGGCCTTCCATTGACCATGTTCAATCTTACAGAGGAGCACCAGGCCGCCATAATCGAAATGGGAATGAGTAATTTCGGCGAGATGAGCCGCCTTGTGCAAATTGCTGCGCCGGACTATGCTGTTGTGACTAACATAGGAATTTCTCACATTGAGCAGCTCAAAACACAGCTGAATATCTTGAACGAGAAGATGCATATCATAGATCGTTTCCACAAGGGATCAATACTGTTTTTGAACGGCGACGACCCGATGCTTGCGGGTTTGCGGGGTCAACTCAAAACTAAAATCATCTATTTTGGCACGCAGCTGTGGTGTGACTACCGGGCTGAAAACATTCGGACTACGAAATCCGGCATGCAGTTTACGCTGATTGCGCCGGGAGAACGCACAGAAGTAGAGTTGCCGGTTTTGGGCATGCACAATGTGACTAACGCGCTGGCAGGCCTGGCTGTGGCCCAGACACTCGGCGTGCCGCTCAGAAAAGCGATTGTTCGGCTTGCGGACTATCAGCCGCTTGCAATGCGTCAGCAAATTCACCGCGTTAACGAAGTGACCGTTATTGATGATTCCTATAATGCAAGTCCGGACGCAATTAAAAGCAGCGTGGATGTGCTTTGCAGTTTCCATACGGGCAAATGTGTTGCCGTGCTCGCCGACATGCTTGAATTGGGCGATTTTTCGCAAAAGGCCCATTTTGATGTGGGCGCGTATGCGGCGGAGACTGGAGTCGATGTTATTATAACGGTGGGCGAACGGGCAAAGGAAATTGCTAAGGGTGCGCAGTCTGTTAACCCAAACATTGCCTACTATGTATGTGCGGACAATAATGAGGCGATTGCTAAACTTAAGTCTCTTTTAACGGGCGGTGACGCTGTGCTGATTAAGGGTTCGCGCGGCATGAAAACCGACCAAATCGTAAAGGCTCTTCTCTAAAACAAAGATTTTGTTTTTTATAATTTGATATACCGCGGCGGATTTTTTAGTCCGCCGCTTTTTTTGTTTTATTTAAACAAAATGATATTTATTTAACAAAATAACAATAAAAATAACAGGCTGAATTGTGAACTTTTTTATAATAACGTCTTTGTGGACTTGCAATGATTACAAATTTGTGTTAATATGTAACTAATTTGTAACATTTGTAATTAATAAAAAATATAATATTAACAGGACTTCAAACAGGAGGTGCAGGATGAAGAAAAAGTTTCTTTTTATTTCAGCATTCATCGCCGCAGCGATTGCTTTTGGGGCTGCTGCCATTGGTATGGCGCCGGCAGCAAGTGCAGCAAGTGCAAAAACAGGTGTTGGCCTTTCAGAACATGTGCTGAATGCCTACAATGAAGGCTGGAAATACCGTTCGGCCTGTTATGGCCAGTTCGTAAACGGAACCCGTTCCAGCGACTGCTCCGGTCTTATCAAGTCCTACCTCTGGTGGACGGGTGAAACTACTGACCCCAGCCCCAACCTTGTTTCTGTCGCTGGCAGCTCCAGTGGAATGCTTAGTTCGGCGAGTTCAAAAGGTACAATCAATTATTCCGATTCATCCTCCCTGCCGAGAATCCATGGCTTGATTTTATATCAGCCCGGTCATGTGGGCGTTTATGTCGGCAACAATATGGCGGTGGACAACCGCGCCACCGGAACGGACATGAAGTATGAAAAGGTTTTTGGCCGCAGTACTCCAAAATGGACAATGTGGCTTAAACTTCCGCAAATCTCTTATCCGACAACCGGTTTTGCTACCTTTAACGGCAACAAATATTACTATGAAAATGGGCAATATGTTGTAAACACAACAAAAACAATAGATGGTATAACCTATACCTTTGGCTCGTCCGGCACCATAACCTCCACTTCCGACGTGGAACCCCAAACGGCCGTTGCATCCACCGCTCCGGCTGTCACAATGACTGCGGCGGTTCGCAAACAGGCGGCAGTTGTCAAAACAAGTACTGTGTGTTATACCGACTTAAAGGTTGATTCAAAAAGTGATGATGTCAAAAAGCTTCAGCAGAGGCTCAAAGACCTAGGATATTATTATGAGAGTGTTAATACATATTATGACTACTGTGTATCAGATGCCGTTAGTGCGTATCAGAATGCTGCGGGGCTAAAGGTTACCGGCGCTGCTGATTCTAAAACGCAGGCAAGTATTTTTACTGCAAGTGCACCGAAAAACGCAAATCCCGAAACCGTGACCCCCGGTATGCACTCTTCTCTCGTGTCGACCATGCAGGCAAGATTGATTGCGTTAGGTTATATGACTGGCAAAACCACTTCGTTTTACGGCGATGCTACCAAACAAAGCGTATTGGCTTACCAGAAAGCGGCCGGCATTCCTCAAACCGGAATTATGGACAAGGTGAATCTAGACAAACTGTACGCGGAATCGGCTGTAAAAGCATCGGCGGATAGTGTATCTAAAGCGAAGAATGTAAGCACTGCTTCACAGTCCGCTCAAGCAAATGAAGTTAGAACCATCGTTCACGATGATATTATTCCGACCGCAAACGCGGCTGTCATTGGTAAGCCGCAAGAAAATTCGGTTTCAAGCAACGACTTTGCATTCTTTATTGTACTTACTTCCACGTTTTTAACCGGTATGCTTATGTTGCTAAAAAAAGTAAAACAGTGCAAAAAAGGTAAAAATTAAATTGTGATGTGAATTCCTCACGGTAAGCGTGGGGAATTTTTTTGTGTATTTACTCCGTGAAAAACAGAGCATTTCAAAGAAAACCAGAGCAAAATATATAAAATTAAAGTATAAATTCAAAAATCAATAGAAAATTGTTGAAAAATTTAAAAAAATCTTGACAAATGATGTTTATACAACTATATTTGATATGTTGCGTTTGCATCTAACTACATATTCGGAGGCGCTTCACTGCCGCAGTCAGCGATGACTGCGAAAAATCCTTTGCGGAGGGCAGTGGCAACGGCGCAGCTGGGATTGCGTTTAACCGTTTGGCTTAACGTAACTAATTTTACCGCAAAGGGGATGCACAGATTGGGAAATACATCAATCATTTCATTGCAAAACATCGCAGTATCGTTTGACGGAGAAGTTGTGCTGAAGGATTTTAACCTCAGTATAAGGGATGGCGAGTTTGTCACCCTCCTCGGACCCTCCGGCTGTGGAAAGACCACAACCTTGAGGATTATTGGCGGCTTTGTCAACCCGGACACAGGCGATGTTTTTTTCAACGGCAAAAAAATCAACGACCTTCCACCGCATAAAAGGGAGGTCAATACCATCTTTCAAAAGTACGCACTGTTTCCGCACCTTAACGTGTATGACAATGTGGCTTTCGGAATGAGGGTTCATGGTAAAAGTGAAAGCAAGATTAAAACCACTGTAAACGAAATGCTCAACATGGTCAACCTGAACGGCTTTGCCCACAGAAATGTCAATCTGCTTTCTGGTGGCCAGCAGCAGCGCGTTGCGATTGCAAGGGCGCTCGCAAACGGACCAAAGGTTTTACTTCTCGACGAGCCCTTGGGCGCGCTCGATTTAAAACTGCGTAAGGACATGCAGGTTGAGCTTAAAAAAATACAGCAGCAAACCGGTATTACGTTTGTTTTTGTTACCCATGACCAAGAGGAAGCGCTATCCATGTCCGACACGGTGGTCGTTATGGATAAGGGCGCAATTCAGCAAATCGGTTCGCCGCAGGATATTTACAATGAACCTAAAAATGCGTTCGTCGCCGACTTTATCGGCGAGAGTAATATTCTTGACGGCATTATGCACGAGGATTATTTGGCAGAATTCGCAGGCCATCAATTCAGATGTGTCGATAAGGGATTTTCGCCGAATGAGCCGGTTGACGTCGTCATTCGCCCGGAGGATATCGACTGTGTGGAACCTGACGCAAGCCACATTTCCGGTATGGTTACAAGTGTAAACTTCAAGGGCGTACACTATGAGATTATCGTTGACGTCAAGGGCTTTAAATGGATGATACAGTCAACCGATTTTCAGGAGGTCGGCAAAAGAATCGGTCTTGTCATTCAGCCGGATGATATCCACATTATGCACAAATCAGAGTATTCCGGCATGTTTGGCGATTACAGCACTTTCAGTGATGAGATGGACGAGGACAGTCAGCCTCAGCCTGACAGCGGGGAGGCCGAGAATTAAGAATGAAAGCTAAATCTGCAGCGGCACCATATGCCGTCTGGATGTCAATCTTTATTATTGTTCCAATGGTTTTGGTCGTTATTTTTGCATTCACCGATAAAAGCGGTGCCTTTACTTTAAAGAACATTGCCGGAGTAGGCCAATACTCGAATGTCTTTTTGCGCTCCATCTGGCTTGGAGCTCTCGCCACCGTTATTTCGCTGATTTTGGGTTATCCGCTTGCCTATATTATTTCTCACATCAGTGTGCGCCGTCAGAGCATTATGATTATGCTCGTAATGCTGCCGATGTGGATGAACTTTTTGCTCAGAACCTACGCATGGATGACACTGTTGGAGGACAATGGTATCATCAACAATATTCTTGCGTCTTTTGGAATGGGAAGGCTGCACATGATTAATACGCAGGGTGCGGTCGTGCTCGGCATGGTTTACAACTATATACCATACATGATACTTCCCCTTTACTCTGTTTTGACTAAAATTGACGGCAGTGTAATCGAGGCGGCACAGGATTTGGGTGCGAACAAGTCAAAAGTGTTTGCTAAGGTCATTCTACCTTTGAGTATGCCCGGTGTTATTTCCGGTATCACGATGGTGTTTGTGCCTGCTGTAAGCACCTTTATTATTTCGAAAATGCTGGGCGGCGGCGCGAACCTGCTGATCGGCGACTTAATCGACATGCAGTTTCTAGGCAGCGCCTATAACCCGAATCTTGGTTCGGCAATCTCGCTTGTGCTCATGGTGCTGATTCTTATCTGTATGGGTATCATGAACCAGTTTAATGACGGAAAAAACAGCGAGGGAGGAATTATGATTTGAAAACAATTGCTAAAATTTATACCTTCTTTTTGTTTTTGTTCCTCTATGCGCCTATTTTTGTGCTCATTATTTTTTCATTTAACGATTCTACAACAATGAGCCGCTCGGTTTGGTCCGGCTTTTCACTCAAATGGTACTCAAAGCTTTTTCAGGACGGAATGATTCTTAACGCGCTACGCAACACGCTCATCATCGCGCTGATTGCCGCTATTGTTTCGACTGTGCTTGGCACTGCCGCCGCAATCGGTATCAATGGTATGAACAAGTGGATGAAACGTGTGGTTATGAATGTGACAAACCTGCCCATGGTCAATCCCGAAATCGTCACCGGTGTTTCACTGATGCTTTTGTTCGTGTTTGTCGCAAAGGGCTTGGGCAACGTGTCACTTGGTATGTTTTCACTGATTTTGGCACATATCACGTTTTGTGTGCCCTATGTTATTTTGTCGGTCATGCCCAAGCTTGGGCAGATGGACCCCCATCTTTACGAGGCAGCGCAGGACCTTGGGTGTAATCCGATGCTTGCATTTTTTAAGGTCGTTCTGCCCGAAATCATGCCGGGCGTTGTCACTGGTATGATTATGGCGTTTACCCTTTCTATTGATGATTTTGTCATCAGCTATTTTACAAGCGGTACAACACAAACGCTTCCAATTTTTATCTACTCCATGACAAGAAAGAGAATCAGCCCGGAAATCAATGCACTTTCTACTCTGCTTTTCGGTACGATTATGGTATTGCTCTTGATTGTCAACTTCCGGCAGTCCAAGGATAAAAAGACGAAAGAAAACAGGATAGAGGGGGCATAAGCCATTGAAAAAATTGCCTGCAGCTTTAATAGCTGCTATAATGATGATTGTGAGCATCTGTCCCTCCGCTCTGGCTGCGAAAACAGATGAGAATCCTGCAGCAGCTAAAACGGGTGTTACCATCAATGTTTATAACTGGGGTGAATATATTTCAAACGGTGTCGATGATACCATTGACGTTAATAAGGAATTTACGAAAAGAACTGGCATCGATGTAAACTACACAACCTTCGACAGCAATGAGTCCCTTTACTCCAAGCTTGCAAACGGCGGAGCGAATTATGACATTATAATTCCGTCTGATTATATGATTTCCAAGCTTATCGGAGAAGGTATGGTCGAAAAACTTGATTTTAACAATATCCCTAATTTTAAGTATATTGACAAGCAATTCCGCAATCCGCAGTACGATAAAGCCAATGCTTACTCCGTGCCTTACACATGGGGTGTTGTCGGTATTTTTTACAATAAAGATTATGTTAAAGAGCCGGTGGACAGTTGGAAAATTCTGTGGAATAAAAAATATTCGGGTAAAATCCTGATGTTTGATAATCCGCGCGATTCTTTCGGCATTGCTCAAAAAATTCTCCGCTATTCCTACAACAACACGGATGCCAAGGAGTGGGAAAATTCCGCCAATCTGTTGAAAGAGCAAAAGCCTCTTGTTCAGGCTTATGTTATGGATCAGATATTCGATAAAATGTCCAGTGGTGATGCATGGCTTGCGCCTTACTACGCGGGTGATGCCGCAACCCTTGTTGCAGACAATCCAACGATAGGCTTTGCCATCCCCACCAAGGAGGGTACCAATTCCTTTGTAGACGCGATTTGTGTTCCTACCGGATCACAGCATAAGAAGGAAGCGGAAGCGTATATTAATTTCCTTTGTGACCCCGAAATTGCTGCTGCAAATGTGGATTACATTGGCTATTCTACACCGGAAACAGCCGCGAAGAAGCTTTTACCGGAAGAGACGGTAAACAACCCGATTTTTTATCCCGATGAAAGCATTCTGAAGAAATCAGAAACCTTTGTCAATCTTCCCGAGGACACGAACTTATTGCTTGATACTCTTTGGGCAGAGGTAAAGATGGGGGGGCCCGGCCAAACAGCAACTCTTGTTGCGGTGTTGGGAGGGTTTTTGCTGCTCTACATTGGAATCGTTATTTACAAAAAAATCAAAGCAAAACGCGAATTACAATAAAGCAAAGGGAACGCTTTACCGCGTTCCCTTTGTTTTAATTTGATATAAAAGCTATCAAGGAGGTTTTTTAAATGATTATAAAGATTGGCGATAAAACCGGCTCTGCGCAAATTGATACAATGGGCGCACAGCTGATTTCTTTACAGAATGCATCCGGAATGGAATACCTGTGGCAGGGCGACCCTATGTATTGGAATGGACGAGCCCCAATTCTGTTTCCAATTGTTGGCGAGCTTCGAAACGAAAGAACAATGATAAACGGCAGGGAATACAATATGAAGCGCCATGGTTTTGCACGTCGCATGGAGTTTGCCAAACTGTCTTCCACCCCGTCGTCCGCCGTGTTTTCACTTCAGGCAAGCGAGCAAACCCAAAATCAGTATCCCTTTGAGTTCGTTTTGATGGTCACTTATCGTTTTCACGAGTCTGCTCTAATCACAGAGTTCAACGTTACCAATTTGGGAAAAGAACCAATGCCATTTGTGATTGGCGGGCATCCGGCATTTAACTGCCCGCTTTCAAATGATGAATGCTTTGAGGACTGGGCGGTTGAATTTGAACAAAATGAAACTGCCGACTGCCCACAATTTGACTTGGAAAAGAGAATAATCTCTTTTCAGAAACGCATCTCGATTTTAAAAAATGAAAAAACTATTTTACTTCAGCACAGCCTGTTTAATCAGGATGCATTGGTGTTTGATTCGCTCAAATCAAAAAAAATCAAGCTTTACAGCCGTAAAAGCGGTCAGGGAGTGGAAATGGATTTTGCAGACTTTCCTTATCTAGGCATCTGGTCGGCAGCAAACAACGCTCCGTTCGTTGCACTTGAGCCGTGGACGGGCTGTGACACTGCTGAAGATGAAGATGACAACTTCCTTGGCAAACGTGGTATGAAGCTTTTACAGCCCCAACAGAACGCTGTAAATAGCTTTACAGTGACCATGCTGTAAAAATTCAACTCATTTGTCTTAAAAATCGTATAAAAAAATATAATTTACGTAATTGAAATACCGCGGTGCGTTTTGCACTGCGGTATATTTTTTTGTAATTGTATGCCAAATTGTGAAAATTTCGTCATTTCCCTCCTAAAAACGTGAAAGTGGGAGCAATATTACCAATTTGTTCCTATAAAAAAGATTATTGTCATAATATTTTCACCGTCCTGTGGCAGATTAATAGTGCGGCACAAAGGAGGTGGAAATTTGAAAAAATTCTTAAAAACATTAACCGCATTTGCTGCCATGCTAACTCTTTTATATATTGTCAGCATTGGTATGGCGAATTACTTCACACCGGATTCTTATAAAATCACTGCCGGTACCAAACTTCAATGGGGTTCTGATGCAATCACAGCGGTTGCTGAAAACGGCACCGATATTTCCACTGAAGTTTGCTCAACACCAAATAAAAGCTACAAGGCACAATTGATGCTCTATCATATTATTCCGATTAAAACAGTTAATGTGGATGTTGTCAGAGAAACATTGCTTGTGCCATGCGGTACACCTTTTGGAATTAAAATGCTTACAAATGGAGTTGTTATTGTAGGCGTAGCGGATATTAAAACCACATCGGGAACAGTGAACCCAGCAGCTATAGCCGGATTAAAGGTTGGTGATATAATTACTGCAATAGATGAAAAAGAAGTAAATACCAATGCGGAAATTATTGATACAGTGACCAAAAGCGAAGGCAAAGAATTAACGTTTTCGGTGTGTAGGAACAATGTTAAATTTTCGGTATGCTTACAGCCTGTAAAATCCGAAGCTGACTCCATGTTCAAGGCCGGGTTGTGGGTCAGGGACAGCACAGCCGGCATAGGTACTCTCACTTTTTATAATCCCGTAACAAAATCCTTCGGCGGCTTGGGTCATGGTGTATGCGATGCCGATACCAATGAATTGATGCCTCTTCTAAATGGAGATATCGTTCCAGTAACAATCAGCGGAATCGACAAGGGCCAAAAGGGTACCCCAGGCGAACTGCGTGGTTACTTTACAACCGACACCGCAATGGGTACTCTTGATGCAAATGTACCTGCGGGTGTTTATGGTACCCTTAACTTTACCCCCAAAGGCAACGCTTTGGAGGTGGCTATGAAGCAGGAGGTGAAAACCGGAGCTGCAAAAATTTTAACAACGATTGATGGTGGCAAGCCACGATATTATAATGTTGAAATTGAAAATATTGATTACCGTGACAGTGTACAAAGTAAAAATATGGTACTGCATATTACAGATGAAAATCTTATCAATGTGACAGGGGGAATTGTTCAAGGAATGAGTGGCAGTCCAATTATCCAAAACAATAAAATCGTCGGCGCTGTTACCCATGTGTTCGTCAATGACCCAACTCGCGGATATGGCATTTTTGCTGAAAATATGCTTGCCGTATCCCAAAGTGTAAACTCAGCAATACTCTCAAAAGCATCCTAATCATATGGTACACATTTATATTTCCCCTTAAAAGCAAAAATTATTTTTACAAACTATTGCCATTTTTTCCAATATATGGTAATATAACGATAAATTAAATCTATTAGGGGGACTTAAAATGGAAAAGCGTATCAAACTGCTCATTGCAAACGACAGTGCTGAGTTTAGCCGTGATTATGGTCGAGTTTTCGAAGAATCTGGCATGGAAATAGCCTACAGCCAAAAGGATGGCACAAAATTACTTGAGAAAATCGAATCGATTCATCCGGATGTAGTGTTAGCGGATTTGTTTATGCCGAGGTTGGATGGTATTGGTGTAATGAAAGCGACCCAAACAAGAGTTTCGGGTATCGCTCCAATGTTTATAATTGTTTCCAATTTTACCAGTCCAACTTTAGAGCGGGAAGTTATGATGTCCGGTGCGTCCTATTTTGCAATTTGTCCATTTAACGCTGCAGATTTGTGCGACCGTATCATTCAGCTTTGCTCGATGTCGGGATTAATTCCCAAAATTACCGCTCGACCCCAGGCCCCAGCAGCAGAAGAACCGTCCCTTGAAATTCAGGTAACTGAAATACTTCACCAAATCGGAGTTCCCGCTCACATCAAGGGCTATCATTATTTACGTGATTCTATTATAATGGCAATAGAAACCCCTGATATTATTAACGCGGTTACAAAACAGCTTTACCCCAATGTAGCAAAGCGCTATGAAACAACGGCTTCGCGTGTGGAGCGTGCCATCCGCCACGCAATAGAAGTTGCGTGGGATCGCGGTGATGTCGATATTCTGAATTCTTATTTCGGTTATACCATTCACAACACGCGCGGCAAGCCAACCAACAGCGAATTTATTGCAATGATTAGTGACAGGCTTAGGCTTCATATGAAGACGGCTAGCTAAGTCTGAACATACGGTATAAGATTATTGCAAACTAACAATACGATAAAAATATTATTGAGATTAAAGTGAAAAAATCAATTTATAAAACTCCTCTGTTTTTTGGGTGAAAATGATTATCAACCCGAAAAGCAGAGGAGTATTTTTTATTGCAATTTAGTTATAATTATTATTGATTTTATAAGCGAATGGCAAGGTTTATATGCTGAGTTCATTCATTTTGTCACGCAGCTTGATAAAATCATCAAATGCTGCAGGTTTGTTGTTAGGGTTGCGCAGCAGTGCGGCGGGGTGGAGTGTTGCCATCATTAAAACACCGTTTTTTTCAAAGAAAATGCCATGCTCCTTCGTGATTTTCATGTCCGGTTTAATCAGTTTCATCGCGGCGATTCGACCGAGGCAGACAATGATTTTCGGGCGAATGAATGCAACCTGACTGCGAAGCCATTCAATGCACATATCCTGCTCCGCAGGCAGTGGGTCACGGTTTTGCGGTGGTCTGCATTTGACAATATTGGCGATATATATATTGGTGTGGCGGTCAAGGTCAACAGCGGCCAGCATTTTGTCGAGAAGCTGGCCGCTTCTGCCCACAAAAGGTTCGCCCTGTAAATCCTCATTTTCGCCCGGCCCTTCACCGATAAAAAGCACTTTGGCATCTTTGTTGCCCACGCCGAACACCACGTTGGTGCGCTCCGTGCACAGGTCGCACTTGCGGCAGTCATGGCATGCGGATTGAAGTTCTTCCCAGGTATCAAACAATTTCTCTGCCACCCTTCTTTTTTAGTAATAATTTATTATAGCATGGATAACAGCAATGCAAAAGAACAATATGGGCTTTTTGTGTTGTAATTTTGGCTTTTTTGAGTTACAATAAGAATGTCACTAAAATAAATATTATTCAAATTACAGGAGATGTTCATATTGAAAATTATGGTAGAAACGTCAGCACGTCACATCCACCTTACGCAAGAGGACTTGGAAACTTTGTTTGGTAAGGGTGTTCAGCTGACCCCTAAAAAAGCATTATCACAGGTGGGCCAGTTTGCCTGCACTGAAAAAGTTGAAGTTGTCGGGCCTAAAAGCTCCATTAAGATGTCTATTCTCGGCCCTGTTCGTCCAGAAACACAGGTCGAACTTTCAAAGTCCGAGGCACGCTCAATCGGAATTGACGCTCCTACCCGCATGTCCGGTGAACTTAAGGGAACTCCGGGCTGCAAGGTAATCGGGCCTAAGGGCGAAATAACAATTGACCACGGCGTTGTTGTTGCAAAGCGCCATGCACACTTTACACCGGAACAGGCAGTTGAGTTCGGCGTAAAAGACGGCCAGAATATCCAGATTAAACTAGACTATAATGATCGTGCGTTAATCTTTGGTGACGTAGTCGCCAGAGTCAGCAAAACAGCGGGTCTTGCGGTTCATCTTGACACCGATGAGGCTAATGCAGCCGGACTGCCGGGCACCGTTGACGGTGAGGTCATTCTTTAATTTTAAAAATTAAACAACATGAGGCTGGAGCGATGCTCCGGCCTTTTTTGTATTACGAACACTACTTACAATATATACGCTAAAAGCTCCTGCTTGATTGCCAAGCAGGAGCTTTTTATGCATAAAATAATAATTAATCTAAGGTTAAAACTTAATTGCTTCCGTATCAACCTGTGCGTTATTCAACATAGGAAAAGTTGGCTTCATTTTAATAATCAAGAACAGTGCTACAAGCCAGACCGCAAAAGCAAAGCCTTCGCCGGCCCACGGATTTATGTATTTTATCAGTGTTATCGAGCCAAAGTCAAGTACGGCATGTGCCGCAATTGCAAGGAAATAGCAGCGAATTTTATGCTCGTTTACACCCTTGAAAATCAATACACTCGCAAAAACATGGAAGGTTACAGCGAATACGCGTTCCAGAATTCCAACATAGACCATGGATGGCTTCACAGCAAGCATCGTGGATAAAATCAGCTGGCTTGTCGCCGCGGGCAATTTGGCCGTAACCGTGCTGAAACTGCCGTTATTAATCATAACGGTATAAATGATATTGTTAATCTGTGCCATTCCGGTCAACAAAATTACCTCACACAAGCCGTGGCCCAGTCCGAACGCAATCGCATCGTTAAAACCGCGTTGTTTCTTTAAAAAGCATCCCGCACACAGGTACCGCGCACTTTCCTCAAACAGCCCCGCAGTGATGGAAAGCATGATAAAATAGGGAATAACATGCAGCGTAAAGGCCTTAAACCAACTCTGTGCGCCGACGGCCTGGAGCAGCGGGATTCTCAGACATATCTGTGAAACGAAGAATGCCGCTGCTCCTAGGAACATTGGCTTTGCTGAAATTTTCTTTTTTAGGCAAAGTACCAGTAAAAGTACGATGGGGAATACTAGTTCAGCGGCTGCTGCAATAATGAATGCAGCAAAGGCGGAGGAAGAAATTGTCATGATAAAACACCATCCTTGTTATTTTAGTTTTTAGTTCGCATTCGCAGAAGATATTGTGAGCTGGATACAGATGATTACAATTCTCATCGCTTGCCAATGTGTACGGCAATTCTCTAAATGTATTATATTTGTTATAAAAATTTAGTCAATAAAAATTTTATAATAATATATAGTGGTGAATTATTATATTTAAACCTTGTCTTTTTGGACAGAATAGTTTATAATATTGAAGTTGGTATTTATGAAGCAAGGCAGAAATGCGTGCAATAGGATATGCAGGCGGACGGGCTCTGTACGGCGGGGCGCCGTGAACTATGTCAGGCGGGGAACCGAGCAGCATTAAGCGGATTGCCCTGTGCGATACAGGTGGTTCGTTCGTCTGTATATCCTAATGCATGATAACCGTTTTAAAGCGGTCTGTCTTGCTTTCAATTTGTCTAAAAGGTGGTGAGCGCGTGTATCAGGTGCTGTACAGAAAGTGGAGGCCTAAGGTGTTTGCCGACGTTGTCGGCCAGCCGCAGGTCACCGTTACGCTGCAAAACGAGCTGATGGCCGGGCGCATCTCGCACGCGTACCTATTTACCGGTTCAAGGGGAACGGGTAAAACTACTTGTGCCAAAATTTTGGCAAAAGCTGTCAACTGTTTGAATCCTGTTGAGGGCGACCCATGCGGCGTGTGTGAAATCTGCTGCGCCGTTGATAATGGCTCCATTATGGATATTGTCGAGATAGATGCCGCCAGTAACAACGGCGTGGACAATATTCGTTCCCTGCGTGAGGAGGCCAATTTTACTCCTGTCGCGGCGAAATACAGGGTATATATCATTGATGAGGTACACATGCTCTCGACCGGTGCGTTCAACGCATTGCTGAAAACACTTGAAGAGCCGCCTGCTCATGTTATTTTTATCCTGGCCACAACCGAAGTGCACAAGTTGCCCGCGACCATTTTGTCGCGCTGCCAACGATTTGATTTCCGGCGTATCCCGCCAAAAGAAATTGCGAATCGGCTAACTTATGTTACACAGCAGGAGAATGCCGAACTTGATCTGCAGTCCGCGCTTTTAATCGCTCGCCTTGCCGATGGCGCGATGCGTGATGCGCTCTCTTTACTGGATCAATGTCTTGGCCGCAGTAAGAATGTCACGGTGGATGTTGTCAACGAAACAGCGGGTTTGGTTGGTAGGGAACATCTTTTTGAACTAACCGATGCGATTAAGGAGCACGATTCCGGTTCGGCACTCCAAATCATCGATAGGCTGCACAATTCTTCAAAAGATATGGCAAGGCTTTGCGAGGAGCTTTCTTCTCACTTTCGGAATTTAATGCTGATAAAAACCATGAAGGATGCGCACAACATGATTGTCGTATCCGACACGGAATATGAAAATATAACAAAGCAGGCACTTTCCATTCCGTTGCCCGCCATATTGCACGGGCTTGACACCCTACAGTCCGCGCTGGAAAGAATGTACCGCGGCGGTGACCGGCGCATTGAACTTGAAATGGCAATGATACGCCTGTGCTCGCCGGAACTCGATTCTACGACTGATGCGCTGATTCGCCGCTTAGAAGCGTTGGAACGCGGTACAGTGAAGCCGCAGCCAATAAAGGCCGCGCTGCACGAAAGGGAATCCGCGAATGAGCCAACTGAAAATATAGCTGCACCCAGTGGGACAAACGCCACTGTTGCAATAGAGAAACCCTCGCCGAAGCCGGTGAAAAATCCAGCCGAAGCAATGCCGCAAAAAGAGGTGCAGAGCCTTCAAAGCGGTGCAGAGCGTCTTGCCGAGTGGCCGGAAATTCTGCAAATCTTAAAAAGCTACTCCCATGTCATTGCATCCGCGTTTAACGCTTCAACCGCCTATATAAGCGGGGCTTATGTGCTGATTGACGCACCAAACGAAATTGCGTTCCGGTTGCTGAGAGAACCGGCTCAGCGCGACAATATGCGCCGGGCAATTCAGCAGGTGACAGGAAAAACCTACAATTTAGGCCCATACAAGAGCCAAAGCGAAAAGGAAAAAGCGAGCGATCCGCTCGCGGAACTGGCCGGTTTGGCTGAAAACGAGGGCATTGAAGTCATTAAAAAATAGGAAAAAAGCAGGAGGAAATTTATATGAAAGCAAGATTACCGCAGGGATTCGGTGGAGGCGGAGCCTCTAATTTACAGCAACTTGCACGTCAGGCTCAAAAGATTCAAGAGGATATGGATCAAGTAACATCCGAACTTGAAATAAAAGAATACTCAGCAACTGCGGGCGGTGACGCCGTTAAAGCAATCGTAACAGGAAAAATGGAGCTGAAATCAGTCGATATTAAGCCAGAGGTAGTTGACCCCGAAGATGTCGAAATGCTTTCCGACCTTGTAATTGCCGCGGTTAATGAGGCGCTGCGTGCCGCCGCCGCAGATAAAAACGAACGAATGGAGAAAATTTCCGGTGGCATTAACATGCCCGGGATGTTTTAATTATGCCGTCATATAACGTGGCGCCGCTGTCTCGCTTGATTGAGCAGTTTGAGCGTCTGCCGGGTATCGGACATAAAAGCGCTCAGCGGCTGGCATACTATGTGCTTGGCCTTTCAAAAGAGGGCGCTCAAGATTTTGCGAGCGCGATTACGGATGCGCATGAAAAAATACATTATTGTAAAATATGCTGTAATCTCACCGATCAGGAGTTTTGCCCCGTGTGCCGTAATGATGCCCGGGATAAATCCATTATCTGTGTTGTTGAGGATCCGCGCGACGTTATTGCACTTGAACGCACTCATGAATTCAATGCAACCTACCATGTGCTTCATGGTGCGATTTCCCCACTTGGCGGTGTCGGCCCCGACCAACTTTGCATCAAGGAGTTGCTGGCCCGCATAAACAATGACATTGTAAAAGAGGTCATAATGGCTACAAATCCAACGGTCGAGGGCGAAGCAACTGCCATGTATATTTCTCGTTTGTTGAAGCCGCTCGGGGTTAAGGTGACGCGCCTTGCTTATGGGATTCCCGTTGGTGGGGACCTGGAGTATGCCGACGAGGTCACACTTTCCCGCGCGATTGAGGGAAGAAGCGAAATCTAAGAGGGCTGATCACAGCCGCTTTGCACGCGAAAAACAGACACTGTGCTTGACATTCTTAATACATTATGATATGCTCGTATACTAATATAAATAGCAAAGGAGGGCTTTTTTAAATGGCTAAAGACAATTTAAAAACGTTAGCGCAAAATAAAAAAGCCTTTCATGACTATTTTGTAGAGGAGAGCATGGAGGCTGGCATCGAGCTTTGTGGCACCGAGGTTAAGTCGCTTCGCAAGGCACAGGTGAACCTTAAGGATGCATGGTGCTCGATTGTCAACGGCGAGCTTTTGATTAACGGAATGCACATCAGTCCGTATGAGCATGGCAATATTTTCAACCAGGACCCGATGCGCGTTCGCCGCCTATTAATGCATAAGCGTGAAATCATGCGACTGTTTGGTCTGGTAAAACAGGACGGTTATTCCCTGATTCCGATTTCGGTTTACCTCAAAGGTTCAATGGTCAAAGTACAGGTTGGTTTGTGTAAGGGCAAAAAGCTATACGACAAGCGTGCTGATATGGCCGCCAAAGCTGCCAAACGCGATATTGACCGCGCAATTAAGGAAAAGAATCGTTAATTCAAATATTATTCATATGTTTGTCATATAATAATATCGGTAGGATTTATTTGTTCAATACATGGGGATGTAAAGGTTTCGACGGGGATTGTAAGCCTTAGTAAGCGAGTAGCGGCGCGGATCCGCTTTAAAAGCCGTAAACTTAAAATTAAACAACAATAATACAGTTGCTTACGCAGCCTAATTAGGCTGCCGTCTTTACCGAGAGCACCGCGGCTCGGATAAAGGCGTCGATTAGCGGTGAACGTGAACTGGGGAACGCCTTTACCCCGGTCATGACTAAAAGGCTACTGAAACGCTGAGCCTGCCTTTGGGCGCTGCGCAGAGGGAATGTTAATTCATCGGCTACACTCGTAGAAAGCCCTGGTAAGTGATTTTCGGACACGAGTTCGACTCTCGTCATCTCCACCATTTTAAAATCCGCATGGATGCTAAGGAGTTAGTGTTCATGCGGATTTTCTTTGTTTTGATGTGGACTGCATAAAACTTAAAAAGACTGTTTTAGACACTTTTATGTGGACTAAATGCGGACTAAAAATATATTACTGCGTTTTTACAAGTGCATCTAGCGCATCCTTTGCGTCAGAAATCATTTTAGGTTTAAGCGATAAATAAACTTCGTGAATCATCTGCACATTTGCATGACCGACAAGTAGGATTGCAACTTCCTCCGGCACTCCGGCCAGACAGAGCATACAAACGTACTCGTGCCGAAACTGATGGGCGCATACGTCGGCCTGCCATTCGGTGTGCACGTATTTTTTTGGCTCGCCTTTTGAATTTGTCCGATTGCTTTCATAACTTAATTTATGTGCATATCCATATTTATGCCAGAAGTTTGCCCACAGTCGGTTATAGCGTGATGTGGTTAACGGCTCGTTTGTACCACTTAATATATAGACATCTTCCGGCAAATTCCTCAAGGGCTGCAACGCTTCTTCAAACATTGACAGCAATGGAATTTTTCGTACCCCTGCAGGCGTCTTGGTTGTCGTAGTGTGCGGCCTGTTCCCGATATGCTCCACAGAATTATTGATGCTGATTGTTTTATTTTCAAAATCAATATCTTTCAACTGTATGCCGCAAGCTTCACCGCGTCGTTCCCCAGTACACAAGAACGTGACAGCAGGCAATGCATCAGGGTCGAGATAATGTTCCTTTACAATCTTAACTTGGTCATCTGTGGGTGGCTCGCGCTTTGTGCGCTTCAACCCGCGTGGCAAGCTTACCGCCTTAGACGGGTTCTTGTCGCCGCGCCATTTAGGACTTTCAACCCATAGCTGGAAAATTGCGTTTAATACAGATTTCTGATTGCTTACCGTTGTCTTAGCCATAGACGATATTCCCTGCAAAAATTCAGAAATCATATACGGCTCTATTTCACGCATGTGCTTTTCTCCAAATGTACCACGTGCGCGGGTGATCGCTGGGAGATAGCTTCGCTGTGTACCATATTTCATGTTGCGTACGCGTTCTTCATAGGCATCTGCAACGGTACTAAACAGCGGGCCTTCATCCTTTTCAACTTGTTCATTTTCAGCTTCGCCCAAAGCGGCATTACGTTTTCTCCATACCTCTTCCGGGTCTTTTGACGAAAACCACCGGCGCTTGCCGTTGATAACTTCTGCGCGTTCGTATACGTCATTTGGCTTTAAACGCAATCCGTCCGTTATTTTTTTCTTTGCCATAGTGCCTCCTTGGAAAAAGAGGACTAACAGAGTACAATATAAATGTGTTATACGTACTGTAAGCCCTTGGTTGATGGTGACCGCCTTATCCTGTTCGAGCAGGGTAGGGCAGATTTTTACTTATAAATCTTTTACATATCTGCGATACCATTCTGTATAACTCATATTTGGAACTGAAATGTTCTTACCGGTTTTGGGGTCTCGAACCGCTCGGGTGTCTCCTGAATTTTTGAGCCCCGGAATGCAAGGGGAAATTACGCAACGACATCCCGTGTGAAACGGAGGACAGTTTACACCAATTCTCGCATCTGCTAAATTAAAAACCCGCCCATCCATTTCACGGCATAAGGAACATGTTGATAAGTCTAGGGCTGCATATATTTCATATTGTTTGTATTCGTCTTTTTTGTATTCACGAATTTGTTCACGCACTTCTTGCTTAAGCACATTAAGTTCATTTTCCTCTTCTATATGTTCGATAAATTCGTTGCTTACGCTGCCTAAAATTCTTTTTATTAATTGATTAATCCTATGTGGGCAACCGACCATATCACAGAGGACATAACACGAAGCTGCTTTTAAGTCACTATCGTTCTTTGCTTTTTTAAGCGTTCTTTGATATACACTTAATTTTCTCCTATGTAGGCCGACATTTGCTTCACTCTCCCAATCAATTCCTATTCCAAATTGTCCCGGCATTTGAGAACGGTATTCTGCAATTTTCATATACGCTTCATTGATTTTATCGTCCATTATTAGACTTATCTTAACTATTGAATATTCCTCTTATTGTGATATAATAGAAGATAAATTGAAAGGGGATATTAGATGAAAAAGGTATTTATTCTTTTATTATCTTTGAGTTTGGCTTTGACCATAGCAGCATGCAGCCAGCAACAAAAGGGGGCTGAAACAATTGAAGTGAAAAATGGATATGAAACTAGCGGAAATGGACGAATAGAATGGTTTCAACTTAATCCCGATGACCTTCTAAATGAGATAAATAAACGCGCTACTACAAGTGGTTACAAAGAATTAAAAATTTTAGAAAATACTGATAAATCAAATCATGATTCGCATATGTTTAGCAATAATGGCGACACTTGGTACATTCTTGCGCATACTTGGGATTCTGATTACGATCCAAAGGAAGCCAATAATAAAATACATAAAATTGATCTAAGTCTTTACGCTACTGATGAGACAAGAGCAAAAATGAACGGATATTATTTAAATATGTTAATTGACATGTTTAACCCAGGAATGGCTGATAAGGTGACGGATGTACTTTATGTGTATAAAGAAGCGCCAGAGGATACTCCAAATCTTAGACAAGTGGTGTGTGGAAATGTAAAATACTCATATGTATTTTCCAAAACACACTCGTCAGAGTTCCACATTGAGCCTGATAAAGTTGAAGTTGAATCAAAAGGAAATAGGTCTCCAATAAAGCCTTAATTAAGAATAAATTTCAAGCGACCACCTCCGGGCGGCCGCTTTCTTTATGCCCGAAAGGGGGAATGTCGATGCTGCGGCTCATCATTATAAAAAACACGGAAATGAACAGCGAACTGACTTTGCCGGTCACGCCGGAAAGCTATGGATGCTGATCATGATTGCTCAGATTTGCAAGTGATAATTGAAAAATTCGTTGCGGAAAATGCACAAGCTCCTTTAGACCAGCAGGAGTACAAACGACGCTATGATGAATATGTAGCGAAATATCAAAGGCTGCGTGATAACTACCTTGATCTGAATAACCAAATTACCCGGAAAAAGGCGAAATATATTCAGATGACGGAGTTTCTCAAGATACTCAAACAGCGGGATAAATTGTTGACGGAATTTGATGAGTCACTTTGGCGCACAACGGTTACCGCGTTGATTGTCAAATCAAAGACCGAGGTGGTGTTTCAATTCAAAGATGGAAGCGAGCGCCCCTGGACATTGGGGGAAAATTGATATGGCGCAGAACAGAAAAATCACTCAGGTGCCGCAAGCCAGGGACTTTGTTGCGGTACATACGATGAAACGAGCTTGCGCATATGTACGTGTCTCTACTGATTCCGATAAACAGTTACAATCCTTGCAATATCAGACTGAATATTATGAGCGGCTCATTCGGGAACACCGAAGCTACGAATTTTGCGGTATTTATTCCGATGCCGGTATCTCCGGCGGCAAACAAAACCGGCCCGGCTTCAAAGCTATGATGGAAGCAGCACGAACCGGTGTGGTTGATTTGATTTTTACCAAGTCGATCTCCCGCTTTGCACGCAATACGGAAATGCTCTTACAGTCCGTTCGAGAGCTCAAAACATTAGGAATCGGTGTGGTCTTCGAGGAACAGCAAATTAACACGCTTACCACCGAGGGTGAATTTATGCTGACAATTCTTGCCTCCTTTGCAGAAGAAGAGAGAAAGTCTTCCAGTGGCAACGTAAGGGTGGCAATTCGGAACAAATACAAATTTGGAGAAGGCCCATTACACACGGAAAGTTTGCTTGGATATGCTAAAAATGATGAAGGCAATGTTGTGATTGATAAAGTGCAGGCCAAGATTGTACGCAGAATTTATCGCCTATATCTTGATGGAATGACTCTTGACCAAATTGCAAAATTACTCAATGACGGTAGGGTTTCTTCCTATACCTATAATAATGCGGATCGGAATCGATGGCGCATACGCCGTATACTGGCTAATGAAAAATACGTCGGTGATTGCTGTTTCCTAAAATACTATAATTCCGATGATGGAAAAACTCATAAGAACCATGGTGAACAGGCGATGTACTATATCAAGAATCATCATTTACCAATTATTTGCCGTACAGATTGGAATCATGTGCAAAAGCGATTGGAAGAACGAAAACTACAAGTTCATCCGTATACCAGTATGTTGAAATGTCCTCTTTGCGGTGCTTCACTGCGCAGACACCAAAGGAGCGACAGCGAACTTATCGATTGGGTGTGTGGTACTCTGCTTCAAAAGCATAAATCCGCCTGTACCGGTGTCCGAATCCCGGAAGAAACGCTAAAAACTCTTACGGCTGAACTTCTACCGTTGAGGGAACAGCTTATAGTATTGGAGGTTTATGATGAGCAAAGCGCTGAAAATAGAACGTCTCAAAAAAGTTTCCATCTTATTCCCATCAGTCAATATATCCGATGAGACTTCTGCAGAAAAGGATAAACTCCGCGTCGCTGCTTACTGCCGTGTTTCCACTGATTTTGAGGAACAGCGGCAGAGTTATTATGCGCAGCTTGATTATTACAAAAAGTACCTATCCAATCATGCGGATTACACCTTTGCGGGAATCTATGCTGACGAAGGTATTTCTGGCACCAGTGTAAAAAAGCGGGATGGGTTTCAGCAAATGCTTAATGATTGCCGTAATGGCAAGTTGGATATGGTTATCACGAAAAGTGTGTCCCGCTTTGGTCGTAATACGGTCGATTGTCTGAATGCAGTGCGTGAACTGAAAGCTCTCAATATTGATGTATTCTTTGAGAAAGAAAATATCCATACTTCACGCGGCGAAGGTGAACTGCTTCTTACGTTAATGATGGCAGTAGCCGAGGCTGAAAGTTTTAGTATTTCCGAAAACGTCAAATGGGGCATGCGAAAAAGGGCAGAACAGGGAAAGACATCTGTAATGAGTACTCCGCCATATGGTTATGACCGGGGGATCGGTGGATTGCTCACTATTAATGAAAAGGAAGCTCCCATTGTGAAAAGAATGTTCCGTGATTTTCTTGACGGATACGGCTATTCGGATATTGTCAGCCGCCTTAACGCAGAAGAAATTCCAACGCGCAATAATCGAGGGGCATGGGCTCTTACGCCCATTATGCAGATGCACAGCAACGAAAAGTTGAAAGGGGACAGCTGTTATCAGAAATCTTTTGTTTTAGACCCGCTTTCAAAAAAGAAGAAGATGAACCGAGGCGAGCTGCCGCGTTATTACATGGCCGAAACGCATCCTTATATAATAGAACCAGAAATGTGGGATTGCGTACAACTGGAGATGCAGCGTCGAAGCGATTATGCTAAAGCACACCATACGCGCTTGGCTACTTACGGTGATGCCGATCCTCTGACTGGTAAAGTGATTTGTGGTGACTGTGGTTATTCTTTTGGCACAAGGGAGCACTCGCCATATCTTTTTTGCACGGCTTATGAAAAGCTCCACCATTCCAGTGCCAGAGAAAATTTGCGCTGCCATCACATCAAACTGGAACGCTTGGCACCTGAACGGGCTTTCGTTAGGGCTTGGAATGCCTTAGTAGAGGACTACGGCTCATACGCCCAGGAATGGTCTGAAACCCTTGAATACGGCGACGTGTTGCAGCGCTTGCGGGTAAAAGAACTCATGCGGCTGGTGAAGGAGATAGGGGAGATTGAAACACTGTCTAAAGGCTTATGCTTTAAAACCATGGACCACATTGAAGTTGGACTTGATATGTCAATAAATGTAGTTTTTCTTGCAGGTACCCAAGTACATATACAATAGGTAAAAGACGGCCCGGAGGGTTAGCAGCAATGCTTTCCTTCGGGCCTTTTTTTAATTTGTCCATATAGCATAAATAACAGCTTCAATTTATGGTTATAAACCCTCGGCGTAAGTCTACACTATCGGCGAAAGTCAGGAATTACGCCGTTTGTATCGGGTTATGAGCCCTTTTTCAAACGAAAATCCATGTGCAGGATTTGAACCTGCATGGGGATTTTTTGTTTTACATAATGTTATGGTTACCTTCATAAAATAGATATGTCATCCATACTTTATAAACATGTAGTGTACAACACGATCTGAACTGTGGACACGGTACAAAAAAAGATGTAAAATGGAAACTGATATAAACAGATGCTTTCTTCATAAAATCAAAAAAACAATGGAATCGAATCATTTTTTGTCGGAGTAAGTGGACGAATTCATTATGGGTGATAAAATGATTGAAATAGAAAAGCTGACCCAAATAGGCCGTGGTATGACTGCCGAAATATATGCGCTGGATAGTGAAAAAGTTTTGAAAGTCTTTTTTGAGCCTTTCTGTGGTGGTTATGCCCTGAATGAATGGGAATCAGCAAAAGCGGCATATGCAAATGGAATACCGACGCCAAAAGTTTATGAAATGACCAATGTTTCTCTCCGGGATGCCATTGTGTTCCAAAGGCTTACGAACTTCAATGTCGAAAAGATGCTCGTTGAAAAGCCATACAAAGTTAAATCTTATGCGAGAGCAATGGCTGAAATACAGCTTAAAATACATTCTACTATTCCAAAGGGGAAGATCGCTAAATTACAGGATGTTTACCCGAAAGCAGTTTTGGCCAAAAAAAGCCTAACTGGAGCAGAAAAAACTTTTATCGTAGATCTAATCAGAAAATTGCCGACGGATAACAAACTGTGTCATGGAGATTTTCATCCGCAAAATATTTTACTTGATCATGGCATGCCATATGTTATCGATTGGACGGCAGGAGCTATAGGAAATCCTATGGCCGATATTTGCGCAACATATCTTATTATGAAAACAGCAAGTATACACAAAAAAGTCAGCAAACCGGTAAAAATAATAAAAGATATGGTTTTACGATCATTTCTTAAGGAATACCTGAGAACCTATTTTGCGGGCAGCTCTTATACATTGACCGATATGAATATGTGGCTCCCTGTTAGAGCGGCGATATATCTTGATGTAGGTCTTCCTCCGGATTGTGAAATAATTTTTAAAAATATAATTAAAAAATCAATGAAAGATAAGATATGATAAGAATTTATTGCATCTAAATTGAGCAAATGACACAAGGAAAGCAGTTCGGTTAAAAAACCGGATTGCTTTTTTTGTTTTGACAGGCGCGAACCTGCACAGAAAAGTTTGTCTATGGCTGGAGCAAGGAACGGTATTTACTCCAAAAATAGTTTTTGCGTAGTCGAAATATTCCGTATATATCATCTTTGTGATATAATCAGCTTTGGGTGATGACAAATGACTAATATTCTTGTGGTTGAGGATGACCATGAAATCAACCGCTTATTGTGCAATATTCTAAGCGAAAATACATATCACTGCGTATCCGCATATTCAGGCAGTCAAGCCTATGAAATGCTAAAAGGTAACCGATTTGACATGGTGTTACTGGACTTGATGCTCCCCGAAATTTCGGGCGGGGAATTGTTGGTACATATTAGACGTGTTTCCGATGTCCCGGTTATCATTATTTCTGCAAAGAATGAAATGGCGGTAAAAGTTGATATGCTCCGCACGGGTGCAGACGATTACATTACAAAACCGTTTGATAACGATGAGGTACTGGCACGGGTTGAAAGCAATCTGAGGCGCAGCAGCGGCTATAAATCCTCACGACTTATTTCAAACTCTTTGGTATTTGATACGGAAACAAACATTTGCACTGTCTCTGGTCAACCGATTTCATTAACTGGAACAGAGATGAAAATTCTCCGATTGCTTATGGAAAATCCTCAAAAGCTGTTTACAAAAGCAAACCTGTTTACCAGCGTGTGGGATGAACCCTATAATTATGATGACAATGCGATTAATACCCATATCAGCAATCTGAGGCATAAACTGAAAGCAGCCTGTCCCGACCGGGAATTTATCGAAACAGTATGGGGTATCGGGTATAAGCTGGCAAATCAATCATAAAACCGCCTGTTTTCATTTTGTTCGAAAACAGGCGGTTCCTTTAGAAACTTTTATGATTTTCTTTAGAAATACTTGAGAATCGTTTTTTATAATGAATGTAAAGGAGTTGAGAAAATTGGAAGAATCCATATTTGAAGCAATTGGTCTCGCAAAGAAGTATGGGGGAACCATGGCACTCGATCATATTGATCTTTCCCTGCGGCGCGGTGAGATATATGGTTTTATCGGTGAAAACGGTGCGGGAAAAACCACGATGATCCGCCTCATTACCGGCCTTTCTTTTCCTACCAAGGGACAGATAACACTGTTTGGAAAAACCGGAGAAAAGGAATTGCAAAAACAACGCGCCCGCATCGGATGCATGGTTGAAACCCCCGCACTCTATAAAAACATGACAGCCGAACAGAATCTGGAGGCACAGCGTATTCAGCGCGGCATTCCGGATAAAGAGTGCATCAGCGAAACATTAAAGCTGGTTGGATTAACGGATACCGGGAAGAAGACCGTACGTCATTTCTCCCTTGGCATGCGTCAACGGCTTGGCATTGCCATGGCGTTGTTAAACGACCCGGAATTTTTAATTCTTGATGAACCGATTAATGGCCTCGACCCATCCGGCATTGTGGAAATTCGGGAACTCATGAAGAGGCTGAACCGGGAACGCGGCATTACGCTTCTTGTTTCCAGCCATATTCTCAGTGAATTGTATCAAACGGCCACCCGTTATATTTTACTGCACAAGGGTTGCATACTAGAAGAATTGACACAAAAGGAACTGGACGAAAAATGCAAGCAGCATATTGCCATAAAGACAAACGATGCCGCCAAAACTGCAACCATTTTGGAAAGCAAACTTCATACATCGAATTTTCAGGTTATGCCAGACGGTACTGTACGACTTTATGACCATCTGGACGATTTGGAAAACGTGGCGCGTGTGCTTTCACAAGCAGGGCTTCTTGTAACGGGTCTCAGCCTTTCGGGGGACAGTTTAGAAGACTATTTCCTGCATAAAATCGGGGGCCGGTAAACATGGGAAGATTATTACATACGGAAAGATATAAGCTCTTTCATGACAAAATTTATTGGATTACTTTAGCTGTCGTTGTGCTGTTCAATATCCTCGTACTCTCCGGCAGTACGGTTCTTAACTTGTCTGGGTATAAAGCACTGACAGAAATTATGAAAAAAGAGATTCTTACGGTTCTAATTGCCTGCACCTACGGCGGCCTTTTTATAGGCGGAGATTTTGTAGAGCGTACACTATATCATGGCCTGATGGCGGGAAAAAGCCGGAGCTCTGTCCTTTTTGCAAAATCTATTGTTTTTGCAATTGCAACAGATGGATTGCTGTTTGTTTTTCCTCTTCTTCTTGTCCTTACCTGTACGATAAAGAATGGATGGGGCATGACGGGTTCAGCGGGAATGGTTTTACACCTGATTGGTGTAATTGCAGCGCTGCTTATTCTCGGATTTGCAATCAGCGCCGTTTCTCTGTTGGTGGCAGTTTGTTTCCGTGATGTTGGCCGCACAATCGGTATTTCCATAAGCTTATGTTTTGTAATGATATTGTTGCTGAATAGTGCATATGCGCCTGCCTTTTCACGGATTTTTCCAGTTGCTACTTTGATTTTAGTGGCAGACGGAACAGTTTCCCCTGCTTATGGTGTATTGCTTGGAATTTTATGGTGTACGTTACTGACCGCTGTTTCCACACTGGTTTTCCGCCGAGCGGAGTTGCGCTGAGGAGGGTAATAAAATGAGTAATTTGATAAAACACAGATGGTTTGAATTGAGACATAATCTTATTTTTTGGCTGACACTCGCTATTTGCTGTACTTTTACTTTACTTTTGATAGGGATGGCAGGCGATCATTATTTAACGGATCCTCCTATGGTGGCTGGCGTTTCCAATGATCTGCAAGGCCTTTTTATGGCTTCGATGGCGGATTGCATTTTTCCGTTGCTGATTATCAGCGGCGCATTCACCGCCATGATGCTCGGACAGCAGTTTTCCAGCCGGACAATCGATCAGGAAATTGCTGCAGGACACAGCCGAGCGGAAATATTTGCAAGTCAGTGTATTGTTGGTTTTGTCGTTCCAAACATAACAATCTTACTGGCAATTTTTATCGGTTGCCTGCGCTGGGTGGGAAGTATCCCGATGGCTTCCGCGGGGGTGGCAATTCCCTATTTAGTTCGTGTAGTCATTCTTTTATTGCTGCTCAACTTTTCGATGCTTTCTGCGTGTATTTTATTTGTTGTACTTTTTCGTGATACTTCGAAAACAATGGCAGTTTCAGCACTTTTTCTTTTGATTGCCTGCTGGACAATGCCAGCGTTGGAACAATCGCTCACAAAAGCACCCGGGACGCTTTACCCTTTAGCGCCGACACTACCGCTGCTGCTGCACCCTGCTTTTTTGATGCGTTATGTCTTGTATTCAGCCTTTACCTTTGCACAAGGAATAGAGGCAGCCGGAGTAGCTATTGGTTGGACAATTTTGTTGTTAAGTATTGCCTATTGTGTATTTCGTCGGTGTGAATTAAAATAAAGTAGAGAAAAAGGCGGTGATGGAATGATCTGGATTTTAGTTGCTGTATGTATTGCAGCGATTGCGTTCTGCATCCGTCTTTTTCAAATTAAACGACAGCTTCACAATATTATTGCTCAATTAGATGATCACATCAACGAAAAAAGCGAGAAAAAAATTACGGTATCACTGATTGACGGAGATTTAAACAAACTCGTTGCTACCATTAATCGGAGTCAGAATTTACAAAAAAAGCTCCGCATCGAAGTGCGACGCAATGACCATGAACTGAAAGATTCCATTGCAAATCTCAGTCATGACCTGAGAACACCGCTGACGTCGATTTTAGGATATTTGCAATTATCTCGGAATCTTGACTGCCCGGCGAAAAAGCAGGAAGAGTACCTGCAGATTGTGCATGATAAAGCACATGCTTTAGAATCTATGATAAACGGTCTTTATGAACTGTCCGTATTGGATGTAAAGGAAACGGTGCTAAAAAAAGAAAAGCTAGACCTAAATCTGCTCTTGGCCGACGTTTTAGCAGGGCAATATGAGCTTTTCCCAAAAATCGGAATTGACCTTAATGTAAGCCTTCCCGATTACCCCATTTGGATAATCGGCGATCGCATGGCATGCACACGTATCATACAGAATTTACTGAATAATACAACTCGGTATGCGAGGGAAAAAACGGAGATTACTTTGGAAAAAGACAATTCTTGTGCACTCCTGTCAATCTGTAATCCTGCGCCGAATTTAGCAAAAGAAGATGCGGAGCATCTGTTTGAACGCTTTTATACAGCGGATAAATCCAGAAATAGCAGTGGTACGGGTTTGGGGCTGTATATTGTAAAAACTTTGCTGGAACAAATGAATGGAAACGTGATAGCTGCCTTTTTAAATAATCAGATTCTTTGTATAAAAATTGAGCTTCCGCTAAGCAAATAAAGATGGAAATACAAACGTACTAACAGGTATCTTTTCAAGAGCCAATTAACTCGATGGCTACTTAACTCCTAAACATAAAAATCCTACTTAAGCCATGCATTTTATTCGTGTGTTGTCGGACTAAAACAATTGATTTTTACTTGTGAATCGTCCTATTGATGAATCACCCGCACCAATATCAGAGCCGTCGAATTTGACGGCTCTGATTTCTTTTCGAAGATCAACCACCAGCTCTGCTGGTGGAGATAAAAAAGCTTAAGC
>CAZFED010000005.1:0-295864 GCA_964517505.1 uncultured Caproiciproducens sp. | reverse complement strand
CATAGCTTAAGCTTTTTTATCTCCACCAGCAGAGCTGGTGGTTGATCTTCGAATTGCAAAGACAGCCCGAGCAGTTATGGCTGCACGGGCTGTCGTAAGAGGAATATCATAAAATTCGAGGTAATCTGATTACTTCTTTCTGTACTTAGAAAGATCAATTGCAACAGCAACTGCAATGATTATACCTTTGATAATCTGCTGCCACATTGGGCTGACGCCGATGAACTGCAAACCATATTGGATAACGGTAAAGATTAAAACACCGGTCACAATGCCGCGTATCTTACCAACGCCGCCGTTAAGCGAAACGCCGCCGACCACGCAGGCCGCAATGGCATCTAGTTCATATCCTACGCCGTAGTTATTGGTTGCGCCGGCGGTTCTTGCCGCCTCGAGCACACCGCCGATACCATACAGGCCGGAGGCGAGGATGAAGATGGCCATAATGGTAGCAAACACGTTAACGCCGGAAACAACAGCCGCTTCACGGTTGCCGCCGATTGCGTAAACGTTTTTGCCAAACACGGTCTTGTTCAGCACGAACCAGATAATCAAACAGATAACGAGTGCAATCGGAATTAGAATGGAGAAACCGTCAAATTTACCCGTCTTAAACAGCGTTGTCTGTCCAAGAGCAGAAAAGTCCGGACGGATACCGCCGATTGGCTGGGATTTGTTCGGAGGGAGGTCAAAGTACAGCGAACATGCGCCGTAGATAATGACCTGTACGGCCAGTGTCGCAATAAACGGATGCATATCGAAACGAGCGACAAGGAAGCCGTTAAGTACACCAAAAATTAGGCAGGCTACGATAGCCGCGATAATTGGTATTATAACCGGAATCTGTGGCAGATTCGGGTAGAATCGATTGCCATAGGTTGCCGTCTGCATCATGGAAGTGGAGATAACAGCCGCCAAGCCGACCATACGTCCGGCTGACAGGTCGGTACCTGCAATTAACAGAGTAAAACAGATTCCTAAAGCAATAATCAATCTTGTGGAAGACTGTGTCAAAATATCCAACAAAACCCTATTTTGCATGAATCTTGGCTCAATAATCATGATGACAACAACCAGCATGAGCAGCGCCAGTATGATCGCATTATTGGTTAAAAATGATTTTGCAGTCTGGGAAGAGAAAACAACATCTGTGCCAATGCGCTCTGCATTAAAAATTTGGAACGCACCATAGCCAATCAAAATCACGCCGATTCCCATAATCCAGAACGGCAAATCGTACATTTTTTTAGAATAAAAGGCGAATTTTAAGAGAAGACCGATAACGCCAAGCACCGCACCGACCACTATGTAAATCATAGCAAACTTTTGGCGGGGTATTACTTTTTCTTCTTGCATTATACCCATAACCTCACTTTCTTATTTGAGTTCTATTTAACGAAGCGTGTCGCTAGCCGCATTACTGCAATCTGATCGGCTTCTTCGCGGTTGAGCACACCGGATACCTTACCTTCGCACATTACCATTACCCTGTCTGACATGCCCAAAAGCTCCGGCATTTCGGAGGAAATCATAATAATGGATTTACCCTGACTGATTAGGTCAAGCATAATGGTATATATCTCATATTTCGCACCAACATCAATACCACGGGTCGGTTCGTCCAAAATCAGAATGTCCGGATGTGTCAGCAGCCAGCGCGCAATAAGAACCTTTTGCTGGTTGCCGCCGGAAAGGTTTTGAATCAAGGTTTCCAGCGTAGGTGTTTTTACATTGAGCTGCCGGTTTGCTTCCTTTGCCGCCTTGGTACGTTTGCTTTGTTGAAGTATGCCGTGCTTTGCGTAATTCTTTTGGCTCGCGATAACCGTATTATCCAAGATAGAAAGGATAGGAAATACACCGCTTGCGCGGCGCTCCTCAGTTAAAAGAGCAATTCCGTGGTTTTTCGCATCCTGAACAGATTTAACTTTGAATTTTGCGCCGTCCTTTTCCACTTCACCGGATGCAATCGCGCGAAGTCCGAAAAGTGCTTCTACCAATTCGGTACGCTGTGCGCCGACCAATCCGCCAATACCCAGAATCTCGCCTCTGTGAAGCTCGAAACTGACATTCTGAAAGGATTTTGGCAACGGTGAACACAAGTCAACAGCCTTCAGCACAACCTCCTTACCCGGGGTGTAATCCCTTGGAGGGAATCGGTTTGTCATATCACGTCCAACCATGCGGTTAATAATCAAATCAGTGGTCAGCTCATTTGACGGCCATGTGCCAACATACTGACCGTCTCGCATAATGGTAACTTCATCGGCAATTTTCAGGATTTCCTCCATCTTATGAGAGATGTAGATAATCGCGCATCCCTTGCCCTGAAGCTGACGTATAATTTTAAAAAGATGCTCCGTTTCATTATCTGTTAAAGACGATGTAGGCTCATCCATAATAATTATCTTAGAATTGTAGCTGACAGCCTTTGCAATTTCAACCAACTGCAGGTTGGATGCAGAAAGGTTACCGGCCAGTATCTCTGGGTTTATGTTAAGGTCAATCTCCTTGAAAAGTTCCTTTGTCTTGCGGATCATCGTCTTCTTGTCAACCGCAATCCCTCTCATCGGAAATCTTCCAAGCCAAATATTCTCCATTACCGGTCTGAAACGAATGGGGTGAAGCTCCTGGTGAATCATTGAAACGCCCAAATCGAGCGCTTGCTTTGAGGTAGTAATATTTTCTTTTTTGCCATCTAGAATAATTTCCCCCGCGTCTTCTTGGTAGATTCCGAAAAGACATTTCATCAGGGTCGATTTACCGGCTCCGTTCTCGCCCATAAGCGCATGAACACTGCCCGGCCGAACTTTCAGGCTGACGTTGTCCAAAGCTTTAACGCCAGGGAAGACTTTTGTAATGTTGTTCATTTCCAACACATATTCGCCCATACAGTCATTCCTCCTTTTCGCTAAAATAAACGGGGAACGGAAAGCGCTTGCTTTCGCATTCCCCGTCGAACAGTAACCTAGAAACTACTAATTCAAACGAGAATTAGTGAAATTTACTTTTGGAATTGCTTGTAGTTTTCTGCTGTTACCTTTACATAAGGAATCCAAACGTACTTGCCGTCTGTAACGTCGTAGCCAACGCTATCCTTGTTGATTTCTTTGCCTTGAGCTGCAGCAGCTGCGATGTTAACTGTTGCTTTGCCCTGGTTCTCACCGTCGTTCAGAACTGTGCCGAGCATGGAACCGTCAGCCATTGCTGCCAGTGCAGGAGAAGTAGCGTCAACACCGACAACCGGGATGTACTTTGTTTTGTCGCCCTTGTTGTAGCCAGCTGCTTTTAAAGCTTCGATTGCGCCAAGAGCCATATCGTCGTTGTTCGCAAGAACTGCTTCGATTTTGTCAATGCCCTTTGCGGAAATGAAGGTGTTCATTAAGTCAGTAGCCTTAACTTTATCCCAATATGCTGTGTCAGCGCCTAATTTATCAGCCTTGAAACCTGCGGCTTCAATTGCTTTAATGGAGTATTCTGTGCGGAGTGTAGCATCCTGATGGCCAGGCTCACCCTGTAACATAACGTACTGGATTTTGCCGTCGCCGTTCTTGTCAGCAGTTTTGTTTGCTTTGAAATAATCTGAAATGATTTCGCCGGACATTGTGCCGGACTGCTCTGCCTTAGCGCCTACGTACCAAACTTTGTCGTAGCTGGACATGACGTCTGCTTCAGGCTCGCGATTTAAGAATACGATTGGGAGGCTCTTAGCCTTTGCTTTTTCTACGATCGGGCCTGCTGCTGTACGGTCAACTGCATTGACTGCAAGTGCGGAAACGCCCTTTGTAATAAATGTATCAACCTGCTCATTCTGAGTTGGCTGCTTATTCTGTGAATCCACGATTTCAAGCTTTGCACCCAATGTGCCGGCCTGTGCGGTCATGTTGTTACGAACACCTGTCATAAAGGTATCGTCAAACTTATAAATGCAAACACCAACGCTGACATCCGCTGCGGCTTCTGTGCTTTCTGCGGCCTTGCTCTCTGTTCCTGCAGCTGTGCTTTCTGCGGCCTTGCTTTCTGTTTTAGTGCTCGAGCAGCCTACCGCTGCGGAGGCCATCATCATAACGGCAAGAATCAATGCAACAATTTTCTTCATGAAAAAATCCCCCTACTTTCTTTTATTTCGCAAACTCTCTCCTTGTTGTGCATTTGCACAAATTCTAATTCGTTTGCATCTTTCTATTGGATATTATAACTTTTCATATGTAAAAAATCCATATGAAATTCTTTGCACTTCTATTGAATTTCTTTACTGATTTTTCCAATTTATAGCGAATTGTGAAAAATTATTGATTATTTTTTATAATTACGAATAATCGAAGCGATAAAAATCATATACTTTTTGTCCAATTTTAAATTATACCTTCAATGTTTTATTAAAAAGTACGGCCATGGAGAATTGTCTTGTATTGTATAGGGAAAACAGTTATAATAAATGGAAAATAATTGGTTTGAGGAGCGTATATAATGAAAGAGAAAATTTTTGCCATGCTGCGTGAAATACCGGGCAAAATCGGCTTTTATTATAAGAACCTTGTAACGGGCGAGGAGTGGGAACTGAACCCTATGCTTCCACTAATGGCCGCGAGCGTAATTAAAATTCCGGTTCTGGTCGATGTTTTCACTCAGCTTGAAGCCGGCAAAGCCAACAAAAACGAAATTTACGAAATAAAGGCACAAGATAAACTACCTTCCTGCGGCGCGCTGAATTACATGCATAACGGCCTAACAGTGACGTTGGCAGATTTGTACACTTTGATGATTATTTTAAGCGACAATACTGCTACAAATATATTGATTAAGAAGTTCGGCATGGAAAATGTCAACCGCTGTATGCGTGACCTCAACCTGCGTGTTACGACTGTGAATCGCCTGCTGTTTGACGCGGCCGAAGCCGCAAACGGGAAAGAAAATTACATCAGCGCCAAGGAAATCGGCACCCTGCTCGAAAAGATGTACCGCGGCGAACTCGTTTCGCCGAATGCTTCGGCGGAAATGCTTACCATCTTGAAAGACCAACGCTTAAACGGCAAGATGCCATTCTACTTTACGGGCGAAGTGAAAATTGCACACAAGACGGGTGAGGACAGCGGCATCACGCACGATGTGGGAATTGTGTTCGCACCGCAGCCGTTCGTCGTGTGCTTCTGTTCCAATGAAGTGGACGTACCGCGCTTTGAATCCGCAATCCAGCGTATTACAAAAATGTTATACGACATGCAGGCGGCTCAATGACAACACTTATTCAAAACGGCACGCTGATTGATCCGCTCAGCCGTATCCACACAAAATGCAACCTATATATAAAAAATAATAAAATACAGTACTGTACTTCGGATAAGCCGACCGCCGACCGGATGATCGACGCGCAGGGTAAAATTGTCTCGCCGGGCTTTATTGATGTTCACATGCACGAGGGCGGACTTAACCCCGACGGAACCCTCGACGAGAGCATCCTGCTGTCCCTTTTGAACATGGGCGTTACCTCCGCATTGGGCGGCAACTGCGGCAACAATACATTTGCCTCGCCTTCCCAATATCTCGACCTGATTGACAAATGCGGCGCACCGATTCACCTTGGCCTGTTCGTAGGGCACACCGACGCGCGTCTGCGGGCGGGCGGAACTGATAAATATTCACCAATTAACGATACTGTTTTAAATAAGGTGCTTACAGCGCTGCAAAAAGAACTTGACGCGGGCTGTGCCGGCATCTCATTTGGCGTTAAATACACGCCGGGCACCACCTTTGACGAACTGTTAAAGGTTTGTTCGCTGTGCAAAAAAGCAAATAAACCCATTTCCGCCCACATCCGTGAAGATGCCTCAGGCGTTTACGATGCGGCGCGCGAAATTGCCGAGGTCGGCCGGCAGCTTGGCATACAGATTGAGGTTTCGCACATCGGCAGTATGGCAGGCTTTGGTCAAATGCGTGAAACGCTGCAAATGCTGGATGAATACGTCCTCAACGGTACAAACCTGGGTATTGACTGTTACCCCTACTACGCGTTTAGTACCGAAATCGGTGAAACAACCTATGATGACGGCTGGCTCGACCACTACCAGACCGACTATTCAAGCATTGAGCTTTGCGACGGCGAATTTAAAGGGCAGCGCTGTACCGAGGAAATATTTTATAAGCTTAGGAAAGAAGCGCCCGGCACCATTACCGTCTGCCATGTGATGCAGCAAAATGACGTTGACTTAGCACTGCTGCACCCGAATGTAATGCTTGCGACCGACGGATTTTTAAACAATGGTCAGGGGCATCCCCGTGCGGCGGGTACGTTCCCGCATTTTATTAAAAACTTCGTCAACACAGGCAGAATCAGCCTAGATGATGCAATTTACAAGATGGCCTCCCTGCCTGCACTCAAGTTCGGCTTAAAAAACAAAGGCAGGCTTTGCGCGGGCGCGGACGCAGACATTGTGATTTTCGATCCCGCGGAAATCGCGGACACTGCAACCTTTGACCAACCGGTAATGCCCCCCGTTGGGGTTGATTTTGTTCTGGTCGGCGGCGAAATTGCCGTGGAAAAATCCATTGTTAGAAATCGGAATGCGGGGCGTTCGCTCCGATTTTGATGACAAAGCTGTAATGAATTTTAAGCTGATGCAAGCGTCATATTTTGGCAATTTTATCTTTACAAACTAATTATGCAATGCTATAATTCATTGTATTATATTATCCTATGAATTTTTGTTTCAATAAAATTGCATTTTTAAAAATACGGAGGAAGCTACATGAAAATAACAGACATCCAAATCGGAGAAATTTTCGTGCCTTTGGCGACTCCTTTTAAAACGGCTCTGCGCACGGTGGAAAACGTAGAGGATATCGTTGTAAAAATAATGACCGACACGGGTGAGGTTGGCTATGGAGAAGCGCCGCCTACCGCTGTGATTACCGGCGACACCAAGGGTTCCATTACCTGCGCGATACGTGACTTTATCCGTCCGGCGCTTTTAGGCATGGAAATTGAGAATATAGACGGTATTATGGAGCGGCTGAATGCCTGCATCCAAAAGAATACAAGCGCCAAGGCCTGTGTGGACATGGCGGTTTACGATTTATACGGCAAGTGCTTCGGTGCGCCGCTTTACCAGCTTTTGGGCGGCTACCGCAGGGAGTTTGAAACGGATTTGACGATTAGCGTCAACCCGATTGACGAAATGGTAAAGGACAGTATTGCCGCGGTAAATCGCGGCTACCGTATCCTAAAGATAAAAGTCGGCAAAGAAGGCATAAAGGATATTGAACGTATCACCGCTATTCGTGAAGCGGTCGGCAAAGACGTAAAAATCCGCGTTGACGCCAATCAGGGATGGAATGCCAAGGAAGCGATCCATATTATTTCCGCAATGGAGGATAGATATCTCGATATCGAGCTGTGCGAGCAGCCGGTCAAGGCGCATGATTTAGACGGGATGCGCGCGGTAACAAAAGCGGTTTACACCCCAATTTTAGCGGATGAAAGCGTATTTTCCGCCGAGGACGCAGTCGAAATAATCCGAACCGGAGCGGCGGATTTAATCAATATTAAGCTGATGAAAACAGGCGGCATTTATGGTGCTTTGAAAATTTGCAGCATTGCCGAAACATACGGCGTGGAATGTATGATTGGCTGTATGCTCGAAAGCAAGCTCTCGGTCAGCGCGGCAGCACACTTAGCCGCGGCAAAGGGGATTATTACCCGCGCGGATTTAGACGGCCCGTCGCTGTGCAAAATCGACCCGTTTAAAGGCGGCCCGGACTTTAATGAAAACAAAATCGTCATGAACGACCTGCCCGGCATCGGGATACAAAGCGTTCCTGCTTTTGAATAGAAACGAAGAAGTATGGCAAAGGATGACGCCATACTTTTATCATACATAAGCAATTGAGGACTATTTTACTAAGAGAAAAGAGGATAAACAAATGAAAAAGCTGTTATCACTCCTGCTGTGCACCGCCATCATTCTTGGCACACTGGCCGGCTGCGGTAAAAAGGCCGCGGAATCCACGGAAAGCTACCGAAAATTGTATTCCAGCGAATTAACCTCATTAAACTATCTTACGACAGGTAATCAAAATGAGCAGGAGGTTGCGGCAAACTGCGTCGACGGTCTGGTCGAATACGACAAGTACGGCGTTGTACAGCCCGGTCTTGCTGAAAAATGGGAAGTCAGCGACGACCAGCTTACCTGGACCTTTCACCTGCGCAAGGGCGTAAAGTGGGTGGATCACACAGGCAAAGAGGTTGCGGACGTAAAAGCGAAGGACTTTGTTGATGCCGCTCAGTATGTTTTAACCGACACGTATAAATCCGAAACTGCAAGCGCGTTTTACAGCGTTATAGCAAACGCAGAGGATTATTACAACAAAAAAATCACTGATTTTTCAAAGGTCGGCGTGAAAGCAGTTGACGACAGCACTTTGGTTTATACCTTGAAAAAACCGACATCGTACTTCCTTTCCATGCTGGTTTATGTTTGCTTTATGCCCGCGAACGGCGATTTTCTAAAGGAAAAGGGAGCAAACTTTGGAACGGACAATACCGCCATCCTTTACAATGGCGCTTATGTTTTAAGCACCTTTGAACCACAAGCCTCCCACGGTTATACCAAGAATGAGACCTATTGGGACAAGGACAAGATTTACATCGGCTCTATCACCGAGACATATAATAAGGAAATGAATACCCTCGCTCCGGAAATGTACAAACGCGGGGAAATCGACATGGCGCTTCTTTCCGCCGATATTCTTGACGATTGGCTCAAAAACGCCGACACAAAGAATTTGGTCAGCCCCAGCCGAAACAGCTATTATTCCTATTTCTACACATTGAACTTCGACCCGAAGTTTGACGCGCAGTATCAGCCGGAAAATTGGAAAAAAGCTGTAAACAACGAAAACTTCCGCAAGTCGCTTTTCTACGGTCTTGACCGATTAAAGGTTCTTTCCATCAGCGAACCGACCCATCCGGAAAAACAGCTTTTGAACACGATTACTCCCCCCGATTTCGTCAACCTGAACGGTACCGATTACACCCATATCGGCGACTTAAAGGCAATTACCGCAAGGGATTCTTTTCAATCGGATGAAGCGAAGAAATACGCTGAGAAAGCAAAAACAGAGTTGAAAGCCAAGGGAACAACCTTCCCTGTTAAGATCCTCCTGCCTTACAATCCTTCCACCTCCAATTGGGATAAGGAGAGCCAGGTAGTCGAGCAGCAAATGGAAACCACACTTGGCAAAGATTACATTGATATCATTCCAGAGGCAGGCCCAGCTACAGGCTTCCTTTCTGCCGTACGCCGTTCCGGCAAATACGCAATGATGAAGTGCAACTGGGGCCCGGACTACGCCGACCCGGAAACCTACACCGACCCATTTGTTCCGAACGATGCCAATGGTCAAGGCGGCGGCACCTACTGCTGGCCTGAAAAGGCTGAGGGTTATACCGATGCCGACGGCAAAAAGACCTACTCCAACCTGCTTGCTGCCTCCAAAGCACAGAACACCGACGTAGCTGCCCGCTATGACGCGTTTGCAAAGGCTGAGTCGTTCCTCATTAATAATGCGTTTGTCATCCCTTACGGCCTGAACAATGACGGTTATAAGGTAAGCAAACTGAACGTGTTTGAATCACAATATTCCCCATTCGGCGTTTCCGTCCTCCGTTACAAAGGACAGCACCTTCTCGCAAAGCCAATGAGCATGGACGAATACTATGCCGCGGAAAAGCAATGGAGAACCGAACGTGATGCCGCGCTTGCCAAAGCGAATAAATAAAATTCATCTGCGCAAATCTTTTTAGATTATTTATTTCAGAATAATGATTCCGTATGAAACACTGCGGAGTCATTATTCCTATTTTTAATTTCAAACAAAATATACGAATTGGCATTGGCTGCAACGCCAATTCGCATACCTTGCCGCAAAGGAGCATTGCCATGTTAAAATACACTGCCAAACGTTTGGCACAGTCGGTAATTACGCTTCTCATCATTATTACCATTGTGTTTTCGCTGATGAGACTAATGCCGATTGAAGGCTACTTTCAAAATTTCGAGAAGCTCGATAAAAACCAAATTCAAGCGGCCTTGAAAAGCATGGGCCTGCTGGACCCACTTCCAATCCAGCTTAAAAATTTTTTTATTCAGCTTTTCCACGGTAGTCTGGGGAACTCCCTCATCTACCGCCCCAATGTTCCGGTTATTGACATCATTGCCGCGAAAGCGCCGGTATCCATTTATATGGGACTTGCCTCCATGGCAATCGCTCTTCTGCTCGGTTTGCCGCTTGGTACCGCAATGGCGCGCAGCAAAAGCAAATTCTGGGATAAATTCGGCACCGCGTTCATCGTGTTTATCACCGCTGTTCCGGCCGCCGTTTATTATCTGTTAATCCAGCTTTATCTTACCGATTGGCTCGGCCTGCCGATTTTGTTCAACGTGGCGAAACCCGCCAGCTGGATTTTGCCGACCATTTCCCTTTCGCTCGGCAACATCGCCTACTATGCCATGTGGCTGCGGCGCTACATGGTGGACGAGCTGAACAAGGATTACATTCAGCTTGCCCGGGCAAAGGGCGTTAACAGCAAGGACATTATGAAAAAGCATGTTTTCCGCAACGCTTTTGTTCCGATGGTTCAATACCTGCCAACCTCCCTGCTCTACACCATAGCCGGTTCCATCTACATAGAATCGCTGTACTCCGTCCCCGGTATGGGCGGCCTTTTGGTTAACGTTATTCAGCGGCAGGACAACAACATGGTGCAGGCATTGGTACTTATTTATTCCGCAGTCGGTATTATCGGCCTCCTGCTTGGTGATGTGCTGATGAACGCAATGGACCCGCGCATCAGCTTTTCCAAAAAGGGAGGTGCCAGATAGTGGCTTTACGACACAAAAAAGTTGCTGCTGTTGAAGACAGTATTAACAAATCGGTTAAACGCATGTCCGATGAGGAGCTTTTTCAGTTTGCCGACTTTGACGAAGCGGCGGCCGAAAGGACGGGCTACTCGAACTACTCTTACTGGTGTTCCACCTTTCAGGTATTCCTGAAAAACAAGATTGCCGTATTTTTGCTTTTTCTGATTGGTGCAATCCTTTTGTTTACTTTTATTCAGCCGGTGCTGCCCGGTCAGCGCTCCGCGACCCAAATTTTCAACAACGCGAGCGGCATGCAGTTAAGAAACCTTCAACCCGGTGCTGAGTTCTGGTTCGGCACCAACTCAATCGGCCAGGATTTGTGGAGCCGCGTTTGGAGCGGTACGCGCACCTCGCTGTTAATCGGCTTTGCCGTTGCTTTGAGTGAAGCGGTACTCGGCATATTAATGGGTGTGCTTTGGGGCTATGTCCGCAAGCTCGACCGGCTGTTTACTGAAATCTACAACGTGCTGGACAACATCCCGCAAACCGTTGTTTTGATTTTATTTTCCTACATCATGCGACCAAGCGTTTCCACGCTTATTTTCGCCATGTGTCTGACAGGCTGGCTCGATATGGCACGCTTTATCCGCAATCAGATTGTTATTATCCGTGACCGTGATTACAATTTGGCCTCGCGCTGCCTGGGCACCCCGACCAGACGAATCATGTTTAAAAACTTACTTCCGTATTTGGTATCTGTCATCATGCTGCGCATGGCGCTTGCGATTCCGGCAGCTATCGGCAATGAAGTGTTCTTAACCTATATCGGCCTCGGCCTGCCGGTCAGCATTCCATCACTTGGTAACCTGATTAATGAGGGCCGCGTTCTGATGACCTCGGCTGCGCTGCGGTATCAGCTGTTCTTCCCCGCCATTGTGCTTTCCGTCGTTACCATTTCATTCTATATTATAGGCAATGCGTTTGCAGACGCGTCCGACCCGAAAAATCATATTTAAGGAGGTTGACTTTATGGAACAGGAAGTTGTTTTATCCGTGCGGAACCTGAACGTTAAATTCGACCTTCGCGGGCGAATTTTAAACGCAATCCGTGGAATCTCACTCGATTTGTACAAGAGCGAAAGCCTTGCCATCGTGGGAGAATCCGGCTCCGGAAAATCCGTTTTAGTTAAAACCTTTATGGGGCTTTTAGACGCGAACGGTTCCATTACAGACGGCGAAATCCTATACGACGGCCAGGATTTAACAAAGTTTAAAACAGAAAAAGAGTGGCTCACCGTACGCGGCAAAAAAATCGCCATGGTTTTGCAGGATCCGATGACCAGCTTGAACCCGCTGAAAACCATTGGCTTTCAGCTTTGTGAAGCGATAGAGCTGCACCAGGGGCTGAGCGGAGCCGAAGCAAAAGCGGCGGCGGTTTCAATTTTGGAAGATGTCGGCATTGCTGACGCGCAAAACCGAATCAACCAGTACCCGCATGAGTTTTCCGGCGGCATGAGGCAGCGCGTAGTAATTGCAATTGCAATTGCGTGCAAGCCCAAAATTTTGATTTGTGATGAACCCACAACCGCGCTGGATGTGACCATTCAAGCACAGATATTAAAATTATTAAAAGATTTAAAAGTTAAATATGATTTGACTACCGTATATATTACCCATGACCTTGGGGTTGTCGCCAACGTGGCCGACCGTATTGCCGTTATGTACGCGGGCGATATTGTTGAAATCGGCAAATGCGACGAGGTATTCTACAATCCGCGCCACCCTTATACCTGGGCGCTGCTTTCTTCGCTGCCGCAGCTCGGCATTAAGGGCGAAAACCTGTATTCGATTAAAGGTGCGCCGCCAAACCTGTTTACGCACATTGAGGGTGATGCTTTCGCACCACGCAACCCGCGCGCGCTGAAAATTGACTTTGTCGGGCGCCCGCCGTACTTTGACGTAAGCCCGACCCATAAAGCGCGCACCTGGCTTTTAGACCCGCGCGCCCCCAAAGTGGATCCGCCGGAAATTATCGGCAAACTGCGTCAGGGGGTGAACGGCAATGTCTGATATTAATAAAAAAGAGCCTCTGCTCCAAGTCAAGAACCTTGAAGTTACCTTTGGTACGAACAAACACAAATTCGTGGCGGTCAATGACGTAAGCTTTACTATTTATAAGGGTGAAACCTTTGGCCTTGTGGGCGAGTCCGGCTCCGGCAAAACGACAATAGGCCGTTCCATTATCCGCATCAATCCGACCTCGGGCGGCGAGATACTTTATAAGGGCGAAAAAATCAGCGGCAAAATTTCAAAAGAACTGGATCGTGATTTAACCCGCCGGATTCAAATGATTTTTCAGGATCCAATGGCAAGCCTGAATGAGCGTGCCAAGGTGGACTACATCGTTTCCGAGGGGCTTTATAACTGCGGCCGGCACCTGAGTGAATCGGAGCGCAAGGAAGAGGTCGAAAAGGCGCTGACCGACGTGGGACTGCTGCCCGAATTTGCAAGCCGCTTTCCGCATGAGTTTTCCGGCGGTCAAAGACAGCGCATCGGCATTGCAAGGGCGCTCATTATGCAGCCGGATTTCATCATTGCCGACGAGCCCATCAGTGCGCTTGATGTTTCGATTCGCGCGCAGGTTCTGAATCTGCTTTCTGAATTGCAGGAAAAACGCGAGCTCACCTATCTGTTCATCGCCCACGATTTATCGGTAGTACGCTTTATTTCAGACCGCATCGCGGTCATCCGCAAGGGCGTTCTGGTTGAACTGGCCGAAACCGAAAAGCTGTTCGCACATCCGCTGCATCCTTACACCCGTGCACTGCTTTCTGCGATTCCGCTGCCCGACCCGACTGCGGAAAAGAACAAGAAACTGATTGTTTACGACCCGGATATGCACGATTATGCGGTGGATAAACCGATATGGTGCGAAGTAGAGCCGGAACACTTTGTTTTGGCCAACCAATCCGAACTCGAAGAGTACAAAAAATCATTGTAGCGTCGGTAAGCCGGCGCTTTTCACTGTGCAAATGCATCGTGAAAAGAAAATATAGCGCCGCGTAATCTGTATAAAGTGCAGAACACGCATGGCGAAAAATTCATGTAACTTGATGTTGAAGGTTATTTCAATAGCTGCATGAATTTTTATTGGAGGAATACGATGTTTACACCAAAATCATTACGCAAGGGTTCCCGCGTTGCGCTGATTGCGCCCGCCGGCCCGGTTCCACCGGAAAAGTTTGGCCCGGCTGTCAGAGCAGTGGAGGAGTTGGAGCTGAAACCCGTTGTTTTTGAAAGCTGCCGCAGAGCCCACGGCTATTTTGCAGGCTGCGATAAACTGCGAGCCGACGACATCAACACGGCGTTCGCTGACAAAAGCATTGACGGCATTCTGTGCATACGAGGCGGTTACGGTGCGCAGCGCCTGCTGGACTTGATCGATTTTGACATGATTCGCTGCAATCCAAAGTTTTTCGGCGGCTACAGCGACATTACCGCCCTGCACATCGTTCTTAATCAGCGCTGCGGCTTTGTCACCTATCACACGCCGATGCCCTCGACGGAATTATACAACGGCGCCGACGAGTACACGATGAGCTGCTTAAAAAAAGTTCTGTTCGGTGAAAAAACAGGTGAACTGAAAAACCCACACCATAAGCCCGTAAAAACGCTTGTCGGCGGATGTGCTCGAGGCATTCTGACCGGAGGGAACCTGTCGCTTGTGTCCTCATCACTCGGCACCCCCTATGAAATCGATACGAAGGATAAAATTCTGTTCCTTGAGGATGTGGGCGAGGAGCCATATCGCATCGACGGTATGATGAATCATTTGAAAGCCGCGGGCAAGTTTAAAGACTGCGCCGGAGTCATGCTTGGCTACTACACCGATTGCATTGCCGAACATCCCGAAAAATCGCTGACTTTGGAACAGGTGTTTGAAGAGCTGATTGCGCCGGAGCATAAGCCGGCCATTATGAATCTGGCCTGCGGGCACAGCCTTCCGAGCATGTCGCTGCCGCTGGGAAAAGAGATTGAGCTGAACTCCATTTCGGGCAAAATAACCGTATTGGACTGATAATATGAAAAACACGGAATTAAAAGATTACGCGGAGCGCGAAATTAAGAATATAGACGCCAATGTTTCATTGTTGGTTTATGACTTTACACACGGTGAAGCGCTTCTTTCCATTGACGCGGAGCGCAAACTCGTTTCTGCCAGCACAATCAAAACGCCAATTATGCTCGCAGCGCTCGACAGAGTACAGAAAGGCACCCTTAAAATTGATCAGATGCTCCCCGTCCTGCCTGAAGAAATTTTAGACGACACCGAAGTGTTTGACCACGGCGAACCGGAGTATCCTCTTGAGGAACTTTTAACGTGGATGATTATTAACAGCGATAATACAGCCACCAATGTGTTGATTGAGTTTTTAGGAATGGACGAGGTTAATGCCTACTGCGGTACACTCGGGCTGAAATCGACCGTGCTTGAGCGCAAGATGCTCGACTGGGGCGCGATTCGCGCGGGGCGCAACAACTACACCAGCGCCGACGACCAGCTCGCTATTTTCTCAAAACTGTACCATGAATCAATTCTAACACCGGAGTTGTGCGCCATTGCACTGCGTATTTTAAAGCAACAGCGCGATTTCAACAGCGCATTTCGCTACATTGCCGATACCAATCTGACCGCCGCCCACAAAACCGGTGGGCTGGATTATTTGAATCATGACGCAGGTATTTTCTATCTGCCCGACCGTGATTATTATTTTGGCTGCTTTGTAACGGACGCCATGGGCAAAACCGAGGAGAATCCAATTTCCAAAAAGCTGATTGGCAGGCTCTCCAAAGCAGTTTATGAATTTTATAAATAAGGTTTAGGTTGAATAAATTCAACCTAAACAAAAGTGAATGCCCTCCAATGTACTTTTCACATTGGGAATGGCAAATAAGCCGCCGGTATTTCCCGTGCGAAGTTAGGCTGGCTATTCATTTCATTTTGTGTCGCGCGGAGAAATGGTGGCTTATGATGAAATACGCATTGATAAAATCAACAATTGCCCCTTTGATGGACGCCCCGCCCCACGAAAATGAAATCCTTGACGAAACCCTGTGCGGGATGACGGTGGAAGTGCTTGGAAACGACGGCGCATGGGTTCATATCTGCACACATTATCTTTATGAGGGTTGGGTACATGAGAAAAATCTTTGCTTTGACCGGGATTTGGTGCAGTTTTGGAACACAGCGCCGAAAAAGGTTGTTTTACAGGCCTATGCCGACGTTTTAGACGCGCCTAAGGTGCAGGGACACCTTGTTGGTGAAATCACCCGGGGTGGACTGTTAAGTCCAGTGGGGGAAGTGCAGGACGGCTGGCAGGGGGTACGCTTCTGCGACGGGCGTGAGGGCTGGACCTGCGGCAAGTTTTTGGGCGAATATATTACCACATGGGATAAAAAAGATGAACCGGCTTTGCGAAAGGCGTTTGCAAACACCGCGCTCGGCTACTTCGGCACACAATACCGCTGGGGCGGAAAAACCCCCCTTGGCATCGATTGCAGCGGCCTTTGCTCCATGGCCTACCTGCTGAACGGCGTAATGATTTGCCGCGACGCGCACATCCTTTCGGAATTTGCCATGCACGAAATTGCCTTTGCGGATAAGAAGGAGGGCGACCTCCTGTTCTTCCCCGGGCATGTGGCAATGTACCTTGGTGATAACCGATACATTCACTCCACCGCGGGCAACAACTGCCACGGTGTGGTAATCAACAGCCTTGACCCCAAAGCGACCGACTACCGTGCGGATCTACCCGAAAAGCTGCTCTGCATCGGCAGTATTTTTTAATAAACGAATAAAGGCCCCGTTCACTTCATATGAAATGAACGGAGCCTTTGCTATTTTAATTGATTCAGCTTGTACGTTTTTTGGCGTCACTGGAATACAGCTTTTGCAGCGTCTTTGCGTCCGCAATACCGGTCGTCTCAAACCCGTTGAGTAATTGAAAGTCCTTGACGCTCTGCTCGGTGCCCTCGGCAAATTCTCCACTTGCTCTCACAAACAGATAGCCAAGTTCCTTCAAACGGTTTTGCATCTTCAAAACATCCGACCCTTTGTCACCTTTTTTCAATGTTGCCATTGTACCGCCGGCTGTATCAGAACTGCTGTTCCCTGTGCTTCCTGATGAAGTGCCGGGGGTGTTACCGGATGAAGTTACTTCGGTACCCTCCAAAAGTGAGGGATACACTTTACCGGCCATAAAACTGACCGCCGTTATTACACCCCTGCCCTGCAAAAGCATCAGACTGGGGTCCATCTCGTAAACTTTGCCGCCCTGCACTGCAGTCAGTTTTTTGTATTCCTCTGACTGTGTAAGCTTTGCTTTCAAGCCGGTAGGACAGAAAATATATTGTGGATTGGCCATCAATAACTCATTGATTTTCATTTCGTTTTTAATTCCGTCCGCTGCGGCATTCACTAAACCCGCCGATTCTATCAGCTTACCCTCAAGCGTATCACTGGTGACAACACCGCCCGCGGTATCGTAAAGGTACGCAACCGAAGTCGGCGTATCACTTTTTGGAATAATCCGGCTGATGTCGTCAATTGTGAGGAAGATACTCTGTGATGCTTTTTTACCGTGTTCATAACCGGTTTTCGCACCCTTTAGTGCCGAACCTACCTGAGAATAGAGCCTGTCAAAATCCTCCCTGCCGGTCGCTTTGGCGACGGTCAGCACGGTAATTCCTTCTTTGTTTAGGGCGGCAGTCTGCTCCTTTGATAATTCGGTGTCGGTAAATACCAAATTTGCATCGAGGTCCTTAATCTGCTTCACGCCGTCCGCGGTTACATTGGGCAGAACAGCAAGGTCGCTCTGCGTACATTCTGCGCTCTTCGCCTTTAGCTGTACCTCATATCCCATTGCTAAAATCACATCTGCCACATTGGGCGAGAGCACCACCGCGCCCGTTGGTTCGGCGTTGATGGTCACATTGCCAATGGTAACCGGAAAGTCCTTTACGCCCGCGCCGGAGGATATATCATTTTTAGAGCCGCAGGCCGCAAGTACCCCCGCCACCATTAATACACATAAGAATAACGCTGTTATTTTTTTCAGCATGTTATGCTCCTTTCCGCAGCATCGAGTTATCAAAGTTTCTGTCCCCGTCGAATACGTGCTTCCGCATCGTTGATGTACTGTCTTGCGCAGCGTGGAGAACGCCCACCGCGCTCGGTTGCCCAGCGTTCCGCGCCCAATTCCAACTCGTCAATATAGTCGCCAAGCAATCTCTGCTTTGCCAACTGACGAACAATTTCCAGAAATCTTGCCTTGTCCGGCAGGGTGAAGTTAATGGACAGCCCAAAGCGATCCGCCAGCGAAAGGCTTTCCTGAATCGTGTCGCCCCGGTGCACCTCGTCCCCATCCCTGTCAGAAAAGGTTTCGCGCACCAAGTGGCGGCGGTTTGAGGTAGCATAAATCAATGTATTTTCCGGCCGGGCCGCCAACCCGCCCTCAAGTACCGCCTTTAATGCGGCGTAAGTATCATTTTGCTTTGAAAAAGAAAGGTCATCGATAAAGATGATAAATTTCATCGGAATCGCAGCAATCTGGTCAACCAAAAGGGGGAAGTCCATTAAAAATTCCTTTGGCATCTCGATTACCCGCAATCCCTGCGGATAATATTCATTTAAAAGTGCTTTTACCGTTGAGGATTTTCCCGTGCCGCGGTCGCCGTAAAGCAGGCAGTTGTTGGCGGGCAGCCCTTGCAGGAACGACAGCGTGTTGTCGATTGCCAGCTTTCGCTGTACCTCGTAGCCCTTAAGGTCGGCGAGCTTGGTTTTGTCGGGATACGCGACCGGCTCAATCCGTTTATTGCGCCAGATAAACGCACGGTAGCGTGCGTACATCCCGCAGCCATTATTGTGGTAATACTCCGCCATCTTGCGAATGCAGTCTTTTAAGTCGCCTTTTAATGCACCAACAGGTTCGCCGGTTTTCCACTGAGGAAGCTGCAAATCCCGCATTTCCTGTTCAAATTTACAGCCGGCCAAAAGCTCCTGGGGAGTAACAGAGGAAATATCGAGAATGATTTTAAGGTCACGTTCCAGCGCATCCATCATGGTTTGTGGGAAGTCTGTTTTTCCCGCGGCGGCGGCAAGTGAAAACGCGTTTTCGTCATACAGTGCCGTACCTGTGATACACTCTGCCAGGCTTTCGCTGCACCCACGCTCGCAAAGAACGGCGAAAAAATTCCCCCATGCGTTTAAAAATTCCTGTTCCGACTTATCAGCCGACCATAAAAGCTGATAAAAGGCTTTGGGAACGGTACGATTTAAAATCCCTTTATAAATGGAGAGGGATGCCATTTCCATTGCGGCCTGCTTCATTTTGTTCATGCCCAAGCTCCCCTGTGATAATCATAAATTCATATACTTGATATTCTACCCTTGTTGAGGGTATTATGTCAAGTTATGAGGGCAAATTGGGTTGCGATAGTAGTAAATATTTGATATTATAATACTTGATGTCGAAACAACAATAAAGAGGTAAATAATGAAATTTATAAAAATAGTAAGCTTGCTTTTGGTGGGAGTAATGATATGCTCATTGACCGCCTGTGGTAAAAAGGTCGATGCCGATGTACTGATGCGCGAGGCAAAGACCAACGCCAACGCAATTCAAAATTGCAGTGCCACAATTAGCAGCACACTTGAGTTTACCGCGAACGGCAAACGGAACACCTTTAAAACCGGAAACGAAGTCGTGTATTGGGCAAAGCCGTTCGCTTTAAAGTCCACCCAAACTTCGCTTCTCAGCGATAAGGCGGGCAGCGGCGTTTCCTACACCATTACTGATGGAGGGGACGTATGGTTTTACTCTGACTCCGGCAGCGGCTGGCAAAAAACCTCAGCACAGAATGTGGGCACAACACCGCTGGAGCAGATTGATATTCTACGGCTTCTCGGCAGTGTGTCCGGCCAAAAATACGTGCGTGAGGCAACGCTCGGCTCCCAAAAAGTCCACAAGCTTGAGATTACCTTTCAAAGTGAGGTACTGCGCAGTACCATCGAAAATATCGTAACCGCGAGCGGCATGGGGCAAGGCTCCCAGACAGTTGTGCAAACCCTACTTGACAGCGCACCCGCGATTTATGGGTACTGCTACATTGACGAATCCACCGGCCAAATCATACGTGTAGAACTTGATGCAACCGAGGCAGTCAACCGTATTTTCCAAAATATCGATGGCAGCGGCATTACAATTAATGTATCAAAATGCGAAATAGCAGGAGAAATCAGCAATATTGGCAAAGCTCCGGCTGTCGAACTACCTCCCCAGGCCGCCGCCGCACAAACAGTGCAAGCCGCCGGTTAATGAAATCCCCGGTTTTACTCCCTCCGGCAGGCTTGGCTCACCGCCTTGCTTACGGAGGGAGACAAAAAAAGCCTGAGGGAGTTTCCACCCACAGGCGATTCATTTTCCTCGTTGGAGAATTAATAGTAAAATTTAATAAATTTGATGTTGTAGAAATCACACGCGACCACATCGTCGGTTTCGGACTCAAGAAGCAAGATATAGTTTACGCCCACGCCAAGCAAAATTCCCGCCTTGTCTAACATGGTATTAGTGCCGATTAAAAAATCGACCTTTACCGGTCTTCCTATTTGTGTCCGTATAAAGCCATTCAAATATTGCAGGCTGTCCGCTGTAATCGACATCGGCTGTGTGGTAGGAGTAATCGGCGCAAGTAAACTGCTTTCTGTGGCTGTGGGTGTGGGTGTCATTCCCGGCATACCCGGAAGTGCATGATTGCGCGAAAGCTGCTGCCCCGGCGTACCTGGAAAAGTCTGGCTTCCTTGTTCAAGCATCTGCTTTTGCTGCTGCTGCTGTACCGGACTCATATTATTAAACCCGGCAATATCCTCCAGTGTAGGTAACGCGGGGGAAGCTGGCACCATGGAGCTGCCTGTAGACTGCTGCCCCGGGGCAAATTGCTGCTTCTGCTGCTGTTTCTGTATCGGATTCATGTAGCTGTAGCTAGCGATATCCGGCATTAAAGACGCCTCCCCGGCCCCGCACCCTGCACAAGATGGTGCGGCGAAAGCGCCGGGCGAATTGTAATTATCCATAATAGAGATTCCTCCTAATTCTCATGTTTTAGCATATTTTTGGGTAGGGGTATAAAAACAGTGTTGATGGATTCTGTTGAAAATAACTCCAGCTCCCCCGGGCGGAAAATAGGGGGGACACTCCGGATTGAATGGGTTAAAGTAGAAGAGAGATTCTCCAACCCCGGAAAACGTGCTTCCGGCAAGCGCCCAGTCCGCAATGTCGTAATGAACTTGCTGCGGGTCCATGTTCCATATATTTTGGGCATTGTATTGACCGCCCACGGTAGTTTTTAGGCATGTGAACTGTCCGGGCTGTTCTATTATTTTGCGGACGTCTCCACCTTGACTGACGCGTGCAAATTCTCCGTATGCCACTTCCGCACGATTCATAATAATCGTGGCGACCGCACGCATACCGTCATCCCCTTCTCCGTCAGCTTCACACATTATTAGTTTGGCTAAAAGTTCCCTTGTAGTAAAAGGCATATTTATCACCCGTTTTTATAAGTTGTCTTATTGCATAATATGTGTCATCCCACCCCCGCGGCACAATAACCCGCAGCAGCAGCAATAATATTTTTTATAGATTTCATCTTAAGCAACGAAAACGCTTGACTTTTCTTCGTCAAATATTTAAAATGTATAAGTGGGTGTTTATCAATCCCACGAATGTGGCATCTCCTGCTTAAGGTATACATCTATTACCTGGAAGTTTTGAAGCACCCATCCTCGCCCGTATTTGAATTCTATTTCCATACGGAGCGGTGTTCAAGTGCCCGTAACAACATAATATGGAAGAGTATCGAAGTGGTCATAACGGCCCTGACTCGAAATCGCGTGCGGTCAGCAATGGGGCAGGTTCAACAAAGCCTGTATTCATGCGGGTTCGCGGCTCCGGTTTTGCAGAAGTTTTAATTTTCATCTTGCAGTTTTCTTGCAATTTTGCAATCAACTGAATATCACCTTTTCACCGAGCAATCGGTTGAAAAATATATGGAGAAGTATCGAAGTGGTCGTAACGAGAACGACTCGAAATCGTTTTGTCGGTGTTGAGCCGGCACGTGGGTTCGAATCCCACCTTCTCCGCCATACCCACATAAACCTAAGTGTTTATGTGGGTTCTTTTTTTTTGCGTCACTCATTCTTTGCTTTCCTTTCCTGGGTCTTCAGTATCCTCCTGCTCTGATTCTTCTCCCAACACTTCGCCGATTGCATCGGCGCTGGCAAGCTTGCTGGTGCTGTCGATATGAGAGTAAATGTTGGCGGTGGTCGCCATGTCAGAATGCCCCAGCCAATCCTGAATCATTTTCATCGGGATATTGTTGGCCAACAGGAGCGAAGCGCAGGTGTGCCGCAAATCGTGGAAGCGGATTTTGCGCAATCCGTTCTCTTTGAGAATCACCTGAAAATGATTGCTGACATACTGCGGGGTGATTAACCTACCCAGCGCGTCCACGCATATGTACTCCGCATATTCCTTGCTGTAAGCACCGCGCATGACTGTGCGCATTTCCTCCTGCCGTGCCTTTTCCGCCACAAGTTCCTCCTCAACATGGGGGATCAGCGGCAGAGTGCGGTAGGAGGATTTTGTTTTCATCACGTCATAGCCCTTGAGCACAAGGCCGGACTTGGTTTCCTCCTCCAGAATCTTATGACGGATGCTGACCGTCTTGGCGGTGAAATCCACCGCCGACCACTTCAACCCCAGCACCTCGCTACGGCGCAGACCGTAGTAGGCTGCGAGCATGATTACTAATCGGATTGGGTCGCCTTCTACGCAGTTCAGAAGTTCCTTCAGTTCATCCGCATTATAATAGTTGCCGATGAATGGCACAGACTTAGGCCGGTCCGCCTGCTGACAAGGGTTTGATGCGATGATACGTCGCTTGACAGCCTGCTTGAAGGCCCTGTGCAGCATGGCGTGGTGACGTTGTGCTGTCGTGCCTTTCAGCCCGTCTGCGCGAATCTCGGCGTAATAGGCGTTGACCTCGTCACCGGTAACCTCATTTACTTTGAGCTTCATCGGCTTGAAGAAGGCTGTTACCCGACCGTCAATCATCCTCTTATAATTCACATAGGTTGAGTTGCTGATGTTGGGCTTGTGCTGCTCCAGCCATTCGCGGAGATAATCCTCCACCAGCATGTTGGCGATCCGGTTACGCTCCCGTTCCGCATGGGTCATAGTATCCTGTAAATACAAATCACCGGTATTGTACTGCATCAGCAGCTTCTCCAAACGATAATTGGCTTCCGTTTTGGTCCCGCGCTTCTCATCCAGATCGAGGTTCATCCATTTTTGCTTGCGATTTCCCTCGGTATCATACAGGTTCAGCACGGCGTACCATTTTTGATTTTTGGTAGCCAAACGTCCTGTAATTCGTTTCATTTTTGCTCTCCTTTCGTTAGATTTTCTTCTTTCTACCGTCGGCAGCACACACGATACCACACTCTGACGGAGAAGTCCATGCATCAGACAGCACAAACTTGCACGGGTTATTTTCGACGAGAAATGCGATAACCGACATTTTGGGGATCAGGACCTTATTGGTTACCCGGATACTTCCAAGCTTTCCGTCGCTCGCCAGCCGGTATGTGTTATTGATACCGATGCGCAGCAATTTAGCGGCTTCTGGAACCGTCAACACCTCTGGTTCACCCTTGAACATCGACAGAAACACACGATCTGAAACGGCAATCATAACGGAACCTCCTCTGCGGAAATGCGCCCCTCCAAAGGAGAAAGCACTTCAACTCCCAGACTTTGAAACTGCCGTACATATTGAATCGCTCTACTGCAGTCATAGTGGATGTGAAAAAGACTGCTGACGAGGAGTATGTCAAAATGCTCCACGGCAGCAGCCTGTATCAGATTTTCCAGATTGCGGTTGTTACCCAGATCACTACTGGTACCGACAGGCTGGTATCCCAGTTGTTCTGAAAATTCAAATAATTGCTTCTCCTGTTTTTTCAGTGCACCATTCCGATCCTCCGGCGCGTCAATGCGGCAATAAAGCCATGCACGTTTCATAATCCCCCTCCTTTATTTCAGGCTGCTGTTTGCAAAACCCAAGGCTGACGCCCAGAGCCCTGTCCACCTGCTGAAGGTAATTATTACTGATGTGTCCCAAATAAGTATGCAGACGGGAACGATCAATCGTGCGAATCTGCTCCAGCATGACAATGGAATTTTTCCACAGGCCGATTTTCTCGCCCTTCAATGGCACGTGGGTCGGCAGGCGGTTCTTTCCCATGCGGCTGGTGATTGCCGCAACGATGATAGTAGGACTGTATCGGTTGCCGATATTGTTCTGAATAATCAGCGCGGGGCGTATACCACCCTGTTCGCAACCCACCACCGGAGTGAAATCAACATAGAAAATATCGCCCCTGCTCACTTCCATGACTCGTCCCCCTTATGTAACGAAGGACAGCCGTTTTGACACAGCTGTCCCCCGATTTATATAAACTTGTCCTTCGTTTTTTGCTTCTATTCGGCACTGCTTCCCGAAGCTAGGGCGGAAGCACCGGCGGTCTGACGGTCAGTCAGACGCCATAGGATTTTCACCTCTCCCAGGATCTCTGCGAGCCGCCCCCATTGCGTGACCCCGCTTTCAGGCGGGACTGTGGCTGGACGGAAGTAGCATTGTCCCTGTCCGTTTCATGGCGAAACAGCCCATCACAGGCTGTTTTATGACCGGACCTTGTCGCTCATCACCTTCGATGCTGTCGGTTCGGCGGATGTCTGTCACCCATCCGCAGGCAGTCGTGGCGCGCCCGTCAATGTCGCTGCCGCTCATCACGGCTGGACAGTTCATGTACCGGTGCTTCCGGATATGTAATTTTCAAGGTACAGGAATAGAGGATGAGAATTTCTTCTCACCCTCTATGACACATTAACAGGGTATTTCTACAACCAAATCATAAAAGATTCCTGATTTTCTTTAAGATTGCCCTGTGACGCTTACTGATGGCCTGCTGCGATAAATGAAATAATTCCGCCAGTTCAGCCTGTGTATATCCTTTTTGAAACTTCAAAAACACCATCATTAGCTCCTGTCTGTTTAACTTTTGTAAAGCGCAGAACAGTTGCTGGTTTTCAATGAACATCAGCCAGTCTTCGGGGCTGTGTTCCGGAATGTTAAGTTCCAGTATGGAATCGAACTCTACAGTCTGATCTGATTCAAACAGTTCCTCCCCAACCGGAACAATGTACTTGGCGGCATTATCATTCTGGCGGTACTCGTTTTTGAGAGAATTGAAAACAACAGATTTATAGTAGGCCATTGGTTTTTGTTTTTCTGACATAAGCTTGTCCTCCAAATTTTCAAAATGTGATTGAAAACGAAGGACAAGAAGGCGGTGACCGACACCGAAAAACGATCCCAAAAGATACAAAAAGAGCGTACTTTCGGACATAACTATCTGTTGGTACGCTGTTGTAATTTAGTTCGTACTTTACCTGCTCTGATGGTTCATATTGATGACCGCACTGCTCCCATGAGCAGTACAGGCTTTTTTTAACAGTTTACCGATTAAAGCAGCGTATACAAAGCTGTCCGCTTCTTCACGCTCCACCGCTACTTAATAGCGGTCGCTCAAATTTTGAAATATATTGAATACACATAAAAATACCCTCCGAACCTGTAAGCTCGGAGGGACACGATATTGCTTATTTAGGCATCAAAACAGACCCGCCAAGCTTACGTTTTTTTGTTGGGTGGGTATCGCCTTCTTTTATAATTAATTCATGAAAAAAATCTAACACAAAAGGGAAAGGTTTCGTACATAATTTCCCTTATATTTTTACTTTCATTCTCTCTTAACCCTTACTATCAGCAAGCCGCCCGTTTTCTATCCGCACTACCAAATGGAGATACATAATAGTTTTCGAAAAAAATGCAGATAGTAGCTATAACTAAAATGGACAAGACAAAAAAATCTATAAATTAAATAAGAGATAATAATTTTAATATAACAACGCAAAAATTCACCCATGCAAGCACTGCTACTAAAACATAAGCAAATGGAAATTCGCTTTTTCCATTACGATTAAACAAATAAAATATACATTGCCCAAGAAGAATTAGAAATAATATTGTAATCAAATAATTTTCTACATTAACGACTATTGCAAATAACTCATGTAGCGTGTAGTTCCATCTGGAAAGTGGATCTGATAAAGTAAGTAATAAACATAAATCATACGACAAAACTATTTTAATTAATCTTATTGAGGTAATCTTTATTCTTTGATTCATCCGCAAATCCTCTTAATTGCTAAAAAATTAGGTCTTTGCAATAAGTATCAGCTATTTCTAAATATACTTTAACCAGTTTCCCAAATCCTGAATATTCGTAAAGCTCTCCTTTATTATTTACTACAATCAATTTCAATTAGTCTAAAACACAAAAAGAATAAAATCATTATTAACATATTTAATTTCAATTTTTTCATTGCATGTTTGCCTTTATTTTTTATTGTTTTTTGAGTGCTATCATCAAAGTAAAAAAACTATTTATAAATAATCAAATTATGGCAATCCGGACAAAGTATCTGTGAGCCTTTTGAATGATATGAATGACGAACTTTTTTGCTCCCACAATAGGGACAGGAACATCTTGTGATGGAGACTACCCTTGAAAAAAACCAAAGAACAGCCGTTATTAATGTGAAAATAATAAAATGTCCAAAAGGTACGGAAAGCAGCCATGTAACGCATCCCACTAAAAATAAAAACCAGCTAATAAAAGGCCATAATCGATTTATTGATTTCATAGAACATCATCCATTCCAATTTACTGCCTGCTTAATTATGAACTGATAATATTATTCCACCGCTTTACAATCCAGCAAATAAAGTATCAAAACATACAGCCGATTATATTTAAAAAAATATTGTCAACATCAAAGACACCCTAGAGGTAACGAATTGAATTGATTCGATTCCAACGATGATAAGCAAAGATATTCCGACTACTTTCAGAAAAGATGGTTTTCGCAACAAATATGCGATAAAAAATCCCATTGGAATAAACACGAAATATTTGCATGAAGGGAAAGATAGATAAAATCGGCTTTTGAATAAAGGCTTGATTTTTAGGGTTCGAAACGGGATTAATGTATGTTAGAACATTTACACATTTCCACTTTTATTAACTGAAAGAATCAGCTGATTTGAAGTACCACCCCAAGACTGAGGTTGTTAATGGAGCTTTCTCTAAAAAATTTAAGAATTCATTAATCGGAAGTTTTGGAAAATTCCAAGAATGTGGTAAGTTTTCGAATTGCTCACTTTTACGTCGTAGATGGAGAAAAGAATATAGTTTCTTCTAAGGATACGCGGATCTTTTTCATTTTGGTAACATTGTGTGTTTATTTCTATAATGCTGTTCATGATTTGTTGATTGCTTGCCATCGGGTTTGGCTTGCCTCCTTCAAAAACAGCGTGATTGAAGTCTGCTCGGCCCGGATTGAGCCACACAAGCACAAGCAAAAGGAAGGCGACCATACTGACTATAAACTTAATCTTTTTTGGCCATTTTCTCTTCATAGTTATCACTCCAAATCATTATATTGTTAGTATATCATATCAGTTACTCTCTATCGTAATCTTGCTAATTAATAATTACTATATGAAAATAAAAGCGGCATAGATGAATCCACGCCGCTTCCCTACTCAATAAATTTACCAACGCGTATAACAACCATGAATCATGTGGTCTAAGCGATTGCCAGATTCATCCGTTATTTTATAAAAGTTAGAGTAAGAACGAGCCCATCCATCTGCAACCCGTAAATATGCCCCGGTGCTTGTGGTTTGATACCCGACCGCAAGCATAACATGCTGCTGATATATAGGATCCAGTGCTACAGTAATTATAATTGGAATGTTATTATGAATATTTGCGGTAAACCAAGTCCAGTTAAAGTTATTAGCTAGGACTCTTTCATCTGAGCCTTTAACGCGAAGTCCGCAACCAAGTGAATATGCTGATAAACCAGGAATTATATTCTCAGGCAGTGTTCCGGGTGTAGCTATATTGGTTTTAAGATGAGAATATAAGGCTGATTCTACAAATGATGCACTTCTACCTCCCCAAAGTCCTATTTTGGGATTTGGTCTTGCGTGAGACCAATAATATATAAAGCTAGTGCATGCGGTTGGGGCGCAATCGTTAGCCTGAGAAAAATCTCCGGTAACATATACTTTAGACTTCCAAATATTATCTACATCGTCACTATCATAAATTTCTTGGCTATATACTTGAGTGTTGCGAATTAATTGATTTAAATCTTCTTTAGCTTTAACACTTTTAAAATTTAAAATAGATTTTTGATATGTTTGCTCTAAAGTATCTAAACTGTAGTTTTCAATAGAGTTTGTTAGAACATTTTTAACTTTGGAATCATTATCTTTTTTTAAAAAAGTTAGTCCACCGCCATAAATTATATGATTATTGCTACTTGTAACTCTATTTGTATTCCTCATATTTGCTTGATCCAACATGAAATTGCAATCGTAGCCAAAGGCTTGGACGCAGGGATTATATCTGTTCGCATCTACAAAAACATAGCCTTGCTTTTCATTTCTAGTAATCAAACGGAATAAATAAGCATTTACTTGCTCGTTGAAATCATAAAATTTTACGGTTTCTCTGATTTTCGTAGTACTATTCCAAGGACAATGGCTACCTGCTTTTATTTGTTGTACAATGCATTTTTCTGCCAAAAGTATAGCATCAGCTTCTGAGATATAGGATATTTCGGAAGAATCTTTAACTCCAGAATCCTTTAAGCTGTTTGTATCCCCTTTCGCAAACCCTGGAATAGATATAGCTAAAGACATTGCCGCTACTAAAACGAAACTAACCAATTTTTTCGTACAATTCTTCATTTCTTACACTCCTTTTTATTAATATTTTGTATATGTACGAACACAAATTAACTTAAAATAGGAATTTTCACCTCGCTATATGCCCCATTGGACTCACTTCCTCCAAAAATTAAATTTTAATATGTCACGGTTGGCTATAAATCGTCCCGGACTCAGAATTGCTTATCCCACTCACAGTATAGTCTGTAGCTATCCTTTACCCTCCTTTTGAAACTTGGCAAGTTTTCCAAATAAAAGCATAGGATGAGGTAGTGGATGTGACCCGTTCTCTACCGCAATCCATGAGCCTCCTGAAATGCCGGAGCTGAAATTGAAGACATCAGCAAAATGGACATTCCGAGAGATACAATTTTTTGGATAACATAATAAAAGCCTCCTTTAATTTATCTTCTACACATAAAGACAAATTAAGGAAGCTTTTTGTGACATAATTCTCCATAATTTTTTAATATTTTAATTTATTTTTCAGTGGTTTTTACACTTTCAGCTATCTTGAAAATCGTTTCTTTATTCAAATTAGACACATGAGTAAGGAAGCCAGCTGATGCAACGGAAACTTTCAGCGATTCTTCCGAGTGGTTGATTCATTTTCTATTATATTGTCATAAGAAAATATAAAACTTTATCTTTCGCGCACTATGGTTAGGATGAAATATTTTCATAAAGAATGGGGAAAGTTCTAATTGCGAGCCTATGGCAGTATTCTGATTATAGGACAAATGGCTGACCGCCACTATTGAAGTGACTGTCAGCCATTTTAGTTGTCTAAAAAGCTCTAAAGTCGATGCTATGCAGATATTTTAAAAAATTTGGTTTCTGCATCGTAAGCCTCCTGATCTCCGCTTGGATAAGTATAACGAATCGTATAGGTGGCTACAATTTGATTTCCATCTCGATTATAGCTGCGGAATAAAATTTTGTCTTCGGAAATGTTGGTATCCGATTTTTTCTTCTGCTCAATATATTTCTGAACCTGAGCGTCTAATTGTTGTTTATGTGCTTGAGTAATTGGATGGTCTGCATCAACGTTACAATAATTCACATTGATACTGGCGATGCTTCCGTCAGGATTGATTCGCGCCGTAATACTATCGGAGACATCCTGATCAACTTTTCTCCCCATGAGAATATGATAGCACCCACGGATAAATGAATTTTTATCGACTATAAAATCATTACTGTTAGGAACCGTATCTTTAATGGCTTTTTTTAGGATAGCTAACGAATCGATTTTCTCTAAGGAAGAGAATTTTTTGCTTTTATTTGATTCCTCATTTTTCCAATTTTCCCAAAATGTTGTAAGGCGGTTCTGGTCGTCGATCATATAGACGTTTTTGCTGGAATCTCGGTAGTAATTTTCTGTTTTTTCTCCTAAATCATCGGTGCTGATACCAAAATCCGATGCAACTGTAGTTTTATCTACCTTAGTTACAGGAACCTTACTTTGCATAGTAATATAATTGTGATTTCTTGCTTGTTGTAACAACTGGTTTTTAGGATTTTGTACCGCTGAAGCGGAGAAACTCGCTATTGTTATAGTAATGCAAATAGTTGAACCTACAGCACATAGTAATTTTTTGTTCATAATCAGTCATCCTTTCAAAAAAATCAGTTAACACGTACAATGGTACCGGTATCACCAAATGAACGTAGGTTGCCGTCCTGAGTTGGAGAAGATTCATCGTATTTCATGGATGGGTATTTTTTATCAAAGAAATCGTTGGCCATATCGATTGACTTATCTACAGTATATCTATTATGCAATTGCCCAACAAATTCCTTTAACCACTCGCCTCCCATTGATACTTCATTGTAAAAACCGATACTACAGTCCGCTCCTTTATCTACACATTGTTCGGCCATGCTATAGCCATTATTGGGCTGTGCGCTGTTGCATGTTATAAAAACGACCAGCTTATGCCTGCTTAGCGTGTTACTTCTATAATTTGCGAGACAGGCATCATTACTGTTTGATAGAGTGACAGGGTAAGCATATAAACCTGACCATGCTCCACTCTGGGGATGGTCACAGTGCACCATACCTGCGCTGCCATGGCCGTGAATAATTGTAAAATGATTATAAGGCAAATTATTATAAATATCAATCGCACGTTTTAGCGGAAAGGATTGTGCCGAATATCCCATTTTGGTAACTATATTCTGCACATAATTAAATATTGCTGTGTCGGAAGTTCCCAATGGGGTTATCGCCATATAACGTTCATTATAGGATGATCGACCCTTGGAACCGATTATAGGTTGCTCAACTCCGGAATCTTTTATGATATAGGAGCCAGAATCCTTAGTTTGTGAATCAGTGGGTTTGGCCGCAAAAGCCGGAAGAGAGACGGCCAAAGAAAGTGCAAGAACTAAAACCAGACTGACGAGTTTTTTGAAACTTCTCAGCATTTAGAAAACCTCCTAAATCTTTTACTGTCATGGTTAACACCTAAGCTTTCATCCGAAGAGGAATTTTTCACCTCGCTAAAAGCCCATTGGACTCACTTCCTCCAAAAATCAATTTTAATAAGTCACGGTTCGGCTATAAACCGTCCCGGACTCAGAATTGCTTACCCCACTCACAGTATAGTCTGTAGCTACCCTATACTTACCTTTTGAAACTTGACAAGTTTTTGAAATCGAAGCAGAGGATGAGGTAGAGGATGTTGACCAGCTCTTTACCGCAGTCCATGAGCCTCCTAAATAACGTTCAAGGGTCGAAGTAAGTTCAATACTCTTTCCAGAAGGTGTTTTTTGCACATATCCCCTGATAGTGGCCTTCCCATTAGAAATATTCAAAGTACTGCTCGCCTTATTTGTATAAACAAAGAACATTATAGGGGGAGACGACACAGATGGCGAGACTACATTTGCAGCAAATGCCGGAGCTGAAATTGAAGACATCAGCAAAACGGACATTCCGAGAGATACAATTCTTTTTGACAACATAATAAAAGCCTCCTTTAATTTGTCTTCTACACATAGAGACAAATTAAGGAAGCTGTTTGTGACATAATTTACTATTATTATTTAAAATATTTATAACCTTATTATTTTTTAACAGTTTTTACACCTTCGGCTATCTTGAAAACCGTTTCTCTATTCAAAGTAGACGATACCATATACATATAACGGCTATCATACCATATCAGGTTCTGAACTCCATTATTAGAATAATATTTTGCGGACAGATTATTAAACTTTAATTCTTCTAATTGAACTCCTTCGGTATTGATTTGCATTGAAATCTCGTCAATCCGCCCCTGCTGATAAGAAATAAAGTCACTGCCTTTTTCATAATCAAGTAAAACAGTTCCATTCGTGTCCTGATTCACCAATTCAAAACCTTTTGGAATATAGCTTGGCATATACGCTTCAAATATTTTGCTTTCCACCTTCGACGACTGTGATTCACTGAAAAACACTTGCGTGTATTTTTGATATACTTCCGTTATAAATTCAATAACTCTTTGTCTGATAGCCGATACACTCATAGCAGTTGAAATCATGATAATAATTGCAACCAGAACCGCAATGAATCGTTTATTTAAAGTTTTTGATTTGCCACCAGACAATTTCTTTTTACTCTGACGAATCAGTTTCTCCATATTGCGTTCAAACTCAGCAGAAAAAATGTGATCAATTTGATCATCTGATGGCAAAGCATTTATTCTAACCCAGTCTGCTTTTTTAACCGCCGCTTTGAACATTTCATCGGTAAAACTAATGGACATCTTCATGTCCCTCCTTCTCAAGGGTTTCCTGTACTTTACTTTTGGCCCGTTCCAACCTTTTGCGAACTGTTGGCTCAGAGATATCAAGCATTTCTGCAATTTCAGAATTTGAAAATTCCTGAACGTATTTCAGTGTTAATACTGCATTATAAATTTCCGGCAAATTGGCTACTGCTTTCACAAGGGTATCGTCTTCTTCAATTTGAAAAGTCTCATCTGATTCAATTTCTACCTCTGAATCTAAAGAAACCAATGGATGCCTTTTACGCTGGTTATACAAATTAATGGAACAGTTTCTGACCATAGTAACAATATAGCTTTTCGTTTTGTGACAATCAATTTCTGAAATTTTATCAAGATTATCAATAATTTTAATAAATGTATGATGAACGGCATCTTCTGCCAGATACTCATCCTTCAATATTTGGTTTGCAACATAAAACATAAGTTTCTTATATTTCTGATACAAAAGAACAAATTTGTTTTTATCTTCTTCTGTTTCGAGCATTAACAGATAAATTAGCATTATCGTTACCCTCCCTTATAGAGCCCGCTTGTAACCAGTTATTCCCTTTGCATTTGTAATGTTTATTATAAATTGTCAGAAGAAAAAAAGCAATTTTGTAGAATTATGTCGGTTTTGGTACAAACTATATTATCCGATTCCGTTTATTAATAAGATTAGTACTGTTGTTCTTTCTCTGTTGTTAAAGCTCTATTAGAGTGAGTCCTTCCCCGCATGGCTCATGATGAACCATTCCACAGGTCATCCAAAAAACACATCATCCCCTTGGCGGACTGACATGTTTTTTCACAGCTTCAGCGTATAGAGCAGACTGCTTCTGCCGCCGTTTTCGCGCCACCGCTGCTCCTTTTGAAGATGACCGGTCTTTTCAAGGTCAGCAATCGCGCGTTTGACGGTGCTGCGGGAGAATTTCAACTCTTTGGCGATGGTACCGATAGCCGGATAGCACCTTCCGTCCCTGTCGGCCCGATCCCGGAGATACATGTAGACGGCCTTGGCGCGGTGCGGCAGATCCTCCGCATAGATGGATGTAAAATAACCCACAGCATCACCCCCTAATCTGTCCGCAGTGGCGGCATATGCTCTGCCGGTTCCTGTGCAGGTGTATGAATAATACCTCCAGATGAAACATCAGGCACCTCCGGAGATTCGTCATAATCATCCTCATAGGCGCAGTTCTGCTGCAGGATTTCCTGTTCCAGTTCGAAGCGGTCGGCATAGACCACCTTGCGTGCAGCTTTTTCTTCCACTTCATATGTGTTATCAAAAGTAATGCCCCATTTGAGAAACAGCGGCAGCTTGGTGCGCATGGGGCAGCAGCCGGTCTTTGCAAGAATAAAGTTGCCCTTCGGGAGTATTTTCAGCTCATCCGGTGTCATCAGCGGACGTTGGATCATCTGAAGGCTTTGGCTCGGATCATTTTTTCCACGGCTGATGGAGCCGGACATCACCGTCTTATTACCAAGAGCCTTGGAGAGTATCTCGGCGCTTTCGGAGTTTGGTGCGAAGCCTCCGAACAGAATATCCTGGCAGTTATCAGATATGATGGCGGAACCTTCTCTGCCGTAGTTTTTTTCAATCTGCGCGAAGGACTGAATGATTGGCACCATCGAAATGCGCCTGGAACGGCCTGCGGAAAACATCATCTCCAGCGACTGGATTTTCGGGATGGTACCGATTTCATCGGCAAAAATCATCACACGGTTTGGCAGCCTGCCGCCATGCTCATCGGCAATGGTCAGCATCTCCCGGTAGAGCTGCTGCAAAAACAACGACACCATAAAATACTTCGTGCAATCTTCCTCCGGAAGTACGATAAAAATTGCCGATTTCTCTCTGCAGAAGGTTTCCGTATCCAGCGTGCTGTCAAAACACAGAATCTGCTCCATTTCAGAATCCAGAAAAGCATTCAGGCGGGACATGGCGGTAGAAAGCACAGAAGCCATCGCCTGGTCTGCTGTGTTCAGCGCCGCCCCAGCGAACCACTTCACTTTATGATCAGAAGGCAGCTTATCCATCAGCAATTGAAACAGGCTTTTGTTCTTTACCGGCGAGGGAGCCAGTAAATCCTGTATCATTTTGAACACCGATATGATATGCCGTTTTTCCGGAGAGCAGTATTCCGCAATCAGCAGAACAACTGAGGTCAACAGGCCCTCGGCGGCATCGTAAAAAAACGCATTCTGCCCGTAGCTTGCTGTATCCTCTCCGCTGCTGGTAATGATGGTCTTGGCAGTGATTTTGGCGTATTTCTCAGCCTTGGCTTTGAAGGAGAGATTCTCAGGATTCTGTTTGTAGGCATCCATGTATTTGTTGACCAGATGCAGAATGTTGTCACCGTCCGAGCGTGTAGGATTTCTGAGATCCAGCACAGAGATGTTATAACCGTAGCAGTCTTTTGCAATGCCCGCGTAATTTCTGAACAGGTCACCCTTGGTATCGGTGCAGAGAAAGCTCATCCCGGACGCACAGGCGTATTCAATGTTGGGGTAAAGAAAATTCGCGGTTTTACCGACACCGGCGGCTCCGATCATCAGGCAGTGAATGTCGCCGGTATCTACCAGCGCTGAAATAGATGTTCCATTCTTTTTATAGCCGACAATCAGTCCCTGCGGAATCTGCTCCGCAGATGAATTGGGTACAGCATCATGCTGCCGCCATTTCTCCGGTTCATAAGGAACGCGGGTATAGGTTTGCCGGATTTCCTTTTCCGTGGCGAAACGTGCAGTGCCGTGCTGACCGTCACCGACTGTTTTGGACTTGATTCCGTTTAGAGTATAGTAGTGCGCCAGTAAGGAGGTAAACCCGATCACGGCAAACATACCAATCCCCACCACAAGCAATGTAATAATTTGAGAAGCCTGCATTGATACCACCTCCGTTTTCACATGGTCATTTTTATACTGCAGTTTTGTTCTTCAACCACTGCTTCCTTTGCGGAAAGCGGCTGCACACCATGTCGCGCCTTAATGTCCTCGTTCCAATCCTTATACTGCGATCGCAGAATGGTCACATTGGAATACCCATGTTCTTTCAAAATTTCTCTGAGTCTTTCCGTTGCCTTAATTCCAGACTCATCATGATCCAAGCAGAGACATACTTCCTGAATGCAGGGATTCTCCTGCAGCTGCTGAAGCAGTGCATGTTCCGCAACGCCGCAGAGGGATACATAGCTGTGCTGTTGCCAATTCTTCGGGTGAAGCGTAATAAAAGACAGCATATCAATGGGTGCTTCAAACACATACATGCTGTCGCCAGTTCCGCTGTAATGAAAACTGAACCGGGGATCGCAGTCTTCCACGTTGCCCTTGTAGCTTTTTCCTCCGGTGTAGGTTCCGCGCTTATGGGCATGACGCGGGATTCCATCCGCGTCGCAGCCGACAAACACGGCGTTGTGATATTCCTTGTCCTCATAGAGCAACTTCGCTTTAGCAAAACAATTCATAACATCCCGGCCAATAAACCGCTGCTTGATGAGATAAGCAAACACACGGCGCATATCCGAATTGGCCGGGGGCAGTTCGAAGGGTTTTTGCGGTTCCGGTTCTTTACTTCCGTCGTTATGCCGGTATTCAATTCTCTGTTTACCGCCGAGAAGCAAGGTAACGGCTTCCGGAAAAGATAAGTTGTACAGCCTCTGTACCAGATCAATGGCGTGGCTGCCTTCCTCGGATGAATGGTCGAACCACTGGTTGCCCCGGATCGTGATGCTGTGATCCGACGCCAGCCGCTTGTCCCGACCGGATGGGAGGAGGCGCTCACCCTGACGCTGCAGGAAATCAACCAGATCCACGGAATTGGCTCTTTGCTTTTCTTCTTCGGTAAAATGCACATAGCCTGACATGGCAAAACCTCCAATCATAACGTGATTTGACGTTGCTGTTCATGATCATCACGGGCATGACCTTGTGCCTGCTTTTTCTCACGCAGCTTGCGCAGTCGCTTCCGGTCAATGCGGAAGGCAGCGCCGCCCGCTGTTTTTCTATAGTCCTCGCGGAACAGATTCTCCAGTCGGTGCATCAGCCTTGTCGCCGCCAGCAGTAAGGAAGGGTTCCGATATTCGCTGATGCGGTCAATGAGGAACTGCGCATAGACGTTTCCCTGCTGTGCGGACAGCGAAAGCCAGTACAGGCTTTTCTCCTTATTGCGAGGAACATCGCCATCGTAGAAATACAGCTTTCCAAGCGCATATTGGGCATACTGATTACCCTGCGCGGCGGATGTGGTAAGCCAGCGGATAGCAGCCTCCACATTTTTCGGAACATCTTCACCGGAGAGGTGGAGCTTACCGAGCTGATATGCTGCATACTCGTTTTTCTGTTCTGCTGACAGTGTGAACAATCGGATTGCGTTTGGAATGTCTTTTGAAACATCTTCTCCGGCAAGGTACAGTTTCGCCAAGATGTATTGAGCATACTGATTGCCATGGCCGGAAGAAAAGGAGAGCCATTTGATCGCAGCAGCCGCATCTTTTGGAATATCTTCACCGGAGAGATAGAGCCTGCCGAGCTGATAGGCCGCGTACTCGTTTTTCTGCTCTGCCGATAAAGCGAACAGCTCCACGGCCTTTTGAATATTCTTTTGCACATGGGTTGCATCACGATAAAGCTTGGCAAGAACATATTGCGCCGTCGCGTTTCCACCGTTAGCCGCTTTGGCCAGCCATTCGATTGCATGCTCCGGATCGCCGGTACCGGTTTCCAGCCACAGCTTTCCGAGCATGTACTGCGCATTCACATTTCCAACCTTGGCAGCCTTCTCAAAACAGGTCATGGCTGCGGGAATATCCTGCTGTGTACCGGTTCCGGTATAAAGCATCTGACCGAGACGGTATTGGAGCTTATCGTCATGGCTTTCAGCCTCCAAAGAAGAAAAGCCGGTGAAGGCACGTTTGAAGTGTTCACCGGCTTTGTCCGTATTCTTTTGTGTTCCGATTCCGTCCCGGAACATTTTTGCAAGCTCATAATCCGCATAAGGGTTACCTTGCTCGGCGGATCGTCGGTATAAATCGAAAGCTGTTTCATAATCCTGCACAACACCCTGACCGCGATAATACAAACCGGCCAGCGAATACTGAGCATATTTATGATTTTTATCAACCGCTTCCTGAAACCATGAAGCTGCCTGTTCGTAGTTTTGGGGCGTACCCAGTCCTGCAGCATACATTTTTCCGATGCGGTATTGCAGATAAGGCTTATGCTTTTCTGATTCCACATCAAGAAAAGCGGAGAGCGCTCTTTTATACCACTCGTGGGCGATTGTAGGATCAATCTCCCTGCCGAGGCCGTCCGCGAACATTCTGCCGAGATCGTGCATGGCAAGGGCATTGCAGGATTCCGCTTCCATCAGGAACAGTCGAAACGCTTCAGTGAAATCCTGTTCCACCGTACCACTGCCGTAGAGATATTGCCTTGCCAGCTTGTACTGCTCACTCCATTCGGCGCGGAACATAATATCGGCAGGTTCATCGGATACGTCATCATGTAGCTCGAAAGTATCAGGTGTGGCTTCCGGTGGCGTTATCGGCTCCGGCATGGATTCGTCCTCAAATGTAAAATGGTGACCGTCGAGCTTTAACGCTTCAGCGATCACCATATTTTTGATGCTCTTAAACTGTTTCTGTTGTGAGAGGGGCGGTAGCAGAGGAAATTGATTGGTATACATCTTGAGAATTTCATTCTGCCAATCTCCCCACGCGGCATAGAGCTTTGCCACACGCTCATCTTTGGCCAGCTCATCGACGATCTGATCAACGATGGCTTTTACATCAGCCTTGAGGTAACCGTAAACTTTTTTCCCTCCTGTGTTTTGAAGACGCTGGGAAAGCAACAGGATTTTTTCTTCGATGATCTTGTTTTCACAGATGCCGGAGGATATCTGCCGCAGCAGTTCTCCCATAAAATCCGCAGTGCCTTGCTTGAGGTTGCTTCGCGCCTGATTCTGTTGATCATAAATTTGAGCGAAATCCTGACGGAAGATATCGTGTGCCAGCTCGGAACGCATGGCTTCAATGGCAGGCTCGGTGAGAAATCCGTCGTTATCCTTCGCGGAGTAAACCATAAGGTGCACATGGGGATGATGACTTTCATTATGAAAAGCACAGTACCAGCGGAGGTTTTCGCTGTCGATCTTCATATACTTACAAAGCATGGCTCTTTTGCTGCGGATCAGCTCCCGCCACTGTCTGCCGCTGTCATATCCGAGACGGGCGGCGTCCTCGCGTCGGAGAGAAATTACATGCGTCCAGACCGGCCCTTTGTGATTGACCACATCATCCTGCACCTGCGACAGAATCACCGGAGTTCCGGCATCGGTGAATAGGCCATGCTCCCCAAGCCTTTCCACGCGTGGACGGTTTGCGATGTAGTCCACATAGTTTTCCCTCTTGCCAACAAGATCAAGGTTCTGCTCCAAGGCGCAGGAGATAAACTCGGAGGCATTTTCCCTTGTAGGGTGCAGAAGATAATCGCTGTATTCCAGCATGTTTTTTGTGGTAGGAATGTCCCGGAGAAGTTGACCGATCAGTTTCTGTTGATTTCCCGTCACCGGGAGCTGCGCTTTGCTCTCGTCAATTTTTTCTACGCCTTCACGGGTGCCGATATACTTGACGTAGTTCTGTAGCTGTTCCGGTGGGGCATCCCGCATGTATCGGGAGGTAAAAATAATCTTGGGCATGACGGCCTCCTTTCCTGTTTTTGGGCAAAAGAAAAGAACGATCAACTTTGTGATCGCTCAAATCAAATTTCTATTGTATTTTAGAAATTTTAAGTATCTGATCAGGTAATATTACACTATCAGGTTTCATGTATACATATTTATCGCCGCAAATATTGGAATTTGCAATATCAACAGCAAGTGACAGCATCCATTTTTTTGCTTGCAGCCAGCCACAACATGCATCATCATTATATTCGTACTCTCTGTTATAGCAACTAAAAGTGAACCATGCAAACTGGTTAAATGGGGCAAGAAATTTAATTTTATAACCTTGACTTGAGGCTGTCCACTTATCATTTAGTTCAGCTAAGTTAGCATTAAGATTAGATAGTGTAAGCAAAAATTCAGGTCTTTCATGAATGTTCGTTCCGTATTCTTTTACATCTTGAGTGAAGAAAAATCCATTTATCTGATAATCAAAATAGAGCTTTCTTCCTATTTCTTTCAATCTCTTTTCAAGTAAAGTAAGATCATAGTCGTCTTTATTTTGATAGTAGTTATAATCTATATTAAATTGTTGACTCCCAACTCGCAAAGTACGCATATTAACATCAAATTGCACATTATGCTGAAATAAAAATCTGTTTAGTGAAGTATCCTCTGATAATACATACTGAAGATTGTTAAGTCCTTGTTTGCAAATATCGTCACATTTATTGTCGTTAGAAGTCACGTGTAAAACCGCCAAATGAATATCTTCTATGTTTAGTGCTTGTAGTCTATCTATATAAGTTTCGATAAAACATTCAACATCCCCATGACAATCAATATAATACTTTTTAATAAAATCCGAACCTGTCAACTCAAAAAAATCAAGGATGGCATCAAAAGCTGAGTCAGGCGATGTCATATCTAATATCATAATATTCCTCCGTCATAAACTCAGGTCATCTAATTCAATATAGTTTTTGATAACATCCAACAAACCTAATATCTCTTTTTTTACAAATGAGGGAGATATAGCTATCGTTACATAATCAATGGGTTCTGTTATATTAAACTGCCTCTTGTTTATTAAATTCAAATGAATATCACTTTGCCGTATGCTTTCACTAAAAATAAATCTAAACGTTTTATTTGGTTCAATGCATTCTACAATATAATTTGTAACATCTAAATAATCCAATTTGTCGTGGTAAATATAATCAATTTCAGAAACCATATTATCGATTACAGCACATAGCAAATAATTACCACTGTTTATATACCATTTTTTATCTCCATCGAAAATAGAAGTATTAATATCTGGTTTCTTTTGCATTGTTTTTATTGATTGTAGAAATCGGTAAAACTCTTCATTAATTGAAAATCCTAAATCAGAATGTGCATCTATGTGGATCACTTTAAAGGGACGACATAATTCTCCTTTTTGCACTAACTGATTCCAATAATCAAATGCTTCAATATGATGTTTTATAATTCTCCCTTTAATTTTGCTGCTCTGTGATAGATGACACTGCTTTTCCAAAAATGCTATAAAATCCGCTTTGTTCCAAACAGAAATATCACTGTCGTTCAAATATTTATCTGAGTCGATATCATTGGTATGTATACCGTTTTGAAAAAAATCCATATCAATATCTAAAATCGTCATCTTACTCGCCCCACTTTAATAAATAATTATACCATTCGAAGGGCTACAAGTCACCATCTATCCCTTAAGTATGTAAAGAAGCCCCTACCGCAGCAGAGACTCTGTCCATGATCGGTTCTTTACAGCGCGCCGAGCTTTTTCAATAGCCCGATACAATCTTTTGCGCCCTGCACATAAAGGAACGCATATTCGTGATCTGCGATGCGATTAGTTTTCTCAAAGTAATCGGTGAGAATTTTCTGCTGCTCCGAAGGAGCATCCTGCATGAAGTGGGAAGTAAAAATAATCTTAGGCATGGCGACCTTCTTCCCAAGTTTTTGGGTAAAAGAAATGAGTAGCACGAAAACTGCTCTTTAAAGCAATATTTATAGACATTTTGCGCGATAATTGGAATCTGTAGATATTTATAAACCAATTTCCACAGAATTAATATCAATACCATCATCTAATCGACAAATATCCATACCGTAATTCTCTTTAAAAAGTTCATTTCGATATTTCCAAAACTCGGCTACAAGATTTAAATATTGCTTACAATTTTCAGCGGTGGCTCCATTATTGACATATTCTTCTCCTGAATTTTTAAATCTATCTACAAGATCGGTTTTCTTTGAATCAAGTAAGTAATATGCTTGACAATACTCTTCAATACTATCGAAGTTAATCATGTAACTCTTCAAATTTAGTATTGTATTCTTATTCCTTCCCCTAATATGCATCAAAGGGTTATCCTCATTTTTTAATTGAATAAACTGATCTAAATAAAATATAAACCTGTCTAGTCGATCACAAAATCGGCCGTTTGCTTTATTTAAATTCAGGCCACCAGTTACTGGCATAAGTGAAAAATTTAGAACTGAATGATGCATTCTAGCATAAGCTTTTTCATTATATTGATTACCCAGCAGTTCTCTAAAATGTTTTCCATAACTACCCTTGAAATTAAATATAACATCCCCGTCAATCTGTATTTTGTCTAGATTTTTACATGTATAGGTTGCAATCTTATATCTACCTTTCTTTTTTTCTTCACCAAGGTTTTTCCAATAGTCTAGTGTTCTATATGTTCTATTGTAAAAATTATTCCATGTCCATTCTGAAGAATCAGGCTCATAATAATCAAACTTATCTTCATTTATCATTTCTCTCCACCATTTCTACAAATTCTGATTTGTACATTTTATTAATAATAAATAGCTCAATAAAATACTATTTATCTGCAGAAAAACGTTGTATTTGTTTAGGAACATTATATCACTCTATCGAAATGAAATCAGTACAATCCATCTATGTAAAGAAGCCCCTGCCGTAGCAGAGGCTTAGCCATCTGTGATAGCTTTCCCGCTTACATCGCGCCGAGTTTTTGCAGAAGCTCCACGCAGTCCTTTGCACCTTGCACATAAAGGAATGCGCACTCGTGATCCGCGATGAGATTGGTTTTTTCAAAGTAATCGGTGAGAATTTTCTGCTGCTCCTGCGGCAATTCCCTGACAAGATCACGGGCCTGCGTACTAAATGACCGAACCTCATCATAAAGCAGCTGTTCATCTTCGCATAGATTCTCCTTTCTTTGCGCCAGAGCATTTTCCGTTAGTTCACGGATTGCCATTTCAAAATTTCTTCCTTATCCATATCAAAGCACTCCTTTTTGATTACACCCTAAACATGATCCGGTACGAAGTCCATACCCAAAAGCAACAAATCAATCTTTCTTTTTTAGATTTCCCGTTTCTGATATTTATACGCGCTTTCAAAATCCACCGCGCCGTTGATCCGTTTCACTTCATCCAGACATTTTACATGGAGCTTGTGTAGAGCCGTTTCGTCAATGTTGTGCGAGTAGGCGATCACATGAGCCAGCTTGGAAAGCTCCACAGCTATTTTGAAATCCATCCGGGCGATCCGGTTCTCGCTGTCATGAACGGTACCGGTGAGTACGGAAGACAAGGTCTGCAGCAAATAATTTTCAGCTTTTTGTGAGGTAAGGTAGCCACAGTAAAATTTTAGTGCCTCGGTGACAAATTCATTTCGGGATTTCACGTTTGCCACAGACAGCAGCTCGTCGCACCGATCCAGCACTTCCTTTTGGACATAAAAGCCGGTGCGTACTTTTTCCGGTTCATTTGCCATTTTGCCTCCTTTTCTTCTGACGATAAGGTTGGTATGCAAAGAAAACGCCCTGAATGCCCGGAACAGCTTGCCTTTTCCTAATTCCAGCATAACAGATCGTGGTTTCGGGCAGAAAGTTATGTCACTTCGCAGTCTCCGAACGGCTTTGCTGGTCGGTGTTTCTTGGGGTTAGGCTGCCAAAGCAGCATAACCCCTTTAACCTGCACCACTTTCGACCCTGCTATTCTGCTCCCTAAAAGTAATAATTCCAAGGAATTCAAGGCTTTTCTCACACTTTCGTCAAACAGGCGCTACGTCGGTTAGCAGTCGGAAATAGGTATACGGATGCCACCCTGCCTCGTAAAACGCCACACGAGGCAACACAGCCGCCAACACGCGCCAACGCTTTTAATCATTACGTCAGACTGTCCGCAGGACTGTTTGATGCAGCAGGGCGTACCGGGCGTTTTGGCTTTTGTTTTTCGGCGGTTTCGCGCGAAAGCCTGTCGTCAATGTACTCGCGGGTAGCCTGCGGGACATATTTTTCATAGAGCTTCTGAACGGTATCCTGCAGTTCTGTCTGCAGATCTGCGTCCTTTTTGCCCATGTGATAAGTCAGGGCGTCCAGCTTTTCCGTATCAAAAGGAACAGTTAAATTTGTGTTTTTCATGTTGCTTTCCTCCATTTCATAATTTCATTTCCGGGGATTGCGACGGATGATCCTCCGGTTCGTTTACCCATTTTTCGTAGTCTTGAACCGAGCAGTAACCGGCCAGCATGGAAGAGAACGCATCCAGTCGGCTGGCCTTCACACCGGCAAGCTCCATCTGCAAACCGTAATAGCCGGTATAAACCCGCAGGACATCCGCGTTCAAAACATTGGCCCACGCTTCCTTTCCGACTTCGGTCAGCGTGGATTTATCTAGTTCCACGTCCACATACATATCACCGATACGGCCGGCAATAAAGTCCCTGTCGGCCAGCATGTTTTCACAAAAGTCCTTGAATTCCGCTGCCGACAGCTCTTCGATTGCCTCGATCACACAGTCCTGCGGCTAGAAGCAATCCAGTTTTCTTTCAAAAACAGCCTTGGTCTTTAACATAATTCGTTCCCCCTTAAGGTAAATAGTTTCTCGGATTGACCGCTTTTCCGTTGACGTGGATTTCAAAATGCAGATGGTTTCCGGTGCTTCTGCCGGTGCTGCCCACCGCTGTGATAACGTCGCCCTGCTTCACAGTTTGACCGGAACGGACATATACCTTGGAGCAGTGACCGTACAGCGTAACCATCCCGTCGCTGTGATCGATGACCACATGATATCCGTAGCCGCTGCTGCCGGAGTCTACCACGCTGCTCACAACACCGTCGCGGGCGGCATGAATGGGTGTTCCTTTGGGTGCGCCGAGGTCAAGACCGGAGTGTCCTTCGCCGCCACTGCCGCCGAAAGGATTCGGCCTCCAACCGAATTCCGAGGTGACCAGGCTGCGCCAGTTCGCACCGAGAGGATTGGCAAAATTACCGCCGCCCGTATAGGGTTCATCTGTTCCGACGCCCTTTTTCCATTCATCTTCACCGATGTTTTCATTTTCCGTCAGGCTGTGGCCATAGATCACACGGCTGTAAATCTGAGTGGCGTTGACTTTGTTTTCCTCCGTTATGGTTCTGCCGAGAGTGCTTTCAAGGTTTGTATAAACTTCATTCAGGTCGGAAATCGGAACCGCCACGGTATAGGCTTCCTGCGTCTTATTGCCATTTTCATCGGTGACAGTACGGGTGCGTTTTTCATACCGGACGAAGCATGAGACAAACTTCTGCGCCGTAGGGCGCAATATGGGTGCAGCGTCACGCTGCCCGAAATACAGAGAATAAAAAACGGCTTTCACGCGGGTGGAATCGATATTGCCGCTTTCAATCTGAGGTGTGATTTCCGACACAGCGCTGTCCAAGGCAGAAAAGCTGCTCCGCATATCCTCGATGTACTGCCTGTACTCAACGGGTACCTGTGCCGAGATGGAGCCGCCGTTGAAAACAAGATCCACAGCGGAGTCGTTGTGCTGCGCCGTTCCGGACAGCAGGCTCATGATCATCACGATGATTAAAATGAAGGGAGTCAGAACAGCGGCAATCAGCACACCGACGGCTTTCCACGTCCGTTTATCCGATGCGGCGGCGATGGCCGTTTTTACCGCAAGGGCAATGGTTGCCGGATCAGCCATGGGGCATCACCACCATTTCGGGCCGAACAGGCTGCCCTGCATTGGTTCCGCTTCCTGCTGTTCCGCTGCTAATCGAACAGATTTTTCTACAGCCTGATCGAGGAAATCCGTATCAAATCCGGCAGCTTTATATCCTTCCATGATGGTGTTGAGGTAAAAATCGGAGGGAGCGCCAAGCTCATGACCTCCGTTCATCACATAGGCCATGCCCGGAACAGCCTTTCCGTTCAGCTCCACCTCCATCATTTCTTTCCGATAAAAGTGAGGATACCCTTCATAACGGTCGAGGGCCTGCTCATCACCGGGCCTGATCTTCCAAAGAAGCACAGGCACCGAGCTGTCCTCCAAGGGTTCCACAGTAGCCACGGCACCCTTGTTGCCTCCACGGAACAACAGCTCATACCCTTTGATTTCACTTGCGCCGACCACCTTGGCGGTCGGGCATCGGAACGCCATCTGCGGCAGATTGAGGTTGCTGCCGTAGGCGATATACAACGTGTTTTTCGTACGCATCAATTGACCTCCATTTACATGCGCATGACAAAGGCCGGGGATTCGTTCTGATCCCCGGCCTGTTCCTGCTCATTTTCGGTTATTTCTTCGGGAGCGGATACCTGACGCGCCTGCTCCAACTCCTTTTCTTTTTTCTGCCGCATCCGTTCCTTCTGTTTCTCTGCCTGTGCCGGATCGCGCCACGCGATGCAGCCGTCCAGATGTTCCAGAAGGTGAATTCGGGCGGTTTTGAATTCATCGCCAATCAATCCCAAGCGTAAAAGCCAGGTGCGGAAGGTGTATTTCTCATTGGTGGTCTGCGTTTTTTGGCGACTGGCACACCGCTGATTCAGCGCCTGTGCGGAGATGGCAAGACAGAACTGGATATACGCCTTGATTTTTCCGGCATGAGTGGTGGAATTGAACAGCCTGAATTCCACTGTGCCTTTCTGGAACACGCTGTGCAGATTGAGGCAGTGATAGCGGCTGTCATCGTAGTGGACACTGCTCCTGTCGCCGCCGTTGTACCAGATGCGGCTGACCTCGTTCAGTGTTTTTGGCTTGCGTCGGTTCAATTCCTCTAAAAAACGGGCGTCCACCGGCTTGCACCAGCGATGCTGCCTTGCTACGGTTACCTGCAGCGCCTTGTAGATGAGATCCTCCTTGCTGGCCATGATGTTGGTGATATTCCGAAGGGTATTCGCATTGAAAGGGGAAGCGTCCACATGAACATGGATGCCGCAGCTGTCATTGGCAATGGCTCCGGCTTCACGAAGCTTCCGAATCAGCTCCTGTACCTTTTCGATATCCTCCCACCGACAGATGGGGCTGACCATCTCGGTTTTATAATCATCGGATGCAGCCACGATCTGTCTGCCAGATTTTTTCTGCGCCGAGATGCTGGAATCGCTCATGAACTTCCACTTGCGGCCTTGGCTGTCCAGTGCACTGTAGGTATTGTAATAGGTACCGTCAAAATTGGCGGCTGTGCCAAAATATGCGGCGGCGATCTCGGCGGCGGCCTTTCTGGTAATGCCGGTCATTTCAATTTCGATGCCGAAGCGCTGCTCCTTCATGTCCATTTTTTATTCCACCTCCCATCAGCGTCCACCGGCCTTTCCGAACAGCTTTGCCTTATGCTCCGGCGCGTTCACCATCAGGTTATACCGCTCGTTGCCACATTTGTAGAGGCAAACGCCTCGCTGTGGGTAGCGGATCAGATTGTATTCGCTCTGTTCAAGTTGGAGAGTATCGATGTAAAACTTGGCATCGATATTTCCGGCGTTGAACAGGAACTGGTGCGTCGGGATGGAGAACAGCGGCTTTGTGTATTCCCGGATACCCTCAATATTGAAATCTTCGAGGTTCTGACTGGCAAGGATTACGGCGCTGTCCTTTTTACGGACACGCTTCATAAAGTTACGGACATATTCTACGGCGGTGAGATTGGTCAGGAACAAATAGAACTCATCAATGCTGGCGGCGGTGTTTCCGGTGGTCAAAAGCTCATTGCTCATGTAGGAAAGAACATTAAACAGCATGGCGTTGCGGATACTTTTACTGGCCTGCAGCAAGCCTTTCACCCCGAAGGTGATGAAACTGCCGTCCGTGATATTGGTATGCCCGTCAAAGAATTTGGCCTCCGACCCTTTGCACAGGGAGTGGAGGCCAAGGAGGATTTCCTGCAGAAGCTCGGCGGTATAGAGCTGTCGGCTGCCCGTATCAAAATCTTTGTATTCGGCTTCAATCAAAGCATAAAGATCGGAAAGAATGGGGTAATCCGTAGGCTTCAGCCGGTCAAAGTTACTGTGATCGGTGATACCCCATTTTTCATAGAGCTTCTGGAGCATGATTTCAATCACATCAATCTGCCGGTCTGTAAAGTCTTTGTATGTCCTGAAAAAATCCTTGAGAAAGCTGATGTGCTGACTGAGCTTGCTGGTTTTCAAAAAGGCTTCCGGTACAAACTCTCCGTCATCGCGGGCATCTTCGCTACTGTCATGCTGCATTTTTATACGCGAATTGAGTGCAGGCTCAGCCTGCTCGTCCCATGTTTTTGGTTCAAGGACATTGATGATATGCTCTCCGGACATTAAGTCGATGAAGCAGCCCCCGAGGTTATTGGTCAGATCCTCGTACTCCATTTCCGGATCGAGGCAAATCACATTCATGCCGGATTCCCTCAGATTGCACAGGATGAGCTTGAGAAGATAGCTCTTACCTTGACCGGAATTGCCAAGGATGAGGATGTTGGCGTTGGTCTTATCGTCGGCTCTTTTATTAAAATCCACCAGCACGTTGCTACTGAATTTGTCCCGCCCGATGTAAAAGCCATGCTGATCGGTCTTGCCGGAGTAATTGAAGGGATAAAGATTAGCGACCGATGATGCGGGAAGCACTCGTTCGAACTGGTCGCCGAATACGTTCCAGCCGCTTGGCATGACGCAGAGAAAACCCTGCTGCTGGCGGAGCATCAGCCTGTCAATATTGAGTTTGGAACGAATGAGCTCCGTCAGAACTTCGGTCTGCAACAGCTTGAGCTGATCCATATCGTGAGCGGACAGCTCGATATATACGGCGGCATGGAGCAGCGGCTCACGGTTCCGGTGCATCTGCGCCACAATAGTTGCCACATCCTGTAGGTTGCTTTCCGCAAGCACGGTCTGCTGCAGATCGTTGGTGTTGCTCTTATTCATGCGGTTTTTATTAGCGGCATTGCTGATGATCTTCTTTTCCTCAACAGGCGTAACATGGCGGGTATAGATTCTCAGCGTGATGCCGTCCTTTTCACCGAGATGCCGGAGGATCGCCTGTTCATCGGTGGCGGTGGGATACTCACGCAGCGCCCAAACACAGCGATAAGTGTTTCCGCAGATGAAGTGATCGGTGTTGAATTTGATCACCGAGGGGGCTATCATGTCGAGAAATTCTTGGATTCTGGCATCCTCCTGCGGCGGGGATAGAGACTTTCTTTTTCTTGCCATCGGCGTTTCTTCCTTTCTGTTTTTGATTTTGGGCATAGAAAAAGCCGCCACGTTTGTGACGGCTTGAGATAAATTGGTTCACTTTAATAAAAATTTGAGGTATAATTAACGCGAAAAATAAAAGGTGTCTTCAAATATTGATTATTTAAATTTTATAGTTGTTTACGTAAACAAAGTATTCTGCATGGCGCTTTTAAAATTAGGATCTTCATTAGGAGTGATGGTATGCCCCCCAAAAACCGTTTTTCCTCTGTGCAAAGATAAAGTATAAATTGTACAGAGGAGATGTATAACAAATGAATAGATTAGATAAACCTGTTGTTACAAGAGAAACCATTAAAGCAATGGAGGATATGTCATTTTTTACTCATTCGCTAATTTTTGATGACCTACTGATTGTTGCTCAAAAGGAAACGAACTGCTTTGTGTTAAATACAAGTGATGGACTGCTAATCATTGATGCTATATGGCCATCAGAAAAAGCCTTTGATGCTATCGTAGAGGCAATCAAGGATGTGGAATGGGATTCTAGCAACATTAAAAAACTGCTTCTAACACATGGCCATGTTGACCATACAGGATGCGGTAAATGGTTTGTTGAGCGGTATCATGTTGACACATATCTTTCAAGAATAGATGATGTTTTCTGGAGAGAACATCCCGCTAAACCAGACAGACCAGAAACATGGAAAGATTATAATATTGATTTCTATCTCCAAGATGGAGATGTCATAACATTAGGCGATAAGACCATTTACGCTTACAGTACACCCGGTCATACCCCAGGATGCTTAAGTTATATATTCCCGGTAAAGGAAAACGGGAATATTCATATGGCTGCTCTATGGGGAGGCACTACACCTCCTTGGTCAAAGCCCAAAGTTCAGCAATACTTGAAATCATTGGATTACTTTGTTAATGCAGCGCTTTACAGAGGTGTTGATGTAGCTTTAAGCAATCATACCGCAATTGACAATGGTCTTGAGCGTATTGCATACTCTAAAAAAAGATTATCTTATATGCCTAATATTTATATTATTGGAGCAGATGGTTTCAAGAAATATTGTAAGGTTTTTCGGACTATGAGCTACGAAATGTTAGAAAAGCTATGATTATAAAGGGAAGTCAAGAATAAAATCTTGGCTCCCCTTTTTTTATTCATTCAGAATCATCCATCTTTCTCCGTCAAAATCCTCAAACTTTTCCGTAGTCACATTCTGTTCGAAGTAAACCGCCAACAGCTTTTTAATGTCCTCACCGCCTGCGCGGCTGACGATGAAGCCTTGCTCCTTGAGGGATTTTTCGATGCGGGACAAATATGGAAACACCCCACTCTGCTTCTCATCACGCAGACGGATGATGATGAGAAATTCACGAGAGGTGGCCATCTGCACCTGTATCCGGTCAAGGAAATTCATATCTTTTTCAAGGAGCTTGCAAATAACCGAATTTTGTTCCTGCTCCATACGGCTGCGGAGATACTGTTTGTTGTCCTCAAAATTTTCACGGCTGTTGAGGCACAGCATTTCGATCTCGGCGATTCCTTTCAAAACCGTCATCAGGGCATAAATTCGTGCGCCGATGCTTTCCTCCGACAAAACGGAGATGTTGCTTGGCTTCATCAGAAAATATACCAGCTCGCCATAACCGTAAGTCTGTAAACTGTAATCTGTGATGGCCTTGGTGTTCATGAGATGTCTTGTGGACGCTTTTTGTTTGGCCTCTTTTTTCTTTCTGCTCATAAGCCTGCCCTCCATTCGTAAGTTTGCTGTTTACCAATAAAAAAGGCACAGGCATACCGGATAAAATCCAGAATACTTGTGTCCTCAAAACGGATGGTCAGAAAGGCATAAACGGCAGTTATGACAATCGGCAGTATGAACCTTATCTGTGTCAGTGCAAGAACGGAAATCAAAGCGCCCACACCGATGATACCGATATCGCGGAGCTGCCATAGCCATAGGGTAGCCTTTGCTTTCAGGTTATCAGGGTAAATATACATTCTCAGATCTCCTTCAGAGCTTTATGCTCATACTGGGAAACTGTTTCAGCTCCGGCTCCATTTCTTTCGGGTAATAATAAACATTAGGGCTGTACGCATTTCATTCAGAGATTTTGCATGGGCCGCCGCCTGTTCATAAGTATCAAATTTGATCGATTCGTCCTTGTGCTTGCACCAGCTCTGCGCAGTGCCGCACACGGAATTGGCGCTGCGAACCGCCCCATACTCCATACTGATCCATATCAATTCCTCCTTGGATTTCTGATTCCGGTATTTCTTTTACAGGGATTCCAAGCCGCTTGGCGGCGGCTATCTCCGCACACATGCCTTCGGAAATCCGACTACAGCACAGCCACAACTCGTCGGCGGCTTCCAAAACGCGCAGCCCCATACGGATGCCCACCTGTCTTTGGACAGGATCAGAATCATCCAAAAGCTGCGGATACAAAAGATGGACAGCCACCGGCGTATAATTCTGCCGCATGGCATACCGGCAGGCTGCCTTTGCAAATTCGACATTTTTCTCTACGTCACCTGCGTATGGCGAACAGATATAGACCAACTTATTCTAATTCATTTCGCCACCGCCTGTATCACGGTTCGCGTCATGTTCACAGCGGTCTGCGCCGCATAAACGGTTCCCATAAGGTTTGCCTTTGTGCTGGTGTCCAGCCCGAACTGTCCGGCAATTCGGGGAATTTCACCCGCCGCCAGCATCAGTCCAAGACCGAGGAGGGCGTGATCCTTTACCACCATCAACCCGGCAATCAGTACCGTAGCCTGTAAAAAGGCCGTCAGGCACAGCCCGATGATCTGCTTGCACCAGCTTACGAAACCGTCGATGTAGCCTCTCGGAACAGAGAACATATATAAACTCCCCACAGCGATCTGGATGAGCAGGATACCACCGCGTTTCAGGTTGGCAAAGAACACTTTGATGACCGCATAGCCCATCAGGATGAGAATGAAGATCATCATGATGGGGCTCGTGATGGCGGTCAGGCCGCCAAACACGTTGCTGCTCATGGCCTGATTCACATCACCGGCGCTTTTCAATGTATTGATGATATTGGCAGCTACTGTTCCGAAGTCGGTACCACGTCCGGTGATGCCTGCGGTAAAGCTACCCTGCAAAGACACCGACAGCTTATACAGTTCCACCGGAACCGTTGTGAAAAGCCCCACGGACATAAAACCCTTGATGGCGTTGAGTGCTGTATCCCGGTTGCTGCCTCTGCCGGACTGATACTCGATTGCGCATTCAAAACAGGCCACCACAAGGCCGACACCATATAAGGCCCATGCAAGGTAGGAGAAAAACAGCACGATTGATTGCACCCATGGCATATCGAACAGGTCTGCGCCCATGTTACCCATCTGCATAAAAAAATCGCCGAGAAAGCCCACGATCTGACCGTAGATCCAGTCTACAATCTGACCGAGGACAGTGTCGGCGACAAAGTCCCATATGAACATTTTTCACCTCCGCATTTACATAGCTATTGACAACTATCAAACAATATACTATTATGTTTGATAGTTAGATTGTTTGAAGGAGCTTATATGGAAACAAAAGATAAGAGAAACGAAATACTAAAGGCCGCCAGCAGTTGCTTCTCCAGATATGGTTATGAAAAAACTACTTTAGATGATATTGGGAAGCTAGTCGGCTTGAACAAAGCGTCATTGTACTACTATTTCAAGAGTAAAGAAGATATCTGTACTGAGGTGATTTACAAAGAAGCAAATGATTTCAAGAGTGGGATTATAGATGAATTAGGTAAGGTTTCAGGATATAAAGAAAAAATAATAACTTATCTGACTGGGCGGCTGAATTTCATTAGAGGTGCCTCATATTTAAACCAATTGAGTAACGATAGTTTACAAAGTATTGCGCCTTTTTTTAACAACATGTACAGCAAGCTGCTTCTGGAGGAAAGTAACACATTAGCTGCTATTCTGGATTCCGGAATACAACAAGGAGAGATCACTCCATGTGATACTGTTCATGTTGCAAAAAGTATTCTAACGGTATCGGAAGCGATAAGGAGTAGAGTCGGTTGCTGTTTAGCCACAGATGAAGCGCTTAACGAGACATCAGATGAGATACAGTTTACTGTGTCACTGATTTTGGACGGCTTAGCCAATAAGCATTGAGTGATTTGAACTATTTGAGAAGGTGGATGTAATATGTCGAATAACATCATTTTTTATTTCACCGGTACAGGGAATAGCCTCGCCATCGCGAGAGACATAGCGAGCAGTCTGGGCGACGCTCAACTCATTTCGATATCGGAAGCATTAAAAAACGAGCCTTTCGATTTGACAGGCAAGAAAGTCGGATTTGTTTTTCCGTCCTATTATGCTTGCGTTCCTTCAATTGTAAGACGTTTTATATCCGGTGCTGATTTAAGCGGGGCAAAATATCTGTTTGGCATTGTTTCGTTCGGAGGCTCTTATGGCATGACGCTTGCCCAGTTAAGTCAGGCAATTGCAGAGAGCGGCGGAGTTTTAAACGCTGGGTTTTCTGTTCACATGCCTGGGAATTACATAGACAAGTATGGCGCCTGGCCGCTCGCCATCCAGAGAATTTTTCTGAACAGCAAAGCAAAAAAAGTAGAAAAAATTGTTTTGGTTATTAAAGCAAACGGCTTTACACGGATACCGAAAGGAAGTTTCATTCAGCGCAGTTTTGAAGAAAAAGACCATAAAATACTAAACGGATTCGGTGACGCGGCAAAGAATTACCATACAAATGATAACTGTACCGGCTGTGGAGTTTGCGAAAAAATATGTCCGGTGAATAATATCAAACTTGTAGATGCTCGTCCAGTTTGGGGTAATTCCTGTGAACATTGCGTTGCCTGCATTCAATGGTGCCCACAGAAGGCAATTGAGTATGCAGATAAAACCGCAAAACGGACACGTTATCATAACCCCGGAGTTTCGTTATCGGATTTTATGTCAAAAAAGAAATAAAGCAAAATAAAAGACATGATTGCTTTCTGGTAAAATGAAAAAAGTGCCCCTGTTATCAGGAGCATTTTGTAGATAAGGTACAGGTGGAGTATTTATACTTTCCTTGGAATGACTTCAAACACGACACGCTGTTGTCGTGTTTTTGTGTTATACTGATATTGGTGATGAAAGATGAAACTCGACCGACTACTTGGTATACTTACCATACTTCTTCAAAAAGACCGCGTGACCGCGCCTGAGTTGGCTGAAAAGTTCGAGGTGAGCCGCCGTACAATCGGGCGCGATATTGACGCAATGTGCAGGGCGGGAATCCCCGTAGTCGCCCAACAAGGAAGCGGCGGCGGTATTTCGATCGCCGAAGGGTTCAAACTGGACAAGAGCGTTTTAACGGCAGATCAATTGTCCAGTATTATCGCCGCGTTGAAAGGGATTGGCAGCGTGTCGGAGCAGTCGAATATCGAGCGCGTCTTAGACAAACTCCACGCCAATACTGACGCGGTTGTTTCAATGCGCGAGCCTGTCATTATCGACCTCGCTTCACATGACAGGGGGCAACTTACCGATAAAATCGAACTGATAAAACGCGCTGTGCTTTACAGTCAGATCATTGAGTTTGACTATTTCTACGAAAAAGGCGAATCCCATCGCCATATTGAACCATACTTCGTTATTTTTCAATGGACAGCGTGGTATGTTTTCGGGTTTTGTTTGGAACGGTCAGATTTTCGGCTGTTCAAACTCCAACGCCTGTGGAATCTGCGTTTATGTGACGAGAGGTTTATACCACGCGAAATCCCGACGGAGAAGCGTGACTTTAAAGCGTGGTTTGAGGAAGATAAAGAAAATAAACTGGTCGCACTGTTTGACACATCAGAAAAGTATAAGCTTATTGAAACCTACGGACTCCATTGCTACGAAGAAACAGCCGAGGGATTGCGTTTTGAAATCAAGTTTACGAAACGCGATTATATTCTCGTCTGGCTGCTCGGCTTTGGCGGCAAGGTGAAAGTGTTAGAGCCGGAATATATCGTGGAAAATCTGAAAACCGCCGCTGAAAATATTTTATCGAGGTACAAATAAACAAGACGCCCTGTTGTCGTGTTTGCCATGCTAAAATAAAATAAAAAGAAAAAAATCGGAGGGCATGACAATGGTTGAATCAAGGTGTGGCATCTTGTGTAGGGAGTGCGAATACAGGGACAAAATGAATTGCGGTGGCTGTGTACATATTGACAAACCGTTTTGGGGCGATTCCTGCCCTGTAAAAAGTTGCTGCGAAGGTAAAGGCCTGGAGCATTGCGGTAAATGCAGTGACTTTCCCTGCGATTTGCTCAACCAATTCGCCTATGACAAAAAACAGGGCGATGATGGAAAGCGCATCGAGCAATGCAGGGAGTGGGGTGTGAACGCATAATGAAGAAACTGGTTCTATTGGAACGCTTCGCCGATTATGAATACCCTTTGGGGGAACCGCATTGCAATCGACAGGCGGTTTTACACTCGTCATCGAAAGATGATATTTTACGAAAAAAACTTTTCCTATCAATCTATCAGGAGGAAACCCTATGCTGAAAAAAGCTTTAGTAATAATAGATATTCAAAATGATATAACAAAGAATTACAAGGAAATAATTGATAATATAAACAAATCCATAGATTGGGCAGAAAAAAAAGACATTCATGTTGTTTACATAAGGCATGAAAATTTATCAGACGGCACGAGGACTTTTAAACCCAATACACTTGGGTCTGAATTAGCTTCGGATTTGAAAATAGTGTCAACAAATGTTTTCACAAAATATAAAGGAAATGCATTAAGCAGTGAGGAGTTCGCGGACTTTATTAATAAAAACGAAATATGTGATTTCTACATAGCAGGAGCAGATGCTGTCGCTTGTGTTAAATCAACCTGTTACAACTTACGTAAAGCAAATTATAGAGTTAATGTATTATCAGATTGCATTACCAGTTATGATAAAAAGAAAATTGACGAAATGCTGCATTATTACGAAAGCAAAGGCGCTAAAATAATTAGCTTGAATGACCTGTTAGGTTCTATATATGAGCTTTAAAAAAGTAAACCCGGATGTGTTGCCTATTGCTTAATAAGCATTATTTACTGCGCCCTTTTCGCCGAGGGCTATGCAGGGCAACGGATTTCAAAAATCCTTGCCCTGCCTTTTTTTGCTACTACATACCCGAAATCGTCCAGTCAATCCTTGTATAAGGATAGTGGAAGGAATATGCCTTGATGTTATGATACTGACAAACAGGAACTTGATAAGGAGGTATCATGATGGAATTTAACAAAGAAGAATTAGAAAAGGCTATATCCTTACTATCTTCTACCATTACTAAATGCGAAAAAATGCAACTTAAGTTTTCAGAGGGAACATCTCAACATTCGCTCTTAAAAAACAGAATTAAATCGCTCTATATTTCCAAGACGCTTCTTACAGGTAATAAAACAATAAATTATACAGGCAAAGAATTGAGAGAGGCGCTACCTCCTGTGGTTTCAATCATAAATAAAACTACAAAAGCACAAAGTAAATATGAAAAAGGAAGTTCGCAATTCAATCGCTTTGAACCCATAATCCAAGCTATGCTCATTTCTAAAGCATTCATCGAGAGCCAAATAAACATTGATTCGGCATTATGACAAATTCCAATTTGTTAAGCAGGCTGGCTTCACGAACCAAGGAGCCAGCCTGCTTACTTTCTTACACCCCTACGACGCTCCAGATATATAACGGAGCGGTCAGGGTGAACACCAGACAAGCGAACAGAATCGCTGGAGCCGCCCACTCAAACTGTCCGTGCTTGCGATAATCAAAATAAGCAGTTCCAAGCTTAGCAAAGAAAAACACAGCGAGGATCAGGTCGATTGCGGGGAATACGACATTGTTGACAACAGTTTTGATTTGCTGGGAAGCTGTTTTCCACGTTCCCTGCACAGCTCCGGCGACATCGCCGCTGCCAGCGGCATAAGCTGTCACACAGAACATAGAAACCATAAGCGTAACGACGAAAAAAACAATAAAGACCTTTTTTCCTTTTTTCATAAATCTATCCACCTTTCCATTTAGTTGTTAAAAAAGAAAAGACCGTAGGACTTTATACCTTGCGATCCTGTTCTTTTTCTGTTGATATTCTTCAGGGCCTGACCGGAGCTATATGCCAGTCTGACCACAAGTTTCCGCTGATCGTCACCGAATCAGTCAGGTTCATACTGAGCATTCCGGTAGGCACCCAACAATCTTCCAGATAGGTGTACAGGGTATAGTTTCCGTCCGGCATCCAGATCGGCGTGAAATGGGTACGCCGGTTATAGGTTGAGTACCTGTTTTTCGCAAACTCAAATCTTGCGTTATACCCGCCACCGGTTCTGTCCAACAGTCTCCAATAGGTTTGATACTGGAACTCCGGAAAGTACGTTAAGGCGGTCTGCGCACCGGTCACCGCCGAGGATTGATTGGTACTGATATTGACTGTTGTAACCTGATTGACACCATATCCGGATTTCATTGCTTTTCCTGATGCGGTCGGTACCTTGGCGTCAGGTATTATGCTCATGGATGCGGAAAGGCTCGCCGAGTAGGAGTTATAGTCAAAATCCCACCAGCCACGGTCAACCCAGTGGCCATCGTCACGCCAGTGGCCGCCGCCTTTTCCGTCGCTGCACCAGTTCCAGTCGTTTTGCCAGATCCAGTTTGCATGCCATTTGGGCCGCCATACGCTCCATGAGGATGAGGTTGTCTGAGGATTGCTCGGAACGTTCGGGCGGGAATAAGAATCGTTTCGATCATCAGCGACAGGATTGGGCGGGTCTTTCCCGGACAGATCCACAATATTGGCTGTGATCGTACCTTCGCTTGTCCTGCCACCGCCTGTCACCGATACATGGATCGTCATGGTCTGAGGAGTGGCTGGTGTTGTCCACCGTACCCACGCCAACTGGCTGTCGCCGTCCGGGTAGTAAACATTGCCGACCGTATAAGTTCTGCCACCAATACTAAACTGCACAGTCACCGGGCGGTCAGGATCGGACTGCCCACCGCTGACCGTTACCGAGGTAATGACTTCTGTATTGACACGGTATGTGTAGTTATGGGTGCTGGTATGTGGCGGCTCGACTTCACTGAATCGCACAATGCCAAGGCCGAGGGAAGATTTTATGTCAGCGTCAGATGCCCTTGAGGTAGTGCTTCCAGACCATGCGGGATAACCTAGATCCGCAACCTCTAGAAACATGGAAAGCGGCAGGTTCTGATGAGAGAGTGCCCACATTTTACTACGAAGTTCCCCTCCAAGTTTTTCGTCGTATAGAGCGGCCTCTGTTGCGGTTAGCGCTATTCTGACTCCATTAAAAGTGATGTACGTAATTGGCTCCAACAGAATTTTGTAATCTCCATTGATTAGGGTATTAAAATCAAATCCAGCCAAACTTGCAATACTTCGAATGACCTGTTCATCCGTGAAATATCTTTTAATAGCGTCTATATTGCCATTGCCCTTTCCGGTGCTGATGATTTTAGGAAGTGCCTGTTTCGGATTAACATAGGGATATTTGTTTGTGTTCGGAACTATTCCTCGACCATTGGTATATGAAATTTTACTAATTTTTCCAAAACTCACAACAATATTTGAAGGCTTTCTATTTGTGAGGTCAAGGGGTGTGGTAACCACAGCGTGGTCTCTTGTTCTGATCACAGTGACCCGCACCCCCTCGTCACCGGTATTCCAAAAATTCCGTTCCGTTCCACTTCCCATCCCGCCACCTCCACCATCCACATCACCGTCCCCAATGGCATAGGCAGAGGGAGAAAATGAAACAGCCAGCAGCACGGTCAACATGAGAAATGCTCCAAGCATTCGTTTCATAATACCTCCTGAAAAAGCAAAGAAGCACGGTATTCACCGCGCTTCTCAATAGCTTTTTTTATAATTACATTTAATTCATATCGCCGATCTTATTCCCGTTTTCAAACATATCGCTGGCGGTTTTACCTTCACCGCCCCCACCATGATCTTCAATCCACCCAAATCCAGGGACATAAACTTTTCCGTCTTTTTTCTCGCCGCCCCTGGGTTTAGACGATTTGCTGAAGGTGGTATTCTTTGAATTATAAGTGGGAGCCTTGCTTTGATTGTTTATATCACGCTGCGATTTTGGTGCTTCCTTTGGAGCCTCCGGTTTTGACACATCCGATTGAATGGTCTGTTTCGTCCCGTTGGAGACTCCTGAACCCGACGCTCGAGAGGATATTATGGCCGATTCATTGGACTGAATGACCACATCTGTTTTTTCTGCCGGTCTGCCGGAATCAAGATTTGGACTTATTTCACTTGAAACCGCAGACGACGGAGTCACCGCAACGTCCCTTGGCTTTTCTGTTATAAATTGAGAGGATATCGCTATAACGAGAGCTATGCACATAACACCGAGCCCGGCGATGATCAATCCTCTTTTACTTTTATTGGAAAGTTTTTTTATAAGGTTCGACCTCCTTATATATTCGATTCTGACATTTCCTTACAAGCCACACCATATCACAGAAGTTTTTCGAAGTCTATTGGAATCCCCAAAGTTTTTAGAATAAAGGCATATATTTCGCCTGCACTTTGAGATTGACGCGCATCGGCGGCAAAGACTTGCCTCCGAAGGACACCGGAACCTCCAACAGGATCAATGTATCGGCAAGAAAAGCCCGCGTATTTTTTGGATCGGAAGGAGCCAGCGGCGCGTTTCGAATATTTACCGACAGCCCGGAAAGCCTGAATTCCACAGCCTTTCCCGAATATTTCACATGATATCCGTTTTCAGCCTGCAGGCCGAGCGTTTTGTCAAGCCGTGTGTAAACATCGCCGTAATTTACACTGTCTACCCATGAGGAGCCATTTGGCTTATATCCTCCGGAATAACCTTCCCGAGCACCTTGATACACGCCGTCATAGTTGTCGTTTACTGTCGAAATGACAGCAGATTGTACCGTGTCCCGAACACCTGCCGCAATAATCATCAGCCGCATGTACTCGGAGATCCCACACAGCATAATGACAAGGGCGAGGGCGACAGCTACGATCAGAGGAAATGAAATTCCTCGTTTGTCTTTCAAAGTTTGATTCAGCCGTTCAACCATTTTACCACCTCACTTTCATCGCAGGCACTGAGCCTGCCCGTTTGCGGAAGTCCAGTGTGCGAATCGAATGCAGCGTCACGCTGCTCATTTCCAGTACACCTCGCTCTTGCCCGTGGCCTGCGCTCGTAACGTGATGGGAAAGGAACCGAAGCCTTCGAACATTCCGATGTTTTTCTGTATAGATACCGTCACCGTGAATTCCTGATCAAGCTGGATTTTTCCTGTTTTCGACCATGTAATGGCGGAATCAAACCCCGTTTTTTCTTTCAGCACCTGCGCCCTTTGGGTGGTTTCACTGCTGACCCTGCCGCTGATTTCCGCTTCCCGACACAGTTCCGTAGCAAGGGTGTCCAGCTGATTTTTTGCGATATACACGGGAAAAACCTTCACCGCGAGGGCGATGACCAGCATAGCACAGAGCACCAGCACCGCCACATCGATGTATCCCTCACCGCGCCTGTTCTTGAGCTTTTTCAGCACATCTGCACCCCCTCGGAAAAAGCGCCGCCCTGTGTTTCTTCCTCCAGCGCATAGAGCTGCTCCACGTCGCCCTTATCGGAAATTAACCAGAGGACATGACTCATTTCCTCATCCCGCACAGTGCTTTGCTCCTCCAACCATTGGTCACGGACAATCTTCAGAGGGTTTTCAAACCGGAGCAGATATTCAAGGTTTTCCGCAGGAAAATCACTGTCATGCAACTCGTCATAAACCAGCTTGGCAGCGGCTATTTCCGTCGCCTGTTCGATCAGATCCGGAGAGGGCCTGCTTTGAAGCTGCCGGATATACGCCTGATAATTGGCTTCCAGCCTGCCCTGAAGTTTTTTCCTGATTTCTTTTTCCGTCATATCGGATACCTCCTTCCTTAGAACATTCCATTCAGAGATTTCATAATTTCAAGGGCAATGATCACCAAATAGGTGAACAGGAAACACAGAAGCATAATAAAGGAAAACACCCGGATTTTGGGCGGAATCTTCTGCGCCTCGCCCTTCAGCCTCTGCAGCTCCAGTGATTTGAAATCATGCGCCAGCATCTGAAAGTAAATCGCGCCGTCATCTCCGCGAAGGACACTGATCAGCCCGCGTACCACGTCGGATAACTGCGGCGAGTTGAGCCTTGCCTCGAAGCGGGTAAGCGCCGCCTCATAGGAGGACGAGCGCATGTCTGCGGTAACGATGTCCAGTTCTTTGGCGAAGGCCGCGCCCGCGTTTTTCTTGAAGTGTTCCAGAATGGATAACACATCACGGCTGTTTTTCAGTTCCTGCTCGACGGTGGCCACAAAACGGGGCAGCTCACTTTCGATCTGCTCCCGCTTTGCTTTGAGCTGCTCGTCGGCTTTACGAATTTCTTTAAAGTAGACCAGTACTGAAAGGAACACCAGCACCGGCGAAAGCAGCGGAAAAAGGAGCAGGCAGGGAATCACGCCGAGCAGGATCGCCCCCGCCTTGACGATGGCGTAAGCCGTGTAAATTTCCGGCGTCATGGCAATGTCCGCCGCCTTGAGAACATTCCGCATCCTGCTTCTTTTGTATTCATCCATACGGATGATTTTTGAGAGCTTTACAGCGCCGGACATGAGGTACGCTTCCACGTTCTTGGACGCTTTTTTGTTTTGTTTCCCGGCACTGAGCATAGCTTTGGCCACACCCATGGTTGGCAGCTTCAGCACATCTGCGAAGATGAAAAATAGCCCTGCAGCAAGCAGGACTGCGAACAGAAATAATAGGTTCATCATATCCGCTACCTCCTATACTCAATGGGCTTGGTCAGCTTGATGACAAAGGCTGCGGAAATAAAAATAGCCGCAGCGCAGACCGCAAGGACAATCTGTCCAACAGCGGTGTGCATCAGTGTGTCGTACCAGCTCTTATTGAGAAAATACATTAGCGGAATGTTGCCAATCACAAGGAACGCCATAATAATAAATTCCTTGCGCGGCTCAAACACAAGGTATTCCAGCTCCGAGTTGACGATCCGCATGTCGGACAGCTTGCCGACAATGGGAGTCAGGGTGGTTTTTAGGCTCCGGTCGTACTGACAGGCCGCCATGGCGTCGCACCATTCCTGAAAAACCTCGTTTTCGATCTTGGGTTTCATCGCTTTGAGCGCCGCGTCAACATCCGGATTGATGAGCTTTATTCTCGTGAGAAAATCCTTAAATACGCCCTGAACGGGATGGTTCAAATACTGGATGTTTTCCTCCACGGCGGTCAGGATATCCTCATTTCTGAGATAGGCAGTGGTGATGATGGACAGCGCCGTTTCCAGCTCGGCGGCGATGCTCTTTTTGTAATGCGTCGCGGTGAGCCGGATGTACCAGAACGGCAGGAACATCAGTCCGATTGCCAGTACCGGCACAAGGAATATATTTTGCATTAGGACGGCGATGCTTGCACCGATGGCAAACAGCAGCAGCGAACATGCGCATACAAGAGAAAAACGGCTGTTTTGCCCGGTGAGGGCGAGGATGCCCTGCGCTTCCGCAATCTCCCGGCGCAGGAAAGACGGCTTTTTCCGCTTGGCCGCCTCGTTGATTTCATCCCGGATGCTCTTGGGGCGCTTGATCAGGAAGCTGAACAGGCCGTCCGTAAATTCAATCGGCGAAAGGCCAAGTAAAATAAAAGCACCGGCGATCAGGCCGATGCAGGCGATTAACTGAACAGCGGTCATCAGGCAGCACCTCCCTTCGCAAGCCGGTCGAGTACCTCCCGCGGCATACCGTTTTCAAGGAATCGCTTCTGCAGGCTGCCGGAAATCCGGCTGACCTGTTCATGGTGACCGTTGATGATGAATTTATCTCCGTTCATATGGCTCTCGGTGATATTGAACCGGAACAGGGTGCGAAAATTGCGGGTGCTGCCACAGGGGTTCCCTGCGTCAGGCAAAATTTCGCATTCCATGATTTCCATCATCTTACGTTGTTTATTTTCAAGCTGCTTTGTGAAAACGACAATCGGGAAAGCCTCAGTCACCAAGTCCATGAGCGTACCGTCGGCCATGTCGTATTTTCGCTTACACAGGGTTACCATCCTGCGGTAGGTGGCCTCGCAGCTGTTGGAGTGGATGGTGGTCAGCACCGTGTGTCCGGTTCGGGCGGCTTCCTGCGCGGAATAGGCTTCCGCGCTGCGCATTTCGCCGACGCAGATGATTTCCGGATTAAAACGGAGTGCCATGTCCAGAAGCGTATCCTGATCGATATCCTGCTTTTCGTTTTCGCTGGAACGAGTGAGCGTATGGATGACACTGTTTACGACCTTGCCGCCTTTTTTCCGAACTAGCGCCAGCTCACGCGAGCCGTTTTCTATGGTAAAAATCCTTTTGGTATCGGGGACGGTGGTCAGGAGCCAGCCTGCCACTGTTGTTTTTCCGGATGAAGTCGCACCCGCCACGCACACCGAAATGCCGTATCTCAGGCATTCCGAGAGGAAATCCAGCATTTCTCCGGTAGCCGTGCCTTCCTTTACAAAATCCTCTTTTTTCAGGTTCTGCGGGTTGACAATACGAATGGAGGCGCAGACGCCGACGTCCTCGTCCACAAGAGGCGTTTTCAGCACGGCGATTCGGATGTTCTTGGACAGGTGTCCGAGGATGGCAGGACTTGCGTTATCCAGCACCATGCCGGACACATGGAGCATCCTTCGGATGACGTTGACGGCATGCTCCGGCGAGTCAAAATGTTCATCAAGCTTTACTGTGTTTCCGTTGCTGTACTGGACTTCGATGTCATTCCAGGCGTTCACGTCGATTTCCTCAATCCCTGTACCGAAAATATATTTTGTGAGGAATGAAAATTCAGCCATCTCGGTATAGAGAGCGTCGACAAGTTGCCGATCCGTCATGCCTTTCACGGCAATTCGGTGATCCATGAGGTATTTGCCGATGTACCGTTTGACCTGTGCTTTTCCATCTTCTGTTTTCCCGTCGATGATGAGTGTGGAATATTTGCCGGAGATATACTCCTGCACTTCATGCAGAACAACCCCAAAATCTTTGCTGCCGTCGCCGGGAGAAAAGAACAGGCTGTGGTTGTCCGCAATACCGGCAGGCTGAATGCTTTGCAAAGCTTCTTTCATACGCCAAACACCTCCTTGCTGACTTTTTGAATCTCCTTTCGGAAGCCGCGGCTGCCTTTGAGCGCCAGATCGCGGAACAGATCCCCGGCGAGTGCCTGATTCTCCAGTTCACCGGAATGGGGGATTTTGAAGGCTACGCTGCCCAGCACCTGCTCGACGTTCTCGCTGGCCTCATTGGTCTTTATATTGCTGGCTGCCTTGTACTGCTTGTCAGCGTCCCATTTTTTGTCTTTCAGCAGTGGAAGCTGGGAAGAAAGATAGCTGACAGATTTCAGGTCGCAATTTACAAGCCGGAGTACGGAATCGGCTTCCATAAGCGCCACGGCGGACAGGATATCGTTGGCGATATAGCTGCCGCAATCGATAATGACATAAGGAGCGATATTCCGCAGATGTTCGATCAGTTCTGTCGCCAGTTCCGCGTTATACGGCGGATAGGTGAACACATTTTCTCCCTTGAGCATGCCGATCATGGTCAGGTAACTGATTTTCTTATGCGTGACGCAGTTCTGCCGGATCAGGGAATCCGTCACATGGGTCGCCGCGAGGATGCTGCCGAGAGACTTCTCGGACTCAAGGTCGGAGGGAGAACAAATGCACGGCAGCATGGGCGCGGTCATGTCGCACAGGAGCAGAACCACATTTTTGTAATTGTCGGCGAGATACTTTGCCAGTTTGACGCTGATGATAGTCTTGCCGCTTCCGGGGCTGCCCCACACGGCCAGCACCTGAACGCCTTTTTCCGGCTCTGTGTCCTGCGGCTCACAACCGAAGCTTCTGGAAAAAATGCTCCCTGTTTTGAAATTGAACATATTACCTGCCTCCCTCGCTGGAAGCAGCTGCGGCAGAAGAATCACTCTTTTCTTCTGTTGTTTTATCCGTGGTTGATGGATATAACCCGGCCAACACTTTGTCCTGCGCCGCTATGAATTTGGCTGCGTTGTCCTTGCCGCCCCGGTACACAAGGGAAAGATGCAGCTTGCCGTCCGACTCCAGTTCGGCAAGAATTTTGCTCTGTTCCGGTGTTGCCAGCAGGGTAACGGTGCTTGGTAATTGTTTCTCTTTTTCTTCCGCCGAAGGCGAATTGGATCCAGCGTCACGCTGGTCGGTATCGTAGCCGGTGCTGGCGGTCACTCCAATAACCTGCACATACTGCAGTTCAAGAGGAATAACGGTCGCACCCTGTTTTTTGTAATCCGTGGCAATGACCGACACAATGTCGCCGGAGATTAGCTTGCCGGACAGGCCGTTTGCAAGGTTTTTCACCGTTACGGAGATAGCCTGCTTTTCCCCGTTGAGGTTGTATAGATAGGCGTTATCGGCAGCGGGTGTGGCGGTAAGCTTAGAGTTCAGAATATAGTCACCGACGGATAAGTCCGAGGCGGCGTATTTTCCGATGACGCTGTCTTTGTTTTTCAGCACATTTTCCGGCAGATTGTAGCCGCCGACTTCGACAGACTGCACCATGTCCTTTGTAATCTGATCTCCGGATTTGATGTCCTTCGTGACGCGCACAATGCTCGTTTTTTGTGAAATTCCGGCATTAAAAAGCGGTGTGACAGCAAAGCAGATTAAAAGTGACAATACAATGCAGAGCACGCCGAGAACCGTTCGATTCTTGAAAAAACTCATAGGTTGAATCCCTCCGTTCATGAAATAGGCGGCGATACAGCCGACCGATAAAAAAGGTGCGAGGGGGAACGCTTTTGGTCGCTCCCTCCCGCGCAGCTTTTGTACGATGGAATAAAAGAAATAAAAAAGAAGCAGGGCGGTAAGGCCAATCACCATAGCTGCCAAGCCTCTTTGAAAACCGAGAACAATCCCTGCCGCCGCTGTCAGCTTGATATCCCCGCCGCCCATGCCGCCCCACAGGAGGGCGGCGAGCAGAAGCGGCAGGGCTGTAAGAATACCGAACAGCTTAACCGGTTGAAAACCGATCAGCCCGGTCAGGGCAATCAGCAGGCAGACGGTATCGGGAATCATCCTTTTCCTGATGTCGAACACGGAAGAAAGGAACAAAAGGGCAAAAAACATGCCGCTCTGAAACAGGAGCGGCATATCACTGAGGATGATGCAATTCGCCTGCATAGTTGAACATATCCTTAATGCGCTGCGTAAGTGTAGGCAGAATCGTATTACCAAACAGGGTGTACAAGCCCGCAAGGATCAGTGCGCCGATCACGACAGCCATTAAAATTTTTATTGCCGTATCCACAAAACCCTCCCCGCAACGGTCTGAAAGAGTGGCCTTAGCAGTTAGGATTTTCACAGCAACAGTATTTTCTACGTTCCTAAACATTTTTTTCATATTAAATAACCTCCATAAAATTTGTTGGATTGGAATTACATACCGCCCATCTGCATGGTAGGCTGAGAAGCCCCCTGCTTAAGAGCGGCATTTTGTTCTTCTCCCTGATTGGGAGCGGCAGCCTGATTTTGAGTAATGGCCTGCTGATAGGCAGTCAGTACGGCGCTGTGAAGCTGCTCCCGGAATTCCTTGGTGACCGGAAAGCAGATGTCCTTGTACTCACCGTTTCCCGCTTTATAGCTGGGCATGGCCACGAACAGTCCCTTGCTGCTGTCCACCACCTTGACATTGCGGATGGCGAAGCAATCGTTTAGATTAACGGACGCGATAGCCTTATGCTGCCTTCCGGGCGGATGGAGCCGATCTTTACATCCACTTTCATTGGGATCTGCGCCGTATTTTCCAGTACGGCGGCTCGGATATTTTCCGTTGTACTCATAGTCATTTCCTCCTTTATTGATTCCTTTGTTGACAACAAAAGCCCATTAAGGTATGATGAAAAAGATAACAAACTGAATATGAATTTTGGAGGGATACCGTCCGGTTGGTGCAGTAATCTGTGCTGACTGGAGAAGAAGGATTGAACAAATACAATAAATAAAAAGAAGCCTGTGCTTTACAGGCTCGTTTGTTGTATTTGTTCTTCCTTTTTGACGGTATTCCTTTTTGTTTTGGGATGCCGATTTTAAATTGGCATCCCTTTTTCAGTTTGTTATCAAATATAATGTTGAAAGGTAATTTCTATGTTTGATATTAACGATCTGGTAAAAACTGCGCAGCGTCCTTTACCCTATGAGCCGGGCGAGGAGCTTTGGAACGACCCCTATATTTCCGGGATGATGCTGAAAAGCCACTTGTCACCGGATACCGACGCCGCTAGCTTCAAGCCGGATAAAATCAAGGCCATATGCGAATATCTGCCGGATGCATTACATCTGAAAAAGGGATGTTCCATAGTAGACTTAGGCTGTGGCCCCGGACTATACTGTTCAGAACTTGCGAAAATGGGTTTTCAGTTGACCGGATTTGATATGTCAGAAAATTCTATCCGGTATGCAAAAGAACAGGATGAAAAGCATCGAATCAGTTTTATACAGGCAAATTATTTCGCCCCTTTTGGTTTTGAACAATTCGACGTGGCAATGCTTATTTATGAGGATTATGGCGTAATGAGCTTAGCGAACAGAACGAAGCTGTTGAAAAACGTGTATAATGCGCTGAAACCGGGAGGACAGTTTGTACTGGATGTTTCCAGCCTGACAGCATTTAAAAACAGGAGAAAGGCAATCATCGAAAAATGGTATGCATCAGATGCTGGATTTTGGCGGCCGCATAAACATTTCATACTGGAAAAGGATTTTGTCTATCCGGATATTTCCGCGATGTGCAACCTTGTGGCTGTATTTGATACGGAACTAAAGATATACCGCATTTATCAAACCTTCTACTCACCTGAATCTATACGCTCGGAACTTGAAAAAGGCGGTTTCTGTATTCAATCAATACTTTCAAATCTCTGGGGCGAGAAATACACTACAGACTCTCCGGTGATTGGCATTATCTGTACCAAAGCATAAATAATCATGGAATGTTAAAGCTCATAACCTGGCCGCTTTGCTGTTCCTGCTCGGACGGCTGGAATGCAATCTGTTTGAAGCCGAAGCGGTCAACGTAGTGAAACTCGCTCCCGGTATCGCCGTAAAGCTCCACCACATCGGACATGGAGAGGGAGTGACCGGTAAAACCTTCGGGATGCTCCACATTGAATCTGGCGTAGATGCTTTCCAGATCGTTGGTTTCCATTTCGCCATCATAGACCGCCTCATAATCCCGCATATTGGGTTCCCCGAATTTTTCGACCATCTCATCGTAGCCAATGAAACGCATCAGGATGTCCGTTTCCGACTTGAGCTGCCAGATGCGGCAGTTCTTCAGCGGAGTGGTTCCACGGTTTTCCCTTTGTCCGTTCATGAGCCGATCAAATACGCCGTCCGTCCATTTTACCTCGGACACATCCTTCTGCCGCGAGAGAAAATCCTTAAGCTCCTGCGATTCAAACAGTGGATCAACCACAGCCTTGCCGCCTGAAACATACCCGGCTGCATTGCCGTAATACAGGATGATGTTCTTTTCCATTCGAATGCCGCGCATGGCGATCCCCCTTTTCTATTTCATTTGCATTCCTCCGTCCTGCAGGTTGCGGAAGGCTTCCAGTTTCTCTTGGGATGGATGCAGGAGCCTGCCGTTTGTCATTTCCAAAACGCAGAAATCGTCCCGGTCACAGATCATGATGCGGGACTGGTAGGACTTCTGCATTTCCACATAATCCAGCACTTCCTGTTCACTGCACAGCCAGACGCCCGCCGCGTACCGGCCATCCGGCAGGAAACAGTAGCCGCTGTACTTCGGTTCATGATCCTTTAAGTTCAGCGCCCCGACCGGCCTGATTTGGGAAAGCTGCAGCTTTGCGCTATCCGGCAGCAGTTCCGTTTTCAGAACGCCGATTACTTCATTGCGTTTTTTCAGGAAAACTCCCCGGTACGCAGAGACACCAGAAACACGGCGCATCCGCTTGGATTGGCACCGGCTCCGTTTCCGCAGAGACAAAAATACAGTTGATTTTGGTTGCACGGCGGCAGCGCCTCACGGTTCAAAACTACGACCCTGCCTTTGATGGAACAGGAAGAGCCTGTTTCCGAGCAATCGTTTTCCGTATAGATTTCTTTTGCGTCCAATTCTCACACCTCCTTTTTCTGTTTCAACAGTTCCGTCAGCTCGGCAATCAGACTGAGACGGGTATCGTCCGGCATGGTCTTGAAGGCCGCGCGGACATAGGCTTCCACAGCCTCCGGAGACTGATCACCGACTTCGATGACATCTACCTTCCGTATACTGACTTTGCCGTTTGACATTCCAAGATGCACGATATCCCCGTAATCCATGCCTGCAGCAACACGCAGCTCCTTTGGAATCAGGACGCGGCCTTTGCCGTCGATCAGTTTATACACAGGTTTATTCGCCATCCGGAGAGCCTCCCTCCAAAATGTAACGCACAACTGTGCGCTTACCTCCGAAGTCGTCTACCAGCTGCATCAGCGGATGAGGCTCGAGTTCCGCGCTGGCGATCAAAATCAGGCCGTCGCCGCAGCGGATATCCAGATCGTCATCTACGGGAATTTCCGCTGCTTTAAGCAGCCCGTGGGGAATTAGAATCTCATTGTTCAACATATGAATTCTCCTTTGTTTCATTCAATTTTGTATTGCGAATCCTCTGGATCAGCATGGTCGGTAATTTGATCAAACAGGTTAAGCTGAGGCGATGCGTTTTTCCGTTCTTTGGGGTCATAGTTGGTAATGATGACTTCCTGATACTCACAGCCACTGTCATACCGCTGTGCCAGATTGTTGATTCGGGTTACGGAAGTAATGTAATATCCGCTGTACAACTCGCGGATAAACTCACAGTCGTTGTAAGACACCATCCACTTGCCACGACTGGCTGCAAGCGTATCCCGAAGCCGTTGATGATCACTGCGCTTAAACTCTACTGCGTAATGGCCCTCGGTCATGTAATAGGGCGGATCGCAATAAAAAAAGGCATCGTCACGGTCATATTGACCGATCAATGCCTCAAAATCTTTGTTCTCCACCACCGTATCGGCCAACCGTCTGGCGGCCTCCCAAATGAGAAAGAACACTTTTCTAATGTCAAAGGGCTGGCATCCGTAAGATGTGCAGCCACTGCCATAGCTGTACCGGATAAGCTTGAAGAACGCTGCCGCCCGCCACACATCGCTTGGTTCTGCTCGCTCCAACAAGATCTTTTCAATCACCGAAAACTCGAGTGGTGGCAGATAAACCTGTGCCAAATCCAATTCTTCCTGTAAAAACTCGGTGTCAAATTCACCCCTTTCAAAAAAGCACCGAAGCACATAAAACTCATCGCGGGAATTGAGCGGCAGAAAGCCCAATTCCTTAAGTAATGCCAGCGTACGCTGTTTCACACAATAAAAAAGATTGGCCAAATTACCGTTGAAATCGTTGTACACTTCCTTACTCTTAGGTTCTGGTGGCTTGCCAAACAGCACCCAGCCTCCGCCGCCGAAAACCTCGATATAACTACCGAATGCTTTAGGAAACAACCTGTAAATGATGTCACGCAGAGCTTTTTTTCCACCTACCCAACTGATAAAACTGTTGATAAACATCACCCCCATCGCTGCCGAACAGCCGTTATTTCATAAACATGCCAAAGCTGAACGACGGACTACCCTTCGGTTCTTCCTCCGTCTTGATAAAAAAAGTCATTACTGTTGCAGCGGTAGTGTGCTCCACTCATAAATCTTGCAAGCACTGTTCTCAGTCCTTTCTTTTCTGACTGTTTTTTGACAACAAAAACGGCTATGTTTTTCAGTTATGAAGAACACAGCCGCTTTAGCTTATTAACAAGCGTCAAAATATTATTTAGATTTACAATTAGTTGATTTCCGTTTTTCGGAAAATAACTCATACATACTTGACCGGTTAGGATCATTATGTAAATTATATTCAATAAAATCCCAAGAGCTTTTTATACTATTTGTCTCTGAATAGAATTGAATATCTGGATAGGGATAATTGAACTCCAAATCTAGTTCTACAACGAGACTATGATAATCCAAGTCAAAATATTGCGTATATCCTTTGTGATTAGTGTTTGGAAAATTGTCTACAAATTTTTCATTGTAATGAGGTTTAAAATAATTGATTAAAGCAGCTTCTGTTATATTTACAATTTGATTCATTTTTAGCGGGTTATCAAATACATTTTTAAAATGAGCTTGTTCATCTTTTTCACTAACTGAATAAATTTTACTTATTCCGTCCATAGTTGTATTAAGTATAGGATTGAGTTCTAGCAGAAAAATATATATTCGCTTATCAGGATACTTTGAATTACAATCAGTCAAAATCTTTTGTAGGGTAGAATGAGAAAGTAATCTTTCTTGTGCTAACCTACTTCCATCTTTTCCATAGGATTGACCTACATATAAAACATTAAATATCCATGGTTGGCAAGTCTGTTGACAATTCAATATAACTTGTGAATCTATATTCATCTTTTTTTCATCGTCTATTTCAATTTTTAATGTAGTATACGGAAATTTACACTCAAGCTTAATTTTATTATGATCTATTCTAGTATCTAAGGCAAATTTCGCATCTGGATAATATGTTTTTTCCCCATGCTCTATTCTATATAATTTTAAAAATATACCGTTTTTAGTTTGAACTATGCTATCAGGTTCAATAAATATTTTTTCACAAGACAGAATGAAGTAAATATGATATTTATGCCCATCGTTAACTTCCTCTAAGTGCTCAACAGGAATTAATGTTTTATAGCTAGTGCTTACATCTAACCCAAACTCCGTAAAATATTTTCTCATAATGCTGCCTCTTCGCTTTATTCTATTTCCGTGCTATAACTTACCCCCTAAAGCCCACTTTTTGGTCTGTCATCATCAAAATAACTAATGTCATCTATACGTGCTTGAAAACAAATCCAAGATAATAGCTCGATAGGCCAATACGGATAGTGTGAATTAACTTAGGTCGTCCATTTTGATGTCTATCGTGTTATACATACTTGCGTTCTTGGAAACTGGTTAAGGCAGGTAAATAAGTCATCAATATTAAATATTCTTATCAACATCCATATAACTACAATTTTATAGAGACTTGAGCGTATAAAGTCGGTTCACTATTTTCCAGTCGAACCGAATAGCCACAATACTGCATTCCTTTTTTTGCACATTTGCAAAACAAATCAAAAAAATCTGATATGTCACGGTTAATTTCTAAAACCTTTACTCTAGGATTTAAAGATACGAATATGTAGCAAACCTTATAGCCTTCGTCAAGCAGTCTCAAAATATTAACAAGTTGCTTTAATGAGCGTTCAGAATATACGGTTGGAAATAATGTTTCTCTTTCAAATGCTAAGATACTTTTAATTTCTACTATCGTATTGGTATCTCTTATAAACAAATCACTTTTATAGCCTGATACTGTGGTCTCACGAGATACGCTTTTTCTCTTGCCAAGAAAAGAAAAATATCTCCTTCCTATTTGTTCTTCAATTACTCTGTTGGACTGTGACAAATTAAGTAAAATATAATTTCTGCCATATTTAACCGCGTAAACCGAATACTTAGTTCTTGCATTCTTCGTAATTACAGGTTTTAATAAAACAATTCGGTTTGAAAGGTCTAAAAAGTTACTCAATCTGCAGGATGATGGGATGTAGCAGACAACATCCACTCCGTCTACATTTACCAAGCATAAAAATCTATTTTTAATTTCTTTTTTAAATATTCCTTGGATACAGGTATCTGGAACATCAGCCGTCTGCATTATTCCTACTTCCTTCTCAATATATGTCTTCGATGATTTTCTTCACAATTTCATCAAGTTCTTCAATTTCTATTAGATATCCCTGCGCTCTTTCAACATTGTCGCCGTTTTTATAGATCATATCTCCATGCTTCTGAAGATACTGTGCATCAGGAGTCTCAATAATCATACGTGAAGAAATGCCGTCATTAACTCGCAACGCAACGCGACCGTTTAACTGCGCCTTCGTAGTAGAAGGAACTAACTTCGCCTCAGGTCTCTGAGTACAAATAATCAAATGAATCCCTCTACTACGGCCCGCTTGAGCGATTCTCTGAACAGGCTTATAAAAAGCATTCTGCTCCTTTTTTGTTTCAAGTTGGTCTGCTAAATCAGCAAACTCGTCAATTACAACAACAATAGGCGCAAGTTTATTCTTGCACTTTTTATTGTACTCAATAATATTTGCTACTCTAGCCTCTGCAAGCAGTTTGCCACGTCTTTCGGATTCTTCAAAAACCACCTCTTTGATTACCTTGGTAGCTTCCGTGGCATCAGAAATAATGTGACCAGAATATAAATGTGGTAAACCCTCAAAATGGATAAAGTCCTCTAGCTTTGATGAAGAAAGTATTAACTGCATATCTTCCTTCTTCGGATGAGACATTAATAATGAAGCCAATAATGTGAACAAGAATACTGATTTTCCCGAACCAGTACTACCACCAACAAGCATATGCGGCATCTGACTAAGGTCTTCAATTAGGTCACATCCATTCGGAGTTCTTCCAAGTGGAAAATAAAGCTGTTCTGGTGATGTAACCTTAGGTAACGAAGCAATTACATTCTTAAATAATACTTTTTCTCTTTTCAATCTCGGAACATCAAGTAACAACTCATCAGAATTGATAACCTGTTGGATAATAACGCCGCTACGTTTCATTTCACGACCAATATCCTCAAGATGACTTGATAATCCTTGAAGTGCTTGTCCTCTTGCCAATTTAAATTTAAGCCTAATCACACTTGGCCCAACTACTGCATTCTTTGCTTCACATTCTCTTAAGCTTATGTGGTAATCACCACAGGAACGTTTGAAGTCCTTTGTCAACTGTTCAATTTCTTCCATAGACACAGCTTGGACATCTTTGTCCCGTAAGGGTGATTCAGTCTTTGTTGAGGGGCTCGTCCCATATCCCTCTTTCGCTTCTACAACATTACTATTTAATTCATTAGGTTCACATTTATCCACAAATGAAGCAATATTGCCGGATACCCCATCAGTCGATTTCTCATCAGGTGTATCGTTGTCTATTATAGCCTCATCATCTGCTGTTTCTTTATCGGATTCATCATCAAAATCTGGTGTCCACATCGGCTCTACTGGAGTGTCACCCCGAAGGATATCTTCTTGAATTTCCTTCGCAGTCATCTGACGGAATTCAATCGGGCAATCATCAAACTCTGGTTGTGTACACTGAACGACCTTTCCTCCGGAAGTCTCACTCAGTTTGAAATATATCAACATTCCAGAAACAGAAATGTTGATATTTTCACTTTTTCCGTTGCCAAATGCTTTTTTGAGAATTGCGCTCCACTGCTTTTGCCACTCTGCATCATGAATATTTCTAAAGCATTCCGACACAATCTGATACTTTAAAACCTCTCTTCTGGCAGAGGTAAACATGTCTAAAGTATCAGCTTCAACCAGACCAAATATTTCTTTTAACATTCCAACAACAGTTGCTATCTGACATGCAGCATGTCCAGTAATATTATTATTTCCGGACACCTCATCTACTGTTATTGTCGCGTCTGGAGATTCGTCACGAGTTTTAACCTCTATTGGTTGAATATAAAGTGTATTCGTTGCTTCCTCATACCTTAATCCAACTAAATCTGCACGTTCATTTCCATACTTACTGTCATGTAGCCATAGGCGTGCCTTGTCGTCATCAAGAGAGGCAACTAAGGAGTTTTCATGATTTTGTGTATACCAAACTGCTGCAAACAGGGTTCCTAATAGTCCCTTTTTCTTATTATCAATAGCCTGCGCATCTGATCCAAACTTTGGGATGCTAATCAAGCCATTAGAAGCAATGTGCCCAAAATTCTTAAGTATCTTCGTTAGTGTCTCCCTATCCGGATAAAGATTGTAGTCTCTCAACATAGTAAGATATTGTGTTATAATTCTAGAATCGCTAGATGTCCAAACACTGACCATGCGCTTTTCATATTGCGTTTCTCCAATTGGTATCGCCTTTGGGGGGTCATAATTATTAGTATCTCTATCGGCTGCAACAAGCCACTGAGCTTGTCTGTCCTGAATGGTAGTTACAACTGCAGTGGTATCCGCATTGCCATTATATGTAGTTCTTGGATTCATATTATTTGTGATTACATCCGCTGATTTCATCAACTTATGATAATTACCAATCATACCTGACTCCACATCTGCAGAAGGATAGATTCGCCCTTTATGTGTAGCTTCGTCAAATTCATAATCATAGGTGACAACAAGCGGATTAATATACAAGTTTTGATTATTAGGGCCATACTCAATAGAATAAGATGACTGGTCAAAATAAAATGCCACATGAACCGGTTTTAAAGTTAAAGCGGCTTTAATCTCTTCCGAATCCTTTACATTATGAATACTGATAGATATTCTATCTCTCTTGATAAACTCTCCAATTTCATAATCGTTTCTAGAATAATCTAGCCTAGACAACTCGGTGTTTCCATTTTGCTGACGTGTCAAATATACATCATAGACCACTCTGCGACAGTTATTCTTATCCATAAAACTCTTAATCGCTCTTATGTTTCCAATCAAATCCGGTGCATCTACAGTACAAATTCTGATTTCGTTTCGAGTATATGGAGCGAAACCAACCCAACGTGTCAGGATTTCTCCAATAGATTGTGTGCCATCATCCCCTAAATATCGGTTAGTCTTATTTTCAAAAGTTGGTAGCATTTCAATATTTCCAGAGCAGGGAAGAACCGCATCCATTGTCCCTGTTACCAACTTGTTTGCAACTAAGAAACTAAGAATTTGGGGCAATTGATTCAGAACCTCAGTTAGTGCCCTTGCATCATCTTCCTCTAATTGCGCCTTCTTTGTAGATAAGGTCTTAAACACCTCATAGTAGCGCCATAAATAAACAGGATGCAACGGCAATAAAATGCCTTTCCATTCTGTGGGCGTTTTTACATAAAGAACATCTAAAAGTAACAATGCTCTGGCAATAAAACTGGTACCTGTGGGGCTAATTTGGCGCATTGGAAGTTCATTAGAACAGAAAATACGATATATATTTGACCAGGTATCAATATAATCTATTAAATCCTGACGAATATCTTTATCAGCGCCGAAAGCAAGGACAGGATAGCGCATTATCAAATCGATGTTTGATAAAAGCTTATTTCTTGTATTAACAAGTTTTTCAATTAATGGGCGAAATGGCTCGGCTGTTTCAATATCCTTAGCCGCAAACAAGTCATCAAACCGCTCAATAAAATCAAACAATGCAGTGCTTCCATCAATTCCACCGTTAAAGCTAATAATAGAATCAGTATTGCAAGGCATAAAGCCACCGAATGACTTAATATCTGCCGAAACAGCGTCCTTCAAAACACTTTCCTCGGTTTCAAGGATACCGCCCCAATTATCTTCATTGCAGACTCGTCCAACCAATTTTCGCAAATCAGTCTGATGATTATCTATAACAATATTTCTATCGTTAAATAAGCCTCCAATTGTAGGAATGGAATCCACGTTTTCAGAAGCATTTGGATTGAAATGTTTTTTTAGTTCGTTCAAAAGCTCCTTTATATTTTCTTCATCCTCTTCATCGCCAGTAACTACTGCTTCTGAAATAAGCTTATCAAGCTCCTTTGGTTTAATTGGTGATGTATCAATGATGTCTTCCTCTAGAGGAATATCCGGATTATCTGTTGATGGATTTGATTTCTTTTTTTTAGCTTCCGTATTCTTTGAAGCAGAAAAAAGCTCTTGTACAGTTGCATAATCCAAATACTGAAGAGTTTCTCTTTTTCCATACTTGAAAAAGTTTTGTAAATTTCGGTATGCCTTTTGCAGCCTATCTCTATCTTTACTTTTCGCTCTTGCCAAAGAACGACTCAGCTTTTTTCGAGAATCCTCGCTTAACTGTCCAATAGCAATAATAAGCTCACGATTTTTTTGCAATCTTTCCTCAGGTTTGTTTTTGGTTCCGAGTATTTCATAATCGCTAAGCAGGTTTAGCATCCACATATTTTCCGGAATAGCATCTGATTTATTTTTAGCAGCATTAATCGAATCAACAAATCCCTCTACAATGTCAAATGCATAATAATCAGAGGTTTGCTGTAATGCCCGCCAGAAATTTATAGTGGGTGTATTAGTCTCTTCTTTTACCTGTAGGCCGATCAAATATTTAGTCAAATCACGCAATGAAAGCGTGTCAAATTCTGCCAGGGAATGCAACTTATCCGTATCATTTTTTACAAAGACAATAATTCGACCTGCGCATTCTGGCATACTTCTCCACAAAACAGCTTTTTCTATAAATGAGGTAAGCGTATAGTCAGCGGTTTCTTTTTCATCGGTTCCATAACCAACAGCTGCAGTATAAATATGTCCATCAGTTTTTTTAGCAATCTCAGCAATTATATCATTTGGTGATATTTCATTAATTCCCTTTATAAGCAGTCCAACCTTTGAACTCGCTATATTTTCCATAATAAGCTCTGTTACTATTTCTTGCCTTGTTTTCATTTATCAATGCCCCCTAATCGAATCTGAAGAATACCGTCAGCCATTACCTCAGCAAAGTCCATAGATTCGAGTGTGGTAGCAAAGGCACTAAAATTGTTTTCAAGTGCATCCTCATCCACTTGAAGAATCATTCCATTCTGCTGAAGCTTTTCTAGCTCGAAGGAACTTCCTCCAATGATTATGCCAAAGCGTTCCCATAGTCTATTTCGTAAATCCATTCCATTTAAAATCTCATCTGGACTCACGCAGCTTCGCAAAAGCATCTCCAGCACATCCTGCGATAATACAAATCTTTTATTTGGATGCATATTATCTGGCGGATATAGAATGCCTGCTTGCGTTCCTAATGCTTTTAAATAGTTTACGGGATGTGAGGAAGCCTCTAGTGCAAGCATATCATACATAGTTGTTCCAAATGCACGTCTGGCCTCATCATCAGTTGCACAGGCCTGAGCTTCTTCCTTTGCCAATTCCCACATGCGGTCAAGCTCTTCCTTGCCTGTCTTTGCCTTTTTCTTTTCATCATACACTGGTGTATCTAAAGCCAACAGTTCTTCTCTTGTCATTGGTTCCAAACGTTGTGCATATGCCCACGCATAAAATCTCGAAATAGCACGGTGCATCTGAGTATATGACATTTGTGAGGCTCTAGCAATACTGCTTTGACTATTTCCTGTAAAATCAAGCAAAATTGGTCTGATAGATTCCTTACAATAGAAAGCCTCTAACATGGCCAAATACCGCAATAGATGAAAAATGCAGAAAAAATTAAACAACCTTAATTGCGTCAATGGATTCGGATGATGCTTGATATTTTCAAGCAAGCAAAATCCGCCCTCATTAATACCCTTAAGATACCAGTTCATAGCCGGTCCTTTGCTTTTAAAAGCAGGTAAGTCCTCGTGTATAATTTTTTCAAAGGTTTCTTCTGATTCATTCTCCAAAACTGGTGAAAACAATACTGTAATTGGGTCATTGCCTGCATCTAATTCATTTTTAATGTATGTAGATAGCTCTGGGCAGTATTCTTTGATAATGCCTCCAATAAATTCTCCCGCGTCTTCATACATTGCCCTTTTTGTGATAAAGTACTTAGAACCAGCTGAATAAGAAACCATGCCATCTGTTGTACCAGAAAAGACGCCTTTATCTGCCGCCAATAGTTTTTGCATGACATTTCTCATGGATTCAAGATCATTAAGACCTATTTCCTCATCCATTTTTTCATTTTCAGTCAAGAAATTTCTGACCGTTTTAAGTTCATTACCTTTTGGAATGTTACCTGTGGCATTTGCAACATATGAGAGCTGCTTGATTTTTTTTGTGCTTGCAATAGTTCCATAGATACACCGAAAAGAACCACCCGCAATATGTACAGGTTTTACCGAAGCACCATTCGGAGTAAAGCCAACATAGCAATTATCAACTGCATTTCTATATTCGTGTAAAATAATTTGTTCTGACATTTGGCAATCCCTCACTTTCTAATGCTTTCGATAGTTGTATATCTATTATCTTCTCTATCCACTTTTACCTTTATTTCACGTTTGTTTTGAACATCAAGAAGTGATACCTCAACCTCATCCTCGTCAGCATCCTCTGCTGACTGTAGTTGTTCTATAAAGCGCCACACCTTTTTTACAAGGTCAGATTCCATAAACAAAACTGGCACTCCGCGTTCAGCTTCTGCCAAAAGGCCATACATGTCAAAATCAATTTTCAGGAAAATGCCCGGTGCATTCTTTCGCTCAAATCTCAAAAAGTTCGACACCATCTCTATACCGGATTTCATTGCTTTTTGAAGAACAGGTCTACCAATTGTAAAACAATTGCTTTTTAATGATCCTATAGAAATTAATACCTTTCTCGGCTCATTATCATATCTATGTCCAGACCATATTTCCAAATCTGTCGAAGAGGGCTTTGTCGCGCCAAAAAATGTATTTAACTTACGAATGAGCTCTTTAACAATTTTCTTATCATCTTGTGTTAAAAAAAACTGAAAACGAGATACATCATCATCAATAATATTTAGCAACTCATTCCCATGCTCATTAAAGAAATAGAACTGTCTTTTTCTAAGGGCGAACAAATCATTATTATCATAGGCAATTGCCTCCAAGGGAATGTTGCAGCCTTCAACCCAACTATTTTCGGGTATGTCGTTTGCTAAAATAATTTCATCCCAAACAGGGTGTGAAATATTAACAGGGTCAAATGCCTTCTTAATTGCTTCAAATAATCCACCTTTACCTGAATAGATCAAATTAACAAGGTTATATTCATTGTTTCCTACTGTTTTGGCAATAGCATTGCAAGTTCTGTTGCCAAAAATCAAATAGGAAATGAATCCCTGAAGCTCACGCAGCGTTGCATGATTGCCTTGAAGTGATACCCTTTGTAAAATACTAAAAAGTCTTTCTTGAAACAATTCGTTATTTAACAGCTTGCGATTATTATGTACCTCACAGCTTTTTGTTAATGGGCAATTCTCGCATTCCGTGTAAGACCCCGCTTCCGTTAATTTGAAAATTGCTTGCTTAAGTATGTCTGCTGTAAGAATATTTCTCTTGCTAAGGTCAAAGACTATCAAATCGCTTTCTTCGCTCTTTTCATCGTGAAAAGCTACCGCATGGCACATCTGATAGTATGCCTCATTAACCGGCTTAAAATCTGGGCAAAATTGATAAAGAGAATATAGCACAGCCGCATTAATAGCAATAATGAACGGTTGATGCTTGTCTCTAGCTGTCTTCCAACGTATATATATTTCTTTATTGGATAAGGTGCTAGCGTCAAGTTCAATTACTACTGGTTTACCAGAGTTTTCGAGTTTCTTTTTCATCATTCTTATAATATGAGTTTTTCCGTCACCAGGATTGCCTGTTAAAACGATGTCCTTTCCTTCCGTCACAGCATTCAAAATGGCTTGGTCAAGTTGCGTTTTTAAGTGTATATCTGAAAGTTTCTCAGCAGTTACATAGTCAGCATATGCACTCGACCCTCTATAGAAATCTCTGATGAACTGTAACCCTTTATGTACCTCATTTGTTGCCGGCATATGCGATACCTCCTTTAACTTGGTAAAACTCCACTCTTCTGATTCATCAATCTCACTACTAACTAATAATTTATCTTTATCAAAGTCACGAATTCGCTCATATATTGGTTCATAATTTAGTCGGCTGGCCAGCCATCTTGTGCTCCAATAATCAATGATCCTCTGTGTTCCTTTTATATAATCTGTCATGTCTGTATAATATTTAGGGACTGAAGCCTTGCCTAATAAATAATCGAAGGTATTACTTGCCAAACACGCTCCATATACGATTCTTGACATTGCATGCTTCGAAAAATCCTTTGAATTCTCATTCGTTGATTCCAACAACTCACGTATAGACATTGTAAGCAACCGCATTTTAGGACTTGCACCTTCGCCAAACACATGATTAATTCTATTAAATCCATCACTTGTAGCTTCCGTCAAGCTCATTGTTGTAGCCTTACTAATATGCATGGTACCAAAGCCCATAGTCATCCCAAGTCGCTTCCATGTAACATCGAAATCTGAATTAAAAACTTCCCTTGGAATTTTTAGACGATTATACTGGCTTGAGCCAACATAGTATAAGGATGTTGTTCCTATATATACAAGGTCGGCTGATCTACATACAGGCTCTCCCTTAAGTCTACTAGCAATCTCGCTACTTTTATCTGCATATCTTTCCTTATAGTCATGAACAATCTGAGGAGATGTAGCTAATAATGCAACAAGCTTTCCTCCAAGTATTTCGTTGTACGGCGGGATTGCTCCACAAACATTCAACTCCATCATACTCGAGCCAATATGTTTAGTTTTTTGAGCCACTAAAGCACTTCGAATAGCAGAACCTCCTACTTCACTTTTACAGAATCCGATCCAGATCGAATCAAAGTCCGGTGAAGAGCAAACATCTGCAATAGCCTTCTTCGCACTTAAGAGACGTGCTAACTGTTCAGCACGCTTTCTCCTATACAGGGCCTTCTCCGTATCTTTCGAAATACTACCAAGTTTGCTCTTATCTTCAACTAAGATATCGATCTGCGGTTCTCTAAGGAGGTCTTGACGACGTTGTTCGGCATTAGCTGCCTCATCCAACAGCATTTGTATGTCTTCGTCTGTTGGGGCTTTGACTGTTGCATTAGTACAAAGCTCACTAAAATCAATTCCTGAAATTCCATTCTCTAAATACGAAAGTAACATCTCAAATTCTTTACGTGCATCTTCGTTTGAAAGTGTTATAGTCCTGTCTACAAAAGCTCTTTGATTCCATCCTATATAGTCATCACGACATGTAATTTGGACAGCACAATTCTCTAGTGAAGCAATGCCCATAACTGCATGGGTTGGATGCGCTGCATCTCGAATTAGATATTGCATCGTTCTGCCAGGCGTTGTTTCAGCTGGCGTAGACCACGTCAGGCGAAAATATCTCCATATTTCAGAAATTTTTAATCTTGTGTACTCATCTCTATCATTTTCTTGCACAAGCTGAAGATAAGGCTTTACTGCTTCTTTTATATCAAGTTTATGACTTTTAGCTCGTTCTAATCTTTTGGCTAGTTCATCGCCATTAGCAATAAGTGTAGCAATTCCTAGCTTGTTTGAACTGGGATTTTCCATTCTATTAATAAAATCTGTATATGTAACAAGTCTTTCATGTCGGCTTTCTCTCATCCAACTACGTAATAATGCTTTTACTTCTGGTGATGATGTATCATGCAAATCCGCTCCATTTAGGCTAGGCAACCTCATCAAAAGAACGCCTTCCCTGTAACAAGCCCTCCACGATGCTCTTATCAGGTCTCTAAAGAGTAACCATACAGCTCTATATTTTTTTCTTTGTTCTAGATTATAAGGACACTTATTCTCGACCCAATCTATCTCTCTATCTGATATTTTTTCTATATCTAAAACCGATGTGCTCTCACTTATTGAAGACACCGCGTCATAAAACCTTACTCTAAAATTGCCTTCCAGCTTTGGTCGAAAAGGTATTTCTTTATTTATCATTGATAGGCTTCCTCACTCTTTCTTCTTTCTTATGCTCAAAGCAGCAAGACCTGTCAATCCATCTGGCTAATGAATGTAATTTTCATCACTGTTCTTCATCCTTTACTATTTCCATAATATCTGCAACATCACAATTAAATGCCTTACATATACGAAGTAAAACGTCTGTTGTTACATTTTCATTTTTTCCGAGTTTTGTAACAGAGGCAGAACTTATACGGGCAACCCGCTGTAAGTCCTTTTTCTTCATATCTTTGTCTATTAATAGTTTCCAGAGTTTTTTATAACTAATCACCATTGCCATCACCCTTCCAAAAACGGTGGTAATAAAAGTATAAATAAAGTATAACACGTCGAAATATTAATATCAACGAATTATCTTTGCGATCACTTGAATATTTGTTGCAAATCATTGATTTGCGCTTGTTAGTGCAAGCCGAATCTTTCAATCGTGTACTATTTTGCTTGCACATTAGTATAATATTTGTTATACTGATACATAATGATACTATATACTATCAATCTAAAAGGACTGTTTCTATGGACGCGGCGCTTTATGCCAAAATACTCTCGGACAAAAGCATTACCGATTTGAAAAAAATGAAATATAAGTTCCCGGACGTAGACACGAAGGAACTCGTAGGACTGCTGAAGACTAGCGTTTATAAGACTATGCCCATCCCAGACTTTGCAGGGGATAATCTTGTTTATATGGAAAATACGGCGCAGGTACGGATAAAGACCGTGAAGCTCCTCCTCACGCCTCAAAACTCAAACGAAGCTTTTGGGCTCAAGGCAATGGAAGACGAGATTGCATCTTCGCTCACCATAGAAAGCATTGATTTCTTGCGGGACAGCGTGAGAAAAATACTGCGCGGCTACGCGCCTGCCAACGAGAGTGAGAACCGCATCTATGGCATGAAAAAGGGCCTTGAATTTATCTCTGACTCGGCAAACGAAATCACTGAAGACAACATATACGCTCTTTATGACGTAGCGATCGGCCAATATCTGTCGGAAAATGACAAACTGAAGCCAGGCATGTTTTATCGGCACGACAGTGTATACATCGTCGGTCAGGAACTGGAGCATACCGGCCTACCTTATGAGAAACTTCCTGAATATATGAGCAGATTCATAACCTTCGTCAATGCTGAAAGCACGATGAATGACCTGCTTAAAGCGGCAGTTATCCATTTCTATATTGCGTATCTACATCCGTATTTTGACGGCAACGGCCGCATGGCCAGGCTTATGCATCTATGGTACTTGAAGAGGCAGGGTTACTCATCCGCGCTGTTCATCCCGTTTTCAAGCTACATCGAACGAAGTCGGAAAGGGTACTACAATGCCTATTCGCTAGCTGAGGAGAACGCAAAGATCAGCGGCGTGATGGATGTGACACCGTTTCTTGTCTATTTTATTGAAAATGTATACAATAAACTCGGCAGTGCGTTGCCTCAAACTAATACGTTGGACTCCTTTCGCAACGCGTTAGATGACGGTAAAATTACCGAAAAGGAAAAGGACCTTTGGAACTTTGTTCTGTCTGCATACGGAATCGGCGAATTTTCAACCAAACAGCTTGAGCGAGACTTCGGCAATGCTGCCTATGCCACGATACGTGGTTTCGTACTTAAGTTTGAGAAACTTGACCTCTTGTCGGCACAGAAGTACGGAAATAAAGTAAAATACGCTGTGCGAGACAAATAATCAAAATCAAAAGGCACGGTCGTGGATGAATCATCACTCCATTTCCGTGCCTTTTTCCGATTGTAGGCTTTAGGGTTTTCCGGTTTGCGGGTAACGGGATTCAACCCGCACCAGTTTCCACGCCGTTTGGCGGCAAGTTCCCGTTGCTTTTTCTTGGACAGCTTTTCATGCGGAATAAATTTTTCCATTTCGGTAACCTCCTGGTATAGATAACTTCGGCTAAAACAAGAGCTAATCTCTATTTTAGCCGAAGTTCTTAAGAATATCAATCCTTCGCGGTTTCGCCGCTGCATTCTTCAAAAAAGCGGTTGAGCAGTTTTAGATGTTTCTTGGATTTCCGGGTGATGGTGTATCCGTCATGGCAATAATAATCGATGAGCCAAACTTTGGGAGTTACCGCTCTATCATGCAGTTGCACCAATTGAATCTTGCCTGCCGAGATCCAACCCTGAAAAGTGCTGGTGGCATAACCTGTCAAACGTGCCATTTCCCTTATGGTCATGGCATCCGGAGCATCATACCACTCATCCTCCAGCCAAAGCCGAAAATCTTCTGACGGAAGCTCACTTATCCACTCTACATGCTGGTGCGGCGTGGCAGTTGAGAAGGCTCCGCCGGGGAAGGTATACTTCTCGGGATTCTTCTCCACGTCCCCCAGATAGAAAATGACATCCTTCAACTTAATCTGAAAGTTACGGGTTTTCCTTCCGCTGTCATTACAAGCGATATAACCGTTTTTCAGCATATAACTGGCTTTGCGCTTGCTGATATGAAGAATGGTTCGCATTTCGTCCAGCGTCAGGATTGGTGGGTACTGAGCGTATTTATTCACTTTTTCGTCCCTCCCTTGGGCTGCCTCGGCTTCTTATATTGGTACAGCAAAACGCCCTTTTGGCGGTCATTCCCGGAGGAAACATAAGATTCCAGAAGTTTTTCCCGGCACATAGGTATCAACAACACCTTGCGACAATATTGGCTGGATATCCCCAGTATCCTTGAGATTTCAGAAGCAGTCCGTGGCTCCTTGGTGCAATACTGTTGAATCTCCTTGCGCTGGTCGGTAGGCGAAATGCACTCAATGTATCCGCTGGCAAGAATAAAGTCGATCACGTCCTGCTTGGCCACATGATATTTACTTGTCACAATGTATGAGGAAATCAAATTACCTTTCAGCATATGATAAACGGTATTGATGCCGAGACGGAGCATTTTGGACACATCTTCAGGGAATACGCAGTCGGGGTATTTTTTGAAACGCTTTTCCAGCTTTTCACATAGTTGTTCATGGGTCATATATATTCATTCCTCTCTGTTGTTTGCCGACGGCAGAAAGGAAAATCTCGCTTGTTATTGATTATTTTATCTTGCAGTTTTCTTGCACTTTTGCAGGAAATCAGCAAAACGAGCGTGTTTTTGCCGGAAATCCGGTTGACATACCGGAGTGCTCATGAGGCCTTGATTTATCAAGGTTTGTTGGCTCAAAGCCTTGATAACACGGGGCTTTGAGGCGATTTTTCCCGTGATGAACCGTGATGCTCTGTGAGGTACTGTGCCATTCTCTCAACGGCTCGAAATCAGGTAGCCCGCAAGGGCTCGTGGGTTCGAATCCCACCTCTTCCGCCAAAAATAGCAATACGGTGTAATCCGTATTGCTATTTTTCTGGCTCTATGTCAAATGTTGAGGTAAACCAAATCTTGTCACCATGTCAGATATGGCCGAAAAATCAATCAGTACATTGATAAGTGATATTTTCCTCCCACCATCCAAAAGCTATTCTTCCTGATGCTGAAATATCAGGATTTTCCGGTATAGATATAAATACCAAAAATGAGCCTCCGGGCGGGAAAATTAATTTTCCATTCTCCGTTTCAACCAACGTTGTTTCCGGTTCACCTCTTCGAACAAATGCTTTTACTCCTCCAGTCGGACTGCCAGTAACATTGGACGCTAACTGTAATCTTACCCTAGGCTTTGGAATGGGCCAAATTGCTGTGTTTGAAGGGGTTACAAGATTCGATTCAGAAGATGTGCCCGGAGGAGTTGAGTTAAACCAAAATTGGGCACGAAAGGGAGATTCTGATATATCTGTTACAGTCCATACATTCACATGCAAATTGACACCGGATTGGCGAGGGTTATATAATCTTGCCCATGCGCTGGTACCATTTCCAAAACTCAAGTTATCTGCATAACCGATAAAGTATTCTCCTCTAAGTGATTCATATAGTTCTATTGGAATATTTACACTTTTATTAAGTTTATTTTGACAATTGCAAAATGAATTCTGATTTCTTGAATCCAACATAATCTCACCTTTTCAATAGTAGGTTTTATATTTAAATTGGCAATAGTAACACTATCTATGTATATTATGTTGAATATATAATGACTGTGAGTGCGGAAATCAAGAAATGCATGGCTCTAATCTGCGATATTATGGCTGCACCCGGTGGAAACTCTTTTAGAAAGTTTAGCAGCAAGAAAAACAAAGCGATTCACTCAACACGGGTCGAGATTGCACTACCTTCGCATCCCACCTCTTCCGACATAATAACCCATCACACGAAAGTCAAACTCTCGTGTGATGGGTTTTGTTATGTGCTGAATTTATATAGATATTTGTTTACACATTTATTGCCATCCGGCGGAATCAGTTGACTTTTTCCCACCGGATAGTATAATGAATATTAAATTTGCGCTGTATCCATTTATGGAACAGCAGCAGGAGGTAATAAAATTGAATAAACAATCCACAAAGTACGGGGACTTCGTCCTCACGGCGCTGTTCGCTGCCCTCATTTTCGTGCTGGCTTTTACGCCTTTTGGTTTTATCCATCTGGTAATCATAAAAGCCACGATTATCCACATCCCGGTAATTATCGGCTCAATTATACTTGGCCCGAAGCGGGGCATGGTCTTAGGTGGGATTTTCGGCCTGACAAGCCTGCTCAGTAACTATATGACGCCGTCCTTGCTTTCTTTTGCGTTCTGCCCGTTTATTCCCGTACCGGGTACTACGCACGGCAGCCCTCTGGCGCTTGTCATTTGCTTTATCCCTCGCATTCTGGTGGGTATTGTACCGTATTATGTGTATCGGTTAGTACAGAAGCTTTTGAAAGGTAGCCCAAAGGGTGAATATCTTTCCCTGATGCTTGGTGGAATCTTTGGTGCAGTCACCAATACCACGTTGGTGATGGGCCTTATTTATTTTCTCTTTAAAGAAGCTTATGCCTCGGCGAAGGCTGTTCCAGTAAATGCGGTGGCAGGCATGGTGATGGGCATTGTCGGAACAAACGGTGTGCCGGAAGCCCTTGTGGCCGCGGTGATTACGGTTGCGGTGTGCAAGCCGCTGTTGCAGCTTCGCACAAAAAAAGCGTTTAGAACACGCGAAAAACGCCCAAAAAAATAAGGTAGGTGCTTTTATATGATTCTTGCCATTGATGTTGGCAACACCAATATTATGTTGGGCTGCATGGATGACGATAAAATTCATTTTAACGCTCGTTTTTCTACAGACTGTGCAAAGACAAGCGACGAATATGCCATTCTTGTGCAAAACCTGTTTATGATGAACCACTGCACCCTTTCTAAAATAGAGGGGGGAATTATTTCTTCCGTTGTACCGGAACTTTCCATTGTTTTGCAGGACGCGGTAAAAAAAATTACCGGCAAGCATGCGCTGATCGTTGGTTCCGGAGTAAAAACCGGGCTGAATATTCTGATTGACAATCCGGCGCAGCTTGGCAGTGACCTTGTAGTGAACGCAGTAGCCGCTTGTGCCGAGTACCCTAAACCCATCCTGATTTTTGACATGGGCACCGCCACTACGCTTTCTGTTGTAGATGCCGACAGTAATTATATCGGCGGTATGATTATTCCCGGCATACGTCTTGCCACGGAAGCGCTTTCGAGAGAAACTTCACAGCTCCCGCATATTAGCCTGGAAACGCCAAAAAAAATTACCGGAACCAATACTGTGGACTGCATGAAAAGCGGCGCGATTTTTGGCAATGCCGCTATGCTCGATGGTGTGATTGCCCGTGTAGAGGAAGAATTGGGGCAGCAGGCTACCGTAGTGGCTACGGGTGGACTTACTCACTATGTTATACCCCACTGCAGGCGCAGGATTATCTGTGACGAGGATTTAATGCTGAAAGGCCTATACATTATTTACAAAAAGAATATAAAATAACATAAAAGCAGCAGTTCAGTCCGAAGGACTGTGCTGCTGCTTTTTTTTGATGGTCAGGATAGGTAAGAACCCACCTTGTTCCGGGGTGCGGAATTCTTCTCCCTCTCCAGATGCTTGCCGCCGAAGGCAAGAACGGCGTTGCACGCGCGAATCCCACGTCTTACTTTACATGGTCAATTTTCATAAAAAGGAAGATTCTTTATGCAATGCTTACAATGCACTGACGAACCGGAACCTGGCCGGGCATCGAGGTATAGATTCCTGTGCTCATACCCGACTTTCCAAGGGTCTCAATCTTAAAGTAGTAGTCATTACCTATCCTCTTTAAAAACTTTGTTTTAAAGGCGCTTCCATTTCCAACCATAAAATTCGGCATTGCACTGTTTGCATCCATGACAGACATTTTAAAGCAATACTCGTCGCCTGCCTTTATGCTAAACGGAAGAGTGGTGTCCGATTTGACTGAGCCCACCTTAACAACTACGGGGAACGAAGCAACTTCATTTCCAATTTGGGCTGTAATAATAGCCATACCATTGCTTTCGCCCTTGATTTCGAAGAGATAGCCTCCATCTACTTTCTTGCTGAACACAGCCATCACACTCTCAGAATTTGAAGTTACGACCGGAACCATATTGGAATCAGTCTTTACTAAGAAATAATATTTACCGCCAACTCCTAAGGTGCATGTGCTTGTTGTATCCAGTTTAAAACTGGTTGCGGGAACCGTAGATGTAACCGGGGGCTTCACAGCAGCGGTATCAGAGGAATGTTTTCCGGAGTTCGCAGGTCTCTTCACAAGCGCGGAAATTGCATTGGATACATTCGTTTCCGCAGCTTTGACTGCTTCCGAGTCGCGGGATTTCTGAAGTACTTCATTTGCGGAGTTGAGGGTGGCCGAAAAATTCGCCCAGCTGTCCGCCGTGTAGTATCTCGCATTTAGTTTTTTCGCATTCTCAATCAAACTTTGCAGAGTTTCTTTAGAATATTTAAAAATAGTAATTTTCATCCAGCCCTTGCCCAAATGCGACTCATCGACGAATTTGTCGCTGCCATCGGTTTCTTTATTCCACTTCATATAGGAAATTTTATTGTTGTCGTTGGACATTACCTGCCAATTGTAAAAATTCGTATTGTCGGCAGTAACCTGGCCGAGTACCAGCGCATAGCCCTTACCCTCTGTTAACTCAAAATCCATGGGAATTACCGTGGACTGGCCGCCAATTTTGACATTTTCCTTCTTTACGGTGGTGGAGGTAATCAGCTGATCGAGTGATTTGTTATCATCCTTTAGGGCGTACAGCTCAACCGTCAGATCTGTCAGATTTTCCTTATTTTCCGACTGTGTGCCGACTTTGACTTCAACTTTGCTTGCCTTTCCGGTTTGCAGAGCAAAGAAAGTCTGGTACCTCTTGTACTGGTCGTTGGTCTTGCCAAATGCATAGCTGGAATTCATGTTTCCATTGGTAAAATCGATGAAATTGGCTATCTCAATTGGTTCCAGTGATTTCACTGCCTGGTTGATTGCTTCGGTTACAGCCTCAACCTGCTCAACGGTTTTGTTTTCGCTGGCTAACAGTGTTGTTGCTTTGTCCATCGCACTCTTGAAAGCTAAAAAGCTTTCATGGGTATATGGATCCGCCGAATAAACTTGGGCTCCCTTGATAACCTTATTAAGTTTGCGCACTGCACTTTCCAGTGCAGTATTGTCCACACAGGGTTTTTTCATTTGGACGGTGACTTTTTGCGTACCGGCAGGCACTGTGACGGTTCCCTTTTCCTGATTGAAACTGAGGCCGCCGGCAGACTTGATATTATTCTTCAGGCCCATCAACTCAAGGCTGAATGGAACCTTGGAAACATCGCCGGTAAATTCAAGGGTAACAGTAGCACCTGTTGTAGTCAGCTTGTAACCGATACGGTTATTGTTCTTGACCGGATAGTTTGCAATTTCTATATTTTGGCCGTTAGTTAGCCATTCCACCGGAATTCCGCGGCCGATGATGACAGTATCGTCCACTTTCTCTGCAATTAGGGAGTCAAACAAAACCTTTGTGGCGGTTGACTGGCCCCACATATGCTGGCAGGAACCACCGCCCGTTGACGCGTGGTCGATATCCCACGGGGACTCGTCGCTGGGATATCCGACACCTTCCCACCAACCGAACGGACCGCTCATCGCTTCATCAATCATGAACTGGTATCCCTTAATGCCCGCATCGCGGTACTCTTCGGCGCGCAGTGCGGTGCTGCCGTAGCCGGCGTTGTAAGCACTGCAAAAATAGCCATGTGGATACCCGCCGAAATTGTACGGATTATCGGTAAGGTCTTCCCTTCTTTCAAATCCATGTGTATATGTATCATCAATCTTGTCGAGCATGATACCGCTCTGCTCTGCACCAAAGAGGTAACCGTCCCAGCCCCAGCGTCCAAACAGGAACATAGAAGCCCAGTTTGCGTCGCGCGGGTCTTTTCTGGCACACGTCTCATTCGGTTCCACCATAGAAATCGGAATATAATCCAGGTTATATTTTGTCATGGTCTCCTGCAGCTTATTTGTAACAACCTGAAGCAGGTCTTCGTACTCGGCCTTTGCCCACTCTTCTTCTGCTGTTTGACCGAGTTTGTTGCAAATGTAGCGGTAGGAGGTCAAACCGGCCAGAGCCGACCAGTCGTCGGTGGTCCAGTAGCCATTGGAGTCGATAGCATTGGTCTTTTTTATAATACCCTTACCATCGTCAATGCGGTCTGTCTCTATCTTGTGGGTATTTGTTTTAATTGCTTCGAAATGTTCCCCAATAAAATCAGCATCCCCAGTTTTTCTTAAATACAGAGCGTAAGGCCAGCTGTATTTCCACTTGGCGTCGTCGTACTGCAGCTGTGCCGGCAGGGAAGCCAAATATTCTTTTGCAAAGGTGTAGTCGCCCATGGTCAGAAGCGTTGCTACGATGCCGATTGTGTCGTGGTCAAACATCTTGTCATAACCGTTTTCACCGACATGCAGTTCCTTGACCATTGTCCCGTCCGATTTCTTTACGTCATCTCGAATGATGAGCGTGTAAATAAAACCGGCTTTGTAAGCGTCGATTAGTCTTTTGTCTGGAAGATTCTTGATAACTGCCAGCGGTTCCAGACGATCGTTCCAATACTTCTTCATATGTGTGTAGTGCTCGTCAAACCCACCGAGAGTCGCCAAAGCTTCATTGGACGGCCACACATAGCTTTCGCCAAAACGATCCGCCGGAATTGCGTATTCACGCACGACAGTTTGCCCGGCATTAATTTTTGTGGCTGTTTTTGCGCTCTCATTCAAAGGAACGAGCTGATTTGAAACAATCGGGAGGTTTTTGCGCACTCCGGATTTGTTGGTAATGGTCATTCTGGAATAAGCGATTTCAAACTTATTTCCGTTGACCTCTACAAGATCGGCAAAGTTCTCAATCTTGTAATCCATATCCTTTTTACTGTATTCGCTGATGAAGCACGGCAAATACCCTTCCGCGTTGTACCATTTGATTTTACCCGGAATGTCGGTAACGCCGAACGTAATCATGGAATTTCCATAGCTGCGCAGCTGGTAGCTGCCGTCCAAATACGCAATGGGAGCGTTGATGTCGCCCTCCCATCCGAAAGAGGACACCAATCTTGAGTTCGACTGGTATATATATTCGCCATTTCCATCCATGCAGGCAGCATAAGCCGGATCATAAGCCTGTTTCAGGAAGAAATACGCAGCGTAATAATCATCCGATGTGGAAGCAGAGTCCTTCAAAACTTCCTCACAGTTTGCAATTTCGTGTTCTATCTGCTTTTTCAGAAAATCAGAGCATTCCGTTGTGTCCAAATCCTTGGCTTTCTGCAAAAGCGCTTCACTCTTTATCTTATAGTCGTTATCATCATCCAGCAACTTACCCAATGTGACAGCGGTTAAAGAAATATTGCCGGACGTATGGGTTTTCTTTTTTAGTTGGCAAACAACCTTTACGCTGTCGCCCGGATTAGCATTGACAACATACATTTTTACGATTGCGCCGCCGCTTTCCGACGCCAATTCACTGTTTTCATAAACAGGCGCGCTGCTGTCGTTCAAATAGATAGAAATTCCAGCGACCGCCCTCCAAATACCGGAAACAAATGTTAACTGGCGGGCATAATCCGCGGTCGGAATGGTAATTTCATAACCGGAAGCTTCCGTGATATTTACATTAACGGAAGCTTTATCCCCGTTCTTATAGTTATAAATTGCGCCCTTGCGGTTGTTGCTGGCCGCCTGCATCGGTGCGCCGTCTGACCAACTGTAGTAAACCGGACTATCGGTCATTGTACCGGTAGAATACGCTTCATTACGGTTTTTGATTTGGATAACGGACTCTGCTACATTCTTCTTGTCCGTAGTATCTTTTACACCAACCGGATGAATCCAATCCACATCGCCTTTTTCCGTCAGGTTCATCGCATTCGGAGCGTTTGTTACCTGCACGGTTACCGGATCCGGCGGGGTCAATTTGGACAGAGCTATTCCGCCCAGGGACAGGTTGCCCCATACGTTTGTTTTCTTTTTGATCTTGCAGGTAACATCCACACTATAACCCGCACGTACTACTACCGTATATTTTTGTACATTGGCAGGGTCGGCCGCCTGCAAATCCGTTTGATAAATCGGTGAATCTGAATCATTTACCGAAATTGCAATTTTTGCCTGAGCCTGCCAAATTCCGGAAACAAAAACCAGCTGACGGGCATAATCTGCAGCGGGAATCGTCAGGCGATAGCCCGCATCTTCCTTAATATCGGTATTAACGGAGCTGTCTTCGCCGGCCTTATAATTGAACACCCCGCCTTTTGGGGAATTAGTGACCGTTTCCTGTTCGGAACCATCTGTCCAAGAATACTGGACAGGGCCGTCCTTCAAAGTACTGAGCGGATTGCCGGAAAGGTTTTTAAACGAAATCAAATTTTCGCCATCCTTTTTCCGGTTGATGCTTTCACTCGTAATATGCATCCAATCCAGCGTACCCAATTGCGTCAAATCTAAGCTGCCGCTAGCTTTTTCAACGGATACAATAATTGGATTTCCAGAGTCTTTTTCAGTGCTGTCTTCCGTTTGTGCAAAAGCCGTCACCATACTCCCCATACAAATAGTGAGGGCCATAATCAAACTAAGAAATCTGCGAAACACTTTTCCTTTGGACCTTTTCAAAATTCTTCTCCTCCTTCAACTTTATACATTACCTCGTAATCTTATTAAGCCATAATTTCCCTAAAAATTTAATATACAAACAATACCTTTTATTGTGTGATTTTTTGCTTTTTAAGCCTAATATTATTTAAAATCAAAATATTAATTTTTGTTGCAAAATTTTTACTTTACTTTTTAAAATTTTGCTCTGTTTTATTCTACCTTTACGCTTTTTCTAGTTACCGTAACCCGTCTTTGCTCCCCATGCCAAAAAATACGGAATGAAATACGGGAAATGTTTTTGGGCAGGTTGGGTTTTAGGGTGAGTCCGTCTGCACAGGAAGCCGGATCTAACCCAGCAAAACTGTTGACTGCAAGCTGCCACAGACATCCGCAGTTGGCAATATGGATTCCATCCTCAGCGCCCTTTTTCTCCGGAGAAAGGTCCACGTCCAGCGTCTGGCGCAAAAACTGTTCCACATCCTCCTCGCAGCCAATACGGTTGGCTGCAATGGTGTGCCCGGCCGGCGACAGGGAGGAGTCATGGGTAGTCATCGGCTTGTAGTAATTGTAAGCCGTTTTTACCTGCGAGTCGGTAAATTCATGTGGAAACAGCGTCATCAAAGCAATTGTATCCGCCTGTTTGATACACTTGCTCCTATAAATTTTCTCCTGCGTGGCAAAAAAGCCAAACGGTCTGCTCCTGTCCTTCCAAAGCGCATTAATATCAATATCCGCATACTCTTCAAAATCCGCACTTTGCAAGTAAAGGTCGCGTTTCACGTCGTAAGGAATCGGCAGCGATGCGGCAGAATGTTGAAACAAATCCAGTTCCCCTTCGGAGAATCCAATTTTACGCATCAGGCTATTATACGATTCCGGGCTTTCCTTCCGCACAAGCCGCGCCATTTCAACCGCCGATTCAAGGTTAAACTTGACCATGCGATTGGTATAGCCGTTGTCACACGTCATCGGCGAATACTCGTCCGGCCCCATAACGTTCAACAGATGGCAAATACCGTCCGCTCCCCAGTCGATGCGGTCAATCCAGAAACGTGCGGTTTCCAAGAGGATTTCCAGGCCCTCGTCCCGTAAAAAATCATAATCCTGAGTCGCGCGGTAATAATGCATAACCGCAAATGCCACATCGGCCGTAATATGTACCTCGTTGTCCGCGTACTCCCACAGGGAGCACTGTTCCTCCCCGGTAAGACCGGACTGCCAAGGGTAACGTGCACCCCGGCAATGATAGCGCGCTGCATTTTTCCGTGCACCGTCCAACGTACAGTAACGGTACATCACAAGGCTGCGCGCCGCTTTCGGATTGGTATACAAATAAAACGGCAAAAGATATATTTCGCTGTCCCAAAAATAGCGTCCGTAATAAGCCTCTCCGGCAAATCCCTTTGCGCATACCTGCACACGGTTATCGAAACCGGTATTGCTGCGTAAAAGGTGATAAATGGAAAATCGAAGGCCCTTTTGCAGTTCCTCGTCACCATCAATTTGCACATCGGCGTTATTCCACAGTTTTTCCCATTCGTCCGCACTTTCAACCAAAAGCGCATCGTAGATGCTCTTTTTTGCGTTCTCAAGTTCCATATTTACTGTATCGGTAAAACTGCCTTCCAAATCACGGCTGCAGCCGCAAACAGTAAATTTGCAAAACGAAAATTCATCCCCAGCCGTCACACGATTGTGCCAAGTGCGGTAAATTCGTTTTTCTTCCCATTCAGTTGTACCCTCCGGGTTACCGTGGTGAAACAGCAGAGCGCTTTTCATCAGCACCTGAAAGTCCAAATCCGTTGTTACGAGGCAGGAAATGGCTCCGTCTTCTTCATTCAGCTCCGTCTTTTGAAAATGACAGCGTCCGTTCGTTGTAATGTCCGCATTAATCCCCGATTTCCACTCCAGTTCTGCTGCGCCGCTCAGCACGCGGCAACTCACCCTTTGGGCAAACAGATGCCTGCGAGCCATACTGGCAAATCGTTCCCAAGTGAGCTCCAAACAACACCCTTTTTTTGTCTCAAACACAAAAGAGCGTGTCAGATGGCCATTTTTCATATTCAGCACACGGCGGTAATTGCGGATTTTACTGTGGATCATATCCATTTTTTCCCCATCCGCCCAAAGGGAAATATCCATAAAAAACGGCAGGTTGAGAATTACTTCCTCCAGCGCCGGGTGCTTTCCCATAATAAGCGGAAGGTAGGTACCGCATTTGGAAAGCGGGTGTTGCTGCACTTCCGTAGTCACACTCTTCATGGTACGCATGTATTCTTCGTTCTGAGGCGCGTCCAGCAGTCCTTCCTCAAAGCTTCCCCGAATATGCAGGTATCCATTTCCCTGTGCCATTAGGCCTTCGTATGTTTTATTGAGTTCCGGATTGTATTCTGTTTCTTCCAACAAAAAGTCACACATCGGGTTCATCCTTTCACAGCACCGCTTGTCAGACCGGAAATGACCTGTTTTTGCAGCAGGCAGTAAATAATAATGCTTGGCAATGCTATCAGCACGGTAGCCGCAAACATGGCACCGTAATCGCTGGCGAACTGGCTGGTAAAATAATAGAGAGCGATGGGCAGCGTACGGGACTTATTTCCGGTGGTCAGCGTCAGTGCAAACTGGAACTCGTTCCAGCACAGCAGAAACTGCAGAACCCCCGCGGTTGCAAAACACGGCTTGGAAATTGGGACGATAATGGCCGTAAATGTGCGAAAGAAACTGGCTCCATCCAGATATGCCGCCTCCTCCAGAGATTTTGGGACTGTAAGATAATAACTCATCATGATGTAAAATGTGGTTGCCATACCAAGGCCGGAGTAAACCAAAATCAGGCCCAAAACATTATCATACAAATGAAGCGCGTTGATCGTAATATAAAGCGGATGCAGCAGTGCCGCGCACGGAATGAAAAGCACAGAGGTAAACATCAGCTTGAGCGGTGTGTTCATCTTGAAGCTGAAGCGGGAAATTACATAAGCGGCCATGGACATAATCCCCAGATTTAAGATGGTTCCGCCCACCGACACAATCAAACTATTGCCGTAGAATTCCGCCAACGGTGCAATGCGGAAAGCCTTCAAATAGTTTTCAAACTTAAACCCCTGCGAAAATCCCATAGAACCGGAAATGATATCGCCGTTTGCCTTAAAAGACGAAATAAATACCCAAATGAAGGGCAAAACAGAAATCGCGACGATAAACAGGATAAAAACGCCGCACAAAATTTTTAAAATCACTTGTCCCGGCGTCAATTGTTTGTTGCTTTTCATATTTGTTTCCCCCTTCTCAAACATCCGCCTTACCCATGCGGAACACCTTGTTTAGGAACAAAACCGTAATCAAACCCAGCAAAATCAGATATACGCCGGCCGTATTGGCACGGGCGAAATCGTTATTGGTCAGCGCGGTATTGTATATGTACAGCGGCAGATTAAGCGTATAATTCAGCGGACCACCGCGAGTGGTCATCATCAGCACATCCAGCTTTTGCAGCATGCTGGTGGCACCCAAAACGGCAGCGGTTCCAATAATATTGCGCAACATAGGAATCGTAATGAAAAAATTAATCTGCAGCTCCGTTGCACCGTCTACCTGTGCTGCTTCGTAAATTGAAGTATCAATGGCAGAGATTTCCGCCAGCACCAAAATGGTGATGGTCGCCGCGTAAGGCAGCCAGATGGCAGTGACCGACCAGAACGCGGTGTTTTTATCCACAAACCAGTTTTGATCAAAGTTTTCAAAGCCCAGCGACGCAATCAGCTTGTTCACTGCGCCAAACTGAGGGTTCAAAAGAATCGTAAACATCATGCCGAGTGCTGCCGAGGAAATGATGTTTGGAATCATATAAACAGTACGGACGAATTTCCAGTAAAACTTTTGACGTGCTAGAATCAGTGCCACCAGAACGCCGATAAGCACATGAACTGTGGACTGCAGAACAATCCAGATAAGCGTGTTGCCAAGCGCGCGCACAAAGTCTTTGTCTTGAAATAGGTCTATATAATTTTTTAGGCCTACAAATGAAATTTGGGAACCGATGGACCAGTTTGTAAACGATGTTCCAAACAGCATTACCAAAGACACGCCGAAAACGACGAGAAACAGCAGCACCGCCGGAATTAAAAACAGCGTAATTCCTACCTTATTGTTCTTCATATTGCCACCCCATATCCGATTTTAAAAACAGCCCCCATCATTATGAGGGCTGTTTTTACTGTACTTACTTATTTATTTTTTGCAGCCGCCTCCGTCATGGCCTTGACCATTCCGTCCACATCCATATCGCCCATTGAAAGAGCCGGATAATCCTTGCTCATTTCTTCAATGACGCTTGCATAGCTGATTTGGTCGAAAGAGTTGAACTTATATTTGGCGGAGCCGCTGAGGTTGATAAGCTCTGTCATCAACGGATTAGCCTTCTTGTATTCTTCGGACATCTGTACTTCGCTGGTTAGCGGTACTGTGCCGCTTTCTTCAAGCATGATTTTCTGGGATTCCGCGTTCGTCTTGTACTTAATGAACTCGAAAGCGGCATCCTGCTTCGCCTTGTCTGCGGAGCAAACCATGTAGCCGATTTCATACTGTGCGAAAATGCCATCGTTCGGGTAAAGAGCTACACCGATTTTGTCGGCCAGACCGGCCGCTGCTTTTTCGGTGTTGGCGAAATCCGCTGCCATCCAAGGGCCGTTGCACATCATAGCTGTGTTTCCCTGCAGGAAATGGTTGGCTGCAATATCATACTTAGCACCCAAAGCGTCCTTAGTTGTGTACTTGCTTAGAACCGTCTTGGCTTTTTCGAGTGCTGCCTTCATTTCGGGTGTATCGTAGGATGTGGGATGCTTTGTCTTCATGAAAGTGTTGCCTGCTTCGTTTGCGGTGCCGACCATGGCGCCCAGCATCAGGTTTGTAGCCCAGCAGTTTTCACCGGTCATCATCGAAATAGGGGTGATGCCTTTATCCTGAAGCTTCTGACAGTTGCTCATGAACTCATCCCAAGTCTTTGCCGGAGTAATGCCGGCCTTTCCAAACAGTTCTTTATTGTAAAAATAGCCGATGAGCTGATTGCCGTTTGAAATCGAATATAACTTGCTGTCGCGCGTGTTGGCGTCAATGGCATCCTGACCAATCACCTTTTTGTAATCGGCATCCGCATTAACATAAGCGGAAAGGTCAATTGCCTGACCATTGCGGATGGCCAACTCAAGAACGCCGTCTTTACCTTCCACAACATCCGGAAGTGCATTAGAGGCTGCCAGAACCTTCATCTTTTCAACATAAGCTTGGTCACTCGGAAGTTCCTCGACCTCAAGTTTGATTTTGTCCTTGTATTTCTCGTTGAAGCCGTCAATAATCTCCTTCTCTGCTTTGGCAGAAAGATGGGAACCTACGCGGTAGGTTGGGTATTTGATGGTAACCACCTCGCCGGAAGTAGAGTTGCTCGTGGCCGCAGGGGCTTTGCTTGCGGAGCCGTTGCTCCCGCTGCATCCCACCATAGAGACAGCCATCATTCCTGCAAGCAGGAGAGCCGTGCTTGATTTAAATAACTTTTTCATAAGTAATATTCCTCCTCTGTTCTGTCGGATGTTCATTAAGTCCGATTTCTTCTCTGCCTAAATTATAAACGGAGCAGGCATTGTAATTGAATGGATAAAACACACAACTTCTATTACAATTTTTACATAAAACTCAGATTTCCAAAGAAGTTATTATATCCGGCGCTATAGTTGTAAAATTTTTATCATTCTTACACAAATTTGACTACTTATCTCAACTCGTTTACTTATGGCCATGTATACAGTATAATTATTACAATTTATATTGCAGTTAAATACCAATTTTTACGTAAAGCAGAAAGCGTTGATAGAATGAAAAAGCCTCTCACGATACGCAAGAAAATCATCATGCTCACCATTTTAGTCGTTTTGGGTGCAATGTTGGTTTCTGGAACTTATTTTTTTTACACATATTATTCTACTCTAAAACGGGATGCGTACGACAAACTGAACTCTTCGATTGATCAGATAGCTTCCTCACTTTCAAATAAATTCACCAATATTGACAATGCCTCGTTTGCCTTTCTTTCCACCACACATCTGCGCCGCTGGAAAAACGGGGAGTTTGATTTTTCAGAAGACTCTCCCACCAACTTTAATACCATTGCAAATCTGCGCAGCGACATCGAATCCAATTTAATGTTCAATAACGCCTGGCTTGCAAAATACCTTGATACGGTTTACCTCTTTGCGGACGGAAAATGCATCCATATCGTTTCCCGCAAGGCGGAAAGCCTGCCTCAAAGCCAGTCGCAGAATGAATTAATTTTTAAGGCAACAAAAGACCGCCCGGAAATGAGTTTCTACTATTTATCCCAGCAAAACAGTCCTACGGTTTACATGATTCGGAAAATGAACGACATTACCCGAAAAAAGCAGCTCACCCTCATTTTCACCATTAATTCGGACAGTATTACGCAGGAGCTTCATCAGCTTGACAGTAATATTGCCGCCAATGTTGTCAACAAATCCACCATCCTTTTCAGCAACAATCCAGACCTTCTCGGAAAATCCAAAGAAATGAGCATGGGCCCTCCCGAACCCGGCGTTTTCGAAGGGCAGGATGTACATTTGGATAATGATACCTATTTTCTGGTGCACCGTAATTTGTTCAATGATTTTTTCTCGGTTGAATTTTCCGTACCGCGCAGCGTAATTACGCAGGAGGTGTTCCACTCCATGCAGAATTACGCGATTGTGATGTTTATCTTGCTTGTCATTTTTACCGCCCTTGCCGGATTTGCCGCAAGTGTTTACACAAAGTTTATTAAGGATTTGGTAATGGGTTTAAACAAGGTGCGAAACAACAATTACGACGCTGTGCTGCCTGATTACCGCGACGCCGACCTACGCAGCATCAGCAATACCTTTAACAGCATGACCGCTGAAATCAAGACGCTGATCAACACGGTGTATAAAAGTGAAATCCTTTTAAAAGAAGCGGATATCAAGCTTTTACAGTCACAGATGAATCCTCATTTTCTGGTAAACACGCTCACCACCATCAGTACCACTGCGCTGATGCATGGGGATGAACAGACTTACCGCATGGTAACGGCGCTGAGTAATATGCTAGACGCCAGCCTTTATAATACGGAAGAAAGCGTCCCTTTCATCACCATAGCCAAAGAAATCGAACACATCAACTGCTACCTTTACCTCCAGCATGTCCGTTTTCAGGACAAGCTGCAATATACTATTGATATTGAAAGCGAAGATATTTTAAAGTTGTACATTCCGCGGCTGAGTATTGAACCGCTGGTGGAAAATTCCGTAATACACGGTATTGAGGAAAATATCTCCAGCGGTATTGTAACGGTCTCGATCCGACGTAACGAGAATGATTTGCTTGCCACCGTAACCGACAACGGCAAAGGGTTTGATGTAGAAAAGGCCTTGCAGGAAAAAGGCGGTTCCAAGAACCGAAGCCACCACATTGGAATCAACAACACTAACCGGCGCATTAAACTGCTTTTCGGTGAAGAATATGGCATTCGGTTTGAAAGTGAGACGGGTGTAAAAACCTGCGCGTATGTGCGTTTCCCGGTTCTGACAGACCCCGAAGGAAGGAACATTGATTTATGACAAAAGTTCTAATTGTGGAAGATGAAATCATCCTCCGCCAGGGAATCATTTCCCTCATCAACTGGAAGCAGCTGAACTGTGAAGTAGTTGGTGAATGCCCCAACGGAGTGGAAGCGGCAAAATTTTTGGATACGCATGAGACCGATTTGGTGGTCACCGATATTAAAATGCCCGGCATGAACGGTTTGGAACTAGCGGAGTACATTACCAAATCACACCTTAAAATAGGCGTCATCCTGCTTTCCGCCTACTCTGATTTTGAGTATGCGCAGCAAGCCATTCGTCTTGGTATTTGCAATTACGTCCTAAAAAATAATTTTGTAAAAGATTTGCCGACTGCTGTCCAAAGCGCTATAGAAAAAATGAAGAGCCAACACAAGTTCGATGTTCGTTCCGACTCCCCTATGCAGGATGAAATTCATATGAAGCCGATTGTCATCAAGAGTATTTTGGACGGCTCGCTGCAAAGCGCAGAGGAAATCCGGCGTTGGTTTTCTTGTTATCACGTCCGCCTAAGCAGCTATTTTGTCGTGATGGCCGAAATTGACAGCACGGAACAGGCGGACTTTACAAAAAAGTCCATCAATCTTGCCGATTCGATGCAAAAGTTTTTCGACCTTGCTTTTAAAGACTATCCTCACCTTTGCGTTTCTCTCTCCGATAATTCGCTTTTTATTCTGATAAATTTTGATTCTTCCAATCAGGCTACAAACCTCCGCTCCCTCGTCATGGTGTGCAACGAAATATTATCCACAGTAAAAAGTTACATGACCTTTGATTTAAACATGGGCATAAGCAGCCAGCACACCCAGCCGGTCGAAATCAAAAAATCCGGTGAAGAGGCGCAGTACACGCTGAGCCACATTTTTCAGAACACTGGAATTGCTCTTTATCAGGACGTGATAGAACAGGAGTACAGCGATTTTCTTCCCAATGTCCAGAAAAATTCCGAAATCATTCTAAATGACATTTGTTCTCACAGTGAGAAATCACTGACAGAACACATTCATAAAATTATAGAAGAATACCAGAATTGCATTGACGATTTCGAAAGGCTGAAAATTGAAATTCTTTTGCTGGTGTCCATCTGTTTCCGACGGCTGACCGATAATAATATACATATTATAAGCAACGAAAGTATGGAACAGACTATTACATCCCATATTATTCAATGCCAATCCCCAAACTCAATGTACAAGGTTGTGGAACGCGCCTTTCAGAACGTCATCAAACTTGACCTCTCCACCCCTGCACATTACAACCATCTGGTCGTGCAGGTCAATAATTTTATTAAGGAAAATTATAAGTTACCCATCAAGCTGGAAGACATGGCCCAGATTCTTCATGTAAACAGCAGCTATCTAAGCCGCCTATATAAAAAAGAAACCGGAGATTCCATTATTACAGCGCTGAACAAGTACAGGATTGGAAAGGCAAAGGAACTGCTGAAAAGCGGCGAACACCTTGTGTCTGAAGTGGGCTGCATGGTAGGTATTGAGGACCCGGCCTATTTTGCAAATGTTTTCACCAAGTATGCAGGGATAAGCCCCAAAAACTATAAATTGTAAAACTGACAGGAGATTTTTATGAACATGATAAAAGGATGTATTTTTGACTTGGACGGTGTCATTTGCGACACTGCCAAATACCATTTTCTTGCATGGAAAAGTTTGGCTGATGAACTTGGGATTCCGTTCAGTACACAGGACAACGAACGGCTCAAAGGAGTAAGCCGGATGGAATCCTTAAACATTTTGCTCAGCCTTGGTCAGACTCAATATTCGGACGAAGAAAAGGCAGCCTTTGCCAAACAAAAAAATGACCAATATGTGAAATACATCAAAGTGATGGAACGGGATGAGATTTTACCCGGAGTGGAACCTTTTCTGAAAGATCTTCGCCGGCAGGGCTATAAAATCGCCCTTGGCTCTGTGAGCAAAAATGCTCCGATTATTCTACAAAGACTACAGATTACTCCGCTGTTTGACACGGTCATTGACGGAAATGTAGTGACGCGTGCCAAACCAGACCCGGAAGTATTCTTGGCCGGAGCCCGGGTGCTGGGCATAGCCCCGGAGAACTGCGTTGTGTTTGAGGACGCCATTGCCGGCGTGCAGGCTGCACACAACGCCGGCATGCAGTGTGTTGGGGTGGGCAGTCCCTCCACCCTGTCCGATGCCGACCGAGTGATTCCGGGCTTTTCCGGCGTTACTCCCGACTTTTTACTAAGTCTTTAAGAAAATAATAATCTTGTTATAAAAAGCGCCCGCCGAGGGTGCTTTTCTTATACTTAAATGAAACCGGTAACGCAGTTTTTCGGTGGACAGAGGAGAATATATATCGATAATATTTTGCACCAAACGAATTTTTGTGTTGATATTGATATTGTATGAGAATATAATTCAATTAGATTTGGTAATTTACACCATTTTGTTATATCAATAGGAATTAGCAGGAACAAAGTCGTAAGGTCACCCCTTAAAAAAGCAAAATTCACTGCAAATGGGATTTTCTCTTAACGGCATAAATATTTATAATTATATTATTGATGGAGGGATTTAATTGAAAGCAGACTTTGCAATGACCAACTGTAATATCGTTGATATCCAGAGCAACAGCATTCAAAACGGTATGACCATACTCGTTGACAGTGAGGAAAAGAACAGCGTAAAAAATGGTATCATCTCTAAAATTGTCCCAAAGGGCTGCCCTATCCCTGCGGGGACGAGGGTGATAGATTTGGGCGGCAAGTATGTGATGCCCGGTCTGATCAATGCACATGTCCATTTGTTTTCAAGCGGCGGGCCGTTGAAAAGCGCATCAAGCGTTAAGAAGCAAAAACGCATTTTTGCCGCAGCCGGTACTTCGCTGGGAACTTCGGTATTAAAGAAAGCAATGAAAAAAAATGTTGCCAACATTCTGTGTTCGGGTGTCACGACCATTCGGTGCGTAGGCGACCTGTTTTATAAGGATGTAGAAATTCGCGATGAGATTGAGAGCGGCATGTATTTGGGGCCGCGCATCAAAGCGGCTGGCTATATGATTAGTGTGACGGGCGGACATGGCGCACCCTTTTTGGCTTTGACCAGCGATTCACCGTGGGAAGGCCGCAAGCGCGCCCGCCAGAATATCAAGGAGGGTGTCGATTTTATCAAAATCTGTGTAACCGGCGGCGTGATGGATGCAAGAGTTGCCGGAGAAGCAGGCAGACTGCAAATGACAGTGGAAGAGGTTGCAGCCATCTGTGACGAGGCGCATAAAATAGGACTGCTTGTTGCCGCCCATGTGGAAAGCACCGAAGGGGTAAGAGTCGCGCTCAAAGGCGGAGTGGACACCATTGAACATGGCAGTGACATGGATGAAGAAATCATTAGCCTGTACAAAAACAATCCCCGGTCATTGCGCGGATATTCCGCCGTAGTTCCTACATTGCATGCGGCCATCCCCCTCTATTACCTTGACAGAAAGATCAGCGGTCTTGACGATATTATGTTTCAAAACTCAGAGCTTATCTGCAAGAGGATGATTAACGGCGTTAAGCAGGCGCTTGACGCCGGCATCAAAATCGGGTTTGGCACCGATGCCGCTATGCCGTATGTCACGCACTATAATACATGGCGGGAACTGGAATATCTGGTGGACTATGCAGGTGTAACACCGGCGCAGGCGCTCTGTCATGCAACAAAATCCAATGCGGAAATCATGGGCATCGATGACTGCACCGGTTCGTTAGTGGAAGGAAAATCCGCCGACCTGATTGTTCTGGATGAAAACCCGCTGATGAATTTGCGGACACTGTCAAAACCAACGATTGTCGTGGCGCGGGGGAATCTCATCAATACTCCGAAAATCAATAAATTTGAGCAGATAGACGTGGCTCTGGAAACTCTGAAAAAATACGACGATTAGAATTTCTGTGCTTTCATTAAAATAGCCATCCAAGTGATATTTAATATCATCATTGGATGGCTATTGCTTTTTGTATGTTAGGTCTTATTCATAACGGAGCGCTTCAATCGGGTCAAGCTTGGCGGCTTTATTGGCGGGGTAATATCCAAAGAAAATTCCAATGACCATGGAGAATCCCACCGCAATAATGATGGCACTAAGTGTTGGGACAGCCGGCTGTTTCAAAAGCAGTCCCCCCACATACCCAAGCCCTGCACCGACGATGATTCCAAAGATACCCCCGATGACGCAGATGATTATGGATTCAATAATAAACTGAGAGCGGATTGCACGGTCGGGCGCGCCCAGCGCCTTGCGGATACCAATTTCGCGGGTACGTTCCGTTACCGAAACCAGCATAATGTTCATGACGCCGATGCCGCCAACCAACAGGGAAATTCCTGCAATTACTGCAATCGCGATAGAGAGTGTACTCATTACGCCCTGGGTTTCTGAAATCATGGAGTCCATGCTGACTGCGTAACACTCTAACTTCTTATTGTTTTTATAAAAGGTATTCATAAAATTTTGGGATTCTTGTGCAAATTGGGTGTAGTCTATCCCCATCTTTGCCGCAACTGTAAAGCCAAAATAGCCTTCGTCGGCATTAGCCAGCCTTTTCGCGGTGGAAATCGGGATATAAAAATTTGTGCGGGTATTATCTCTTTGTATAAAATTTGATTCCGCAGGCTCTTTAAAAACACCAATAACCGTGAAGGTTTCAATCCCCTTTTGCATTTCCACACGAATCGACGAGCCAAGAGGATTTTGGTTGGGTGAAAAGAGGCTTGCTACAAGCCGCTCAGAAATAACCGCAACATTTTTTGCGCGCTGGTCATCCTTTTCACTGATAAATCTTCCCTTTGCCAAATCAATATTTCCGGTAATCTCATATCCATCATTTACGCCAGTAACCGAAACCTTGTGTGTTTTATGTTTATTTTTAATTTCGCCGGAACCAACATCGTTACTTAATCCGATTCCGCTAATTTTTTCACTGTATTTTTTTTGATACCGCGAAATCATCTCATCGGTAAATGCATCCCCCGGTTCAAATGTGACCGAATTGTTGTCTTTAGAGTTGAGCATAACTTGAATGTTTGTTACGCCGAAGCTAGACATGGCGGAATTGACGGAGTTGGTCATCGCGTTGCCCACCGAAGTAATGGCAATTACGGAGCCGATACCGATAATAATACCAAGCATGGTGAGCAGGGCGCGCATTTTGTTAGCAATAAGCCCGGTAACAGCAAGGTGAATATTTTCAAGCAGATTCATGGCTTTCCTCCTGAATCTTGGGCAGATTTTCCGTGTCACTTTCAATTCTTCCGTCATGGATTGTAATAATCCGACCGGTTTCCTCTGCCAGTTCTTTATTATGTGTAATCAAAACGATGGTTTTGCCTTGCTCTTTATGCAGGGTGTGAAACAAATCCATCACCAGCCGACCGGTACTGCTGTCAAGTGCGCCGGTCGGCTCATCCGCCAGAATGATTGCGGGATCGTTTGCCATCGCGCGGGCAATTGCTACTCTTTGCTTTTGCCCACCGGAAAGCTCATTGGGCATATGCTTTGCACGGTCGGACATTTCCACCAGTTCCAGCAGTTCCATCGCGTGGGCAGACCTTTTTTTGCGTGATTCACCGGCGTAGAGCATGGGGAGTTCAACATTCCCCAGCGAGGTGGAACGCGGAATCAGGTTAAAGGTCTGAAAAACAAATCCTATTTTTTTGTTGCGAATTTGTGAAAGCTGATTACTGCTCATTTCGTTGAGCGGCACGCCGTCCAAAACATATTCACCGGAAGTCTGCCGATCCAGCGCGCCAATAATATTCATTAAAGTGGATTTGCCCGAACCGGAGGCACCGACAATGGAAACAAATTCGCCCTCGTAAATATTTAAGTTGATACCATGCAAAATTTGCAGCTCATTCGGTGTACCTATGTAAAAGGTTTTGACAATATCATGCATTTCAATTACTGCTTTATTGCTCATGTACCTTCACCCGCCAACTGCACTGTCATTCCCGGTGTAACCTGCTTGCCGTCTGAAATAATTTGCAGTCCGTCCCCTAAACCGGTACCCGAAATCTCCACTTGGGAATCGGTTTCAAGTCCCAGCGTAACCGGGATGGACTCTGCCTTATAGGAGCCGTCCTTTTGCGCTTTGGCCACAAAGACGATGTCTTTGCCCTCGGCGTCGGTGGTCACCGCGTCATAAGGAACAGCAAAAACAGATTCCTTTTTCTTCAATATTATTTCAGCACGGGCATTCATTCCAATTAACAGTCCGGTATCCCTTGATGATACCACAACGTCCGCTTCAAATTCGGCGTTGCTGCCGCTCGCAGTTTTGCCATCGGTGCCTTTTACCGCAGTGGGAGCGATTTTTTGCAGCTGCCCCTCATATTGCTTATCACTTATTGCATCTGCTTTTATAATTGCCGGCATTCCAACTTTAACACTGCTGATATCATATTCTTTGATTTTGACGGAAAGCTTAAGCGCGTTGGTATCCTCAATGACAAACAGCAAACCATTAGCCGGTGCGTTCTTAACGGCATATACTGCCGTTATCGTGCCGGAAGCCGGCGCCGTCACGGTGCATTTCCCTAATTTGGCTTGCAGAGATTGCAGTTCTGCCCGCGACGCTTTGTCATCGGCAGAAATCTTATCGCTGTTAATCCCCTGTTGGTCGTTTTTCAAGTCCTGATCGACAGACACTTGTGTTGCCTTTAGTGACTTTACTGCACTGTCGTAGTTTACCTGTGCGGTTTCAGTCGCTTTCACATATTGGGCAAGTTGCTCATTTGACTCGGTTCCTAAAGCGTACAAGTTCTTAAGTGCGGTATCATATGTAAGCTGAGCGGAGTCAACCGCTTCTCTGGCTTTGCGGACGATATCTTCTATTTCATAGTCCGCTAAATTATCATAATCTCCGTTTTTCTTATGCTTTTTAGTGTCGGCATAAGTCAGCTGTGCGCTGTCATAAGCCTGTTTCGTGCTTGCTACACTCGACTTTGCAGCAATCAGAGAAGCATTTAAATTTTCGTCAATATTCTTTTTTGCATCACTCTGTTTTTGCTGTGCGCTTTCAAGGTCGCGCTTGGCGGAGTCGACTTTTTCCTGTGCGGCGTTGATTTGTGCGTTGAGCCCGGCATCCAAAGTGCTTTTGTTGTCGTTATATTTTTTTTCGCTCGTCTTTATTTTTAGTGACGATAAGGCAGCACTGCTGCGCAGGGCGGCCTGCTTTTGCTCGATGGTATCCTTTAAGTCCTGCGTATTAAGCTGGCAAAGCACGTCGCCTGCCTTCACGTGGTCACCCACCTTGACCGAAAGCGATTGGATGTTGTAATTCAGGTCAGTATAAACATTCACCGTGTCAGCGCTTTGTACCAAACCAGTCGTGCTTACGGAACTGCTTAGCGTTGTCTGCTTTAAGGCCGTACACTGTACCGGCATGGCCACCGGACCTTTTTTACTCGACATGAAAGCAACTGCCGCAATCGAAACAGCAGCAACAACACCGACGGCAATAAATATTTTCTTCTTTTTCTTCAACTTGGTGTTCACTCCTTATTTCATGCTGCCAAATACTAAAATTAGTACAGATTAACAGCACAATATTGTACTAGTTCATTAATACAAATAATACAGTAGTACAATAGATATGTCAAGCTTTCCCAGATGATTAAAGTAATCAAAAATCCAATTTTTTAAAGCAATAATTGGATTTTTTTGTATATTATCACTTTTAAAATTTTGATAAAAATAAATTGAATTGTAAAACAAAGACTATTTTAGTCTTTCGTCGTAGCCAGCGCGGTCACCGCCAATAAACTTTGGTCTTGTTCGGGCGCAAACAATGTTGGCCTCGCCGATTTTGCAGATGGACAAGCGCACCGGAACGGCAACCCTTGCAAGATGCATACCGATGAGTGTTCCTCCAATGTCGATACCCGCCTGTGCCGTAACTTCCTCCACCGCAACAGGGGCGTCAAAATTGGCGTACGCGGCTGTACTGAAGGAGCCGCCCGCCTTTGGCCTGGGAACCACATTTACAATTTCAAGGTGGTTTTTTACCGCTGCCTCTTTTTCAATAATAATGGCACGGTTTAGATGTTCACAGCATTGTGCTGCCAAATAAATTTTGTTTTCCTTTAGAATCGGATAAATTGCATTAAAAACCGTGTTTGCAATTTCCACACTCGAAAAGGAACCGATTTCATGCCCTCCGATTTCGCTTGACGAGCATCCGACTACCAGAATATTCCCCTCGCTGAGTTTAGCAACTTCAATTAGTTCGCTTATGGCTGTTTTCGCCTGTACGGCAATTTCATCATACACCATCATCAACTCCAATTATCATATTTTTATATGCTATTAATTATTATATCCTTAAAATATGAATTGTTTTATCTAAAAAAATAAAAACAATAGGGAAGTATAAAAATTCTTAAAATGACTAATTATTTATTTTTGTTGTGATATCATTAATTAAAACACATAGTATTTAAAACTATATCATAAAAATTATGGATTTGGGGAGTACTTTTATGACTTGGAGCATACTTGCAGATAGCTCGTGCGACTTACCCTCAAGCGCATTTCGTGGTTCAAACCTACACTTTGCAACGGTTCCTCTTAAAATTATTGTTGGCAGTACCGAATACGTGGATAACGACGAGTTAAATGTAAACACAATGCTGGCCCAAATGAAAAACTTCACTGGGCCGTCCTCTTCCGCGTGCCCCGCTCCGGAGGAATGGGCCCCTGAATTCAGAAAAAGTGATTGCACCATTGCAGTGACAATGACCAGTGCGTTAAGCGGCACATATAACAGCGCAGTTGTTGCTAAAAATATCGTTCTTGAGGAATATCCCGATAAAAAAATCCATGTAATAGACTCCCGTTCAACCGCCGGAGGCATGGTGTTAATTCTACGCAAAGCGGAGGAACTGATTTCAGGCGGAGCAGATTTCGAAACGGTGGCAAAACAGACGGAAGCATATGCTAAAAGCCTGTTTTTGCTCTTTGCCCTTGGTTCCTATGACAATTTAATCAAAAACGGCCGCATGTCCCGTGTTGCGGGTATTTTGGCAACCACCCTCGGGATACGGGCTGTGGCGGCCAATACGCCGGAGGGCGAGATTAAAATCCTGCAAAAGCCACGCGGTGAAGAACGTGCAATTGCGCAAATGGTAGAAATCATGGGTAAGCTGAAGGACATGGTCGGCCAGCCGGTCGTCATCAGCCATTGTAACAACCTTAAAGGCGCGCAGCGATTAAAGGAATTAATTTCACACGTTTACCTGACCACAAAGATTACCATCCTGCAAACCACGGGCCTTACAAGCTTTTATACAGAGAACGGCGGTCTGCTGATCGGATTTTAGCAAAACAGCCGCTTCAATTTCGATTGAAACATATCATCCTTTTTAATAAAATATAACATTTCAGCAAGGGGTCAACCTAAAATGCGAACGCATTTTAGGTTGACCCCTATTTTTATAATAAGAATATTTTTACACAACAAATTTTTCCGTTATTTTCCTATTTATGATTTTATCTGTTGAAAATAATAACATAAAAGAATACAATTAGATTTAGTTCAACTAGTTTTGCTGTATCTATATAGTCTATCATCGGTGCCCTTAAGATATAAGCTGGCCTTTCCTTAAATTTGTTCCATATGTAATGGAATTAACCAAAGGGGGTAATAAGAATGAGCACATTACTTAAAGTTCCCAATATTGGAAAAGTAGCAGAAACGTTGCTTATCGGTGCGGGGATTGATACGCCTGAAAAATTGATAAGCATAGGGAGCAAGGAAGCATTTCTTAGAATCAGACAACAAGATCCGACTGCCTGTTTGCACATGCTGTATGGGTTAGAGGGAGCTGTTCAGGGAATTCGGGACACCCAGCTTTCAATAGACATAAAGGAAGATTTAAAAGCATTCTATAAAGCACTATAAAAGCAGGAGATTGAATCTATGAATATTAGTAATGCGTTTATGACACTTGCCTATTTAGCGATTATGGCATCTGCAAGACTTTTCCAACTACGCATTAGACTAAATACCGGAATGGTTAATTGATATTTACATTAATCTAGTACATATTGGAGGATGTTATGAAATATACCCATATCGTATTTGACATTGACGGCACCCTGCTTGATACGGAAAAAGCAGTTTTATTATCTTTAAAAGATATTGTTCAGGAATATCAAAATCGCACTATGGATATAAACGAATTACGGTTTGCCTTAGGAATACCCGGTCAAGATGTCCTCGTTAAACTTGGCTTTGATAATTTGGAACATTATAATGCTTTATGGATGCAAAATTTTGAAAATTATTTTGATACGATTCAAATTTTTGATGGAATTAATTACGTTTTGAATCAGTTGAAAAAACAAAATTATTCGCTCGGAATAATAACATCTAAGACGACAAAGGAGTATGAGACTGATTTTATTCCTTTTGGATTAGCTGATTATTTTGATACCGTAATTTGTGCAGAGGATAGCATAAAGCACAAACCTTTTTCTGAACCGATGGAAAAGTATTTGGAATGTTCCGGTGCGCGCCAAGGTGAGGTTCTTTATATTGGGGATACTATTTATGACCTTCAATGCGCTAAAGGGGCTAACGTAGATTTTGCACTTGCCTTATGGGGATGTAAAACGCCTGATGACATTTGCGCGGACTACGTTTTAGAAAAGCCCGAAGACATAATTGATAAATGTATTTTAGACAAGTAGAAGTGGATATGCCTTCCCTGTGCTCATTTTTTTAAGTTAGAGGGGGGGGACATGTAAAATTTTCTTAACTTCTAATTAGACTAATTATGTAAAGTTAATAGAGCGGAACTTATTTCGCATTCTTCCTATATTTTTTCCCGACAAAAACAGGGGCTGCCAAAAACGCTTTCACGTTTGAGACAGCCCCTTATATTGTTGTGATTTAAGCTTGAAATTCCTGCTCACAGTAGATGCATCTATAACGATGGTGCTTGGTGTCGCAAAGCTGGAAAATGTGGTCGATGCCTTCCTCTCCGCTGGTAATGCAGCGGGGATTTTTACATTTAATCACGTTTTTCACTGTTTGGGGAAGAAACAGCTGTTTCTTTTCGATGATTTTTCCATCATTGATAATATCGATTGTAATTTCATGGTCGATGAACCCAAGGATATCCAGATTGATGTCAATCATTCCGTCAATTTTAATGATATCTTTTTTTCCGTATTTGCTGCTCTTTGCATTCTCAATGACTGCAACACAGCAATCAAGCTTTGCCAGGTCAAGCAGTTCATAAATCTTCATGCTCGTTCCGGCTTTGATATGGTCGATGACGATTCCTTTTTGCAAGCTGTCAATATTAAGCATTTTCTACCTCCAAAAGTTTCATCATTAGTGCCATTCTTACATAGACACCGTTTTGAACCTGATCAAAGTATGCCGCGCGCGGGTCGTCGTCCACTTCGAGTGCAATTTCGTTCACGCGGGGCAGCGGATGCAAAATTGCCATATCCGGTTTTGCATTGCGCATCTTGTCCATAGTCAGAATGTAGCTGTCCTTCAAACGGACATAGTCCTCTTCATTGAAAAAGCGTTCGCGCTGTACCCTGGTCATATATAGGATGTCCAGCTTTGAGATTACCTGCTCAAGGTCTTCAACCTCTTCATAAGGAATGTTCTTTGCTTTGAGAACTTCTTCGATAATATAATCCGGCACCTGCAGTTCCTGCGGGGAAATCAGAACAAAGTGGATTCCTTCATACCGTACGAGCGATTTGATTAAGGAATGCACGGTTCTGCCGAATTTCAAATCGCCGCACAGCCCGATGGTCAGATTGCCAAGTCTTTTTTTCTTCTCACGGATGGTCATTAAATCCGTGAGGGTTTGCGTGGGGTGCTGGTGACCTCCGTCCCCGGCGTTGATGACGGGAATTTTAGAGTATTTGGAAGCCCTAAGCGGCGCACCTTCTTTGGGATGGCGCATCGCACATATATCTGCGTAACAGGATACCGTTCTGATGGTGTCTGCTACGCTTTCGCCCTTTGACGCCGAACTGCTGGAAGCTGTGGAGAAACCTAGAACGCTTCCTCCCATATTCAGCATTGCTGCTTCAAAGCTCAGTCTTGTGCGTGTGCTTGGCTCATAAAATAAGGTTGCCAGTTTCTTACCGGCGCACACTGTGGAATACGCTTTGGGGTCTTTCGCAATATTATCCGCCAAATTTAAAAGCTCGTCAATTTCAGAAACGGATAAGTCCAGGGGATCAATCAGACTTCTCATAAATACCTCCATCATTTTCAAAAACTGTTCTCACTGCCTAATCAAAAAGCCTAAAATCTGTGGAAACCCCAACACCATACGATGTTTTCAGTTGCAGAGATTAGGCTTTTCAACAACATGCCGCCAATAAATCTCTATATACAAAAATAAGCACACTTTGAATAGATCTTTTTCAAAGTGTGCTTAGTATATATAAGTCAATAGACGGCATATCAAATCTAATCAAGTTAGTATACACCTCTGTAATCATAATGTCCATACCTTTTAAGAATAATTGATTGTTAAATAATTCCTATATTTCCCACTGGGCAAACCGCCGAAGCGGACAAACGGTTTTACCGTACACAACAAATCCCCTCTGCCGGGTTTTCCCGCGGCAGAGGAAACTGTTTTTCTGGTTCAGTATGGTAACACTATTCCACAACGATGGAAGTTTGCTCCGGCTCCGTCATTTCCCCGATGATACGCGCGCATGGCGTACATTGTTCCAATCGGGCAAGCAGCTCCTTCGCGTCTTTCTTAGGGACGGAAAAAAGCAGGCCGCCGGAGGTCTGGGGGTCAAACAAAAGGTCGCGCGTTACTCTGAGAACCGATTCGCGGAACACGACCTTATCCTTCAGATAGTCGCTGTTTGCATAAGCACCCGCCGGAATAATTCCCATGTCAGCAAAATCGGCAGCCTGCGGCAAAACGCCGATTTCCTGTGAAAAGATATGAGCGGTCACTTTGCTGGAGCTCGCCATTTCATAGGTATGCCCCAACAAGCCAAAACCGGTTATATCGGTGCAGGCGTTCAGGCAGAACGGAAAAGCCGCTTCCGCCGCGAATCGATTCAGCGTAGCCATGCTTTGCGCCGCGGCGGAAAATGTTTTTTCATCTGTAAGCATCGCTTTTGCCGCAGTGGTAAGAATCCCTGTGCCGAGCGCTTTTGTCAGAATCAGGATATCGCCCGCTTTTGCCCCGTTGTTTTTTAAAACCTTTTTCGGGTCAATGAAGCCGCTTACGCAAAGTCCGTACTTCGGCTCCGCGTCCTGAATGGTATGCCCGCCGGCAATGATTGCTCCGGCCTCTTTCACCTTATCGTACCCGCCGGCAAGAATCGACTGAACCGTTTCCTGTGCAAGACAGGAGGGACAGCATAAAAGGTTCATGGCGAGGGTCGGCTTGGCTCCCATCGCATAAATATCGCTCAACGCGTTGGCCGCCGCAATCTGCCCGTATAAATACGGGTCATCCACAACGGGCGGGAAAAAGTCAACGGTCTGCACCAAAGCCATTTCTTCGCTGATTTTGTAAACGCAGGCGTCATCGCTGGTATCAAATCCAACAAGTAAATTGGGGTCGGAGAATTTTGGTAGGTTGCACAAAACTTGTGCAAGGACTCCAGGTCCAACTTTAGCCGCTCAACCGGCGGTTTTTGTCATTTGCGTCAGACGTTTCTGCAATTCGGCCATACCAATCACCTCCTAATTCTATTGTTATCATTATTTTAAGCTAACATCCTTAAAAAGACAAGAGCAAAGACTGAAAACAGAGTGACTTTTCATAATAACTTTGGTATAATAGTCTAAAAGTAATACTATTTAGCTTTAAAAAGAAGTTGAGGCGAAAATTTGATGCACACTAATAAAGACAGTCAATGGAACGCGCACGTTCCACTTCATCATCTTTTAGGGCTTAATTTATCGCGTGACCGTGCCATCTCCCTTGTGGGAGCAGGGGGCAAAACCACTATTCTCTATTATTTGGCGCATGAACTGGCGGCGCTGGGCAACCGCGTTGCGGTTACCACAACAACGCATATTTTTTACCCTGAAAAGCAGGAATGCGAAGCCGTTGTCACGGATGGGAATCGGGAATCGGTCGATACGGCACTAAACCAAAACCATCTTGTCGTTGTGGGTACACTCGCGGAAAACTGCAAGTTCTCATCACCCGCCCCTGAGATGTTGGACTATCTTTACGGCGCGGCAGATTATCTGCTGATAGAAGCAGACGGTTCCCACCGTATGCCGGTAAAAATGCCAAACGACACAGAACCGATTATTTTCCCAAAAACGGATAAAACCATCACCGTTGCGGGGCTGTCCGCATTGGGCAAACCGCTCGGCCAGGTATGCCATCGTGTAACTTTAGCGGAAGAACTGCTGGGACTCGAAAAGGAAAATTTACTTTCTGAGCAGGATCTTGCCCGCATGCTTCTTCACGGGTACCCTAGCTGTGACGCCGTGGTTCTCAATCAGGCGGACACTGCGGTTCTGCGGGAACAAGGCTCGCGGATTGCATCTCTGCTGTTGGAATCAGGGGTTCCCCTCGTGGCGGTTACTTCTTTCGCAGGCAACGAATTGCATGGGTTTGCCGTTCAGTAACTGCATATACGATACTCCCCTGCATTTGAAGTCAAAGATTTGCTGCCACAATGGTTGATTATTGAATAATTTATGGTATTTGAGGTGACGCATATGTTGATACTCATCAAGGGCGCCGGGGATTTGGCCAGCGGCGTTGCGTACCGGCTACGGCAGTGCCATTTTGATATTATTATGACGGAAACAGCCCAACCCACCACCGTACGGACAACCGTCGCCTTTTCCCGTGTGATTTATGATAAAGTCGCCGAAGTAGAGGGCGTAACCGCACGGATGGCTGAAAATTATGAACAGGCGAAGCTAATTTTGCAGAAGGGCGAAATCGCGGTCATAGTTGACCCACAGGTGAACGTTCTTGCCCATTGCAAACCCGACGCTTTAGTTGACGCTATTATTGCAAAAGAAAATTTGGGTACTAAAATAGGCGATGCTCCCGTCGTAGTTGCGCTCGGGCCCGGCTTTACCGCCGGAAAAGACTGTGACTGCGTAGTAGAAACACAGCGCGGCCACAACCTTGGCCGCCCGATTTACAACGGCAGAGCGGCGGAAAACACCGGAATCCCCGGCAATATTGCGGGGCACACAACCGACCGGATTATCCGCGCAGTGTGCGGCGGAATCTTCACGCCGAAAACGGAAATCGGCAGGCCGGTAAAAGCAGGGGATGTTGTTGCCACGGTTGACGGGCAGCCGATTTTTGCGCTGATAAACGGCGTTGTCCGGGGATTGCTGCCCAAAGGTACTCCGGTTCACACCGGAATGAAGTCGGGCGATATTGACCCACGGGGAATCGAAGAATATTGCTATACCATTTCTGATAAAGCCCGCGCAATTTCGGGCGGTGTGGTAGAAGCGATATTGCATTTATCAAAAGAGATAAACTGATGGATGCTTTCATGCACAGTGCAGAAAGACGGATACATTTTAAATAAAAAAGAGAACCGGATACGGTGGGTTTTCCCCGTCGTATCCGGCCTTTTTGCAATATGGTTCTGGTTTGGCGGGAGTATGTGGGAATCGAACCCACCCAGGCAGTTTAAATGCCCACAATAGTTTTGAAGACTACAAAGCACACCAGCACTCATCTACCCCCATATTTTATTTTTCGGTTGACTGTGTCAAAATACGCGCGTCACCCTGCTTCACCGTAACACCTTGCTCATCAAGGGATTCCAGTATCACCGCTGCATATTTGCGTGAGGTGCCAAGTAAATCGCGAAACTGTGCCAGTGTGATACTGCCGTTTTGCTCCACTGATTTTTTCAGCAAAATCAGCATCTTCCGGTAGGCTTCGCCATTGAGGAAAAGCTGGTCGTTTAGCCATACCAGCCTGTTTTGGCCAGCCATGAGCCGCAGCGTTTCGCCCGCTTGCCCCGGGGTGCAGGGGAGCAGCGCCGCAACAGTGTCGCTATCCGGCGGAGAATAGAGGGATTCCTTATATATTTTCTCCGCAGCCGTACTGATTTTGCGGTACAGTTCCGTTTCTGTTGGGCAAAAATCGGGCAGCGCGGCGAACTGTGCGCTCCGTATGATTTCCCCTTTTTCTGCAAAAAAAGCAAGCAGGGCATCCGCTACCCCCGGTTCCTCCATAGGGAAAATCTGCCTTTTTAATTCCGGCAGCGGAAACCCATCACGAAGCGGATAGCGGGAATGATATTCTGTTAACGCGGCACAAATTTCCTGCCGTACAGCGGCAATCGTTTCCGGCGGAAGCAGGATTTGTTCGCTTACATCAACAAGCGCACCCTGTTCAAGCAAAGTATGCAGAGCAGAATAAAATACGGAGGAATCAAGCTGTGAAAAACAGCTTTGTATTTCTTCCGTTGTACGAATTTTTTTACCGAACGCGGGTTGATACGAAAGCTCCCACAAAACCTGTTCCTGCAGACTGCCTGTGTCGTACAGCTGAAAGCGCGTGAGCACCGTGCTGTCGAACCGTTTACGCTTTAGCGGACAGCAATCCAGTACCACACCACCGCCGATGGTTTTGAGCGGGGAGTAAAAGCGAACCACAAAACGGTCGCCGTTTTCTACGGCTGCCGGTTCTTCCAGCCGAAGCTGCGCGTAGCACTGTTCCCCCGCGTGCAAACTGTCCGTGTTCAGCAATCTCACCCGACACAGCAGGGTTGAAGTGCCAAGGAACAAGTGCAGTCTGGCATTATTCGTAATTTCACAATCCATATTTTTTAATCCGACTAACTTTACATCCAGCAAATCCGTTTTTTTCAGTGAGCCGGGGGTTGCCAACACCTCCCCGCGGGAAAGCTCCTCTTTTTTGACGCCGGTCAAATTCACAGCTACACGCTGCCCCGGGAAGCCCTGCTCCACATCCTGCCCACAGCTTTGCAGCCCGCGAACGCGAACGGTCTTTTCTTGCGGATAAACCATAACGGTGTCGTCTAAACTGATTTTTCCGGATGCCAGTGTACCGGTAACCACCGTACCAAAGCCCTGCATCGTAAAAGCGCGGTCGATAAACAGGCGGAATTGCGAACCGCACGGTCTAAGCAGAAGCCGCTTTGCTTCGTCCATCAGCAAAAGGCGCAGTTCCTCAATACCCTGCCCCGTTCGAGCGGAAACCACCTGTGCGGGGGCATGCTCCAAAAAGGTGCCTGCGAAGTGTTCCGCGATATCCTGCTTTGCAAGCGCAAGCATCTCTTCGTCTACTAAATCGCATTTTGTAATCACGATAATACCGCGGCTGACACCGAGCAGGGAAAGGATGTCCAAATGCTCCATAGTCTGGGGCATCACACCCTCGTCGGCCGCGACCACCATCAGAACCAAATCCAGCTGACCTACGCCGGCGAGCATATTGCGTATGAACTTTTCGTGCCCGGGAACATCGATAATATCCGCTAGCGTATCGTCATTGAGCGTCATATGCGCGAAGCCGAGGTCAATGGTGATGCCGCGGCGCTTTTCCTCCGCAAGGCGGTCGGTGTCGATACCGGTAAGTGCGCGGATGAGGCAGGTTTTCCCGTGGTCAATGTGTCCGGCCGTGCCGATAATCATATGCTTCATCATCGGCTTCCTCCGGTGCATTGGGCTACCGCACGTGCCACAAGTGACAGTTCCGACTGCTGAATGGTAGAAACGTCGAGCAAAAGCTGGTTTTTGGCAATGCGTGCAATAACGGGCAGTACCAGCCCACGCAGCCGCTGCTCCAGTTCCAATACCGAAATATCGCGTGGCCTGATTGCCACAACATAGCCGGGGAGTGCCTGCGCCGGCACTGAGCCGCCGCCAATCTGCCGCTCCTCAGCCAGCACCTCCGCTTCACACACCGCACCTTGTTCCTTAACTTCGCGGCACAGCTCCTCTGCTTTTGGCTTTAAATAGTCGGAGCGCATCATGTGCAAAACCGGAATTTCGTCCGTGCGCTGCGGTTCAAGATAGAGCCGCAGGGTAGCTTCCAAAGCGGCAAGTGAAAGCTTGTCGATTCTCAAAGCGCGCGCCAGTGGGTTTTTGCTCATGAGCGCAATTCTCTTTTTATTCCCTAAAAGGATGCCGCACTGAGGCCCGCCCAGTAGTTTGTCGCCGCTGAACATGACGATATCCGCACCGTCCCGCACAGCCTGCGGCACCGTCGGCTCATCCCGAAAAGGATAGTACCGGGCATCCAAAAGCGCACCGCTGCCTAAATCATGCAGCACCGGCACTCCTTGTTTTTTCCCAAGCTCCGCTAATTCACGGATCGAAACATCTTCGGTAAACCCAACTATTTTAAAATTACTCGTATGCACCTTTAAAATCGCGCCGACATCTCCGTCTTTCAGTGCGTCTTCATAATCGCGCAGATGCGTTTTATTTGTGGTACCCACTTCGGCAATTCTGCCGCCGCTCTGCTCCATAATATCCGGAATACGGAAGGAATCACCGATTTCCACCAACTCCCCGCGTGAAACAAGTATTTTTTTATTTTTTGCAAAGGTAAAAAGCGCAAGCAAAAGTGCCGCAGCATTGTTGTTGACGACAAGGGCGGCCTCGGCGCCGGATAGCGTGCAGAGCAAATCCTCCACATGCTGGTTGCGGCTTCCGCGTGTGCCGGTTTGCAAGTTATACTCCAGATTGCTGTAACCTTCGGCCACTTCGGTAACCGCCTTTACTGCGCTTTGGCACAACGGCGCTCTGCCCAAATTGGTGTGCAGAACTACGCCGGTGGCATTAATCACACGCCTTAGGTTGGTTTTTTCAAGTTTATCCGCACGCGATAAAACACAATCAGTCAACTCGCCAATGGACGGAATTTCGGCGCATTCGCCTTGCAAAATCCGCAGGCGCAGCGTTCCCAGTTCTTCCCGAACCGCGCGCAAAACGATCACACGGGGGCAGTGTTCCATTTTTTTAACAATGGGCTCGCTCTCCAAAAGCTCGTCCACCTTTGGGATACCCCGCAGAAGTTCCTGCTTTTCCATTATTCCTAATTGCCTCCTTTACGCGTGCTAATGATTAATCCGTTCTATACAATACTATTCTCCAATATTTTGTGAACGCAGTCCGCCGCCTCGTCAATTTCCGCCACCGTATTAAAATGGCTGATGGAAAAACGAACCGTACCCTGCGGATAAGTACCAAGTGTTTTGTGCGCGTTGGGCGCACAATGCAGGCCGCAGCGCGTCATAATACCGCATTTGCTGTCTAAAAGATAAGCGATTTCCGCGTTGTCGCGCTCAGTGAAGTCCACCGAAACGATGGGCGCTTTTTCACTCTCCGCGCCGACAATACGGAGTCTGCCGCAATTGGCAAGCCGATGGGTCAGACGGGCTGCAAGGGAAAGCTCGGTTTGCCGAATGGCGTCAATCCCATAGCTTTGCAGGTATTGTAGCGCGGCGTTCAAGCCGTAAATACCGGGTAGGTTTTGTGTGCCGGCCTCAAACTTGTCCGGCAAAAGCTCCGGCACCGTTTCCAATTGGGAAAAGCTGCCCGTCCCCCCTGCAATCAGCGGTTTCAGTTCTGCGGCAAGCCTGTCACTGACCAAAAATCCGCCGATACCCTGCGGCCCTAACAGTCCCTTGTGGCCGGTAAAGGCCAAGGCGTCAATCTGCATGTCCTGCATATCAATTGGAAAAACGCCGGCTGTCTGCGCGCTGTCCACAATGAAAAACAGACCGTGCTGACGGCAAAACGCACCAACCTGTTTCAGCGGCATCAACGTACCGCACACATTTGACGCATGCGTAAGAATTACCGCGCGTGTGTTAGGCTTTATCATCGGTTCCAACTGCTCCAAAAGCAATTCGCCCCGTGAGTTGCAGGGAATCCTGTCAAATTCCACGCCGTGCTCGGATATCTGTACAAGCGGACGCATCACCGCGTTGTGTTCCATTGCACTTACCAGAACATGGTCGCCAGACTTTAAAAATCCCTTGCAAAGCTCGTTAAGCGCCATCGTAATATTCATGGTAAAAATAACATTTCGGCTGTCATTGAAATGAAAAAGCGAACAAAGCTTTTCCCGGGTATCCAACACGGTTTCACTGGCACTGTAGGCTTTTTCATACCCGCCGCGGTTGATGTTGCAGCCGACCTCTTCCATAAAAAACTTCATCTGCCGCACAACCCCGGGCGCTTTGGGAAAGGTTGTACTTGCGTTATCCAAATAAATTTTCCCCATGAAAACCCTCACTTTAAAAATATTAATAATTCTTTCTCTACTATTCTACTATGATTTGTGATTTCAATCCACAGTTATTTAAAATATATAAAAAAAACGTCTGTTTATTGGAATACTTGTTGAATTAACCATAATTTTGCTATATAATCATTATATCATTAATTTATGGAAAAGAGGTAGTGATTTTGAATCAAAAATGGAAAGTCGGTATTTCCGGCGTCATCATTGGTGCGATAGCCGTTGCCTTAGTGGCACTGGGAAACCCCGCCAATATGGGATTGTGCATCGCGTGTTTTATACGTGACACCGCAGGTGCGCTGGGAATCCATCAGGCAAAAGTAGTACAGTATATTCGCCCGGAAATCATCGGAATAGCACTGGGTGCTTTTGTCCTGTCCGTTTGTAAAAAAGAATTTTCCCCACGGGGCGGTTCTTCCCCGATAACACGATTCGTTCTTGGATTTTTTGTAATAATAGCCGCCTTGGTATTCCTCGGCTGCCCACTTAGAATGATTCTCAGAATGGCTGGAGGCGATCTGAACGCCGTGATCGGCCTTGTCGGTTTTGTTCTGGGCATTGGAGCAGGTGTGGCTTTCCTGAAAAACGGATACAGTCTTAAGAGGACTTACATACAACCAAAAATCGAGGGATATGTTTACCCGGTAATAAATATCGCGTTGCTTATCCTGCTGATTAGCGCACCGGCGTTCATCTATTTCAGCGTAAAGGGCCCCGGTGCTTCCCACGCTCCAATTTTGATTTCTCTTATCGGTGGTGTGCTTGTGGGCGCGTTGTCTCAGCGCTTCCGCCTTTGCTTAGTTGGCGGATTCCGCGATTTAATGCTGTTCCGTGACTGGACTCTATTGATTGCATACCTTGGAATTTTCATTGCTGTGCTGGTCGGCAATCTTATATTGGGAAAATTCAACCTCGGCTTTGCAGGGCAGCCAATTGCCCACACTGACGGATTTTGGAATATGCTCAGCATGGTTGCCGTGGGCTTTGGCTCCGTTCTGCTTGGCGGCTGTCCGCTGCGTCAAATGGTGCTTTCGGGCGAAGGAAACACGGACTCCGTTGTAGCAGTTTTGGGTATGTTTGTCGGCGCAGCTTTTGCACATAATTTCGGGCTGGCTTCCTCCGCTCAGGGGCCAACCGGTAATGGAAAAATCGCCGTGATTATTGGCTTGGCCATAATGTTAGTTTTTGCAGTTTACAATACCTATTTTGAAAAGAAAGCAACCCCGGTGGATGTAAAAAAGTCGAAATAGTATATTTGCTTATCTGCGGCATCTTCCGTGCATAATGCCGGCAGAACCAAAATATTTGCACGGAGAAATGATGATTCCTGTGAATATGGCAATTGACGCTCGCGGGCGCTCCTGCCCCGAGCCGGTCATTATGACAAAAAAGGTTTTGGATACCAAACCGCAATCTTGCGAAGTTCTGGTGGACAATCAAACGGCCGCCGAGAATGTAACGCGATACGCGCAGAAGGCCGGTTATAGTGTGCATGTTACCAAAGAGGACAGCGATTTTCATTTGAACATTAAGTCAAAGTAACGGGGTGAATTACTGTTGACCTATATTGCTACTTTTTTTACACATTATGACGCGATAAAATTTTTCAGAGCTCTGCAGCAGCAAAGGATTTTTGCGCAATTAATGCCCGTCCCGCGAAAAATCAGTCCCTCCTGCGGTACCTGTGCAAAATTCGAAACAGACGGCGATATTATCGCTTTGGCAAACGAAGATATGGAGCAGATTATTGTTTTACATGATGACAGCTTTTCGGTTGTTTTTGACAATCGTTAGAAAATATACCTGTCATACACCTAAATGGCAGACAGCAGCCCTCAGAAATCGAACTGCACCAAATTTGTTGGACATGATACATTAAACATGTCCAACGAAAGGGGTGCAGTTTTTGTATGGTGAAATACACCGCGGACGCATCACCGCGTTATATTCATAGCGCTTACAAGAACATGGTTGTGCTTGTGTTATCCAAATAAAATTTCCCCATGAAAGCTATCACATTTAAAATACTAATAATTCTTTTATCATTTTACTATGATTTTGGGATTCAATCCATAGTTATTCAAAATAAGTATTATAATTTTTACAAATATGCGCGAAAAATCCCGCCAAAAGATTCGGCGGGATTTCATTTTATATCGCAGGATTACGAGTGAATAACGGTACCGGTTTGCCCGGCAATGCCGTCACGCGCCTTTTCGAGAAGCGTAATCAGCGTGTAGCGCCCCGGCTTTGAGTCGGCAAATTCAACGGCGGCCTGCACCTTAGGAAGCATAGAACCGGGAGCGAAATGCCCAGCAGCTATATATTCCTTCGCTTTATCCGTATTCATGTTGGCGAGCCATTCCTGATTCGGTTTGCCAAAATTGATGGCAATCTGTTCAACGGCAGTCAAGATAATTAGGCAGTCCGCGCCGACCATCTGTGCCAGCTTGGCGCTTTCAAAGTCTTTGTCGATTACCGCGCCGACCCCTTTGAGGTGGTTACCCTCCGCCATGACCGGAATTCCGCCGCCGCCGCCGGCAATAACAACCTGGCCGGCATCTATCAGCGTTTTCACCGTGTCAATTTCAATGATGTCCACTGGACGGGGGGACGCCACTACGCGGCGGTAACCGCGGCCGGCGTCCTCGATAACGGTATAACCTTTTTGTGCAACCGCTTTGTCTGCTTCCTCTTTTGTCATAAAACGGCCAATCGGTTTGGATGGCTTTTCAAATGCGCTGTCGTTCGGGTCCACAAGCACCTGTGTAATCACCGTAGAAACGGGCTTGTGGATTCCTCTGTTCAGCAACTCTTCACGCAGCGAATTCTGTAAATCATAACCGATATAACCCTGACTCATGGCGACGCAAACGGAAAGCGGGGGCATCGTGTAACTTGCATCCGTGCGGCTCAATTCATTCATGGCCAGCTGAATCATACCTACCTGCGGGCCGTTTCCATGGGAGATGACTACTTCATAGCCATCCTCTATCAAATCCGCAATCGCCTTCGATGTCGTTTTTACCGCGGCGAACTGTTCGGGCAGTGTGTTACCCAGCGCATTACCGCCCAATGCGATAACGATTGTTTTCTTCATTCCAAACCCTCCCCTAAAATGAGGCTGTCTTTAAAACACTTGTGTTTTAATTATTTAAATATGCGCGGCAAACCGCGTTTTTCAAGTTCGAGCATGGTCTGCTGCGGATTTTGAGTTTTGCTGAGAAAAATCATGGCTGCAATAATATATGGCTTATAGCTTGCTTCTTTGTAAAGAGGAGCACGGTAACGGTCAAATACACTTGCGGCGACCTCGCCCTGTGTGCAGCTCACACCGGAAATATCGGCTGGCAGGCAGTGCAGGTACATTGCTTTTCCGTCTTTTGTTTTCGCCATCATTTCTTCGGTGCATTCCCAATCCTTATGGTTTGCATTTTGTGCAAGAAGCTCTTTTTCCAGCTTGTCGATTCCGGCAAAGTCGCCCGCACCATAAAGATTTGTGCGCGTTTCCATGGCGGCATACGGTGCCCAGCTCTTCGGGTAAACAATATCCGCACCCTCGAAGGCTTCTTCCATGCTGTTTGTTTTTGTGAAGCTTCCACCGGATTCAGCTGCGTTTTTGCGTGCAACCTCTTCCACTTCGGACATAACGTCATATCCCTGCGGATGTGCCAAGGTTACATTCATACCAAAGCGGGTCATCAGACCGATAACGCCCTGCGGAACGGAAAGCGGCTTGCCGTAGGATGGGGAATATGCCCAAGTCATGGCAACTTTTTTACCCTTAAGGTTTTCAATGCCGCCAAACTCATGAATCAAGTGAAGTGTATCGGCCATTGCCTGTGTCGGGTGGTCAATATCGCACTGAAGGTTTACAAGGGACGGGCGCTGTTCAAGGATACCATCGTTGAAGCCTTCCTTTACGGAGTCTGAAACGGTGTGCATGTAGGTGTTGCCCTTACCAATATACATATCATCGCGGATTCCGATTACATCGGCCATAAAAGAAATCATATTGGCCGTTTCACGGACGGTTTCACCGTGCGCAACCTGGGATTTCCCCTCGTCCAAATCCTGTACCTCAAGGCCAAGCATATTGCAGGCGGAGGCAAAGCTGAAACGGGTACGAGTGGAATTATCGCGGAAAAGGGAGATGCCGAGTCCACTCTCGAAAATCTTTGTGGAAATGTTGTTCTGGCGCATGAAGCGCAGGGCATCTGCCACAGTAAACACCGCTTCAAGCTCATCGCGGGATTTTTCCCAAGTAAGGAAAAAGTCATTTTGATACATCTCTTTAAAATGGAGCTGATTTAGTTTGTTAATATAGTCATTTAAAGAATTCATTCAAATACTCCTCAAATCAAATTTAGTAAATAATAAGTCTTTTTGTTCAATTTATATTGCGCGGCAGGGGGAGTTCGTTATTATTTGCAGTACATGGTCGGCACGGCAGCATAAACGGCGGCGCATTTTACAAGGTCGGCTTTCCAGGTAACCTCGTTCGGTGCGTGTGCCTGTGCTTCTTTGCCGGGGCCGAAGCCGATGCATGGGATTCCAAAACGACCCATAATGGCAACGCCGTTTGTGGAGAAAGTCCATTTATCGACCTTTGGCGTGCCGTACATACCCTCATAAGCTGCAACCATTGCTTTGGTGGCGTCGTGATCCTCGGGAATTACCCAAGTTGGGAAATATGCCTCGGTCGGGTACGAAAGACCCGTCCAACTCGGGCGGTCGTAGTCGTACATGGTAACAACCGCGTTATATTTCTGTACGGAAGGCAATGCCTCAATTTCTTTTAATGCAAGCTGATAGGTTTCGCCGTCTGTTAGACGACGGTCAATGGAAATTGCGCACATATCCGCAACCGCACAACGGGACGGAGATGTAAAATAAATTTGAGAAGTGGCAAGTGTACCCTTTCCAAGGAATGGGTCAACATGGAGTTTATCGTTCAGCGCACGAACTTCCTGCAGAATATCGGCCATTTTGTAGATGGCATTGTCGCCGCGCTCCGGGGCAGAACCGTGGCAGGAAACACCCTTGACCTCTACACGGATTTCCATACGGCCGCGCTGTCCGCGGTAAATGTTTCCGTCTGTCGGCTCGGTAATCACAACAAATTCGGGTCTTACTTTATCCTCATTGATAATATACTGCCAGCAAAGGCCGTCGCAGTCCTCTTCCTGAACCGTGCCGGTGACGAGGACGGTGTATTCATCGCTGAGCAAATCGAGTTCCTTCATAATCTTCGCACCGTAAACCGCGGAAACAATTCCGCCAAGCTGATCAGAGGTGCCGCGGCCGCCAATTTGTTCTTCGTCCTCAAAGCCAATGTAAGGGTCAAATTTCCAGTTGCTCATTTCACCGAGTCCAACCGTATCCACATGAGCGTCAAAGCCGATCAGCTTTTTGCCATGTCCCATGTAGCCCATTACGTTGCCCATTTTGTCGATTTCCACCTTGTCGAATCCAACAGCTTCCATTTCCTGTGCAATCCTCTTAACAACGCGCTCCTCACCGCAGCTTTCGCCCGGAATCGCAACCAAATCGCGCAAGAACTTCGTCATAGCTGTTTGATACCCTTCTGACGCCTTTTTAATTTGAGAAAAATCCATCATTATTACCTCCGTGTCATTTATATTATTGATTGATTATGCTCTACTTTATACTGGGATACGCACCGTTCCAAACAATATTGCGGTAGCTTTCGGGGTCGGTGTCGCCCTCTGTGGAAAACATCAGTATTTTTGAATTTCTATCAAGCTTCAGCGCTTCGCGCAAGTCCTTTAATTCGTCCATCTGCATAATCGAGGAAATCAGACCCATGGAAACAGCGCCGGACTCACCGGAAATTACCTGCGGGTCGCCTTTGAGCGGGGCTCCAAGCATGCGCATCCCCTTTGCGGAAACCCAGTCCGGGCAGGAAACGAAGAAAGAACTGTGATTTTTAAGAATATCCCATGAAATAGTGTTTGGCTCGCCACAAGCCAGACCGGCCATAATCGTTTGCAGGTCGCCCTCCACAAAACGGATTTTACCGTCCTTTTCCGCCGCGGAACGATACAGGCAGTCAGCAGCCTGTGCTTCCACGATCACGGTAGTCGGGCAGCAGTCCGGGAAAAGGTTTGCAAAGAAGCCCTGCACCGAGCCTGCAAGAGAACCGACGCCCGCCTGCACAAAAATATGGGTAGGCTTTTCACAGCCGGCAGCTTTAAGCTGCTCTGCGGCCTCCATCGACATGGTGCCATAGCCCTGCATGATCCACGCTGGAATTTCCTCGTAACCGTCCCACGCGGTGTCCTGCACCATTACGCCATTCGGTGTTTTTGCCGCATCGGCAGCCGCCATGCGTACACATTCATCGTAGTTTACTTCCTCGATGGTAACCTTTGCGCCCTCTTTTTGGATATTATCAAAGCGTGTTTGGGTGCTGCCCTTCGGCATATAAACAACTGCTTTTTGTTTTAATTTGTTCGCCGCCCAGGCAACGCCTCTGCCATGGTTGCCGTCCGTTGCGGTAAAAAACGTCGCCTGTCCGAATTCGCTGCGAAGCTCATCGGAGGTTAATGTTTGATAGTTGAGCTCTGAAATATCGCGGCCGGTTTTTTGCGCAATATAATTTGCCATCGCAAAGGAACCGCCCAGAACCTTAAATGCATTCAGGCCAAACCGGTAGGATTCGTCCTTAACAAAAAAGTCCCCAAGTCCCAGAGATTCCGCCATGTTTTTCAGGTGCGCCAGCGGAGTTTCGCTGTATTGCGGAAAACTCATGTGAAAATCTTTTGCTTTTTTCACATTATCCAGCGCCATTACTTTCAGCTGCGCGTCTTCAGTTTTCGGCAGCTGATTTGATGTCCATTTAATCTGATTCATAAATCTGCCTCCCAGCTATTTTGGTAAGGGTTCCGTGGTTAATAATGCTGCTTTAATTCAAATGATATCACGAAAAAAAAATAAATCAATGGGTTTACTAAAAAATTTTTATGATAACTAAAAATTTTTCATAATTGTTGATAACTTGCTACTTTTCTATTGCATACAAAAACTTTTTGTGCTAAACTGTCATTAGTAATACTAACGATAAGTTTGCTGTGTTCATTTGTCTTCATTGTGGTAACATTCCTGTAAAGCAATGCAAGTTAGGTGAACTTTTTTATTTTTATGACATAATCGTATATTTTGATTTTTGTTTATCAATTATACAAATATAAAAAATCCGAGGTGCTAATGATGTTTGAATTTACTGTAAACCAACAAAGTATTGGTACAGAAAAGGATGAAAAGCTTCTTACTTTTCTGAGGGACACGTTGCTGCTGAACTCCGTAAAAAACGGCTGTGCCGAGGGAGCCTGTGGTGCCTGCATGATTTTAGTCGATGGAAAGCCCACCAAGGCTTGTGTGCTCACCACAGCTAGGGCCGTTGGCAAAAACATCGTAACAATGGAGGGTCTTACCCCGCGCGAAAAAGAGGTTTACGCCTATGCATTCGCCCATGCGGGCGCGGTGCAGTGCGGTTTTTGCACGCCCGGCATGGTTATCAGCGCCAAAGGATTAATCGATCAGGTGCCGGACCCTACCGTGCAGCAGGTAAAGGAAGCTATTAAAAACAACTACTGCCGCTGTACCGGGTACAAAAAAATTGAAACTGCCATTCTTGAAGCCGCGAAAATGCTGCGTGAGAACACTCCTGTTCCCGCTCAGGAATCAAACGGCGCGGTTGGCCGGGACATTCTGCGCGTTGACGCACACGATAAGGTACTGGGCACTGCCGAGTACGCAGATGACATTCATATGGAGCACATGCTGTATGGAAGCGCAGTGCGCAGTAAATATCCCCGCGCTGTGGTAAAAAGCATCGATACCACCGAAGCGAAGTCGCTTCCCGGCGTCGTGGCTGTTCTGACCGCCGCGGATATCCCCGGTAATCAGAAAATCGGCCATTTGAAGAAAGATTACGACGTGATGATTCCCGTGGGCTGTACTACTCATTTTTTGGGTGACGCCATTGCCCTCGTAGCGGCAGAAGACAAGGAAACACTGGAAAAGGCAAAGTCTCTGGTGAAAGTAGAATACGAGGAGTTGGAGCCGGTTTTGTCCCCTGCGCAAGCTAAAATGCCGGATACACCGCTTGTTCACTCGACCGGCAACCTGCTTTGCTGCGAGCACCTTGTACGGGGTAATGCGGATGAAAAAATCAAGAATTCAAAATATGTGGTTACCCAGCATTACAGCACCCCATTTACTGAACACGCCTTTTTGGAACCGGAGACCGCAGTGAGTCAGCCGGACGGAGATGGCGGCATTCTTATTTATAGCGGTGATCAGGGTATTTATCAAACCCGCAGGGAATGCGCGGAAGCGCTGAACCTTCCACAGGAGAAGGTGCGCGTTATCGCCAAAATGGTAGGCGGCGGCTTTGGTGGGAAAGAAGACATGAGCGTACAGCATCACGCGGCGCTTCTGGCTTATTTTACACAGCGCCCTGTGAAAGTATCTCTTTCCAGAAAAGAAAGCATTTTAGTCCACCCAAAGCGCCACGCGATGGAGATGGATTTTACAACTGCCTGCGATGAAAACGGGAAGCTGACCGCGATGAAAGCCGTTATTATCTCCGACACCGGCGCCTACGCCTCGCTTGGCGGGCCGGTTCTGCAAAGAGCATGTACCCATGCCGCCGGGCCTTATAATTATCAGGATATCGATATTTTAGGTGAGGCATATTACACAAACAATCCGCCGGCAGGGGCATTCCGCGGCTTCGGTGTAACTCAGAGCTGCTTTGCGATTGAGAGCAACCTCAACCTGCTGGCTGAAAAAGTCGGCATTTCCCCCTGGGAAATTCGCTACCGTAACGCCCTGCGCCCCGGCGAGGTACTGCCAAACGGGCAGATAGCCGATGAATCCACCGCGATTGTGGAAACGCTGGAGGCTGTAAAGCCATATTATGATGCGCACCCCAAGGCAGGAATCGCCTGCGGAATCAAAAACAGCGGACTGGGTGTCGGCATCCCCGACACCGGCAGATGCAGACTGATTATAAAAGACGGTAAAGTTCATATTTATACCAGTGCCGCCTGCATCGGGCAGGGCATGGGTACTGTGGTAACGCAGTTTGTGTGCGATGTTACTGGGCTGCCTACGGACAAAGTGGTCTACGAAACGCCCGACACCGGCATGGCTCCTAATTCTGGCAATACCACCGCTTCCCGCCAAACTGTTTTCACAGGCGAAGCGACCCGCCGCGCCGCGCAAGTCTTGAAGGATGCACTTGGTGATCATCCGCTGAGTGATCTGAACGATCAGGAATTCTGCGGGGAATATTGGGGCGAAACCGATAAGTTAGGTTCCGACAAAGAAAACCCTGTCAGCCATGTGGCATACGGCTATGCCACCCATTTGATTGATTTGGACGAAAACGGACGCTTGCTTAAAGTGATTGCGGCGCACGATGTCGGCAAAGCCGTCAATCCCGTCAGTGTGGAAGGGCAAATAGAGGGCGGTGTTGTGATGAGCCTTGGCTACGCTCTCACTGAGGACTATCCTCTTGTGAACGGTATGCCGACCGCGAAATTTGGTACGCTTGGGCTGTTCCGTTCTATACAGGTACCGGAAATAGAGTCCGTCATTGTCGAGAAGAGCCATTCGGTACTGGCGTCGGGCGCAAAGGGCATCGGTGAAATCTCGTCCATCCCAACCCCTCCTGCTGTTGCTCTGGCTTATTACAATCATGACGGGATTTTCAGAACAAAGCTGCCGCTTGAGGATACCCCATACAGCAGGAAAAAGAAGTAGGGAGTAACGGAATGAAACTAGCCTGTATTTTTCTTGCCTCCGGGCACTCGAAGCGTTTTCACAAAGACAAATTACTCACTGAGTTTAACGGCAGGCCGCTCGTTGCCTGCGCTCTTGGAAAGCTCCCGGGGGATGTTTTTGACATGGTCATTGTGGTTTCCCGCTCCCGCGAGGTGCTGAATCTGGCGCAGGACTGCGGCTTTATCGGGGTGGAAAACGACGACACAACCGACGACATCAGCCGAACGATTGCATTGGGAATTACCCATTTACCTGCGGATACACAGGGCTGTATGTTTTCAGTTTGTGACCAGCCCCTTCTTTCAACGGAAAGCCTGCGCAGGCTTGCGGATGAATTTTGCAGAAATCCCGAAAAAATTGCCGCGATGAGTTACGCGGGGCGGCGGGGAAACCCTGTATTCTTTCCCAAAAGTCTGTTCCCACAGCTTGCAGCACTGCAAAAAGACCAGTCGGGCAATACCGTCATTCGTGCGAATCCGGAGCTTCTCACGCTTGTCCCCGCACAAAACGAGTTGGAAATGATGGATATTGACAGTGCCGAAGATTACGCCAGACTTGTTGGAAAAACGATTAATAAGTAAACATGGATGTATATAAAAAAGACGTTCCGCTTAATGCGGAACGTCTTTTTTATGCCTAAACATCTATTAAAGCGGCTGCGCGCGGCACTGGCCGCCGTCCATTGTAATTCCATAAATTGCGTATACACTTTTTTCCAGCCCGAAAGCCTCCACTTCCGTACGGACAGCGCTCAAAAGTTCCGGCGCAAAGCGAACGGAAATACCGCAGCCCATTGAGATTTCGCGCAGAGTGGGCATCAGTTCGACCGAAAAACGCGTGGCAAGATGCTTGTGCGTGCTGATTGCGGCGTGTGTTGAGGCAAAGGAAATAACGCAGTAATCCAAGTCCATTTCTCCTTTATTACACCGTGATAACCTTGTCCGCCATCTGCATCCTCTGCGTGATATCGTACATATTGCTCACTGTACCGATTTTAAGCTGAGGTGCAAGCTCGTAATAATTGAGGCAAGTACCGCACACCAAAATTTCGCTGCCTTTTTTTTGCAGCTCCTTTAAGTGCTCCACAACCTGTTCGTCCTGTGTTGGAAGCTTCACACCGGAGTTCATGAATAGAATGTATTTCGGGATATCCTCGGACTGAGAAATGGTATAGAAGAACATTTTAATTAAGGAAGCACCCAGTTCCTCGCTGCCTTCTCCGATTCTATTTTTATTTATAAACAATGCCCAATTCCCGGTTTTTTCCCGCGGCTCGGACTGTTTTAAGATTTCTAAGCAATCATCACAGGTTTTGGCGAAAGCAACTTGATAAGTACCGTTCTCTTCTTTTACGGATGAGGAATAACCCTGATTTTCTGCAAGCTTCTTTAAATTCTCAACAGCAGTGGTATTGTCAACCTGCACCGTGAAATCATGGTCACCGGCATCAATTTCTTTTTTTGCCATTATGACGGGAATCGGGCAATTTTGGCCTTTCGCATCTACCAATTTAATCATTGTAACTTCCTCCGTATTCTTCAGTTTTTTATATTATACTCTCTTTTTTAGCCGAAGTGTCGTTTGTCCATTATTTATGATTAATAAAATATTCGCTTGGGCCGCGATGTACATAGCCGCCGCATTTTTCGGCAATTACCTTGCCGTCGACAACCACCTGTTTACCGCGCAGAAACACCATTTTAGCCCTGCCCGTTACGGCAACGCCCTCATAAGGAGTGTAGTCCACATTTTGAAGCTGTTCTGCGGCGGTGATTTCGCCATGATAATTCGGGTCCCACAGCACGATATCTGCGTCGCTGCCAACCTGCAAGGCTCCTTTTTGCGGGTACATGCCGAACAGCCGCGCTGTATTTTCGGAAAGCATGGCAGCCATCTGTTCCTGCGTGATACGTTTTTCGCACACGCCGTAAGTATACATAATTGCGGGACGATGCTCAATGCCCGGCATACCGTTGGGGATTTTACTGAAATCATCCTTACCGAGTTCTTTTTGCCCGGCAAAGTTGAAGCTGCAATGATCAGTGGAAATCGTATCGATTTCGCCTTCCTTCAGTGCATTCCAAAGGCTGCTTTGGTCCGTCAGCTTGCGCAGCGGCGGGGAAATGACATACTTTGCGCTCTCAAAGCCGGGCAGTGAGTAGCGGCTTTCGTCCATCATCAAGTACTGCGGACAGGTTTCCACATAGACCTTTTGTCCGCGGCTTCTTGCCTTTTCTACTTCATCCAGGCTCTTCTGTGTACTTAAATGAACGATATTCACCGGAGTATCCGCAAGGGAAGCAACATAAAGATAGCGGGAAACCGCTTCTGCTTCGACATCGTCGGGTCTTGACTTGGGGTGTGCCGCCGGGCTGAGCTGACCTGCCTCACGGTACTCACGGACAAGTTCATTCACTAAGTCGCCGTTTTCACAGTGTACACCCACAATCCCGTGAACCTGCTTTACTTCTTTTAATACCTGATATAACTCTGCATCATTCACACGCAGTGCATCATACGCCAAGTACAGTTTAAAAGAAGTGACCCCCGCGTCAGCCATGGTTTGAATCTCTTTTGAAATCGAAGGATTCCAATCAGTAATCGCCATGTGGAAGGCATAATCACAGGAAGAAACTCCGTCGGCTTTTTGATGCCAGTTTTGCAGAGCCTGTGAAAGGGTTTCGCCCTTATTCTGTGTGGCAAAATCCACAAGTGTTGTGGTACCTCCAACAATTGCTGCGCGCGTACCGGTACGGAAGTCATCGGCCGTTACCGCGGAACCGGTATCCATATCAAGGTGTGTGTGCGCGTCAATGAAGCCCGGAAAAAGCAAACAGCCGCAGGCATCCACAAGTTCCGAGCCGTTTAGGGGCAAATCCGAGCCAAGCTCGCTGATGATGCCGTTCTCCAACCGAATATCCGAAAGAAAACTTCCCTTAGGTGAAACGACTGTTCCGCCTTTGATTAATACTGACATAAACAACCCTCTCATTCTGCGCTGCGCCGCAATTATGCGGTTTGCTGCCCTTACTATCTTTATGTGACTAAATCAATGATTGACCAAGTACTTTAAACGATTATTGCGCCTCTGCGAAGTCGTTATTTACTCCGCAGGGGCGCATGATTACCTAACACAGGAAGGGGAACACCCATTCCTTTTAATGTTAATTATATTACTTTTTGATAAAAAAGATAAGCGTATTTTTCAAAAGCAGCGATAATTAATACACGGATATCCTCGGGCAGTCCGTTTGCTTCATTCAGCAAAACATCCGTCACAGTACCGTTAAGGCGCACACGGAACAGGCCTTTCCCGCTGTCAAGGCAGAGGAAGCCTTGATTTTTGCTGTCCGCAAAATCGGCCTCGTTGCCGAATAGTGTAAATTTATCACGGTACGGTGCGCTGTCATACGGGCAGAAGGTGGCACAGTTGCCGCACTCATTGCACATGCCGTCCACATGGATAATCTGCGGCATGGGGTTGCCAGGCACTTGTACGGCGATATTGGCACGGTTCGGGCACACATCCACGCATCTCTCACAAATAGTGGCACACTCAAGGCAGCGTGCGCTCTCCCCACAGGAATCACCGCCGATTGTAAGAATACCCTTTTTCGTCATGATTTCTGACGTAACTTCACTGACATTCAGATTCTCATAGCGATTATTCCACGATTTCGTAATCGCACCCGCGCATTTCGTTGCGTCTGCAATTGCTTCCACCACGGTAGCAGGCCCGTGCAGGCCGTCGCCCGCGACAAACACATCTTTTAAATTGGTTTCCAGCGTAGCCGAATCGACTTTTGCACGGCCGCGTTCATCCACGGCAATTCCATTTGCCGTATAGAAGGCAGTGTCCACCTTTTCACCGACTGCGGCGATAACGGTGTCTGCCGGTACTTCGACAATTTCATCGGTCTGCACCGGGCTTCGTCTTCCAGAAGCATCGCGTTCACCCAAAACCATTTTATAGCATTTTAAAACGCCGTTTTCTACGCCGATTGGCGAAAGCAGTTCGCAAAACTCCACGCCGTCCTCCATGGCAAGCTGAAGTTCTTCCTCGTCCGCAGGCATATACCGTTTCGTGCGGCGATAAACGAGGGAAACTTTCTCTACACCCGTGACTCGTTTAGCGGCTCTTGCGGCGTCCATCGCGGTATTTCCGCCGCCGACAATTACCACATTTTTGCCCAGCTTTACGCTTTGCGGCGCACTCTTGAACTGCTCCAAAAACGCAAGTACATTTACGGCTTGGCCGTATTCCAAACGCAGCGTTCCGGGCTTCCATGCACCAATTGCAAGTACAACATATTCATAGCCCTGTTCGCGTAATTCCTCCACGGAGGTCTTTTCACAGCCGGTTACCAATTCAACACCCATGTCACGAATCAGCGCAATATCATTATCAATCGCATGTTCGGAAATTCGGAATTCCGGTATTACATTGCGTACAATGCCGCCCAGCTGTTCCGATTTTTCAAATACGGTCACCTTCCAGCCGCCGCGCGCAAGGAAATATGCCGCGGAAAGTCCGGCCGCGCCGCCGCCCACCACCGCGGTTTTTGCAGCAGAAGTGATTTTCGGTTTTTGCAGTTGGAACAAAAGCTGTTCATGGGCATTCTGTGCTGCTTCAAGCTTTACAGCGCGGATATCTATCGGCGTTTCGTAGAAATTACGCGTACATTTTTCCATGCATTTATGGCTGCAGATTGTACCGGTAATAAACGGCAGTGGATTGCGCTCAGTAATTACGCGGAGTGCTTCAAGATACTCGCCCTTTCCGACCAGGCGGAGGTAGGCGGGGATATCCTGCTCAATCGGGCAGCCACCGCGGCAGGGCGCGGTAAAGCAGTCGATGAGCGGAACTTCTTCGCGCAGTTTACGGGAAGGCAGGGGTTTCTCCTGCTTCTTGTAATGCGTTTCTTTCAGTGCATCCGCCGCAAAAGCGTGCAGCGCTTCTAAATCCACACCGTCAAACGGCTTGTATTCACAGGCGTTCAGCTCTTGTGCAATTTGCAGCATACGCTGATATCCGCCGGGTTTCAGAACCGTAGTAGCAATTGTAATCGGCCAAATGCCCATGGTAAACAGCTTTTTTATATTGAAAATATCCGCTCCGCCGGAAAAAGAAATTCTCAGCTTGCCCTCAAATGTGTTTGAGAGCTTATCCGCAAGCGAGATGGTGAGCGGGAAGAGTGCGCGGCCGGACATATACATTTCTTCACCCGGCAGTTCATTGTGACCGATACCCACAGGGAAAGTATTGGTAAGCTTCACGCCGAAAGCAAGTCCGTTCTCCTGTCCAAGCTTCAGCAGACGCTGAATCATCGGCACCGCGTCGCTGAACTGCAAATCATCTCTGAAATGATGGTCGTCAAAGACAAGGTAATCATAGCCGAGCGCGTCCATGGTTTTGCGGGCAAAGTCATAGCCCAGCAAAGTGGGGTTGCATTTAATAAACGTGTTCAGCTTTTTCTGTGTAATCAGGTAGGTTGCAATGCGCTCGATTTCCTGCGGCGGGCAGCCGTGCAGGGTGGAAAGCGTAATCGAAGTACAGATTTTCGGGGAGATATTCTTAATATACTCCGCGTCAACATGCTGGAAAAGCGACAAATTGGAAAGAGCGTACTCCTCGCATTCATGCCACACAACGGTGTTCTCCGCATTTTTAAGCCCTTCAATAAAGGTGTCTATCTTTTCGGACTGGATGCCTTTTAAATCGTAGCCGACGCTCATATTGAATATGAAACCGTCGTCACTGCCAAGCTTCCATTCGCGTGAAATCAACTTTAACACAAACCATGCCTTTACATACTCGTTAAAGGCTTCGGGTACGGTCAGTTCGGTGGACCATTCCACATTGTAGCCCTCGTCGTTGGCGTTGATGCAGGGCTTTGCAACCGGCAAATCCTCGCCATCCAGTGTTTGTACGGTTTTCAGTTCAAAGAATCGGCTTCCGGCAACATAAGACGCGATAATATTCTGGGCAAGCTGTGTGTGCGGGCCGGCCGCCGGGCCAAACGGAGTTTCCAGTTTTTCCGTGAAAAGGCTCAGCTTTTTATCGTCCTTCTTATAAAATGTTCCGTGCACGCCGAACACAGAGGACTGTGTTTTCTCTTCCGTAAGAACCCAGTTAATTAATTTATCAAATGGAATGGGGCGCATTCTGTCACTCATGGCTGTTTCTCCTATCTAATATATGGGTGTAATTTTTCTGCCGCATAAACGAAATCAGTCGTTCAAACGGTGCCAAAGGGAATTGGCCTGCTCCTTTGCCTTTGCTGTGATTTCCGCTTCATCCACGACAAGCTCCCTGTTTTTCATCAGCACTTTTCCGTTAATCACCGTTCCGGTAACGCTCCTGCCGTTCATGCCGAACAGGATGTGTGAATTGCAGTTTGTTTCGTCCATCGGGGTATAAGGATTGTAATCCAATACGATCACATCGGCGGCGGCTCCGGCTTTGAGCACGCCGACCGGAGTTTCAAAGTAACGACCGGCAATCTTCGCGTTGTTCTCAAAAAGCATCGTCGGAATTTCACCCCATGCAACGCTTGGGTCACAGGCGTTATGCTTGTGAAGAATGTTGGCAACCTTGTACGATTCAATCATGTCGTTCGTGTAACCATCGGTGCCAAGGCCGAGCATAATCCCCTTTTTCATCATTTGCAGTACGGCGGGGCATCCCACGGCATTGCCCATGTTGGATTCCGGATTATGCACCACCATAGTACCGGTATCCTTTAATATATCCATTTCTCTGGGATTTACATGAATGCAGTGGCCGGCAATCGTTTTAGGACCCAATAAATCCATATCAAACAGACGATTGATGATCCGCTTATTGTATTTTTTAAGACTGTCGTAAACATCGGAAATACCCTCGGCAACATGAATGTGACAGCCTACTCCGTCGGGTGTGTTTTCCCTGCAAAGTTCCAAGGTCTTATCGGACAGCGTGAAAGCGGCGTGCATACCCATCATACCCTTTTGCATGTCGGATTTGTCATTTAAAGCTGCGTTGATAAACGCCGCGTTCTCATGCACGGCCTGCTTCATTTTGGCTTCGCCGTCACGGTCGGAAACTTCGTAGCACAGACAGGTGCGCACACCCAGCTCGCGCGCCGCGTCGGAAATGGCAAACAGGCTGCCGTCAATCGCGCCATAGCTGGCGTGATGGTCAAATACAGTCGTCACTCCGTTTTTAATACAGTCAAGGTAGGTCACCATTGCGCTGTGTTTTACATCATCTAGATTCAGTTCGCGGTCGATGCGCCACCAGGTACCTTCCAAAATTCCCATAAAGTCCTTTGGATTGTTGCCTTTGATGGAGAGTCCCCTTGCAAATGCGCTGTAAATATGATTATGCGTATTAATCATTCCCGGCATAATCACACCGCCCTTGGCATCAAAGAACGCGGCCTCGGGGTATTTCGCACGCATTTCCGCTGTGCTCCCCACTTCGGAAATCAGACGGTCCTGCACGCAAACGCATCCGTCTTCAAAAAAAGGTCTGCTGTTGTCCCTGGTAACGAGTCTTCCGTTTCCAATTAATAACATCATTCATTCTCCTTTGCAATCAAAATATAGGCGGCAAATTAAAAAAGCGCCCATCCGTCATCCGGCGCTTAAAAAGCACCAAATGCAAAATGAACACTCACAGTACACGCAGAAAATTTGCACAACCAGACCACGTCACATGTGAGTGAACATCAGCCCGTGCGCAAAGCACTCCGTTGCAGCTATCGTTATAACAGCATCTATTAATTTACCTAAATTTATAAGTTCATATTATCATTTCTTAGTGATAAAATCAAGAAGAAAAGCGAAACTAAAATATTTTTTTTAGCATATATTTTTTTTAGCAAACAGTTGATTTATTTTGCTGATATGTTATGATAATATTCATATAAATATCGGCAACTTGCGCTGCGAAAGTGTTTCAAGCAGAAAGGAAACAAACCATGTTAAAAGGGATTACTCTGGAATTTTTAGCCCAGTTAGCAAAAGGAATTTCCCAGCAATTCGGGAACAACTGCGAGGTTGCAGTGCATGATTTAAGCGAAAATTATACGGAAAGCTCCATTGTCATCATTGAAAACGGCCATGTGACTTCACGCAAGGTGGGCGACGGCCCTTCGCTTGTCGTGCTGGAGGCTCTGCACGGCGACCAAAGCAAGCTGAAGGATCATATCAGCTACCTTACCAAAACAAAGGACGGGCGCATCCTGAAATCCACCACAATCTATATCCGTGATGATGACAAAAAAATCATTGGGATTTTTTCCATTAACTTTGACATTACCGGACTGCTGATGGTAGACAACGCACTGAAACCAATTATTTCTGTCGATTCCACTGAAAAAGAACCGGACCGGATTCCCCAAAACGTAAACGACCTTCTCACGGAGCTGATCGAGCAGTCTGTACAGCAGATTGGCAAACCGGTGGCGCTCATGACCAAAGACGACAAAATTAAGGCAATCCAGTTTTTGAACAACAGCGGGGCTTTCTTAATTACCAAATCCGGTGATAAGGTTTCGAAATACTTTGGAATTTCAAAATATACACTTTACAGCTACATCGATGCCGCCGGACAATAACGCTGCACAATCGTTGTTTTCTGTTAAAAAAGACGCTGCTTTGGCAGTGTCTTTTTTTATGCGAAACCATAGGGTATAGATTGTTATTTAAATCCGTTTTGCTCTTTCTTTTTCTGCTGTACAATTTCCCAATAATTCATTCCGGCAAGTACCACACAGGAAATTCCGGTGATAACGGCCACCCAAATGCCGGCTGTACGCATATCCCCCGCGGCGGTCGCAAAATAGATGGCAATCGGAATGGTCTGCGTACGCCGCGGAATATTTCCCGCAATCATCAGCGTAGCCCCGAACTCCCCCAGTCCGCGCGCGAACGAAAGCACGGCGCCGGCCAAAATTCCCGGCCACGCCTGCGGAATCATCACCTTTAAAAATATCTTTGGTTCGGACATGCCAAGCGTTCTCGCTGCCCAGATGGTGTTGATGTCCACCTGCTCAAAAGCACCCTTGGCCGCACGGTACATGAGTGGCGTGGACACCACGACCGCCGCAATCACAGTTGCCTGCCAGCTGAAGATAAGGGAGACATCAAATCGGTTGAGAAATTGGCCGACAAAGCTGTTTTTGCCGAAAAGAACCAGCAGGAAAAAACCGACAACGGTCGGCGGCAGCACCAGCGGCAGTGTGAAAATAACATCCACCAGCCATTTTATTTTACTGTTGATATTCAAAAACAGTCTTGCGCACAAGATACCCAGCACAAAGGTGATTAGCCCCGCAAGGCAGGAAGTGCGAATAGAAATCCAAAACGGGGAGATGTCGAAACTCATATGCCGCCTCCGCTTATGCCAAAATTAATGTATTTATACGAGAGATGAAAATCCGTACTTTGTAAATATTTTTTTGGCGTCTTCACCCAGTAAATAGTTTAGGAACTGCTGTGCCTCATCCGGGTGCTTGCTTTCTTTTATAATGCCAATCGGGTAAACGACCTTATCGTGTGAATCCTCCGGAGCGACACAGCAAATTTGAACCTTAGTGCTGATTTTCGCATCCGTTTCATACACGATGCCGGCCTGTACGTTTTCGGTTTCCACCCAGGAAAGCACCTCACGCACATCCTTCGCGTAAACAAGCTTGGAGGAAAGGTCGCTTGTCAGCTTCATCTTTTCAAAAACCTGTTTGGTATACTGGCCGACCGGCACGCTTTTCGGCTCGCCGACGCCAATTTTTTTGATATCCGCATTTTTTAAATCAGCAAAGGACTCAATCTTTTTTCCGTCCTTTGGGGCAATCAAAACGACCTTGTTTTCCAGTACATTCTTTACGGAGTCGTTTACAATAAGGCTCTTGTCCTGTAAAGCCTTCATTTGTTTTTTACCGGCGGAAAAGAAAATGTCGCAGGGAGCGCCCTGTTCAATCTGCTGCTGAAGGGAACCGGAACTGCCGAAATTGTAAGTAATGGTCATGTTGGGATGCGCGGCCGTGTATTCCGTTTCGATTTCATTCATGCAGTCCGTCAAACTTGCCGCGGCGGAAACCATCAGTTCTACCTTTTCTTCGGTTTTGGACTCCGCCTGGGAGGATACAGGGGAAGCCGATTGGGAAGCTGTGCTGTTTGTACCCTTTGAGGAGCACCCCGCTGTAAAAATCATCATGCCTGCCAACAATGCGCAAAAAATCTTTCTCATTATAAAACCCCTTTTTCTATAAATTTATTTAGAGATGAGAAAAATACGGATATAATATTGCCAGAGCGCAAAATATACTCAAAAAACCCCCGTCTTGCTCATGACTATTTAATGATTACTGAATAAAGTCTCAAAATTACATAAAGCAAAGATTCCCTCTGGGGTGAAACATAACATTATGGGTTACTTTGCCGCGCAGTTCGAGACATTCCCTTTCAGGACTTCAAGCCCATGGGGTAGTTCTGTAATGATAAACTCCAAATTTTCGCGCACAGCCTTGGGACTGCCTGGCAGGTTGACAATCAGCGTTTTGCCGCGGATGACTGCCACTGCGCGGCTGAGCATCGCGCGTTTCGTTATTCTCATAGAAGAATAACGCATAGCCTCGGCAATGCCCTGCGCCTGCTTCTCCGCCACGTCCAGCGTAGCTTCGGGTGTGCAGTCGCGTGGGGAAAAGCCAGTCCCCCCCGTAGTAAGCACCAAATCCGCGATATCATCATCGCACAAATGTTTCATTTCCTCGGCAAGCAGCTTTCTGTCGTCCGGCAGCACCGCATAGCTTGTCACTTGGTAGCCGTTTGCGAGCGCAATCTCTTTAATAACCGCGCCGCTTACATCTTCGCGTTTTCCTGCGTAACCGCTGTCACTCGCTGTAATAATTCCGACTCTGAACATTTTGTAATCCTCCACCTTTTTTATTCCCCCAAAAGTTCTTTTGGCATGGGAAGATACACCTCCATGGTATCGCCGGCCTGAATGTAGCCGCCCTGCTCCACAACGGCGAACACACCCTCCGTAGGCATGATACACTCTCCCATTTTCTGATAAATCTGGCAGTGCTGATGGCACTCTTTTCCAATCTGTGTCATTTTAAGCCTCACGCCGCCGCAGGTAAGCAAGGTGCCCACAGGCAAGGTGCGGAAATCAATGCCTTCCACCACAAGGTTTTCTCCGAAAGCGCCGTCCGCCACTTCCGCTCCTCTTTCTTTGAATGCAAGTATTTTATCATACGAAAGCAGGCTTACCTGCCTGTGCCAGTCGCCCGCGTGCGCATCATTTTCAATTCCGTAATTCTGAATAAATTTTGCCCTGCCGATGTTCTTCTTCTGCGTACCGCGTTTTTCGCTGATACACACCGCAATTACCTTTCCCATTTCTTTCCTCCTATCCGCCGATTTGTGACATTCCTTTGGTTTCCGTGCTGCCGACCGCTGCCCCCGAAAAGTTGTGGTGTATTGGCTTGTTTAAAATGGCATCCTGTATCAGCTGCGTCAATTCCTCATTGCCAACGCCGCTGCGCAGGGGACCTTTCAAATCAACACCCGTGTTATAGTCCAAACAAAGCTTTAAAAAGCCGGTTGACGTAAGCCGAACCCGATTGCACGCGGCACAGAATTCATGACTTACCGCACTGATAAATCCGATTTTCCCCTTAAAGCCCGGCAATGAATAATACACCGCGGGGCCGTTGCCCGTCACGCCGTCAAAAGGGGTAAGCGAACCGAAAGCGTGTTGCAGTTCCTCCTTGATTTCTTCACTGTAAATCGGGGTGAGCCCGCTGCCGCAGCCGATTGGCATCAGCTCAATAAAACGGACGTCTATTAAATTTTCCTTTGCCAGCATCGCAATCTCCGCAAGGCCTCCGCCATTTAGTTCACGGACAGGCAGAACGTTAATTTTGACTTTTATGTTCTTTTCAAGTGCTTTGTAAATTGCCTTTGTCACATGATTCAGTTCGTCACGCCGTGTTATCTTTCGAAACTGTTCCTCATTTAACGTGTCTAAACTGATATTAACAGCGTCTAAGCCCGCGTCTGAAAGTTCGTCCAGCATATCATACAGCAGTACGCCGTTGGTGGTAAGCGTTACCTGTTCGATGAGCGGAAGTGCCTTGACCGCGCGCACAAGGCCGACAAATCCAGGGCGCACCAACGGCTCGCCCCCTGTCAGCTTAATCTTGCGCACACCGAGGTTCGATGCACAGTCACATACGCGCACGATTTCTTCATAGGTCAGGATCTCGTCGTGCGTGACCGGCGTAACACCCATCGCGGGCATACAGTAGACACAGCGCAAATTGCAGCGGTCCGTTACCGATACACGCAGGTAATCAATATTTCGATTCTGTAAATCGTACATGTCTGCGCCCCTTTCTGCATTTATACCTCGTTCGGGTTTACAAAGTCGCCGCTTTTGCCACCGGACTTTCGAACCAAATGAACGGTTCCGATTTCCATCGTCTTATCAATGGCTTTACACATATCGTAGATAGTAAGCAGAGCAACGGAAACGCCGGTGAGCGCTTCCATCTCCACACCGGTCTGGCCGGTCACCTTTACGGTGCATACGGCTTCCACTTCCAGCTTGTCCACGTCGGTGGAAAAGTCCACTGTGCATTTGGTAAGCATCAGCGGGTGGCAAAGCGGGATAAGCTCCGGCGTTTTTTTCGCCGCCATGATGCCCGCGATTCTGGCAACACCCAAAACGTCTCCTTTTTTTGCCGTTCCATTGCAAATCGCTTCAAATGTTTCTGCATTTACTTTAATTTTCCCTTTTGCAGTCGCAGTACGCTGGGTAATGTTTTTCTCCGTTACATCTACCATCACCGCACTGCCGCTCTGGTCAAAATGGGTTAATCCGCAGTTTTTATCGTTACTGTTATCCGGCATTTTATTCACACTTTCCGAAACCGCACACGGGATAATGACACTCCGCGCAGCCAAGGCACAGGCCGCCGTGACCCAGCTTGACCAAATCCCGCTTTGTGAGTTTTTCGCCCGCCATGATACGCGGCAGTACTAAGTCGAACACCGTCCGTTTTGCGTACATCACACAGCCCGGCAGGCCCATAATGGGAATTGTACCGTGGTAATATGAAAGCAGGAACATTGCTCCCGGAAGAACGGGCGCACCGTAAGAAATAATTTCCGCCCCGGTGGCCTTGATGGCCGCGGGGGTGCGGTCGTCCGGGTCAACGCTCATACCGCCGGTGCAGACAACCATTTCCGCGCCTTCGTTCAAAAGTTCAAAAATGGCCTGCGTGATTTTCTCCGGCTCATCACCCACGATTTTCTGGCCAAGAATAGTTACGTTAAATTCTTTAAGCTTTTCGATTACGGTCGGGCCGAAGGTATCCTGAATCCGACCGAAAAGCACCTCGTTTCCTGTGGTAACAATGCCTGCTTTTATTGGATGATACGGCAAAATCGAAAGGAGCGGCGTGTTCCCGGCAATGCGTTTTGCTTCTTCCATTTTCTTCTCGTCAATCACCAGCGGGATTACCCTTGTGCCCGCCAGTTTATCGCCTTTTTTCACCGGATAATTGTTATTGCGCACCGCAATCATAATTTCATCCAGTGAATTGATGGCATCCAGCTTATCAAGGTCAACCTTAAATACGCCGTCAATATCGGCGATTAACTCAATCTTGCCCTCCTTGACGGGGGTAGCTGTCATATGGTCATTTTTGCAGATATCATACAAAATTTGAGCGGCCTCGTTTTCATGAAGCATGCCCGGCTGTTTTTCCCAGATATACAAATAATCCTTGCCCATAGAGAGCAATACGGGGATGTCCTCCTCGCGCACAATATGCCCCTTACGAAACGCAGGGCCTTTTTTTACATCCTTAATAATCTGTGTCATATCATGGCAAAGCACCTGCCCGACCGCGTCGGTGGTTTTTATTTTTTTCATCGCCGTTCCTCTTTTCATTCTTCCCTGGCCGTTCCGTTATATAGCTTTCCTTTTCAGGCTATCTATAATCGCCGAAATATTTTTGAAAAATCAGTTCGGTAGCTTCACACGACTCGCGGCTGAACTGCTCAAACCGCGTAATAAAGTCTTTGCCGCGCTCCGTAAGCTGTGAACTGCCGCCACCCACGCCGCCCACATGCCTTTCCATGAGTTTAAACCCCAATTCCTGTTCCGCGGTGCGCACGATTTTCCAAGCCTTGCTGTAACTCATTTCCATTGTAGCCGCGGCAGTTTGCAGCGAATTGGTTTTTTCCACCAACTGCAAAATCTCCAGCACACCCAACCCGAAAAATGATTTCGTTTTTTTCAGCTTCAGACGAATTGAACAGGTCATTGGAGTATTCTTCTGTTTTTCCACATAAACCACCTCGTTCTTATAAATACGTTATTTTTATTATAACATATCGCATACAATAAAAATAACCTTTCGATTGCAAAAAAACAGGCCCTATATACTTAATTATAATGGGGAGGGCGGATAAAACCACCCTCCCGCTCGTAGTTAAAAATTATTTTTTATCTGTGCCAACGTAACGGTGCGTTTCGTTTACAATTCTCTCCATGGCATTCAAAATGTTTTGGTAACCGGTACAGCGGCAGAGGTGGCCGGAAATCAGCTTCTTCAGTTCATCGCGGCTGTAACTTTTTCCGCTTCCGACAATTTCCACCGCAGTCATAATCAGCCCGGGGGTGCAAAAGCCGCATTGCACGGCGGCTTCTTCCACAAAGGCCTGCTGAATGGCGCTCAACTCGCCGTTGGGGCCGCGGAGTCCTTCTACAGTAAGAATGCGTTTACCATCCGCCCATACAGCAAGGTAGATGCAGGTATCAATTGCTTCCCCGTCGATCAAAACGGTGCATGCACCACACTCGCCAACCTCACAGCCTCTTTTTACACTGGTGAGCCTTAAGCGGTCACGCAGGGTATCCACAAGGGCCTCCCGGTCATCCACCGCTAGTTCAATGGGTTTATCGTTGACCGTCATATGAATTATTTTAATCATTTGTCATTCCTCCACCCAAAACGATTGCCTGTTTGAGCGCTCTTTGGCTTAGCTCCTTCACAAGCTGAAGGCGAAATTCCTTAGAAGCGCGCCAGGAGGTTCTGGGGTTAACCTCGGTGAGCGCTGCATCGGAAAAGATTTCAAGCGTCTCTGCTGAAACCTTTGCGCCCACAACCGCCTGTTCAGCGGCGTGGCAGCGCATTGGAACAGGACCCGCGACGCCAAAAGCAAGGCGCACCTCTTCGATGCGGTCCTTTTCTGCGTTCAGCTTGCAGTTGACTGCACAGCCCAGCGTTGCGATATCCATTGCGTTTCTCATGGCATATTTAATGTAATGCCCATAAAACCTATCGTAATTTTCTTTGGTAATGCGAATCTGTGTTAAAAGCTCGCCGTGCTTCAAATCCACCCGGCCGGGGCCCTTATAGTACTCCGCGATTGGCAGCCTGCGTTTACCTTCGGGGCCGGTGATTTCAAGCTCCGCATTCATGGTGAACAGCGTGGAAGCACTGTCCGCACTGGTAACGCCGTTGGAAATGTTGCCGCCGATGGTTCCGATATTGCGTATTTGCGGCCCGCCAACCTGATCCACCGCGTCACCCAGCATAGGGAGATACTTTTGGATTATATCATTATAGGTTACATGGGAAAACGTCGTCGCGGGGCCAATGACAATGGTGCCATCCTCCTCCATAGTAACGCCTTCCAGTTCTTTTATGCCATGGATGCTCACCAAGGAGCAGCCCGCCAGTTTTCCCTCGCGGATTTTTATCAGCACGTCGCTGCCGCCCGAAATGACAATAGCCTGCGGATCCGCCGTCAGTGCGGCAATTGCGTCGGGCACATCCTTAGCCTGATACAGCTTTTCAATATCATACATACTTCTAACCGCCCCTTTCTTAGATTAATCCGGCCTGTGAAAATTTTTCAACCAGTTTTTGCGGGTTCAGCGGCAATGTATCAATCGCCACACCTGTTGCATACAGCACTGCATTGCGGATTGCGGGCGCGACTGGGATTGCCGGCGGCTCGCCAAGCGACTTGTTGCCGTAAGGGCCGCTGGAATCCACCGTTTCCACGAAATCGGCGTGCAGTTCCGGCGTATCCATACTGGTCGGAAGCTTATAGTCCAAAAGGTTGTTGTTAAGCGGTTCACCCTTTTCACTGTAGAGCAGCTGTTCGCTTAAGGCATAGCCAAGCCCCATGCTCATGCCGCCGTGCACCTGTGCTTCGGCAAGCTTCGGATTGATAAGAATGCCGCTGTCATGCACGTTAATTACATTCAGCACCTTGATTTTGCCCAGTGGCACATCAACTTCCACTTCTGCAAAACAAGCGCCAAAGGAAAAGGTATTGTCCTTGCACTGGTTTGTTGCTTCCGCTGTGATGTGTACACAGTAGTCGATACCGTAAAAAGCCTCCATTGCCAAATCATTCATGGAAATCAGGAATTTCCCGGTTTCCTTATCAACTATGCTGCTCTCACGGATATCCATGGTTTCAACAGGTAATTTCAACAGGTAATTTGCATAATCGAGTATTTTGGATTTAAATATCCCCGCAGTTTTCTTAATTGCCATGCCGCTCACATAAGTCTGGCGGGAAGCGTACGCTGCGGTGTCAAACGGAGCAACGTCCGTATCTTGGGTTGTTACAATATGAATATCTTCATTGTTAAATCCGACTGTTTCGGCAGCCATCTGGGTGAAAACGGTGTCGGCACCCTGGCCGATTTCCGTAGCGCCCATCTGAAGCTGCGCTGTGCCGTCCTGATTTAAGATGAGGCGGGCACTTGCGGTTTCCAGCGCAATCGGGTACACACCTGTTTTATAGCTAAAGATTGACATGCCCACGCCGCGGCGTATCGGCCCGGTCTGGTTCTTGTATTCCTCTCGCTTTTCATCCCAGTGAATAAAGTCCCTGCCCTTTTGTATGCACTCGCCAAGCCCATTGGAATAGCAGGTAATCCCGGTGAATGGATCCTTGTAACCAAGCTGCATCCGGTTTTGCTCACGCATCGCAATCGGGTCAATTCCAAGTCCCCTTGCAATATCGTCCATATGGGATTCGCAGGCAAAGCTAATTTGCGGAATACCGTAGCCACGCATTGCACCGCCGGAGGAAGTATTGGTGTATATCGTGTATGCGTCTGCTTTGAGCGCCTTCTCGTCCTGATAAGTGTGGCGATATCCGTTCACGGAATTGGCGACAATTGCGTGGCCATGGGAGGCGTAGCCGCCCTGATTGGAGTAGGCGAAAAGCCTGCGTGCAACCAGCCGCCCGTTCGGACGCACATAGGTTTGTAATTTAAATCTAATGGAGTGGCGTACACGGGTGCAATTGAAAACTTCTTCCCTGCTCAGCTCCAATTTCACAAGACGCCCGCCGACCTTTGAACACAAATACGCATTCAAGGGTTCGTAAAGAACTTCCTGCTTATTACCAAAGCCGCCGCCGACATACGGCTTAATCACTCTGATTTTGCCCCATGAAATACCCATTGCCTGCCCGATAACGCGGCGGACAATGTGCGGAATCTGTGTGGAAGAAACCACAACAATCCTGCCGCTTTCCATGTAAGCGTAGGAACCGGCCGGCTCAATGTGGCAGTGCTGTACGACTTGTGTTTCATATTCTCCCTCAAAATACTTCAGACCGGGCTCTTTGATGGCTTCCTCATAATCCCCGACTTCAAAGTTACTGTGTGCCAAAATATTATCGGGATGTTCCTCATGAATCGTGGGTGCGCCCTCACTCATCGCGGCCTGAGTCGTAAGCAGTACAGGGTATTCCTCATACTCCACCTTTATCAGCCGTAAGGCGCGCGCTGCGGAAATTTCATTCTCTGCAACGACGGCGGCGATATCGTCACCGTATATTCTGACACGCTGGTTTAGCAGTTTGCGGTCTGCAACGTCCTGATGTGCTTTTTCAACCGACCACGGGTGCCCCGGGGTCGGGAACTGAATATCGGGAACATCAAAACAGGTAATGATTTTAACGACTCCCGGAACTTTTTCCGCTTCGGAACAATCCATGCTTTTTACCAGACCATTCGCAATTGTGCTGTGTAAAACCTTTGCAACCAGTGCGTTGGATTCAACCAAGTCATCCATATATTTCGCACCGCCGGTTACCTTTTCGCAAGCGTCAACGCGATTAATGCTTTTTCCGATTCCCATAAATAGCTTCCTCCTTATCTGTACACGGTAATTTGTTTTTTGCAAGGGGTGCGGATTTAGCTCCGAGGGACTGCCGCATTATGCACTATGCATTACTTTTTCCCCCGCAATATATTTTGCTTTTATATTGTAGTCGTCGCTGAGGTAAATCAAGCGTTCAAGGCGCTGCTCCACACTTAAATCCTCCGCTCCTCCAAGGTTTTCATCATCCAGTACCAAGGCGTCTAACTCGTAGCCGGGTTCAAAACTGCCAACCTTGCCCAAGAAAGAACCTCCGCCCTTGGTTCCCATGAAGAACACCTCCGGAATTGTAAGGCTTTTCAGTGATTTGTCCTTTAAAGCCCAGCGAAGCTTAGAGGCCTGCACGGCATCGCTCATCTGGCGGAATATCGAAATTGAAAAGCCGCCCGCCACATCCGTGCCAAGGCCGATATTCATTCCCCTGTCAAGGTAGGTTCTCATGGGAGCCGCACCGCTGGAAAGATCCATGTTAGACGTAGGGCAGTGGGCAATGTAAACGCCGCGCTTCTGCATCAAGTCTATCTCCGTCTCGGTACAGTGTACACAATGCGCCATGATTGTGGGGCATTCGCCGCCAAACATTCCATAGCGGTCGTATGCGTCGCCGTAGCAGGTGCTTTCGGGGTGCAATTCCTTTACCCAGTCAACTTCCGAATTATTTTCGGAAAGGTGAGATTGCACCGGCAAGTGATATTTTTTCTGTAAAACACTAAGTTTCTCCATTAGCTCGTTTGTACACGATGGAATAAACCGAGGCGTTAAAATTGGCTTAATGTTTTTATATTGGTCGGCACATTCCAAAATCCATTTTTCCGTGTCGGCATATGACTGGTCGGTTGTTTCACGCAAATTGTCCGGACTGTTCCGGTCCATGTTTACCTTGCCAATCATGGCTTTAATCCCGGTTTTATCCATGATACGCATTAACAGGTTGGTCGCCGGCACATGCAGTGTGGAAAAAATGACGGCACGCGTAGTTGCGCTGGATGAAAGTGCTTTGGCAAAACGGGTGTAGCGCTTCTCCGCATACGTCAAGTCGGCATATTTTGCCTCCTCGGGAAACACATAGGTATTAAGCCAAGGGAGGAGCTCCATATCCATTCCCATTCCGGCAAAAGTGAACTGCGGTGCGTGCAGGTGTAAATCCACCAATCCGGGGATGATGAGTTTCTCCCCGTAATCCGTCACAGGAATTGAGACGAATTTTTCCGGAAGCTGTTCAAAAGCGCCGGTACAGCACCCATCTTCGCACACCAGGTACCCATGCGGGATAGAAACGAGTGTGGATTTATCCACGGAATAAATAAGATTTCCCCTGAGAACAAATGGATTCTTTTTCATAATTCTCATCCTTTCGGTCGGAAAACTCAAAATATGGCAAGCGGCAAAACCGCCTTGTCTTTTTGTGCAATTTCAAGATTACTTAAAGAACACCTTTAATCGGACATTCATATCAACAATTTTGTACAAGTTTATTATTAGTCATACTATTGCTTTAACCTAATAATAGCTTATTTCACACAGCCTTGCAAGATAAATTTTGCATAATTTTTTTATATTTTTATATATTGTTTTGAGTCGGACACAGGAGGCCAAGCATATAACCGGAGAGCATCAGTCATCTAACTTAAGCAGTAAGCCAATGTCTGAGCTGGTGAACCTGCTGCTGATAAAAGGACTGAAAGACGTCATTTTCGTAAATTTGGAAAAGCTTTGACCTGCTGTGTATTCTAAAAATCCCTCCTTCTCAGCATGTTTTAACATCTGTTACAGGAGGGATTTTTATGGCAATTTTCAGGGCAATCCCACTGAATACAATATAAATCTGAATCGGTTATCTGTTTTCACGAAAATAGGGGAGGGACAACCATGCCGGAGCCTGATTTTCCTTCTTCTTCCGCATAGTGGTAAACACCAGCACAGCAATGGTCATGATATAGGGAATCATATCCAAAAGCTGCGATGAAATCACAAAGCTTCCGAAGATTTGAACATTCTGAAGCTTAAAGCCAATCCCTCGCAGAGCGCCAAACAGATAAGCGCCAAAAATGGCCTTAGCAGGGTTCCATGTTGAGAAGATGATGAGGGCAACCGCAATCCAGCCGTTACCGGCAGTGATATTGTCCTGCCATCTGGGTACAAATACAAGGGATAGATAAGCACCGCCCATGCCACAGAAAAAACCGCCAACGAGAATATGAATGTACTTGTAAAGGGTGGTGTTTACACCGGAAGCATCGGCTGCTGACGGATTCTCGCCCACAATACGGACGCTCAGTCCAATTCTTGTTTTTTTGAAATAATAATACACCAATATGGCAAGGATTAACGCAATATGCACATAAATACTCTGTTTAAAAAGCGCGTTCCCAATGACAGGAAGATCTTTAAGAACAGGGACTTCTTTGGTGCCGAGTGCGCTTATGACGTTTTCCGGAAGGGAAATACCCGCAAGGCTCTGTCCCAGAAAGCTGGAGACACCCGTGCCAAAAATAGTGAGTGCCAGACCGGTAACTGTTTGATTCCCTTTAAACGTGACCGTAATAATGGCGTAGATCAATGCGCCCAACAAGCCTGCGAAGCCCGCCGCAAGTACGGCAAGCACGGGGTTGCCTGTTTTAAGGGCAGTCATAAAACCCGTTACAGCACCAAGCAGCATCATTCCCTCAATTCCAAGATTTAGGTTTCCCACTTTCTCGCAAAGAATGCCACCCACCGTGCCAAAAAGCAATGGTGTACCCATTTGGAGTGATGTTTGTAAAAACAAACCGGTAGAATCCAAAAAATTCATTGTTTCCCCGCCTCCTTATTCGCTCTGTGCGCAATAACAAATTTGTATTGTGTAAAGAACTCGCTCGCCAGCACAAAGAAGATAATGATACCCTGCAAAATCTGTGCCACAGCGCTTGGAATCTGCATCGAACTCTGTATATATGTGCTGCCTTGAAGCAGAATCGCAAAGAAGAAAGAAACGACCAGAATAGCGGGAGCACTCAGGCTGGCAAGCCAAGCCGTGATGATGGCGGTAAAACCGAGACCGCCGGAAAGCTGGTCTGTGAGGGAACCTTCTATTGCGGAAGCCTGAATCATACCGGCCAGTCCGCAAAGGCCGCCGCTGATAAGTACGGAGATAAACAGAATCTTCATCGTATTCATTCCGGCGTATTTTGCGGTGTTTTCGTTTTCGCCGAGCACCGAGATTTCATACCCTAGTTTTGATTTACTCATTATAATATAAATAATAACGACGAGTACAAGGGCAATAATCCAGCCAATATGAATCCCAAAAACTTTTGGCAGCACCGCATTGACTGAGAATTTTGCAATTCTTGGGAATCCCTTTGCGTTCGGGTCCTTCCATGGGCCATACTGTAAGTAGGAAACCCATTTTACTGCGACATAGTTCATCATCAAAGTAACCAGTGTTTCGCTGGTTCCAAATTTGGACTTAAGTACGGCAGGGAACAGGCACCAAATGCCGCCCGCGATAATTGAACCCAGCATCATTGCCGGAATCAATATGTAAATAGGCCAATTTGGAAAATTCAGCGCAATCATGGTGGCTGCCATAGCTCCGAGGTAGAACTGACCTTCCGCACCAATGTTGGTAAATTTCATTTTAAAGGAGATAGCAATACCGAGCGAGAGCACCACCAGGGGAATGGTCTTGTTGACAGTCTCTTGAAACCGGTAATGGGAACCGATTGAACCAACGACAATATTTTGATAAACCATAAATGGATTATATCCCAGTATTGCGATAAAAGCAGCGGCGGCAGCCAATGCAATCAGAACGGAACCCACGCGCAGCATTGTGGACTGCAGGGAGGAGCTTTCCTTCTTTTTAACAATTTTTATCATTTTTTAGGTTCCTCCTGTTCAGTTGTTTTGCGGCCGAGCATCATCAGCCCAATTTCTTCCTTCGTAACCTTATCCGCCTCAACAATCCCCATAATCTTGCCATCGTGAATCACCATGATTCTGTCACAGAGCTCCAGCAGAACGTCAAGATCTTCACCAATAAACAACACACCGACGCCCTTCTTTTTTTCCTCGTTCAGCACATCATAAATATTGTAAGACGCACCTATATCAAGGCCGCGCACAGGGTATGCCGTAATCAGAACCTGGGGGTTTGTATCAATTTCGCGGCCTAGCAGCACCTTTTGAATGTTACCGCCGGAAAGACGTTTCACGATTTGCGAGGGACCCGGGGTATCAATTGAATATTTTTCAATTATTTCTTCCGCTTTTTTGTATCCCGTTTTTCGGTCAATGAACATGCCGCGCCTATTCTGATAGGATTTGAGCAACACATTGTCCACAATATCCATGCCGGCAACCAGTCCCATACCCAATCTGTCCTCTGGTACGAAACTCATGCTTATTCCCTTTTTAATAATATCCTTCGGCTTTAAGCCTACAATATCGTTACCATTAAAAATAATTTTTCCGCTCTGAATGCGAACCATCCCATAGATAGCTTCGCAAAGCTCTTTCTGGCCACTTCCGGCGATTCCGGCAGCACCCAAAATTTCACCTGAGTTCAAGGTGAATGAAATATCGTCTACCGCCTTACCCTGTTCCCCGTTGAGCACAGTCAAATTTTCCACCTCAAAGATAGGGTGAACTATGCTTTCGTCCACTTTTGGACGGTCAATGCTGAGTGAAATCGGCTTGCCAACCATGGCTTCCGTCAGTTTGCGTGTGTCTGATTCAGCCGTTATCAGTGTTTCAATACTATGGCCTTTTCTTAGAATCGTAACACGGTCACTAATTTCCAACACTTCGTTGAGTTTATGCGTAATAATGATGACGGCGCATCCTTCACGCCTCATGTTGCGAATAATATCAAACAGTATTTTGGTTTCTTGGGGCGTAAGTACGGCAGTTGGCTCATCCAAAATAAGCACATTGGCACCGCGGTACAATACTTTCAAAATTTCGACGGTTTGCTTTTCGCTCACGGACATGTTGTACACCTTTTTATCCGGGTTAATTGCAAGACCGTATTTTTCAGCGATTGTGTTGATTTTTTGCGTCATTTCCTTGTTGTTGATAACAAAAGAACCTTTTCGGCCGGCTATGATATTTTCTTTTGCACTGAACACATCAACCAGTTTGAAGTGCTGGTACACCATACCGATACCAGCCGCGATGGAGTCGCTCGGGGAAGCGAACACCTGTTCCTTGCCGCCGATGATAATGCTGCCCTTATCAGGGGAGTAAATTCCCGAAAGGATGTTCATCAGGGTACTTTTGCCGGAACCATTTTCACCGAGCAGCGCATGGATTTCTCCCTTTTTTATATCAAGATTAATACCGTTGTTGGCAATCACGGATCCAAAAGTTTTTGTAATGCCCTTAAGCTGTACATAAGCTGTGTCTTCCATACTTACCTCCCGTTATATTATGCAGGTCCACCGGGGTGTTCCAGCTTTGGAATATGCTTTTGAAAAAAGCTTTACCCATTCCAAAACGCATCATATTAGTACAGCACAAGGGCATTAACCGTGTGTTGACCCTTGTGCTGTAAAACATCATTTCTTCAAATCCGTCAACTTTTTGGAATTGTTCCAATAACGCCATCAACAAACCAGTTAAACGCGAGCATGTCTGCGTCAGCCATCTTTTCGCCTGCTTTTACCTTTACGGCGCCGGTATTGTCTTTAATTTCACCGGAGAATACAAATAAAGAACCATCCTCAATTTTCTTTGTTGCCTCGTCGACCTTTTGCTGAGCACCGGCCGGGCAGTTGTCAGAAAGTTTATCAAGAGAAACCATGCCATCCTTTAAGCCTTTCCAATAGGACTGGGATGTCCATTTTCCGTCGATTATGTTCTTGACATCTTCCACATAGTAATGGCCCCAATGGAACAGAGGAGCGGTAAGGTACGCCTTTGATGCTGCGCTGAGCGTGGAGGCATTGTAGCCAACGGCAAAAGCGCCCTTTTCCTGTGCGGCAACCTGCGGAGCCGTTGTATCGCAGTGCTGAGCCAGTACATCACAGCCATTGTTTAAAAGTTCAACTGCAGCAGATTTTTCAAGTGACGGGTCATACCAGGAGTTAATCCACTTGACTTCAACCGTTGCAGTCGGTTTTACGGAGCGAACGCCCAGTGTAAACGCATTGATACCACGGATAACCTCGGCGGTAGGCATAGCGGCAACATAACCCAGCTTGCCGTTTTTACTGGCCATGCCGGCTACGATTCCGGAAAGATATCTTGGCTCATATATTCTGCCCATATAGTTGGACATGTTGCTTTCTGTCATGTAACCGGTTGCGTGCCCGAAGTAAACGTCCGGATATTCTTTGGCAACATTGTCAATCCACTGCATGTGGCCAAAACTAGTAGCATAAATAACGTTACAGCCCTGGTCAATCAAATCGCGTATGGATTTTTCACAGTCGCTGGTCTCCGGTACGTTTTCAAGATACATTGTTTTAACGCCAAGCTCTTTTTCAAGCTCCAGTCTGCCTTGGTCATGCTGATAAGTGTAACCCTCGTCCCCAATGACACCGATATAAAGGAAACCAACCTTGATTTTGTCCGTTGGAATCGCCTTGTGAGCAACAGCCGTTGCTGTTTTACCGCCGGATGTGGTTGCAGCCGGTGTGCTTCCTCCCGAGCATGCACACATAGACAAAGTCATTCCTGCTGCGAGCAACATTGCTAAGACTTTCTTCTTCATAAAACCTTTCCTCCCTAATAATAAAATATAGTAAACATGTTGGAAGCCCTCGCTTCGTTTCATGCTTCTTCTGGAAAAAAAGTAAAAACAGGGTGTCTATCTGCTGAAAATGTAAGAAGTCTATTCCATTAGCTGCTTTTCTATTCACAAACAAAATCAGTTGGCGTAACGATTAGTATTACTAATAAATATTGAAGCAAGTATAGCAAACTCGCACTATAAATGTCAATGGAAAAACGTAAGATTTCTTAAAAAAAATGTTACAACATGCTAATTTTAGTTTAAATTGCACTACAATGGATAAAAATGTATTACTTAATTGCAAAATTCGACTTTCGAGATTCGCAATACGAAAGCCTTCACACGTAAGCCACTCCTTGTACAAAACTGCCTTTACATTGGACTTTTTTTGTTACAAAGACAAATATTTTAATTGTTAGTATTACTTTGTCAGCATTTCGTTTGAGCAAGCTAAAAACCGCCTTGTCTTTTTCTGCAATTTCAAGTATAATCTAAAGAATACATTTTACGCAGATTGATTGAATCGCTTTGTACATGTTTATCATTGTGGAATTATTACTTTTGCATAATAATTTCCTGTTTTCTAGCAACCTAGCAAAAATTTTGCATTATATATTTTTTGCGTCCAAACATAGGAGGCCAACCATATGACTGGAGAACATCCATTGTCTAATTTAAGCCGTAATCTAATGTCCACACAGGTAAGCCTGCTGCTGATAAAAGAACTGAAGGGCGGCATTTTTGAAAATGCCGAAAAGCTTCCTGCGGAAATTGAACTTTCCGAACAGCTCGGCGTGAGCCGCACCGTAATCCGCGATGCGCTTTCCGATCTTGAGCGCGAGGGCTTTATTGAGCGAACCCGCGGTGTCGGCACCGTAATCAACCGCAGTATCGTCAATCTTACCAACCGGCTGGACTTAAAACTGGAATACAACGAATTGATTGTCAACTCCGGTTATCGCCCCTGCACCGACAGTATCAGTTTGCGGCGGGAAATCGCGAACGAAGATCTTGCCGGTAAGCTGGATGTTGACCTCGGCGCCGAATTGATTGTATGCGAAAAGCGCATTCTGGCAGGTACAATCCCTGTGATTTATTCCTTCGACTATTTATCCATGGATTTATTTAAAGAAATAAATTACAAAACCATCGACTGGAGCCTGCCCATTTTTGATATTCTTGAAAATTACTGCGGTGTGATGGTTACAACGGACATTACCAAGGTGACCGCAACCAATGCGGATGAATACATACGCGGCAAGCTTAACCTTAGACCCGGCGAAGCGCTTATTCTGCTTGATGAGGTCGGCTACGGAAAGCCAAACCGGCCGCTTTTGCGTTCACTTGAGTTCTATACCGATTTTTTTGATTTTTCCATGCTTAGAAAAAAGCTGTAAATTCCCATGAAAATATTTCGCATTGATTTTTAACTTAATTTTAAAGGATAGTTGCGTTAAAATTGCATAAAAAGAAGGACAACGTGTTTTACACGTTGTCCTTCTTTATGTATTGTTTGGGTTAGTTTAAATGCAGATTGCGTTATTGCGAAGAACATAAAAGTTCTGCATTATAACCAGTGAAAACTTAAACCGCAGAAAAACCGCCGTCAACATAAATCGCCTGTGCGGTGGTGTAGCTGGAGGCATCGGAGGATAAGAAAAGAATCGGGCCATTCAACTCGCCCTTGCGCCCCGGTCTGGAAGCCGGACAAAGAGCGTTATACATCTGCATGAAATGCTCTTCTTTAAACAAAATGTCCGTGGTCATCTCGGTCTCAAAAAGACCGGGGCACACCGCGTTAACCGTGATGTTGTACTGCGTTAAGTTAGCTGCCATACCAATGGTCAAGCCTAGCACGGCGCTTTTAGACGCATTATATGCGTGGCGAACAAGCGGTGCGGGCTTATCGCCCAATGTTGCATTGACGGAAGCAACATTGACAATCTTTCCATACTTGTGCTCCCTCATTTGAGGAACAATATATTTACACATTAAGAAGATACCTTTTACGTTAATATTCATTGCACTGTCCCATTGCTCAACCGTCATGTTTTCTACTGAACCCGGGAATGCGACGCCGGCATTGTTAAGCAGAATATCAATCTTGCCAAAATGAGCTATAACCTCTTCAACCGCGCGCTTAACGTTTTCCTCATCAGAAACGTCGCACTGTACCGCGATTGCTTTTCTTCCGGTAGCTTCAATTTCTTTTACAACTTTATCAAGCTTTTCTTTTCTTCTCGCTAGAAGTGCAACGTTTGCACCTTGTGCAGCATAAGCTCTCGCCGCATCCGCTCCTAAACCGCTGGATGCACCGGTAACGACGGCAACTTTTCCTGTTAAATCAAACATATTCAATTATTTTTTCCCCTTTTCGTTCATGATTGTTAAAAAATATACTTTTTATGGCATAATATTATACTTTAATTTCCACATAGTCAAGGGCTAATTGTTAAATAATAATCAATCTGGTTTTATTTCCTATTTAAATCGCTAAAAAGCATCACAACACGAACATTTGCTTGATTTATTATATCTTCAATTAGTAAAAAAGGAACATTTTGGATGAGTAAACGGGTAATCGTGACCATGTAATAAATACCTTTTACAGGAGCAGGCAAGCAGATTGACACGAACCTTTTTTTGTGATAAACTCTTACAAATACATTAAAATAATAACACAATGACAGAGAAAGTAGTCTATCCAAATGCACACAGAGAGGCTTCTGCGGGTTTATCCCGTGCTGAAAGGAAGCAGGCGGGAAGCTGGATGAAAATGGCTCTTGAGTGGCGCACCGAGGTTGTATTTTTCAATTTAGGCTGCGACGGGATTTCCCGTTATAGAAAGCGAGTATAGGCAATGATTGGCATTGTAATACTTTTAGAGGTCTGTTTCCGCAAGAAATAGACGAATTTGAAGTGGTAACACGGGATTTTCGAACCTCGTCTTCATAAAAGCACCACGCTTTTGGAAGACGAGGTTTTTATTTTACGCCACGTTAAATTTGAGTGAGGATACCATTACGAAGAAAGTAGTACAGCGGTCAAATCAGCGGCCCAACCGCTCTGTATTAAAATCCGTGAGAATGCGAAGCTTAAAGTAGGAAAGGATAAAGAATTATGAAAATCAGCGAGATTTTAAGCAGTGGAAAGGTAACCGTTTCCTGCGAGCTGTTCCCGCCAAAGTTGGATGGGGATATTGACCGGGTACAGGAGGTTGTGCGCGATGTAACAGCGCTGAATCCCGATTTTATGAGCGTCACCTACGGTGCGGGCGGCGGCACCTCCAAAAACACCGTACGGATTGCCGCAGATATCCAAAAACATGGGGTTACGGCGCTGGCTCATTTAACCTGCGTTTCCTCAACAAAGCAGGATGTTGCGGATATTCTTTCACAACTAAAGGAAAACCATGTTGAAAACATTCTGGCACTGCGGGGGGATATCCCGCAGGATTCCAGTTTCCCGTCGCCACAACAATACCACTACGCCAGTGAACTGGTGCGCGAAATCAAAACTCATGGCGATTTCTGCATCGGGGCGGCCTGCTACCCGGAGGGTCACGTGGAATGCGCACACAAGGCGCAGGATATCGACTATTTAAAGCAAAAGGTCGACAGTGGCTGTGATTTTCTAACCACGCAGATGTTTTTTGATAACAACATCCTCTATAATTTTTTATACCGTATTTTGGCAAAGGGAATTGATACACCGGTTGTGGCCGGTATCATGCCGGTAACTAACAGCAAGCAAATCAAACACATCTGCGCGCTTTCCGGCACCGCGCTGCCGCCTCGCTTTAAGGCGATTGTGGACAAATTCGCCGACAAGCCGCTGGCGATGAAACAGGCCGGCATCGCGTATGCGACGGAGCAGATTATCGACCTAATTTCAAATGGGGTAAATGCGGTTCATATTTACACCATGAATAAACCGGATATCGCGGGTAAAATTATGGATAATCTTTCGGAAATAATACGGTGATACAATGACTGATATAAATGAAGTCCTCCGCTACCTTGGTTACCGAGGCAGCCCGGGGGATAAGCAAGTTCTTAAAAGCATCGATTCCTGTATTGAGGAATTAAGTCGGGCGGTTTCCCCGCGCGGCCTCAGTCGTATTTTTGACGTAAATTTCAAGGACGGAGCGGTGTGGCTCGGAACCCTGAAGATTGAAAGTGCGGATTTGGCACGGCACCTCAGCGGCTGCAAAGAAGCTGTTTTGTTCGCCGCAACACTCGGCACGCAGGCGGATTTTCTTTTGGAGCGCACCTCAAAAACGGATATGAGCCGTGCCGTGGTGATGCAGGCGTGTGCAGCCGTTCTAATCGAAAGCTACTGCGACAACTGTGAGCAGGATTTCTCCGCGGAAGCAGCACAGCGTGGGCTTTTTTTAAGGCCGCGTTACAGTCCCGGATACGGAGATTTCCCGATTCGGTATCAACGTAATATTTTGGGTATACTTGACTGCCAAAAGAAAATCGGGCTGACCATGACGGATGGCTTCATGCTTGCTCCGTCAAAATCCGTCACTGCTGTTATTGGTCTGACAAGTCAAAAAACGAGTTGCCATATTGCAAAGTGCATGGAGTGTCAGTCATTAAACTGTCCTTTTAGAAAGGGTTGATAATATGAGGATATTAGAGGATTTAGGGAAGCGACTTCTCTTTTTTGATGGCGGAATGGGTACTGTTCTGCAGCAGAACGGCCTTGCGGCGGGGGAATTGCCCGAGCTTTGGAACCTGACGCGCCCGGATGTAATTGCTGAAATCCACAACCAATATTATGTAGCCGGTGCGGACATCATCAAGACAAACACCTTTGGCGCAAATGCAATCAAACTGCGTGGGAGCGGCCACAGTGTGGAGGAAATCGTCACCGCCGGAGTGAATCTTGCAAAAAAAGCGGCCGGCACTTCGCTGGTTGCCATGGATATCGGGCCAACGGGAAAATTGATGAAGCCGCTGGGTGACCTCGGGTTTGAAGAGGCTTACGCCGTCTTTTCAGAAGCGGCCTGTGCCGGGGAAAAAGCCGGCGCGGATTTGATTTTGATTGAGACCATGAGCGATACTTATGAGTGCAAGGCGGCTGTTTTGGCCGCAAAACAGAACACGAAACTGCCCGTTTTTGTCACCGTGATTGTGGATGAAAAAGGAAAGCTGCTGACCGGAGGCGATATTCCCGCCGCCGTTGCGCTGTTGGAGGGTCTGGGTGCAGACGCACTGGGGCTTAACTGCGGCTTTGGCCCGGAGCAAATGAAGCGCCTGCTTCCACAGCTGACAAGCTGCTGCTCCATTCCCATTATTATGAACCCCAATGCAGGACTGCCGCACAGCACCGAAGGCAAAACAGTATTTGATGTAAAACCCGACGCCTTTTCCGCAGCCATGGAAGAAATCGCACAGGGCGGCGCGTGGATTATCGGCGGCTGCTGCGGTACAACACCGGAGCATATTGGTGCAATGACAAAGCGGTGTAAAAGCATCAAGCCGTTGGGGATAAAAAAGAAAAATCTTACCGTTGTATCTTCCTTTGCAAAAACCGCCGTATTCGGCGAAAAGCCGATTTTAATCGGCGAGCGCATCAATCCCACGGGAAAATCAAGATTAAAGCAGGCGCTGCGCGACAGCGATATGGATTACCTTTTGCGGGAGGGGATTACCCAGCAGCAAAACGGTGCGCATATTCTCGATGTGAACGTAGGCCTGCCGGAAATTGATGAGACCGTCATGCTGCGGCGCGCAGTCAGCGAAATTCAAAGCGTGGTCGACCTGCCGTTGCAAATTGACACCTCCGATACATTGGCAATGGAGGCCGCAATGCGGATTTACAACGGCAAGCCGCTGATTAACTCGGTAAATGGCAAGGCAGAATCGATGGAAAGTATTTTTCCGCTCGTCAAAAAATACGGCGGAGCGGTCATTGCACTGACACTTGACGAAGACGGCATTCCGCCCACAGCCGAGGGCAGACTTTCAATCGCTGAAAAAATTGTAAAAACAGCAGCGGAGTACGGAATCGATAAAAAAGATATTATTGTAGACACGCTGGCCATGACCATCAGCGCGGGCCAGGAAAACGCGGCGGTAACGCTGAAAGCACTGCGGCTGATTCGCGAAAATCTGGGCGTACACACCTCACTCGGTGTATCAAATATTTCATTTGGCCTGCCACAGCGGGAGCATATCAACGCGGCGTTTTTCACCATGGCGCTGCAAAACGGTCTGAGCGCGGCTATTGTTAACCCCAATTCCGATGCGATGATGGATGCGTACTTTGCGTACTGCGCATTAAGCGGCAGTGATGAAAAATGTATGGATTATATTGGCAGATATGCGGGGCAGAAAGCGCAAGCCGCTCCGGTGGGTGAGCTGACACTGAACGATGCAGTCGTCAAAGGGTTAAAAGAGAGTGCGCGTATAACAGCCGAAAAACTGCTCGCAACCGAAAAGCCTCTGGACATCATTAATACACAGATGATTCCGGCACTGGATAAAGTGGGAAAGGATTTTGAACAGGGAGTATTGTTTTTGCCGCAGCTTTTAATGAGCGCAGAGGCTGCTAAATCGGCATTTGAGGTGATACGGAGTCAAATGCTCAGCAAGGGCGAACAAATTAAAAAAGAGAAAATTATTTTGGCTACCGTTAAAGGTGATGTACACGATATCGGCAAAAATATTGTAAAAGTACTTCTTGAGAATTACAGCTATGACCTAATTGATTTAGGTAAAGACGTCCCCCCCGAAAAAGTGGTGGAGGCCGCGAAGAAAGGCGGCGTAAAGCTGGTCGGGCTGAGCGCGCTGATGACAACCACGGTTGCCAATATGGAAGAAACAATCCGGCAGCTGCACGAAAAGGTACCGGGCTGCAAGGTGATGGTCGGCGGTGCGGTCCTAACGCCGGAATACGCCGAGCAAATTCACGCTGATTCTTATTCAAAAGACGCAATGGGTGCAGTGCATTACGCACAGGAGCTGTTCGGTGGGAATTAATCCCGCTGAACAGCTCCTGCTGTATGCCCGAATTACAGGCGTATTATTAAAAAGGATACTATTGTTCGCCGAAAATCTGTTTTTTAAGACGCTTCCCGGTTGGTGTGGCGGCAAGCCCGCCCTCGGAAGTTTCTTTTAAGCTGTTTGCCATTGCGTCACCCACACGCTTCATCGCAACGATAACTTCATCGGCGGGGATAACGCTCTCGATGCCCGCGAGTGCAAGCTCCGCGCCCACAAAGGCGTTGGCAACCCCCATCGCGTTGCGATTGACGCACGGAACCTCAACCAAACCCGCTACCGGGTCGCATACCAGCCCCAAAATATTTTGGAGCGCAATTGCGCACGCGTGCGCCGCCATCTGCGGTGTTCCGCCGGCCAATTCGGTCAGCGCAGCGGCAGCCATGGCGGACGCGCTTCCGCATTCGGCCTGACACCCGCCCTCCGCGCCGGAAATACTGGCGTTGTTGGCAATAACCATGCCCATTGCGGAGGCAGTGAACAGTGCCATCACAACGTCATGCTCGCTTATACCCCGATCCTCCATAACCGTAAGTAATGCGGCGGGAATAATGCCGCAAGAGCCGGCGGTCGGTGCCGCTACGATTCTGCCCATACAGGCATTGCTTTCTGAAACCGCGAGCGCACGAACCAAAGCATTCCCAAAAACCTTTCCGCAAAGATTTTTACCGCTGTCCACCGCGCATTTTATTTTATAGGCATTGCCGCCTGTCAGGCCGCTATTGGAGCGCATATCACGATTGGTTCCCTCGGTGACGGACTGCTGCATTACAATAAAACTTTCACGCATCGTGTCGTACACTTCTGCTTCCGTTTTCTGTAATTCCTGCGCCTGCTCCTCCAATACAATCTGTGATATTTTTTTATTTTCCTTTAATGCCGTCTCAACTAAATTTTCTACGGAATAATAAATTCCCATATGATTACCTAAGCCTTTCCAGTGTGCTTTGCCCTTTTGTTAATCCAATTCTTTTTAGTTGGGCTGTAGTATTATGGATTGAATCACGTCCGGCATCTTTTCAATCCCCTCGTTGCTTTCCTTGCTGAATTCGCCGTCAACCTCAATGGTCATCAGTGCGGTTTCGCCCCTTTGGGTGCGGCTTAATTTAAAGTTACCGATATTGACGCCCTGACTTGCAATATAGTTGGTAACATGTGCGATAACGCCGGGAACATCCCTGTGCAAAATCAGCAAAGTGGTCTGCTGCCCGGTAATATCCACTTTTAATCCGTTTATTTCACTGATTACAATATTGCCGCCGCCAACGGAAGCACCCCGTACCGTTACGGTGCGGCCCTGCGCGTCCGTCAGTACAATAATGGCCGTATTGGGATGTGTGCCCTCAATCTCAGCCTTTTCAAAAACGACCTCAAGGCCCTGTTCCTTTGCAAGCTGCAGGCTTTGTCTGATGCGGGTGTCGCTGGGCTCCATACCCATAATTCCCGCTACCAGCGCCTTATCTGTGCCGTGACCCTTGTAGGTTTTTGCAAACGAACCGTGCAGCAGGATATGCGCAGAAACAGGCGCGCTCCCTAAAAGCGTCCCTGCAATTTTGCCGATGCGCACCGCGCCCGCTGTGTGAGAACTTGACGGGCCAATCATAACCGGCCCAATGATATCAAAGACATTCATAGGCAGCCTCCCATGTTTAATGTGAATTTCCTCTGACATTATAACATGTAGAAATTTTGTTTTAAATATTATTTTTCAAGTCTTCGGTTCTTCACCCAACACTATATTGCCCCGGCACACGAACTTCAATGTGCAGAATGAAAAAGTTTGAATCTTACGCAACACGCGAACGCGTTTTGTCAGAATTGGCCAATTATGCTTACCACCAAAAAAAGCACTGAACCGCAATTAAAAAATTACAGTTCAGCTAATAATATTTTTAAGTATTTTGACAATACTATCTTTGTTCATACAAAATTTACTTTTATATTTTGGAGGGAGTCATTTATGACACATGATGAACATGGAGAAAAAGAATCTGGAAAAGGTCTTTTATCTTGGCTGGGAAGATTAATCATCACCGCAGTTGTTTTGGCAATCGTATCATTCTTTACCCCAGGTTTTTCTATTAAAGGGTTATGGTCGTTCTTAGTAGCAGCGGTGGTAATCACCCTGCTGGATTATTTGGTGGAAAAGCTGATGGGTGTTGATGCTTCCCCATTCGGCAAAGGAATAAAAGGATTTTTTATTGCCGCAATTATTTTATATGTAGCACAATTTATAGTTCCAAATATGACCGTAACCATTTTGGGTGCAATATTAGGTGCTTTGGCAATCGGAATTGTAGATGCTGTGTTTCCCGGAAGAGCAATGTAAACCGTTTTACTTTTTATTACACACAAGTGATTTGCACAACGATTTTATAAGTGCTTGTGAAAATAAGCAATGCCATTTCAAAATTTGGTGTTGCTTATTTTTTTATTGTTTTTTAAATTGATCAATGAAATATATAGCTGGTTACAATCATTCCGATAAATCCCCAGAAGGTTCCCAAGATTGCTCCGGCCAGCACGTCACGCGGGTAGTGCATCCCCATGTACATACGCGTAATACCAACAATCAAGGCAAAAAGGTACAACGGGAGCGCAATCATTATGCCAACGGTAAAATACTGAGTCAGCGTTGTTGCTGTAAAAAAAGCCTGACTGGTATGTCCGCTGGGAAAGGACTTGCCTTTTGTTGGCTTGCCAACCACGCGTGCGTCTTCCAACGTAAGATAAGGCCGTGCGCGGCGTATCAGAAGCTTCATAAACTCAACAGTCAGCCACAGTGTTAAAGTTCCCAATATATACTTGTAAGCCAAAATGTGATTCACCGCAAAATAGAAAATTACTGCGATTGCAAGAGTTACAATGCCGTTGCCAAACTCAGTTACAATCAGCATGGTTCGATCAAGCCAGCGAGGACGCCGCCCGCGCATGTTAAAAAACGAAAACACGCAGGTGTCAATGCGCTCACCGGCAGACCATACCAATGAAACAGCCACCAAGCAAAAAATGAGCAGCATACCAACCAGCACTCTGTGTGCCTTTAAGCCATGCCAAACAATCCTCCAAAAGTGAAAGGGTACGAAGTTTACGAACAGAACAAGCAGTATCGTGAGGATAATCAGCCAGACAGCAGGCGGAATACGGCGGATTTTATGAATCACCCGGCCGCATCCTTTAATTATTTTGTTGTCCATCAAAGATTTTTTGTTAAATGTATTCATCGGCTTATTCCGCAGGAATCTTCTGCGGCCCCAGCATCACCTTTTGCATAGTCGGCATCATCACCGCCAACGCACGGTGCTGCATTTCAATATGAACGGGGCCTTCTTTCAAGGCCATCCCATCCGCCATGACCGGCATCGAGGGGTGGGCGTCAACATCCACCCTGCGCACATGAAAATGCTGAATGCGGGCATCCTCCATATCACATATTTTAGTCCCTTTAAAAGCGCAGCCAAGTAAATCGATTTTTGACAGGTCTGCAAAGAACAGCACATCCAGCAAACCGTCTTTAAATGCGGCCGCGTCACCAACCTGATAGTGGCGCCCAACATAGGGCATGTTTGAAATCAGCACTACGTGTCCCATTCGGTTAATTTCCTGCCCTCCTTCCAATACCAGCCTTATTTTGGAGGGGGCAGAGGTGACAAGCGTTGCTAAAAAATCACCGATTTTCTCCAGATGACCATGTTGAATATCGTCGCCCGACGGGAATAGGGAGGACATCAGCCCCACGGAACAAACCTCAAGAAAAGGCGTTTGAACACCGCCACAGGTAACCAAGCCGATATCCGTTTTTACGCGGCTGCCCGTCCGCAAAATCGCGATAGCAGCAGGAATATCCACCGGGATATGCAGAGAGAGCGCAATATTGTTCTGGCTTCCGGTCGGAATAACACCCAGTGTGGCGGGTAGACCCGCAATGGATTTTGCAACCGCCGAAATCGTACCATCGCCGCCGCAGGCCACAAACAGATGAATCCCCTGCGCAAGCGTGTCTTTGACCATACCGGGAAGGTCACTGTCCGGCTGCAGTAAAAAAACCTCCGGCATCAGCTTCCACGCCTGCATCTCTTTGATTATATCCATTAACTGTACGGGGGAAGCATTGGCTGTCCCCGATGTTGGGTTAAATATTAGCTTGACGCGCTTGCGGCGCTTAGTCGTGTAATATGATTCTATATCCATATCCCTTATAAAACCTCTCTCTGCTGTTTGCTCGCTGGTTTTAAAGCGCACGAATCATCCATGTTCACTTTATACTGTACATTTCTTATAGTCAGTTAATTTTTTGAACCATCTGTGCTGTTCAAAAATGAAATAAAAGCATATTGTTTCCGTTTTTTCGTAACCTTATTATTCACAGAACCACAAGAAATATCACTGCAGCTTTTCGCAGCACAGCTAACTTAATACAACATAGAACAAATTCTCTTGATGGGATATTAAAATAGATTTTTTGATTATTATGTTATCACTGTTAATATTGCTCAGATGGTAAATGCCGTATGAATTATTCAGAGGTAATATGTGTTTTAACTATTTCAACAATTTCATTAATATCAGCAAGAGCGCCCTTGCCTAAATCCCCACAGGCAAGCATTGCCTCTTTAGGCTCAATAATCTCAAACCCGTATTTTTTAAGTTTCGAGATATTATCCTGTACGATGGGGTTCTCATACATTTTTGTGTTCATAGCCGGAGCAATCAGCATCGGGATATTCTTAACCGCAAGCACAACGGATGTAAGCATATCGTCGGCAATTCCGTTTGCGAGTTTGCCAATGATATCAGCGGTTGCCGGAGCGATCAGCAGTAAATCCGCTTTTTTTGAAAGGGAAATATGTTTTACCTCCCTTGGATAGTCCTCCTGAAAAACGTCGGTGTAGACTCTGTTTTTCGATAATGTTTGCAGTGTGAGCGGCGTAATAAACGCCAGGCCGCCTTTTGTCATGATGACATCCACATTGTAGCCGTCTTTGGTCAGCATGTTTGTAATATCGGCGGCTTTGTAGGCAGCAATACTTCCTGTTACGCCTAAAATAATATTTTTCATTCTTTCACTCATTTCTTATCTTTGAAATCACATTTTGTACAATTTCCGTTGCAATTTCCGCCTTGGTGTTGAGGGGTACAAAAGATTTGTTAGGTTTAATAAGCATTCCTGCATGATTATTATCATGAATTTTTTGCAAATCATTTGTCAGAACAAAATCGCAATTGTTTTTTACAAGTAATTCATAACCGACACGTAAGAGCTCTTGTTCCGGTACACCATCAAGCAGTTTAAAGCCAACTAAAACGGTAGAAGGCTGTAATTGCTTAATTAAGCTGATAACTTTTGGGGTTCTTTTCATGGATAGTATTAAATGATCAAAATTAGAGCTTACTTTACCGTGGCTGTCCATACCGCCGTCGCTTTTAAGAATGGAAGTTGTAATTGTATTTGTGAGTGAATTTAAATCGCCTGCTTGCAGGCAGTCACTTTCGGAAAGGTCTTTTGCTATGGCAACAGCAAGATTCTCCGCGGTAGTCAGGCTTTTAAGCGTATAATCACTAACCGCCATGGTGTGAATTACAGCGTCAATTTTTTGGTTGGACAACAATTCCGTGAGTGTATTTTTTAAATCTTCCACACTACTGATTTTGATAATATCCACACAGGATGCAACTGGAACAATAGAGTCCTGTGCGCACACGTAAAAGATTTTTTCCACTTCTACATGGGCGGCAAATTCCTCCGCAATTAAGCTTCCAAGCCTGCCGGTAGCCATATTTGTTATTTTTCTGACATCATCGATTTTTTCTGTGGTTCCGCCTGCCGTAATCAATATTTTCATAACCGTCTTTTATTAAACTCCTTTTACGATTGCTGTTTCACGTATTTTTTAAGCGGGCGGCAAACTGCATACGCCGCGATTGCACCGATAAACGCCTCGGGAATATCGTTCCCGTTCCTGCTTTTGTGACAAGTAAAATTGCTTCAATTGCTAGGAGTATTGAGAATTGCGCTAAAAATAAAACCGTTTTTTTATTGCCTTTATGTACTTGCATAATAATCCCCTCTGTTGTCATTTAATGAAATCTTTTTACTTTTTGCGCAGCCGTTCCCGCGGCATTTCATCCAGATACCTATATACAAAATATTTTTCTATCTTATCTTGCGGAATATCATGGGTTTTAAACATTCTGCGTTTCTTTTTAAAGCGATTGCCCCCAAAATATTTTCAGGCAATCCCCCTGTTTATGAGTATATATGATGTGTTTTATAAAATCAAATTGTGTGCAAAAAAGATCAAGCATGGTTATCCCCTTCTATTTGTTTTGGTTCATTAGTCTGGTCGGATCAGAAAGCACTTGCTGCGCCGCCATTGCTCCGGCACCCAATAAACATGGACTTTCCTCCAAGCTATTGATTTCAATCGTCAAATCATTCAAAATCAGCGGATTAATGACTTGGTTCACTTTTTGCTGAACAATCGACAAAAGTAAATCCGGCGCAATTTGAGCAAGTTCGTCCCCAATGACAATGAGCCCGGGGTTGAATTGATTAATCAAATTTACAATACCAATTGACAAAAATTGGCACATCTTTTCGTATTCCTCACGGGCTACCGTATCGTTGCTTCGTATCGCTTCCGATATTTTTTCAGAAGACAGTTGCGCTGTGGTTAAAATAGACTTTTCTCCAGCTTGCAGCCTCTTTTGAATATTTTCATAAAGCACAATAAGCGAACAATATTTTTCAAGGCAGCCACGGTTCCCACATGCACACTTTGGCCCGTTAAAATTAATGGTATTGTGGCCAAGCTCTCCGGCGAGCCCACATTGCCCACGCACAATTTTTCCGTCCATAATCATGCCGCAGCCAATGCCCTGCCCCGCCAAAACGTAGACCATGTTTTTAATCTCACGTTCTTTTCCCCGGTACCAAAGCTGCGCAAAGGCACTGGCATCCGCATCATTTATTATATACATTGGAATATCTAAACCTTCTGTCAGAGCTTCTTTAATCGGGAAGTTCTGCCACCCGGCTAATTCCGTTACAAACAGCAGCCGATCCTTTTCCCCATAATAAGGCCCGGGCATTGCCATGCCAATAGCAGGAATCTCCGAACTGCTATTTTCATTGCGTGTTGTCTGTATCGCGGCGCGTATCCTGGCAATGGTAACTTGAATGTTTTCTTCATGACCGATGTCATATTTCGTAATCCCAAAAATCTTTCCGCAAAGACCGATAAGGCTAATATAAAATGAAAACCGCGTCATGCGAATTCCGATTACTTTATATCGCTCGTCGTTCAGGCGCAGTCCAATCGATCGTCTGCCCTTACTACCGCTCATCAGACCTGTTTCAACTACAAGTCCGTATGCAATAAATTCATTAATGATGTTGGTAATAGTAGCTTGCTTAAGTCCGGAAAGATGGGCAAGATTTGCCCTGGAACATATCTTTTCCTGACGCAATAAATTCATTATCAAAGAACGGTTTATTTGCTGGCTTTTTTCCTGGTTAACGCTTTTATCTGTTATATCCCCATTCATAATAAACTCCCCTTTAATACGTATAAAATAATAGCCATGAGCAAAACTCTCGAAGTGAAGTTCACAGCACGATAAAACCCCACGTCCACTTGTACATTCTAATTATACATTTTATTCTATATAGTCATAACTATTATAACGGTTTTAGAGCTTTATGGAAATAGTAAATCAAAATTTTAATATTTTTGGAATATTGTACTAAATATATTGACATTAATTGAATAATATGATAAATTCAATTTTATGATTAATTGAATTAATTAATGGTATAATTGCGCGCACAACGAATTCATTTTCACTTATACACCGCTTAATGGAAAATGGAATCGTTTAAGCGCTTATAATTACTACATGAATATAAGAGGTGAAGTTTTGTCTGTAGCAAATTAATGGGTTTTGGGTTAAATTATTGAAATAAAAGAGGGGTTATGAAAATGAAACTATTCAGAAAAGCCGTCTCGCTGTTTATGGCTATCACGATGACCATAAACATGATTCCGTTTGCTCAAGCAGCCGCTATGTCAGCGCCTTCTCAACGAGAGTTAGAGAATGCCGCGTTTTCAAGAAAAGCTGCGGCACAGGGCATGGTTCTTTTAAAAGACAGCGGACAGGTTCTTCCACTGCAAACCGAAGATACAGTGGCTGTTTTCGGCAGAACACAAATTGATACAATTAAAGGAGGCACTGGCTCAGGCAATGTCAATTGCAAATATGTAGTCAATGTGCTCGATGGTCTTAAAAGCGCAAATGTTAAAGTAAATAAAGAGTTGGCAGATACATATACAGCCTGGTGCAAAGCCAACCCGATAGATAACGGCGGGGGAAGCATGTGGGGCAGCGGTTTCCACTATAACCCCGAAATGCCTTTGACGGAAGAAGCTGTTCAAAAAGCTGCGGGTACTTCCAGCAAAGCAGTTGTTGTAATAGGCAGAATCTCCGGAGAGAATTCGGACTTAACCGCTGAAAAGGGCAACTATTTCCTTACAGATGATGAACAGGAAATGATTGATAAAGTTACCGCAAATTTCAACGAGGTAATCGTAATTCTGAATGTTGGCGGCGTCATGGACACAAGTTTTATCAATGATAAAATTAGTGCTGTCGTCTATATGTCGCAGGCTGGCCAGGAGGGTGGAAACGCGGTAGCCGATGTGCTCACCGGAAAAGTTAATCCTTCCGGTAAGCTCAGCACAACATGGGGAGAGACTCTTGAGGATTACGCAAGTTCCAAAAACTTTGGTGCAAGTGAAAAAGACGAAAATGGTAAGACACAAGTAATTTATAATGATGACATCTATGTGGGCTACCGTTACTTCGATACTTTTAATATTACTCCAAAATACGAGTTTGGCTTCGGCCTTTCTTACACTGATTTTGAAATCAATACAGATAGTGTTAATGTAAAAGACTTAAACGTAGAAGTAAAAGCAACGGTTAAAAACACAGGCAGTGTAAGCGGAAAAGAAGTAGTACAAATTTATTACAGTGCACCTGACGGCAAGCTTGAAAAGCCGTATCAGCAGTTGGCTGCTTATGCCAAAACAAAAGAATTGGCACCGAAGGAATCACAGCAGCTGACGCTTCGTTACAAATTGACAGATATGGCATCTTTCTATACTCCGACAGCATCCTTTATTCTTGAAAAAGGTGACTACATTGTCCGTGTAGGTAACTCATCGCGAAATACAAAGGTTGGCGGAGTTATTACAATTGGAGACATTGGTAAAAGACAAGCCATTGAACAAGTGGATAACCGCCTTGAGCCAAATAAAGAAATTAATGCAATTTCAAAGGACGGTGTAACTCCCTATTCCTATGCGGAGGAAACCGCAGAAATTGCAGCAGCAAAACAACACGCAATTATAGTTGACACCAGTAAAATTTCAATAAAAAACAGTGCAAACACCATTACAGACGACCCTGAGGAAATGGTAGTTGCAGAGGCCGATAAGGGCAAAACCTATACTCTTGTTGATGTAGCTGAAAAGAAAGCAACCTTAGAGCAAGTCGTAGCGCAAATGTCCGAGGATGAGCTGGGCAAATTTGCCGGCGGCCACACAGCAGAAGATGATGATCCCGGCGGAGCAGTAGTAGGCAACTCAGCCAGAGAGGTTCTTGGTGCCGCCGGCGAATCCTGGGCTTGTGATAAATACAAAATGCCCGCAACCGTTTTTGCCGATGGCCCTGCCGGCATTAGACTTACCCAGGCAGTTGATAAAGATGGCGATAAAGTAATCGACTTTGAGCAAAACTGCACTGCATTCCCAATTGGTACATTGCTTGCAATGACATGGGATGTTGATTTGGTAAGAGAATTCGGAGAGCGTGTTTCTGCTGAAATGCTGGAATACAACGTTGACTGCTGGCTCGCTCCGGGTATGAATATTCATAGAAATCCGCTTTGCGGCCGTAACTATGAGTATTATTCCGAGGACCCGACTCTTACCGGTACAATAGGTGCTTCCGTAACAAAGGGTATTCAGGAAGACAGAAACGGTAATTTCAAGGGTACCTATGTAGCCATTAAGCACTTCGCAGCAAACAATCAGGAAACCGACCGAACAAAGATGACAAGTGTTGTTTCCGAAAGAGCACTTAGAGAAATTTACCTTAAGGGTTTTGAAATCGCAATAAAAACTGCACAGCCTTGGTCAATCATGACCGCATACAACGACCTTAACGGAAAACCTTGCGCCCATAGCTTTGACCTCTGCACCGCAATCGCAAGAGGCGAGTGGGGATTCAATGGTTTGATTATGACCGACTGGGGCGGATGTTTCAGCACGGTTGGCGCTATGAGCGCCGGTAATGACCTGATCATGCCCGGCTGGGGCACATGGTCAATTGTACAGGCAATGCGCAACGGTACAATTACCAAAGCAATGGTTCAAAGATGCGTTTATAATCAGCTTAAAGTTACAATGCGCACGCCTGCTTTCGCAAAAATGATTGGCAAGCCTGCGCCGGAAACACAAACAGCTACAGCACATCAGACAGAAAGCTTTAAATTTGACGGCGTTCTGGATGAAAGTGTTTGGGCAAATCTTACCCCAATCAGCAAAGATATAGACACTACCACTCCGGCAACCAACAAAGCCGCGTTTGGCGTATCCTATGACAACGAAAACATGTATATTGCCCTCAAGTCAGATGACCTTACCGGAACCAAAGAGAATCTGAAAATGGACTACATGACTTTCTATGTTTCTCCTACCAACAGCAGAGGAGATAATCTTGCAAAAAATGACTTCCAAATCCAAGTTAACAACAGTGATGCAGACCCTACTGTTAAAATTATTGAGTCCGGCTGGAAAGACGGCGGACAAAATAATACGATTGATACTTCAAAGGTAGAAATCAAGTACAATTACACAGACAAAACAAGCACTGCAAACGCAGGCTATACCATGGAAATTAAAGTTCCGCTGAGCGTTGCCACAATTGTTCCTGTGGATGGCGGCAAAATCGGCTTTGATCTTATGGCATTCAGCAAGGGCGGAAACGATCTTGTCTGGGCCGGTGATAACAACGACTGGAAATCGCCTAAAAACTACGGCGAAATCACGTTTAAAGCCTCCAATAAATCATTAAGCGTTGATAAATCGGTTCCAGGAGCCATTAACCTCGATGGTGATCTCACCGAAGATATTTGGCAAACCAGACAAAAGCTTACCAAAATAATTTCAGGCGAAAAAGCAACCCTTGACGCAGATTTTGGCGTAACATGGGATAACAGCAACATGTACATAGGCCTTAAAGTGCTGGGTGCGGATGCTGCAAAAACTTCGTTTGATAAGGATAGCATTTCATTCTATCTTTCTCCAAAGAATTATAAAGGCAACCCTTACAGCAAAGATGATTTCCAGGTACAAATCTTTGACAAGGGCGCAAGGGTAATTCCGGGTGCCGCGGGTGTTGGCAAAAATGATACACTCAAAGTATCCGACATTAACGTAAAGTACAAAGCAATTGCAAATGGTTACACCATGGAAATTGCAATGCCGTGGAGCGTGGTCGGCCTTATCCCGCAAAATATATATCAAATGGGCTTTGACCTAATGGCCTTTGACGGAAATGATAAGGGATCTATTATGGAGTGGTCCGGCGGCAGCTGGATTGACACCACCAAAAACGGCACCTTGACTTTTACCGGTGATGGCAGCGAAGCACATAACCAGTCCGTTACAATGAGCCAGCCGGTTTTTGAAGCGGAAACACCGATTGTCCTTGATTACGCCGGTGCTGCAGATAAAGACTGGATTGGTATTTACACAAAAGGCACCGTTCCTTCAGAACAAAACAAACCGATTATTTCAAGGCCAACCGCTAAGTTTGGCCAGCCAAAGGGACAAATGTCCTTTAAACCGGCAGACTTCATTCTTTCCGATTATAACGATGTCTTGCCGCAGGGCGAATACGAAGCAATCATGTGTAAGGGTGACAGTTATACTGTCCTTACAAAAGAATCGTTTAAAGTCGGAAAAATCAAAATTCAGACAAACAAAAAATTATATTTAGAAGCAAACAAAGAAGATATTACCCTAACTTATAAAGATGCTGCGAGCGACAGTTGGATCGGCATTTATAAGGCGGATGAAGTACCGGGCAACGGCGTACCAGCCATCGTGTGGAAAGGAAGCTCCGGAAATGGCAGCTATACCTTTACAAAGTCTGACTTCATAGCTTCAACCCACGGTGATTATACCGGCAAAGGGATCGACCATCTGATGGCAGGTTCTTATAAAGCAATTCTCTTTGTCGATGGCAACTATACCGTTGAGCAAGCATATCCGTTTACGGTTAAGGCACCTGAACTGCCGCAGATTTCTCTGCAGTCAACCAATTATGACCTTAACTTCAACATCACTTTAAACTATAAAAATACAACCTCAGAAAAAGACTGGGTCGGCATTTATAAAAAAGGAACAACCCCGTCAGGCGATAATAACGGTGCCGCATATGCCTTCAAATATGCTACCGGCGGAAAAGGCAGCTTGACATTTACCCAGCAGGATGTAATTGATTACAAGTATGGCCCGGAAGCCTCCCGTGGAAAGCCTCTACCGGTAGGTGAATATGAATTCATTCTTTTGGCTAATGATGGATACTCCATTCTGGGCAGAACCGGGTTTACGCTTTCTAATCAGAATACTTCAAGCGCACCTGCTTCTGTATCTTATGACCGAAGTGCAGCACGCCTCGGTTATGCCGACGGTACAGTTACAATTAACGCCGCACCAAATTCCAACGCAACCGGATATGCTCTTTACTGGGGCGATGCAGAAGGCAAACTGGCTGGATATGCCCCGATTGCAGTTGTTACAAAGAATGGTGACGCAACTACTTACAAAATGATAAAGAACACCTACATCCCTACTGAAGCAACCGTGCTTCTTGCCTTTGGCAGAGCAGGCACAGCTGAATCCAAAGAGTTTGCTTCATATCAAATTCCAAAGGATGCAAAATTCACAACCGGAACACCTAAGGTAAAATTCCAGGCAATTTCAGACATCCATGTTACCGCTTGGGAGCCGAGCTTCCGCAATGATAACTTTGGTCTGGCACTGGAAGATATTAAGAAGACAGCACCTAACAGTAATGGCGTCTTTGCCATAGGTGATGTCGTTGATCAAAGTACAGACAACACCTATGACAAATTCCTTGAAATTTTCAATGCCCACAAAAACGGATTACCTGAATTCAATTTCTCAGTAGGCAATCATGAATATTTTGAAACAGTATCAAGCCCATATGCACCAGAGAACAACAAATTCACCTGCAAGGAAAAAGCACAAAAGTTCCTTGATAAGATGAGCACAATCGGCAATGCACCGTCTATGTACTATGATAAGTATATCAACGGCCAGCATTTCATCGTTATGGGCTCAGAGCAGACAGAGCTAAAGGATGACTTTGCTTCTATTTCGGACACTCAGTTTGAGTGGCTGAAGAACAAGCTTGCTGAAACCAAGGATAAAAACGAACCTATTTTCCTGTTCCTGCATCAGTCCATGAAGAATACCGTTTCCGGTACTACAAACGGCCAGGAATGGTGGGGTCTTTATCCTGAACAAGAGGCCAAGTTAAGAAAAATCCTTAAGGACTACCCTCAGACGATTATGTTTGACGGTCATACCCACTGGACATTAGATGATCCTTACGCAATGTATGACGGCAAGGACAAAGAGCTTAGCATCTTCAACACCGCTGGTGTTGGGCAGCTGTGGTCAGACGCAGGATCAACCATTGACGGCAGCCAGGGCTACTTTGTAGAAGTTTACAACGACAAGGTGCTCGTAAGAGGCAGAGACCTTAAAGCAGGACAATGGCTTCCGAATGCATCCTTCGTGGTCGATCTTGCTGAAAAATTCCCAGGAGCATTTACCGCCGACAGAACGGCGCTAAACAATGCAATTCAAAAAGCGGAAGCATTAATGCATTCAAATTACACTGCTTCCTCGTTAGCAGTGCTAAAGAATGCCGTTGATGCAGCAAACAAACTGCCGGTAACAGCCACACAGACAGAGGTTGATTCGGCGTTGGCAGCAATTAACTCTGCAATTAACGGATTGGAATCCTCTTCGCATTCTTCCGGCAAATCTCATTCGCATTCTTCCAACAACTCTAACAGTACCCCCGAAACAAAGCCAGGATTGGTCCCGGCAAAAAGCTTTAAGCTTGACACAACCCATACTTATACCTTTGGGGCGGGCGGTACCTATTGTTTCTTAGTAAAGACCGATTCCCAATCGATGCCGACCGTAACATCCAGTTCTGCAAGTGTAACCGCTACATTCTTCCAAAAAGTTGATGGTGGCTATCTTTTCAAAATTAATGGTGTAAGCGACGGTATGGCAACTATTACAGCGCAAATCGGCAATGAAGTCGCTTCTTTCCCGGTCGTTGTTAAGACAAGCTCGGTTAAGTGCGACACGACCCTCCCGATGCGCGTAAAGGCAGGCAGCGAATATTGCTTCAAAATGTCTGTCACTGACGGCAGCAGTGCAATGCCGAGCTTTACAGTAGGAAACGGTGGTGCCTTTAAAACACAGTTTGTTAAAAAGATTGGCAACGACTACTTCTTTAAAATTCAAGGCGTTGGCAAAGTTGGCTCCTCGACAGGTGTCTATACAACAATGCCGGGTAAGACTCCGGTCTTACATTGTACTGTAAGCATTGCATAACAGAATGACTTACCTCACTTTTTAAGTTTATATTTTCTCTTTTCTTTATAGCTTTTTAAAGGCTGGCACCGTAAAAAACGGTGTCAGCCTTTATTTTACATAGTAACAAGATATACCGGTAATGTAAAAAGTAAGTTCTACTTTCATACAATCTCAGTTATGCTGGCTTTTTGGGGCTTTTTAATTGAAATTTATTTCATATTTTCTATCTTTTTTGTCAATGCTAAAATCAAAACCGCAGTAGACAAAAGGAGATTTTTATGGAATTACTGCATATTTTCTTAACTTCTCTGGGGTCAGTAATAGCTCTCTTTATTTTAACAAAAATCATGGGAAACAGACAGCTGTCGCAGTTGAGCATGTTTGACTATATCAATGGAATTACAATTGGCTCTATCGCGGCGGAGATGGCCACCTCGCTGGAAGACGATTTTATGAAGCCCTTAATTGCAATGGTGGTATATGCGCTGCTTGCCGTTTTGATTTCAATAACTACTGACAAATCAATTAAGCTGCGCAGATTTTTAACCGGTAAGTCACTCATCCTTTTTGAAGACGGAAAAATTTATAAGGAAAACTTAAAAAAAGCAAGGCTGGATGTCAATGAGTTTTTAACTCAATGCAGAAACAGCGGCTATTTCAATATTGCCGATTTGCAGGTCGCCATATTGGAGGCTAACGGAAAAATCAGTTTTCTTCCGTTAGCGTCACAACGCCCTGTTACGCCATCTGATTTAAACCTTTCTCCTCCAGAAGACAAACCCTTGGTGAACGTCATTATAGACGGAAAAATTATTCCTGGTAATTTAAAATTCACAGGAAACGATGAAAAATGGCTTGAAAAGCAGTTGCATGCACAAGGAATCTCTAAAGTGTCTGATGTTTTCCTCGCAACTTGCGATTGTAAGAACTGCCTCAGCATTTATGTAAAAATTAAAAAACCAATGACGCGTGATATTTTTGAATAAAGGGCAAGGTGATATCACCTTGCCCTTTATTTCGGCCTTTTGCTTGTTTAGATATATATTTGCCGGTACTATACAATTTTTGTCGTCCATTGCTCCAAATTCCAAATATCCGTAACAATATCCTCATAAAATTCCGGTTCATGGCTTACCAGCAGAACCGTTCCTTTAAACTCTGATATTGCTTTTTTAAGTTCCGACTTGGCATCTACATCAAGGTGATTTGTCGGCTCGTCAAGTACCAGTAAATTAATTTGCTTAAGCATAAGCTTACACAAGCGAACCTTTGCATTTTCTCCACCTGAAAGCACCCTCATATTGGAAGAAATATGCTCCGTTGTCAGCCCGCATCTTGCAAGGGCGGCCCTTACCTCTGCGTTGGTCATCCCAGGATACTCGTCCCAAATTTCTTGTAAAGCAGTGTTATCTGATGTTGCCGCTTCCTGCTCAAAATAACCAAGATCAACAAAAGGGTCAAGCTCTGTTTCACCTGAAATTGAAGGGATAATTCCAAGCAATGTTTTTAACAGTGTTGACTTGCCTAATCCGTTAACTCCTTTGATTGCCACCTTTTGATTGCGTTCAAGTGACAAATTAAGCGAGCTTGTTAAAGGCTCTGTATAACCTAAAACTAAATTGGTTGCTGCAATTACTTGTTTGCCCGGCGTTCTCGATGGTTTAAAGCAAAAGGACGGTTTTATCTTTTCACGCGCTATCTCAATAATATCCATCTTGTCCAGCTTCTTTTGCCTTGACTTTGCCATATTACTTGTTGCAGCTCTTGCCTTGTTTTTAGCAACAAAATCCTCAAGATGAGCAATTTCTTTTTGCTGTTTTTCATAAGCCTGCTCTATTTGCCGTTTTTTGAGATCACGCATTTTAACGAACTCATTATAGTCCCCTGAATAACGGGTTAACACCGCATTTTCAACGTGGTAAATAACATTAACAACATCATTCATAAATTCGACATCGTGAGAGACCAATATGAATGCATTGTCGTAGCTTTGCAAGAAATTCTTCAGCCATGCAATATGGTTTTCATCTAAAAAGTTGGTCGGCTCGTCCAAAATTAAAATCATAGGATTTTCTAACAGCAGCTTCGTTAAAAGAACCTTTGCACGCTGTCCGCCGGACAACTCGTCCACGCCCCGTTCAAGACCGATTTCACCCAGTCCTAATCCATTTGCATATTCCTCGATTTTACTGTCTATAATGTAAAACCCGCTGTAATCCAGTGTTTCCTGAATCTCACCAACATCCTCCATTAAAACGGACATTTCCTCATCGGAACAGTCAGACATTTTTTCATAAGCGCCTAACATTTCTTTTTCTAAATCATATAAATGCTGAAAGGCCTCTCGCAAAACATCGCGAATTGTTTTTCCTTTTGTCAAAGTGCTGAATTGATCTAAATACCCTGTTGTTATGCGTTTACACCATGAAACATTACCCTCATCCGGCATTAGCTTACCGGTAATAATATTTAAAAAGGTGGATTTGCCTTCACCATTTGCACCTACTAATCCAACATGCTCACCTTTTAACAGTCTAAATGAAGCATCCTCCAAAATTCTTCTTGCACCAAATCCGTGTGTAACATTTTCTACGTTTAATATGCTCATAAATCCTCCCATAAAGTAAGTTAAACCTGCATTATTATATCATGCCGCTAACTGACCTACAACAGGATATAGAGTGATTTAAACTTAGAAATATTTGAAAATCAAGTTCTGTTTGTTACGAACTAAAGACGCCCAGATACGCAAAGATATTCAGCCTTATTTCAGCCAAAAACAAAGCCTCATGAATCACTGAAAAAATCAGTATTCATGCGGAAAATCCAGTATATATGCGGTTATATCGAAATTAAAAAGCCGAGATAAACCTGCTAATTTGCTGTACGAAAATCTAAGCTCAGCCTTTACATAGGTTAAAGCATAGAACAATTGAATCCCGGACGCCTTGGTTAAAAGTCAAGATAAAGTTGAGGTTTTATGGGAGATTTTATGGTAAATATGACACTTTTACGACAAATGCACTTGATTTATAACATTAGCTCTTTTTCTTTGCAACCTGTGTTCTTTCCAAAAATGCAGTGCTATCTTCATGTTTTACTCTAGCATTAAGAGCATTTTTGCGGATTTTACACATGCGGCAAATTGTTGACAAGTAAGAAAAGATAAATTTCCACAAGTCTCTTTTGGACTCTCCAGACATACGTTTATTAAAATAGATGGGTACTTCTTTAAGAGCAAAATTTGGATACTTAATACTGAGCCGAATTAGAATCTCTTCCACAATATCAAAATTTTCACATTCTAAATCAATCGATTGAATTTGCTCTGTATAATACATTCTAAAGCTATCCGAAACGTCTTTTGCCTTTATATGAAAAATAACGCGATAAGCTAAATTCACCATATAAGACATTAATTTTAGTATTGCACCATTACAGGAATTTCCGCCCTCTGTATAACGGGAGCCAATAATCACATTAGAATCACCTGACTGCATTGCCTCATAAAGTTTTATAATATCTTCCGGGTTATGGGAACCATCCGCATCCATTACAACCAAGAAATCCATTTTAGCGCATTGGATTCCTGTTCTAATCGCGTCCCCATAAAAATCTCCGCCTTCACGTTGTATGTATGTGCAATGGTTGTGTATGCATATTTCCTGCGTGTCATCCATTTTTTCTCTTGCGTCAACAACTAGCACCTCAAACGGTATTTTTAAGGACAATAGCGTTTGGTTTATTTTTGGTAGCAATATTTTTAAATTCTCCGCTTCTTTATAAGCAGGTAAAACAACACTTATACTCATTTAGAAAGCTCCTTAACCCAAGTTACCATCTTAGAAACGCCGTCTGCACTAGAAACATTTGGTTTCCATCCAATTTTATCTGAAATCTTAGAAATATCAGCTACAAATATTTTCTGGTCGCTGGAACGAGGCGGAAGCTGTGTATATTTCATATGAATGCCCAGAAGATCATTCAACATTTGGAACAGCTCCAATAATGAAAGAGACTGCTCCATAGATCCACCAATGTTGTATGCGTTACCGCAAACCTTATCTATATTTTTTAATGCCGTATAATATAAGTTAATCATATCCTCCGCATGAAGGATATCGCGAACCTGCTTCCCGTTTCCGGAAATAGTGAAAAGTTCACAATCTGAATTTTTATATTTCTCGATTGCTTTTTCACAGAACCATCCAATCCAGCCCTGGTCATAGGTAGCAAATTGTCTGCTACCGTACATAGAAGAATGCCTGAAGACGGTAGTCTTTAGACCGAACATTCTATGGTAGTCCAGCATGTATTGGTCTGCAGCGCCTTTCGAACAGCCATAGGGAGAACGAAAGTCCAGAGGCAGAGATTCATCAAAACCGTTTGGATATTCATGGCATATATAGCGTGTATCCGTTTCGTCATATTCATATTGTTCCAAATCGCCATAAACCTTATTGGTTGAAGAATAAAACATTGCGGTTTCTTTGCTGTACTTTCTGATAGAGTCCAACAGATTTAAAGTACCCATGGTATTGATTTCAAAATCTTTATAGGGATTCTCTATTGATGTAGTCATTGCCACTTGCCCGGCTACATGAAAAACAGCGTCAAATTCATTTTTAATGATGGTTTCCACATCGTTTTTGTTGCGAGTATCACCATGAATATATGTAAAATCTCCCAAGGTCTTAAGCCAATCCAAATTTCGTGCTGATCCAAATCGGGATAAATTATCAAAGACAGTTACATCATACCCGCACTTTATTCCGTATGATGCCAAATTACTTCCCAAAAAACCGCAGCCGCCAGTTATCAACAATTTCATTTTATTGCATCTCCTATGATCTTTTTCATGCCATCTTTCCAAAAGCAAGGGCATTCTAAACCAAACTGTCTCAGCATAGATGTATCACATGCGCTGCTCGGTTCATTGTCCCTCATTGGAACAGCGCCGAAATTCAAAGATGATTTGGAATTTGTATTCTCATGCAAATACTCCACAACTTCACGAATTGAAGGAGTAATCCCCGTGCCTACCGGAATATCATAATATCCTTTTACCGGAACTTCCAGCATGGCATTAAAAATATTTTCAATGTCGCCAACATAAACAAAATCTCTTTTCTGCGTTCCGGCAGTTAAATCCAGTGGCTTCCCTTTTTTAAGATTTTGTACAACCCATGAGAGGAAATGAGTGCTTGGACCGTTTTCTCCGTAAAAATGTTCCAATTTTAAATTAAGAAAGGCGAAATTCCCTTTTTCTGCAAAATAGCGGCCCCACTCACTGAACTGATATTTTGAAAGCGCATAGGAATTTAAAGAATTTGGCAGCGATGTTGCTGTGTTAATCCATCTTTGCGCACCGCTTTCTATTGCATGCTGCAAAACACGAAGCGGAAATGAGAGATTAGCCTGAAAGACATCCTGCAATGTATTGTTTCCCCGCTCGTAGGCACAAGCGGTATGTACCACTGTCTGTGGATAAAAAGCAGCTATCTTATCTGCTAAGGAGTCGCTGCCGGAATCTACAAAAGATACCTGAGGTAATACCTCCGCAAGATTCTCCGTAGACGCATCGGCTAGTTTGATACATAAAATTTCATGGCCTTGCGACAGAAACTTTTTGATTAAGTGGCTTCCCAAGTAGCCCGTGCCGCCGGTAACAAGAATGTTCATAACTGCCCTCCTTTGGTCAGCTAAAAGCCCAAAATTTATTTAATAAAAAATTAATCGGTGTGGTAATCGCAATATTAATAATAGGTGCTACTGTTTCAGGAATATGTAAATAATGTACCATTATAAACAGAAATCCAGTACCGAGTAAAAATGTACTTCCATATGATAAAAAAGATTTTATCAGCGGCTTTGAATTACCGGAATCCGTTTTTTTGAACACATACTTATTATTCCAATAATATGCATTCAGTACGCTGAGGCAAAAGCCAAAAAAATTAGAAATTAAATAATAGACTCCCAAAAACAGAAGACAGTAATAGATGACCAGATTAACGACCATATTGGATACCCCTACTGCAGCAAATTTTATGAACTGCTGCAGGTTAGCTGAGACGAGAGACTTTTTTGAAGACATTACTGTTCCACCGCTTCTTTTATTGTTTTCGCCATATAATCAATTTTTTCTTCTGTCATACCGGGATAAACTCCAACCCAAAACGTATCATTCATAATGCGGTCTGTATTCGTCAGTTCACCAACAATACGATACCCTTCTCCAGCCTTTCTCATCTCATCAAAGCACGGATGCTTTACAAGATTGCCCGCGAAAAGCATCCGTGTTTGTACTCCCTTACTTTCGATATATTGTACTACTGAATTGCGGTTTATCCCATCTTTACAGGTAATTAGGAAACCAAACCAGCTGGGGTTGGAGTGGGGGCAGGCTTCCGGCAAAATCACTTTATCTGCTATATCTGCAAGTGCAGCTTTTAATTGATTAAAATTATGGATTCTTTTTTCAACGAAAGATGGGAATTTTACAAGCTGTGCACAGCCAATAGCCGCCTGCATGTCGGTTGCCTTGAGGTTATAGCCAAAATGAGAATAGACATATTTATGGTCGTAACCGAGAGGCAATTCCCCGTACTGCTTGTCAAAACGATGACCGCATAGATTATCATGGCCGGAAGGGCAGACACAGTCTCGGCCCCAGTCACGGAAAGAACGAATGATTTTATTCAGCAGTGGATTATTGGTATAGACCGCTCCACCCTCGCCCATTGTCATATGATGCGGCGGGTAGAAACTTGACGTACCGATGTCGCCTATCGTTCCGGTGAATTTTTCTATGCCATCAATCGTATATTTCGATCCCAATGCATCACAATTGTCTTCCACAAGCCAGAGATTATGCCTGTCACAAAACGATTTAACAGTAGTGAGGTCAAACGGATTACCCAATGTATGAGCGATCATAACCGCTTTGGTTTTGGGAGAATACGCTTTTTCCAGCATGTTACTATCGAGGTTGTATTGAGGAATTGTAACATCCACAAAAACCGGCACCGCTCCAAATTGAATGATTGGCGTTACAGTAGTTGGAAAGCCGCAGGCGACCGTAATAACCTCATCGCCGCGTCGGACTGCCCTCTCACCCAAAAGTGGAGAGGTAAGTGACATAAAAGCAGTGAGATTTGCAGAAGAGCCAGAATTCACAAGGGAACAATATTTTACATGCAAATATTTTGCAAATTCTGTTTCAAACCGATCCGTATATCTGCCGGAGGTCAACCAAAATTCCAATGAACTGTCAACCAAATTTACCATTTCAGCATGGTCATAAACACGGGAGGCATAGGGAATTCTATCTCCTGAGTGAAATTCTTTCTTTTGATTGTGATAGGTGTCGCAATACTGAGAAACCAGATCAAGGACTTGCTGTTTAGCCTGCTGCTCTGTCATATTTTCAAACATCTTAATTCTCCTCAAGTGTTCAAGAATTCTACAATTTGCCCGTTCATGCATTCTGAAATATCTTGATGTTCCAAATAAACCTTCGTCCATTCCACCGTTTTACCTATGGCGGTTGAAATATTCCATCGTGGCTTCCAGCCGAAAGTGGTTTTTAGTTTGGAACAGTCCAACTTCAGGAAATTCGCCTCATGCGGGCCGCCTAACGATTTGTTTTTCCAGGTCTGCCCATTTCCCCATTCCTCACAGAAAAGGGTTACCAAAATCCCAGTTGTAATGCAGTCACAATCGTCTGGGCCGACATTATAATAATCTGCATATTTACCGTCTTGATACTGAGCTTGTGCAATCATCAAATAAGCGTACAACGGTTCCAGCACATGTTGATAAGGTCTGGTGGAATTAGGATTCCTTACGATTATTGCCTCATCTTTTTCTGCCGCACGCACACAATCCGGAATAATGCGATCATTGGCAAAATCGCCACCGCCAATTACATTACCGGCTCTTGCTGTTGAAACAGCCACATGTCCATCCGCAAAGAAAGAATTTCTATAACTGTGCGTGACTAGTTCAGAGCAGGATTTACTGTTGGAATAAGGGTCAAAACCACCTAATGGCTCATTTTCGCGGTATCCCCACACCCACTCATTATTATGATACACCTTATCGGTAGTTACATTCAAGAAAGATTTTACACATGGATTCTGCCGCACACATTCCAGAATATTCACGGTGCCCATTACATTAGTTTCGTAGGTATAAGCCGGATCATTATAGCTGTCTCGCACAAGCGGCTGTGCAGCTAAATGTAAAACGATTTCAGGCCGTGCTTGATCAAATGCTTTTTTAAGATTTGACAAATTTCGAATATCGCCTATTACGGAGGTGATATTACCCTGTATGCCGCAAATTGAAAATAAATTGGGCTCCGTAGGCGGTTGTAAGGAGTATCCTGTTACCTGCGCACCTGCATTGACAAGCATTTTGCAGAGCCAGGATCCCTTAAATCCGGTATGCCCGGTAAGAAACACTCGCTTACCTTGATAGAATGTCATATCCAGCATTAATCGTTCCACACCTTCCACGGAGCTTTTCCGCTTGTCCAGAGATTTTCAAGCTTTTCTTTATCCCTCATGGTATCCATGCACTGCCAGAACCCGTAGTGTTTATATGCCATAAGTTGTCCCTTAGAAGCAACTGCCTCCAAAGGCTCTCTCTCAAACATGATGCTGTCGCCCGCAATATAGTCGAAAATTTCAGGCTGCAGTACCATAAATCCTGCATTAATAAAGCCCATATCCTCTTTGTTTTTCTCTCGGAAAGCATTGATTAGGTTATTGTCGATATCCAGTACGCCAAATCTGCCTTCAGGCTGAACCGCAGTTAAAGTTACTAATTTACCATGGGCCTGATGAAATTCAATTAATTTGCCAATGTCAACATCAGAAACACCATCGCCGTAAGTCAACAGAAAAGGTTCATTGCCAATATAAGGTTGAATTCTCTTAACACGACCGCCTGTCATGGTATTAAGTCCGGTATCAATCAAGGTAACTTTCCATGGCTCTGAAAAATTATCATGTACCGTGATCTCGTTTTTGGCTAAATCAAAGGTGACGTCGGAAGTATGCAAAAAATAATCTGCAAAAAATTCTTTGATTGCGTAAGCTTTATAACCGAGGCATATCACAAAATCATTGTAGCCATATGCAGAATATTGTTTCATTATATGCCAAAGAATCGGCTGCTCGCCAATCTCAATCATTGGCTTAGGTTTTAAGTGGCTTTCTTCGGAAATTCGTGTACCGAAGCCGCCGGCTAAAATTACAACTTTCATAAGAATACCTCCTAATACTAAAAGAACAAAATAACTACAATATTTAATAATCTTAAACATAGTATCACAATAAATTTGCGCAAATAATTTTCACTGTCAATCTAGGCATATTTTATCATTACGCAACTTAATTCTATCAGTTTCTTACGTAAGTAGTAATGGCCATTACATCATTACTACTCTCTTTATGAAACAACTGATCAATAAGTTTTTGCTGCGTCTGATCAATTGGTGTATGTACTGTAAATAAATAGATTTTATTGATGTTTTTTAACATGTTAGCTGTAACACTTGCTGATTCGGCATCATTAATTCCAGTTCGCTGTCCCTCATGCGTTATGTAGTAATAATTCCAACCGTCAATAAAGTTTGTCGTATAAACAGTTAAAACATCATCATGGTGAATATCGGGCTGCTTATACAGCCACTCAGCTGTTTCTTCAAATATCTCATATTTATATTCTTGTATCCAGATGACAGTTGGATAGACATGCGCCGCTATAGCAAATACAAATCCAACACAAATTATAGAACTAAACACTTTTGTCATTAATTGAGATTTGTTTTCTGACACCAAATTACAAACAGAATCCAATCCAGTAGCTAAAAAGAGGAATACATATGGTAACAGCCCAATAAAATATCTCGGTACAAAAACGGATCTTGTCCGATTCAAAAAAGCAGAATATATAAACGTGACACCAATTACGAATATGATACACCATAAGCATATGATTTTAACATAATCTATTGCATCAAACATTCTCTTATCATTCTTCGTAAACAACATGTGGATAACAAGCACCATCAAAGCAATAACAAACGCTATTATTAGTGTGATTTGATCACTTAATAAATAACTAAGCGCACCTTTTATAGATTTTAATGTCGGAGGCTGTGGCCAAAAGTTGGAAAACTGCTTTATGCTTTTCGTCATAACCAATAAAGCCCACGGGGCAAACGATATCCCAGTTATTAGATAAGAGGAAATACAGTTCACTTTTATTCTTTTATTTATAAATAATAAAACATCACTGAAAAACAAGGCAGCACATACTAATATTCCGAAATAGTGTGTGTAGACTAAAAATGTCAGCGCAACGCCGTAACAAATCAAATCTTTTCTATTTTCGTTTCCAATATGTTTAATACGGTTAGCATAAGCAAGTAATACAATGCTGGAAGTAAGAAAGAAAAATCCATACGGTCGAAATGAGTATCCAGCATCAACCATCGCCGTTGAGGAACAGGCTGCAAAAGCTGCACATAAAATTCCTGTACGCCTGCCACTGAGCTCTTTGCCTACCATACCACAAATAAAGACACCAATGCTAACTGCTAATTCCGACGGCAGCTTTATCCATGCTGTACCATAAGGTGCAATTCTGAGCCAAATAGCAGAAATCACTGCAAACACTGGTGGCTGCACATCATATTGCACTAATCTATTAAACATTTCAAAAACCGTTAAACCTGGATGGGTGAAGCTTATTTGTGCAAGATCATCTACCCAGAGAGATTTCAAACCAGAGTAACGCACTAAAAAAACAAAGTTAAAAAGTGCAATAAAAATGCATATAATTTGCGTAAAATTCTCTTGTAGGTAGTTTTTAGCAACATCTTTTTTGTGTTTAACCATCTAATATCATTCCTCACTCATAATCTTTACTTTATTTGTGCATTAATCACTCTTCCTTCTTAAGTGAGATGAACAATGCTTTCTCATGTTTTTAAGCCATGAAGCTCCAGTCAAATACTAATATGCTAAGCAAGAAATTGTAGGAAAGTTGCTACAATTTCTTCGGAATAACCTCGTTAAACAATCAGATGCGAATCAATTTCAACGTGAGTCTTTTTATCACATTTGATATTTTGCTTACAAGCCATGTCGTAAACATAGAATAGATCGTCAAAGTGAAGATATATATAACCATTGTTGGCCAGAAAGGATAACCCTTTAAATTCTTATCTAATATATCAATGAAAACAACCTGATTAAGATATACCGCCAAGCTTATTTTTCCCAGATAAGCTGAAAACTTGTTGTCAAGAAGCCCCGATAGATAGCTATTGCCAATAAAGATGCTGATTATTAGCATCGCCATAAGCAAAGGCAGGATGAAATCTTTTGTGGTAGAGCCTTCACGGTAAAGCATAAGAAACAAAAATGAAAGCCCCGCAATCTCGAACGCCGTACTTGGCAGTCTGTATTTGCCATGTATATACGGTTTGAGCCATTCATACGCTTTATAGCAGATACAGCCGACTCCAACCTCCGCAAATCCGCGCAGAAGGCCCTCGCAAACAAAATGCTCATATTGCAAATAGCGATTCAGATTACCATAGGCGTGAAACATGTAGGCATATATGGCGAAAAATGATATTGGTACAATAATATTTAGAAAAAGCTTCTCGTGTTTCAAAAGCAGCAAATAAACCAAGAACGAAACTATGAGGAGCGCGCTGATGTACCAATCCGCGCCATTAACAGGGAAGGTATTCCCAAGTCCTGTCATCTGCAGCATAAAAAACTCCCAGAATCCGCCGACAAATATCTGTTTGACGGTATACGCTTTCCAAACTACGATAAAAAAAAATGCCATAATGCAAAAGGAATATGCATAGTGAGGGAAGAATCGCTTGTATCTACTCCAAAAATAATTCACAGATGCCTTTTCGGGGTTGTTTTTTTCAAATTCAGTGGTTTTATTGCAAAAGTGTTGCATCAGAAGAAAACCGCTGAGCAGAAAATAAAAGTCCACAACAAGATATCCGCCTCCGAACGGGTACGGACTGATATTGGAATAGGCGGCATAGTAATTGATATGATGGATACACACAGGCAACATCATGAGGTACCTGTAAAATTCAATAGCTCGGTTTCGTTTTATATTTTTATTCTCCATGGTTCGGTTTTTTTTCATTTTTTATTCTCCATCTCAGTAATCTATGCCGAAAAGGCGCTGTATAACCGGAATCTTCGACCCGCAGAAGCAGAACATCAGTGTTATCATAAAGATCATTATCGTACCACAGAGCATATTCAACTGACTGCCGGTGTTGATTGTCAGGCCGACACCTAACGGATAACGACTGCCTACGAACTGAATGGTCAGCACATGTGTCAGATAAACTGAGAAGGACAACTGTCCCATCGTATGTATCATGGTTCTCGCTTGAGGCCCCAGCTTGTGAAGCTGCTCTTCAAGCGAAAGTGCCAGAACAAAAACGGAAGTGGCTAGCATGAGATTTCCGACACTTCCTATACAACTGATGAACCCTTTATTGGGAGCACCACTCCGCATGCTGATGTAATAGGATCCCAACACTGTTGTAGTAAACCCAATCAGCGCGCTCGGAATAAAAATCCTCCATTTCCTGCACAGATTTTCCCGGTTGCGCCACACCACGAATCCCCAGAGAAACAGACCGAGATCCGGCCAAAATAAGGAAAAATTCGGTGTATTGTAATAATGATTCAGAATATACTGGGCATCATGAAACAGTGCCGGGAAAAACAAAAGCAAAATCATAGCATACCATAATTTCGTTTTGGGAGCCTCTCTAAAAGGCTTGGAAATCAAAGGAAGAAGCATGTAAATTCCAAACAGAGAATACATGAACCACAAATGGGGGGACTGATTTTTAAAAAGCATAATGACCATCGATTTTAGTAACGTACTTCCATTTTTTAGAACAAAAATATTTACAAGGATGTACATGACGCTCCAGAAAAGAAAAGGACCAAACAATTTTGGTATGCGCCTCGTAAGCATGGCTCGAATACCCTGATCCTTTCTAAGTAAAAAGGCCCCCGACAGCATAAAGAAGCATGGTACGGCAAACGAAGTAAAGCTGTTTATCAGCAAATTACTATACCAATCTGAGATTTTATTCGGAAAAGTGTTATAGAGATTGCAGGTACAATGCAGCCACACAATAATGAAAATCAATATAATACGAAGCAAATCTCCCCACATTTCCCTCTCTTTCGCAGGAAGCAACTTCACTTCCTTCTCATTCTGTCTGTAAAAAAAGAAAAGACATAGTGCCAAAATTAAAAAAAAGGCAAGTATGCCGGCGACACGAGGCACTTTCATATTAGGAGCATACCTTACCGAGTTATCTATGTTTAGAGACCTGTCAACCATTTGTCCAGATGATGAATACAGATCCAACGTCTGGATTTTTCTATCTATATCCACCGAAACGATTCCCTGGCCTATATTGGAATTAAATCCCAGAAGCCGTTTTCCACCAGCCGGCAATGTAAAGGAAATAGTATTCGTCATACCTTCCGGTTGATTATTAGGGCGCCAGGTCAGCGTATGCTTCTCCAACTCCAACCAATGGGAGTTTCTGTGCAAATCAGCTGCCCAATACCACACACCATCTACCATAGCGCCACGAAAAGTGACATCAGAGCCCTTAGAATCACTATTGCAAGTATTTGTGGCTGTGATGGTGACTTGTGATGAGGGGGCCTTCTGAATAAGCTCTCCGGCAATACCATAGACCGCCATCGCTACGGCTGCTGCAACGATGATAGAAGGCATAAGCTTTTTTAAAAAGGACAGTTTTTTCAGAGGCAACAGTAAAACGACTGACGAGACCGTCAGCAAAAGGATAAACCATTTAATCATAATTCTTCATTCCTAAAATTTTCAATTAATTATTGTAGATGTTCTATTTGGCAAAAGACTGTATAATCAAAATTATAAGCGTAGAAAGACATTAAGTGAAAGCAAACTGACCCACGAATAATCACCGCAAATAAACCACTTAAACTAAAGTATTGATACACAAATTCAAGGCCCCTAAAAACGAATAGTATGAAAGTATGAATGGTTTGTCGTTTAGTCACAATTTAGTCTTACCATCCAAAAACTCTTGATACTTATCGCAAATTCCCTGCACGTCATCTCCAAAGTCTATCTGCTTACCCTTATGCATCCAAAGAACTTTATTACACATCTCTCGAACTTGGTTGAGCGAGTGAGAAACAAGTATTGTAGTCGCACCCCCACCGATAATTTCCTGCATCTTGGTCTCGCTCTTCTTTCGAAACGCACCGTCACCTACAGACAGAACCTCATCCAAAATAAGTATTTCCGGCTCTACGAGACTTGCAATCGAGAAAGCCAGGCGTGACTTCATACCCGAGGAGAGCTGCTTAAACGGCCTGTCCTGAAAATCATGCAGTTCTGCAAACTCTATTATTTTATCATATGTCTCGTCCATAAATTTTCTCGTATACCCAAGCATTGCGCCGCGCAGATACGCATTTTCTCTAACAGTCAGTTCTCCGTCGAAACCAGATGCGAGTTCCAGAAGAGCTACTACCTTACCATTTCGAGTTACTTCACCTTTAGTCGGTTCCATAATACCAGCAACCGCTTTCAACAGTGTGGATTTTCCTGCGCCGTTGCTGCCGATTATTCCGAGCATGTCCCCCTGCTCTATTTCGCACGAAACACCATTGACCGCCCAGAACTCCTGTTCATGGTAATTTCCCATCAGTCTGCGCACACAGTACTCTTTGAGACCAATATCTTTAAAATCACCGGTCATGTAGAGGATGGATACGTTGTCGAGCTTCAGCATCATAACACACCCCTCCATCAAACATAATATAGAAACTTGTGGTTGTTCTTTTTGTACATAAAGTAGCCAAGGCCGATTGCAATCAGCGCATATCCCGCTGCAATGAGGTGAAACCATAACGAAGGTATGGTTCCTTCGATAACAATCTTTCTGAAATATCGGATATATACATATATCGGGTTAAGCAGAAAGATATTGCGTACCGTTTCGGAATAACTGTCAATATTATAGAATATGGCAGACACATACATAACAAGCATTGTAAAGATGTTCCACAAGTATTCAATATCCCTAAAGAAAACGAACAGCGCAGAAAGGATAAGTCCAATACCTATATTAAATATAACGAGGCACCCAATGGGGTAAAGCAACATAATAAACTTCCATGTAAATGGCAGTCCGTCAAAAGCAACAAAAACAAAAAACACAATAAGCGTAAGTCCAAAGTTGATAAGCGAAGAGACGCTTTGTGAAAATAAAAATAGGTATTTGGGAATATTAACCTTTGTGAAAATTCCGGAATTGTTTACAAGTGAGCCCATACCTGCACCTGTGGATTCGCTGAAATACGAAAAGACGATGTTTCCGGCAAATAGGTATATCGTATAGTGCGCTGTATTTTGGGCAAAAAATTTGCTAAAAATTAGCCACATGACCAGCAACATCAGGAGTGGTGACAATACACTCCATAACATGCCCAACACAGTGCGCTTGTATTTCTTTTTGAAGTCCCGTTTGGCAAGTTCTTCAAACAGGAACTGGTACTGCTTAAGTTTTTGAATCATGTTATTTCCTCTTTATCCTTTGTGATATATTCTATAAACCAACTATTTATCGCTGCGGCTCCCAGAGTCTGGTTACCCTGCTTACCATCTTTTTCAGTCTCAATGCAAATGACGGATTTTGCCTGAGAAATCGTTTCAATCTTTTCCAGACGGGATATTTTACCTTTTTAAATACCTGCTCTATTGATTCGATATCGCTTTCACCCTCAAGGTGAAGGTCATATCGCGCCCATATCCATCTGTCCCTAAGTGTATTTAGAAGGCTTTTGTGATCAAAAAAGCCAACTAAAAGATTTTTATCCCACGTATTTCTTAGAATGAGTTGATATTCCTTCAACATATTGTCTCTGATCTTCTGATTCTTCTGTTCCATGAATACGTTCTTCCATCCGTTTAGTAAGGGATACTGTTCCTTAAGTAAAGTAATTCCAAGCGTCCTCTGAAATGACGCAGCAACAATCTGCCCATTTTCTTTACAAAGCTCCGATAGGACCGTGTCCGTCCTGCCGTCCGCCTCATAACGATATTCGCCCAGCACCTCTGGTAAGTTGGCTATATCTGTAACAAGCATTGCCCTTGTCCACAGTTCGAAATCTTCTGCAAAAAATGCTGCATCGTAATACAACCCATTCTGTATGAATAGCTTCCTCCTGAACATCAGCGTGGAATGGCAAAGGTCGCAGGTAAACAGTAAATTCGCACGGCATTGCGCCGGGTTCTGTGAGGGCTTATGTATCCAGTCATCACAAGAACCGAAATGGTGCTGCCAGCTTCCGCAAATTCCGATGTTCAGATCTGCATCCAGATAAGAGATCTGTTTTTGAAAGCGAGTAGGATGTGCCATATCATCCGCATCAAGGCGGGCAATGTATTCACCGTCCGAAAGCTCTATACCATAGTTCAGAGATTTTGCAAGGCCCAACTTCTCAGCGTTCTGAACAAGTCTGATACGGGAATCATTTTTGGCATAGTCCTCTATTATCTTCGCCGATCCGTCATCGGAGCCAAACTCATTGATTGCTAAGAGTTCCCAATCTGAAAAAGTTTGCGCTATGATACTGTCTACCGCTTCATGAAGATGTGCTGCCCCATTATATATGGGAAGAATAACAGTTACTTTAGGCAGAGACGATCACTCCTCTCTCAAAATTTGGCACTAATAACAGTACAAAGTGTTTTGGGATAAAGTACTGCTTTTACTTACATCCAAAGAAACTTATCTGCTCAGTTTTTTAACAACAATATGGAAGGTCTTTTTTACATTAAATTCATCATAAGGCCGCTCAAAGCATTGTGGAGGGTTAATCCCACCTCGTGCAATATCGTATGAGCTTATTAAATCTTCACAAACACAAAATCCATTTTCTTCAAACTTAGATGTCCACCATTCATAAGGCTTCGTATTAACGTGCCAATTAACTCCAGTTATAGGATCAATATCGTCCCAATTAGAAATTGATGCTACGAAAACTCCATCGTCAGACAAATGCGTTTGTAAGTTAATGAAAAGCTGTGGCAAGGAACTTTCAGAAAGATGTTCCATAACCTCCCAGGCAGTTATCACATCAAATTGCATCGTTAATCCTGTTTCTTTCTCTTTTAATTCAAAAGGATACACAATGTCACAAGTAAACAAATTGTCTTTCAATAATCTCCATTCTGCTCTTTGTTGCACAAGTGACATATCACTACCTTCCAAACCAATCCCGATATGCCCTCGCAGGACAGCATCAAGAACCATCCCTCCACCGGAACAACCCAGATCTAAGAATTTCAGTTGCTCATTTACCGGGAAAATTTGTTCACATTTCCTTATAAAACGAGGGTATCTTGTATTGTCACGAATTGTGCCATGGGGAACTTTATAGTCATTACTCTCTAAAGCCAACGGATGTTCTGTTATTAGAGCAATCTGAGGATGCTTTACAAAATGTAAGGTATTTTCCAAAACCACCATTACATCGCGATAAGTAAAATCTATATGGCGGTGAGTTTCGTCCAATATTCTGTTGGATAAATCATTGAGGTTATTGTTTGTATTATTTTGAAGCTGGATCAAATCGTCAATTCTATTGTCCAGCTCACCGTGTATTTCCAAAGTTTTCGTAATAATGGCATTCTGCAAATCGGTGTTCAAAGATTCCTGAGCATTCTGCAAATCGGTGTTCAAAGATTCCTGAGCACTCTGCAAATCGGTGTTCAAAGATTCCTGAGCATTCTGCAAATCGGTGTTGAAAGATTCCTGAACACTCTGTAAATCGGTGTTCAAAGATTCCTGAGCATTCTGCAAATCGGTGTTGAAAGATTCCTGAACACTCTGTAAATCGGAATGAATGATCCAGTGCAGTTCCTGTATGGAATAAGCAAGGTCATCCTGCTGTTGCTTCAGTGATGAAATTATAGGCTGAATGTTTCGGATACCAGCCTGCAGTTCGCTTGTCATCCTTTCTATATTAATAATGCGATCCTCAAATCGGTGACGAACCGGCTGATAGAGTGGTTTTAGTAGTTTCTTCAGTACTCGTTTGAACATGCCTGGCTGTTCGGGTTTCCATTCTCCGCTTTGCTGAGGGGACGGTTCACCCACAGTTAACGGCATCCATATCTCCGGAAGCACACCGGTTTTGGCCTCCTTCATGCGTAGTGAAAATATCTTTAACAGGCATTTCTGATCATATAGCTTTCGTATTGCATTGTTTTTCAGAGTCTGATCGAATAATTCCTGTAGCCGCTCGGACTCCGATTCGCTCGTCTTCCCATTCCATGGGCCTACAAAAGCTAAATCCTCCTTGGAAATCTCAACGCCAAGTTTTCCAAAATTGTTCTGTATCAGGTCGCGCATCATTTCAATGGTTTTTCCTGCTTGTCCCGCACTACCATTACGCCATCTATGGTAAAACAGAACCTCATGTATGCATCCCACGGTCATGCCCTTGTCAAACGCGCGAAGCCAAAGCTCCCAATCCTCAACATAACCTCTGGTTTCATCATAAAAAAGATTGTTGTCTAAAAAGAACTGCTTGCGGTACATGATGGTGGGATGGTCAAAGGGACAGGTGAATATGGACCAAGCACGAGACATTTCTCCATCAAATGAGATTCTCTTTTGGTTCATATCACCAAAATAATTAAAATCAGTAGTGCACAAGATAATATTCTCATGAGAATCAAGATATTTGACCTGTTTGACCAGACGATGATCGTTCGCTATATCGTCATCATCTATTCTGGCTATATATTTACCTATCGCAAGCCGCATAGCTTTATTCAGACTCGCCGCAATACCAAGTCGACTCTCATTAAACACCAACCGTATCCTGGAATCATTATAAGAAATAATAAAATCATTGATTTCTTTCTGGCAGAACGGCTCAGACACAATAATGATTTCAAAATCGGAAAAGCGCTGTCCGTTATCGCTGTATTGATATATTAAGCTGTCAATGCACTGCTTAAATGAATCGATATTCGGCTTGTACACAGGAATGAGAACAGATATTTTGGGACATATTTCTGCCAAAAGGGGAGTGCCGCCCAATGCGAGCCAATTTTTGTAGATTTCCTTCCAAGTTGTAAATCTGCAGTACAGATACCAGTCATTCCAAAACTTGTTGACGCCCCATGCATGGACGATCTTTGCTTGGCTGCAGTCACGTCCATAATATGGAAAGCAGCAATACTTGCTGCCATTTAGCGGCGACACCGAGAGACCAAACTCCTGAACCAAAGCATTAAGAACGCCTTGATCCGGCAGGCTAAGGATATCGCACCATTCTACGGTCTTCTTATAGCACCATTCCGTATAGTCACTTTTAATTATCAATTTATCAGTAAGTACGACCGTGCCAGAACAATAAAGATAAGCCTCCATGTTATAACCTGAAATGGCCTCTGTAAAACAGGTCCTCATATGGTCAGGTTCTTTTGCAGTCTTATTCTCGTAGTCTTCTCTTATTAGTGCAAATCCAGTTTGATCTGCTTCCTTTATCAGCCCATCCAATTTGCCCTGAATAAGAATATCTGTGTCAATCCATGTAATTGTTTCAAATTCTTGCAGATACTTGAACATCTCATAGCGCGCGAACATGATAACTGAAAACATCTTGAACCGTTCTTTTTCAAGAAGTTCGTCTGGAAGTGCGGGCGAGTATTTGATAAATCTGCAAGGCATAATAGAATTCATGATTCCCATATCATTACCAGACAATTCTGTGTAATAAATAATGGCCTCGTCAAACAATCCTTTATTCGTTTCCTGCAACTGCAACAGAATATGCCCAACCAGCGCTGGACGGGTATCGGCAATCATAACAGCATTTTTTTTCTTGTTCATATTTTCAATATCCTTTTTGCAATTTAGATTATAGTTTAAGATTTAAGATGACGAAACCGATTAAACATGCATTTCAGTTTCTACAAGTCAGCTTCGACGTAAGCCTTTTGACTCCAATGAAATCATACCTGTAAACCGTATCACAAACACTTAAATTGGAAAATATTATTTAATCTTTTATATGATCGATGCCACATAGAGTTTTATAAAAGATGCTCATAATTAGATGATCAAAAATCATATGAATATCCTCTGTAATCTGCATGCTGTTAATTGGTGCGTGTAGGGAAACATCGGAGAGCTGTTTTAATTTACCACCATTGTAACCTGTTAAGCCAATCACCTTATTTCCCTGTGCTTTTGCAAATTCCACGGCATTGATCACATTTTTGGAATTTCCGCTGCCGGAAATCGCAAGGATTAGGTCGCCCGATTTGATGTGACCCTGAAGCTGAAAACGGAATACTTCCTCAAAACCGATATCATTGGCGACAGCCATAATGGTGGCCATATTGTCATTAAGGCACAGTAAATTAAATTTCTTCTCCGTGTGCTCGGAAACGCCTTTGTTAAAATCATTCTGATAATGGGACGCAGTCGCGGAACTTCCTCCGTTGCCAAAAACATAAATGGTTTTTTGAGCCTCAAAGGTCTCCATCATTAAATTCATCGCATCGTTGATTGCGTCAACATCCAATGCTTTTAGTGTGTCAATTTCGTGCCCAATGTAGGTTTTAATGCTTTCTCTATAATCCATTTTATTTCCTCGTTTCCAAAATTAAATTAACTGCTTCCAGTAAGTTGTCGCAAATTAAATTCGGTTTCACATCATACTTTTTGTCTTTTCCGGCTTCCCCCGTCAATACCAAAACCGTCTTTAATCCAGCATTTTTCCCTGTCTGTATATCCATCGTGGTGTCGCCAACCATCCAGGAAGCGGCACGGTCAATATTGTATTTTTCTGTACAGACATCGATCATACCAGTTTTCGGCTTTCTGCACTCACATGGAATTTTGTAGAGCGGGTTTTCTTCCGGATAGCCTTTGTCAGGATGGTGCGGGCAAAACACGGTATCGTCCAAAAATACGCCATCTCTACCTAAAAGCGTACTCATTTTATTGTGTATTTTCTCAATATTCTCAATAGTACAAAGTCCGCGTGCAACTGCCGGCTGATTTGTGACAACAATAGCCAGATACCCGGATTCGTTTATCTTTTTTATTGCTTCTGAGGCACAGTCCTCCAAAATAAACTGATCTTCCTGATAAATCAAACCGTTAGAACGGTTAATCGTACCATCCCTGTCAAGAAAGATACATTTTTGTCTTTTCTGTAAATTCCTCGAAGCAACATATCCGCTGGCAAGTTCCTCCGCCGCTTTATCGATACGTTCCGGCGTGCCGACATCTTTAATGTATTCCGGCGAACAGTAGGCATAAACTTCTTCGCCTTTCGCAGACAAAGGCATAAGGATATTTTTTTCTAAATCCGTCTTAACAGGTTCTTCTACCAAGTTGCAGACTTCTTTATTTAAGAGATAAAAACCTGCATTTACGCAATTATGATACCAATAATCACGCTTGTTGCTTTTAGAATCAAACCCGGTAATCCGGCCGTCTTTATCTGTAAGGACAAGGTCGGAATCAAAAGGGTGTGAATTCGGATGCACAAACAGCGTAGCCATTGACTTTTTTTCTTTGTGGAACCGCTCCATTCTGCCGATGTCCACATCAAGAATCACATCACCGAACACCAGCAAAAAGTAGTCCGAGATCAAACTGTTTTTCAGAAAGTAAAAAGCCCCCGCCGTACCAAGTGGCTGTTGTTCTTTGAAATAGGAGATTTTTACGCCAAATTTTTCGCCATCGCTGAAAAATTCTTGGATTTTCTTCCCCAAATGCCCCGTCACAATAATGATGTCTGTAATCCCATTGTTTTTCAGGCACTCGACCTGCCATTGCAGAATGGGTTTTCCGTTGACTGGTGCCATTGGCTTGGGAATCTCGTCGTTCGTAATGGATAACAGTCGCGTGCCCTTGCCGCCTGCCATGATGACAGCCTGCATCAGATTACCTCCTCGACCGTCTTTGTAACCGTTTCATCGGAAGTCCATGTCGCCTGCCAACCGGCCGAATGAATTTTGTCTAAATTATAGGCAAAAACCGGAACATCGCCGCGCCATCCGCCGCGTCCGCCGGTATAACTATATTTCACATTTTCAAGCTTCATTTTGTCGCAGACAATATCTGCTATGTGAGTTACACTGGTCTGGGTTTCCACACCGATATTATATAAGGTGATGCCTTCTTTTATCTGATTCTTAAAGATCATAATACCTCGCACCAGATCAAACACATGCATATAAGGCTTTGATTGAGTGCCATCGCCAAGAATTGTAAGCTCCTTAGGGTTTTCTTTCAAGTGCTTTACAAAGTCAAAAATGACGCCATGCGTCAGTCTTGGACCAATGACGTTTGGAAAACGGAAAATCAATACGGAAAAATGGTTCATATAACTGTACGCTGAAATCAGTCCTTCGGAACCTAGTTTGGCCGCACCATAATAAGAGATTGGTTCCAACGGAGTAGTCGTTTCTGCCACATGTTCGCCCTCTTTTTCTCCATAAACCGCAGAGGTGGAAGCAAAAAACAGCTTTTTGACGTTGTGAGTCCGCATACACTCCAGAATATGAAATGTAGTGGAATAGGTACTATGATATTCAATCGGCGGATTTTTTGCACTCGCCTGAATATCCGAATTAGCGGCCAGATGAAAAACAAAATCAAACTTTTCCTTGTCAAAAATAGTAGAGAGTGCATCTTCGTTGCATATATCCTGCTCATAAAAAGTGAATTCAGGGTTTTCTTGCAAATGTTCAATATTTTTCTTGGTGCCAATAAAAAAATTGTCTATGCACACCACCCGATGGCCTTCCTTGAGTAAAGCATCAATTAAATGGCTGCCGATAAATCCAGCTCCGCCTGCTACTAAAACGTTCATTCAAATTCCTCCTAAAATTTATCCCCAGTATTTATCTCCAATATAAACAACAGACGTTCCATCCCGTTCAAACTTGAAATCCATCTGCTTTAGTCCGACGGCAATACGCAGCTTTTCCTGATTCTGCGGTTCACAATAAAACAGCAGAAAACCGCCACCGCCTGCACCCAAAAGCTTTCCGCCAAGGGCGCCGTTTTCCATCGCGATTTCATATGCCCTGTCAATCTCCGGATTGGAAATTCCGGAAGCCAGCGTGCGCTTCAGTTCCCAGCTCTTATTCATGATTTTTCCAAACGAAGATAAATTATTATCCTCCAGTGCAGCTTTCATATTCTCAGCCAGTGAACACATTTTTATCAAATTATTGACTTTGTCTTCCTTGCTCATGTTTTTCTTCTGCTCGCTCAAAATCGAGTTGGCGGAACGCGAGTGCCCGATGTAGAACATCATCAGGTTATCTTCCAGTTCATGATAGGTTCCCGGTTTCATCACAATTGGGGCAACCGAAACACTGCCGTCTGTGTTAAAGCGAATAAAATTCAATCCACCGAATGAGGCTGCGTATTGATCCTGCTTGCCGATTGGTGAACCCAGCTTATTGATTTCGACATCACATGCTTCATCCGCAAGTTTCGCTTTTGAAACATATTTGCCTTGATAACAAGCCAGTGTGTGCAACAGACCCACCGTAAAAGTACTGGAAGACCCTAGTCCTGTACCGGCCGGAACATCCGCCGTACTGCTGATTTCAACACCGGAAACTCCGGTCTGATTCAGAACACAGTTAAAAATTTTATGTTTGATTTGGGAGATATCATCAACGATTTCATTTTCCGAATATTTCAGCGCCGTGTATTTCGGGTCAAAATAGGGGTGAACGGAAATATACATGTACTTGTTGATGGAAGTACTGAGCACACATCCACCGTGTTTTTCATAAAATGAGGCCAAATCACTCCCGCCCCCGCAAAAGCTGATACGAAACGGTGTTTTCGTAATAATCATTTTTTTGCTCCTCGCTTTTTATTATAAAACTATATTTTGATTATCCTCGCTGATCCAACCAACATGAGCCTGCCTTTATTAATCAAACATTCTATCATGGTGAAAGAAAATTACTTCCCTTTCTTCACAGACCTGATTTAATTCGTTTGATTGCCCGCTTCATTTTCTTAAGAATCACTAAACCAAATGACACAAAAGAGATCCCTGTTACGCGAATTGCCATATCGATCAATTTTGTTGTTTTGTCAGGATTATATCCTAAAATATATTTAGATTTATGAAATAAATCTTTAATTTTTTGTTTGTCTTTCTTAGGCACTTCATGGATTGTCGCCAAATTCAAAATAAACTCAAATAAAAGCTTTTGGGTCATCTGTGTTTTGTAAGGAAAATCTTCGCTGTTTTGAATCAGCTTTACACTGTCCTCTATAATCACAATGGTATCATGTACTCTTTTAGAACTTACAACGCCCATCAGCGAATCTGTTCTTCCCACACGATAACAATAATAAGGATTATGAAAAAATGCGATTTTGGACGCCTTTAAAAGGACTTTAACCGTATAATCAATATCTTCACTCAAAAAATCTTTTTTAAAAATCAATCTGTTTTGAAAAAGAAAATCCTTGCGATACACAAATCTCCAAACATTCCAAAAACATTCCTTCTGATTTAAAAATTCCTGCATGTACTCATATTGAAAAATTGGATGTTCCGTCTCTCTTATCTGACAAATTTCTTTTACTATGCGTCCACTGTCAGCCACTCTGTCAAAATCACTAACAAACACTTGTGTTTCTAAAACGTCATTTTTTTCAATTTCTGTCAAAAGCCGGTTAAAATGTTGCGGTCTGATATAATCATCGCTGTCAATAAATACGATATACTCTCCTTTGGCTATTTTCATACCGCAATTTCTTGCATCCGACAGCCCTGTAGCGTCTTGCTGTAATACGGTAATGAAAGAATACTTTTTTTGATACTCTTCACAAAGATCATTACTTCGATCTTGAGAAGCACCCGTCACCAGTATTATTTCAGTCTCCTGAAGGTTGCATGATAAAACACTGTTCAGGCACTGATCCAGATAGTTTTCCACATTAAAGACCGGAATAATAATACTTAAAAACATATAATCTCCTATAATAGCAAGTCTACAGTATCAAATAAGCAATCAACCGTTATTTTCAATAACTCCCATATAAATACCCAAAATTCTGGGCATCAGCTTATCTATTTGAAATTGCTTCACATGTGTAATTGCCTTTTTGCCATACTCGGCCAGTTTATCATTATCATAATACATCATTTTAAGTGCCGTTTCAAGTTTTGACGGATTTCCACTCTCAAATAGCAAGCCTGTTTTACCGTCCTCCACGAGTTCCCGGTGCCCCTTAATATTGCTAGCAATCACAGGCAGCCCACAGGCCATTGCTTCCATCACATTGAACGGAAGTCCTTCAATGCAGCTTGTAGTAACGCAGGCATCACAAACAGCATACAGCTCTCTCATATCTGTAACATATCCTAGAAACTGAATTTGCTTTTCTGCATGTAATTCCTTCACTAGTGATTGGCATTCTCCCAAGAGCGCGCCGTTTCCCGCAAGCAAAAGTCTCATATGGGGATACTCTTTGCAGACATTCGCAAACGCATGGATCAAAAGGCTTTGGTTTTTTCGTTTGGAAAACTCTGCCGCATAAACAAACAGAAAATCACCCTCAGAGAAACCCTGCCTTTTTTTAAGTGCAGAGTGCTCATCCTGTGAAACCGGTGGAAATTTTGACAAGTCAATTCCCATCCCGTTAATATAATATAGCTTGTCCCGATATAATTTGTGCTTTTCCGCAATGTCGTAATCTTCGTGATTCATAACCATAAGTACATTGGTCACACGGGCACAAATTTTTTCCGGTAAAAGATATATCCATTTTTTAAGTCCGTCTTTTTCGTTGAACAGATAGCCATGACTGGTACAGAACACCTTTGGCTTTTCATGTATCAAGATAATCGCCGCGCGCACGACGGCGCTGGCCAATGTGGTATGGGTACTGACAAAATCAAAATCCTGTTCCTTTAAAAGTTGTTTGGCTGCAAAAATTGCTTTCACATTTTGGAAGCTCATTAATTTTTTGCTAAGAGGCAGTGCGACAACATGATCTGCGTATAGTACCGGCTCGTCTTTATTCGCAGCAACCCAAATCTCATAACCCTGCCCATGAAATGCTTTCAGATAAGGCAGATGAAAATTATTGATATGAGATATCGTTGATGCAGTGAATAATATTTTTTTCATTCTATTCTTATTCCTTTCATCAAACGATCCATGATTCTCCTATTTTGTCAAATCCAATTTAACGGATTCTTTTCCATAATATTGAGCTACCAGCTTATTTCGCCAATCTGACTGATCTTCAACGATATCATTATAATACAGTATATATGGTTTGACCGAATAATCCTTCACCTGCACTGTTTTCCGCGAAGCGTCCTGATAAGCTGAAATGCGTTGGTTCACTTCCGTATCATAAGTTTTTGCATCCCCATTCAGCAGAGACTGCACAGCACTCACGCTGGTTGGCAGGCGGTTAATTTGCGGCTTTCCGTCGGCACCTTTTGAAACAGAGCACATGCCAATTGTGCCGCAGACAAACAAGACTGCCATTGCAACAACGATATGCGTCTCATATCTTGTGACTATGTTCCGCATTTCCAAAACCGCATTTCTCAAATTGCTTTTATCATTAAACTCTTGTGCTCCGAATTTTCTTGAAATCCAGCCACAAACATAAATAATGTTCAATAAGATCAATATGTAATAACTGTAATAAACAATGTCAATCAACCTTTCCGGAAGACTTAACCCAAGCGCATAGAAAGGCGGAGTAACTTGCGCACAATAAATACAGAATGATAAAGCAGCAAAAAGGAGTGGACGCTGAAAGGAAATTTCCGAATTACGTGCGATTTTATAGATAAGAGGAGTCATAAACAGCCATGCGATAATTACCGGCACTGTCGTTGAATTGCAAACACTATACGCTCCATAGACAAATGAAAGCATAATTGCTTTGACCGCATTTGGCTGCCCGACGGATGCCTGCCGCATACTATTTCCGGGAGCCATTATGCTGATAATCAGTCCTATTAGAGAAAATATTAAAATTAAGGCAAGCATAACTGCACGTTTGTCCTTTTGCATTAGGTGATAAACAGTGATAAAAAACAAAATAAGAACCGTGGTCAGAGCAGTGGTGTAATTACCTGCACCTATAAAAAGCCCTAATACCAATGAAAAAAACGAGTAAAGTATCTTTGCAAAAAGATTTTTGCTTTTCAAATATAAAAGAATCAGACTAAACAAAATCAAAGAGAGGGAATAATAGAAAGTATAATATATTCCACCGTTGTACCAAAAGAAGCCTTCTACTGGAGAATACATAAATTGAATCGATAAAATTAAAATCAGAAATGAAATAATAGCAAAATTATACTGATCTGCTTTCATGTAATTCACTAAAAAAGCCTTTAGAAACAATAGTGTAGCGATCATGTAAGAAAACATTAAAATGATGGGGGTTAATATATAATATTTTTCACCGAAAACAGTCGGCTGGAGAGCCATTAAAAAAGTAGCGGAGAGCGTACCTTGCCATGTTGCGTAAGATGTCTGGGCTTGTTGGCCCGCACTAAGCAAAGTTTCAAAAACAGAGTGCGTTTTCATCCATGCTTGTGCAGTTAAAAGTCCATATGCATAGTCGTCGGCGCTCGAATGGGCATATTTGCTGATGAGCAGCAGTGGAATTAGGGATAATACAAAAACGACGATTATTGTTATTCCGGTATTTCGCTTAAGTTCTTTATTCTTTTGAATGGATTTGTCTATTTTTTCCTCCATGACTATACTCTTAATACTCCATATGATTGGTAAAACCATTTTGATCAGTTCCTTACTTAATTACATAATACTTATATATTTTACAATGTTCACTATATAATAACAAGTCTTAAATGTTACCGGATGTTAAATTTGAAGAGGCAAATGTTGCATACGCGTGCCGTGAATGTTATAATCAGAACAATTAATCTGAAATCGTATTGATTAAAACAAGAAATCTGGTTTATAATGTTAGCCTATAACTTACTTCTTTTATTTATTATCGTCTTAGGCATATTGGTTTGTGAAATCAAAAAGAGCCGTCTCAATAACGCTGTTTTTCTTGGTGTTTCCGGTGTTGCCATGATCGTGCTGTCTGCCTTGCGGGCAAACACGGTCGGAATTGATTATAAGCAGTATGCCGATTATTTTACACAAGTGCGAAATGGTGGCTGGCCGTTTTTGATAAGCAATGCAAATATGTATCGCGTTGAACCCGGATACAGTCTGTTTAACTATTTGATTTCCCTTTTTACCGGTGATGTCCGCATCTACATGCTAGCTGTTTCCATCCTTGTAATAACACTGACTGTGGTCTTGCTGTACAAGTACTCCCCGATTCTGTGGGTCGGTTTATTTGTATTTGGCAGTTTCGGATTCTTTGGAAACTCTCTCAGCTTTATTCGGCAGTCCATTGCCATTGCCATCTTCTTGTTTGCAATTCAGTTCTTAAAGGATAAAAAGTTTGTACCTTATCTTATCATTATCCTTTTGGCTGCAAGTTTCCATAAGGCCATGTTGATTATGATTCCGGTTTGTTTTATCGCACATATTAAGGTTAATTGGAAATCCCTTACAACATACGCCGGTTTGACCGCACTTATTATGGGCTTATCTTGGCCATTATTTAATTTAGTTACAAAATTCATATTTCAATATTATGCTACTCAGGAAGGTCTGTACTATATGAACGGGCGCGACTGGCAAACTGCAGCGATACCGGTCATCACGATGGTAACGATTCTAATCCTGAAAGATTTCATCTTGAAGCGCAATCCAAAAAATATTGTACTGATTAATTTATCAATTTATTCCGGACTGCTTTATATCATGACCTGCCAGCATTTCCTGTTCCAGCGTTTCGGCATGATGTTCTTCACTTCAGCTTTCTTACTCATTCCTGAGATGCTCGCCAGCGTTGGTGTAAACGCAGAGCAGACAGAAGTACTAAATAGCACTGAAAACCTGAAGAGCTACAATAACAAAGAGCAAAAGAAAAAAGCGCTCCAGGAACGCCGTCAAATCAAAAGCAACCAGAATATGCATAAATATATTTACTACTACGCAACCGCTGCAGTGTTGTTTATCGGCTTCCTTTACAATGTCTGGATATTGATGCAAAACCGAATCAACCTAACTCCTTATGTAACGTTTTTTACTCAGAAATAAGATCCAGTTAAATGTTCAAAGGCCGTTTCAGTGTATCGCTGACACGGCCTTTTTGTATTAGCACTCGAGCGTTTTTAATTACGAATCTTTTATAATACACTTAACGTGAAAGAATAACGGTATTTGTCATCACGCAATCATGTAACACAGAGTAAACACCAGTTATAAAATTAAATAATATTTATTTAATGTTTGAATCATAAGTAAATATATAGAATAATTTTTCTCTTATATTATAGTATTGCTTAAATATAGTGATGACAGTGGTTACGCAAGGCTGTCAGTCTGCACTGAGACTGATTTTTCACGTAATCACTGTCATCCTTCTTAGTTACCCAAGTAGAGTAAACCCTGCTAAATTACTTCCTTTGGTAAGCGATAACACCATGCTTGAAGCCCATTGATGCGCTTTTGTACTTGAAATCGTTTACTGTTAGAATCTGCTGGCATGATATACCCGGAATCGACAAATTTTTTGACGACTTGAGATAGCTCCAATCCGGTTTCATTCCGCATGGCACTAGAGAATTCGTGACCAATCACATAGATGCTGTCATTCTCAATCACGCCAAGCTGCTCACCGAAAGTGCTTGACGATAATCGATTGTAATTTTTGGCCAACCACCCCTGTGCCCAATCCCATGCTTTTGCAGCGGTATCCACTTCCTGCTTTTGGGGCAGCGTATCCAGCAACTGATTTCCAAATTCTACAGAGTTTTGGAACGCAGTTTCTCTGTCTTTCCCGAAAAGTATCACAGAACTTAAATAGTCGGACAAAGCAAGTATCGTTACAATTCGATTCAATTTATCCGTTGAAGGGCTTTTGCTGAATTGATTGTAAAACCTGTTGTAATCGTGTTCAAAGGAAGAAAATTTATGTTCCTTTTCTTCCTCCTGCAAGGCTTCCACCCACGCTCGGCCTGCACCACCGTAATTTTCCCTGAAAAATCTGTCCATTGCGGCGGCGTCTTTCTCGAATAATTTCTTCTCACAGGGCAATTCAAGGACACGGTTGCTCGCGCCAGCTTTTGCTGTTTCCGGAAGCAGCTTTGCCTCTCCATTTGTTAGAACCGCGAGGTGCCAATAATCAATATGCTGCATGCCTCCGGTTTTAGTTCCCTTTGCGCCGCTCTGTCCGTCGGTCAAACGATAAATCATTTGCTCGATTTCAAAAGGAGATGAAAATCGATTGGCTTCCCGCTCGTTCAAGGCTAGAGGAATACTGTTGCAGAAAGCGGCAGATTTTTCAAACCCAACGGCTGTTGAATTAAAATTCTTAGTCAATATATCGGGATCTCCCCACACACTCATTGCGGCATGAATTGCCACTGATTTTGCCGTACTGCTTTCTCCCCAGAGATCCAAGAAAAAGTTTTGCTGCTTCAGCGCTTTAATAAGCGGCGAAGCAAAGCTGGCGGCAAGTTCCGCACGGACGGGCATACTGTACTCCTTTGCAGCAGAAATCTCTCGTAACCATGCGTCAAGGTCTCCTCTTTCTCGGATCACTTCGTACATCGCCCGATATTCCTGATCACCGTCAAAAATCGAATGATTGGAATAAGGCAGAAAACCATCTTCACAGGATCTTCCAATCCAACCAGCATGACTTACTGCGAACTGAAATGGAAGAACTGCTCTGTTAACAGCCTCAAAATCGGCGAGGTATTGAACCAAAAATCGCGCGTTCTCGCTGGTGACGGCCAGTCCGTTGTCTGACATAGCTAAAATGCTTTGCCGGCTACAGATGGTACTCCGTTTTCCGGTTAAATTTCGCCAATGGCCGTCTTGCAGAAAGGACACAACCACACCTTCCGACCCAACCTCTGCATTGCGATAACGTCCAGATAGAATGACCGGTTGCGAACACACTGGACTGGGTGACGCGTAATTAGCAATTTGATAGATTCCACTCTCATTGACATTCCAACCCTGCGGACACATAAGGCCTTCAACGGGAAGGTTGGACAATGACAGCAGCTTCAGTTCCGGCTGAGCAGGCTTGCATTGGCGCTTCATTTTGAGCGTTCGGCGGAAAGCGGCAATGATTCTGTTGAAATCAGCGGTCAGCCTCATGTTTTTCGCCTGCTCTTTCAGCTCATTGATACGGCGCTCTCGCTTTAACTCATCCGGAATCTCAGCCAATTCCGCCAAAACTTCGTCCGTGAGAATAGAATCAATTCCATGCAAACTGTCTGCGGTTGGAATACATTGACCTTCTGCCCCTGCGGCCAAACTGTACTGTTCTGCATACACGACCCCAGCACAGCTGTATTCAAGCAGCCTGTCCGTCACATCCTGTGAATCGTCGTAAGCCTCATAGACATCGGTAATATCCCAATGGGGTGAAAGGTCAGGTATCAGCTCCCTCAGATCCATGATTTTGACACTGCAAACCGTAAATCGTAACGACTTAGCGGTTTCCTGAGCAAAATCCAGCCCTATCTCATCGTTGTCAGGAATAATGATGACATCCGCGCCTTTCAATGCTTCCGAATACTCCCGTTTCCATTTTCCTGGTCCCGCACCGTCTGGTGAACAGGTAGCGGTGAATCCATAGTCACACAGGGTATCTACATCTTTTTCTCCTTCAACCACCCAAACAGTGCGGTGTTCTGCAATGGCCTGTTTCACGTCCGGTAAACGATAAAGCACCATTCCATTTTCCGGTCGTCTGTACTTCCAACTGTCTTTTCCGTCGGGCATACGCCACAAGAAAAACTTTGGTATATACCGAACCTTTTGACATAGCAGCTCCCCGTTTTCATCCGTATAAGAATAAATCGCTGTGATTTTTCTCTTTTCCGCAATCGTTGGCGGCTTTGGTTGTGAATCAATTGGTGCCTTTGGGAATGTGGACGCAGTCCTTTGGTTGTTCGGATACAAATCGCACATAGCAAGCCCCATTGCCTGCAACACTTTCTCTGTACTGCAGCCCGCATGGCAGTTCAATAAGATTCTGCCGTTCTTGCCTTCTGCAATACTCAAGCTTGGGTTTTTGTCATCATGCGCGGAGCACTTTGCCAAATATCCGTTTCCAGTTTTTCGCACGCCATCCAGATATTTCAGAAAATTCTCGATTTCCATAATAATCACTCCTAAAAAGTAAAGGTTCTTGCTTCTCCCACTTTTTTACCAAAGTCAATTACGGTTAAAGCCTTCGCCTTAAGGCGAATTTCGTTTTCAAACTGAAAGCAAAATTGGCTATAACCAGTTTGAGTTTGAACGGCGCTCTTTATCCTTTAGGAGACTTTAGCCTCAAATTCAAACCATCGACTTTAGCCGATAGTAATAGACTTAACATTGGGAGAGCAAGAACGATATGTCCTGAGTTGATGAGCACATCCGCAGGAGTTAACGCGGTGGCCTCAGGATTTTTGGTTTTGTGTTTGCTCCGTGTCTTTAGGGTACTTCTACCCCAAAAACTGACTTGAATCACCTTTAAAAGAAAAACGCCCCAGTAAGACCGCATGATTCCAATAGATTATGCCCTTTAACTTGGAGCGTTGACTTTTATATCCTTCTATTTTTTGCAAGCATTAGCAGTGAATATCTACCACAGTGAATATACTTTCCGTATTGGACGGGTGAATAAAACGATTAAACCAGTTTCTTGCCCAAGAAACTGCGACTTCACCCGTGAAATTCATTTCCGGCTCAGGATTATGCCATCCCAGCTCATCAAGCACAATCCATGTGCGATAGCATGATTCTGTTTTGATATAATCATCTTTATTATGATACAACGGACGGTTAATCTCATCGCACTGCTCAAATGGCAGGACACCGTGCTCCCTCTCTTTCTGCATTCCACTCCAGTCAATGTCACAAATCCGTGCCGAGTTACTGCGCTGCCCGCTTTTCAACAAAAGATGATCCTTATAGCGTCCCCCAAGTTCACATTCATCCCACTCACTTCGATTAATCTGTGGATAATACAGAAGTTCTTTATCCGTTATCTTCAAAATCTTTGGGAACTCCTTTTGAACGTACTTTAAATAGTCCGGCAAATTCAGATACCGCTCAATAAAGTCCTGTGGATTGCGAAGGTATTCTGCATACAGTCCGTGTATGGCTAAATACTGCCGACGAAGTTTCATCTTTTCAACCCATTCTCGGTCTTCAACTGGATTAAATACATGCTCCTGATTGTAGGGGTACAACAACGAAGGTACCGTGTCAAAGTCTGCCGAAATTACGCCAAGTTCATAATGCATAAAAACATCTCCTTAAAAATTTTTGAGATCACATTTATACTACATGTTGTGATTGTATTTATTTTATTCTCTACATATATTATATATCAAGACTCTATTTTTTCAATTAGCATAATAGCAGATGGATAACACTTAGCATCTGCGAGAAACTGTAGGAATCACCAAAATCAGGGGGTTGCTCAAGATAATATTGAAGCCTTGTCGATTACGCGGCTGTTTCGCGGAAATTCAAAATGGCGTACACTTCGGCTTGCTTGGCGCCAATGACGCAAAAAGTTGACTAATATGAAGACTGCTTTGCTCTTCACCCACATGATAGAAATGTTTGGTTGTCGCATGAACGACCATTATTACATTCTTTTATCTCGCTGATGCCCCTATCCAAATGCTGTTGCAGGGTGCTCGTTCTATGATATCCGTAGTAGATGTTAAAGACTCCTTCCTGTTCATAAATCCATACATATTTTGTTGGACGTTCATAAACCTGTTTCAGCACATTATTGGACACAGAATTAATATAAGAATGTGCGTTCCAAAATGTAAACATTTATGAATGCTTTTCTGTAGCCTAACCATCGGTTTTTTAAAGTGACAAAAATTCTGAATGGACTTTTATCGATCGTGTTCACGATCAGTTTTTTGGCTTAGTGAACATAGCTTTGAATTTCGGCACCTGCTTTTAATGCGAAGCATTTTTCTGCCGCTTTGGGAAACTGAGCAGCATGAATCAGATATGAAATCGAATTTACCTTTTGGCGACATTTTAATCCTTTGAACTGAATTTTTCTTATTCCCGTTATCAGCTTCGCATTTGTTGGAAATTGTTTTGCTGTTGCATCTGCACCCATCATTTAAAGAATTGTTTAACATAATCAAAATACTCCTTTTATATATTTTATAATAAAAAGGCAGGGCTCAGTCTCAAACTGAACCCTGCCTAAAAATTAACTAAACAAAAATAACTTACATTGATAATATAGGGTGTGTATGCTACAACGTCAATAGCACAGAATGTAAGATAGGGTGATAATTTATTTTCTACGTTTTATATAGATTCACATCAAGCAATTTGACATGTCCTACATCAACTAGGCAGCTGCTAATCCGTCTGACTGCGGATATTGGCTTTGCGTGTCAGAAAGATATTCCATAAACTTTTTGTCATCGACAATCGTAATTTCGCTTCTGTCTCCGAACAGGTCATGATAGAACTTTGACTGCCACGAAAAACAATAAATGTGGATTTCACTGTCGGCACGAACCGTAGTGAATATATCATAGATTTTTTGTATCTCCATTAACTCACATTCGAAGCCTAAGAAGATTAATCCCCTGCTTTCAGTTTGACCGTCATAGATGAGATTTTTGGCTCTCTCAATGTCAGCCGGATCGAGTATCGCTTCGCGGGCAGCTTCGCGGAAATTCGGAATAGAGTACACATCGAGCTGCTTCGCACCACCGCTTACCATGGGCACGTAAAACTGCTGTTTATACAAATAATTCCCAGTCAAGTATCTTGACCGATCCTTATTGGGTGCGTGGATTGTGGCAAGGGCGACTTTGTAACTTTTTGCAAACACCAAAAGCGAAGGGTCACGGTCATGCAGTAGGTCTGAAGCATAGTCAATGTACTTCTGCTCATAATCGCTATAAAGCTTAATGCGATTACTCATGGAATTATACATGACATAATTTCCGGTTTGCAAATGCAGTACTCCTGTTGCACGCGCAGCAGACATTTTTTTGAGTCCATTGACGTCGGCCATCTTCATTTCTCTGGTCAAGAAGTGCCAGTTTTCATTGTCGCTTTGAACAATCCGTTCCTGTATCTTGCCTTGAATTTTTTCCCGGGTACTCATGTTGGAGATTTGAGCCTGTTCAAAAGGCAAGCTATCAGCATTGATGTTCAGAGAGGAACTATTGCGAAGAAGCTCTTGTCGATATTCCCTTTCTGCTTCAATATACTGAGTGGCAATATTCGGAACCATGTGATAGATCATTGCAACTACCCATGTAAACTTTATTTGCCGTTTTCTGTCATTAGTCCCTTGTGCCCGTTTCTCCAATCCTTTCGTTAACCACTCCGGATATGATTCCCCCTTTAATTTTTCGAGGCACTTAATTCCTTCCTTTTGAATCCGCAACATTCTCTCTCCGCAAACCCTTTGCTCTTTAAAATAATTTTTCTTAATACATTGCTCAACAGCTGCTCCGGTATAAGAATAATCGAAGCCAAGGCTCCGTAGTGCCATTCTCGGAACGAACTGGAATGCATAGACAAACTCAAGAATGCTAGTCATCGTAATTGGTTTTTTCGGCATAAAAAAATCCCCTTTCTATTTTTAAAAATTCAATACAATAAATTCTTCCCGGATAAGATTCAATAGAAAAACGTGCGTTCACCACCTCATAACACACTGTTTGCCTTAATAAAATCCAGGAATAATCTAAGTTTTCTTTGAATAAAACGTATCAAATCATTTTTCTCGAAATAAAGATGCATTTGACATGTTTCAGCCTCTCTTACGCAATGATTTTTTCTCCGATTTTTGCATACCATTCAGCAAATTCTTTCTTTGGAACAAGGAACACTTCCGTATAATCCGCTTCGTCAATTGCTGTTGCATTGAACATTTTGCAGCTGCGGTAATCATCATCCGGAAGAAACCAAAATGCTAACGTATTAACCAATTGCTTGTACTCGTAGTTGTCGTTGTCTCGAATTCCATAACCTTTTTTCGTTCTGCTGACATGATTTATCACAACCATCACAACAGACTCGTACTGAATCAACTCTTTGTCTTTCTTGTACTGTCGAAGAAAAAAGTTTAGAGGCTCAGTAATAATATTCTTCTTGTTTTCCTTGTAGCAAGGAAGCAAACAGGGAAGAGTGATACGAGTAATATCACCATCCTGCATGGACATGGAAATGTGATATTGGGAATGTGTGATGTTATCCATCATTTGCTCGTACCGGTGAAGAGTTTGATTCGCAAAGCAATTGTTCGCCACCTTTCTTAGATGGAGTGTCAAATTTTCCAACTGGTAAATTGCAGAGATCAGCGGGTCTTCATACTCCCCGCTGCGCAGCGCATCATTCTTCACAGACGTTATGGCCTTTGAAATCTTTTCCATTTTGCTGATTATACAAGTCATATCTGTGCTAAGAAAGTTGATGCTTCTTTGGTCCATAAGTTAGTCCCCCTTATACAAAATTGTAATTTGGAATAGTGTACTTCCTACGCTTCGCAAAAAAAGAATGCACTGGGAAGCCACATATTAGATGTGACAACTCCAGAGCATTCATTTTTTTCGGTAGCTCTTTTGTATTCAGTTTTAAGATTTTCATAGCCAGCGATTTGCTATAAATTCCTACACCAATAAGATAGGACCAGAACGCTATTTTGTCAAGTTTGAATCCGTTTTCTAAAAAATAAGTTTTTCTGAACGTTGTTTACACGCAGAGATAGAAATTTGATTTGCTTCGTTTTCTATGTCGCAATTATTTTACTTAATATCCGGAGATTCCCATTAAGAATAAAATCAATAAGAAATTCCCTATTGATTTCAATCGGAATCTTGCCACAGTAGGAGAGAATTATTTTGTCGTCGATCTTGGGGTGGTTAAGTTCCTTGAAATATTGTATTGCTTTTGGTCTTTTATCCAGAAGTTCCAAAAACGACTCTATAAGTTTATCGTTCTTACGCTCCTCATTCTTTGGGTATCCCCTAGATAGCAGAGCAATATTATTATCAAAATTGGGAGCCAGTGATAATATTTCGCCCGATTGTACGCCTCGCAGTATCCCGTAATTCTTTGTATGTCTGTCCATTCCGTGGCAAAGCGCATCCATATAAATCAAAGCAACATACTGCCTTGCTACCTTATCAGAGAGTCTGTCAAAGACGTCAAAGTTTAAAATGTAATCTTCATTTTCGCCAACAAGACTGTCCGCAGCTTCAAAATTGACACTGGCACCGTCTGTAAAATCCCGGCTGCGAATGTACTTGTCATCGAGTTCATACTCTGCCATGGGGAAGCCAAGAGCTTTTCCCAATTCACAGATAAACTTTTCAGAAAATCGTTCTAAATCAGTCCCCTGCTTGTAAAGCCACCAATGACCATTAATCTTTCTCCAGCACTTCTCAAAGCTTCCGATATTGGTCAGTTCAGGGGTGCGGCGGTATTCAAAGTTGAAACTGTCAGGATCACCGTACAATGCCAATTTATCAAAAATATTATCTTTGAACATGACATCTTGATAAGTGAGACTCTTCTCTTCGCTGCTTCTAAACCAGTAAGTATCAGTTATAGTCGCGGCATGGACTTTTAAAGCCACAGAAACATCATCAAAATCATTAAGCCGTAGAGCCTTTTTCAAAAGCCTTGCGTTGGTGCGGTGCCGGTCGATTGCTCGATTTTCAAGCCAACCTTCCAAGTTTTCGTTTCGTCTTAAATAAAATGGCAGCAGATCTGCATTTATAACTTTTAGATTACCGTTTTCTATTTCTGCGATAACGATATCTCGCGACATCAATTCTCCGTTAAGCTTCATATTTTCGCGCCACCTTCACCATGATAAATGATGTTGAAGTTATAGTATCATATTAGTGTAAATAGTTCAAACATTATAAAGCTAGGGCGCATCGGATTAATTCCGGTGCGCCCTTTATTATCATATTGGTTTATTAGTTTAGGAAACAGTTGCAAGAAAGGAAGCAGTTGCTCCACTTTTAGAAGTTGTCGTGATAGTGGTTGTTCCAGCTTTTACACCAGTTAATGTAATTAACCAACCCTTACTGCTTCGAATCGGCTTGCCTACCTTAACAACAGCGCTGTTATTAGATTTAGCAGAGATAACTGTTCCGTCGTTTGATTTTGCAAGAAATATGTATTTGTGTCCTGCTTTTCCGCTATATTTTTTAGTATCCAAAGTAACAACCGGGGCTGACTTACCTGCGCCCGTTACTGTGACGAGGCAAGTGGCACTTGGACCGGAAGCTGTTTTGACATAAATGGAAGTTGAGCCATTTGCAACTCCGGTTACTGTAAAATATGTTTCTCCAGTTGCGAGATGAGAAAAAACAACGGTTGCGATATGGGGATTTCCGGAAGTAACACTTGGATTCGCATCGCCATCCACCATATTAGTATTTTCAGGTCCAACTACAATATTTACCTTCGCGGTTTTTCCTTTTCCATTAAGCGACACTGCATTATTTCCAAGAGTTAAGGATGTTGCTGAGACTGGAGCAGCGATTACGTGGCACTCTTTTTCGAGTTGAACCCCATTTACTGTAGCATAGATTGAGAATATTGTTCCAGCTTTTAAAAGTTTAACAGTTGCGTCATGTTCATTAAATTTCGCGTTGTATCCGTTTCCTGTTATGGAAGCGGCACTGCTGTCGCTTACACTCCAAACTACATTTAAATTACTGATATTTTGATCGTCGCTATTTACAACACTGACCTCAAAGGACATTCCTTTTTCAAGAAGATCTCCACCACCACTTAATATTCCCATTCTGCCCGAATACCCTGAAATCTCTGCTACGTTTGCAGCAAACGCCGAGCTGCTGCAGAACATGCAAGCCACCATACTCAATGCCAAAACCAAACTCATTACCTTATTAATTTTTTTTATTATAAAAACTCCTTACAACAAGTCAATATTTTATACTCTATTTAGAGTTTTACCCTACCTGACTTTTATCGGCTGGTTGGTAATTTTTGTTAGCTTTAGTTTAAACTCTTATTGACGTTTGGATAAAAAGACAATATAGTTATGGTTAAGTTAATATTACCGATAAAGAAGTGATCCTATGAGATTAAATCCATACACTCCTATTTCAGGGATGTTTCCAACCTATTTAGCCGGGCGTGAGGCTATGCTGGATAATGCAAAAGAAAACTTGACAAGATTGCAGCGAAATTCCCCCCAGCAGTCTGTAATTTATTACGGGCTTCGCGGTGTTGGGAAAACTGTGCTGCTAAGTTTAATTACGGAACTTGCGTGTAACAACGATATTCTTACAGATTATATGGATATTGCTGGGAATGGCAGCTTCAAGAACCGGATGTCACTTTGCGCTCAGAAATTTATTGTTAGTATGAGCCCGATTGTTAAAGATCAAGTTCTCGCTGCTAAAGCATTATCAACTCTAAAGGCTTTTCAATTCACCTATGGGTCAAGCAGCGGAAATCCTGTGCAAATGAAGCCCAATGTTGAAACGTTTAATGAAATTTCTGGTACCGGTGATTTTAAAAATGACTTAACAGAATTGTTTCTTGCTATGGGAACTTTGGCAAAAGAACGTAACAAAAGCATTTGTCTATTTGTTGATGAGATGCAGTGTCTGAAAGCAGATGAACTAGGAGCATTGCTCACAGCCCTTTCCCAAGCATATCAGAAACACTTGCCGATTATTTTATTTGGTGCAGGCTTACCGCAGACAATAAGCATATTGACGAAAATTCATTTCCAAGCTGAAAGTCTATTCGCTTTTAGAGAGATTGGTCCTTTATCGGATGCTGATGCGAAGCTCGCTCTAATTAAGCCAGCTGAAAATGAAGACGTGTCATACACAGATGAAGGACTGGAAAAAATGCTTGAAATTACGGAGAATTATCCTTATTTCATTCAGGAGTTTGCTGCACAAGCTTGGAAGCACATTGAGAATGATACCATTGACTTAAAAGCTGTTGAATCAGCTATCCCTGATTTTGAAGCTGCGTTGGATTCCGGATTTTTTAAAGTTCAGTTTGATAAGGCGTCAAATAAACAAAATCTTTTTTTGTTTGCAATGTTGAATTGCGATGCGCTGCCATGTACTCTTTCTCAAGTAGCTGCGAATATGAATACGAAATTACAGAGAATCTATCCGCTTCGCGCACAACTAATCAGCAAAGGATTAATTTATTCATCTCAGTATGGTGAGATCGATTTTGCTGTACCACACTTTGATAAATTTCTGCAGCGCAATGCAAATTTGAAACCTTGTTTATAATTTGAAAATACATGCTATAATAAAGGCAGGATGAGAAACCATTAGACCGTTGTTACCAACAATTGTTTCCCGTCCTACTATGACTATATTTTATTTGTATTTGGGCTGGAAGGAATCCCTCTGACGGGGGATTCCCCAAGGTCCATTTTTTATAATTTTTCTGCTGAGCACTGATTGACATATCTATTTTCGACATATATTATTGTTTCAACACGATATTTACAAAAAGCAAAATGGGGTGATTTCTTTGACAAAAACAATCTTCCACGGGGACACAGAGTCGGTTATCTACCCGGGATTTCAAATTACGAAATACAATAAAGATTTCTTTTGGGGATTTTATTGCACTGCATCAAATTTGCAAGCTGAAAGATGGGAAATTCGGCATGGAACGCCTGGAATTGTGAGTGTGTATCAGTATTCGGAAAATTCCGATCTGAAGATTTTGAGATTTCCAGAAATGAGTGAAGAATGGCTTGATTTTGTTATTGCTTGCAGGCGGGGAATACCTCACTCGTATGACATTGTCGAAGAACCCATGGTGGATGATACCATTTTTAATTATTTGCAGGATTTTCAAGACAAACGGATTTCCCGTGAAGCTTTCTGGGAACTTGTAAAATTCAAACACCCTATAAACCAAATCAGTTTTCATACTATCCGTGCATTGATTACTTTACAATTCGAAAAGAGCTATGAGGTTACGTGAATTCTGAAAAACACAACGACTTGCTTCAACAGTTTTTACTGTAAAGGTACCCAGCGCAGATAAGTCCAATAGATGATTTGTACTTCGGATAGCATGTCTCCAAAAGGTAGATATAAGAACTCGATTCCTGCAATATCAAACTCTATCATGTTTGACTCCTCGACGATTTGAGGGTTGACAATATATTCCACCAAGCCAAATCGCTTATTCTTGACATAAAAATATCGAAATTGCTTCTGGAAATTTTGATGGCATTATAGTGTATTATTATGCAGCCTGCTCTTCCTGCTGTCCTACTAGCTCTTTCTTATGGGTGCTTTTTTTTATTTCTCCATTAACGGTTTTTCCCTCAGCATTGAAATCAATATTATGGCGTAGTTTACTAATATCTTTCCAATCCCCCTTTCCAAAAAGCTGTGGATTTACTTGGAACACACCCATATCCTCACGAAATATTAGTTTTCCTTTCACAAAATCTGTGATTGCGTGGTTAATTCGACTTAAAGATACACCGAGAGTTTTTGACATTTTTCTTTTAGTGCCCGCTGATATAGTAATGATCTGTCCGTCATGCGCATATTTCATTTCTTTCAACATCCATGATAAAATGGTTCTGTAAGATTGAGGTAAGTCTTGCATATATGGAATTGGTTTAAGATAAACTTTTACATACGGCGGTTCTTGTTCAAGAGTGTGTGTCTCACAGGAATCATAATGCTGTAACTCTCCTTCTTTATCAATTACTTTGTTTTCTGTAATTGTTCTAATTATCTTACCCATAGATTTTCATCCTTTCATCATTACACCGGTTTGAACGTCTTACTTCTGATGGTAGATTTTTGTAAATTTTTGCAATAATCATCCCATATGTTGTGGTTTTACTTAATTCTAATCTATTGCTCTATAAAAGTCAAATTTTAGGCATTGCCGAAAACGAGCATATGTATTACGTAGAGCCAGCAAGGGTATTACGCTACGCCAGCAATATCAAAAAGTGTAATAATCGGCTACAGTGCTTGATTTTTTCTATGTTTTTGTAATTTTTCCCCTCTCTTATCTTATGGGGCAATTAACTACATCCTTTTCTCCTTGAATATTGATATCTTAAATTAAATGTCGTAATTTTCAGAACTCGCTTTCTGCGAAGGTATCCGTCACCCCAGAAAACACGGTTTACACAAGTATAAAGGATTTTGTAATTTTGGACTGGAAGTGAATATAATTCGATTCATTCCATGGGTCACTTTTTATAACAGCTAACACGTTACAAGTGGTTGCACAAAAAATTAAGCAATTTTATCATAATTCAAGTATGTTACATGGTTACAAAAAATTTAGAATTGGCTTTCCTTGTGCGTACACATGAGGTGTTATTTCTAGGTCGATTTTTGAGCAAGTCGGTCTACAAATTTGAAAGAGCCAATTCATTCCCAGTCCAATAGCCATAAAGTATGGTCTGGACCTGAAAAAATATTAATGCGTTTCATTGTTATTTAATAAGGAACAGGCTTCTTCGAATAAGAGAAGTCTGTTCCCTCAATTCGGAATTGGTATTTATAAGAAAAAACTTTGTAACACCTTGCCGCAGAGGATTGACAACAGGGGAAATATAGACTATTATGTCTATACAACATATAGTGAACAAGCAACTATATATAGATGTTTGTTCACACTTAATAATAACATATATTTTTTAAAGAGCAATGCTCTGAGTTGCATAAGGACATAATTATTCCTTGTGGGGATAGTTATGTCCTTATGTAACTCAGAGCATTTTTTATTTTAAAAGTATTAGAAAGAGGATTTTAATTTATACGAATCGATGCTGCAACGACCGAAAAAATTCTGCAATTCATTTTTGCTTTTCAGCTCGTCCCCAAAAAGTCAATTCGAAGCTTAGGGTGTAGCTATGCATATTCAGAAAACAGAGCAAACTTGATAATTCAGGCGAAGATAATGTCTTTTAATAATGACCCGTAAGTTATTCTTAATGAGTACGGCGAAGAAATCACAAATGCCCACAAAACTATTTGTGGTTTACCACTAAATTTTAACTGGCTGATTCGTGCTAAACGTAGGACTTAAACTTTCTGCTACTCTTTATGACAAATTCAGCTGTTGACGTTTTTCAGGAATGGACTCATATTATCTCAGACTTAATTTTTAGTTCAAGTTAATTTTGCTAAATGTAAAATCAAAAGGAGAATCAATATGATTACGAAATTAGCATGTTCAAATCAAACGCCAAGCAGCGAAACCTATTCAAGTAGATGCTGAGCTTTTGTCAAAGGCAGATACAATTCTAAAGCTGAAAAGCCAAAGTTACGTCCAAAGAGTTGCTTTGATTTTGTCAACGCGCCCGCTGTTGAAAATTTAGTCGACGGAAGGAAAATGCTACCGATTAAAAAATGAGATATTACGAGATGATGTCTTATTAACATTTGCTCCAATTTCAACTCAGATTTAATAACAGTCTCATAAATAAATAGAAAAGCAATGTTAAAAAATGGACAATTCAACTTCAGATCAGATAATGGAGCCTATTACAAAAATAACTGACTTACCCAAAATCCGAACCATAAGGGAAACGTACAAACTATTTAAACAACTTGATCCGGATACATCGGTAACAGAATCTGCTATTCGCCGCTGGACTGCTTCCGGCTTACTTCCATCAAAGCAACCTGGGAAAAAATGTCTTATAAACTTCGCTGATCTGATCAACTTTTTAGCAACTGGCATAACTATCCACCAAACAGTTGCAACCAATATAAGGCATATGCCTTCCAACGTTACACCGCTGCATCCGGAAAAAGGTATACGGCCGGTTCGCAGTTCCCGTAGAGCATCTTGAAAGGAGTTGACAGTAATGTCTAATCAAGAAGTACGAAAGCACCGTATTTATCTATCACATCCCGGTTATTTAAATGGTAAATGGACACAACGACCGAGCAAAGTGATTACGCTTCCAGCTAAAATGAGCGAAAAAGCTTGTATAAAAGCAAAAGCTGAAGCAAAAGCAAAGTTTGAGTTAGAACTAACAGACAAAAACGGCTTTAAAGATAAAATGCTATTCACAGATTTTTCCAAATACTGGTTTGACGAGTATGTAACTAAAAATAAGGAACAAAAGACAAAAGAACAATATGCATATTTCAAAGGACATTTTGACATTGCTTTTATGGGACTTTACCTGGATGAAATTACAGACGAAGATATTCAGACGTTCTACAGAAACCTTATGGAACCTGGCGTACGTAAGGATACAAAATATCATTATCGGAATGACCTTAAAAAACAGTTAAATGAATTGCACCTTACAAAGGTTTGTTTAGCACAATCGTCTAATGTCAGCATTTCCGTAATTGATGCAATCACTGACGATCAGAATGTTAGTGCTATAAGCGCTGAAAAGATTTCCGCTTTCTTCAATCTTCCCAAAGAAAATTTATTTTTTCCTGTAAATCCCAACCAGGCTTTCTCAAAGACCACATTATACTCTCACCATCGTGTTTTGAATTCAATATTCAAATACGCTATCAAGAAGGGTTACATTACAACCAATCCATGTGATTACAATGATATACCGAAAAAGCGTTACATCCCAAAAATAGGTTTATCCATCAACCAATTGTCACTTCTTATTGCAGCTTTAGAAGATAATACGAATATGCAAAACAAGACAATGATTTTATTAGCTCTGTATACTGGACTAAGGCGTGAAGAATTATGTGGGCTAGAATGGGTTGATATTGATTTTGAAAGATACGCGATCGTCGTAAAACAGGCAACAGTCAATACTCAAGAGATTGGTATCCTCACGAAAGAACCAAAAAACGACTGGTCCAACAGACGGGTTCCGGTACATCCTAATATAATAGGATGGCTCCAAAAATATAAAAATTGGCAGGATAAATATCGAGCCAGTTTAGGTGTTCGGTGGGAAAACTCAAACCGTTTATTTACATCACGTACAGGCCGAGTAGTTAATCCCTGTAATATATTGGGCTGGTTTAAAAGGCTCATTGCAACAATAAATAAACAGCATCCGGAAGCACACATTGATGCGTGTGTGCATTCTTTAAGACATTCCTATGCTGCTATAGCTCTTATGACCGGAATGAGCGAAACCGATCTAGCAAGTATTTTAGGGCACAAAGATTCTTCAATGATTCACAAAACGTACGCTTATGTATTTGTAGAATCATTAAGTAAAGGAGCTAATGCGGTAGGAGCTGTTTACAATGGATTTAGAGAAGAAGATAAACAAAACCTATAAAGTAAATGGAAACAATGGCACAGAAAAGCTGGCCATTGCTCCCATTGTTTTGCACAAACTTTTTATTTGTAAGTAAATAAGGTCAAAAGACGTATGAATCACTGAAAAGTTCAGTATTCATGCGGATTTTTATACTCTGCTTTTTACAAGATCGTCACCATGCAGCATAGATAATCCTCTTCTCCGGCCGATAACGTTTATGGGTACACGCTTTCTCTCTCGGCAAAACGTGCCGCTGATAGTGTAGAACCATCTCTTGAATAGTTAGTTCCACAAAAATCCTTTCCTTTTTAGCATGGAAAGGATTTTCGTTATTATCTGCATAAAAAAATAACATAATTAAAAAATGCGCTCAATCACAGGTTTAATTTGTGATTGGGCGCACTTTATCAATCTTTTTTGCACACATTTTGCACATAAAATTGATATAAGCAAAACAAAAACCGCATCAAACAGCCAACAAATGGCTATCTGATGCGGTTTTCTTGGTGCGCCCGGAGGGATTCGAACCCGCGACCTCTTGATTCGTAGTCAAGCACTCTATCCAGCTGAGCTACGAGCGCATGTTAATAAATAAATCACTGTTAATCTGTAACAGCTTTACTATTATATTAGATATGTGGACAAAAGTCAAGTTTTTTAATTTAATCTCTCAAAATGCTCTTATACTCCTTTTGTTTGTTCTTATAAATAATTAAATGCAGGGAAGAGAGTTCTTTTCGACGACTTCCCCGCATTGTTATGTTGCTCTTATTTGTCTATGTTATCCTGTGTGAAATACAGAACAAGCCCGTAATCGGAACCGAATCACTATCCTCATTTTGCAGGATAGTCTTAACCCACAAAGGACTGGCCTTCTAAATCAGATTGCTCAAGTATCGTGATTTTAGCGTTGATTTCCTTACTCTCCTGAAAAATAGAACGAATCACGTCCCAAAGGCCAAGCAGTGCAAACAGGAAGCCCATAAAGAGATTGCCTATGAAATAACGTTGTACTTCCTCATCCTCTTTAATCAACTGAAAAGAAATACCAATCAGTTCCGAAAGACTGAGTGCAATTTCCTGATTAATGGCCTCGCTCCGGAGCTCGAAGCAAATGGAAATAAACTGTGCCAGTACTACGGCCAGCAGAGTAACAACAATAACGATGAGCGCCTTCACCCGGCCGGCCCTGCCACCCAAAAGCTCATAGCCCTTCCTTGCACAAACGGCAATCAGCGCACCCAGCCAGCCGACAAAGTAACCCCACATATAAACAATAATCCACGGGATAATTCCGATCAAGGTTCCAAGTATGGCACCGACGGTTCCCCTGCAGTAATGTCTACTCGTCACTTTTTCTACTTCACTATTTTCAGCCAGTCCCCTAACGGCTGCATCCGCACAGGAACCGTCACAATTCAGAACGTGTCCGTTTCGGTTAATTCTTTTTGGGGTACGGTTTTGCATGGGTTCGCCGCACAAACAGCAGCGCTCGACACCGTCCACGCCGATACTTTTCAGAAAGCCCGTCACTTCCGTGAAGAAGTTTTCGGCGGATTTTACAAATTTGTAGTTGTCATAAAAATTTGCTTCCACACCGAACCGGTCGAACCTATACGTTGGCTTTGGGTACAGCTTGGTACTTTGCTTCATAAACTGTTGTATTTGTTTAACTTTCGGCTCTAAGTCCTCGTTGTCAAACACACAGTTTATGTAGAAGGAAACCAGCCCCATTTTTTCGCTTATGGTAATCAGGTAGCCGTTTACCTCCCCATATGCAAATTTTTTCTCCATCCTGAAATTGTGAGCCTCACAAAGCTGTTTTACTCTTTTTTCGAACATTCTTGCCCTCCTGAATTGCTTTAATTAAATGCCTCCTTTCTATTTTAAATGATTTGATTATTATGTTAATTGTTATTGAGGAATTAGTTTTAGTCTTTTTTACCAAAGTTTTCCGTTTTCAAGGTGTCATCAAAAGGTTTGGGCTCCTCTCGTTTCAACAAGACAGCGCAGCCCTCCGGTTCAAGCACAAGCATGTTGCACTCGTTTGGCATTTTGCCGATAACTGCTTCGGCACGCTGCCACTCATCCGAAACAGAAATACTGCGGCTTTCGCTGCCGGAGTTTACTGCGCAGAGCAGGCTGTCATTTTCATCCTTTCGGATGTAGGCAATGCAATCGTCACCCGCAACAAGCGGAACAAACACGCCCTCCTTTAAGCAAGAGCAGTTCTGGCGCATTGCACCGAGATTTTGATACCACTCGATGAGGTCCTGATCCTCGCCGCCCCAAGGGTAGCACGCACGGTTAAACGGATCGCGGTAGCCCTCCATGCCGGCCTCGTCGCCATAATAGATGCAGGGCACTCCCGGCAGGGTAAACTGCATCAGCGAAGCAAGGCGCATCAATTTAAGCCCTTGGCGCCGGCGCTCCTTGGTAAGGTGGGCTGTGCTCTGCCAATGGCGGCCATGACCGCCCAAAGGTTCACCCGCAAGCCTATTGATGGCGCGCTCGGTATCATGCGTACCGATATGATTCATTAACAGGCGCGTCACCTGAGGCGGATAGTTTTCTATGATATCAAGAATAATTTCCATCATATCGGCGGGATTCTCACCCGTCAAAAAGCCAAGTATCGCGTTGCGGAACGGATAGTTCATCACACTGTCAAGCTGACCGCCCAAAAGGTAGCGTCGCCTTTCGCCGTAGGACATTTTGTTGGAAGCATCTTCCCAAACCTCGCCCAGCACAAGCGCGTCATTGCTTTTTGTCTTTGCAGCAATGCGGAGATTTTCAAGAAACTGGTTCGGCAGTTCGTCAGCCACGTCTAAACGCCAGCCGCCCGCGCCCGCGGTAATCCATTTTTGTATAATACCGCCCCAGCCGTTAATGTAGTTATCATACTGCGGGTTCAATTCATTCACATTCGGAAGCGTGACAAAATCCCACCAGCAGTCATAGTCTTCCGGCCATCTGTGAAAGGTGTACCACGAAGAATAGGGTGATTTTTGGGAATTGTACGCACCTATGTCATCGTAGCGGTTTTGGCGGTTAAAGTAAACACTGTCGCTGCCCGTGTGGTTGAAAACGCCGTCGAGAATTACACGGATACCCATGCTTTTTGCAGTTTTACACAGCAACGAAAAGTCTTGTTCGGTACCCAAAAGCGGATCAACTTTGGAGTAGTCCGCCGTATTGTATCGGTGGTTGGAATGCGCTTCAAAAATCGGATTAAAATAAATACAGGTTACCCCGAGGGATTTCAAGTAACTTAACTTTTCCTCAATGCCCTTTAGGTCACCGCCAAAATAATCACTGTTGGTAATCTTACCTTCTTCATTGGGTGCCCAATCGGGCTGATCATTCCAGTTTTCATGCATTTTTCTGTCGGCGGGAACGCCATTCTTCTCTTGTTTGGAGCGATAGAACCGGTCGGGAAAAATCTGGTACATAATTCCGCCCGCGAGCCAGTCCGGCGTCGTAAAACTGCGGTCGTAAACCGTCAGCTGCCAGATACCGCCGGCTGTGTTTTGAACCGTTCCCTCGCCGCCAAACCCACGCAGCATATTCAAGGTACCGCGCCAGGTGTCAACGCTGAACCAGTAAAAATACAAGCCCGGCTCCTTGGCGGCAAAATGGCACTCCCACCACTCGTAGTTGTCACCATTCATGCCGCACCAGAACATGTCGAGTGTCTGCTTTTCGCCGGTCTGGTCGTCTTTTACGATGAGCCTTGCGGCGGAACAGTGCAAATCACGCGGCATGGTAATTTTAAAATGTACCGGCATACAATTCGCCACCGCGCCCGTCGGGTAACGGTAAACCGGATTGCGGGAATTGAACATGGAAATTCCTCCAAAATGCACATTGGGCTTTGACCCACCTGTGCATAAATATAAAATATTACACAATACCCAAGGGGGTATTAAGTAGGGCGCACAATGTACGCCCTACAAATTTACATCTGGAAATATACGAAATCAACACATTAGCTCTTCATGCTATTATTGCACACTAACGGATTGTAAAGGTCTTTTTCGCCGCTTTTTCTTCCTTTGCCTCCGCTTCCATTTGCGGCAGTGGCTTGGCGTGCCAGATATTGTCGGCGTATTCCCTGATTGCGCGGTCAGCCGCAAAACAACCGGCCTTGGCAGTGTTAATCAGACACATGCGCTGCCAATTAGCGGCGTCGCCGTAAAGGGTCTGGGCCTTTTGCCGTGCCTTGGCGTAGGAATCAAAGTCCGCAAGCACCATGTAGGGGTCGACATTAACGAGGGAATCTGCAATATCTTTGAACCGCACGCCGCAGAAGCCTTCGTTGAGTTCTTCAATTGCTTCTTTAATAATCGGATTATTGTTGAAGCATGTCCTCGGTTTATAGTTTGGTTTCAGTGAGTTGACCTCCGGGGTGGTCATCCCAAAGAGGATAATATTGTCATCGCCGACCGCGTCGTGAATTTCAACATTTGCGCCATCCAGCGTGCCAATGGTGACCGCCGCATTAATCATAAACTTCATATTGCTCGTACCGGAAGCTTCGGTTCCCGCGAGTGATATCTGCTCGCTCAAATCGGCGGCAGGAGTCAAAAACTCGGCGAGGGTGACGCGGTAATCCTCAAGATAGACGACCTGCATCTTTTTGTTAACGCGTGGGTCATTATTGATTGTATTGCCCAAATCCACAATAAAACGAATCATCTGCTTGGCAAAGTAATAGCCAGGGGCCGCCTTTGCACCGAAGATATAGGTGTGTGGGGTGAAGTCCGCATTCGGGTTCTCCCTTAGCCACTGGTAGGTGGCAAGAATATCCAGCGCGTTCAGATGCTGCCGTTTGTATTCATGCATTCTCTTAACCTGCACATCGAAAATCGAATCCGGATTAATCTCTAAATCATTCACTTTTTTAACGTATTGGGCAAGACGGATTTTATTATTGCGCTTAATTTGAGCCATTTTTTGGAGTACGGCTGCGTCATCCTTGTACTTCATCAAATTTTCAAGCTCCGTCGCATTGTGGATGTAGCCGTCGCCTATCAGTTCAGTAATGAGCGCCGAAAGCCCCGGATTAGACTGGTTCAGCCAACGTCGATGGGCGATACCGTTCGTTACATTGGTAAACTTTTCGGGCATTTCCGTGTAGAAGTCATGGAATACGCTGTTCTTTAAAATATCACTGTGCAGCTGTGACACGCCGTTAACAGAGTGGCTGCTGACAACCGCAAGGTTTGCCATCTTTACATAGCCGTCGTTGAGCGGAGCCATGCGGCCGACCTTGTAGCCGTCAACACCTTTTTCGTGCATTCCTGCACAGAATCGCCTGTTAATTTCTTCAATAATCTGATAAATGCGGGGCAGTCTTGATTTGAACAGCTCAACACCCCAGCACTCGAGTGCCTCCGCCATCACCGTATGGTTCGTATAGGCGATGGTATTCGTAACGATACTCCACGCGGCGTCCCAGCCATAGCCGCATTCGTCAAGCATAACGCGCATCATTTCGGGAATTGCCAGAACCGGGTGCGTGTCGTTCAGATGAATTGCGACCAGCTCCGGCAGATTGTCGAGCGTGCTGTATTTGAACAGATGACGGCGGATAATATCCTGAATGGTTGCGGAAACAAGAAAGTATTGCTGTGAAAGGCGCAAGCTCTTGCCCTCCAGATGATTATCCTCGGGATAAAGCACCTTGGTAATGACCTCTGCCATTGAATTTTGCTCCATCGCGCGCATATAGTCACCGCTGTTAAACAGCTTCATGTCGAACTCGGGGGAGCTGGCCGACCAAATGCGCAGGCGGCTAATGCCCCTGCCGTCCATACCGGCCACAAACATATCGTAAGGGACGGCAGTGACCTTGGTATAATCCTTGTGATTGACCACATGATACTGATTGTTCCAGTAATCTTCGATATGGCCGTTAAAATGAACTTCCACGCTTTTTTCCGGCGCGGCCTGCATCCAAATTTTCCCGCCAGGAAGCCAAAAGTCGGGGAGTTCAGTCTGCCATCCGTCCACAAGTTTCTGGCGGAAAATTCCATATTCATAGCGAAGCGAATAGCCGGTGGCGGGGTAGCCCTGCGTTGCAAGGCCGTCCAAAAAGCATGCCGCCAGCCTGCCCAGTCCTCCGTTACCGAGTCCCGCGTCCGGCTCCTGCTCATAGAGGGCATCCAGCTTTAAACCCATCTCGCTCAGAGCCTTGCGGAAGTCTTCCTCCACGCCAAGGTTGAACAGGTTGTTTTTCAGCGAGCGGCCGAGTAAAAACTCCATACAAAGATAATATATTTGTTTTGTATGCGTTTTTTCCGCGTTCTCCTTGTACTCACGGCGTCCCTTTGCCATCATATCTCGCACAATCAGAGCAACTGCCTTGTAGTATTGCTCGTCTGTTGCGTTGTCGAGGCTCACACCGAAGGTATGGTTGAGCGTTGCGGCAATGTTTTCTTTTATCTTGCTGACCGGTTGCTTGTAGTTCATAGGATTCCCCTCCATATTTGAAAGCACCGCAGCTTCGCAGTGTTTCATTAGTTTTGTAAAAAATGCTCATATAATACTTGTGTCTATTATATACCAATATTCGGTATTTTTCAATAACAACGAATAGAATGATACTCATGCCTAAAATTGCGATTTATTAAGGCTCAATGGGATTTCCCGCATTTTTATTGCTAAAACATTATTTTTTTACTATAATGTATTTTAAGCTTAATTTTGTGAACTATTACTAAAATTATATTTTTCGTTAAAGTCCGCCGCGCTCTTTTTTCGTCAAAAGGAACAGTCCGTAAGCCGCCTTTTATTGCGCTATTATAAACATAGTGTAAAAAATCATCAAATCTCTTTCATATTGCGGAAAAATATACTATAATGAAGACAATTCAAAATTTGCTACTGTGTGAAAGGGTATGACTTCATGAGTAAGAACAGAGTTAAGTTAAATATTTATGGTTCCGAATGCGTGATTAGTTCGGATGACAGCGAAAGCTATGTTCGAGCCATCGGCGACGAAGTGGAAAAGGCCATGGAGGATATCATTGGAAAAAACGAGCGTATTTCCATCACCATGGCGGCAATTATCACGGCACTGAGCTTCTGTGACGAAGCCCACAAGTCCTCCGGCGGAGCGGACAACCTTCGCTCTCAAATCAAGGATTACCTGGAGGATTCTTCCCATGCAAGAATGGAAGCCGAGGAGGCCAAACGTGAGATTGAACGCATGAAGCGGGAAATCCAGACCCTGCGCTCCCGCCTTTCGGATGACGAGGAGGCGGCTAAGGACGCCCCCCCAGAGGAACCGCTTCCAAGCAAGCCGATTGCCCCGGGTTCCCCTGTGCAAAGGCCGCAGTCCGTCAGTTACTCCCGCGTTTTGCCCCAGAATGGAGACACCCCCGAGCAGGATGGCTTTATGAGCTTCTTTGAGAAAAAAAATGACGAACAGTAACATGGAGGTTCTGGCTCCCGCCGGCTCGCCGGAAAGCCTGATTGCTGCGGTGCGCGCGGGCGCTGATGCGGTTTATTTGGGCGGCAGTTCGTTCAGTGCGAGGGCCAACGCCAAAAATTTTAATGACGATGAGTTAAAATCCGCTGTGGAATACTGCCATATCCGCGGGGTAAAGGTATACTTGACCGTTAATATTGTTCTTTTGCAGAACGAGCTGCAAAATGCTCTTGATTTTATTCGCTACGCCTGCACTCTTCCGGTAGACGCTGTTCTTGTGCAGGATACGGGTTTGATTTGGTTATTACAAAAATGTGCGCCCGGCCTTCGGCTGCATGCTTCCACGCAAATGAGCGTTCACACGCCCTGCGGCGCGGCGGCACTTCAAAAGGCGGGGCTTAAACGTGTGGTGCTTTCGCGTGAACTCTCGCTGAAAGAAATGGCTGAAATCCACGCGGTAACCCCGGTTGAGCTGGAAGCCTTTGTCCACGGCGCACTGTGTATGTCTGTAAGCGGGCAATGCTACTTCAGTTCGATGCTCGGTTCCCGCAGCGGCAACCGTGGCCTTTGCGCCCAGCCCTGCCGTCTGCCGTTTTCCGTTCCGGGCGGAACGGGGAACGATTTAAGTTTAAAAGATTTATCTATGATATGTCGTATTGACGAATTAAGTCAAGCGGGAATTATCAGCGCAAAAATAGAGGGCCGGATGAAGCGGCCCGAGTACGTTGCCGCGGCCGCCCATGCCTGCCGTCTGGCGGCGGACAAGCAGCCTGTACCCGCTGATTTACTGCAAAATTTGGGCGCGGTCTTTTCGCGCTCCGGCTTTACCACCGGATACCTTGACGGCAGGCTTGGCCGCGAAATGTTCGGTGTACGCTCCAAAGAGGATGTTACCGGTGCAACCGGCAGCGTATTCTCCGAGTTACACGGACTTTATAACAATGAATATCAACGGATACCAATCCGTTTTATACTTCGGATTAAAAGAGGCGAACGGGTAAGCCTTCAAGTAAGCGACAATGAAAAAAATATGATTTCCGCAAGCTTCGGCGATATCCCACAGGAAGCGGTCAACCGTCCGATTGATGAAGCCCGCTGTGTGGAACAGCTCAAAAAGACGGGCGGCACCGCGTTTTACGTTGATGGGATTACCTGTGAAATCGATGATGGCCTTTCAATCCCCGTTTCGGTGCTAAACAAACTGCGGCGCGATATTTTGGAAACCTTGGAGGAATTGCGCTCCAAACACCCTCTGGTTGCGTTTGAGATGTGCCAAATTCCACAGACCAACAACCATATGGCAAAAAAGATGAAGCTTCGTATGCGCTTTGCGAATGCGGAACTGCCCCCAAGCGCCAAAAAAAGTGAAATCATCTATATCCCGTACAATACGGACTTAGAAAAGATAAAGGAATTAAGGGAGGACGGTTACCCCGTCGCCCTTGAAATTCCGCGAGGTCTGTTCGGCATGGAAAACACCGTGTGCCGCCGTTTGGAGGCTGCTAAAGCCGCCGGCGTTACCGACGTTTGGGCGGGCAACCTTGGCGCAGCGGAGCTTGGCAAAGAATTGGACTTTCGCGTTCACGGCGGATTTTCCCTAAACATTACAAATTCAGCCGCAATCGAGTGGTACAGTGAATTCGGCCTGGCCGACACAGAACTTTCGTTTGAACTGACCCTGCCGCAGGCCGCCTCAATCGGTGGGGAACTTCGCCGCGGGCTGCTGCTTTACGGCAGACTTCCGCTGATGCTGACCCGCAACTGCCCCGCCGCAAACGCAGGCGGCTGCCAAAACTGCAAAACCGCTCCTCTTTTGACCGACCGCAGAGGAATCCAATTCCCCGTGCAGTGTTACGGTGCTTGCAGCGAGGTTTTAAATTCTGTGCCGTTGTACATGGCGGACAGGCTGGGGGAAATTAAGAATCAGGACTTTGGCGTTTTGCGCTTTACAACCGAAACCGCACAGGAAGCGGAGGAAATCATCAACCAATATTTGACCTGCGCCCCAAGCGAGGGCGAACACACCCGCGGACTGTATTACAGAGGAATCGAGTAATCTGGGCGTGGAGCAAAGCAAAACCCATCCATTAAAATAATATTTAAAAAATTGAGAATATAAAAAATTGAGAATATAGAGGATACGAATGACCAGTAATGTGTTAAAAATAAAGAAGCTGAACGAAAACGCGATTATGCCAACACGCGGAAGCGACGGGGCAGCGGGCATGGATTTGTACGCCTGCATGGATGCGCCGGTCACCTTAGAACCGCGCGGGCTTTACAAAATCCAGACAGGGATTGCGATTGCGCTGCCCGACAAAAACACCGTTGGGTTAATTTTCGCACGCAGCGGCCTTGGTGTGAAGCACGGAATTTCGCTTTCTAACGCCGTCGGAGTTATCGACAGCGATTACCGGGGAGAATTAACGGTGGGCTTGTGCAATTTGAGCGATAAGCCTTACCGTATTCAGCCCGGCGAGCGCTTTGCGCAGCTCGTAGTGATGCCGGTACTCGGCCTGCCGCTCGAAGAGGTTGACGACCTTGGGGAAACTGACCGCGGTACGGGCGGCTTTGGCTCAACCGGGAAATAACGCTAGGAGTTACTTTAATGAAAAAAAATCTGATTAAAACACTTTTGCTCATCATAATGCTGCTATTATCGGTTGTTTTGGGGCAAATTATCGGTACGGCCTGTATCGGGATGAAGTACCTCTCCTGGCTTGGCGCCGCCGCAAATTTTGGGCTTTCACCGGTGGAGCTGAATCTTTCCGTGGTAAAATTTACATTTGGCATGATAATCAGTATCAATGTCGCTCAGGCTATTTTATTACTGATTGCAATTTTATCTTACACAAAAATCGGAATAAAAGAATAGGGGGGATCACCATGCTGCTGCTTGCATCTTCGTCACCGCGCCGCAGTGAACTTCTGGAAATGGCCGGCTATGATTTTACCGTCGTACCCGCCAACGTAAGTGAAGACTATCCGTGTGGAACGCAGCCCATGCAAATTGTCGAACTGCTTGCCACTCGCAAGGCTGAAGCAGTGGCAAAATCAAGCCCCCAGGCTGTAATACTCGCAGCTGACACCATTGTGGTACTCAATGGCCGCGTACTCGGCAAGCCAAAGGATGAAGCCGAGGCCAAATCGATGCTCACACTGCTGTCGGGAAACGTACATCAAGTTTATACCGGCTATTGCATCATCAGCGGAACAAAGCTTTTGCGCGGGTACGAGTGTACCTCCGTGGAGTTTTATCCGCTCACAGAAGGTGAAATAAACACCTACACCGCAACGGGCGAACCGTTGGACAAAGCCGGTGCTTACGGCATTCAAGGCCGCGGAGCACTGCTCATTAAGCGCATTGAGGGAGATTTTTACAACGTGATGGGTTTACCGATAGGTAAAATTAATCGAATTTTAAACGACATGTAAATTGAAAACAATCAAAGCTGATAAATATTAGATGCATTCTCAATTTAACTGTTGAGAATTAGCACTTTTGCGGTTATAATAAATATATTAAAAATGATTATTATTTCGTGCCATTTTGAAAGGGGAAAATAACTCATGTTTTCAAAGGATATAGGAATAGATTTGGGCACTGCCAATACACTTGTTTTTATGAAGGGCAAGGGTATTGTTATGCGGGAGCCTTCCGTTGTTGCCGTTGATGTTCGTACCGACACTGTTTTGGCTGTTGGCACACAGGCAAAGGAAATGATTGGCCGTACCCCGGGCTCCATTGTTGCAGTTCGACCATTAAAGGACGGCGTCATCGCCGATTTCGATATTACCGCCACCATGTTAAAGCATTTTATCCGCAGAGCGGTTAAGTCAAACGCTTTTTCGCGCCCGCATATTGTTGTCTGCATCCCGTCAGGCGTAACTGAAGTGGAACGCCGCGCGGTTGAGGACGCCGCCCGTCAGGCCGGCGCCAATAATGTTGAACTGATTGAGGAACCGATGGCAGCAGCAATCGGAGCGGGCCTGCCCGTAAGCGAACCAACCGGCAGCATGGTTGTGGATATCGGCGGCGGCACTGCCGAAGTTGCCGTTATTTCGCTGGGCGACATTGTTACCTCCGTTTCTGTTCGTGTAGCGGGGGACAAGTTTGACGAATCGATTATCTCCTATGTTAAAAAGAAGTATAATTTATTGATTGGTGAACGTTCCGCCGAGGGAATTAAGCTTAAAATAGGCTCCGCTTTCCCGACCGAGGACAACGAAAACGCCACTGTTGAAATCAAAGGCCGCAACCTTGTGGACGGTTTGCCGAAGAATGTGACTATTTCAGCTGAAGAGGTTCGTTCGGCTTTAAGTGACCCGCTCGCACTGATTATTGATGCGATTAAGTCAACACTCGAGAAAACACCGCCGGAACTTTCCGCGGATATCATAGACCACGGCATCATGCTGACCGGCGGCGGCGCGCTGCTGCGCGGCATTGACAAGCTGGTGGAGCAGGAAACCGGAATGCCCGTACACATTGCCGAAAGCCCGCTGGACTGCGTTGTTGACGGAACCGGCAAACGACTCGAAATAACGATGCCGGCCTCCTATTACAAAAACAACAGGAGATAGTCGTTCAAATTACAATTTAGCGGAGGGTAATCACTCTCCGCCTATTTTTTCTGAATGGGTACAGCGTACGGCCATCATTGTTTATTATTCATTAATTATTTTTTATTGTTAAGGGGGGGTGCTGCTATTGAAAGACTTTTTTCACTCCAAAAGCTTTAAGCTTTTGATTGCAGTTGTGTTCATGATGCTTGGGCTCATGCTTTACACGGCGAGCACAGGTAACTCAATAACCGCGAACCTGCTCGGTTTTGTTTCGACGCCGATGCAAAAAGTCAGCACCGTCGTTACCAACAATGCGGCTGTGGCAGCGCAGTCCTCCACCCGTACAAAAGAGGATCTCGCCGCAGAAAATGCCGCACTTAAAAAGCAGGTTGAAGAATTGAACAACAAGCTGGTCAAATACTACACATATCAGCAGGAAAATGCACAGTTCCGTAAGTTTTTGGAACTAAAAAATGAGAATCGGGATTTTAAACCGGTTTCGGCTGCGGTAATCGGCCGCGACCCGAACGACTTGTTTTATAGCTTCCAGATTGATAAGGGTTCGCTTTCCGGAATTTCAGTCAATGACCCGGTCATCACCGACGGTGGTGTTGTGGGCTGGGTTTCAAGTGTTAATGCCAGTTACAGCAGGGTGACCACTATTCTTTCGGCGGACACAAAAATCAGCGCAATCGATAAGGTAAACCGTGATTCCGGCGTCATCAGCAGCAGTATCAAACTGGCTGACAGCGGCCTTGTGAAATTGGGCTTCCTAACCGCTGACACAACCGTCAAGGAAGGCGATATTATTGTCACCAACGGCTTGGGCGGTCTCTATCCGCGCGACCTGCCAATCGGCACGGTAACCAAAGTGGCCAACGAGCAGTATGATGTTTCGCTTTACGCCGAGATCAAACCGTTTGTTGATGTGAAAACCATACGAGACGTAATGGTAATCACTTCCTTCGAGGGACAGGGACAGGTACTGTCCGACTCCTCTTCCTCGGCCGCAGGGAGCAAGTAAGATGGAAAAGTATAAATATTTTCGTTATTTTGCTTATACAATTCAAATACTGGTTATTTTTATGGTGCAGGAAACCCCCGGCCTCATCCCGACGCTGTTCGGTGCGCGTCCGGTGCTTTTAATCCCTGTGGCACTTGCCATTGCCATGTTTGAAAGGGAAACCGTCAGCATGAGCTTCGGGCTTTTGTGCGGACTGTTAATTGACTTTGGCACGGGCGGCGTGCTGGGTTTTTACGGGTTGCTGCTTTCGGCGCTCTGCTACTGCATCGGACTGATTGCAGCCAATCTGATTCAAACAAACTTTTTAACCGCAATGATTATTGCAATTGTGATAACGGCGGCGCTTAGCCTTTTACAATGGGTCTTCTTCTTTGTGCTGTTTAATTATGAACATGCCGTTTATGCCCTTACCGCGCACTTCATCCCTCGCTTTTGTTACACCTGTGCGACTATGCCCATTGCCTATTACTTTAACCGCGCATTGGCGCTTCAAATCCGTGCCAAAGAGGAATAGGCTATATATAATTTAAAATTTTAAATAAAAAGGAGGTTCCTCTTGTGGACAAGCTAAAAGAATATTCACGCTACTTTTTTTGCGGATTTGTTGTTTTTGCAATTATGGTTGTTTACGGCCTGCGTCTTATGGACTGGCAAATTATAAAAGGAGCCTCCTTTTTAGAAAAAGCTAACAAAACCAGCTCCACCGCCGTTACGATTGATGCCGCCCGCGGCGAAATCCTCGACGTAAATGGTGCTGGCCTTGCTGTAAACAAAACCGGTTACGCCATCATTTTTGATAAGGCTTATATGACGAGTACAACACAGAATAAAACCATTTTACAGCTTACAAAGCTATTGGTTCAACGCGGTGAAAAATGGATTGACATACTGCCGATCAAACTCAATGCAAAGGGTAAGTATGAGTTTATTGCGGGCGAAGAAAAAGAGACCGCGGCTCTGAAGTCAAAAAACTATTTAAACATGAACCCTTATGCTTCAGCCGATGAGTGTATGACCGAAATGATGGATAAGTATGAAGTATCCGGTTATTCAGCCGCAGACACACGCGACATTATCGCTGTGCGCTATAATATGACGAAAACCGCCTTCGGCATTTCCGCCCCGTACACCTTTGCAACCGACGTAAGCCAAGCCACTGTTGCAATCATCAGCGAGAACTCTCACGTTCTCCCCGGTGCCACCGCCAAAGTGACAACTGTACGCCAATATCCGAGCGGCAATCTTTTGCCGCACATTATCGGAACCATTGGCGCAATTTCACAGGAGGAATACGACACGCTCAAGGATAAGGGCTACGCATTTAACGACCGGCTCGGCAAGAGTGGAATCGAACAGGCCTTCGAAAATATGCTGCGCGGAAAGACCGGCGAAAAAACAGTAGAAACCACCAACACGGGTTCTTTGGCTTCGGAGACCATCACCAAGGCGCCTGCTTCCGGCGACACGGTTTACTTAACCATTGACAGCCGCATTCAAGCTGTAATGAATGCTTCCCTCGCTAAAAATGTGCAGGACACGCAAGCCAACGGCAGGGCGCTGTCCGCCGCCCATTACAAGGGCTTGTCCAGTAAGCATGGCGAGGACTGCATTGCGGGCGGCGCGGTCGCTTTAAGAGTGAAAGATTTTTCGGTGCTTGCTGCGTCGACGTATCCTACCTATGATTTATCGAAATATTTGACTGATACAAACTACTACGCCTCACTGATACAGGATAAGACAAAACCGCTTATCAACCGTGCATTTAACGGTGTATTCACCCCCGGCTCGTCATTCAAACCGGGCGTTGCATGCGCCGCGCTGCAGGAGGGTGTGATTACAAATTCCACTCATTACACCTGTAACCATGTTTACACTCGCTTTCCTCCGCCCTTTCAGCCAAAGTGCATGGGTACGCACGGAAGCATTTCTTTGAACACCGCACTTGCCAAATCCTGCAATATATTCTTTTTTGAAACCGGATTTCACCTTGGTATTACCGACATGAATCTGTACGCCAAACGGTTTGGCCTCGGTGTAAAAACCGGTATTGAAATCAGCGAAAGCGCCGGCATTCTCGCAGGGCCGCCGGAACGTAGCGCGGCGGGCGGAACATGGGTGGGCGGCGACACGATTCAGGCCGCCATCGGCCAGAGCGACAACCAATTCACCCCGCTTCAGCTTGCCGCCTATGTTGCTACGATTGCAAACAACGGTACCCGGCTGCAAACGCATCTGGTCAGCAAAGTGACCGACTACGCGAAACAAAAAACCATTTCACAGACAGCCCCGCAGTCAGTTGACAACATCGGCGTATCGCAGCAGAATATTGATTATGTAAAACAGGGGATGCGTTCCGTTGTGACAAACGGTACCGCAAGTTCGACGTTTGCCAGTTATGGCGTGGCCGTGGCCGGTAAGACCGGTACCGCGCAGGGTCCCGGCTCCGATAACGAGATTTTTATTGGTTTTGCACCTTACGATAATCCGGAAATTGCGATTGCGGTTGTTTTGGAGCACGGCGCAACCAGCAAATTTTGCAACAACGTTGCCAGGGATGTTTTCGACGCTTATTTCTTTGGTAAAACCGTGGATGCAAGCGGCACAATGGTCATGCCGTCCGCTTCGAGCACTGTTTCCGGGAGCTCAACCGCCGGTCAGGCTTCCTCCGGAGCAGCGTCCTCCGTTTCGCGCTAAACTTGAAATATTGAATATAAAGAATTGTATTTGTTAATAATCTATAAAATTTAAAATTTGTTAATTTAAACAAGAAATACGCTTTGACTACCATGAATTTTTGTGGTAGTATGAGAACGAGGTTTTATAAATGGGAGCTATTACTGTAGTTACATCTGGAAAAGGCGGTGTGGGAAAATCCACCGTAACAACCGGTTTGGGCCTTGCTTTGGCGAACCGCGGCAAGCGTGTGCTGTTAATCGATGGTGACGCGGGTCTTGGCTGTTTGGACCACATGCTCGGCGTTTCTGAGCAGCAGGCTTTTGACATTGCCGATGTCGTTGCCGGCCGTGTTGAACCGATTAAAGCCGTCTATTCCTGTAAGTTTTCTGAGGGGCTGTTTTTATTGCCCGCGCCTGTCAGCGAAGATGACGTTATCAGCCCGGATATTATGAAACAGCTTATTTCGGTACTGGCTCGATATTATGACCACGTATTGATTGACAGTCCCGCCGGCGTGGGCAGTGGATTTGTTAGCGCAGTTGCTTCCGCGCAGCGTGCTCTCGTTGTTTCAACGCCAGACCCCGTGTGCCTGCGTAACGCCAATAAAGCGCGTATTCTATTGGAAAAGGCCGGGGTAAGGCAGCAGCGTTTGGTTATCAACCGTTTCAGCAGTTACAACTTCCGTACGCAAGGATTCTATCAGGATCTTGATTCCGTTATTGACTCTGCCGGAATTCGGCTAATCGCCGTAATTCCTGAAGATACACTTTTAGCAGCAGCAGCGGCAAACGCTGTACCGGCTCCGCAAAAATCCGCCGGTGCGATGGCTTTCAGCCGTCTTGCGGCAAGGCTTGAGGGGGAGCATGTACCCCTGGCTTCGCTGCAAAAATTTTAGCCTCTGCTTATTCCTGTTATTTTAGGGGGAAAATATATGAATATTGCTTTAATAGCCCATGATGCTAAAAAAGAGCTCATGGTTCAATTCTGTATCGCATACTGCGGCGTGCTGAGCCGTCATATGCTCTGCGCGACCGGCACAACCGGCAAAATGGTTTCGGAAGCGACCGGGCTTGAGATACAAAGATTTTTAGGCGGTTCACAGGGCGGCGACCAGCAGATTGCCGCGCGTATTGCCTGCAACGAGGTTGATTTGCTTCTGTTCTTCCGCGACCCGCTGAATCCGAAGCCGCATGAACCGAACGATATGAACCTGCTGCGTCTTTGCGACATGCACAACATCCCTGTCGCCACAAACATTGCAACAGCCGAGGTATTAATCCACGGTTTGGAACGCGGCGATTTGGACTGGCGCAATATTTTAAACCCAAAAGCGTAATTGATTATATCGGCAATGAACGGAAAGAGTACTCAAGAACTCTGCCACAGGGAGGGTGCGCCCAGATTGAAAGCGCGCCTGCATTCGGGTTTTTGAAGAAGACATCCGCGAGCCGCTACGCCGCCCCGCGTTACGGGGCTTTTGAGGAGAGCTTCGGCTCTTGAAAAAGGGTGGCACCGCGAGGATTTTTCCCTCGTCCCTTTCATTGGGACGGGGGATTTTTGCATTTTTTTATAAAAACACAGAGTTAACGTCGGTTAGCGCGCAATCGTATGAAAAAAGTAGTAGGCTAGTTATTTGTTTAGTTATAGATTGCAAAAGGAGAGATATTATGGACTTGATTAAAGCACAAAAGGGAACACAGGATTTGTTGCCGATTCAAACGGAGAAGTGGCAAATTGTTGAGGACGTGATGCGCAGCGAAGCTAAAATTCACGGCTTCGGTGAAATCCGAACCCCTGTTTTTGAAGATACAAAGCTTTTTCAGCGCTCCGTCGGCGAGACAACCGACGTGGTGCAAAAAGAAATGTATACCTTTAATGACAAGGGCGGACGTTCCATCACACTCAGGCCGGAGGGCACGGCGGGTGCGGTGCGCGCGATGCTTGAACACGGCATGTACAACGATGGACTGCCGGTGAAGCTGTATTACTTCACCTCCTGCTACCGCTACGAAAATACGCAGGCCGGCCGGCTGCGCGAATTCCACCAGTTTGGCGTGGAAATGCTTGGCGCACCGTCACCAATGGCTGACGCTGAATTAATCGGTATTGCAAAAAGCATTTTCGACCGTTTGGGTATTCGTAATTTATCGCTTGAAATCAATTCCATCGGCTGCCCGGAATGCCGCGCAAAATATCACGAAGCATTAAAGGCCTATTTCAGCAATTACAAAGACCAGCTTTGTGAAACCTGCCTCGGCCGCCTTGAACGGAACCCAATGCGAATTCTGGACTGCAAAAGCCCGGTTTGCTCCAAAATCGCCGCAGATGCGCCGCGTATGCTCAACTACCTGTGCGACGACTGCAAAAATCATTTTGACAGCGTGAAAAGCTACCTTGACGAGGCTGAAATTGAGTACACGGTCAATCCATCCATCGTGCGCGGACTGGACTACTACACCAACACGGTGTTTGAGTTTGTTTCGACTGATCTTGGCGCACAAAGCACCGTTTGCGGCGGCGGCCGCTACAATGGCCTTGTCAGTGAGATGGGCGGACAGGCGATGCCGGCTTTGGGCTTTGGCCTTGGCATGGAACGCCTAATGATGATACTGGACGCGCAGAAAATCGAGATGCCTAAGCCTGAAACCTGCGACCTCTTCGTCGCTGCTTTGGGCGACGCGGCAAAACTGGAAGCGTTCAAACTCACACACAGCTTACAGGAATATTCCATCAGCGCTATCTGCGATATAAACGACCGCGGCCTGAAAGCACAGATGAAATATGCTGACAAAATCAGCGCGAAATACACGATTGTACTCGGCGACAATGAGATTGAAACGAAAAAGGCGTTTATTAAGAACATGAAGACCGGCGAGAAGTCAGAGATTGACCTAAATGAAAACTTCGTAGAGCAATTTGTGATTCTTCAGACGAAGAACGAGGATGACCTTGCGTTTTAATCTTGTCGCGAACGACATTGTTCCACCGCTTTGAACTCCTTCCGGCAGGCAAAGCCTTACTGAAGGAGTCCATCCCAACATATTTTTTTATTAATTGATATAGAATAATGGAGGCTATTTTATGGCAGAATTCATGACCGGAATGAAAAGGACAAACTACTGCGGCGAGCTGCGCGCAAGCGATATCGGCAAAACCGTTACCGTCTGCGGCTGGGTACAGCGTCAGCGCGATTTAGGCCAGCTGATTTTTATTGACCTGCGCGACCGCACCGGCATTCTTCAATTGGCATTTAGTGACAGCACCGACCGCGCGATTTTTGACAAGGCATTTGCCACGCGTGCCGAATACGTACTGGCGGTGACAGGTCTTGTTCGCGAGCGCTCTTCTAAAAATACTGAAATTCCGACGGGCGAAATCGAAATTGAGGTAACCGAACTTCGCGTTTTGGCGAAAAGTGAAACACCGCCCTTTGAAATTGTTGATAACTCAAAAGTTAAAGAAGATATACGTCTGAAATATCGCTACCTTGACCTGCGCCGTACGGACGTACAAGATAAAATTATCGGCCGCCACAAAATTGTTAAGGTTGCCCGCGACTATTTTGATGACAATCAGTTTGTCGAAATCGAAACCCCAATACTCATCAAGTCAACTCCGGAGGGCGCCCGCGACTACCTTGTGCCGTCCCGCATGTTCCCGGGCAGCTTTTTCGCCCTTCCACAGTCACCTCAGCTTTATAAGCAGCTTTTGATGCTTTCCGGCTTTGACCGCTACATGCAGATTGCAAAATGCTTCCGTGACGAGGATTTGCGTGCCGACCGTCAGCCGGAATTTACCCAAATTGACTTTGAAATGTCATTTGTTGACCAAGACGATGTTATGGCGATTGCCGAGGGCTTTATGAAGCTCGTTTATAAAAAGGTATTGAATATCGATATTGAGGATACGTTCCGCCGTATGACCTGGCACGAGGCAATGCGCCGCTTTGGCTCGGATAAACCCGACCTGCGTTTCGGCCTTGAGTTGATTGACTTGACCGATGACCTTAAAAATACCGAATTTCGCGTATTTAAAGGCGCAATCGATGGCGGCGGCAGTGTGCGCGGCTTGAATCTGAAGAAGCAGGCTGAGAATTTGAGCCGCAAGGAAATTGACAAATTAACCGAGTGGATTAAATCCTACGGTGCAAAGGGCCTTGCGTGGACAAGGATGACCGAAAGCGGAGCAACCTCATCCTACGAAAAGTTCCTTGCTCCCGAGGAAGCCGCCGCGGTTCGCAAGACCATGGGAGCTGAAACCGGTGACGTGCTGCTGATTGTAGCGAGCGACGAAGGCAAGGTCGTTTTCGATTCCCTCGGCGCTCTGCGCTGCGAGCTGGCCGCGCACTTTAACCTCATTGATACGAGCAAGCCATGCCTGCTCTGGGTTACCGACTTCCCTGTGTTCGAGTACAGCAAAACAGAAAACCGCTTTATGGCAATGCACCATCCGTTTACTGCGCCGCGCGTTGAGGATATCGACAAGCTGGAAAGCGACCCGGGCAGCGTGCGCGCTATCGCATATGACATGGTGCTGAACGGCAACGAGGTTGGCGGCGGCTCCATCCGAATCAACAATCCGGAATTACAGCAGCGTATGTTCAAGGCTCTGGGCTTCACTCCGGAGCAGGCACAGGAACGCTTTGGCTTCCTGACCGACGCATTCCGCTACGGAGCACCACCGCACGGCGGCATGGCATTTGGCCTTGATCGTCTGGTCATGCTGATGCTCGACTGTGACAGTATCCGTGATGTAATCGCATTCCCGAAGGTTGCATCCTCCGGCGAACTGATGTCCAACGCCCCGACCGGTGTTGACGAAGCACAGCTGCAAGAGCTTGGAATTGCAATTCTTCCGAAAGAATAAACAACCGCCAGGCTCCGAAAAATCGTGGTTTTGGGCGCTCCGCAGTGTTGCGGAGCGCCCTTTTTGTGGTATAATATTAAATCGGATTACAAATGATTGTATGGACCACACCCAGTTGCACCTCCAAATAGGCAGTGTGACGTGAAAATTTCAGCCATCAGTAAAAGGGGGGTTTGAGTATGATAAAAACCAATTACCAAAAAGAACTGGATAAAATCATCGGCGGCTTGAACGGCGAAGTACCCACTCTTTTAATGCACGCTTGCTGCGCGCCATGCAGCAGCTATGTGCTCGAGTACCTCTCAAATTATTTCAAAATCACTTTATTTTATTATAATCCGAATATTTCCCCCGAGGAAGAATATCAAAAGCGCGTTGCCGAGGCAAAGCGGCTGATTTCTGAGCTGCCCGTAAAGCACGGGGTCAACTTCCAAGAGGGTAAATATGATACCGACCGTTTTTTGGCGCTTTCAAAAGGCCATGAACAGGAGCGCGAGGGCGGCGAACGCTGCTTCGCGTGCTATGCTCTGCGCTTAGAAGAATCCGCACAGGCGGCAAAAGCGGGTGGATTCGGCTACTTCACCACCACGCTTTCCATCAGCCCGTACAAAAACGCGCAAAAACTAAACGAAATCGGTGCCGAACTTGAAAAGAAATACGGCGTAAGCTATCTTTACTCCGATTTCAAAAAGAAAAACGGTTACAAGCGCTCCATTGCGCTTTCCACCGAGTACAATTTATACCGTCAGGACTACTGCGGCTGCTTATTTTCAAAAGCAGAACACGATAAAAAGCTAAAATCAGACGGCAAATCAAGTTTTAACAGTGAGTTTTCAACATGTGTTGAAAACGATGTTGAAAACTAATTTTTTTGAACTTTCTGTTATCCAAATCTTAGGTATGGCACGTGGTGTACCGAATATTGCCTTCATAATCTATCTGTAATTTCTATTTACATTCATGCAAAACGGTGATATTATATACTTATATAAAATGATATACTCAATATTAATGAGTGTATACGGAGGCAAAATATGAAAAAGGATAAAGAGAAAGAAAAAAAGAAAAAGCGAATTAAGTGGGAACAAAATCCTGCTGAAATATCAAAGCCGGCAGCAGCCCAAGTCGGCGAACCAACAGTGGATTTTTTGCAATATGCACTGAGTGCGGTCGGCGGCAAATGGAAAATCCGTATTTTATGGGCTCTGCGCGATGGGACCAGCATGCGCTACGGCGAAGTCAAACAGCAAATCACTTCCATTACGGACATGATGCTCAGCCAAAGCCTGCGTGAGCTGACTGCCGCAGAACTGATTGTGCGCCAGCAGTACCAGCAAATCCCGCCAAAAGTGGAATATCAAATCACCCCTGCGGGTTCAGAACTTATCCCCGCGCTTGAGCTTGTCGGGGCATGGGCAAAGAAACATCTGAAAGGAGATTGATCATATGGATAGATATACGATCGTACCACCCTATGTTGCCAATGAAAACCGTTACGCCGATATGCAGTATCGCCGCTGTGGTGACAGTGGACTGAAGCTGAGTGCTGTTTCGCTCGGCTATTGGCACAACTTCGGTACATACGACCAATATGAAACCGACCGTGCGATGACACGCCGTGCCTTTGACCTTGGCATCACCGTGTTTGACCTGGCCAATAACTATGGCCCGCCGGCGGGCAGCGCGGAGCAGACTTTCGGCCGCCTGATGAAAGAAGATATGCAGCCTTACCGTGACGAAATGGTAATCACCACAAAGGCAGGGTACACCATGTGGCCCGGTCCTTACGGTGACTTTGGTTCACGCAAATATCTGCTCGCGAGCCTTGACCAGAGCCTAAAGCGCATGGGACTTGATTATGTTGATATCTTTTATCATCACCGAATGGATGATGAAACACCGCTGGAGGAAACCATGGGCGCTCTGGCACAGGCCGTGAAAAGCGGTAAGGCGCTCTATGTTGGTATATCAAATTACAGCCCCAAAAAAGCAATTGAGGCTTCCGGAATATTAAAAAGCATGGGCGTTCACTGCCTTATTTGCCAGTCGCGTTACAGTATGCTGGATACCAAAGTGGAAAAGGCCGGCTTATTTGATGCGCTCGCTCAGTGTGGCATGGGTGCTACCGCATTCAGTCCGCTGGCACAGGGTCTGCTGACCGGCAAGTACAACAACGGTATCCCGCAGGATTCTCGCGCAGCGGGCAACTCGGTATTCCTTAAAAAAGACAATATCACACCCGAAGTCATCTCTAAAGTGGTCGCGCTCGGCAAAATCGCGACGCGCCGCGGCCAGACCACGGCGCAGTTCGCCCTTTCCTGGGTGCTCCAACAGCCGGTCATGACCAGCGTTTTAATCGGCGCAAGCAGTGTTCCCCAGTTGGAGGAAAACGCGGGCGCACTGAACAACCTTGATTTTTCAGCGGAAGAACTCATGGAAATTGACGAGATTCTAAAGTAACCCTCCTCTTTGACTACTCACATATTAGCTATATTGCTAATATGGATTTTTCGCGCATTTTGCCCCCTTTCACAAAAGGGGGTTTTTTGCGCCGCATGTGGATGAAAGGCCCTTTTGTTAGAATAATACATATGGTAGTAATGTGTATTTTAAGAAAATACAATCACCACATATTGTGTTTCATCTTGACAATCACCTTTTGTTGGGGTAAAATTCAAAGTACGCTCTGTCTAACAGTTTGAAAGGATGTATTGAAATGGCTACAGAAATACAAAAGCGCAACGGCGTTACCGTTGCATTTGATAAACAAAAAATACGCAACGCCATCTTTAAGGCAAATCAGGCAATTGCCGATGAAAGGATGAGTGAGGACGTATTAGACAGCCTGACCGCAAAAGTTAGCGCAGTCTTTAAAAACAGCAAAATTCCAACGGTAGAACAGGTTCAGGATATCGTTGAGGAGAAGCTGATTTCAGCTGACTATGCGAAAACCGCCAAGGCATACATTCTTTACCGCGCAGAGCATACAAAAACACGCCAGGCTGAGAGCGACCTCATGGATATTTACAGGGAACTGACCTTCCAGGATGCAAAGGATGCCGACATCAAGCGTGAAAATGCGAACATTGACGCCGACACTGCCATGGGTACCATGCTGAAGTACGGCTCGGAAGGTTCCAAATATTTTATCAATAATTACGTCCTACCAAAGGATATCGCGGCGGCTCATATCGGCGGCGATATTCACATCCACGACCAGGACTTTTATATGCTGACGGAAACCTGCTGCCAGATTGATTTGATTAAGCTGTTTCACGGCGGCTTCTGCACCGGCCACGGTGCACTGCGCGAGCCGAATGATATCCGCTCCTACGCGGCACTCGCCTGTATTGCCATTCAGGCCAATCAGAACGAAATGCACGGCGGACAGGCTGTTCCGAACTTTGATTATGCACTGGCCCCGGGCGTTGCCAAGACCTTTAGGAAGGCCTATTTCAAGGCACTTTCCCAGTTCTTCCAGATTGCCAACGACATGGATGAAACTGATGCCGACGCTTTGACCGACTCGATTCAAAGCGATATAAATGAAGAGATTTCCTTCACAAACGCTGACCGGTACGGTGAGGCGTTAAAGAGCTATCTGCCGGAGCACCAAAGAACGAACGGCTTTGAGGAGATTTCCGAAGCCCAGGCACTGCGCGCGCATGAATACGCAGTAAAGACCGGAACCCAAAACACCGACAAAGTCACTTACCAGGCGATGGAGGCTTTAATCCACAACCTCAACACCATGAACTCCCGTGCGGGCGCGCAGGTACCGTTTTCTTCCATTAACTACGGTACCGACACTTCTCCGGAAGCAAGAATGTTAATTCGTAATCTGCTGGATGCCACCAGCGCCGGTTTAGGTGATGGTGAAACCCCGATTTTCCCCGTACAGATCTTCAAGGTAAAAGAGGGTATTAACTACAACGAGAGCGACCCGAATTACGATTTATTCAAGCTTGCCTGTAAAGTAAGCGCCAAGCGCCTGTTCCCGAACTTTAGCTTTATTGATGCGCCGTTCAACCTTCCTTATTATAAGAAGGGCGATTACAACTCCGAAGTCGCTTACATGGGATGCCGTACCCGCGTAATGGGCAACACCTACGACAAGTCGAAGGAAGTCACCTGCGGCCGTGGTAATTTGAGCTTTACCTCGGTCAATCTGCCGCGCATCGGCATTGAGTCACAGGGAGACTTAAAAAAATTCTATGAAATACTCGATAAACGAATTGATATGGTAATCCGCCAGCTGCTGCACCGCTTTCAGATTCAATGCTCCAAAAAAGTTTATAATTATCCATTCCTGATGGGTCAGGGCGTTTGGATTGACTCTGAAAAGCTCGGCCCGAACGATAGCATTGCGGAAGTTTTAAAGCACGGCACACTGAGCATGGGCTTTATCGGTCTTGCAGAAACCTTAAAGGCACTGACCGGCAAGCACCACGGCGAGTCCGCCGAGAGCCAGAAGCTAGGTCTTGAAATCATCAGCCATATGCGTAAGCGTATGGACAGCGAATCCGAAAAAACAGGTCTTAACTTCACCTTGCTCGCAACCCCTGCGGAGGGACTTTCCGGCCGCTTCGTCCGAATCGACAAACAAAAATACGGCGAGATTCCAGGCGTTACCGACCGTGAATACTATACCAACTCCTTCCACATTCCTGTTTATTACCCGATAAAGGCGTTTAAAAAGATAGAACTTGAAGCACCGTACCATGCCCTGACCAACGCGGGCCACATCAGCTACGTTGAGCTGGACGGTGACACCTGCAAGAACATTGATGCTTTTGAAGCGGTCATCCGCTGCATGAAAGAAAACGGAATCGGTTACGGCTCAGTCAATCATCCGGTTGACCGCGACCCGATTTGCGGCTACAATGGCATTATCAACAACGAATGCCCCAAATGCCACCGCAATGAAACCGATGGCGGCCCGCAGTTTGAGCGTATCCGCAGAATCACCGGCTACCTCGTCGGCACGACCGACCGCTGGAACAACGCAAAACGTGCGGAAGAAAGGGACAGATTAAGGCATGGCATGTAACCTTAAAATCAGCGGCATTGAACCGGAGTCCATTGTGGATGGCAGGGGGTTTCGCTTTGTGGTTTTCACACAGGGCTGCCCCCATGGCTGCCCCGGCTGTCACAACCCGCAGACGCATGACTTTAACGCGGGGAAATGGGTGGATATTCAGGATTTATATAAAGAAATTTGCGACAATCCTCTTTTGAAGGGCGTTACCTTCAGCGGAGGGGAACCGTTTTGCCAACCAAAACCTCTTATTGAGCTTGCGAAACTGATTCACACACAAAAGCTTGATTTAACAATTTTTACCGGTTATACTTATGAGCAGCTTTTGGAAAGACACGACCCCGACGTGGACGCACTGCTGGGTGAAACCGATGTTCTGATAGACGGCCGATTCCTTTTGGAACAAAAGGATTTGACGCTCTTCTTTAAGGGAAGCCGCAACCAACGCACCATTGATATGAACCGTACAAGGCAGGCGGGTCACCTCGTTCTGGATGAATTAAACTGAGGGGGAATGCGGCCACTACTGATGATTTGTCCGCTTTTTAACTAAATTTTTTTAATTATAATCAGCATTCTCTTTTTAGGGAATGCTTTTTTTATTTTTTAGTTGTGTTGTTAAAAATTTTCTTGTTAATTTGTTTTCCTTGTGTTACCATAATAGTATATATTTAGAATAGAGGAAGTGTCTTTATGCGGTCTGGTGCCAATATGCAAGAAAAAATCGAAGTGAATATGTTGGGCGAATTCTCTATTACGATAAACGGGCATCAGCTTACCAATTTAAAGGGCCGCACAAAGCGCGTGTGGATGCTGATTGAGTATCTACTTGCAAACCGACACAAAGACATCTCTATCGAGACGCTGACGGAGGTACTTTGGGAGGAAGACGAGTGCAGCGACCCATTGAATGCACTGAAGAATCTGATTTACCGCGCAAGGGAACTGCTCAAGGGTATATCTCAGAACGAGAATGCGCAATACATTCAGTATATACGCAACACTTATGCGTGGAACAATTATTACCCCTGTACCATCGACACGGAACAGCTTGTGGATTTCTGGAAGCAGGGGTGCGATACAGCTAAGTCCGATGAGGACCGCATTGAAGCTTTCAAAAAAGCAATTGCGCTATACTGCGGTGAATTTCTTCCCAAGTCATCGTACAGCCGGTGGGTTGTTTCCCAGGGAGCCTACTATGCAGCTGTTTACAACGAGTGTGTTTTAAAGTCTTGTACACTGCTGATTGATCTCCAACGTTACGACGAGGTGATTTCCATCTGCGAAACTGCGCTGTCGCTCACTCCGCTTGAGGAATCAATCCACAAGGTATTGCTTTTTGCATATATTACCACCGGGCAGCGCAACAAGGCGCTTGACCATTACAATTACGCGATTGACCTGTTTTACAAGGAGCTGGGCGTCAATATTGCTGATTCTATGCGCCCACTCTATAAGGAATTGATTAATAACATCAATCAGGTTGAAATGGACCTGACCGTGATTAAAAATGATTTGAAAGAGGCTGCGAACACGAGCGGAGCATACTACTGCGATTATGACGTGTTTAAGTCCATCTACCGTATTCAGGCACGCTCCGTCATGCGCACCGGGCAGTCCATTTTTATCGTACTGTTTACATTGAGCGATTCAAATGGTGAAATACCGGACTACGAGGTAGCCATATTGGCTGCCGACCGGCTTAAATCCGCTATTATGGATAGCCTGCGAAAGGGTGACGCGGTTGCATCGTACAGTTCCACTCAGTTTATCGTGATGCTTCCGCTGATTAGCTACGAAAACGCAGAAATGGTCACCAACAGAATCCTTCAAAAATTCCACTTTCGCTACCGAAAGGATGACGTAAAAGTTACAACCAGAATCAATGCGCTGGATTCGGCGGAGTAGGTATATTTTAGAGTTCGGGTAAGGGGGGACGATATGAAAAAATACAAACTGCTGATTTTCGTGTTATCACTCATACTCCTGCTGCCGGCCTGCTGCGCACAGCCAACCGCAGTAACGGGTTTGCCACCCTCCACAGCCTCAATTGCCGATTCGAGTTCGGCTTCAAGTGCACCGGCTTCAAGTGCACCGGTTTCAAGTACACCGGCTTCAAGTACACCGGCCTCAAGTACACCGGCTTCAAGTGCACCGGCTTCAAAAGCGCCGGCTTCAAGTGCACCAGTCTCAAGAGCGCCGACATCCTCCGCGCAGAGCGTTGCCCGACTGCTCAATTCCTCTGCAAAAACCGTTGAAATGAGTTCGTCCCTGCCGCCCGCTGCTGCGCCGCCAAAAAAGCCGGCTCCAAAACCAATGCCCACCGTTACTGCGAAGATGCCCAAGGCAACCGGAACGGATGTATTCAGTAAAAGCGGTGCGCAGGTGGATTACAGCAACGCCGCGCAGGGTTACATAATGGTCAAGTACAGTGGTTCTTCAAAAATCAAGGTTTTAGTATACTATAATGGCGGTTCTTCCTATTATCAGTACAACATTGCCGGCAACGGCGCCTATGTTACACTTCCGCTGCAAAGCGGCAGCGGTGCCTACAAGGTTCGATTCATGGAAAATGTGAGCGGCAGCAGCTACGCCGAGCTTTGTGCTGCTGAGCTGAACGTCAGTATGACCGGCTCTAATTACACCATTTATCCCAACCAATACGTCAGCTATACCCTCACCTCGACTGCTGTTTCAAAGTCCAAGAGCCTATGCGCAAAGGCCACAACCAATGCAGAAAAGGTCGCAGCAATTTACAAATTTATTACTTCCACCATCAAATATGACTACGAGAAGGCAAACAGTGTGAAGGCAGGCTACCTGCCAAACGTGGACACCACACTTTCAACCAAAAAGGGTATTTGTTTTGATTACGCCTCCCTGATGGCAGCCATGTGCCGTTCACAGGGCATCCCGACAAGACTGGTCATCGGCAGTACAAGCGCGGGGTACCACGCTTGGAACGAGGTCTATGTGAACGGATGGAAGCGATACGACGCCACCTTTGCCGCGGCGGGACAAACCGCCGGTACCTACACGGCGGAAAAATATTATTAAGAACTCGGTAGTAAAAGGAAATAAATTTGCCGATTCAGGCGGTATGGAGGATTAGCTATGAATGAATACCCCACTGTAAATCAGAGCAGCGTAAAGCCGCTTTCATCGAGCGATGTTTCCCTCTTTTGCTCTCAGGTGGTTTTACTTTTAAGAGCGGGCATTCCGCTGCAGGAAGGCATCGGCGCTATCAGCGAAAATATTGACAATCCAAAGGGCAGGGAGCTGATTAGCCGGATACAGTCGGGCATGGAACAAAATCACTCACTTTACCTCGCCTTGAACAGCACCGGCGCTTTTCCGAAGTACATGGTCAACATGATTAATATCGGCGAAAAGGCAGGCAAACTGGAAAATGTACTGGAGGCTCTGTCCCTCTATTATGACCGGGACGATAAGCTTCGCGGCCGTATTCGCAGCGCTCTTTTATATCCCTTTATTCTGATTTTAATGATGGCCACCGTTATTTCGGTACTGGTCATCAAGGTGCTGCCTGTTTTTGACGCAGTCTTTATGGACATGGGCAGTGATATGTCCGCGGCTTCCACCGCGGTAATGCACGCGGGTACGGTCATCGGCAAGGTTGCACTTGTGATTATTATTATTCTGTCTGTTTTGCTTCTGCTCGCACTGATCCTTTATAAAACCGAAAAGGGGTACCAGTGGATTTCAACCTTTTTGAGTAACTTTTCGCTGACCCGCCGCCTTTCAGACAAGATTGCTTCGGCACGCTTTGCCTCGGCTATGTCCCTGCTTCTTTCGAGCGGCTACGACACCAGTGAGGCACTTGAACTGATTCCTAATATTTTGAACAACCGAATTATTATTGATAAGATTAATAAATGCCGCGAGGCCGTCGATTCCGGTGTCTCATTCCCAACGGCGCTAAGCGACGTTAACCTTTTCCCCGGAATTTACTCAAGCATGGTCAATATCGGCTCGAAAACCGGCAGCCTTGACACCGTGATGCACCGTTTGGCGGAGATTTACAGCGAAGATGTTGACGAATCCGTTAACAAAGCGGTTTCCTTCATCGAGCCCGCCATGGTTGCGATATTATCTATTGTCATTGGTGCAATTCTGCTTTCCGTAATGCTTCCGCTGATGGGAATCATGTCGTCAATCGGGTAGCGTACAAAGTGAAGGGGGAGATGATCGCTTGAAGCTTTACAAAACAAAATTTGCCTATAAGGACTTAATTCTATCTATGTTGATTTTTTGCGGCGTTATCTGCCTGTTCTGGTATGGCTTCAGCAGTACCGCCCAAGCAAACAGTTCTGAAAAACTGCAAGTTACGCGCTCGGCAATTCAAAAATCAATTGTAAACTGTTACGCGGTGGAAGGCTTTTATCCGCCAAACATCAAGTACGTTGAAGACCACTATGGGATTTTGATTGACCATAGCAAGTATATCGTAAACTATGAATTGATAGGCTCAAATGTCATGCCCTCGGTTGAAATTTTGGAAAAGGGCAGTGATTCCGGGAGGGAAAGCCGATGAACAGCAAAAGCGCACATTCTTTTGACACGGTATTTGTTCTTCTGATTTTTTGTTTGTTTGCGGTGTCCTCTTTATTTTTAGTATTGATCGGTGCAAACGTTTACCGCGAGATTGTGGGCAAAATGGACGCCAACAACGAAACGCGTTCCTCCCTCTCGTATGTATCCAACAAAGTGCGCTCCGCCGACAGCCGCAATGTCAGCATTGAGACAATTAACGGGCAGGAAGCGCTGGTTATTCAATCCATATTCAATAATACAGATTATAACACGTATATTTACTTGCATGACGGCTACTTGATGGAGCTTTTCACTAAAGCTGAAAACGGCTTCAAAGCGGGAGACGGCGACAAAATTACGCCGATATCCGCATTTACAATGACGAAAAACGAAAGCGAGCTGAGCTTGGAAGTATCGGGCAGCGATAACAAAAAGCAGTCTCTCAAGCTTTGTCTTTCTTAAAGTGGGTGATGAAATGAAACACCGTCCGGTGCAAATTAATAGTTTTTTTATTGAAATGATTATTGTTATTCTATTTTTTTCAATTTCTGTGGTAGTTACCCTCCAGCTTTTTGTGGCGGCCAACAACCGCGCACAGCAAAGCAGTGACCTGAGCGCCGCGGTGATTAAGGCTGAAAACATCGCGGAGCAGGTTAAGTCCTTGCCTACGGCCGATGCGCTGCCCAAAGTGCTCGAAACTGCCAATCAGAGCGGTTCGGGTGACGAGCTTCTCTATACAATCGGCTATGACAAGGAATGGAACCAAACGCAGAGCGACCCGCGCTACGTGATTGACGTAACCATGAAAAAGGCAAAATCCGACGGCGGCACCATGGTCAGTGCGGATATTTCGATTAACCGTCTGCATAACAAACGCACGGAAGACCTGTATACACTCAATTCGGCGAAATATCTGCCCAACCGTTAGCTTATATTTGCTTTTTATGAGGGCGCAAAGTTTGGCTGCCCGACAAATCATCGCAAAGGTGTATTTTAAACAATAAGGAGGTTTCCCGCGTGAAAAGAAAAGGCAATTTTAATTTGAGCGTGGGCGCGTCGTCCATCCTTATGATTTTTGTGGTGCTGTGTCTAACCACCTTTGGCATCCTTTCTTATGTTACCGCAAATGCGGACAGCAAAATTTCAACAAAGAACGCGGAAACTGTTGAAAACTATTACGCCGGCGCGACGGCAGCCGAAAAAATTTTACAGGAAATTGATGATTCTCTTCTCAGTGCAAGGCACGACGCGGAACAGGCCGTAGAAAGTGGGACCTGCAAGAGTCTCAAGTATTACTCTCTGTATAAAGACCGAGTCCAGCTCCAATCTGTAAACACTATTTTGGAAAGTGATAAATCAAAAGAACAAAAGTGTGATATCTGTTACCGTAGCTTCACCGAAATGCTTCTTACCCGCTTGCCGGGCGTTACGCTCGAAGCAGGGCAGGGCGCTGAACCACTCCTTGCCACGTTTGTGACAGACGCGGGCGGCGGCCGCCAAATTGAAACCAAGTTAACGGTTAACCCTTACGGGGACATCGAGCGTTACAAAATTACAGGCAAAAAACTCATCAGCAGTCAAACACTTGACGGCGACGCAGGGGAGACCTTGCAGCTTTGGCAGGGAAGCAGCGCGCAATAAATACAAGGGGGTGATCCAATGGATATTGACATCATAGAAATATTAAAAAAAGCTGTCGAAGAAAACGTATCAGATATTTTCATTATATCCGGCTGCCCACTCTCCTTTAAAACAAGCAACCATATTCATCCCATTCAAAATCATGAACTTTCCGAGTATAACCTCAAGCCTGAGGACACTCGAAAATGCATTGAAAAAATTTATTCTCTCAGCAACAATCGGAATATGGAGCCGTTCTTAACAAGCGGCGACGATGATTTTTCTTTTTCCGTGGACGGGCTATGCCGTTTTCGGTGCAACACTTATTCCCAGCGCGGCTCGATGGCTGCCGTATTGCGCGGAGTTGCTTTTCAGCTGCCTAATCCTGAGGAGCTGCATATTCCCGATTCGGTCATCGGCCTGAGCAGCAGTAAGAAGGGACTTGTGTTAATCACCGGCTCGGCAGGCAGCGGCAAGTCCACAACGCTCGCCTGTATTATCGATAAAATCAACCATACTCGAAACAGTCACATTATCACAATAGAAGACCCCATTGAGTTTTTACATAAGCATGATTTGAGCATTGTAAGCCAGCGCGAGCTTGCGCACGACACCTGCGGTTATGTGCAGGCGCTTCGCGCGGCACTGAGGCAGGCACCCGATGTAATTCTGCTCGGTGAGATGCGCGATTACGAAACGATTACCACTGCAATGACTGCGGCCGAAACCGGTCAGCTTGTACTTTCCACTTTGCACACGGTCGGCGCGGCAAACACAATCGACCGCATTGTTGATGTGTTCCCGCCGAACCAGCAGCAGCAAATCAGAGTCCAGCTTTCTATGGTATTACAGGCGGTCGTTTCCCAGCAGCTTATCCCTGCAAAGGACGGAACGCTGCTCCCCGTGTTTGAAATTATGTTGGTAAACTCCGCCATCCGCAATTTGATACGCGAGTCAAAAGTACATCAGATTGATAATGCAATCTACTCCGCCTCAGGCGAGGGCATGATCGCTATGGACGCGGATATTTACCGGCTTTATTCCGAAGGAAAAATCACCAGGGACAATGCGTTAATTTATGCGACCAATCCCGAAAGTCTCGCAAAAAAGCTTAATTAAATCAAAAAGTCACCGTAAGGTGGCTTTTTTAGATTGCTCTATTTATCGCCGATGAACTCGGGGCTGTACTTTGAGTACATGATTTTTTGCTTACTGTAAAGTCCGGTGTAGCCTGAAAGCATATAGCTGATGGCGGCGGCAAGCAGATAGAACACCGCGCCATTTATGCCAAACAGCTCAATGCTGATAATCAGCGAAGTCATGGGACAATTGGTCACTCCGCAAAATACGGCCATCAATCCGATTGCCGCACCAAACGATGGGTCAAGGCCAATCAGACCGCCCACAAAACAGCCAAAGGTTGCGCCCACAAAAAAGGAAGGCACAATTTCTCCGCCCTTGAATCCCGCACCGAGCGTGACCGCAGTAAAGAGCATTTTTAGCAGAAACGCCTCCGGTTTCGCAGTTCCGGACATGCTGGACTGAATCACGCCGATTCCCGCGCCAAGATAGTCCACCGTGCCGCACGCAAGCATCAGCAGAATCACGATTGCCCCGCCGACCGCTGCCCTCACATACTGATTTGGCAGGTATTTCTTATACATGTTTCCTGTATTGTGCAGGAGATAGCAGAACAGTGCGCTGATGGCGGCACAAAGCGCGGCAAGCAGGACAACCCGTAATAATGCAGCAGTCCCAATGGTCGGCACACCGCTAACGGTAAACGCAGTCGGCGCAACACCAAAAAATCGGGCAACAGCTGCCGCTATAATAGAAGCCACTGCGCAGGGAACCAGCGCGGCGTAATACATGATACCGACACTCACCACCTCCATTGAGAAAATCGCGGCTGCAAGCGGAGTGCCAAACAGCGCGGAAAACGCCGCACTCATGCCGCACATTGTAATAATATGCAAATCTTTTTCCTCCAGCCGGAAGAGGCGGCCAACCTGAAAGCCCATACTGCCGCCGAGCTGAAGCGCCGCACCCTCCCGGCCGGCCGAGCCGCCGAACAGATGCGTAAGCACCGTCGAAATGATAATCAGCGGCGTCATTCTGAGTGGAACCGGTCCCGGTGTGCGCACTGCCAGCAAAACCAAATTTGTGCCTTGCGGCTCCGTAACTTTGCATACGCGATACAAAAACACAATCAAAACACCGGCGAATGGCAGAAAATAAACAATCCATCCATTTCCCATGCGAAACTCGGTTGCATATTTCATACAGTAATAAAATGCTGTACCCACGCCCCCCACTACTAAGCCGATCAAGCAGGAAAGAAGCATCCACTTGAAAAACACCGCAAGGTTTTTCACCAGACTGCTTGCCTGCTGTTTGATTTTTTCAGCCGTCAGTCCCATTTATCCATCCCCAATAATAATTGTTATCTTATAATTATACCATTTTTTGTGGTTTTTTTAAATGGCAGTGGCACCATCTCTTTGTTCAAGAGATGGTGCCACTTTTAGAAGTGCATCGGCTAAGACAATGTGTATCTTCTTTATGAAACTGTTTTTCCGCTTTCCAGCAGCTTTATATTATTGATTATTTTTTCGGTGTCTGCGGCAGTTACGACTCCGCAAACCGAACCGTCTACAACCGCGGTGTAGCGGCGGACGCCGCTCTTGTAAAATGCAATGGTATCTTTATTATCTTTATCAAAATACTGGAACTCCACGTTCAAGTCAGGCTTTCCACCCGGCATTACATCTGTTCCTTCGAGCAGTTGAATACCTATGATGCTCTTAAAAAACGCGGTGTAGCTGGTGCTGTAATCAATGGCCGCTGCATTGGTTCCAGTCACTTTGTAGGTATAAGCCACTTTGTCCTCGGTTGACTTTGTTTCGTCCTTGGTTCTTTCAACAATGAGCGTGTCGGTTGTGTCACCGACACTGACGGAAACAGACTTTACCGTGGAAATGTTGGGCATTAAAAGACTCTTGCTCCGAAGCGCAAAAATGTTTGTTTCCGCCAACGCGCGGATACTGTCCGCCTTGACCAGATACACGGCACTGACCTTATCAAGTATCACGTAGTAACTGTCACCCCTTTTGGCGCCGACCAACAGCTTGTAATCACCTTTGTTCACCGTGAATTCGGAAACTGCCGCCGGTTTGTCAAGACCGCAGTTCTTGAGAATAGACGCGTCTGGGTTGACCGCTTCGACCGAGTCTGCAGTTAATTCTGAAAGAGCGGTTTCAATTGCGCTGAGGTTATCGGCGTCCGTTTCCGCATTAATCGGAGCAGTGAGCACCATAACCGTACCCTGTTTTTTCAGCGTGATTGGCTGGGGAAAATTCGTACCGCTCAGTGCAATTTTTGTAAAGTCATTCACGCCGCTGGAATTAGCGATCGACAGAATATCTTTGCTAACAAAATAATTTTTATCTTCTAAGATACCCCCGTCAATGTTGACGACATACACATTGGCTGATTTTTCACCGCACATGTAGTAAACACTGCTGTCTGTCGCGGAAGAATTGCCTATTTTATAATTATAAGTGCTGCCGTCCTTAAAGCTAACCTCAACCGTCGCCTGCGGTGTTTTCAGCCCGAATTTATTCAAATCTTCAAACGTTCCTAAATTTTTAGTGGCAATGAGGCTGAATCCGTTTTGAACCACCTGACCGGCAACCTCGGCGTTAATTGGCACACCGCTGAGTTCCTTGATATGGTAGGTAATATTATCCCCCGCACTTGAAGCACTGCTTGCCGCGGCCACACTTGGCAGCAGGGTGTAGCTTCCTTTTTTATTGGTGACCTGCATAGACACAATGTCCTCGCTCTTTTTTGAAACAAGCTCAATTGTTCCCGTTGACGCGGTGGAAGAGGTGTCTCCCTCCTTATTGCCCGTCAGCAGCAGCGCGGCAGCCACGCCGCCCAGAGCTACGATGCAGACAGCCACGACTATTAAATTTCTTGTGCTGGTCTTCATCTTACAGGTGCCTCCTCTTTTGGTAGACACAGATGCCCGCAATTAAGATTGACAGTGGAATCAGCAGTGTAAACACACCCAGTCCGAGCAGGCCGGACATCGCGGTGCTTAGGGTAATATCAGCTACATTGGTCTGTACCGGGGTCGCTGTAATTGCCGTTGCCGCGTTGGTTGTTCCTGTTGCATACCTGGAAAGGTCAACCACATATTTCGCGTTGCCAAAGGTAGTTGCGGATAAAAATCCCGTGTTGAACAGGGGTGTACTGCCCAATGCAATCACATTCGCTTTATACTCTTTGCCGCCGGACTTAACCGTATCCTGTGAAAGCACTGCCGTGTTGTAGGCAGCCTTTTGGGACGTATCGCCCTGCTTGGTATTACTGCCACCGATGTAACTGCTGTCGTTTGATTTTGCAAGGGAATAGGTGGTTTTGGTTCCCTTGGTTTCAAACAGCTGATTAATCGGATTGGACTGCGGTGTTATAAAGTAACCATAGTCGGTGGACTTTCCGTTCAGGCTCAGCGTTGTCTGCACATTGGAAAGAATGTAGCTTGCATCATCGTTGTATGATTTGGTCTGGTCGCTTTCCATAATAGTCGCCTGTGGTACCTCGATTCCCCACTCCTTTAAAAACCCAGCAAGGTTGGGCGTTTCCTTTTGGTTCACATTGAAGGTGACCATCAGCGAACGATCACCCGCAAGGGTTGTACTGCTCAGGAACGCATCCAGCTTTTTAATTTCCGATTCAGTGTAATCGGTAGTAGGGCAGCCTAACACAAGCATCTGCGTCTTTTCCGGAATATCCTCGGTCAGCAGGTTGACATCCTTCGTATCAAAGGAATTGTTGCCCAACAGTCTTTTATACGTTGTGGGGTCAAGCAGTTCGCCGTGACCTGTGTCGAATGCAACAATGGAAACCGTATCAGAGATGGCTGCGTTAAGCCCCGAGGCAAGAGCGCTGTCTACCATGGAATAGGTGTTGAAACTTGCACCATCCGAGCCGTACTGTACGTCAAACAAGTCGTTATAAGCAAGCACACGGTAACGTTTTTCAGTTTTAATCACAACGTCACCCGCCATGATATTAGCGGCCTTGTATTCACTTGCAAAGGTAGGATTTTTATCTAAGTCAATGTACTCCACTTTTATGTTGGAATTTTTCTCAGCTATTTTTGCAGCCAACTCACCGACTTGGCTGTATTGGATACCGTATTCCGAGAGAAACTGATCGCCCTTAGTTTGTGCCTCTGTTGCCATAATGTAAATTGTTGTCGGCACTTTTACCTTACTGACTACCTCAAGCGTCTGCTTGGAAAGGGTGTTGGTGCTGCCCTTTGTCATGTCCAAATTCATCGACGGATACTTGTTTCCTAAAGCGCCGACAATCACATTAATCAGAATAATGACGATGATAAATCCCGCGGTAAAAGCTGTGGAAACAACGCCGTGTTTGAATTTGGAACTCTTTGTATATTCCTTGAACCAATTCTGTTTTTCGCCTTTGTTTTTCTTTGTCCCGGTCTTTTTCTCTTCCGGTTTCGGGTCTTCAATAAATTCAAATTCTTGAGCGGCTTCCTCTGTTAGCTCTGGGGCGTCTTGTGTTGCTTCGGTGGCACCCAGCGCTTCTTCGTTTTGTTCCGCCGCATTCATGGCGTCCGGATTTAACTTCTGGGTATCATTCTTCTTTTTGTTATCCATTTTCATTCCCCCCTTAGCTCCATCTTTTGCTTTCGAGCTTGCGGGCGGTCAGGAAGACAAAAACCGCAATCACACTCAAAAAGAAAACAACACTCGAAACGTCCAAAACACCCTTGGTAAAGGGCTGATAGCGGGTATTAAACGAAATCCATCCAATAAACTTTACAACAGCTGCGTTGCTCACAAGTCCCGACAATTGATCGATGACAAGAATAATAATCGAAATACCAAAGGTACCAATTGCCGCGACAATCTGACTTTGGGTCAGGGACGAAATAAACACACCGATGGCAATCATGCCCGCACCGTAAAGCAGCGAGCCGAAAATATTGCCAAAAATCAGCGCCCAGCTCGGCGAAGAAAAGAACCCGATGATTACAACGGGAATCATGCTGCCAACTATGGCAATTGCATACACAATAAACGCGGCCAAGACCTTGCCCGCCACAATCGAAGTAACGCCGATTGGGGCGGTCAGCAAAGCCTGATCAGTCTTATTTCGAATTTCCTCGCTGAAGCTTCTCATCGTAATAATTGGTATAATCATCATGCTCCAAATAAACATGGAACTATAAACAGTAGCAATGTAGGAGGAGGACCGCGTGAGCAGCACCCCATAGAAATAAAACCCGTACAGCATCAAAAGCACACTGACACAGACATAACCGATGGGGGAGGAAAAGTATGATTTTAATTCCTTCCTTGTGATTGCCCTCATTCTTCATCCCCGCCTTTCACTGCATTTTCAATTTGGGTATTATCCTCGATATAGGATGAACTGGTCAAGCGCAGGAACACGTCTTCCAGCGATAGTTCCGAATTGGACAGTGATAGTATGGGCCAGTTTCGCTTTACCGCCAGTTGGAACACGCCGCGCCGCAAATCGCGGCCCTCCCGGCCTTCAACCGCGTATTCAAAAACGCCCGGCTCTTTTTCGCCAAAGCATTGAACACTAAGGACATCTTTCATCGCTTTAAGCGCATTGAGCACCTGCGTTTGGCCGCCCTCCAGCCGTACAATCAGCTTATGGTCCGTACTCAAGCTGTGGGACAGGCCGTCGGGCGTTCCGTCGGCAACAAGACATCCCTTGTTGATGACAACAATGCGCTCGCAGACTGCCTGAATTTCCGGAAGAATGTGGGAGCTTAAAATAATCGTGTGATTTTTGCCCAGATTTTTAATCATATTACGGATTTCAATAATCTGCTTTGGGTCAAGGCCGACAGTCGGCTCATCAAGAATCAGGACAGGGGGGTTGCCCAACAGCGCCTGCGCGATGCCGACGCGCTGCTTATAGCCCTTACTTAGATTGGCAATCAATCTTCCGTAAATCTCGTTGATTCTAACAAGGGAGCAGATTTCATTGATATGCTTTTCACGCGGCAGCGTGACTTTTTTTAAGTCATACATAAAGTTAAGGTATTCTTTTACCGTCATATCGGGATAAAGCGGCGGAATTTCCGGCATATAGCCAATAAGCTTTTTGACCTCATTCGGGTTGTCAAGAGTATTGTAGCCACCGACTGTAACAAGGCCTGAACTGGCCGATAAATAGCCGGTAATAATGTTCATTGTGGTTGACTTTCCCGCTCCGTTTGGGCCTAAAAATCCAACGACGGTACCTTTTTCCACCGAGAAGCTGATGTTGTTCAAAGCGACGTTTTGCCCGTAGCGCTTTGAGAGGTTTTTGACCTCAATCATGCGGAGTCCCTCCTGTTTCAATTCTTTTAAAATATTACAATTATATCTTTAAATTTCCCACACAGGTAATTGCTGCGTTGGGCAAATAATAAAAAGGATGGAGGCGCAGTCGTACAAAAGCGAACATACCTTATTTATAGCGCTATTCTATCTTAGCAATTTACAGCACTCTAAATGTAAACAATCTTTTAATTAATACAAGCTATTTGTTTAACTTTGTGTGATGGTTTGGTGAATACGCTCGAATATTCTTTTCTTGACGAATATTGATACACCGATTAAAATAAGAATAACTGAAAATTAGAATTTGGAGTGTTGATGATGGCTGAAATCAAGCCTTTCCGCGCTTTGCGCTTTACCGCCGGTGCGGGCTCGCTTTCCGACCTGGTTTGCCCACCCTACAGCAGTATCCAAGCCGTGCAGCGTCGGGAGCTTTTGGAGAAAAATCCCCATAACACTGTTCGTTTGGAACTGGGGGACAAGCCCTACAATGCAGAAACTCTGCATGAGTGGGAAAAAATTGGTATTTTGAAACAAGACTCTACGTCCGGTATTTATCTTTATGAAGATGAATTCAAAATAAATGGACAAATTAAAAAAGTAAAAGGTATTCTTTGCCGCGTAAAAATAGAGGACTACGAAAAAGCCGTCATTTTGCCGCGTGAGGAAACGCTTTCTAAGAATCGAATTGACCGTTTTAACCTATTGAAAGCAACCTCCTGCAATTTTAGTCCGATTTATTGCGTATATCAGGATGAGGAACGCGCAACTGCGAACCGCGTGAGCACACTTTCAAGCTTTAAGCCCCGTTTTACATTCAGCGACGGCATCGTGACCCGCCGGCTCTGGCTTGTCAACGACCCCGTCGCAATTAAAGCTATTTGTGAGGATTTTGCAGACAGGAAACTCTTTATTGCCGAGGGGCATCATCGCTATGAGGCGGCTTTACAGCTGCGCGACTGGTGCCGTGAGGAGGGAATCTGCGAAGAGGATGACGCCCCCGGCTATGTTTTGATGGCACTGGCTGATATGGATAGCAGCGGTCTGACTTTGCTGCCGACGTACCGTCTGATTCGTGGTTTAAAGAATTTTAATGAAAAACAGCTATTGGAGGATTGCCGGCCGTATTTTGACGTAATCGAACGCCAAAGTATAAGTGAAATAGAGGTTAATTTGGACGCACTGTACCGCCAAGGTAAAACGGCCTTTGCCTGTTACTGCGGCGGAGAAAACTGGACTTTATTAATTTTGAAGGATTTTTACGTGATGGCAGAGCTTCTGCCGGACAAAAGTGAAGCTTTTCAGAATTTGGATGCTTCTGTGCTGCACAGTCTAATTTTAGAGCGCATGCTTGGAATTGACAGCGAAAATGCTGCGCAGCAAATTAACCTTGCGTACACAGATTCCTTTGAGAAAGCAATTTCCACAGTGCGGGACGGTTCAAACCAATGCGCATTCTTTTTGAATCCTGCAAGAATGAAAGAAATCCACGAAATTGCCGCGGCGGGCGAGCGGATGCCGCAAAAGTCTGCAAGCTTTTATCCGCAGCCTGTTGCCGGGCTTGTGATAAATAAAATCAATTTAGCAAACGATAGATAGCAGGAAAAAACAATATTCTTCCGCTTTGTCAGCAACTTCTTTCAGTAGGGGCTTGTTTACATTGGGTTCAGAAAATGCTGCAAATAGAATAAGAAATACCGCCAAGGTTTTTTTCCTTTGGCGGTATTTTTATGATGTTTAAGACCATGACAATTGTTTTTTGTCATTTGTTTATCGTTTCGTCGCCCACTTTTTCGCCCGCATCTAAACTCATGGTATTCTTTGCGTCTTCTTTTTTCTTTTTCTTCAAAAGAATCTGATCAATAATAACGCCAACCGTAAGACCGATTGGAAGCCAAAGCCCCTCCGGGTTACCAATGGTGATAAAAATTGAGGCTGCCAAAAGGCTCACGTAAATCAAAAGATGTTTCTTTTGTTCGTCAAGCTCAATGCTTTTTCTCTTTTTCTTCATAAGCGCCCCTTAAATTTTGCCGTCTTTTATAAGCTGTGCGGTTTTTAACACTAATACCTGCGTTTTAGAGTCCGGGATTTCGTTGTTCATCACCATTTCCACAGCCTTTTCGATTGGAATATGCTCCACCTCTAAAAATTCGTCTTCATCAAAATTTGTCTCTCCAAACGAATCCACGCGGCAGGCATAAAGATAGATTACCTCGTTGGTATAGCCGGGGGAGGGGTACAGTTTGCCCAAATTCAGATAACCGGTACCCGTCGTACCGGTTTCTTCCTGCTGCTCGCGTTTCATTGCTTCAAACGGATCCTCGTCTTTTTCGAGCTTGCCCGCGGGCGTTTCAAGCACAACCTCTTTGTAAGGATAGCGGAACTGGCGTACAAAAAGAACCTCGTTTTTTTCCGTCAGCGCGGCAACACTCACTCCGCCCGGGTGGTCAACGCACTCGCGGGTCGAAGTCCGGCCGTTGGTCAGCTCAACCTTATCCACATGGAAGTGGAGCACTCTGCCCGTATAAACATCATTTTGATTCAAAGTTTTTTCAATTAATTCCATGTTTTTCTCCAAATAGTAATACAAATTGTATAATTAATCAAGATTATAACAGAAATAGCACATTCGTGCTGTAAAAAAACGTATAACAAGCCCCGAATAGGTTGGAAGGGTTATTTGCCATTAAAACTACTAATTGTATATTATTTATTTTTTATACCCATAGGTATAATTTTTATCGTAGGCGTAAAGCTCTTTATAAACCTGTGCGGCACGGGTACGGTAATAGTCCATCATGCTGCTGGATGCGTTGACCTGCGCCATCGTGCCGCCCGCGGCCTGCGCTGCATCGCTGATTTTTTTGAGCGCTTCCGTCTTGCCGTTAACCCATGCAGTCTGCTCCGCTTTCACTTTGCTGAGCGCATCGTCTTTAGCCAATTTAATCAGCTTATTATAGGCAGATGTTACCTCTTTTGACCAGATGTCGCCGTATTTGTCGGAAAGCTGAATCATTTCAAGGTTAGAAAACGCATTGTTGGAATCCTGTATATATTTTTTATCGATTGGATTCAACTTAAACTGCTTATCGAACTCCTTGTCGTCGGTCTCAATTACGATGACCTGGCCCGGCTGGGACTCGGCCGGCTCGTTCCCTCCCGCAGCAATGGAGCTGCCGGAGGACGGCGCTTCGCTTTGTACTTCACTCTGTACATTGCTGCTAACCGATTGAGAACTCGTTCCAATTTCGCTGGAAGACGGGGCAGAACTTGCACCGCCTTTGTTTTTAAGCAGGCTGCATCCTGAAAGTGCGGATACAACTACAGCAAACACCATGACGATACAAAGTATTTTTGCTCTTTTCATATGCAGCTTCCTTTCTATTCGTCGGTGTTTGTGTCGGTTTCCGTTTGGTTATCTTCATTCGTATTCGTATCAGTATCTTCATTTACATCCGTATCATCGTCTATGTCAGCATCGCTATCCGCGTCGCCTTCATCTTCCGGAAGGGCGTCTTCCACCGCGTCCTCTTCATGGGCTGTACGGGCAAGAGTAACAACCCTGCTGTCCTCGCTTACGCGCATGACGCGCACACCCTTGGATGGCCTTGCGCATATACGGATGGAATCCGCCGGAATACGGATAATAATTCCATCGGAAGCAATCAGAATGATATCATCTTCAATGTCAACCACTTTAATCGCGGCAACCTCGCCATACTTCTCAACATGGTAATTGGTCAGGCCCTTGCCGTTTCTCGACTGGATTCTGTAATCATCAATGCTGGAAAGTCTGCCGTAACCGGTAGCGGAAACAGTCAGCACAAGGCCTCCCTCGCGCACTGAGCTCATGCCAACTACGCAGTCGCCCTCTTTAAGTGTGATAGCCTTTACGCCGCGGGCAGTTCTCCCCATGGCACGCACATCTTTTTCATCAAAGCGGATTGCCATGCCAAGGCGGGTCGCAACCAGCAGTTGGGTATCGCCGTCGGTAAGGCGAACCCATGAAAGCTCATCGCCCTCATCAAGATCAATTGCAATTACGCCGCCCTTGCGTGCGGTGTTGTATGCAGAAAGACTTGTACGCTTGATAATACCGTTGCGTGTCACCATGCAAAGGAAGCTTTCATCGTCGAATTCCGGCACACGAATCATGGAAGTAACCTTTTCATCCTGTGCAATTGGGAGTAAGTTCGCAATGTTCATTCCCTTGCTTGTGCGCGAACCCTCTGGTATTTCGTAGCACTTAAGGCGATAAACGCGGCCCAAATTCGTAAAGAACATAACGTAATCATGGCTGTTGATAACGAACATTTCGCTTGCAACATCCTCTTCACGTCTTGTCATGCCGCTCACGCCACGCCCGCCCCTTCGCTGAATGCGGTAGGTGTCGGTCTTTTGGCGCTTGACATAGCCAAAGTTGGTCAGCGTCAACACGCACTCCTCCTGTGGAATGAGGTCTTCGATGTCAACTTCGCCGCTTACCGTTGCAATTTCAGTACGGCGCTCGTCGCTGAATTTATTTTTAACTGCGATTGCTTCATCCTTTATAATGCCCAGCAAACGGGGTTCATTACTTAAGATATCCTTATAATCGGCAATTTTTAATTCTAATGCGGTAATTTCGTCCTCTAACTTTTGACGTTCCAGACCTGTTAATGCACCGAGCGGCATTTGCACAATAGCCTGGGTCTGCAAATCGTCCAGCCCGAAGCGCTCCGTCATACGCGTTCTTGCACTTAACCTGTCTTTGGAACTACGAATAATAGAAATAATTTCATCAATATGATCGACTGCGATTTTTAATCCCTCTAACAGATGTGCGCGTTCTTCGGCCTTTCTTAACTCAAACATTGTGCGGCGGCGGACAACGCTCCCCTGGAATTTGATATATTCTTCAAGCATTTCCTTGAGGGTGAGGGTTTTCGGTTCCCCGTTGACAATGGCAATCATAATGACACCGAAGGTCGTCTGCATCTGGGTATAGGAATACAACTGGTTTAGAACGATTTGAGGGGAAGCGTCGCGCTTCACGTTAATCATCATGTGCATGCCCTCGCGGTCGGAGTGATCCTCCACGTTGGAAATGCCTTCGATGCGTTTATCCTTGACCAGCTCGGCAATATTCTCGATTAATCTTGCCTTATTCACCTGATAGGGCAGTTCGGTCACAATAATATTAAAGCGGCCGTTCTTTTCTTCTTCAATTTCCGCTCTTGCGCGCACAATAACACGACCGCGGCCGGTAGCGTAAGCGGCACGGATGCCCGACCGACCCATGATGATTCCGCCGGTGGGGAAGTCCGGGCCTTTGATACTCTGCATCAGCTCATCGAGAGTCGCTTCGGGATTATCAATCAGCGTACACATGCCGTCGATGACTTCGCCCATGTTGTGCGGTGGAATATTGGTCGCCATACCGACGGCGATACCTGTTGAGCCGTTGACCAAAAGGTTTGGAAAATGGCTGGGCAGAACCGTCGGTTCTTTTAAACGGTCATCATAGTTTGAAGTGAAATCGACGGTATCCTTATCAATATCCTCCAACATTTCCATAGAGATCTTGCTCATGCGGGATTCAGTGTAACGATAGGCAGCCGGCGGGTCACCATCCACGGAACCGAAGTTTCCGTGACCGTCAACCAGCATATAGCGCATGGAGAAATCCTGAGCCAAACGCACCAGTGCATCGTAAACCGAAGCATCGCCGTGCGGGTGGTAACGCCCCAGAACCGAACCCACGGTATCGGCGCACTTACGGTACGCTTTATCCGGTGACAAATTATTTTCAAACATAGTATAAAGAATTCTTCTGTGAACCGGCTTTAAACCGTCGCGTACATCGGGCAGCGCACGCGAAACAATAACGGACATGGAGTAATCGAGAAATGATTTTTTCATTTCCTTTTCAAGGTCAACGTTTATGATTTTTTGATTATCCTGTAAATCTTCCATTAGCGGACACCTTCTTGCTGATATTTTTCTTGAAGTTTGGTCTGAATAATATTCCTGATTTGGGTGCATTCCTCTTCGCTTATCGCTCTTTTAGGAATAAACCTCATTTCATCTATTGCAGTGTATATGATAAATACCCTGTCGTCCTCATAGACTTTATAAAGCAGGTCATAGGGGATGGCGGCCGAATATCTGTCTGTTTTAAAGGTAATTTGATCCTTGTAAAACGCGGTAATCTGCGCAAAAAACTTCTCTTTGTTAGCCTCAAAATACCTGGACGCACGCCGACGAACGACATAGTACACGATGTTCTCGTACCAACAAAGGATGATTGCAAATAATACAGGTACCCCTCTATAAATGCTATTACTATAAAATACTTCTCTCCGAAGATTAGTTAAAATCAAAATACTTGCGATGATTTTCAAAATAAGAATGTCTCTCTTTTTTATTGCAGCTTTCGCAGCCCCGCACTTAAAATCGGCATAATCTAACTTTGTGGTAAGGTGATTTACTGTAATCTGGTTCAATAAAACTCCTCCTTAACGCTCGCTTTTTTGATAGCGCGAAGCAAACGCGTCGGCAAAGTGTGCGGAAATCTTATTTCTCTGTTCCTCCATCAACCCCTGCTTTTTGATAATCAGCAAATTTCGTTCCTGCCCGCCGATTACCACAAACGCAGACTTGCTTTCGATGCATTTACCAAAGTCCGTCCAGTATTCCATAAGCTGTTCATGTTGGTTTTCGATGATAACGCTGTCACGGTAAATACTGATTTTCTCCGGCAATGCCAAAAGTGGATTGGAACGGTACAATTCGGACGCCCATTTTTTAATATCGTTTGGTTGTACGAAATAGAAAAGCACAGCCAGCAGCAGGGCGAGAATAATGCCACACACCGGAACCCAAAATGTAGAAAATCGCGTATGGTAAAGCGGAATTAAGGAGCCGATTACAGCCGCAGCCGACAGGCACACGCACACTTTTACTTCTTTTTTGTGCATAGGGGAAATTGATTCCTGCGCCGCGTAATATGCCGCGGCGTAATCATCTTCGCTAATATGCTGCTCAAGAATTTCAACCGGTTTACCTTCGTAAAATGTTGGCATCCATCGAACCCCCTTTGCTCCCGTTTAGCGTGCTGTTATATTGGCTGCGTCCCTGCCAGAATCATTGCCTGAACCTCCGGCAGAACTGCCGGCTCCACACAGCGCAGCGGCAAAATCACCATATTTTTACTGCCTATGTAAAGAATCATCAAATTTTTAAACACTGCGCGTTCGGTGGTTCCGTCAAGCGGAATTTCCCACTTTTTTTCAACTTGACCCATTTCAATATGGTCCGGGTAAATTTTCATTCTGATTTCATGACCATCGGCATACTTTTTAGAATTAATCTTCATCGTAATCGATGGCAGTACTCCAATAACGATAATCAGCCCGGCGCAAACTGCTGATAAAGAACCAAAATCGCGGTTTCCGGTGAGGTTAAGCTGAACCAAAAAGTAAATCATCAGTCCGACACTGAGTAAAATTCCGCATACCGATATTCCAATCCTTGTGTCGGTATATTGACTTTTAATCTGAGCCATAAAAATTTCCCTGGAGGTCAGCGAAAATTTAAGCTTGATTCCTGTGTGCTGCTCCTCAAACAATTCCGCAGTTTCGTCGGCAACCAGCTCTGCTTCTGAGCCGTCCCATTTGCACGCGTCATCGTCTGTTTCGCCTTCATCATCATCGGGGGTCTTTTCCCCCCGGGGTTCGGGGGGTTTTGAAGCCGTATCCTGTTCTTTTAAAAATTTTTTCATGGTTAAACTCCTTCTAAACTATAAATTAATATAATACGAACTGTATAATGAACAAAAATTAAACTTTTTGTTATTAAATATCCAGATTTTGCACATATCTCGCGTTTTTCTCGATAAATTCACGGCGCGGCTCAACCTTATCGCCCATCAAAATAGTAAACGCTTCATCCGATGCGGCAGCGTCTTCAACTTCAACGCGGAGCATCGTGCGGCTTTCCGGATTCATGGTCGTTTCCCAAAGCTGTTCGGAGTCCATTTCACCAAGACCTTTGTATCGTTGGATTTCGTAACTGCCACCCTGTGCCATGATTTGGTCACGTTCACTGTCGCTAAACGCGTAGGAATGGTTTTTACCTTTACTCAAACGGTAAAGTGGTGGCTGTGCCAGATAGATGTGGCCTTCTTCAACAAGCGGCTTCATAAAGCGGAAGAAAAAGGTCAGCAACAGGGTTCGGATGTGGGAGCCGTCGACATCAGCATCGGCCATAATAATAATCTTGCCGTAGCGGAGCTTATTCAAGTCAAACTCTTCACCGATTCCGCAGCCCAGCGCAGTAACGACCGGCATGAGCTTTTCGTTGCCATAAACCCTGTCTAGCCTGGCTTTTTCCACGTTGAGCATCTTGCCCCAAAGTGGAAGAATTGCTTGATATTTTCGATTTCGTCCGCCCTTTGCGGAGCCGCCGGCGGAATCACCCTCGACGATGTAAATTTCAGTTTCGTCCGGGTTGCGGCTTTGGCAGTCGGCCAGTTTGCCCGGCAGAGCCGCACTTTCGAGTGCAGACTTGCGGCGCACCAAGTCACGGGCCTTCCTTGCGGCATCACGCGCACGGGAAGCTGCAAGCGATTTATCAAAAATAGCCCTTGCGGTAGCTGGATTTTCTTCCAGATAGGTGGCCATCTTATCGTTAATCAAGTTGCTGACTAAGGTACCGATTTCGGTATTGCCCAAACGAGCTTTGGTCTGTCCCTCAAACTGTGCGTCCTTCATTTTGACGCTGATAATCACGGTAAGTCCCTCGCGGACATCATCGCCGGAAAGATTTTTATCGTTATCTTTTAAAATATTGAATTTTCTCGCATAGTCATTCATCACACGGGTCAATGCGCGCTTAAATCCATCCTCATGCGTTCCTCCATCGGTCGTGTGAATATTATTTGCAAAGGAAAGCATTAATTCATTGTAAGAATCATTGTACTGCATGGCTACTTCCGCCGTGGCGGAATCATCAGGGGAAACTGAAGTAAAGTGGATGATATCCGGATGGACAACCTCCACAGCTTTTTTCTTATTGATGTACTCAACAAAACTGCTTATACCGCCATCGTAGCAGTAATTATCCTGAATCAAGTTATCGGGATCGCGCTCGTCAACCAGTTCCATGTGAATACCGGCATTCAAAAACGCCTGCTCACGAAGTCTGGTTTGGAGTATTTCATAGTCGTAAACAGTGGTTTCCTGAAAAATCTGTGCATCCGGCTTAAAGCGAACAAGCGTACCGGTTTTTTCGGTATCGCCGCGCTGTTCCAATTTTGTTACGGCCTTGCCGCGCTCAAAACGCTGGAAGTAGATTTTTCCCTCGTTGTAAACTTCAACCTCAAGCCACTCGGAAAGTGCATTTACAACTGATGCACCCACGCCGTGCAGTCCTCCGGCAACTTTGTAGCCGCCGCCGCCGAATTTGCCGCCTGCGTGCAGTTCCGTAAAGACTACGGTGACCGCCGGGATTCCCATCTGGTGCTGGATACCGATTGGGATACCGCGACCATTGTCCATTACGCTGATAATATCATCCGGTAGAATTTTTACGTCAATTTTATTGCAGAATCCCGCCAGAGCTTCATCAATTGCGTTATCCACAATTTCATAAACAAGGTGGTGCAGTCCGCGGGGACCGGTGGAACCAATGTACATACCGGGGCGCTTTCTGACTGCTGCCAGTCCTTCGAGCACCTGTATCTGATTTTCATCATATTTTTGCTGCGTTTGCGTAATCTCGCTAAACTCCAAGTTTAACCCTCCTATTATAATACATATAGTATATATTATTTCATTTGTACTTCGCGGGAATTCCCGTTCAGCAAGCGATTTTATTTTGAATACTGACTGAAATTTTCCATGATGATGGTGTGTTCAATATTTGAATCTTCTTTTCTTCCATTATCGGCTCTTTGCTGCCGTACCGGGGTCCTCTGACCGCTGGGTGGTTTTTTACGGATAACGGGTTTGCGCAGCCTCACAAGAAAAATGCACAGAAGATAAAATAACAAATATGGCAGAATCATAATTAATATTGCAAAAAGACTGATGGTTTTTACGGTCAGCATACTAATAGCATAAATCAGCCCGCTCACAATTACTGCCAAAATCACAAGAATATGGATTGCAGGGTCCAATTCAATGTTGGAAATTCCATCGCACTTAGGGCATTTATACTCACCCTGCGTTTTGATTGCCCACGAACGGAGCAAGTTGACTTTTTTTCCGCAATATGGACACCTGGCCTGTCTAAATTTTTTCATCTTTTTACACCCATCGTTTTAAACATTTGCAATTTCATCAATATACCCTGTTCGTTTTAAAAGAGTAGTGGAGGAAATTTGCGTGATATACACGGTCAATTTATTTTTTTTATTACAGCAGATTACAAAGGACTTTGGCATTTCCATCGAAACATTGACAACTCTGCCTTCTTTTTGAGCGGCGGCCAAATAATTTCTGGTTGCTTTTGAAATAGTAGAGGTTTCGATATCGAATATACCAACAATATCGTTGATTTTAATCACCGTGTCCTGACCAAGATGAAGATACATAGCTAAAAAACCGCCATTTCTCCACGCAAGCCATATGCTGATGAAACCAAACTTTCGCGTGGGAAAGTCCGGCCGGAACCTCTATTGTTTTTTTGTGACGGTGCCGCCGTCCATTTCAAACAAAGCGCCTTGCTGAAGCCGCTTTACAGTGTCCGGTTCACAGCAGGTAATAAAAACCTGGCAGTCATTTAAATGATTTAATAAATAATCCTGCCTGCCTGAATCCAGTTCGCTCATCACATCGTCGAGTAAAATTACCGGCCTTTCACCAATCTGGCGAAAAAGCACTTCAGCTTCAGCCAGCTTTAGTGCCAATACAATGGAGCGTTTTTGTCCCTGCGAGCCAAACGCCCGTGCGGACTGGGAATCTATCGTAATTTCCATATCATCTCGATGTGGGCCGAAGCTTGTGTGGCCGGAATAAATATCGTCACGGCGCGAAGTGAGGAGGGATTGCTTCAAATTGCCGGTGCTTTGTTGGTAAACCAGATCAATTTTTTCTTTATTCTCGCAGATTCCGGCGTAGATGTTCTTTGCCGGTTCCTTTATTTTTTCGATATATTCCATTCTGCCGCGGACTAAGTCCTCACCATACTTGGCGAGTTTTTCATCCCAAATTTCCAGGGTATCCATCAGTTCCGAATGGCGGGGAATATCTTTGAGCAGCGCATTACGCTGAATTAAAGTATGATTGTAACGAGATAAAAGCGCCGCATAGCCCGGTTTTAACTGACAAAGAGCGGAATCAATAAAATTTCGCCGTAAGGACGGGCCTTCACGCACGAGTGCAATATGCTCGGGAGAAAAAATAACCGCACAGAATTTACCAATCAGTTCGGTGGCGGATTTCTTTGAAACTCCATTTAAAACTGCGCTTCTGCGCGAATTTTCAATTGTAATTTGTGCAGTCTGTTCCCGCTCTTCACTGAAAAAACAGAGATTTACTTCCGCTCTTTGCGACTGATGCGCAACTAAATCTGCATCTTTTGATCCACGGAACGAACGCCCTCCGGTAAAAAGCCATAAGGCTTCCAATAAATTGGTCTTTCCCTGCGCATTCCTGCCATATATTATGTTTATCCCATTATCTGGAATTATCACACCAAATTGTAAATTTCTGTAATTTTTATACTCCAGGCGTTGGATATTCACTCGTTACACACCTCATATGTCACATGATCGTACTCAGCGCTTTCACCAATCTTCATTTTTTTGCCTCTCATGGTGCAGATTTCGCCGTTTACTTTCACTTCGCCGCCCTGTATCACAAATTTAGCCCGGCCACCGGTATCCACAGCACCGCCAAGCTTTAAAAGAGAATCAAGCCGTATAAATTCCGTATCAATTATAACTTTTTCTTTCGTCATTTTTTTATCCTTTTTTGTAATACAGGCTTTACCTGTTTTTTATTAATTACGATTATGTGCTGATTGGAGCAAATTACAGCAAAAAAATTACATTTAGAGCTACTATTTTAATAAAAATACAATCATTCACTCTTTAAACGAACAGGAAGGACTAAAAACAGAAAAGAATCCCCCTCCCTTGGGAGGACTTTCATCGGGCTTAATGCTCCGTTGAGCTGGATTTTGACCTCGTCACCCTCGGTATTGCGCAGCGCGTCCAGTACATAGCGGTTGTTAAAGCCCATCTCGACATTATCGCCGGAAATGGTAGCAGAAAGCTGATCCTTTGCGCGACCGATTGCAGTTGAGCATGAAACCTTGATTTCATTATCTTCAAACAAACAGCGAACCGGACTTTTGAGCCGGTCTGCAATTAAAAGGGAAACACGCTCGACGCTGTTAATGAAAGCACGGGTTGAAACAATCACTTCTGTGCTGCTTGAATTTGGAATAGCAGCTTTATAATCCAAAAATTCACCCTCCAGAAGGCGGGAAATTACACAATAGCTGCCAATTTGGAACAATATATGGCGTCTGCCGACTAAAATTTCAAGCTCCGTTTCGTCGTCGATTAAAAGCTTTAGTACTTCTCCAAGGGTTTTGCCCGGAACAACAAAGGTTATTTCTTCACCGCACTGTGCAGTTTCTTCCCTCATAGCAAGTCGGTAACCATCGACAGAAACCAGTTTGATGCGGTTTTTGCTGAGTTCAAACAGGGTTCCGGTATGAATTGGTTTCGCGTCGCTTTCGGCAACCGCAAAGATTGTTTGGCGAATCATGCTCTTTAAAACATTGTTTGCAATATGAATGGAGGTTTCACCAGTAATTGTTGGCAGTTCAGGGTATTCTTCCGCTGGAATCCCCGCGATGGAAAAGTCGGCCGGTCCGCTTTTTATTACGGTCATGTATTTATCGTCCGTGGCTAGGTATACGGAGTCCCCCGGTAAACGGCGTACAATATCGCCAAAAAGATGTGCGCTTAAAACGATACTGCCTTTTTCTTCCACTTGTGCTTCTATTTTTGTGGTCATGCCCAATTCAAGGTCGTAACCGCAAAGTATGATTTCATTTTCTCCCGCTTTGAGCAATATCCCCTCTAGAGCCGGAACAGATGATTTCGTGGAAACAGCCCTCTGAATATTTAACACAGCTTCGTTCAGCTGCTGCCGGTTGCATACAATTTTCATAAACTCACACTCTGCTTCCTTTTATAATAGATATAATAGATTTAATTTAGTAAGAGTAGTAGGGGGCGCGTAAAAGTTGAAACATCAATTTTATGTAACCCCACTGCCATTTAATTTGTTTTTTGCTGTTATTCTAATGTTAGAATTTTGTTAACAGTTTGTATTAAAATTTTTGTATTTAACACACTGTTGAAAACTCTGTGGGGAATGTTGAAAACAAGTTAAATGATTTGAAACTTTCAACGAAACTAAAAATAACTAAACTAACAGGATTTGTTGAAAGGTGAAGAAGTTTTCAACTTTTTATCTGTCACGGATATTCTTAACGATATCTTCCACTGTCGCCTTTGTTTTAGGGTCACGTGCAAAGTTCTTTTCTACCTGTTGGAGTGCGTAAACAATTGTAGAGTGATCACGACCGCCAAATTCCTCGCCAATTGAGGTCATTGGCATCTGTGTAATTTCCCTAACAACATAAATTGCCACTTGACGTGCACTGGATATGTTCGCAGAACGCTTTGCGGAGCGAATGTCCTCGCTGGTTGTTCCAAAAGTTCGAGCCACCTCGTCAATAATTTTTTCGACCGTGAATGGGGTGGGCTGGTCGTTATTGATAATATCGCTGATTGCCGCCTGCGCAGTTGTAATACTAGGGCCCTCACCCGCAAGCAGGAAATAGGCTTTCATCTTTTTTACCGCGCCCTCCAGCTGACGAATATTATTTTTTAATCGGTTGGCTATGTATTCGGCTACATTGTCGGGAAGGTCAATTTCCAGAAGTTCCGCTTTTCGTTTAATGATGGCAATACGCGTTTCAAAATCCGGCGGCTGAATATCGGCGGTCAATCCCCACTCAAAACGAGTCAAAAGTCGTTCCTCAAGGGTGGCAATATCCTTTGGCGGCCGGTCGGAAGTCAGAACAATTTGCTTTTTTGCTTCGTACAGGGTATTAAAGGTATGGAAGAATTCCTCCTGTGTGGAATCTTTTCCGGCGATAAACTGAATATCATCTACCAGAAACACATCCGCTTTTCGATAGCGGTTGTGAAATTCTGCGGTTGTTCCGCGGCGGATTGCTTCAATTAATTCATTGGTAAATTCGTCGCCCTTAATATATATAATGTTCATCTTGGGGTTTGTTCGGCTGATTTCATTGCAAATTGCGTAAAGAAGATGCGTTTTTCCAAGGCCGGAATTTCCGTAGATGAATAGTGGATTATATAAGGTTGCTGGTTTATTCGCCACAGCCATGGAAGCTGCATGCGCAAATTTGTTGGATGAGCCTACAATGTAGGTATCGAAGGTAAATTCGTAATCATCATTGATGGCCGGCGTTTCATCGTTTTGTTTTTCTTTGCTCGTCTCATCCGGCGTGCAGATGCGAATTTGAATCTCTTGACCGAAAATCTGTGTAAAAGCTTCATCAAGCAAATCTCTGTAGTAGTGGGTGAGCGTTTGGCGGTGCAGCTCATTTGGAACCTTTAATATTGCGATTCCTTGCGCTAAGTCAAGATTGACAGGCTCAATCCGTTTAATCCATGTGGAATAAGCAATGTCGGTTATCTTACTTTTACAGTAATCACATACCAGATTCCAGACCTCGGTGAAGGATTCCATTATTTTAAACCTCATTTTAAATATATATTTATACGCATAGGCATAACATAAATTATATTACCACAAATTAAAAATCTTTTCAAATTGCATTTATTTGAAAACATACACTATGTTGTAGTCTCCGCACCTAAGTCACCTAAATAATAAATATTTTTTATTTTATGAGCTTTTGCTTTTATTTTACACGATGTTGTGGTATATTTAATCGTAGAAGACTGTCCATTAATAGATAGGCCTTTTAGGGTGGCATGAAATCAGCCATTCCTTAGAGTAAACTATAAAATTAAGGTTGACAGGCTGCGCGTATTTAATATATAATGCTAAATTGCAAGGTTTGTACCCCGAAAGGAGGGTTTTTCATGCTGAGAACTTATCAGCCTAAGAAGCTCCACAGAAAAAAGGAGCACGGTTTTAGGAAAAGAATGTCCACAAGCAACGGTCGCAAAGTTTTGGCGCGCCGCAGAGCTAAGGGCAGAGCACGTTTGAGCTACTAAGCAAAAGGGCCACTGTGAGTGGCCTTTCTTTTTAGCTCCTTTATTTCACCAAACGAAACAGAATTGTGGTGCGGTTTTAGTTATGGATTTGTATTTGCCAATTAAGGAAAACAAGGACTTCCGCAGGATGTACGCAAGGGGAAAATCCCTCGTCAGCCCTGTGATTGTTACCTATGTTTTAAAAAATCGCAGCCAAAATGTAAGAATTGGAATTACCACAAGCAAAAAAATCGGCAACGCCGTCAAAAGGAACCGGTCCCGCCGCGTGATTCGTGAGGCTTTCAGAATCTTGGCGCCCAGGGTCCAGCCGGGCTATGACTTAATTTTTGTAGCAAGGGGAAAGACGCCTTTTGTGAAAAGTACGGATGTTTGCCGTGCAATGGCACAGCAGCTTAAAAATGCGGGGGTTTTAAAATGAAGCGCCCGCTTATTTGGCTTATTCGGTTTTATCAGAAGGGAATTTCGCCCTTAAAAAAACCATGCTGTAAATATTACCCGACCTGCTCGAATTATGCTCTTGTTGCAATTGACCGATTCGGAGCGTTTAAGGGTTTTTGGCTCGCATTTTATCGGATACTGCGCTGTAACCCGTTCAGCCGCGGGGGCTATGACCCCGTGCCGGAAAAACGGGAAAAGCGATAACCAATATAGAGGAGAACTACCTATATGATGGACATATTTAATTTTTTCGGAAACATTCTCGGCTATCTGCTTTGGTTTTTCTACACGTTGATTCCTAATTATGGCATCGCGATTATTTTGTTTTCAATTGTATTAAAAATTGTTATGTTCCCATTTTCCATCAATCAGCAAAAGTCGATGGCGGCAAACAGTAAGATGCAAGCAAAACAAAAAGAACTACAAAAAAAGTACGGCAATGATAAAGTGAAGCTTCAGGAAGAAACACAAAAGCTTTACGCAAAAGAGGGAGTCAACCCGGCAAGCGGCTGTTTGACCGCGTTTATTCCTTTTCCCATTATGATTGGCCTGTTTTACACCGTTCAAAATCCGCTTGCAAATGCGCTGCATCTTTCGAACGAAGGTATCACAAAAGCGGTAGCGATGCTGTCACAGATTCCGGGTGTCGGAACAACGTTTAATTCACGTTACGCCCAAATTGAAATTGTAAAGCATTTTGCCGACTTAAAGCCGCAGCTTACCATGTTCAACGGCGGAGAGATCGCAAAAATTGACTTGTTCAGCCATGGATTCCAGTTCTTAGGGCTGAATTTACTGGATACCCCGTGCGACAGCGCTAATATTTTTGGTACACTTTTTCGTTCCAATTTATGGCTTATTCCTGTGCTCTGCCTTGTTACATCTTTGATAACCCAGTTCTTTATGACCAAGTTTCAGCCTGGTATGCAGCAGCAACAGGGATGTATGAAAGCGATGCTTTATGGTATGCCTTTATTCAGTGCATGGATTGCCTGCACAATGCCTGCCGCGGTTGGTTTTTACTGGATTATTTCCACTATACTCGGCTTTTTACAAACGGTTGTTTTAAACATCTGGTACAGCCCGGCCGACTTGAACGCTAAAGCGGAGGCACAAAGAGTCGCGCTTTTGGAGCAGGGAGAAGCTCAGGCAAAGCAGCTGCCAATAGCTGCTCAAAAACAAATTTCAGCAAAGACACAGCCGCAGCAAAAGGCAGCGGCAAAAGTTCCGCAAAAGCAAAAAGCAAAGGGTGCAAATGCAAATTTAGACGATTACTTAGGAACAAAGAAATAGGACGAAAAAATCCGGGGAGGTAATACCGTGATAAAAGAAGCGATTGCAACCGGCGATACTGTTGAATTAGCCAAGGAGGCTGCGTGCAGGGAGCTCGGGGTGGAATCCTATGATGTCGAATTTGAAATTCTTGAAATGCCAACCAAGAAAACATTCGGTCTTTTCGGTGGTAGCCCTGCAAAAGTAAGAGTTTTTATTAAGAGCAGCCCGGCTGATGCAGCTGCGGCATATTTGAAAACAATCTTAAGCCATATGGGTCTTTTAGCAGTAGATATCAATATTAAAGAAGAGGAAAACGGAGCGTTGCTCTCTCTTTCCGGGGAAGATATCGGTTTTATTATTGGGCACCGCGGTGAAACGCTTGATGCACTGCAATACTTAACCGGGCTGGTCGCTAACCATATTGACAATTCATATTACAGAATTACAATTGACATTGGCAACTACCGCGAAAAGCGCAAGGAAACACTTGAAATTTTAGGTAAGAAAATTGCTGTAAAAGCAGTCAAAGCAGGACGCAATTCTTCGCTTGAACCCATGAATCCTTACGAGCGCAGAATTATACACACAGCTGTTCAGTCCGTGGAGGGAGCAAAGTCTTGGTCCGAGGGCGAGGAGATTAACCGCCATGTCGTGATTGGACCGGAAGCCGGGGAAAAACCTGGCCCGCGCCGTCCAAACAACAACAAAGGCCTGCGCCGTCCCTACAACGACAAGCCGCGCACCGGCTATAACAACAACAGAACGCCAAGGCCTGTACAGCCAGCATTCCCAGTGGCAGCGCCCGTTCAGCCTACGCCCAAAATAGCGAAGGAACCCCAAATTGAAAATAAAGCGCCGCTTTATGGCCGCGTTGATTTTAAAAAATAGTCCACATTAAGCGTGAGGGGCGGTTCGTTTTGAATCGCCCCTTTTTTTCTGATTGAATAATTAACAATGAATAATGAGAAATTAAACTGTGCAAACATATTATATATTTGTAAGGTAAAATAATTATTCATTGTTAATGGTCCATTATATGGCTCGTATTGAGGTGATTTTATGAATAATCAAATAAATTACAGCACTTCGGCAACAACAATAGCGGCAATTTCTACGCCGCAGGCACCGGGCGGAATCGGCATCGTTCGGATTTCCGGCCCGCAGGCGCGTGAGATTGCGAACAAGGTATTTTTGGCTAAACGCGGAAAGACCCTTGAACAAACCAAGGGCTACACCGCGCTTTATGGAAAAGTGCATGACGGGCAGGAAGATATCGACGAGGCAATTGCGCTGAATTATGTTGCTCCCGCAAGTTTTACAGGTGAAGATGTGGTCGAGCTTTCGTGCCACGGCGGACTTTACATTATGCGCCGCGTTTTAAAAGCGGTTTTTGCCGCAGGAGCAGTACCCGCCGCACCGGGGGAGTTCACTCGCCGCGCCTTTTTGAATGGTAAAATCGGTTTGACCGAAGCGGAATCTGTGATGCAGCTGATTTCTGCACAGGGCGAGCAGGCAGCGAAAGTCGCGCTTGCCGGGCATGACGGCGCACTTGAAAAGAAGATTATCAAAATCCGTGAACTGCTCATCGGTACAGCTGCGCATTTGTCCGCGTGGGCAGATTATCCGGAGGATGATATTCCGCAAGTAAACACACAGGCATTGGAGGATACACTGATTACTGCCAAAGGAGAAATTCAGCGGTTATTGAGCCAGTTCGACGCAGGTCGCGCGATTCGAGAGGGCATTAATACCGTAATTGCCGGCCGGCCCAATGTGGGAAAATCCACATTGATGAATTTGCTTTCCGGATGTGAACGTTCCATTGTTACCGAATACGCCGGAACCACGCGCGACGTGGTTGAGGATACCGTGATTTTGGGCGGCGTTCCGCTGCATTTGTCCGACACGGCGGGCATTCACCTGACCGATGATCCGATTGAAAAAATCGGCGTAGACCGTGCACGCGGCAGAGTTCGCGAGGCGCAGCTTGTTCTCGCCGTTTTTGACTCTTCAAAAAAGTTGAATGACGAGGATAGAGAGCTAATTTCCGTTATCGAAGGCTCACCTTCCGTTGCGGTGATTAATAAAAGCGACCTGCCTACAAAAATAGACATTTCGTATATTAGTAATAACTTTAAACATATAGTATATATTTCTGCAATTTCTGGAGATGGATTACTCGAGTTAAAGGACGCGGTGGCGAATTTGCTTCAAACTGCGCAGATCAACCCTGCGGAGGGAATCTTGTTTACTGAGCGTCAGCGTGATGCGGCTCGGCAGGCAGGGGAGTGTATCAGCGAGGCACTCATGGCTGTTGAAAGTGGCGTGACGCTTGACGCGGTGACAGTCTCTGTTGAGGGTGCAATTTCCGCACTGCTTGAATTAACTGGTGAGCGTGCAACGGAAGCGGTTGTTGATTCCGTATTCTCTCACTTCTGCGTTGGAAAGTAGATTTTTATATAATTTATTAATTATTTTTGATTGCTCATTTATAATATTGGGGGAATACGCTTGAAATATGATGCAGGGAATTATGATGTTGTAGTCATTGGCGCCGGGCACGCGGGGATTGAAGCCGCGCTTGCTTCTGCACGGCTTGGCAGTAGCACCTGTATTTTTACAATTAATATGGATGCGGTTGGCAACTGCCCATGTAACCCGTCGATTGGCGGAACAGCAAAGGGACATTTGGTGCGTGAGATTGATGCGCTCGGCGGTGAAATGGGAAGAACGGCAGATGCGGCAATGCTGCAGAGCCGGATGCTGAACTTGGGAAAAGGCCCCGCGGTTCACTCACTTCGCGCACAGATTGACCGCCGAGAGTACAGTAAAATTATGAAACATAAGTTAGAGTTACAACCTAACCTGCAATTAAAGCAAGCGGAAATTGTAGATATCTCTCAGAATGAAGATGGTACGTGGCTGGTGGTTACCCGTATGAATGCGGTTTACCATGCAAAAGCGGTCATTATTGCCACCGGTACATTTCTTGGCGGAAAAATCTATGTTGGTGACGTTTCCTATGAAAGCGGCCCGGATGGGATGTTCCCGGCAGCGTTTTTGGGTGCATCACTGAAAAAGCTTGGTTTGCGTCTGCGCCGCTTCAAGACGGGAACTCCCGCGCGCGTGCTGAAGTCGAGCATAGATTTTACTGACCTAGAATTACAGGAGGGCGACGAGCCCGTGATTCCTTTTTCCTACGACACGCTTACCCCGGGGAAGAATCGCGCGGTTTGCCATATTTCCTGGACAAACGAAAAAACAAAACAGGTTATATTAGATAATATTAGCAGGTCTCCTTTGTATAGCGGAAAAATTGAGGGCGTTGGCCCGCGTTACTGCCCGAGCATCGAAGATAAGATTATGCGGTTCGCGGATAAAAAGCGCCATCAGCTCTTTATTGAGCCGTGCGGACTTGACACCGAGGAAATGTACTTGCAGGGAATGAGCTCATCACTTCCGGAGGATGTGCAAATTGCTATTTACCGTTCCGTTAAGGGATTGGAGCAGGTGCAGATTATGCGCTCCGCTTATGCAATTGAATATGACAGCGTTGACCCATTGCAAATGGAGGCGACTCTCGAGTTTCAGGATTTTTCGGATTTATATGGTGCAGGGCAGTTTAACGGAAGTTCCGGTTATGAAGAAGCTGCGGCGCAGGGACTTGTGGCTGGAATTAATGCCGCATTAAAGGTACAGGGAAAGGAACCGATGATTCTTGACCGTGCCGGTTCTTACATTGGAACTTTGGTCGATGACCTGATAACAAAGGGAGTAACCGACCCGTACCGCATGATGACTTCGCGCAGCGAATACCGCCTAGTTTTACGACAGGATAATGCCGATGAACGGATGACCCCGACAGGCCGCGAACTCGGTTTAATTTCGGATGAACGCTGGGAACGCTTTCAGCTAAAAGAAAAACAAAAGGCGGAGGAACTCAAAAGAATTGAAAAGACAGTGCTGCCGCCGTCTGAAGCTTTGAACCAACTGCTTGTTTCACATGAAACATCGCAGGTCACAACGGGTGTTCGCCTTGCGGAGCTTATTCGCCGCCCTCAAATCAACTACGAAATATTGCAAGAAATTGATACTGCTCGGCCGGACTTGCCGGCGGCGGTATTTGAAAGCGTTGAAATTGAAATAAAGTACGAGGGCTATATTAAGCGCCAAAAAGCGGATATCGCGGAGATGCGCCGTTTGGAAGCGCGCCGCTTGCCCGCAAAGGTCGATTACAAGGAAATTATCGGCTTGCGCAGTGAGGCACAGGAAAAACTTGAAAAAGTAAAGCCGATGAGCGTGGGACAGGCCTCGAGAATTTCCGGCGTCAGCCCGGCTGATATTTCTGTACTGTTGATTTGGCTTACCCGCCACAAGGAGGACTAGGATGGAAGAAATACAAAGCCTTTTAATTTCCTCGGCACAAGCGTATCAAATTGAGGTAACCGAGGCGCAGGCGCGAAGTTTTCAACAATATATGGAGCTATTGTTGAATTGGAACGAGAAAATCAACTTGACTGCAATCACCGAGCCGAATGAAATCGTGATGAAGCATTTTTTGGACAGTATTATAATACTGAAATACTGTAATATTCGGGATGGCGCAAAATTGATTGATGTTGGCACGGGAGCTGGGTTCCCGGGCGTGCCGCTGAAGCTTATGCGGCCTAAAATGAGCTTGACTCTGCTGGACGGACTCAATAAACGCCTTGTGTTTTTGAAAGACGTTGCAGATAAACTGAATTTCACGGCAGAACTGGTTCATGCAAGGGGAGAAGAGGGTGGACGCCAAAGGCTTTATCGTGAAAAATTTGATTTTGCCACCGCCCGTGCGGTTGCGCCGATGAACTTGCTTTGCGAGTACTGTCTGCCTTTTATAAAATTTGGGGGCACATTTATCGCTATGAAAGGCCCGCAGCCGCAGGAGGAGTTAACAGCCGCAAAAAATGCCATTGCGCTTCTAGGATGTGAACTGAGTGACGTTAAAGAATTTGACCTGCCCAACGGAGACAGGCGCAGTCTGGTTTTTCTTACACGCACAAAGCCACTTGCCGAGCTGTACCCTCGCCACGGAGCAAAAATCACAAAAAGCCCGTTGTAATTAATATATAATCTAAAATGCAGTACTTTTGGGGGACGTATTCGTGCGTTCCCTTATGTTTTGCAATTTATATGAAAAAGAGAGGCAGCAAGGGTTTGATTTGTTGTTGTAAGAAGTAACTTCCTTAGCAAATGTTTGAAAGGATTCTCCTCGATGGTGTATCATTATGCATTATACTTGTTGCGCGATTATCCAATTATTTTACCCTATTGTGTGCTAATCGTGCATGAAATTAAACAGAAATTGCTATAATGATTCTGTTAATTGCAGGATATCACAAAATAGTACAGAATAAAAATTATATTATTTCCATAATTTTACAAATTTTCGTCGCACTCCGTGCTATCCTTAACCAAAAGGACAAGCAAGGGGGCGGCGTATTTGCATATTATGAGCGAGAAGCGCAAGGTAATACAAATTAACATTAACTCAATTCATCCAAATCCGGCGCAGCCGCGTCGTGCGTTCAGCGAACAGGAGCTGCTCGGGCTCTCGCGAAGCATACGCACAAATGGCCTCATCCAGCCAATTTCGGTTCGCCGGGTGAAGGATGGCTATGAACTGATAGCAGGGGAGCGCAGACTGCGCGCCTGTAAGCTTGCCGGATTGGAAACGGTTGCCTGTATCATCAGCGATTGTTCTCCTGAAAGAAGCGCAATGCTTGCAATGACCGAAAATCTTCAAAGACAAGATTTACAGATTTTTGAGGAAGCCGAGGGGATTCGGCGCCTAATTGAAGAATGGAACGTAACACAAGAGGAAGCGGCGCTGCGTTTGGGTAAAAGTCAATCAACGCTTGCAAATAAATTGAGGCTCTTGAGGCTTACAGATGAAGAACGCGATAAAATAACCGCATGTGGACTAACCGAACGACATGCACGTGCCCTTCTTCGCATTACGGATGACAAGCTTCGCGAAAAAACACTGAATCAAATTATTGTAAAGCATTTGAATGTGCAGCAAACTGACGAACTAGTGGACAAGCTGCTCAACCCAAAAGAAAAGCAAAAGAGCAAACGTACCTTTGTTGTTAAGGATGTAAGAATATTTTTAAATACAATTAATCATGCGATTGATACCATGAAGCAAAGCGGCATTAACGCGCAGACCTTAAAGAGTGAAACCGACGACTATATTGAGTGCGTGGTTCGTATTCCAAAAGCACAGGCAGTTACGGGTGGACAGAAGCCTGCTTAAAACAGATTACAAGTGTTTACTCCTATTTCCCTATATCATTTCCCACAAAACAGGCCGGACAATTGTCCGGCCTGTTTTGTTTCACATGAAACATTGCGAAAAAACAAGCAATTAATCTTTAACTTCCATCAAAAGAGTGCTATAATAAAGACATTATTCCGTTCATACCCAAATGGGTATGATGTCAATATTCACTGTAGAGCAGTGTTCCGGCAGGCGAAGCCTGCAATTGGAGGGGAAAGAATGGGAAAAATTATTGCAATTGCAAACCAAAAGGGCGGAGTTGGCAAAACAACAACCTCCGTTAACCTTTCTGCCGCCATGGGCGCAAAGGGCAAAAAAACCCTGCTTGTGGACATTGATCCGCAAGGTAATTCATCAAGCGGCGTGGGTGTTGATCGCCGTCAAGTGAAAAATACCGTTTACGAAGTTTTAATTGGTGACGTAAAAGCACAGGATGTGATTATACACACGGAATTTTCGAATTTGGACGTTATTCCGTCAAGTATGGATTTAGCAGCGGCTGAAATTGAACTTGTTACAATTGACCACCGTGAAGCCATCCTAAAGACAGCGTTAGCAGCCCAAAGGGAAAATTATGATTATATTTTTATCGATTGCCCGCCGTCGCTGGGGATAATCACAACCAATGCACTTTGCGTGTCGGACACGCTATTGGTGCCGATTCAATGCGAATACTACGCGTTAGAGGGCTTGTCCCAACTGATGAATACCGTCAGGCGTGTGAAGCGCCAGTATAACGAGCAGCTCGACATAGAGGGCGTACTTCTCACAATGTTTGACGGCAGACTGAACTTAACGCAGCAAGTTGTAGAGGAAGTCAAAAAATACTTCCCACGCAAGGTGTTTTCAACTGTGATTCCGCGTGCCGTGCGGCTTTCCGAAGCGCCCAGCTTCGGAAAGCCAATTCAGTACTTTGACAAAAATTCAAGGGGTGCGATTTCTTACAATCAACTGGCGGATGAAATCATAAAAGCAAATAAAAGATAGAGGAGGCGAGAGAATGGCTATGAAAAAGGGCGGACTCGGTAAAGGACTTGATGCGATTTTTGCTGAAAATGATACTGAGAACCGCAACGCGACGATTACGCTGAAAATCAGCGATATTGAACCAAACCGAACACAGCCGAGAAAAGAATTCAACGATGCAGCATTAGCTGAGCTTGCTGACTCCATTTCGCAGCACGGCATTATACAGCCGCTTTTGGTAAGGCCGATATTTGGCGGCGGTTACCAAATTGTTGCGGGTGAGCGACGCTGGCGTGCAGCGAGGATGGCGGGCATCTCCGAAGTACCCGCAGTGATTCGTGAAATGAGCGATAGTGAAGTAATGGAGCTGGCGCTGATTGAAAATTTACAGCGTGAGGACTTGAATCCGCTTGAAGAAGCCCAAGGTTATCAGTCACTAATTGAAACTTACGGCCTAACGCAGGAAGAAACCGCGAAAACAGTCGGAAAATCCCGGCCGACGGTAACGAATGCGTTACGGCTTTTAAACTTGCCGAAGGAAATCCTCGACATGGTAAATTGCGGTAAGCTTTCCGCGGGTCACGCGCGCACCCTTTTAAGCTTCCAGAATCCGGCGGAAATGCGAAAGGCAGCAAAATTGGCAGCTGAGCAGGGTATCTCGGTGCGTGAACTCGAAAAGATGAGCAAAAAAGCCAACGAGCAGGAACAACTGAGCCAAAAGGTGCCCAAAGCGAAAACTCGTATGCGCTATTTTGATGAGGTGGAGCTTGCACTAAACGAGCATTTGGGCCGCAAGGTACAGGTCAGCGGCACAAAAAAGCGCGGTGTGCTTCAAATTGAATTTTACGGAGAAAAGGACTTAACCGAGCTGGTCAAACTTTTCAACAATGAGTGAAAAAAATGTTGAAAGTAAAAAGTTCAGTATCTCTATCCACAAGTAAATCATATATTTATGCATAATTCTAATATATAATCAAACTATAATTGACAATATAAAGGAGAACAAAACATGCTCGATATTAAAGTGATACGCAACGACCCGGATATGGTAAAAGCGGCAATGAAAACCCGCAATATGGATGCCGATAAAATAATTGATGACATCCTTAAAATTGACGTTGAACGCCGCGAGGAAACTGGAAAAGTTGAGGCAATGAAGGCCGAGCAGAACGCCGATACAAAAAAAATACCGGAAATGAAAAAGGCGGGCGGCGACGTTTCCGAATTAATGGGAAGAATGAAAGTACTCTCCGCAAGTATTAAGGAGTGCGACGCAGACCTGGGCAAGCTGGAGGAGCAGCAGAAGAATTTACTTCTGTCTATTCCCAACATCCCCGCCAAAGACGTTCCAATCGGCAAGGACGATACTGAAAACCGTGAAATGCGCCATTGGCAGGAGCCGACCAAGTTTGACTTTGAACCTAAAGCACACTGGGATATCGGCAAGGAGTTAGACATACTCGACCCGGAAACAGCTGCCAAGGTAACCGGAGCGCGTTTCCACTTTTATAAGGGCAAAGGTGCAAGGCTCGAGCGTTCCATCATCAACTTCTATTTGAATACGCATACGGAAAATGGCTATACCGAAGTTTTCCCGCCATTTATGGCTAACCGTAGCTCAATGACCGGTACGGGTCAACTGCCGAAGTTTGAGGAGGAAGCCTTTAAGCTGGCAACTAAGGTTTCCAATGAAGATTATTTCTTAATCCCGACTGCGGAGGTTCCTGTTACAAACATGTACCGCGGCGATATTATCGACGGGGAGAAGCTTCCGATTAAGTACTGTGCGTACTCTGCATGCTTTAGAGCCGAGGCAGGCTCCGCCGGCAGGGATACCCGCGGCTTAATCCGTCAGCATCAGTTTAATAAAGTCGAGTTGGTTAAATTTGTTAAACCGGAAAATTCTTATGAAGAGCTAGAAAAACTGACCAACGACGCGGAGCGTGTACTTCAACTGCTTGGCCTGCCTTACCGTGTGGTTTGCCTGTCTACCGGTGATATCGGATTTTCGTCCGCCAAGACTTACGATATTGAGGTATGGATGCCGTCGTATAACCGCTATGTAGAAATCTCCTCTTGCTCCAACTTCGAGGATTACCAGGCCCGCCGCGCACAAATTCGCTACAAGAATACCCCGCGCGACAAGGCACAGCTCGTTCATACACTCAACGGTTCCGGCGTAGCAATCGGCCGCACCGTTGCCGCTATTCTTGAAAATTACCAGAATGCCGATGGCAGCGTAACTGTGCCGGAGGTTTTGCGCCCGTACATGGGCTGCGACATAATCAAATAAAAACAGAAGAAGCCCCCTGCAGCGTCCGTTTTCGGAACACTACAGGGGGTATTCCCTACATAAAACTCATTTTCACCGAAGGCAGTGGTTTTTTTCTCTGATTATAGCAATTGCCCATGTCATTCAAATAATAAAATTACTTTTGCACAGTCTGGAGGATAAAAATGCAACAGATTAACGAATATACCCGCGATGTTCGCGTGGCAAGCTATGAGGTCGGCGCACAGTCAGTACTAAAACTCAGTGTACTTTTACGTATCTGCCAGGAGACAAGCGAACAGCAGATGGATTTGGTCGGTCTTAGCTACGAAAAAATGAGCGCAGACGGAATTGTGTTCCTCCTTATTACAAATCGCGTGAAAATCAAGCGTATGCCGCGCCACAACGAAATACTTACGATTCAAACTCATCCCCGTGGAACAAGCGGTGCTCAATTTTACCGTGATTTTAAAATTTTCTGCGGCGGAGAGCTGATTATTGATGTTATGCAGACCACGGTTGCCGCTGACGCGCATACGCACAAGGTATTGCGTCCAAAAATGTTTTTACAGTACGGGATTTTTACCGATGAAAGAATGTCGGAAAAAGTGGCAAGAATAACCGTACCGGATAACTTGCCGCTTGTGGGAGAAAGGCCTGTACGGTTTTCCGACCTCGACTATAACCATCACCTCAACAACACCATTTACGGTGATATCCTAACCGATTTTATTCCCGGCGGCGTGAGCGGAAAGCGCTACACCGAGGTTCAAATTGACTATGTGAACGAAAGCACTCTAAACGATGTTTTAAAGATTTACGCGCGCGAGGAAAACAGTCAAATTTTAATGCAGGGAGTCAATTCAAAAGGGTGTGGTTTTACCGCTTCCGCTGAACTTTCAACCGTCAGTGAAATTTCTGTTGAAAATCTGCAAAATTAGATTGAAAATTGATATATGAGATGATATAATATCTTAATACATTAAAATAAGTGATATAAAAATGCCGCGCAAAACCTGATTTTTGCAGCGGTGCAAGTGTAAGAGGAGGAAAACATGTTAAACACGAACTACTCGGGAAAGTTTGTAAAAGAGGGCCTGACATTTGATGATGTTCTGCTCATTCCGGCGGAATCCCACGTTCTGCCGAAGGAAGTGGACTTATCCACTCACCTTACCAAATCAATCAAGCTAAATACTCCGCTGATGACCGCTGCGATGGATACGGTTACGGAAAGTAACATGGCAATCGCAATCGCCAGAGAGGGCGGTGTGGGTATTATTCATAAAAACATGTCGATTGAAAAACAGGCTGACATGGTTGACCGGGTAAAGCGTTCCGAAAACGGTGTTATTGTTAACCCGTTTTTCCTTTCTCCTCAGCATCTTGTTCACGATGCAAATGAAATTATGGCGCGGTACCGTATTTCCGGCGTGCCGATTTGTGAAAATGGCAAACTGGTCGGCATTATCACCAACCGTGACCTGCGGTTTATGACCGATGCGGAATTTGATCAGCCGATTTCTGCCGTTATGACCAAAGAAAATCTCGTTACTGCTCCGGTTGGTACAACCTTACCACAGGCACAGGAAATTCTGCGCAAGCACAGAATTGAAAAACTCCCGATTGTTGACGACAAAGGCAACTTAAAGGGTTTAATAACAATTAAAGATATTGAAAAAGCAGTACGTTACCCGGATTCAGCAAGGGATGCCGGCGGAAGGCTGCTCTGCGGCGCGGCCATCGGCGCAACGGGCGACGTGTTGGAGCGCGTTGCAGAGCTAATAAAGGCACAGGTTGACTTTGTTGGTCTCGATTCCGCTCATGGCCATAACGACGGCGTTGTTGACACGGTCAAGAAAATCAAAAAAGCATATCCGAATGTGCAGTTAATCGCGGGCAACGTCGCTACCGGCGCTGCAACACAGGCTCTTATTGAAGCGGGTGCGGACTGCGTAAAGGTTGGTATTGGCCCGGGTTCCATTTGTACTACAAGAATTGTTGCGGGAATCGGCGTACCTCAGATTACCGCGATTTATGACTCTGCATGCATGGCGGCAAAATACGGTATCCCAGTTATCGCGGACGGCGGAATCAAATTTTCCGGTGACATTGTAAAGGCGCTTGCCGCCGGCGCAAGCGTCGTGATGGTTGGCTCGCTTGTCGCGGGCTGCGAGGAATCCCCCGGAGAAACGGAACTTTACCAGGGCCGCCAGTTTAAGGTGTACCGTGGCATGGGCAGCTTGGCCGCAATGGGGCAGGGCAGCAAGGACCGCTACTTCCAGCAGGATGCAAAGAAGCTCGTCCCAGAGGGCGTGGAGGGCCGCTTGCCGTACAAGGGACCGCTTTCCGATACCATTTATCAAATGGTTGGCGGCATGCGTTCCGGTATGGGCTACACCGGTTGTGCAACGATTCCGGAACTGCACGAAAAGGCACAGTTTGTTCGCATTACGGGAGCCGGCTTAAGAGAAAGCCATCCGCATGATATTCAAATTACAAAGGAAGCCCCGAACTACTCGCTTTCCACCGAATAAGATTTTAGTTCAGACGGGTCGGTATCGTTTTTGCACGATGCCGGCCCTTTTTGGACAAGTATTCCGCACACAGGGGGGTAACGATTGTAGACAGAGGGTTAATCGGAATGCGATAAATGTCTTTAGGAGCGGAAAGTAGATTTTGAATCTCAGTGAATTCCGACATCTTATAGAAGCATAATTACCTATATTAAGGAGAATATGGGCAAATTTGTAATTGAAATGAAAAATCACAAAAGATTTCAAGGCTTTTTATAAAATTTATAAAAAAATTTAAGATAATGTGTTGACAAACCGGTAACACATGGGTTATACTATAAAACGCTCCGCATGAATAACGGAGCAACATATGGCGGCATAGCTCAGTTGGCTAGAGCATTCGGTTCATACCCGGAGTGTCATTGGTTCAAATCCAATTGCCGCTACCATTCAAAAATATGGCCCGGTGGTCAAGCGGTTAAGACACCGCCCTTTCACGGCGGTTTCACGAGTTCGAATCTCGTCCGGGTCACCATATTTATTCCGCACACGCGGACTATGGACGCATAGCTCAGCTGGTTAGAGCGCTCGCCTCACACGCGAGAGGTCATGGGTTCGAGTCCCCTTGTGTCCACCAAATCCAAAACCGCTTAAAGCGGTTTTTCTTTTTGGGTCCACGTAAAACATTGCGGTAACTTAACCCCAAAAACAGAAGAAGCATAAAAGAATCCGAAGCTGTGCGAAACAGCTTCGGATTCTTTTATGCTTACCTTTTAAAATTCAAGTAGATTTTCATTATAAAAATAAGAACAGAGCATATCGGTGACCTGCTAAAATGGGGTTTACATTTTAAAGGTTTTTCGGAATATGCTCTGCTTTTTTATCTTTTTTTGAAAAACCACCCGTTTGGTTCAGAATCAACATTTGACCTTGTTATTATAGGGGAAATATTGTACAATATAAAAAATAAAACAACACACTTGGAGACAGAAATGATAAAAGAAAACCAAAAATTGCTTAATGTGGTACTCGCTGCGGTCGACGCCTGTATCTGTCTTGTGTCAATGGTGTTGGCTTTTGTACTTCATTTTTATGATTACGAAGGTTCATTTCACCTTGGCATCAACTACTATATGCAGTTGATGCTGCTAATTATTCCTGCCTATTTTTTATTGTACAACTATTTTGAACTGCATGCTTCCTTTCGGCACAAGACTTTGCTTGCCGAGATTGGTAAGATAATTCAAGCAAACTTTATTGGAGTAATTTTTGTTTTCGTACTTGTTTTCTTCTTAAAAGAGGTCCATGTTTCCAGAATGGTAATTATCCTGTTTGGACTTCTGAATGCCGGATTAACCTCACTTTGCCGCATTGTGCTTCGCAAATTGCTGAGACATATGAGGGCAAAAGGTTATAATATTAAGCATATGCTTATAGTAGGCTGGAATGAGGTATCTGCAGAATTCTATGATAAAGTAACATCAAATAAGAATTTAGGATATGACGTCCTTGGATACCTAAGCGATAAGGAAGAAGAGATGGCGGGCAGGCAAGTTGCATATACTGGTAAGTTGGATTCACTAACCAACCTTTTGGAGAGCAAAGGTGTCGATGAGGTTATCATATCTTTGGAATATGATGAGTTTTCCCTGCTGGAAGGTATTATTGATACCTGTGAAAAAGCAGGAGTAAAAGCGAATTTACTTCCGTTTTACACCAAATATCTGCCAACAAAACCTTATATTGATGAAGTTGAGGGCATGCCGCTTATCAACATCCGCAAAATTCCCCTTGATAATCTTCTGAATAATTTCTGTAAGCGCGGGTTTGATATATTTGCTTCTCTGATTATTTTGATTTTGCTTTTTCCGCTTTTGCTCGCTGCAATAATTGGCGTAAAGATTTCTTCACCAGGTCCGGTTATCTATAGACAAGACCGCATTGGCATGAACAAAAAACCGTTTGTTATGTATAAGTTTCGCTCCATGAGAGTTGATGGGGATGGCTCTGACATGACGACATGGGGTACAAAGGACGACAACCGAAGGACAAAGTTTGGCACATTCATCCGCAAATGCAGCATTGATGAGCTGCCACAGCTTTTTAATGTGCTCAAAGGGGATATGAGCCTTGTTGGGCCACGGCCGGAACGCCCGTTCTTTGTGGAGAAGTTCAAAGAAGAGATTCCTCTCTATATGATTAAGCATCTGGTTCGCCCTGGCATTACCGGATGGGCACAGGTAAACGGATGGCGCGGCGATACCTCAATTGAAGAGCGAATCAAGTGCGACATTTACTATATAGAAAATTGGACATTCCTGTTTGATATTAAAATTTTGTTTATGACTGTTTTTAAAGGTTTTGTAAATCAAAGTGAAAGTTAAAAATACACCGAGCATATTTTGAATTTTCACTTTAGTTTGTAGCGTTTATTAAGTTTGTTTGCAGTTTTTATCGGGGCGATTGTTTTCGGGATGGCGCATTTGAAGAAAATGATGATTGACAAATCGGTTAAAAAATTAGATACTAATATAAGTGATAGTTTGTTTGGTGAAACATGCAAGAGTTCATGGGTTCAAGGTTGCTTGTATTCACCAAACTCAAAACCGCTTTAAGCGGTTTTTCTTTATATAGGATATAGGCAGCAAAAAAGATTTTGGGCATAATACAATTAAAAAGATGTTTTTGTTTTAAGAGAGGATTTACAAATGAAAAAGATTATAATTCTTACTTTGGCAGTTGTGATGGCGGGTACCATGGCCGCTTGCGGCATGGGCGATGTTGGCGGAACAACTTCAAGCGCAGCAGCCCAGTCGGCAGCTTCTGAAGCGACCGTTTCACAAATCGGCTCGGAGGCTATGGATGACAACCTTGCCGGTCTTGAAAAATACCTTGCAGCTAATTCTGCTGTTTCAGGTCAGCCTGCGCAAATGGAACCGAGTTTTATTGGCGCGAAGAGCGGAGTAAAATATCAATTTGGGTTTAACGGCAACAATAATGTTACGGTCGAACTTTATGAGTATGATACCGCCAATTTAAACGACAAAGCGAAAACAACTCTGGATCATGTAAAGAGCAACGGAAAATTCACCATTATGGGTCAGGACGTAGCGGCAGTCATTTCAGACAACGGTAAGTATATGATGAGCTATAAGGATTCTTCCTCTTCTGACAAGAATAAAGCACATCAAGAAGAAGTAACCAAGCTGTTTAAAGAATTCAAGAAGTAATATCTTATATACTAATATATATTATATATGTATAAGCCGCATCCTTTTGGGTGCGGCTTATTTCAAACTTGTAGGCGCTGTGTTGGGCTCAGCTGCAAAAGCGATGCAGTCCAATAACAGTAATGACTGGGCGGGATAGAATCCATTTATTCGTGGACTTAGCAGGATTATAATAATAAATAGCGCCGCCCGACGGGTCGCTCCCGTTAATCGCGTCGCGCGCGGCCTTGAATGCCGAGTCAGCAATGGGTGCGTTGATGCCGCCGTCGTTTAGGCAGCTGAACGCACCGGGCTGGTAGATAACGCCGGCCAGCGTATTGGGAAACGATGGGTGCTCAATCCGGTTTAGGATGACCGCACCTACCGCAACCTGTCCTGAGTACGGTTCTCCGCGCGACTCAGCTGAGATTACTCTGGCAAGCAAGGTGACATCAGTACTGCTGAAACCGCCCTGTGCGCCCGCAGAACCGCCCAGCTGAAGTGCACTGAGTGTCTTTGTACCGGCAATTCCGTCGGGGGTCAGCCCTTTCTCCTTCTGGAATTTGATTAACGCGTTTTTTGTGGCACTGCCAAAAATACTATCAATGTTTCCTGTATAATAGCCCTGATCCTTCAGTTTTGTCTGAATCTTTTTGACCTCGTCACCCTGTGAGCCAACCTTTGAAAGCGTCTGCACAGATCCACCCCAATTACTTACAATTGAAATAATCAGGATGTTCATTAAAACAATAACAAGTACGCTCCAAATGTATTTTAATTTTTTCTTCATAATCAACACCTCTTTTCAGAATTTTTCCCCTGCGGCGTCGATTTATCCAAACAACTGCACAAAATAGAAAACATTCACATAAAACCTCTTAAATAGCGCCAAAAACAGGAGAGTTTGTCATCGACTTTAATAAAAACAGTAAAAAGTCAAAGAAATTCAAAAAGATTGTAAAAAAGGGTTGACATACGGTATTGTATTTGGTA
>CAZFED010000004.1:0-302368 GCA_964517505.1 uncultured Caproiciproducens sp. | reverse complement strand
ATCGTTTTTTCTACCCCGGTCGCACCACGCGGCATTGATGTGGTGAATAGCGATGCCGGATAGGTCAATCAATTAATAAAAAAGTTAAGAGCATATCGGCGGCCGCCTAAAATGGTTTTAAACAGTGCCATTTTAAAGGTTATTGCCAGATATGCTCTTTTTCTATTCAAGCTTTTTTTGTCGTACCTCAACATTTATTCTAGAGCCTCAGTTATTGGATTAACAATATGGGATAGTCTTGACAAAGCAATTTATCATTGTTAACATGATTTTATCGACTCAAATACTTTATCTAGCAAACAGGAGATTTAAAAATGAATATATTAATCAGTTCTTGCTTACTTGGTTTGAATTGCAGATATTGTGGGACAGGATGTTATAATGAGCAAGTCGTGATGCTGAATCAGAAATACCATCTCATACCCATATGCCCGGAACAACTGGGCGGATTGTCCACTCCGAGACTGCCTGCAGAACTTGCAGACGGAAGAGTCATTAACAGCAAAGGGGAAGACGTCACCATGCAGTTTGAAAAAGGCGCAGACGAAGTGCTTAAACTTGCAAAAATGTTAAACTGTACGTATGCAGTATTAAAAAGCAGAAGCCCCTCCTGCGGTTGCGGCTCTATTTATGACGGAACTTTTTCTGGTAACTTAATAAGTGGTAATGGAATAACAGCAGAAAAACTACAAAGAGAAGGAATCAAAGTAGTAAACGAAAACGATTTAAGTGAGTTATTGTAACGAGATTGTAAGAAATATAATTTATAATTCAGACTGTAGTGTAAACTGCAATCTGAATTTTTATATAGGGATGGTTTTTATGAGGATATTAAAAACAGCAGAACTTAAAAAATATTACGGACAAGAGCCTAACATCGTTAAAGCCCTTGATGGTGTAGAGGTTGAGATAAATGAAGGCGAGTTCGTTGCCATTGTTGGGACATCCGGAAGTGGCAAAAGCACACTTTTACATATGCTCGGGGGTCTCGATCGCGCAACAAGCGGCAGTGTACTGGTGGGTGACAAGGATATATTTTCAATGAGCGACGATGAGTTGACGATATTCAGACGCAGAAATATAGGGTTTGTCTTTCAAAACTACAATCTTGTACCGGTATTAAATGTGTATGAAAATATAACTTTGCCAATAGAACTGGATGGCTCAGTGGTCGATAAAAGCTTTTTAAATAGTATTATAAAAACCTTAGGAATTGAAAGCAAGCTCAACGATATGCCAAACAACCTTTCCGGGGGGCAGCAGCAGCGTGTAGCCATTGCCCGAGCATTAGCTGCAAAACCCGCTATTATACTTGCAGACGAACCCACAGGGAACCTTGACAGTAGAACAAGCATGGACGTTATCGGACTTTTGAAAATGACAAACCGAAAATTTAATCAAACAATTGTTATGATAACCCATAACGAGGAAATTGCACAGCTTGCCGATCGGACGATTCGTATTGAAGACGGTAAGATTGTTAGGAGTGCATGTGTATGATATTTGCAAATAATAATAAAGCAATTATCAATAAACTGACAAGAAAAAATATAAAGGCAAATAAGTTAAGAAATTTGTTTGCAATTGTTGCAATCGCGTTAACAACGATTCTATTTACATCCCTGTTAACGGTTGGAATGGGTGTGGCAAAGTCAGTTCAGCAGCAATCTCTAAAGATGGCGGGCGGATATGCTCATGGTACCTTTGAAAATCTTACAGAGGAAGAGTTTAATAGGATTAAAGACCACCCTCTTATAGAGGAATCGGGTTATTCGATTACGTTAAGTATGGGGGAAAACAAAGAGATTTTAAAGCGCCAAGCTGCAATCAGATATGCTACCGATACGCAGGCAAAAATGATTTTTTGCGCTCCGACAATTGGCAGGATGCCACTAAAAGAAAATGAAATCGCAACTGATACAATGGTTCTTGATCTATTAGGCGTGCCGCACGAAATAGGCAAAAAAATCAGTATAGAGTACAGCGCGGGCAAAGACAAGCGAACGGCGGAATTTGTTTTATGCGGCTTTTGGGAAAGCAACGAGGCTTCTCGTACAAGTATGCTGTTTGTATCCCGCAAATTTATTGATAAAAGCCTTGCAGGGGTGAACCTTGATGAATTGGATGAAAATGGAGTCGGAACAGGCCGGTTCTCCATGGATGTAATGTTCAAAAACAGCTTGAACATTCAACAGAATATTGAAACAGTGTTGAAAGATAAAGGCTACACCAATGATTCAAAAGCACCGAATTATATTTCAGCCAGTGCAAACTGGGCGTATGGGTTAAACAATTTTGGAATTGATTTTAAAACGGTCGTTAGTATTTTGGGAGCGGGATTGCTAATCATCTTTACGGGGTATTTGATTATCTACAATATATTTCAAATATCGGTAATAAAGGATATTCAATATTATGGCTTGCTTAAAACGATTGGAATGACTTCAAAACAAATTAAAATGATTATAAAAAAGCAGGCGCTTTTTTTGTCCGCTGTCGGAATACCAATTGGCCTTATTATTGGTTACTTAATTGGCAATGTAATTTTACCGATTATTGTAAATACAACCAATATTACAACAATCCATATATCTTTTAGCCCCTTCATCTTTATTGGCGCATCCATTTTTTCGGTTATAACTGTATTCATCAGTTGCAGAAAGCCTGGGAAAATCGCAGCAAAGGTTTCTCCTGTACAGGCAACAAGGTATGTTGATGTGCCTGCTAAAAGCAAAACAAAGAAAATTTCTTTAAGTGGCGGCAAAGTACATAATATGGCTTTATACAATATTTTAAGTAATAAGAAAAAGACGGCTGTGGTAGTCATATCGATGTCACTGAGTTTAATACTTCTTAACTCTGTGTTTACATTTACCAATGGATTTGATATGGATAAATATTTTAATCAAAATGTAATAACGGATTTTATCGCAGGCAATGCAAATTATTTTAGTGCGATTAATTCTTTCCGGTCGGAGGAAGATGTTATATCGGAAAAGATGGTTAATCGTATCGCTGGGCTTGACGGGATTGAAAACTGCGGAAGAATTTATTACAACCTGAAACATAGCAGTACAAGGGTTAATGGTCAAGAAGCAGAGATACAGTTATATGGGCTGGAAGATTTCCCTTTGTCACAGTTAAATATAATTGAGGGAGATATGGACTTAGAAAAGCTAAAAACAGGCAACTATATGATTGAGGGTGTCTATTCAAATGATAATGGCAGCAACAATTATAAAGGAATCAAATATAAAATAGGTGATAAATTTATTGTGACTTATGAAAACAGCGTGTCCAAAGAATATGAGATTCTGGCAAAGGCAGAAATCAAATATAATATGACAGTTCGGTATTCGCTGGCAAGCTGCCCTATAATGTATCTTCCTGCGGGTGAGTTTAAGAGTCAAATCAAAAATCCTTTGACAATGTGCTGTTTGTTTAATGTTAGCGATGAATATATAGACCGCACGGAAAAATTCTTACAGGATTACACAAAAAACATTGAGCCGAAAATGGACTTTGAATCAAAGCGAAAATATGAAAATCGGTTAAAAAGCACTCAAAATATGTTCATATTAGTAGGCGGAATTCTCAGCTTTATTATAGGAATAATCGGCATACTTAACTTTATAAATGCGATGCTTACAAGCATTATCTCAAGACGAAGAGAATTTGCAATGCTGCAAAGCATCGGTATGACCAACAAACAGCTTAAAACGATGTTGATATTCGAGGGGGTTTTTTATGCTTTGGCAACAATAGTTTGCTCCATAATTCTTGGCAGTTTGGTATCATTCATTGTTGTCAAGCCTATTGCAAGCAGTATGTGGTTTTACAGTTATAAGTTTATAATACGTCCAATTTTTATTGTATCGCCGATTTTGATTTTAGTATCAATATGCGTTCCGTATGTTGCATATATCGGGCTTAATAATCAAACTATCGTTGAACGATTAAGAGAAGCAGAATAAAATATTTGCAATCAGGCTGCACGGTATTTGTGCAGCCTGATTGTCATGGTATAATAAAGCGTGAACAAGTGCAAAACAGCTGCGTAGAACGTAAAATTTTAAGTAAATGTTTATTCAGCAGGCATTATAATATAGGCGGTGATTTTTTTGATTAATATATTAATAGTAGAAGATGACAAGCTGTTAAATAAAGGCGTTGGTTACGCACTAATGAAGAACAATTACAATATTATCAGCAGCTTTAATTATGATGATGGCTACACTTCATTCCTTAATAATCGGATTGACTTAATATTGCTTGATATCAATTTGCCGCATAAAAGCGGATTAAAACTTTGTGAGGAAATCCGCAAAACCTCTGATTTGCCTATCATTTTTATAACAGCAAATGATACCGAGCAGGATATGATACAGGGCTTTCAAACAGGCTGTGATGATTATATTACAAAACCTTTTTCTATCGAAATCCTAAAACAGAGGGTTATTGCCGTATTAAAAAGAACGAGTATAAAAGAGAAAAATATATTTAAGTATAAGGATATTACCGTTGATTATAATAGGATGATTTTAATGAAAGGAGAAGAAATCATCAAGTTGACTACCACAGAATATAAGCTGTTGGAGTTACTTACTAAAAATAAACAGCAGGTTGTGTCACGACAAATTATATTAGAAAAATTGTGGGATGCGAACGGCAACTTTGTTGATGAAAACGCACTCAGTGTAAATATTCGCAGATTGCGGCAAAAAATTGAAGATGACCCGAAAAATCCAAAGTATATAATTACGGTATTTGGCACCGGATATACATGGGGTGAAATATAGTGAAGATAGATTCAAAAATAACCATGTACTTTACTGCAATTGCGGTCTGCTGCATTTTGTTTGACTGCTACATATGGTTTACCTACAAAGAGGTGGCATTGGTTAAAGCAATTACAATATTCTGTATTATAATTGCAGGATTATCTGTAACTTTTATATATGCGGTAAAGAAATATATGCAACATATCCTCAATCAGCTCTCACAAGTTATCTCTTCGATTTCAGATATGAAGGGGAACGAAGTTTTTTCTGTTTTAAATGATGATATGCTTTCAAAGCTGCAATCACAGGTTATTAAGCTTACAAATATACTGAAAGCACAGAATACAAAAATCAAAAGCGAACGTGATGAAATCAAATCACTTATTTCCGATATTTCCCATCAGCTCAAAACCCCGTTAGCAAATCTAAAATTATACTATGAGCTTCTGCAGGATACCTCCATTTCAAAAGAGGAATATGCCGAGTTTAGCGGGAACATGCAAAGTCAAATTGAAAAGCTGACTTTTTTGTTGGAGAGTATGATTAAAATGTCGCGGCTGGAAAGCGGCGTAATCACGCTAATTCCAAATGAAATCAGCCTTAATGATGTTTGCTTAACTGCAATCAAGCAGATATATCAAAAGGCTAAAAGCAAAAATATTGAGATTAAGTTTAATGCAAAAGAAGATATTATTTTAAATATTGATAAAAATTGGACTGTGGAAGCGGTTTTTAATATCATTGACAATGCTGTAAAATATACAGGCAATGGTGGTAAGATTGTCATTGAAACAATACAATATGAAATGTTTGCAAGAGTAGATATTACGGATAATGGAATAGGTATAGATGAAAAAGAAATAAACAATATTTTTAAAAGGTTTTACAGAGGGGATTATACCCAAAATGAGGACGGCATAGGGATAGGCTTATATCTTGCCAGGCAGATTATCACAAAGCAAAATGGCTATATTAAAGTAAAATCAAAGGTCTCGCAAGGTTCTGTGTTCTCATTGTTTATACCTTTGAATTAGTGTAAAATTATAAGCAGGCTCTATTGTAAGGTTGTTAGAGAAATGAGGAAGTGCAATGTCGATTTCTGTTGATATAAAAAAGACTTTGGGTGACTTTCAACTAAATGTAAACTTTGAAGCGCAGGATGAAATTCTTGCGCTGCTGGGTGCTTCAGGAAGCGGAAAGAGCATGACGCTTAAGTGTATCGCAGGGGTTGAAAAGCCCGATGAAGGCAGAATTGTTTTGGACGGGCGGGTTCTGTTCGACTCAGAAAAGAAAATCAACCTATCCCCTCAGAAAAGAAAAACCGGGTACTTATTTCAGCATTACGCGCTGTTTCCGAATATGACGGTAGAAGAAAATATTGCTGCCGGTATTCGCGGGCCGAAACGAGGAAAAGGAGCAATTATTGAGGAAAAGATAAAATCACTATATTTGGAGGGGCTGGAAAAACATTATCCCTCCCAGATTTCGGGGGGCCAGCAACAGCGAGTCGCGCTCGCAAGGATTCTTGCCTCTGAACCGGACATTCTCATGCTCGATGAGCCTTTTTCCGCGCTTGACAGTTATCTGCGGTGGCAGATGGAGCAGGAAATAGGCAGTGTACTTGAAAAATTTTCAGGAACGACGCTGTTCGTTTCCCATAACCGCGACGAGGTTTACCGCCTTTGTGACCGCATCGCAGTGTTATCAGATGGAAAGCTGGAAGTAATCAGCGAAAAGCATGCGCTGTTTGAAAATCCCCAGACGCTTGCCGCTACGCTGCTAACCGGCTGTAAAAATATATCCAAGGCACAAAAGCTTTCAGACTACACGCTCAAGGCACTGGATTGGAACACTGTTCTGACCACCGAGCGGAAAATTCCAAATGACATGCAATATATAGGAGTGCGCGCCCATTATTTTGTCCCGGTAACCGACTTCGGTGAAGAAAATATTGTAAGAGGAAAAATTGCGAATGTAACGGAAGATACGTTTTCAATTATCGTTAAGTACCAGTGCGAAGGTATGCAGAGCAGTCAATCCTGTATCTTCTGGGAACTGGATAAAAAATCCTATCAAGAGATTGAAAAAAGCGGCGAGTCTGTTTTCCTTAAAATTCTTCCCAGGGATATTCTGCTGATGTCCAATTGATTTGCCATATGTATTTCTGCCCACAGGTAAACTTTCGTCCTTCATCGGAGCACGCAGTGCATTAAAAAAGTGGACAAATTATTTTTTTAATTACATTTAAGAAATAATATACACTATTTTTAATTGTTTTAAATCATATTGTACAAATAATATTCTAATCAATAAAAAAGACTGAAATTGGTTGCTATCATAATATAAATGTAGTATTGTTAAAACAGATAAACCAAATACGAAAAGCTGGGAGATGGTTGTTATGGGTCCGTTTGTTACTGTATTAGTGACAATTATTGGTGTTGTTTTGGTACTCTACCTGTTGATTTTCAAAATATTAGGTCTGAGGGTTATTAATTCGGATGAGGTTGCCGTGGTTGAAAAATGGTGGAGCCCAAAGGGTTCTCTGAAGGATTCAATTATCGCGCTGCATGGTGAGGCAGGCTATTCACCCGATTTGCTGCGTGGAGGCATCCATTTTAAATCCGTTTTAATGTATAAAATACATAAGTATCCGCTCATAACAATCCCGCAGGGGCAGATTGCGTATATATTTGCACGAGATGGTATGCCGCTGTCCCCTACTCAAACTTTGGGCAAGGTTGTGCCCGATGCAAATAATTTTCAGAATGTAAACGGCTTTTTACAAAACGGCGGTCAAAGAGGCCCTCAAAGAGGGATATTAAGAGAGGGTACCTACGCAATTAATTTGGCTCAGTTTATCGTTATTACGCCCAATGACCTCAAGGCCATTTTCAATGGCTCCAAGCAGGAACGCTCCGAACTTATCAGCATGCAGCAAACATTGTCGGCCAGAGGCGCGTTCAGCCCGGTTGTCATCATGGGCAGCAGTAATGAAGCAAGCGATGTCATGGGAATTATTACGGTGCATGATGGCATTCCTCTTGCACAGGGCGAGATTATTGCACCTAGCGTCGGGGAAGGACATGCGAGCTTTCAAGACCCGGAAAAATTCCTGGAACTTGGCGGCAGGCGTGGTAAGCAAATTCAAGTATTAACGGATGGTACCTATTATATCAACCGGCTTTTTGCAACCGTGGAATTCAGGCCGAAAACAGTTGTTCCGATTGGCTTTGTCGGCGTTGTTGTTTCCTTCTTCGGGCAAGAGGGAGTTGATACCACAGGGGTTGACTATAAACATGGTGAACTGGTAGGCGCTGGCTGTAAGGGCGTTCTTGAAAAACCCTTAATGCCGGGAAAATATGCCTTTAACACAGACGCAGGAAAAGTTGTTCTAGTTCCTACAACAAATATTATATTGAAATGGAACAAATGCGAAGTAGGCGATCATAAATACGATGAAAACCTTACAGAGGTCGACATTATTACAAAAGATGCGTTTGAACCGTCCTTGCCGCTGTCTGTTGTCATGCACATTGATTACAAGCAGGCACCGTGGGTAATACAGCGGTTTGGCGATATCAATATGTTGGTAAATCAATCCTTAGACCCGTTGGTCAGTGCTTACTTTAAGGATGTAGCGCAGACAAAAACCTTAATCGAGTTGATTCAGGAGCGCAGCGCAATCCGTGAAAGAGCAGTTACCGAGATGAAGGATAAATTCCAAAAATACAATCTGCAGTTGGAAGAAGTGCTGATAGGCACGCCCAAAACGCCTGCTGGAGATGTCCAAATCGAAAACATTTTAATGCAATTGCGTGAAAGACAGATTGCAGAAGAGAAAAAGGTTACCTACCAAAAGCAGCAGTCGGCAGCCGAAAGCGAAAAATCCCTGCGTGAGGCACAGGCTACGGCAGAACAGCAAAGCTTCCTCACAAAGTCCAAAATCCAGATCGAGATTGAGGGCAACAGCGGCGCGGCTCTTGCAAGCAAGGCGGAGCAGGAAGCAAACCAGATTATTTCGCTTGCAAAAGCCAATTCAGCTAAAATCAGACTGGAAGGCGAAGCGGAAGCTTCTAAGGAAACCAATGTCGGTTTGGCAAAGGCGCAGGCCATTGACGCGCAGGTCAAGGCTTACGGCGGTGCGGAATATCGCGTTATACAGGAAATTGCGGATAAGCTGACTGATGCCATTAAAAACTCCAAAGTTGATATTGTGCCTAAGACAGTTGTTAATATGGGCGGCGGCAGCCAGGACAATGGGAGCAGTAACAATAACAGCACCGTCATGGATACACTTTTGAAATTTATAACATTGGATAAACTGGGCGTTTCGTTACAGCATATTTCCGAGCCTTCCACAACAGCACAGGCAATTGAAGCGGCAGTCGGCGCGGCAAAAGCCGATACGGCACAGGACGGCTTAAAGAAAGAAAACGTGGAAATGCCCGCCAAGGATGAAAAAATAATATAAACGGTATTAGTGAAAAAAGTGAGGACGCTTGTTCTCACTTTTTTTATGGTATACAAGGAAGTTCTAAAAATCTTGTGAAAGAATAAGATTTTTGAGCGTATATTAATGCCGCTTGTTTTTTGTGAGAGTGGATTTATATGTTTTTCAATTTTATAAGACTTTTGTAAGACTATTGTAAGATTTTATTTGTACAATAATGGGTACACCAATATTAGTATGGTACCCAATATATAAAGCACAAGGAGATTTTGTAGATGATACAGAAAAGCGATAAGGAAAGCATCGATATGCCAAAAGTTGAGGATGAAAAACAGATAAAACATAAAAAAATTGTGAGCGGACTCTCACTTTTGTCAATTGTCATTTTTTTTGTTATAATAACGATTACAGTTGGAAAACCATTGTTGGAGTTTGTGTCTGATTCGGAAAAATTTCGGATTTGGGTTGACTCACAGGGATTTTGGGGACGATTAACTCTAATAGGGCTTATGTGTTTGCAGGTAGTAATTGCAATTATCCCCGGGGAAGTAATTGAAATAGGGGCAGGATATGCGTATGGCGCAATCGAGGGAATGTTTTTATGCTTAATTGGCGCGGCGATTGGTTCCGCTATTATCTTTCTGTTCACTAAGCATTTTGGAATAAAGATGGTAGAAGCCTTTATCTCAAGGGAAAAAATAAATTCACTGAAATTTATCAAGGATAGCAAAAAATTAAATCTATTAATATTTATTCTCTTTTTTATTCCGGGAACACCCAAGGATGTCATCACTTATTTTGTTGGATTGACTCCTATCAGCCTGCGTACCTTTTTAATACTGTCCAGTATCGCGCGGATTCCATCCGTGATTTCTTCTACGATTGGAGGAAATGCGCTGGGGATGAAAGACTATACATTCGCGATCCTTGTGTTTGCAATTACAGCGGTAATAAGTATTATTGGTGTTATTATCTACAATAAAATTTTAAAGCATAACGAGAAAGATGGGGATAAAAATGATACTGAAAACCTTAACGTGTAATTACCTGATAAATATTGGTGTTATTTCTTGGGTGATTTCACAGCTTATAAAAACATTCATCTTTTTTTTCAAAAACAAAAAGATGAACCTTAAAAAGCTTTCGGAGTCTGGCGGGATGCCGAGCGCGCATTCCGCGCTTGTTTGTTCCGTTGCACTGGGAACGGTACATAAATATGGTCTGTCCTCTCCCTGTTTCTCTCTTGCACTAACCTTTGCCATGATTGTAATGTATGATGCTATGGGTGTCAGACGAGCAGCAGGAGAACAGGCAAAAGCCATTAACCAAATACAGGAATATTTATATAATAATGAGTGTAGTATGCCGGATAAAGAAAAATGCTTGAAAATCCCAACGAAAAAGTTAAATGAATCATTAGGCCATACACTGATTGAAGTTGTTGCCGGCTGCATATTAGGCATTTGTGTAACGGTTATTTCAATTGTATGGTTTCACTGGGCATAAGTATAAGCTGAAAAAAGTTAAAAATAAATCCCCTGATAACGTATTTTTTAACACTGTCCCGACTAATGGTGAGTTGGAAGAAACTTGGCCTGCGTATTTTTTAAATGAACGGTAATTGTAGGAAAGGGTATGTACATTTTGTGGAAAAGTCGCATAGTATAAAGCGGAGAACGTTCTTTAAAAAATTATGTTAGGTGGATTTTATGAGTAATTATCAGTGCGGTGATTCACTTTCCCCATATTACGATGGATATAAAGTAAAAAAACAGGTAGCATTAAATGCTTCAAGCGGCGGTGTCGGCCCCCTGCCGATTATCACCACATTATTTGCAGCTCCGTTAAACGTGGTATCTACCTCAATTGATACTCGCAACATGAACAACACAAACAATTTGCTCAATTTTACCAGTATTGTCAATTTGCCTTTAGGCATTTCCGTGACCCTGAATTTCCAAATCCGTCGTTCCTCCAATGATGGCGGAACCATTGGTGTCGGTTCCACTTACACCTTCTCGACAATTGTTGATGTTTTGGAGGCAGAAGCCTTCAGCTTCCAGTTTATGGATGCGGATGTTGAGCCTGGTTTTTACACTTACTCGGTAGAACTGTCAACCAATTCAATTATTGATATTACCCCGGGTTGCTCCATTAACAATGCGGTACTCAGCGTTTTGGCGGTCGCAGAATAAACGGTTAACCCTAATTGGAGCTTATTTGTTTACGACAATCAAAATGTGAGTGCTTTGGAAAGCTAAGAATTGCGGTCTAGAGATTTAGTATGGACAATGAGTTATTTGGAACATTGATAGGGTTAAGTAAGCGTGAGTTTTCTAAGATTTCATTACGATTTTTAGAGTTTGGCAGAAAAACCATGAGAATAAAAACATGAAACAGCAGATAGTCACCTGATGAACGTTTTGTTTAAAAGGTGACTATTTTTTTAAATATGGTATAATAATATATAGTGATTGTGTGCAAACTGGACTAAAAGACATTATTTTGAATAAGCACGAGTATTTGAAATTAGGAATGCAGAACGAAGAGGAGAGGTTAAAATGAATAATAAAAAGAAAAAGAAAATAAATGTAGGCATCGGTTTTGTAACGGGAAGGAAGAACTTTAAGAGTGTTGTAAAAACATATGCGAGTAATTGGAATGAATCCAATTTGATAGAGGATAAAAATGTCGCACTTCACTTATTTGTCGCATATGACTTAAAGTATTCAAACACAAAAGTTGGCGATTACACAATTACAGATGAGGAAATTCTTGATACGGTAGCTTCCGCTCATTATATTAGCGATACATCAATCGAATTAGAAGCACAGAATTTGGTAAAAAACAAAGTTCTGACCAATAAAGAAACAAAGCTTCTTTTTGGACAAGGCTATGGAATGAAGAGAAATGCAATTTTATACCTTGCAATGAAGCTCAACATGGATTATTTAATTTTTCTGGATGACGATGAATATCCCGCTGCTACTGTGAAAATCGACAACAATATTTTTTGGATGGGTCAGCAGGTTATTGCGACGCATATGAAATATCTCCATAGCTCCGATATTACACATGGCTATCATTGCGGCTATGTATCACCGATTCCACAAATTAAATGGAACGATCAGCTTTCGGAAGATGATTTTAAAATATTTATTGAGTCAATCAGTAATGATATTATCAATTGGGATTCTATCAGGGATAAAATGGATGACGGTGGAGTCACCTATGGCAATCTTTCAATTATAAATCGTGAAAAGGTCAAAGAAGTGCAGGAAATAAACGGTATGAAGTTTATCTCCGGTTCTAATCTAGGGTTTAATTTAAAAAACAGTAAAAAATTATTTCCGTTTTACAATCCACCCGGTGCCAGAGGTGAGGATACATTTTTAAGCACCTGCATTGGCGATTGTGATGTTACAAAAATACCATGCTATGCCTTTCATGATGGCTTTTCCTATTATCAGTCTCTGCTCAGGGGTGTGCTGCCGGTTAAATTAAAGGAAATAACCACGGATGACAGCGCTGTCGTAAAAAGATTTCTAAAAGCATCCATTGGCTGGATTCGATATAAACCGCTGCTGATTTATATAACCAATCGAGAAAACTACAATGAGGAAATCGATAAAATTAGAGAAAATTTAACGATTGTTATTCCGAAGCTCTGTGATTATTTTGGAAACGCCGATTTCAAACGGATTCTGACGGAACTGGAACTCTATCACAATCATGTGGAACAGCACTATAAGGATTTTGAGAATACAAAACTGGCATGGATTAAAGTAATGAAATCGCTTGAAGATAATTAGTTGAAACCCTAAAAACAAGCCCAAGGCTGCAGGAAATTCCTGCAGCCTTTTGTGAACGATATTGAGGTGCTAATTCTGATAGACCATGCTATAATGATTACGGGGTTACCAAGTACAACTCGTAATCGGAACCGGTTAGACCGTACTCGTTGTAATTTGTATCGGTAAGGGTTACACCTAGGCTGCCAGGATTTTTAGGCGGATTTGAAACTAGTTGGTCTGGGTTTGTGCCAACGGCTACCGTCATGCTAATTTCACCTACATGGGGATTATAGCCAGATGGTGCGGTAACTTCCTCTAATTTATACGTCTGCGGTGTTCCGTCAATAGACATTAAATTCGTTAATGGGATTTTTCCGTCTGTACCGGAAGCTGCTGTTACTGACTTCATCGTTTTGCCGGCACTGTCCATCAGCTTAAAAGTTGCACCTGACTTAACATCAAGTGGATAGCCTTCAGCATGTTTGACTATTGTGATGGACCCAGACTGTATAGGTGAGTTCGTTCTGTCAGCCGTAATCGGAGTGTCAGCCGTAATCGTAATTGGATATGGCGTAGTATCCGCAGTATAGCCTGCGCGAGCTGATTTTTCCACATACTTGTACGATCCTGGGGCAAGATTGCTAAATGTTGCCACACCGTTTGCATCTGTGGTAACGGTGCCGATTAGTTTATCTGCCATAGAGTAAAGACTCCTTCTGATAAAGTGTATTCGGGATAGTTTTCATCCCTTAAAGTGATGACTAATGACCCTGTGATTTGTGGACGGTATGGTTTTCTGAAGATAAAATCACAGTGATACTTATTCTGCGCAAGCAGGTGAAACCATCGGTTTTGTGCCATAGGTGAATAACAACAATTCGCTTCAACCCGCACACGGTATTTATCTGCGCAATCAATTGGAAGAATAGCACAACCCCGTGAATCCGTTGTTTTTTGGCAGACGATTGTGCCACAAGAATTTATTAAAGTTACACAACAACCCACCGCAGGGCCGTAGTCAACAATGCATGAGACGCAAATTGTTCCGCAATTGGTAGATGAACTCATAAGATTACCTCTGCATTTAACTTAGGAATTAGACATCCCTGTTTTTATAGTATGCATTTTGCCTTGTATTGCGACCACTTCGACAGGTACAACCCATATTTTATAAAGACAACAGGTTACGAAATAAGTAACACTAATTTGGTTAACGCACAATGATAGCGGAAAGTGCCAGATGAATTATTTATTTAGTTATACATAATAATGAAATGAGGATGTAAAAAATGCAAAGTTTCACATTCTATTCACCCACCGAAGTCATTTTTGGCAAAGGAACCGAGCTTAAGACAGCAGACGAAATCAAAAAGCACAGCGGTTCACGCGTACTGATTGTGTATGGCGGGGGCAGTGTGGTGAAAAACGGACTGCTTAAGAGAATTGAAAAGTCACTCACAGACGCCGGGTTGGCCTACACATCAATTGGCGGCGTGAAGCCAAACCCACGTTTGGCCTTTGTAAGAACTGCAGTAGAGAAGGCGAAAGAATTTGGTGCCGATTTTATACTGGCAGTCGGCGGAGGCAGTGTAATTGATACCGCCAAAGGAATCGCACATGGCGTTGCGAACCCCGAAACGGACATTTGGCAGTACTGGATGGGAAAAGCTATTCTTGAAAAAAGTACTCCGGTGGGTGTGGTTCTGACCATTTCCGCCGCAGGAAGCGAAACCAGTGATTCGGCGGTGCTTACTGATGAAGAAACCGGTTCAAAGCGGGGACTGAATACCGACTTTAACCGTCCTAAATTTGCCATTATGAATCCGGAATTAACATACACATTGCCGCCGTACCAAGTTTCCTGCGGTATTGTTGATATTATGATGCATACGCTTGACCGCTATTTCACGCTTACAGAGGGCAATGAGATTACGGATGAGATTGCCGAATCGCTTTTGCGCGTGGTCATCAAAAACGGAAAAATTGCGATGGAAAAACCAAGCGATTATGGAGCGATGAGTGAACTTATGTGGTGCGGAAGTATCTCGCATAATGGGCTTACCGGGCTTGGTTCTGTGAAAGACTTCGCCCCGCATCAGCTTGGTCACGAGCTGAGCGGAAAGTTTGACGTGGTGCATGGAGCCAGCCTTTCCGCAATTTGGGGTTCATGGGCACAGTATTGCTATCAGACAAAGCCGGAGCGTTTTGTTCGTTTCGCAAATCAGGTTTGGGGAATTGAAAAAAACAGCCCTGACGAAACCGCACGCGCGGCAATGGAACAAACAGTTACATTTTTTGCATCATTGGGTATGCCGACCTGTTTTACAGAACTGGGTATCGGCGTGCAAAGCGAAGAAATGCTCAATGAGCTTGCGGACAGCTGTGTGTTCTATGGCAAGCGAACGGTTGGAAACTTCAAGCAGCTTGGCCGTGAGGACGTTTATCAGATTTATAAAATGGCTAATCACTGAGTGCTGTCTCAAAAGAGATGCCTGGACACAAAAATACTGCTTAAAAAAGAGCTTAATTTGATTGTTTGCAGCATAAAAGTATGATAAACTAAATAACAGATTTATATCGGATTTGCTGCAAAATATGGAATGCTGTTTCCTATGAACAGGATACGAAGCTGAGGCATATTTCAGCGCAAGCAATTCTGGGCAGGTTTGTCTGCTCAACTAAACCTAGTAATATTTACAAAAGGTGTTGCGAATGAACTATGACGAACTGATTACCCTTGCGACTGACGTGGGGTGCCTGCTGCTCGCAAACGGCGCTGAAATTTACCGTGTGGAGGAATCCATGCAGCGTATCTTCCGTTCTTACGGAGTGAAAACCGGCGAGGTTTTCGCCATCCCTACCTGCATTAACGTTACCATTACCACACCGGAAGGCCGCCCGATTACCCTGATTAAGCGCATTCATGTGCGGGGAACAAACCTTGATAAGGTGGAAAGAGGCAACGACCTTTGCCGCCGCATTTGCCGCAGTACGCCTGAGTTTAAAGCGATTCGCCACGAGCTTGATGTAATTGAACATCGCCCGGTTTACGGCCTGGGGTTTCAAATATTTGCGTTCGCAATGGTTGCATTCACGTTTACGCTGTTTTACGGCGGAAGTTTTATCGATGGTATATGCGCTATGTTTTGTGGTGCTGCGATTAAGGTCATTTGCCATAATATGAATCGATTTCACGCCAACGCTTTTTTTGTCAATATAGTTGCAAGTTTTGTGGCGGCGGTGGTCGCATTGGTTGCGGCACATTTCAACGTAGCTTTAAGCACCGATAAAGTTATTATTGGTGCACTGATGAACCTGGTGCCCGGCATTGCCATTACCAGTTTTATGCGCGATATTATCGCGGGGGATTTAATGGCGGGGCTAATCCGGTTCACCGAAAGTACGCTTGTCGCAACGGCTATTGCGATTGGCGCGGGCGTTGCGCTGACCGTGACGCGCATGATATGGGGGGTGTGACGAATGATGAATTTCTTACCCTGCTTTTGGGCTTTCTGCGCATGCGTCGCTTTTGGCGCCGTGATGAATCTGCATGGAAAAACCCTGATTTTTTCGTCGCTCGGCGGTGCAATCGGCTGGCTTTTTTATTTGCTGAGCAGTCCGCTGCAAAACGATATCATGCAGTTCTTTGTTGCAACCATTGCCATATCGGTTTATGCGGAAGTGATGGCGAGATTGTTTAAGATGCCGGTCACCGGTTTTTTGCTTGTTGCAATGCTGCCCATGGTTCCCGGAGGCGGCATTTACTATACTATGGAGTACTGCGTTATCGGCAATAACACCATGTTCATCGAAACGGGGCTGCACACGCTTGGTATTGCCGGCGCGCTTGCGATGGGAACTCTGCTCGTTTCGTCCTTTGTTCGCCTTTGGCACATTATTACCACAGCGGAAGACAAAGTATAAAAAGCAGGCAAAAGCCTGCTTTTTTTGGGTTTAGGGTTATTTGGTGAAGAGTTGGTATTCACTATTGACTGCGCATGTGATATAATAAAACGGATATTATGGATTGCTGTATCTTTGGTACAGCTGGAGCAAAGGCGGCAATAAAATCAGCGGAATGCAGGAGCGGATTATTAAGATGATTATTCTCGGAATAGACCCCGGTTACGCTATTGTGGGCTACGGCGTAATCCGCACGGAACGCGGGCGTTTTCAGCCGCTTGAACATGGTGCGATTGTCACCAAGGCCGGCGACAACTTCAACCGCCGGCTCGAGATTATCTATGATTCATTAACCGAAGTGATTGCACACTGGAAGCCGGACGCAGTATCTATTGAAAAGCTGTATTTTCAAAACAACCAGAAGACGGCAATCGGAGTGGCCGAAGCAAGGGGCGTGATTCTTTTGGCGGCGCAAAAAGCAAAGCTTGAGATATTTGAGTACACGCCATTACAGGTCAAGATGGCTGTCACCGGCTACGGTCAGGCGCAAAAGCCGCAGGTTATGGAAATGACACGCAGACTGTTGTGTTTAAAGGAAATACCAAAGCCCGACGATACCGCCGATGCACTCGCTATGGCAATTTGCCACGGGCAGGCGGCAGGTTCCGCCTTTAGGCGAAACCGAATGAGTAATTAAAAATAAACGATTATAGCGGCGCACATAGCGCGCAAATATAGAATTGATTGCAGGAGCGATAAAATGTTTTATAGTGTAAAAGGAATTTTAACACATACGGAACCGAGCTTTGCCGTAGTGGAGTGCGGCGGCGTGGGCTTTAAATGCTTTACAACGCTCAGTACACAGCGTGCATTGCCGCAGTTAGGTGAACCGGTTACGCTTTACACACACCTCAATGTGAGGGAGGATGCACTCGACTTGTTTGGCTTTGCAACCATGAGCGAGCTTAACTGCTTCAAGATGCTCACGGGTGTCAGCGGCGTCGGCCCCAAGGTCGGCCTCGCAATCCTTTCCGAATTAGCGCCGGAGCAGGTGGCAATGGCAGTGGCAACCGGTGACAGTAAAACCCTTACAAGGGCGAGCGGCGTGGGCAACAAACTCGCGCAGCGCATCACGCTCGAACTAAGGGATAAGGTCAAAGGGATGGAAACCAGCGCGACGGGGTTTGCGCCTACCGGAATTGTTTCGGCCTCTTCAAACGCCGGTGCGGCGGTAAATGCGCTGACCGTACTCGGTTATTCGCCTACGGACGCCGCCGCGCTTGTCGGTCGATTCGACAGCTCACTGCCCGTTGAGGAACTGATTCGCCTTTCCCTCAAATCAATGGGCGGCGGCATGAAATAAATCACGGGTTTATTAAATGAACAATTAATAACGAATATGAATAATCACGGTGGCCTTAAAAGCATGATTTATCACAAATCGATGGTAAAATGAAATGTAGGTGAATATAGATGGATTACGAAAATGAATATGATTTTGAAAACCGCGTGGTTGCTCCGGAGTATGTGCCGGAGGACGCAGAGGTCGAAAATCCCTTGCGCCCGAAGGTGCTTTCGGAATATATTGGGCAGGATAAGGTTAAGGAAAATCTTTCCATATTTATTGAGGCAGCAAAATTGCGCAAAGAGTCGCTCGATCATGTGCTGCTCTACGGCCCCCCGGGGCTTGGCAAAACAACCCTTGCAGGCATTATTGCAAACGAGCTGAATGTAAACCTCCGCATCACCTCCGGCCCTGCGATTGAAAAGCCGGGCGACCTGGCGGCGCTGCTTACCAACCTGAATCCGGGCGATGTGCTGTTTATCGATGAGATACACCGCTTATCGCGCAGTGTGGAAGAAATTCTTTACCCCGCGATGGAAGATTTTGCGCTTGACATTATCACCGGCAAGGGTCAGATGGCGGCTTCCTACCATCTGCCGCTGCCAAGGTTCACGCTGGTTGGCGCGACTACCCGCGCGGGGCAGCTCAGCGCGCCTTTGCGCGACCGTTTCGGCGTGGTGCTTCGGCTCGAGATGTACTCGCCGCAGGAGCTTGCTCAGATTGTTTCTCGCAGCGCAAGGATACTCGATATTGCAATTGAGGCCGACGGTGCGTTGGAAATTGCCTCGCGCTCGCGCGGCACACCGCGTATCGCAAACCGCTTATTGAAACGTGTGCGTGATTTCGCTCAGGTCATCAGCGACGGCGTTATCACCTATCACTCCGCTAAAATCGGTTTGGACCGGCTTGAAATTGATGAAATCGGTCTCGATGCAAACGACCGCAGGATGCTAAAAACGCTGATTAAATTTTACAATGGCGGGCCGGTGGGGCTTGAAACGCTTGCCGCCGCTATCGGTGAGGAAGCTGTTACCCTTGAGGATATTTATGAACCGTATCTTATGCAAATCGGCTTTTTGAGCCGTACCCCGCGCGGACGTTGTGCGACCCACGCCGCCTACCTGCACTTGGGCTTGACTCCACCTAACACGGAAGAAAGCAATCAGCAGAAATTGTTTTGATTCACAGCCAAGCGATTGATATTTGACATACAAAAAGTGATGTGGGTTATCTATCCTATGGTTTAACTTGTATTTTTAATCATCGCTTTATTTTTAATATAATATATAAATAATATTAGGAGTTGTTCATATTATGGGAAGACTTTTTGGAACAGACGGCGTCAGAGGAATTGCAAACAGCGAATTGACCTGCGAAATGGCAATGAATATCGGCCGCGCGGCAGCCATGGTGCTGACGGACGGCAACCACCGCCACCCGAAAATCCTGATTGGAAAGGATACACGTCTTTCCTCCGATATGCTTGAGAACGCAATTACGGCGGGACTTTGCTCAGTTGGTGCCAATGTGGTTCAGCTTGGCGTAGTACCTACTCCGGCGGTCGCTTACTTGGTTGGCAAGTATAAGGCCGATGCGGGCGTTATGCTGACCGCTAGCCACAACCCCTGTGAGTTCAACGGCATCAAAATCTTCAGCGGCGACGGCTACAAGCTGCCGGACGCGCTTGAGGAACAAATTGAAGCAATCGTGCTTGACCACGCGCAGAAGCCAGCCATTCCGACCGGCGGCGATGTGGGAAGTGTGTCAAGCGCACAAAACACCGTTCGTGATTATGTTGACCATATTAAGAGTACCGTAGCCTTTGCACTTGACGGGATGAAAATCGGAATCGACTGTGCCAACGGCTCGGCCTGTCGCACAGCGGAAAAGCTGTTCACGGAATTAGGCGCTACCTGTTACATGCTGTCCGATAGTCCGAACGGAGTGAATGTCAACGACAACTGCGGTTCTACCCATATGGAAAACCTGATGTCGTTTGTAAAAGAGAACAAACTGGATGCGGGCATTGCTTTTGACGGTGACGCGGATCGCTGCCTTGCGGTTGACGAAAAGGGTCAACTGGTCGACGGTGACTTCCTTATGGCAATCTGTGCCGCGGACCTGAAGAGCCGAGGCAAGCTCAATAAGAGCGCCGCGGTTGGCACCATTATGACGAATATGGGCTTTAACCGCTTCTGTGACGATAACGATATCAAATTCGCCGCCACTAAGGTCGGCGACCGCTATGTGCTTGAAGAAATGCTTCTTGAGGGCTACAACTTCGGCGGTGAGCAGAGCGGGCATATCATCTTTCTTGACTTTGCAACCACGGGTGACGGTGAGCTGACAGCCGCGCAATTAATGAGTATCGTACACCGCAGAGGGGCAAACCTTTCGAGCCTTGCGACACTGATGACGCGCTACCCCCAGGTGATGGTCAATGTGGAGGTCACCCCCGAGGGCAAACTGCGTTTCTATACAGATGACAAGGTTAAGGATGCCATTGAAAAGGCAAAGGCAAAATTGGGCGGTAAGGGCCGTATCGTTGTGCGTCCTTCCGGTACGGAGCCATTGCTCCGCGTTATGATAGAGGGCGAGGACCCCGAGTACATCAATGTGCTGGCTAATTCCGTTGCCGACGTCATGCGTGAAAGATTGGCGTAAATTTGGTTTTATAATATATTTGCACGCAGTGCCATTATAATTATTCAATAATAAAGAGGTAAGATTTTGAGAACTGCAAATTGGAAGGACTATGAACTAATCGATACGTCTGCGGGGGAAAGGCTGGAGCGCTGGGGCAATGTAATCCTCATCCGCCCGGATCCGCAGATTATCTGGGATACACCTAAAAGTAATCCGATGTGGCGACAGGCCAACGCCCGTTACCTGCGCTCCCAGACGGGCGGCGGAAATTGGCAGGAACTGAAAAAAGTGCCGTCAATGTGGAAAATCAACTACGGTGAATTGACTTTTCAACTGAAAACCATGGGCTTTAAGCATACGGGGATTTTCCCCGAGCAGGCCGTCAACTGGGATTTTGCCATGAAGAAAATCCAGACAGCGGGCCGGCCGGTTAAAGTGCTGAACCTTTTTGGCTACACCGGCGCGGCTACTTTGGCCTGCTTAAAGGCGGGTGCCGAGGTCTGCCATGTGGATGCGTCAAAGGGGATGGTCGCGTGGGCAAAGGAAAATGCCGCCGCGTCGAACCTTGGCGACCGGCCGGTGCGCTGGCTGGTAGACGACTGTATCAAATTTGTGCAGCGCGAACAGCGCCGCGGCAATACCTACGACGGCATCATTATGGACCCGCCGTCCTACGGGCGCGGCCCGAACGGCGAAATTTGGAAGTTAGAGGAACAGCTCTATCCGCTGGTTGAAATGTGTGTGCCAATCCTCTCTGAAAATCCGTTATTCTTTATTTTGAATTCCTACACTACGGGTTTGTCTCCGGCGGTGATGGAATATCTTTTGAATGTTCTGATTCAGAAGAAATTCGGGGGCGGTGTTTCTTCCAGTGAAATCGGCCTACCGGTAACCCAAAGCGGTTTGGTTTTGCCCTGTGGCAGTACCGCGATTTGGGAGAGCAAATAAACAATAAACAGGTAGGTATAAGAATGGATTATATTAAAGCAGATAATATATCATTTAGTTATGATGAACCGGAGACCGAGGAGCAGCACGAGGTGCTGTCCGGTGTTTCGCTCGGCATTAAAAAGGGCGAATTTGTGGCACTTTTGGGACATAACGGCTCTGGAAAATCCACTATTGCAAAAACTTTCAACGCCATGCTGCTGCCAAGCGGCGGCAAGGTGTATGTGGATAATATGGACACGCTCGACGAAAGCGTTCTTTACGAGATACGCCGCCGTGTCGGCCTTGTGTTGCAAAACCCCGACAACCAGCTTGTTGCGAGTGTGGTTGAGGAGGATGTGGCGTTTGGTCCCGAAAATCTGGGCGTGCCGTCCGCAGAAATCCGTCAGAGAGTTGACGATGCTTTAAAGGCGGTCGAGATGTACGATTACCGCCTAAATGCGCCATACAAGCTTTCCGGCGGGCAAAAACAGCGTATAGCCATCGCGGGCATTATCGCGATGCAGCCGGACTGCATCGTGCTGGACGAGCCTACCGCAATGCTGGATCCGCGTGGGCGCACGGAAGTGCTCGATACCATTCACAAGTTGAATGAGGAAAAGGGAATCACCATTGTTTTAATTACGCATTATATGGACGAAGCCGTTCAGGCTGACCGCATCATCGTGATGGACAGCGGCAATATTTTAACCGAGGGTACGCCCAAAGAGGTGTTTTCGCAGGTTGAACTGCTGAAAAAGCATCAGTTGGATGTGCCGCAGGCCACCGAGCTGGTTTACCGGTTAAAAGCAGGCGGATTTGATTTACCGGACTGCGTGCTGGATATAGATGAATGTATTGCGGCACTTGAGCCACTTTTAAATAAAGCATAATTAGGAGAAGCATATGCCTATCATCGAAACAAAAGACTTGACATACACCTACGGCGAGGGAACTCCGTTTTGCAAAACCGCGGTAAACAATGTGAATGTTTCCATTGAACAGGGCGAGTTTATTGGCCTGATTGGCCACACCGGCTCGGGTAAATCCACATTTATTCAGCAGCTCAACGGCCTGCTGCGGCCAACGAGCGGCACAGTGCTGTTAAATGGCAAAGATATTTGGGCGGAGCCGAAAAAAATACGCGGCGTGCGCTTTCAGGTTGGCATGGTGTTCCAGTACCCGGAGCACCAGCTCTTTGAGGAAACTGTGCTAAAGGATATCTGTTTTGGCCCGGGCAACATGGGACTGAATAAGGACGAAATCTTAGAGCGCGCCCACGCCGCCGCCGAGTTTGTCGGTTTGAACGAAGACTTGCTCGAAAAAAGCCCGTTTGAGCTTTCGGGCGGTGAAAAACGCCGTGCCGCAATCGCCGGTGTGATTGCAATGGACCCGGATGTTCTGATTTTGGACGAGCCTACCGCGGGGCTTGATCCCCGCGGCCGCGATGTGCTTTTGAGCCAGATTGCCGGCTACCATGCGTCCAGGCACAATACCATTATCTTGGTATCCCACAGTATGGAGGACATTGCCCGCATGGCGGACCGCGTGCTTGTAATGAACGCGGGCGAGGTCGAAATGTTCGACACTGCCGAAAATGTGTTCGCGCGCGACGGCGAGCTGGAGAAAATTGGCCTACGTGTTCCGCAGATTACCAAGATTATGTCTGTTTTGAAAAGTAAGGGCTATCCGGTTACGACTGTGCTGACAATTGAGCAGGCATTAAAGCAAATGATACCGCTTTTGGAAAAGGGAGGCCGGAAAAATGGTTAGAGATATTACGCTAGGGCAGTACTTTCCCGGAAAATCCCTAATTCATCGCCTTGACCCGCGCATTAAAATCATCCTTACTTTCGTCTATATCATCTTTATTTTTATCGCCTCTAATTTTCAAGGCTTATTAGTTATGGCCGCGCTGATTTTTGGAGTTCTGCTTTTGTCGGGCGTACCGCTTAAACAGTATTTTAAAAGCTTAAAAGCTATTTTATTTGTTGTGATTTTCACTTCGGTGCTGAATTTGTTTTACGGCGGCGGCGAAAAACTGTGGAGCTGGGGCTTTATCCAGATTACCACGGGCGGCGTTTCAAACGCGATTTTTATCACGATCCGGATTATCAGTCTGATTCTGTTCAGCTCTGTGCTGACCTTTACTACGTCGCCAACGGAGCTGACTGACGCGCTTGAACGCATCATGAAGCCGCTGAAGGTACTGCACGTCAAGGTGCATGAAATTGCAATGATGATGACGATTGCGCTTCGTTTTGTTCCGACACTGCTTGAGGAAACCGATAAAATCATGAGCGCACAAAAGGCGAGGGGAGCCGATATGGAAAGCGGCGGCCTCATGCAGAGAATCAAGGCGCTCATTCCAATTTTGATTCCGCTGTTCGTTTCTTCGTTTCGGCGCGCATATGACCTTGCCATGGCAATGGAGTGCCGCTGCTACCACGGTGGTGAGGGTCGCACCAAGATGAAGGTATTGCACGCAACCAGTACGGACGCGGTTGTGGTGGCTTTCTCCACACTCATCTGCGCCCTTATCGTCTTTTGCAGCGCGTATTTTCCAGCGGCAATTCGGTAAAAGATAACTAGTCCGCGCCCCTCACGGAGGGTATACGCTATGAATACAATGAAAGGAGCGGCGTTATGAGAAATTTGATGCTGAAAATATGTTATGACGGCACAAACTACCACGGCTGGCAAATACAGCAAAATGCTGTTTCCATACAGCAGGTTTTTCAGGATGCTCTCCTTAAGGTACTCGGTGAAAAGGCGGATATTAAGGGATGCAGCCGCACCGACTCATTTGTACATGCAAGGGAGTACTGCATCAGTCTGAAAACCGAGCATTTGATTCCCTGCGAGCGTCTGATGGGGGCGCTGAATCACTTCTTGCCGGAGGATATTGCAGTGTTGAGCTGCTGTGAAACTGCACCCGAATTTCACGCGCGCTATTCCTGTGCCGGTAAAGAATATGTTTATCAGATATGGAACAATCAAGTTCGAAATCCATTTATGAATCACCGCGCGCTGCATTATTGGTACAGTCTTGACGTGGAACGCCTTAACCAGGCCGCAGCCTGTTTTTTGGGTGCGCACGACTTTACCTCGTTCTGCACGCTGGACGCGCGGGAGCGCGGCAATATGACGCGCACAGTGACCAGGGCGGAAGTGAAAAGGGAAGGCGACCTTGTAACCTTTACGGTTGCTGCCGACGGCTTCCTTTATAATATGGTTCGGATTATGGTCGGTACGCTTCTGCGCGTGGCTCAGGGCAAGCTTGAGCCACACGATGTTGCTAAGATCATCGAGGCTAAAAGCCGCAAGGCTGCCGGGCCCACCGCTCCGCCCTATGGCTTGTATTTGAACCGGGTTTTTTATGAGGATGTGAAATGAGTATGAATGACAGCGGGCAGCGCTTTGACACAACCGAGATAGACGCAGTTAAGCACCTATTACCGGAAGAAAGACGCAGGAAAAAGCGGGTTCACCGGGAAAGCCGTATTCCTCGCTGGGTATATAAAATCATTCTCATTTTAATTCTATGTGTTTTGGTTATGCTTGTTTGGTTTAACCGCAGTAACCTTACGCCTTCAAATGTGGTGGAGTGGGTACAGAATAGTGTTGTGGGTATGGGTATTGGTGACGGTTATCCTGCAAAGATAGCCGGAAACTTCGTTTCAGTGGGCAACTTCGAATCAGTGAATAAAGAAGCCGTTATTGTCAGCGATATTGCAATGACCGCGCTGAATTCAACGGCAAAGGAAGTTGTCAGCCGTCAGCACAGCTTTTCAAAACCGGTCATGAAGGTAAAAGGCAATCGAATGCTCATCTATAACTTGGGTGGGAAGGGATATCAGCTTGAAGGCCAGAGTAAAACGCTGGTGAAAGCAAACGGGCAGGAGAATATACTTGCGGGGGCACTCGCCGGCAACGGGCGCTATGCGCTCATTACTGAGGCCGGTGGATACTTCGGGCAGCTGACAGCTTATACGGCTGACAATAAGCCCCAGTCCCGCTACTGGTTTTCTGAATATTACCCGACCGCCGCCGCGCTCAATCAAGACGGCACCAAGGCTGCGGTAACGGCGGTCTCTGCTAAGGACGGCGGATTGGTTTCCGCGGTATATCTTCTTAACCTCAATAGCGAAAAAACGGTTTCGCCATACGCTGTTTACTCAGAAAATATGATGCTTGACGTCGACTATTGTGACGATGGCACCGTTGTAGCAGTTGGCGATAAGCTGACTGTGGTTATCCAAGCGAACCAACGAACAAAGACAAACTTTGACTATCAGGGCCTGCAGCTTTCTGCATATTGTGTGGATGCCTCCAGGACGGTGCTAAGCCTATCCCCGTATGGGGATTGTGCAAACAGCAAGCTTGTAATACTCGACAAAACAGGTAAAGCAACGGTTACGATTAATTTGAAACAAAGCATCAAGTCGGTTTCGCTTTATGGTGACACCGTGGCTGCTCTTGCGGACGGACAGGTGTATTTCTACTCTGTAACCACGGGCGGCTCCATGGGGAGCTGCAGTGCCGGCAGTGATGCCAAAGCAATCGGGCTGCGTGACGAAAGCTCGGTCTATATTTTGGGCGTTTCCGAAATCCGGTTTGCCAACAGCCGATAGGCTTGTACAAATTTCTATTTTGTGATATATTATCTTTTATATATAAACGGATGGATTAAACAAGGAGGCAAAAAGTGGGCACAATACTCGACGTTATATTATGTGTAATCGTTCTGTGTTTTATCATTTCGGGCTTTAAGATAGGACTTGTCCGTTCGCTTGTTGAACTGATTGGCTACATATTTGCAATCATCGCGGCAGTTGTGCTGTCGGACTTTCTTGCAGACTGGGCCGGCACTTATCTGACGAAATTACGCCCTGTGACTGTACTCAGCCATACCGTGATTAAAATCATATGTATGATTGTGATTTTTGTAATACTTCAGCTTTTGATTCAATTGGCTTCACGCGCGCTGGATGCAGTGTGCAGACTGCCTGTTTTGCATCAAGCCAATTCCCTGCTCGGCGGGGTTTTTGGGTTGGCAAAAGGGGTTTTGGTTGTATTTCTTATTTGTGCGGTTCTGCAGCTTACACTTCCGATTATCACTGTGAAATTTCCGAATATAAAGGAGAAGGAAATTAGCCAGTCCAATATCTACAAGTATTTATATATTAATAATCCGGTATATTTACTGTATCAAGCGGAAATTTAGAATGGAGTAAATACGAATGAAAAACAGGAATAAGAATATTAATATACCAAATGCACTATCTATTTTACGCATTCTTCTGATTGTTCCGTTTGTAATATTCTTTTTACGCAATGAAATCGTACCGGCCGGAATTGTGTTGGTTATTTCCGGTCTTTCGGATATGTTCGACGGTATGATTGCCCGCAAATTTAATCAGTTTACAGAGTTGGGACAGATGCTTGATCCGCTTTCCGACAAGCTGACGCAGGGTGCGGTTGCAATCTGCCTTGCAGTGGAACAGCCTATTTTAATTCCGCTTTTGGGTATCTTTGTATTAAAAGAGGTTTTAATGGTGACCGCCGCGTGTCTTTTAATCAAGAAAAACAAAAGGCCGAGCGGCTCAAAATGGTATGGCAAGGTCGCCACGATTCTTTTTTATGTTTCATTTACAATCATGGTAGCATTAAAGGGTATTTGGGGGATTGAAAACCTTACGCTTACGCTAATCCTTCTTTCCATTACAGCTGCATTTATGATCTACGCGTTTATACAGTATTTTAAGATATTTTTATCAATTTTACGTTCGAACGACCCCAAGGATGTCATGGATATTAATGAGTTAATGGATAAAAAACAAAAAACAAAACAAAAATAAGTGTTATGTTGCTATATAATTTTTGAAAGAGAAGAAGTGAGTTTAACCTATGATGTGTTCAAGATGTCATAAAAGACCGGCGGTTGTGTTTATTTCACCGACGGTCGATTCAAAAGAGAGCCAGGGCCTCTGCCTTGTCTGTGCAAAAGAGCTCGGAATTAAGCCTGTTAATGATTTGATGGAGAAGATGGGAATTACCGAAGAGCAGATGGAGGCTATGGAGGCGGAACTCAATGAATTGATGAGTGCCAATCCAAAAGAAAATGATGACGAGGAGGAAAGTGGCGACGACGGTTTTATACCGGGAGGCGCTGCAACTTTTCCGTTCCTTCAAAATATTTTTTCCAGCAATGAGAGTATTCCTGAGCAGGTGCAAAACAATGATACCGCAAAAAAGGATAGAAAAGAAAGACGCAAAACAAAGCGTAAACACCTCGATGCCTACTGCACAAATTTGACCGCTAAGGCAAAACGCGGGGAGATAGACAATATTATCGGCCGCGACAAAGAAATTTCACGCGTTATTCAGATTTTGAGCCGCCGGACGAAAAACAATCCTTGTTTAATCGGTGAACCGGGCGTTGGTAAAACTGCTGTGGCGGAGGGCCTTGCCTTGCGTATTGCAAATGGAACCGTACCTGCAAGATTGATGAAAAAAGAAATTCACCTGCTCGATTTAACCTCACTGGTTGCCGGTACACAGTTCCGCGGCCAGTTTGAAAGCCGTATAAAAGGGCTTGTCGACGAGGTGAAGGCTGAGGGCAATATCATACTGTTTATCGACGAGGTGCATAATCTTGTCGGCACAGGCGACGCGGAAGGCTCCATGAACGCCGCCAATATCCTGAAACCTGCACTGTCAAGGGGTGAAATTCAGGTAATCGGCGCCACTACTTTTGTAGAGTACCGCAAATACATCGAAAAGGACGCCGCACTCGAAAGGCGTTTCCAGCCGGTGACTATTGCAGAGCCGTCTATTGATGAAACGGTAGACGTACTCATGGGGATTAAGTCATACTACGAGGATTATCACCGTGTTCGCGTTCCGGATGAGATTGTGAAGAAAGCTGTGGTGCTTTCTGAACGCTATATCAACGACCGTTTTCTGCCGGATAAAGCAATAGACCTGCTTGATGAGTCCTGTGCCTGTGCTGCGCTGCGCAATATTCCAATGGCGGATTATGACACCGTAAGCTTTGAACTTGAAAAGTTAAAGGATCAGGAGGAAGAACTCACTGCTGACGGCATACAGCCTGACTACGAAAAACTGGCGCAAATACGCACAGATATTTCAAAATTAACGGCAAGGACAAGGGAACTTGCGCCTATGGCACTTGGAGCCGCCGTTGAGGAAAAGGATATCGCCAAAGTCATTGAGCTCTGGACGGGTATCCCCGCAAGCAGAATACAGGAAAATGAACTGCGCAAGCTTGCCGATATCGAGGACACTTTAAACTCCAAGGTGATTGGCCAAATGGAGGCCGTTAAGGCCGTTTCGGCCGCGATTCGCCGCAGCAGGGTACAAATCAGTCCCCGCCGCAGGCCAGCGTCCTTTATCTTTGTCGGGCCGACCGGCGTGGGCAAAACTGAGTTGGTAAAAGTGCTTTCTAAGGAACTTTTTGATACACCTGAAACACTGATACGACTCGATATGTCTGAGTTTATGGAAAAGCACTCGGTGTCGCGTATCATCGGTTCACCCCCGGGATATGTAGGTTATGACGAGGCTGGCCAGGTTACTGAAAAGGTGCGCCGCCGCCCTTACTCCGTACTGCTTTTCGACGAAATTGAAAAGGCACATCCCGACGTAATGAATATTCTACTGCAAATACTTGACGAGGGCCGTATTACCGATGCGCACGGCCGCACCGTCAATTTCGAAAATACGGTTCTCGTAATGACCTCCAATGCGGGCAGCGAGAAAAAGGAAGGCACTTTAGGCTTTGCCAAAAACGAGACGGATGTTACGCGCGAAAAGGCGCTTAAAGCCCTCTCTGAGTTTTTGCGCCCTGAATTTATAAGCCGTGTAGATGAGATTATCGTGTTCCGCCAACTCAAGACAGAGGATTTTGAGGCAATCTCGCGCTTAATGCTCAATGAATATGTTGATTCATTAAAGGAGCGCAGCATCAAGCTGGTTTATGACGATAAGGCGACTCACTATCTTGCTGAACACGCAATCGGCGGCAAGAGCGGCGCAAGAGATTTGCGTAACCTCATCCGCCGCCAGGTGGAGGATAAGATTGCATCCCTGATTGTCGACAATTACAGTGAAGCCATCACAGGCATTTCAGTTACTGCCGATGAGAAGGATGGAATTAGGCTGGATGTACTAAAATAAAAATATTTTATCAAAATCTGGGGAACTTACAATAAACCATTGACATTTGCCACTGGACTATGCTACAATAATAGCCGTCGCTAAAATGCGAGTGTAGTTCAGTGGTAGAACTCCAGCCTTCCAAGCTGGTCGTGTGGGTTCGATTCCCATCACTCGCTCCATTGGCATGATGTGCGCCAATAGCTCAGCTGGATAGAGCAACTGCCTTCTAAGCAGTAGGTCAGGGGTTCGAGTCCCTTTTGGCGCACCAAATATGGTGGATGTAGCTTAGTCGGTTAAAGCGCCAGTTTGTGGCACTGGAGATCGTGGGTTCGAATCCCATCTTCCACCCCATTTAAAAAGCGGCGCGAGGCAAAGGCTGATTGTTTCGCGCTTAACATTGGGCTGTAGCCAAGGGGTAAGGCAACGGACTTTGACTCCGTCATTCCGTAGGTTCAAATCCTGCCAGCCCAGCCAAAAAGCCTGTCCACGGGCTTAAATCGCGGACAGGCATTTTATTGTTGACATCGGCGTCAAAAGCTGATATAATATACAGGTTGTCATGAATCATTAGCTCAGTCGGTAGAGCACTTGACTTTTAATCAAGGTGTCCGGGGTTCGAATCCCCGATGGTTCACCAAATAAAAAAGAAGCACCTAAAATGGTGCTTCTTTTATTTTTTGCGGTATTGTGGTGAGAACCCTGCGGTACAGGCTGCGTAGAGCACACAATATCCGGTTTACTATATGAAACGGAGCTTTCCGCGGAACGCGGATAGTGTATGGCACTACCTTCGAATCCCCGATGGTTCACCAAATAAAAAGCCTTACAATCCTAATGGTTGTAAGGCTTTTTCGTTATATGTTTAATGGATATGCGTATATATAAATCCATTCTATTATTAGTGTTCTAATAAATTTGATATCGATTTTCATATCAAACCATGAATCTCAATTAAGCCCCCTCTGACGTCCTCTAAGCCTGGTTACTGTTTCTACGGGAAATGATAAGTCCTACGCCTTATATCTCGATGTGCTCATTCTGAAACAGCTCCGTTTCAATTTTGTTTTCTCTTTCGCGATTGTCAAAATTATACCGCCGCAGCAAGAATGGCTCTTTATTGTATGTATTTTGCTATTTTCAGTCGATACATTTATCGTATGGTAGGTCAACTTCCATTCCATCATATGCAACGGTCATACCATGTTTTTGAGCTTCCTTTACAAGCTGAGCATGTGTAAGCAAGCCATTGTGGCTAAAGTGATTGACGATGCACTTTGTCTGATCGGTAATATTTTGGTTTGCCCTTAATTTTTTAAGTATCTCCACATCATCAGGCAGCCCCATGTGACCGGTGCCTTCCTTGTTTGCACAGCAGGTACAGTCTAAACTTATTACATCAATATTAAGCTTGTTTTCCTGCAAATATTGAAACACACTTGGAGAAAAAAATCCCGTATCATGGGCGTACAGCAAGGTGATATTGTTTTTTTCAACAAGGTAAATATAAGCTTCTTCGTCGAGCTTGTGCATAGCAGGCAGAGGTGTAACGCAAAAATTGCCAATCTGTGTTTTTTGAAATGCGGTTAATGGGTTAGTCTGTAAAAAATCCACCTGATCAGTTCCATACTCAGTAATGAGTGCCTCTTTGGTTAGACGGAGCACCTCATTGTTGCCGTACACGTAAATGGTTGGTTCTCCGTCAATGATATTGCAATAACAGCCGGGCTGTCTAAGAACAAGATCCGCAGGAGCAAAGTGGTCAGTATGGCTGTGGGTAACAATCAGGTGCTTTATTTTGGAAAGGTCGAGATCAAACTTAGTCACATAGGTTAAAATATCCGGCGGAAAATCTATCATAAATTCATCATCAATGACGAGCCCGGAACGCCCCCGAATGTCTTTACCCTTTAATTCTCTTGCTTTTTTACATAATGGACATTGGCAAAACAGTGCGGGAATACCTTCTGCCGCCGCTGTTCCTAAATACTTCATTTTCATATTTTACATTCGTTCTTTCAAAAAATATTTGCAAGCTAATTTATTTTTCTTTTGACAGATTCGTTAATATTTTATTCTTCCGGTGCAGATAAGTCAAGATTAAAAATACGAAAATTCGTTACCCCTCTACCGCAGAATTGTAAATTGCGATAGGGGTTAATTTATGTCGAAAATGTCTATGGCCGATTTTATACGAGTTTTGTTTTTTGTGTTTGAAAAACAGAATAAAAAAATAAAAATATTTTTTATTTTTTCGAGCATTTAATATATTCACAATAATTTATCATCAAAATTTATCTTAATCTAATAATAAATTTAACATTACGACAAATAAATCTGTATATAAAAATAAATTTTAAAATCTATTGAAAAATTTTTTTATTGTGATATACTTGAAACGTCAAATAAAAGCGACTTGTGCGATGGAAAGCAGAATGAGTTTTCTCATAATTTCAATTTCCATTTTAAAGGGGAAATAAGGGTTATTAATAGTTTAGGCACCGAAGGTTTTCATTTATAGATGATGTGTAAACTGTTGTAACGCTTACAAATAATATTTTTATTGAGGAGTGTAAACATGAACATTTCAAAGAAAATTCTTGCATCTGTTCTCGCGTTAGGCTTAGTTTGTTCATCCTTTGCAGGTTGTTCAAGCACGGCAGGTGGTACAACTTCAGCAGCAGCAACTGCAGCAGCAGACGGTACAAAACCGGTTACAGTAGAGTTTTGGACAATTTCAATGCAGCCGACATTTACCGACTTGTTCAATGGTTTGATTAAGACTTATGAGGAGAAAAATAAGAACGTAACTGTTAAATGGGTGGATCTTCCTTACGAGTCGATTCAGCAGAAATTGATTACCGCAGCAGCAGGCGGAACTTCTCCGGACGTTGTTAATTTAAATACACAAATGACATTAGCACTTGTAGCCAAAGATGCTGTTGTTGATTTAGAAAAAGAAGCCACTGCCGAACAAAAGGGTATCTATATTAAGTCTCTTTACGATTCAGCAAAAGTTGGCGATTCTGTTTATGCATTCCCATGGTATGCAGCACCAAGCGTAATGATTTACAACAAAGATCTGTTTACCAAAGCCGGGTTGACCAGCGTACCTAAAACATACGCAGAAGCAAACGCAATGGCAAAGACTATGAAGGACAAGACCGGCGCAAGTTTATATGTTCCTGAAGAGTTTAACCATGCGTTGTTCCTCGATGGTATCGATATGCTGAGCTCTGACAAAACAAAGGCAGCATTCAATAATGCATCTACACTTGCCAAGATCACAGAATTCAAGTCATTGACCACAAGCGGTGTACTGCCGAAGACCGGTTGGGGCAGCTGGGACACTCAACTGAAACTGTTTGAAACAGGCAAACTTGCACTCATCAATTCTTCCGGCGAGACTGTCAGCAGAGTTAAGGATGAAGCACCAAACATTTACAAAAACATAGCAATTGCAGATCCAATGGTAGGTACAGCAAATATTGTTTATGATGCTCTTATGAATGTTGTTGTTCCAACAGCAAGCAAGAATCACAAAGCTGCAATCGATTTTGCAAACTACATCACAAATGATGATTGCCAACTTGCATTAGCTAAGGCAACCGCAGTTTTTCCATCAACCACAAAAGCTGCTGCTGATTCTTTCTTTACATCTGATACCACAAGCTTAGAAGGTCAGGTACGTTCCATCTCAGCAAAAAGTCTGAACAAATCTGCAGATATTTGTTTGGGCATACCAAATCAGGATAGCGCTCAAGAAGCTGTCAATAAGATTTATGAATCATGCATTCAGGGCAGTACAGATCCGCAAACTGCAATTAATACTGCAGAGACAAAAGTAAATAAAATTCTTGCAGGTAAATAATTACAATATTAATCCAAGTTGTTACAGGCAAGGAATATTCCTTGCCTGTAATATTAAGTTCAGTATTTTCGTATTAAACAATTAGCTGTACATACAAATAATGCTGTGCCAAAATCTTGTTGATGAAAGGTGCGACAACTTATGAGTTCTTTAAAGGCAAAAACCCGTCAAACAATAGCTGCTTATTGTTTTATGGCACCTGCGTTTGTTATTCTAATCCTTTTTGCAGTAATCCCCATTATCGGCAGTATTCCTCTGGCTTTTTGCGATTATTCAGTTGTAGGTCAAACAAAATTTATTGGTATTGATAATTTCACACGTGCATTCAGTGACCCGGATTTTAGAGTCGCAATTATAAATTCGATTTTGTTTGTTTTGATTGTCCCGCCATTGCAGATATTATCAATTTTGCTGGCAATTCTTGTGAATAAAAAGCTTCCTGCTATCAGCTTTTTCAGGGTGCTTTATTATATACCTGTTGTAACCTCTATGGTGGCAGTTGCAATTATTTGGGGATTTTTGTTTGATAGCAACGGCGCTATTAACACATTGCTCATGAACTGGGGCCTTATCAGTGAACCTTTAGGGTTCAAAGACAGCACGAATACAGCTATGCTGTGTGTGATGTTTATCACGATTTGGCAGGGTTTAGGATATTATATGATGCTTTATCTTGCCGGGCTTCAGTCCATACCTGCTGAACTGGAAGAAGCTGCACTGATTGATGGAGCTAACAAGTTTACTGCAATGGTAAAAGTAAAGATGCCGCTGTTGAAACCGTATATTTGGTTTTGCACGCTGAACTCTCTTATTTCTGCAGTCGGTGTTTTTGATATTGTCTTTGTTCTTACCAAAGGCGGTCCAAACAACGCAACAATGGTTATTAATTATTATTCCTACTATAAGGCATTTAATGATTATGAATTTGGCTATTCAGCTGCAGTAGGTTTGGTACTTGCTGCTATTACAACTATATTAAGTATCGCAGTGTTCATTTACGGTAAAAAAGGAGGAGGCATGACATACAATGACTAGTACGATTGCTATTAATAAATCAACCCAAAAGAAACCAAAAAAGAAAACCAAAAAAGTGATTTTAACGTTTTTGGTCTATCTGATGCTAGTTATTATTGCGGTGATATTTGCCGGCCCATTTCTGTGGCTGCTCTTTACTTCTTTTAGAACCGGTGCGAATTTATATGATCTTAACTTATTTTCAGGTAAAATTTCTTTAGATAATTTTACCGGCGTCATCAAATTTATGAACATTCCTCAATATGTAGTGAATACTTTGATTATTACCATCGGAGCAATTGCATTGGATGTCATTTTCTCATCTTTATGCGCATATCCGTTGGCACTTATGAAATTCCCTGGTAAAAAACTTGTTTTTGCCCTACTCGTTGCTATTATGATTATACCAGCTGCTGCCGGGCTTGTTATTACATATTTGACGATCAGTCATATGCACCTGTTGAATACATTTATGGGTTGCATTCTGCCTTGTTCAGTTGGATCGTTCAGTATTATTTTGTTGCGTCAAGCTTATTTGGGCATTCCGAAGGAGTTAATGGATGCTGCGAGAATAGACGGCGCGTCCGAAATGAAAATTTGGGCAAAAATTATGCTCCCGGAAATAAAGCCTACTATTACTACCGTCATTATTTTTGACTTTATTGGCAACTGGAATCAATTCCTTTGGCCTGTTATTATCTTGCAGGATCCGACAAAATATCCACTCGCAACTGCGCTGCAATATCTTAACGGTATGTTTAACTACAAGTTTGGGTATATTGCTGCAGGTACCATTATCTCAATTATTCCTGTTATCATCGTATTTTTAGTATTCCAGAAAAATTATATTGAAGCAGTTGCTGGAGCTGTAAAAGGATAGTGATTTTTGTTTGTTAAATGATCAATATTATGTTTGGGTTGAAATAGAAGCAAATAAAAAGCGGATTTTAGACTCCGCCGCTTTCGAAAATGTACTAAAAAAATGTGTAGAGGCAGGCATTGGCTCTGTAATACTGAGTGTTAAGGACACAACCGGATTTTGTCTTTACAACAGTAAATTTGTTCCACACTATTCCGCGTTTGACCACGATTTTGAAGATATTGATTATTTGCAGGCATATGTTAAACTTGCGCATAAACACTCTATTAAGCTGTACGCTGGGATTGATGTTTTTTCTGAGGGCAGAACAAAGCAAATGAATCCTCTTTCGCCGGGGTTTTCCCACCCATCTTGGCAAACGCATATTTATGGGGTTGATAAAACGGGCAATGCAAAAGTGCAGAAGGTTACCGATGCAGCGCCCATTGAAGCAACCGGTTCCATTGATGACTTTAATGAAGTGTTTGTCAATCCGGTAATGGATGAAGTGCAGGACTATGAGCTTTCTATTATTCAAGAGCTTCTTGCAAATTATGACATTAACGGTATTGTGCTTGACAGAGTACGCTTTGTTGGGCTCAGTTCCGATTTCAGCGATTATACCAGAGAAAAATTCGAAAAATTTGAGGGTAAAAAAGTAGAATCCTGGCCGCAAGATATCTATCGCCTGGTTTCTGGAGAATCTGGCATACAGGTTGAATACGGTTCTGATTTTGGAAAATGGATCACGTTTCGGGCACAGGTTATCAAGGATTTTATTGTTAAGGTAAGAAACGTAATTGATCATGCGGACAAAAAGGTTGATTTTATAGATTACACCGGTTCGTGGTATCCTTTGTACTATTTAGTGGGAGCCAACTGGGCAAGTGATTGTTACACCCCAAAGGAATATCCAGGGGTGAATGCAACGGAGTATGCACAGACAGGATATGCGAAATACCTTGATACACTTTTGTCCGGATTTTATTACAGTGATGTCACAAGGCTGGATGCCAAAGAAAGTAATCAGCCTGATTACTGGTACAGCGTGGAGGGTTCGGGCGATTTGGTGCAGCAGGTAGTGGGTGATACCGTCCCTTATGTAGGCAGCCTGTTTTTGCAGCAATATGAGAATAACGGTGATAACTTTAGAAAGGCCGTTGAAATGTGTTTCAAAAAATCATCCGGCTGCATGTTGTTTGATTTGTGTTATATTGATGATTACAATTGGTGGGACCTTTGTAAAATGTAAAAGAGGTATAGTCAATGGAGAGTAAAATAATTGTTCATTCGTGGGAAAAAAGTAACGTACCGGAAATTGCTGAACTTTGGAACCGGAATTTTCCGCAAGCTTATCATGTAAATAAGACTATGCTGATGAATAAGGTGGTAAATGACAGCGACCTTTTTTTTCCAGGTACATTTGTGTGCATCAAAGATGAGAAGATAATCGGATTTATTGCTACAAAAATTTCAGATAATAGTTTGCCGGAATACCAACAGACCGCATGGCTTAGTGTGCTGCTTGTGGATGAGCCGTACAGACGCAGCGGTTTGGGCAGTTTTATGTACAGCAAGGCTGAAGATGAATTAAGAAATGTTGGTGTAAAAACACTGCTTATTGCTGGTGAAATGAATAACTTCTTTTCCGGTATCCCCTCACCATCAAAAGGAACACAAATGTTCTTTTCAAAGTTTGGCTTTGAACTGAACGATATTGAACATTATGATTTGGCCGCAGATGTATCGGAAATTGATTTTGATAGTTTTCCGGTAAAGGTAAACCGTACGGAGGATTTTGTTACGAAACCTGTGTCTCAACAGGATATACCGGCAGTGGAAACGTTTTTTGACAAGGAATTTCCGGGACGATGGAAATTTGAAATTATGAACTACATAAAAGATGGCGGAGATTTTAATCATGTACTTTTGCTTTGTAAAGGAAAAGAAGTAAAGGGCTTTTGCAAAGTATATGTAAGCCATAATGCAGATGATGAGTTTACCACCCAGCTTGGAAACAATTGGGGCGGTTTAGGCCCGATTGGCATTTCGGAAGATGTGCGTGGAATGGGTTTAGGCAACCGGATACTCTGCGATTCATTGAAGCATCTCAAATTATTGGGTGCTCACAATGTCAATATTGATTGGACAATTCTAAAGGAATTTTATGGCCAGTTTGGTTTTACTCCTTGGCGTACCTATTTGGGGGCATACAAGGAATTTTAGGAGGGCTAATTTTGAAAAAACGGATTTCTGTAATTTATTTTATCGTTTTAACGCTCCTTTTTTCAGGTTGTTCCAGTAATATATCTACAAGCAGTGCATCTTCAAAGAGTGCTGCTCCCAAGAGTACATCTTCAACAACTGCATCGGTGATGACTACCGCAAACAATAATCTGACGTGGACAAACAGTGGCATAAAAGACGGTCCGTCTGATGGACCCGGCTATTCAGTTTATTCTAATGTAGGATATAATAAGGCTTCTGCAATTGTTTGTCTCAGCGAAGCCAAAACAAACCTTTCAAGAAAATCAGATAAGAAGGCCATTAATGCCTATGCGTTTTTGGGAATTGATGTTTACAGAGACGGGAAACAATGGGCGAATTGCGTAGATGCAGGTTTGCTCCGTTCCGGAAATGATGGGAAATGGCATGCTTGTGCAAACCGTTACATGGTTGATCCGGATGATAATAAATGGTGGGAATCAACGGTTAACCTTGATGAGACCCATGATTATAAACTTGTACTGGATTCATCGAAAAAAGATGAACAGATTACCTTGCAAGTTATTGACGTTACGGACAATAACAAAATAGTAGATACAAAATCCTTTGAATTTTATTATTCGAAAGCGGACGGCAGCACGACTTCCTACTACCACTGCATCTCAATGGCTTTTCCACCAGATATTTGCTGTGATACAGAGGGTAATGCAGATTCAACTGATTATGAAGAAGTTCTAAAATATAATACCAACGAGGACTTGTACTTTAAAAATGCAACTTTGAAAGAAGCAATTTTATACAACGCTTCCGGAAGCCATTCTTGGGTTCAGAGCTGCACAAAAGATAGGTTTATGTGGCCGAACAAGCCTACCTCAATCACATACAATTGTGTTAATTTAACATCTGTCAAACAAGATTATGAAGAAGTCGTTGATATAAACTTGAATCATTAAAGTGATATTTTACATAAGGGAAGGCTGAATAGTATGAATAAGACCGTATCTTCAAATAAAGGAACTGATAGTAGTATATCAACAAATCTAACTTGGATAAACAACAGTACCAAGGTGGGGGATAATGACGGCCCTGCCTATGTTGTTTATTCAAATATAGGCTATAACAAGGCATCCGAAGTAGTTGCTATCAGCAAAATAAAGACAAATTTTATTAGGAAAAGCGATAAAAAAACAGTTAACGCTTATCTGTTTTTAGGAATTGATGTTTATGACAGTAATACGAATGAATGGAAAAACTGCGCAGATGCCGGATTGGGTTTCATCGGAAGCACCGGAAAGTTTCATGCTTTTGTGAATCGCTTTATAGTGGATTCTGATGAAATTTCCTGGTGGGAATCCCCTACTGAACTGGATACCACTCATGATTATCAGATTATTTTGGACTCCTCAAAAAAGGATGGACAGATGATTTTGTCAATCGTTGATGTTACTGATGAAAATAAAACAGTGGATTTCAAAGAATTCAGTCTGCATGGCCTCAAAACAGATGGCAGCAACACTGCTTATTATCAAGATTATGCAATCGATTTTCCTGATGATGTCTGCAAAGATACAAATAATAATGAATCAAAAGATTGGGATCAAGTTACGCTATACAATACCGATCAAGGCTTGTACATGAAGAATATACAAGTAACGGATGCGTTTTTATATAACGATTCCGGAAGCTTCCTTTGGACGGAAGAATACACGGAAGACAGATTTATGTGGCCGTATAAGACCAGAACAGTTGATTATGTCTGTACGACTGTGAATGCAACAAAAAAAGACTATGAGACTACGATCGATTTAAACATGAATCATTAAGACTATGTTTTACATAAAGGAAACTAATAGTATGAAAAAGATTATGAAAAAGAGAATGCTGATTTTAGCGATTGCCTGTATACTGCTCCTTTCAGCCTGTTCAAACAATGTCTCTACAAGCAGTACAACTGCAACGAAGTCATCTTCAACGAATACGTCTTCGAAGAGTGCAGCTACAAGTAATGTATCAACAAATCTTACTTGGACAAACAATGGTGATAAACAGGGCGATAATGATGGTCCTGCCTATGTTGTCTATTCAAAAGAAGGCTATAACAAGGCGTCACAAGTAATTGCTGTCAGCAAAATGAGGACAAACTTGGTTCGCAAAAGTGATAAAAAAACAGTTAACGGTTATGCATTTATAGGAATGGATATTTACAACAGCACGGACGATCAATGGGCAAATTGTATAGATGCCGGATTGGGCTTTATAGGAAGCACAGGAAAGTGTCATGCTTGTATTAATCGTTATTCAGCAGACCCGGATGAACCTACCTGGTGGGAATCATCTGTTGAACTTGATACCACTCATGATTATAAACTCGTATTGGACGCATCAGAAAAAGATGAACAGGTTACTTTGTCAGTCTATGATGTTACGAATGGCAATAAAAAAGTGGATTCCAAACAATTTAGCTTGTATTATTCAAAAGCGGATGGCAGCAACATTGCCATTTATCAAGATTATGCACTGGATTTCCCGGAGGATATCCGCAAAGATACGAAAAATGAAGATACTGATGATTGGGAGCAAATTACGCTATATAATACGAATCAGGATTTGTACATGAAAAACATACAAGCATCAGATTTGCGTTTATATAACGCTTCCGGCAGTTTCCTTTGGACTGAAGAACTCACTGCAGACAGATTTATGTGGCCGGATAAGACCAGTACAATCAAGTATATCACTACCACAGTAACTCAGACGAAAAAAGATAATGAGACCACGATAGATTTGAACATGAATCATTAAATTGTTGAAAATGCCTAGCTGGAGTTCGCATAAATCGTTAGGTTATTAGAAGGCGATTTAGTCTATGTTGAAATCTTACTAGCAGCATAGGTATCGTGTAAAAATGATAAGTGGACTGTTTCGTTTTTTGTAAATTTATTTGAGAGATTTGAATGGCCAGCTTCTGTGTCAAATTATACAGAAGCGCATTATGAGTTTATTGCTATTTAAGTAAAGGCGGTTGTAAAATCATGAAGATTCATTTGACGGGAGATTCAGAAGAAGTTGAAGTCGGTCTGCAAAATCTTTTAGGTGTTTATTCGTTTAAACTACTCAATCAGGAAGATATTGAGATAGCAGTAGAGCAGTTAGAGCCTAATACTAATATTTCTTTAAAAGTTAGTACGAAAAACGGATTCCACATTGCATATAAGAAAGCAAGTAACTTTTTTTATGCACTGCCCATTTTGCTGCAAAACAAAGATAAAAACAATTTTGAAAAGCAGGAAACCGCGCTGTTTGAAGGCTGTTCCTCTATGATTGACCTTTCCAGAAATGCGGTATATACAGTCACAGAGATGAAGCGCCTACTGTCTTTTATGGCATTAGCCGGTCATAATCGCTGCTATTTGTATATGGAAGATACCTATGAACTGCCCGGGTATCCATATTTCGGCTACTTAAGGGGAAAGTATTCGCTGCATGAATTAAAGGAAATCGACGATTTTGCATTCTCCCTTGGCATCGAAGCAATTCCTTGCATTCAGACGCTTGCCCATTTGAAAAACACATTAAAATGGAGCTATGCGGAATCAATTAAAGATACGGATGATATTTTGCTTGTCGGCGAAGAGACAACTTATCAATTCATTGAAACGATGATTTCCACTTTAAAAAATACATTCCGAACAAACAAAATTCATATTGGCATGGATGAGGCAATGAACCTCGGCACAGGCACATATTTAAAGAAGCACGGCTATGTTAATCAATTTAGCTTAATGGTTGAACACCTTAATCGTGTTAATGAGATTGTCAAAAAATATGACATGATTCCAATGATATGGGATGATATGTTTTATCGTGCCCATGATGTTGACCATGAATACTATAATGTTGATGTGCAGCTTAGCGATGAAGACATTGCGCAAGTGCCAAAGAATGTGATACTTGGATATTGGGACTATTATCACGATAACGAAAGCGAATATGACAAATTGCTTCAGATGAGGGATCGTTTTTCAAATGATATTATTTTTGTTGGCGGTATCTGGCGCTGGATGGGTTATATACCCACGTATTCGAAAACTTTTATTACAACAAATGCCGCGCTTTCTATGTGCAAAAAGCATAATGTAAAAGAGATTATGGCAACCGCCTGGGGCGATGACGGGTCGGAAACTCCGATAGAAACGATTTTCCCCGGACTTATTTTGTTTGGTGAGCATTGCTTCGGGCAGCCGTTTGACGATGCTGCAATTGATGAAAAATGCAAATTATTAACCGGACTTTCCCTATCCGATTATCAAACAATTGAACAGCTTGATATTCTTCCCGGTTGTGAAAACCCAAATCTCAAGACGCTTAATCCCTCCAAGCATATTCTTTTTCAGGATCTTTTGCTGGGTGCGTTTGATCCGTATTTTGACAATCAGGCGATTGTTTTGCATTATCAAACCTGCGAGAAGCAACTGCTGGAAATTGCAAAGCGTGCAGGTCAATTTGCACCGCTATTTCAAATGTACGCCAGTTTGGCTAAAGTACTTGCAGAAAAATCAATGCTGGGCGTTCAGCTTAGAAAAGCATACCAAACTTATAACAAAGATGAAATTCTCAAAATATCCAAAACGGTTTTGCCGCGTCTAAAAGAGGATGTGCTTGCGTTTAAGCAGGATTTCTCTAAAGTATGGTTTTATGAAAGCAAAGGATATGGGTTTGAGGTGATTGATATTCGCTTAGGCGGTGTTGTCAGCAGAATTGATACCGTTATTTCACGATTGACTGCCTATTTAAACAATGAAATTTCTGCTATTGAAGAGCTTGAAGAGCCCTTGCTGCCGTTTGCCCTTTCGGGCGCCTGTTTCGATGATACGTATGTCTGCTGCAATTCCTATAAAAATACCACTACTCAAAATATTTTGGGACAATTCTAATAGACGGATAAAAAAGTGGTGCAGAAACCAAAAAAGTTTTCTGCACCACTTCGATATGCCGTTTTAAATTTTGTTTCACCCATGGGATTTATAAGAGCTTTGATGCAATGGATTCTGTGGTACGTCTTTTATTATAATCACAGACTGCGTAATTTTTCTTAAAGTATTCCGTGTATAGAACATCAAGCAGGTAAAGCTGAGCTACCTTTGCGGAAAGCGAGCCACCTTGAAAAGGTCCTTCATTTGCACCACACAGCAGCACAATGTCCGCATAGGCAGTCAGCGGGGATTCTGCATACCTGGTAATACAAATGGTTTTCGCATTATTTTGCTTTGCGCGTTTTAATGTTTCAATGATGTCTTTGGTGGAACCGGAATAGGAAAAAGCAATCGCCAAATCGTTTTCTCCCAGCAGAGCGGCAACCATCGACTGCATATGAGAATCTTGCGCCACAATTACGTTTGGCAGAATGCGCGCAAACTTGTTTTTTGCCTCGAGTGCCATAATTCCAGATGATCCAACACCAAAAAAATGAATCATGCGTGCATTTTGAATCATCTCAATCGCTTTTTGAATATCGTTGTTATTAATCATGTCAAGGGTTTGATTCAATGCGGCAATATCAGTATTGAGAAGCTTGCGGCATACTTCATCTGTGGAGTCACTAATATTTATCTCATCAGATAATGTCATCCCGCTTGAATCGTCATTACTGCTTAGTGACTGTGCAAGTGTCATTCTAAAATCTTGATATCCGCTTAATTTCAGGGTTTTGCAAAAACGGAAAACAGAAGTATCGCCAACACCACAGCGCTCAGCTAAGTCAGTGATTGACATATTCATGGCCTCTCGTGGGGATTCTAAAACAAAGTTAGCTACCTTGTGTTCTGCCTTGGTAAATACTTTATCACTGGCGTGAATTTTTGCGAATATATCATATAACATTGTTCGTATTTCCTCTTTTCTCCACGTAGATTTTTGTCAGATGGATAACTCCCTGCAAACCTGCGGTATTGCCCAGCGAAGCTTTTTTAATTTGGATTTGTCGATAGCTTTGCATAACATGTTTGCTAATGTTTTTCTGTATATAATTATGAATAAATTCTTCATTCATAATTCCACCACCAAGAATAATGCAAGGTGGATTAAAGATATAGATAAGAGAAACTAGTCCCCACATAACTTCGTCAATCCAAGCGAGTACTGCTTCTTTCACACGAGAATTGGTTTGAATTACCGCGAATATTTCTCGGCCGTTTAAGTCTAACCCACTGTATTGCTTTACCGTGCGAGCAAGAGCAGTAGTTGATGCATAACTTTCATAGCACCCATTATTACCACAAGTGCATTTTAAGCCACCGGCGTGTGTAATAATGTGTCCCATTTCACCCGCGGAGCAAGAATTACCATGATAAATTTTGTGATCCATAACAATGGCTCCGCCAATCCCCGTGCCATAGGTCAGACACAAAAAAGAATCATAATCCATGCCGGCCCCAAAGAATGCCTCACCCAATGCTGCGGCATTCACATCATTTTCAACCACTACGGGAACTTGAAATGATCCTTCAAGTTCTTTTTTGATTTGAGTGCCTGTATAGTCAGGAATATTATCTGTTGCGTAAATAATTGAACCGGTTACAGGGTCGACTTGACCTGCCGAACTGATTGCAATCGCATCAAAGTCACCCATGGAAGAAATGATGTTTTTAACCTTTTCCATGAGCACTTTCCCGCCTAAAAGTGCGTTTGTTGGTGTTTCAAGGACTGTATCTTTTTTGAATTCATATTGGTCATTATAAAGGCAATATTTAATTGCCGTTCCACCAATATCAAGTGCAGCTATTTTCAAAAGGACACCTCCACTAACTAATTGAATTTCAATAATATAATTATATGATATTAAAAATTTTTTTTAATCTATATATAGAAATAAGAAACTAAAATTTAAGTATATTTTCCATTAAAAGATTAAAACGGAATATAATCCAATTGTTTTATAAAAATTAAATATAAATTGGTGATTTAGTATAGACTGACTGTTCACACAATAGAAAATTTTTTCATAAATTATTCTTTTTGTTCAAATTAAATGTCAGTAAATCTTTTATGACTATAAAATAGTGAAAAATGGTGTCGCGGGTTCTATTGGAAAATCATTTTTATTATTATCGATGCTTTTGAACTTTTCAATATTCCAATCTTTTTTTATCTTAAGTTGATAATATTGGACAGTATATAGGTATGGTGGTGCAAAATTAAAATGCACAAAAAATAAAAATATTTTTTATTTTTATATAAAACAGTTGTTTACACGAGTGATATCTTAATAATAAACAAGAAAACGACTTAAAATAAAAATATATTTTAGATAGTAATTGAAAATTTATTTTATTGTGTTATACTTAACAGACAAGCAAATTACCTTCATTTTTAGGATGGTGACAGATTTTTAAGTTGCTAATATGATAATTTTGGAGCGGAGTATGAGCAGGTGTTTTAAACAGGAGGATACGGAAATGTGGATGAGTCATTTTATCTTTAAAAAATAACTTATTGAAAATGATTGCAATCTTCAATTTGAAAATATAATCAACAGCAATTGTTAATTTATGTATGAGTATTATTATATCGAAAGGAATAGATACGAATGACAAAAGTGATTTATGTTCCGCTTGATGAAAGAGCATGTAACTATTATTTTCCTCAAAAACTTGCACAAATGACAGATGATATTGAGTTATTGGTTCCGGCTTATGAAAACATGGGCATGCTGAAAACTCCGGCAAATTATGATCAAATTTGGCAATGGATATTTGAAAATGCTCCTGACTGTGAGTATGCAATCCTCTCCGTAGATACATTGGTGTATGGCAATATTATTAATTCCAGAACACATTACCGTACCTGCGAGGAGTGCGAAAAAACGCTTGATAATTTTAGAAAGCTAAAAAAAATCAACCCAAACATAAAAATACATGCGTTTAATTTGGTAGCGAGGGTTGCAGCTTATGATGATGCTCATGAAGATCCGGACTATTGGGGGAAACATGGCAGAAATATTTGGCACTATACCTATTTAACCGATAAAATTGCCCGCGAACACGCCAGTGAAGAAGAAAAGAATGAATTAATCGAGTTAGCCAACGCGATTCCTCAAGAATATTTGACCGATTTTCTGAATCGCAGAAAAGTGGATCGCTTTACCAATCTTTATTGTATTGATCTTGTCAAAGAGGGTATATTCGAAATTCTGACTATTCCGAAAGATGATACGGCTGAATATGGTTATGCCGCAATGGATCAGACCGCAATTGCAAAAAAAGTGCGCGAAGAAAGGCTGATGGATAAGGTCTTGGTTTATCCTGGCGCCGACGAAGTGGGCAGTGTGATTTTTACCAGAGTTTTTAATTTAATAAAAGGCTACACACCTCGTGTTTATGTTCGCTACTCATCTGTACTTGGGCCAACAATTGTGCCATGTTATGAAGATAGGCCGCTTCACGAAAGCATTAAGTCACAAATCACTTCGCTCGGCGGAATTGTTGAGGATAACTCCGACCGGTCGGATTGTATGTTAGCGGTGAATTCTCCGGGAAAATATATGATTGAGTCAATGGATCAGGATGCCAAAGATTTAACCTTTACCAGCCATATCAATATGCATGAGTTTTTGCGGTACATTGACTATTATGTGAGCAATTATAAAAAAGCAGTCGGTATTGCAGAAGTTTCGGTGTGCAATGGCTGTGAAAATGAGTTTATGGATTATGCTGCGATTGCCGGAATCTTTGATAAAGTGCAGGCTGTCGGCGGATGGAATACCTCACAAAACACCATCGGTGTGGTTCTGGCTCAAACAGTCATTGCCAGCTACTATAATCGCTTTTGCGACAATTATGAGAAATTTAAGCTTTCTGAAGAATTTAAGTTGAGGAGCATTGTTTGCGACTGGCTGTTTCAGGCGAATGTACTTCGTACATTTTTAAAAGAAACAAAAGACAAAATTGATCCCTTTGTGTTGGACGACCATTATGATGCAGTGAAAGATTATTTTGTAAATCATTTGAATCAATTGATTTGCGAAAAGTTTCATGGAAAATATAAAGGCGCTAATATCGCAATTGACAATCTGTATTTCAATTGGAATGGCGTATTTTATATCAATTTCTATATCAAATTAGAAGATATAGAATTTATTATATAGTGAAGAGGGAGATATGTGATGAATAAAAATGAAGTGCTGAATCGAATAAAAGGCGGCTTGATTGTATCATGTCAGGCACAGGACACCGAACCGTTATACAGCTCTAAAATCATGGGAAGAATGGCATTTGCTGCCAAAGAGGGAGGAGCGGTTGCCATTCGTGCAAACTCCCCCAGTGATATTTCCGAAATTAAAAGAACAGTTGATTTGCCAATTATAGGTTTGTATAAGGTCGACTATCCCGACAGTAATGTGTACATAACTCCTACCATGAAAGAAATTGATGCCTTACAAGAAGTAGGAGTAGACATTATTGCACTGGATGCGACAAAGCGTATCCGACCAAATCAGCAGACACTGGATGATATTTTTGTCGCAATCAAGCAAAAATATCCGCAGCAGCTGCTCATGGCAGACACCTCCTGCTATGAAGAAGGTTTAAAAGCAAAGGAGCTTGGCTTTGATTTAGTGGGGACAACTATGTCCGGTTATACAGAATACACAAAAGGAACCAAACTTCCAAATTATGAGCTTATAAAAAAATATGTGGATACACTTGGCCTGCCCATCGTCGCTGAGGGCGGAATATGGACACCGGAGCAGCTGAAAGCCGCACTTGATTTAGGCGTGTGGACAGCGGTTATCGGTACAGCAATCACAAGGCCAAGAGAGATTACCAAACGCTTTGTGGATTATATTCAAGCAGCTCATTGATTTTTCCAAAGTACACAGCATAAATTTGGATGAATAGGTCGGTCTTTCACCGGAACATGATCAAAGCTATCATTACTGCATGAGTGAGAATTTTTTCAACCATGTCAATACTAAGCCGCAAAACACCAATATTCCCAACGGCCTAGCCGATGACGGTTTCGGCTGAAGCCGAGGGCTTTAACCCCATAGTACAGACAATAAAAGGGTGATGTAAAATGAAAAAAGTGCTTTTACTGGGTGACTCCATTCGTATGGGCTATGACCATTATGTTAGGGAACTTTTAAAAGATAAATGCACGATTTATTATGATGAGAATGATAATGGGCGCTTTGCTGCCTATACGCTTTGGCAGGCAAATCAATTTTTTAAAAATTACGGAAAATTCGATGTTGTTCACTGGAATAACGGTTACTGGGATATGAATGTGGAAGCTCCTATGACGGATGCAATGCATCCTGTTGATGAATATGTACATTTTCTTAAAAGAATTATTTCGGAAATTCGCCGCAATGGTGCAGAAATCATATTTGCCACTACTACTCCGATTTTAAAAAGCGGATGTGCCATGGACAATACCGGTACCGGTATGGAAATCAGTTATAATAACGATTGGGTCGTTAAATATAATGATGCTGCAAAAAAACTGATGGCTGAACAAAACATAACAGTTGATGATTTATATGCACAAATGCTTAAAGGCAAAAACTACTACAAATGTGAAGATATGCTCCACTTGACAGAAGAAGGATATAAAATTTGTGCCGAACAGGCAGCAAAACTGATTGAAGAAAAACTCTGAAATAACAATTTTGCAGATTGGGCCACCCAAATAATCTTGACTTTTAATCAAGGTACCCGGAGTTCGAATCCTCAATAGTTCACCAAAACAGGACAGGCATACGCTAGTATGTCTGTTTTTTTATGTTTATATAAGTTTCCATAAGTTTTCCTCTATAACCATCGCAATTGAGGTATTTATGTGTTGTTTCATCATATCTTAATATAATCTTAACGTGTCCGGCCATTCTTTAACACCATTCTTATTCTTATTGTGCTAAACTCGTGGTTGTGCAAATGAAAGGATGATAGATATGCAAATTGTAATAGGTATAATCGGACTGATAGCCGTTATGCTCCTTGGCTATTTAGGCGTTATTTTATTTAGGAGGGAAGAAAAATGAGTAGTGCGGTATTGCAGTATATTTTATACCTTACTGTTTTGGTGCTGCTTGCCATTCCGCTTGGCACGTACATCGGCAAAATTATGAATGGAGAAAAAGTGTTTTTGTCCAAAGTGATTCTGCCTGTGGAAAATATGACTTATCGAGTTTTAAAAGTAGATAAAAATGAGCAGATGACATGGAAAAAATACGGAATCTGTGCGATACTGTTCAGCGTTTTCAGTTTTATCATACTGTTTTTGCTGAATCTGCTGCAAGGCTTTCTGCCGCTGAACCCTGAATCGATGCCAGGGATATCCTGGCACCTTGCCTTTAATACAACCGCCAGCTTTGTGACTAACACCAACTGGCAGTCGTATTCCGGTGAAAGCACCCTGAGCTACCTAACGCAGATGCTTGGCTTGACGGTGCAGAACTTTGTCTCCGCCGCCGTGGGAATTGCAGTCCTGTTCGCTTTGATTCGTGGATTTATCAAAGTTAAAGAAACAGGTCTTGGCAGCTTTTGGACGGACGTAACCAGAATTACACTGTACATTTTAATTCCGCTTTCTTTGGTTGTTTCAATCGTTTTGGTTTCACAAGGCGTAATACAGAATTTTTCCTCTTACCAAACAGTCTCCCTCGTGCAGCCAATTACATTGCAGGATGGTACGGTGGTAACGGAGCAAGTTGTTCCGCAGGGCCCTGCTGCGAGCCAAATTGCCATCAAGCAACTTGGCACAAACGGCGGGGGCTATATGGGTACGAATTCAGCCCACCCACTCGAAAATCCAACGCCGTTATCCAACATGATTGAGATGCTCTCTATTTTGCTGATTCCGATGGCGCTTTGCTTTACTTTCGGGCGAAATGTAAAGGATAAGCGGCAGGGCGTTGCGATTTTCCTTGCAATGTTTATTATGCTGGGTTCAGCGCTTGCAGTCATTGCTGTAAGTGAATCCTCCGCTACACCCCAGCTGGCGCAGAACGGTGCAGTTAATCTATCAGCCATTGCACAGGCGGGAGGCAACATGGAGGGGAAGGAATCCCGTTTCGGTATTGCATCCTCAAGTACTTGGGCTGCATTCACAACAGCGGCCTCAAATGGCTCGGTTAACTCCATGCACGACAGCTACACACCAATCGGCGGTATGGTACCCATGATTTTAATGCAGCTTGGAGAGGTTGTGTTCGGCGGTGTCGGATGCGGTTTATACGGTATGATTGGTTTCGCCATTCTGGCAGTATTTATCGCAGGGTTGATGGTTGGTCGAACACCGGAATACCTAGGCAAAAAAATCGAGCCTTTTGAAATGAAAATGGCAGTATTGGTCTGCCTTGCAACTCCTGTTGTCATTTTAATCGGCAGCGGCATTGCAACTGCACTGCCGCAGGTTACGCAAAGTCTTAATAATACAGGTGTGCATGGCTTTTCGGAAGTCCTATACACCTATACGTCGGCAGGCGGAAATAACGGTTCCGCTTTTGCAGGTTTTAACGCCAATACGGTATTTTTAAATGTATCCATTGGGCTGGCTATGCTCTTTGCACGTTTTGTACCGATGATGGCAGCACTGGCAATTGCAGGTTCCATGGTACAGAAGAAAAAGGTTGTCGTCAGTGCGGGCACTCTGCCCACTCACAATGCCATGTTTATTGGTCTGCTGATTTTTGTAGTGCTGCTGATTGGTGCGCTCAGCTTTTTCCCTGCGCTGGCTCTTGGGCCGATTGCAGAATACTTTCAGATGTTAGGGTAGGAGGAAATTACAATGTCTGCTAATAAAAAAAGTGGATTCGCAGATAAAAAGATGCTGCTGCGCGCCATAAAAGATTCATTTATCAAACTGAACCCAAAAATTCAGCTTCAAAATCCTGTCATGTTTATCGTATATATCGCATCCATATTAACAACAGGGCTTTACATTTTGTCTTTGTTTGGCATTCGTGACGCAAAGCCCGCCTTTATTCTCGGTATTGCCATTATTCTATGGTTTACTGTACTGTTTGCAAACTTTGCCGAAGCGATTGCGGAAGGACGCGGCAAGGCACAGGCAGATTCGCTGCGCGCCGCAAAAAAAGATGTGGAGGCAAGTAAGATTCCATCTTTGTCGGAGCGCGAAAAGGTAACTAAAATTTCTTCCGCTCAGCTTAAAAAAGGTGATCTTGTCATCGTTTATGTGGGAGAACAAATTCCCGCTGACGGTGAAGTTGTGGACGGTGCGGCGTCGGTGGATGAAAGTGCCATTACGGGTGAATCTGCGCCTGTTATCAGGGAAAGCGGCGGCGACCGCAGCGCGGTAACGGGGGGGACCACCGTCATTTCCGACTGGCTTATCATACAGGTTACCAGCGAGGCGGGAGAAAGTTTTTTGGATAAGATGATTGCAATGGTGGAAGGAGCATCCCGTAAAAAAACACCAAATGAAATCGCTTTGCAGATTCTTCTGGTTGCACTTACCATTATCTTTTTACTTGTTACCCTTGCACTGTATCCCTATTCTGCTTTCTCCGCCGGCCAGGCAGGAAAAGCAAACGATACTTCGGTTACTGCTCTGGTTGCGTTGCTCGTTTGCCTTGCGCCAACCACAATCGGCGCACTGCTCTCGTCTATCGGCATTGCAGGTATGAGCCGCTTGAATCAGGCTAACGTACTGGCAATGAGTGGAAGAGCGATTGAAGCGGCGGGTGATGTGGATATTCTGATGTTGGATAAAACAGGAACCATCACACTGGGTAACCGACAGGCCTGCGAGTTTGTACCCGTGGACGGTGTGGATAGAAAAGAACTGGCCGATGCCGCGCAGCTTTCCTCCCTTGCCGATGAAACTCCGGAAGGCAGAAGCGTGGTTGTTCTTGCAAAAGAACAGTTTGGAATTCGCGGTAGAAATATGAGCGATCTAAATGCGCAGTTTATCCCATTTACCGCAAAAACAAGAATGAGCGGTGTGGACTTTTCAGGGAATGAAATCCGTAAAGGGGCTGCGGATGCAGTTAAAAACTATGTAATTGAAAAAGGGGGCACCTATAGCGAAGAATGTGAGGAAGCGGTCAAACGTATATCAAATATGGGTGGCACACCTCTCGTCGTCGCTAAAAACGGCAAAGTTCTGGGCGTGATCCATTTAAAAGATATTATCAAGCAGGGCGTAAAAGAAAAGTTTGCCGACCTACGTAAAATGGGTATTAAAACGATTATGATCACGGGTGACAACCCGCTGACCGCAGCCGCTATTGCCGCTGAGGCGGGAGTGGATGACTTTTTAGCGGAAGCTACCCCAGAGGGCAAGCTGCAAATGATTCGTGATTTTCAGCAGCAGGGGCATCTGGTTGCCATGACGGGAGACGGGACAAACGACGCTCCCGCACTCGCTCAGGCGGATGTAGCGGTTGCCATGAATACCGGCACACAGGCCGCAAAGGAAGCAGGAAACATGGTTGACCTGGATTCCTCTCCCACCAAGCTGATTGACATTGTGCGAATCGGCAAACAATTGCTGATGACCAGAGGCTCACTTACAACATTCAGCATAGCAAATGACCTCGCTAAATATTTTGCCATTATTCCCGCACTGTTTATGGGCATGTATCCGGGGTTGGCAGCCCTCAATATCATGGGGCTTCACAGCGCGGAAAGCGCGATTTTTTCGGCAATCATCTACAATGCTCTCATTATTGTGGCTCTGATTCCCCTTGCATTAAAGGGTGTAAAATATCGGGAAGTAACAGCAAGCAAACTGCTTTCCCGCAACTTGCTGGTTTACGGACTTGGCGGCATTACCGCACCGTTTATCGCAGTTAAACTGATTGACATGCTGATTGTTGCAATTGGGCTTGTATAAGCCGGAAGGGGTTAATGACTATGATGAAATCCATTAAATCACTTGCGCCAAAAGCGCTGATTTTTCTTTTGATTTTAACACTCATTTGCGGTGTAATCTATCCGTTGGCTGTTACGGGAATCTCACAGCTTTGTTTCCCAAAGCAGGCAAACGGCAGTATTATTGAGGTGAACGGAAAGAAATACGGCAGTGAACTGTTAGCTCAGCAGTTCACCGGCAACCAATACATGTGGGGACGTGTTATGAAAGTAGATGTAAGCACTTTTAAGGATAAAAACGGTAATACGCTTATGTACGCCGCTCCTTCCAATTTAAGCCCCGCAAGCAAGGAATATGAATCGCTGATTGCACAGCGTGTGGAAAAAATTAAGGCCGCAAATCCCGATAAGGGAAATACTCCTATTCCTGTGGATTTGGTAACCTGTTCCGGCAGTGGGCTGGACCCTCACATTTCGCCCGCCGCCGCGCAATATCAAATCGAGCGAATTGCAAAATCACGTGGCATTTCTGCTGACAAAGTGAATGAAATTATGCTACACTATACCAATAAGAAGTTGTTGGGTGTTTTCGGAGAAGAAACCGTGAATGTGCTGGAAGTGAACCTTGCACTTGATGGAACCTTGAAATAAATGAGGTGAATGGCATGAGCGAAAATCGGCCAGATCCTGATGAGCTTTTGGTCAAAATCAATAAATCTGAGAAAAAAAGTGAAAAAGGTAAACTGAAAGTATTTTTCGGCTATGCCGCGGGTGTGGGTAAAACTTATGCCATGCTCGACGCCGCGCAAACCGCATTGAAACTGGGAACCGATGTTGTGGTGGGTTATGTGGAACCGCATACCCGCCCGGATACTGTGGCGCTGCTTGAGGGACTGGAAAAGCTTCAGCCCCTCAAAGTAACTTACAAGGGAATTGTTTTAAACGAATTTGATTTGGATGCAGCTCTAGCCAGAAATCCCCAACTGATTATTGTGGATGAACTGGCCCACACGAACGCCGTTGGCTGCCGCAACACCAAACGCTACAGCGATGTAGAAGAACTTTTGCGTGCGGGAATCGACGTTTATACCACAGTGAACGTACAGCATCTGGAAAGCCTAAATGATATTGTGGCATCCATTACTCATGTAGTTGTTAAGGAAAGAATTCCCGACCGCATATTTGACAATGCGGAACAGGTTGAGCTGGTGGATATTGAGCCGGATGAACTAATGAACCGCTTGAGTGAAGGGAAAATCTATAAAGAAAGCCAAGCTCAAAAGGCTTTAGGAAACTTTTTTATTCGTGATAATTTGGTGGCTTTGCGGGAAATTGCCTTGCGGCGCACTGCTGACCGGGTGAACAGGGTGGCGGAACACAACCGCCTTTCCACTAAAAGCAGTGAGTACTATAGAGGGGAACATATTTTAATCTGCTTATCCAGTTCGCCATCCAATGCTAAGGTTATCCGTACAGCGGCGCGCATGGCAAATGCCTTTCGTGCTACTTTTACCGCTCTGTTTGTAGAAACTCCCAACACCAAGGAACTAAACGATGAAAATAGGAGCAGACTACGGCAAAATTTGAAATTAGCCGAACAGCTTGGAGCCAAAATTGCGACTGTTTATGGAGAAGATATTCCTTACCAAATTTCCGAATATGCCAAAGTCAGCGGCATTTCAAAAATTGTGATAGGCCGTTCGAATAATAAACCCAGTCTTTTTCACCCCAAAAGCAATCTGGTTGAGCGCCTTGCCACGCTTGCGCCTAATGTAGATGTATATATTATTCCCGATACTTTACCGCCATATCGGCAGGAAATCAATATTAAATTACCTCTGTCTGAGCTGAGTTTACTCGACTTCGTAAAAACGTTCGGTATCATGCTGCTTTGCACGATCATCGGAATTTTGTTTGATAATCTTGGTGTAAGTGAATCAAGCATCATTACAATCTATATTCTGGGTGTATTATTGATTTCGAACCAAACAAAAGGGCGATTTTACGGTATCCTGTCTTCTGTCATTGGCGTTTTACTGGTCAACTTTTTTTTCACTGAGCCTAAGTTTACTTTGAACGCTTATGGCGCAGATTACCCCATCACTTTTTTGGTGATGCTGGTTGCCGCGTTGATCACCAGCACACTGACTATGAGAGTGAAAAATCAGGCGAAAAAGACAGCCATGCAGGCGCATCGCACAGAGGTGCTTTTACAGGCAAGCCGAAAACTTCAGCGTACAAAGAATATGTCGGATATCATCTCAGAAGCCTCACAGCAGCTGATAAAACTTCTGGATAAACCCTTCGCACTTTACCTTGTGCATGAAGATGCTTTGTCGGAACCATTGACCTTTTATCCGCAAAAAGATACAAAATGGGAAGATATCTGTACTGATGCGGATGAACAGGCAGTTGCAGCGTGGGTATTTAAGAACAGAAAACCGGCTGGAATCGGCACAGACACGCTTCCCGGTGCAAAAGCTTTTTACCTCCCCATCCGCAGCCACGAAACAGTCTTTGCCGTTATTGGAATTGTTATGAAAAATGAGGAGCAGATTGAACCTTTTGAAAATAGTTTGCTTTCCGCAATGCTGGGGGAAATTGCCTTTGCGGTGGAAAAATACAATTTGAACGAAGCACAAAAGCAGGCGTCCATGGAATCGGAAAAAGAGCGCTTGCGTGCCAATCTGCTGCGTGCTATTTCGCATGATCTCCGCACCCCGTTGACCAGTATTTCCGGTAATGCCAGCGTATTGTTAAAGGATGAGAAATTGATTGATACTGCCGCAAGGCATAAGCTTTATGAAGATATTTATGATGATTCCATGTGGCTCATTAATCTTGTTGAAAATCTGTTATCCGTTACCAGAATTGATAACGGAACCATGAGCATCAAAATGCAGCCGGAATTAATCGAAGAAATTATTACAGAAGCTCTGCGGCATGTGAACCGCAAGGCGAGCGAACACCGGATCTCGGTTAATATCTGCGACGACCTGTTAATGGCTTATGTAGACGTTAGACTGATTATTCAAGTTATAATCAACATGGTAGACAACGCGGTTCAATATACTGACCCAGGTTCCGCTATTATTATCAGCGCATTTCGTAAGGAAAATATGGTCGTGATTGAGGTTGCGGATAACGGAAATGGAATTCCTGATGAGGAAAAGGAGAAATTGTTTAATATGTTCTTTACTGCTAACAACAGTATTGGGGACAACCGGCGGGGACTTGGACTTGGACTTTCTTTGTGTAAATCAATCGTAAACGCCCATGGGGGCGAAATATATGTAAAAGATAATAATCCAAAGGGAAGCATTTTTGGATTTACTTTACAAGTACGGGAGGTAGCAAATCATGAATAAGACATCAATTCTAATTGTAGAAGATGATAAAGCAGTGCGGAACCTGATGACCACCACCATGAAAGCAAATGGCTATACCTTCCATACGGCTGAAACAGGAGAATCCGCAATTTTACAGGCTGTATCGGCAAACCCGGATGTTATAATTTTGGATTTGGGACTGCCTGATATGGATGGTGTGGATATCATTATAAAAGTTCGTTCATGGATAAATAACCCTATCATTGTCGTAAGTGCCAGAAGTGAGGATAAAGATAAAATTGATGCCCTGGACGCAGGGGCAGATGATTATTTGACAAAACCTTTCAGTATAGATGAGTTATTAGCTCGTATCCGTGTGGCAGTTCGCAAGATGAACTACGATAACAGTGCAGCAGCAAAAAATTCGGCAGTATTCCAAAACGGTGGGCTCAAAATTGACTATGCCGCCGGATGTGTGTTTGTGGACGATACGGAAATCCATCTTACGCCAATCGAGTATAAGCTGCTTTGCCTGCTCGCAAAAAACGTTGGTAAAGTACTGACACACAACTACATGCAGCGCGAGGTATGGGTAAATACATCCGAGTATGATATACCTTCTCTTCGCGTGTTTATGGCAACTCTTCGTAAAAAAATTGAAAAAAACACATCTGAACCTGTCTATATTCAAACTCATATCGGGGTAGGCTACCGCATGATTCGGATACAAGAGGAAAACGAAAATTAAAAATCGGCTGTTTTATAGTTTCTCCATAAATACTTATAAAACAAAAAGCAGTAATTTATATTAAAAAGACAAATATTTTCAAAACTAAACTTTAAAAGTTTGTTTATAAAAGCAAAAAGAGCCGGACATTTCGTAAAACGAAACATCCGGCCTAAATTTTGCCATGATAAACTTGATTGAACGATTAAATATTTAAGTCCTTGAATTCTGGCAGATAATCTCTGTTTTCCCGAATAATATCATCCAGTAGATTTTTAGCAATCGTAGAGGATGGAATCAGTGGGTGAATGGTGAGGGCTTGCAGTGCGGAGCTGTAATCTCCGTGTACCGCTGCTTCGATGGTCAGCTCTTCATAGGCTTTTACAACCTGTAACAGGCCCCTTACCTTCAGCGGTGTGTGGCCTAATGACAACGGGTGCGCGCCCTGACTGTCAATAATACAGTTGCGCTCAATAACAACGTTATCCGGCAAGTCCTGGTTGGTGCCGTTGTTGCGAATATTTACAATTTGCATGTCGCCCTTATTGTTGTAAATGGAATTGATGAGAGAGCACGCAGCATCGGAATAATGTGCGCCGCCTCTTTCGGCCAGTTGCGGTGGTTTAATTGAAAGATTCGGATCTTTGTAGAGCTCGAATAATTCCTTTTCAATCTTTTTAACAACCTCGCCTCTTACGCCCTTGCTCTTTGCGTCTTTCACACACTCTTCTAACATTTCAGGGGTGAGGTAGTAATATTTCAAATAGCCGATAGGCAGCATATTGAGCGATTCCATAAACGCGGATGCGACTTTAATATCTGGAATGTTTGCCATAATTTCCTGTTCGGTGTCTTTGGAGGCGGCCTCTACCAACTCAGCAGTAACGTCTTTGCCTTCCACTGTGACTTTTTGCCCCCACAGCAAGTGGTTAATGCCGACAAAGTCAACAAACACTTTGTCAATGGATACCTTATATTTTTCCGCAATATCATTCATCATGCCGATTGGAACATTGCACAGACCAATTGCTTTTATATTTGTATATTTTAGAACAGCCTCGGTTACCAGTCCCGAGGGATTGGTAAAGTTGATAAGCCACGCATTGGGGCAGAGGCGCTCCATGTCTTTACAGATATCAAGAATAACCGGGACTGTCCTCAGAGCTTTGGCAAAACCGCCGGCTCCGGTGGTTTCCTGACCAATTACATTATAGCGCAGAGGGATTTTTTCATCACGGATTCTGGCTTCCAACTGTCCTACACGAAATTGTGTGGTTACAAAGTCCGCATCTTTCAGTGCTTCATCTCTGTCAAGCGTTGGGTGGATACGCATATCAATGCCGCTTTTTTTGACCATTCTTTCCGCCAGTGCGGATACAATTTCGAGCTTTTCTCTTCCTTCTTCAATGTCTACCAAGTAAATATCTTTGACAGGCAACTCGGCGTAGCGATTGATGAATCCCTCGATTAACTCCGGCGTATAGCTGGAACCTCCTCCAATTGTCGCAATTTTTAAGCCTCTTTCAGTCATAATTAATTACTCCTTTTCAAAATTAATTTAAAAAATAGGTTGTAAATCGATACACAAATTTTGAAAATAGAAACGCTCTTGTTAGAGCGTGTTCTAAAATGCATACATTAAGATTACTTGCAGGTATCCCTTATGACAAACTCCGGCTCAAAAATCTTGGTCTGGGGTTCTGTTTGAGGGTTTTCAATTAAATCGACGAGCAGCTTCATGCCTTCGAAGCCCATGTCATACAAGGGCTGGCGCATGGTGGTCAGTTGAGGGAATACAATGTCACGGGTAGACGGCTCATCACCGTCAAAGCCAATGATCGCGATGTCGGATGGCGCACTTAGATTGTGCTCATACATAGCGCGAATTACACCAAAAGCATTTTTGTCTGCGCCGGCAAAGCAGGCGTCCGGAATATTACCGTCTATAATCAACTTGTTCATTTGCTCATAAGCCATTTTCTCATCAAAATCAGCATAAACAATCGTGTTTTGCTCAATAGGTATGGAATAATCCCGCATTGCTTTTACAAAACCATTTAATCGATCCAGCGAAACTTTGTAGTTCATGTCGCCTGTGAGATGTATAATTTTATGATAACCCATTTTTATCAGGTGCTCAGTGGCCCTGTATGCGCCGCTGAAATTGTTTAATTGGACATTGTTGATCTTAATATTGGGCAAGTCACCCTCAATCAGCACAAAATTAGGGGCTTTTAATACAAGGTCGCGAAAAAGCTGAACATCCACTAGATTACTGCCGTAGGCAATTACACCATCGGTTCTTCCTTGGGCAAAATAGTCAACATATTTTAGTTTAATATCCATGTTGCTGCGACCGCTGCAAAAGAGTACATTGTAACCCAGCAGTTCCCCCGAGTCTTGCAATCCGGAGATCAAATCAAAGAAAAAGCTGTCGCACAAATCGTCCATCACAACACCAATGGTTTGCGTCTTTTGCATTACAAGGGAACGAGCCAGTGCATTGGGAACATAATTGCATTCTTTTATTACGGCGAGAATACGTTCGCGGTTTTCCGGGCTAACGCCGGATTTGTTATTCAGAACCCTTGAAACAAGGGTTCTGGAAACGTTTGCTTTTTGGGCGATTTCGGAGATTGTAGGCATATAACCACATCCTAAGTAGAGAATAAGCTGGATTATTATGGTGTAAATCGATAAATATAGTATAACAAACTCTTTTGAAATGTCAAGACAGAGAATAGAATAATAGAAATATTACCATTATTATTATAAATTTATGCCTTGTTTTGGTAAAATCTATTGACATTCATATGTGTCTGTGGTATAAAATATTTATAAATTGTAAATCGATACACACAACAATGCGCTTCTTGTATTACCACTTTACAATGAAAGGAATGATATCTTGAGTAAAAAGGAACAAAACCGAAATTTCTTTCTTTTTATTTCTCCGTGGATTATTGGATTCTTGATTTTTACCTTGTATCCGATTGCTTCCTCGTTTTACTTTAGTTTGACAGACTATGATGCAACCCATGTTCCAAATTTTGTGGGGTTATCAAACTACATTTATGCGTTTCAAGATCCGATTTTTGCAACTTCAATTAAAGTAACACTTTATTATACTCTGCTCAGCGTTCCCATTGGACTTTTACTTTCTCTTATTTTTGCAATGTTATTAAATGCAAACGTAGCTTGTAAGGGTGCATTTCGAACATTCATGTATTTGCCAAGTATGATTTCCGGTGTTTCACTTTCTCTGCTTTGGAGTTGGATTTTTAACCCTCAGTTCGGAATTGCCAATTATTTGCTCTCCCTGATGAATGTGGAAGGCCCACTATGGTTGATGGATGAAAATTGGGCGGTTCCATCTCTTATCATCATGAGCCTGTGGACGACGGGGGAAGGAATGGTACTTTTCCTTGCCGCGCTGCAAGGGGTTCCGAGGTCCCTAATTGAGGCTTCGGTGCTGGACGGAGCCAACTGGTTTGACCGTCTGCGCAATGTTACTCTGCCAATGATTTCGCCCATTTTCCTTTTCCAGCTTATTATCGGGCTCATCAATTCTTTCCAAGTGTTTACTCAGGCATTTGTTATGACAAAAGGTGGGCCGCATTATGCAACAATGTTCTACGTGTTCAATATTTATCAAAATGCATTTGTGAATTTCAAAATGGGTTATGCTTCCGCACTTTCATGGATGCTTTTAATTGCAGTTATGCTCATTACATGGTTTATCTTTAAGTTTTCCAATCGCTATGTTTATTATCAAGGAGGTGAAAATAATTGAAGGAGGGATATGTTCGCTACGGCAACAAAACAAAAACCCGGGTTATGTCTATCCTTGTGTTTTTAATCTTGGTTTGCCTGTCCTGTATTATGCTTTTGCCTATCTTTACAATGGTTACGACAGCGCTGAAGCCAGCCTCAGAAATTTTTCAATATCCACCTACCTTTATACCTCATCAACTTGTTTTTGCTAATTTGATTACTGTTTTTGATAAACTGAACTATCTTCCTTATTTTTTAAACAGCTTGTTTGTTTCGTTTTTTATTGTGGTGGGAACAATTATTTCCTCTTCACTTGTGGCTTTTGGATTTTCCCGCTATAATGCGCACGGCAAAAATATTCTTTTTATGCTTGTAATGTCAGCTTTGATGATTCCTTACCCGTCCGTGATGATTCCGCAATATATATTGTTTAATAATTTAAGATGGGTAAATACATATCTTCCGCTGATTGTTCCTTCCTTTTTCGGCTCTGCTTATATGATCTTTCTTCTCAAGCAGTTCTTTGGCTCCATCAGCAATGAACTGTTTGAGGCTGCGAGAATTGATGGCTGCAGTGAATTTAGATGTTTTTTCACAATTGCACTTCCATTGTCCAAGACAGCAATTGCCACGGTAGCAATCTTTTCATTCATGTGGAGCTGGGATGATTTGCTTAGCCCGGTAATTTATTTAAGCAGTATGGATAAGTATACACTGCCGATCCTACTGTCCAGTCTAACATCCAAGTTCCGACTTCCTCCCTGGAATACGATGATGGTTGCAGCGCTTTATTCGGCATTACCATGTATTCTTCTGTTTATTTTCTGTCAGCGTTACTTTGTTGAAGGAATAGTGACAACCGGTATTAAAGAATAACAGTCTATTTATGATGTAATTATATGAAGGAGGCTTTTATTATGAACAAAATTTTAAAATCAGTCACGGCGGCTACAATGGCAGCGCTCTTGTCTGCGGGCATGATGAGTGGCTGTACTGGAAAAACCACAGAGGCGGCGGGGGGCAAAAGTGAGGAACCGGTAACCATTACGATTATGCAGACTAACTCACCGGATAAGGCGTATTTTGACAAATTAGGCGATGAATTTACCCGTAGAAACCCAAATATAAAGGTTAATGTTATCGCAGTGCCCTATGACCAGTTTGATTCGAAGCTGCAAACCCTTATCGCTTCCGGCACCGCACCGGATATAACTACACATGTTCAGTTGATGGGATTCATGGATTTTTACAGCAAAGGACTCCTTACGGATTTAACGCCTTATATTGAAAAATACAAGTTTGACTATGAAAAGCTTGGCATTCCGGAAAATGTTATGGAAACCGCGGTTGTGGACGGAAAAACATACGGAATTCCGCTTAACACCTTTACCAGCGTTCTTATCTATAATAAAGATCTTTTTGATAAAGCAGGCGTAGCGTATCCGCCTTCAGATTATACCGACAAGAGTTGGACATTTGACAAAATGGTTGAAGATGCAAAAAAATTGACGTCTGGCAAGGGCGGCAATGCGATTTATGGGCTGGAGTGGGACTGGAGTGCAAAAAGCCCACTGCAGGATACTGAGTATTTTGGACCTCATTTGTTCAATATGGATAGTGAGAAAAAAGGTTATGCCGCCAGCAGCAACATGGCAAAAGACGATGTGATTGCTGCGTATCAACGTATTTCCGATCTTGCGTTTGTAGACGGCGTTTGCCCAAATCCGGCCGCTTTAAAGGCGATGACCGGCAGCAACGACACTGATCCGCTGCTTACCGGCAGAATTGCAATGGAAGTGGAAGGCGCATGGGGCCTTTCCGGCTTGAATGATCTGCCGTTCCGTGTTGGCGTGGCAGCACTCCCGGTTGGCGGAAATGAAAAAGCAAGAGATGTATTGTTCACCGACCCGTATTTTGTTTTAAAAGGGTCAAAGCATCCAGAGGAAGCTTTTAAATTTATCTCCTTTATGGCAGAACCGGAAATGCAGAAGAAAATGATCGAATACAGTGAAGGCAATCCTCCTTCAAGTACGCTGGCGCTTGACACATATTATAATTACTTTAAAGATGTTGAGCCTATGGAACTGAAAAACGTTATCACCGGTGGATTGGAATATGGAGTAGAGGATGTTGAGCATTTAATCACAGGATCCGGTCAAATCCATAATTTACTGGAAAATGAATTAACGAATGTTACAAACGGCAAGAGCAAGGCTGCAGATGTTTGTCCGGCGCTTGCTGACAAACTCGATGCGACGCTTAAAGAGATTCTTGAAAGCGCCAATAAATAATTCTTTCGTGGAGCGTGGAAATTGCCGCATCCTATGAAATATTGGAGGGAACCTTTTGAACTACATTTTAGGAATTGATCAAGGTGGGACGAAGACAGCTGCGGCAATCATGAATGCTGAAGGCGTAATTTGCGGTACCAGCTTTGTGAAAGGAGCTTACTATCCTGAAGACGGGTTGGATTATGCAATGTCTTTTGTTGCTGATGCTGTTCGATTAGCAGAGCAGCAGGCACAAATTAAGCCGGAGGATATCGATTGCGTTGTTGCGGGAATTACCGGACTGGATTGGCCGGAGGATACCCCACCGCTTGAAATCGCGCTGCGCAAAGCCACTGGAGTTCAAAATGTCAGGGTATATAACGATTGTCTGATTGCAATGTACGGCGGTACAAGAAACACCAGTGGTGCGATTCTGTGCGCCGGAACAGGTTTGAACGGTGCGGTAATAAGCCCGGACGGCGGCCTGTTTGTACTTGGATATTATATTGAAGACGGCATGCAGGGTGGCAGTGCACTGGCACAAAGAGCGCTTAGAAAAGTTTTTGATGCACGTCTGGGCTTTTGCCCTCCTACCAAACTAACTAAGCTGTTTATGGATTTTTCCGGTGAACAAACCATAGATGATTTGCTTCATGAATCTGTGACAAACAGCGGCTTTATGGGCAGCATTATTCCTTTAGTTCCACAGATTGTTGATCTTGCGGAGGACGGGGATGTTGTGACACAGCAATTGCTGGATGAATTTGCGATTAGAATGAGTAATTATATAATTGCCGGATTAAACCGAATGGATATGCTGCTTTCTCATGTGGACGTTGTTTTGGCCGGCAGTGTTTTCAAGGGGGAGCATAACAGGCTGAATGTAATGGTAAAAAAACTTATCAAACAGTCCGCTCCCAATGTCAATATCATCAGCGCCAAATATGAGCCGGTTGTGGGGGCATGTGTCATGGGAATCATGCAGTCCGACAATATGACACAGACAATGGATAAAAACCTGGAAAGGTCGGCACAGGAGAAAAATTTAATTCGCAAATAGTTTGCAACTGTGATAAAATCTTTTAAGGAAGTTGACAAGAAGAACAGAGACTGCTCGGGTGGCAGAGACAAAGGGACTTCCGAAGCAGGAAGCCCCTTTGTTGCGTTGTAACCTATCTGTGTACAGCGGATTAAAGGAGGAAATCAAATTGTATGTAAGAAAAATTCATGAGAACGAGGCTAAGCGAACCGATGAACTGTTTTATATTGCTTTTGAGTTAAAAGATACTTCAACACCGGATAAAAATCCCCCTCAGGAACTGCAAAAGATGCCGGACCGAATGGAGCACTTTTTCAAGGAAAAATGGGCTGCTTTTGACGAAAATGAAAATATGATGGGCGTTTTCTCTGCGCTTCCCTATAAGATTCAATTTGATGGAAACCTGTGCAAAATGACAGGTATCGGCGGAGTTTCCTGTTTGCCGCAGTACCGCAGAAAGGGTGTCATCAATGCATGTTTTCAGGCTTCGCTAAAAAATATGTATCACGAAGGTTTCACTTTTTCGTATCTGTACCCCTTTTCAACCGCATACTATAGAAAATTTGGATACGAGCTTTGCAGTGAACAGATACGCTATTCCATCAGTACAAAGGCGTTTAAGCGTTTTGATGTATGCGGTGAGGCATACTTGGTGGAACGCGGGAATTATTTAGAAGATATAAAAAAAGTATACGATGATTTCAAGCAGGGATACAATTTAATGGTAGCGCGTGAAGATTATGATTATGGCTGGGCAGTCGACGCTAATCCGGCAAAGGACGGTCATTACATCTATGTTTATAAAAATCAATCCGGCGAGGCAAAGGGTGTAATGTCTTTTTATAAGGTTGAATCAGGGGCGTCTTTTGAGATGAAGTGCGATCAGTTCTTTTTCAGTGATATGGATGGTTTAAAAGGATTGCTGAACCATGCACTTGTGTTTAAAGCTTATTATGATCGCATCACATTTTCTTTGCCGGTAAACATCAATATAATACCTTATATTTCAGAGTGGGTGCTGTATCCGTGCAGCCGTGAAATATGCTTATATGGCATGGCTCGCGTGGTGAATGTGAAAAAGGTGCTGGAAATGGCACAATATCGTGGCAGCGGAACGATTGCAATTAAAATCAGCGACAATATAATTGAGCAGAACAATGACTGCTTTGAGGTCGATTTTGCAGAGGGCAGGGCAGTGCGTGTGTCTATTAGTGAAAAACAACCGGAGGCAGAACTGAGCATCGGTGATTTTAGCAGGTGTATGATAGGAGCATATTCTCCGGAAGAAGTACAAGAGCTGGAATCTATAAAAATATATACCAGCACTGAAAAAATCGGGAGAGTATTTTATAAAAAGGCAAACTTCATTATGGATTTCTTTTAATAGAAAGTATAACTCCTAAGTAAAAGGTAGCTTTACCACCAGCTTAAAGGCAACACTTTAAACAAAGAAAACCGCATCAGATAGCTATATAAAGCTATTTGGTGCGGTTTGTTGCTTGAATTATATAAGACTGTATACATATAGTGAAGACCAAGAATAATCCCAAAACCTGGTTTACTTTTGAGTGAAAAAAGTCACATAAGGAGTTAGGTTGATTCGGTTTTGCAATAGTATCCAAATATTGTACAGGAATCCAATAAACAGTACGGTGGCAGTCGCATAATAATATATATATTTATGTAAGTTCTGTGTGCTTTTAATTTGACGGCGCTCCTGAAGTACTTTTTTCTTTTGCTCTTTATTTTTGTAGGTTTTCAGAGTATCCAAATTGCTCAGCGTTTCCGACTCCTCACTGTCCACGCCAACGCTGGCAAGAAGTTCTGGGATGAGCAGAATGGCAGAAGTGAAGAAAATCATGCCAAAGCGCTGGAATAGGAAGTGCTGGCAGGTCATGATATACAGCAGCCCGGAGTAAATGGAAAAGTTAATCAGCACCACGTTCTTCGGGTCACGCTGTAAGATGAACTTTTTCAGGATAAGTGTGGTTACTGTCGTAATCACCGGTACCGCCGCCGTCTGCCAGTCGCGGCCGTTCATATAGTACATGCCTTCTTGTGTGGCGTAATATTGAAAGGCGAATTTTGTTACGAAATTGAATAATGGCCAGGAACAAATCATAACAAGTGCAGTTAAACCGCCATATGTACAAAGTGATTTCCAGTTTACTTTAATATGGGCAATAAAATAGATCGGAATCATAATCAACATGGCCTTGTGGAAACTGGCAGCCAAAAGCACAATCAAAAGATAAGACAGGAACTTTTTATCTTTTAAAAACCTGATTGCAAATAAGAATATGGTAATGGCAATCGACTGACGGAGAAAGCTGAGCGAATTTCCGAAGAAGCCGAAGCTGGCAAATACAAACATGCCAACCCATGGAACGGGGGAGTATTTGTACAGCAAAAGAGCAATCAAACCCACCATAATCACGGAAATTACCAGCATAAAGATACGGACATCTCCGGTAAATAGGGATACAAGGTAGTTCAACAGACTGTACCCGGGCTCAATCCGATATCCATTTGCAGAGCTGATTAGAAACGACCAGCCCCCGTCGTGAACCTGTGTGAAAAAAGCTGCATACTGCTTGTAGTCAATACCCACAGTGTTCGCCCGTAAGGAGGATAATACTATCATACCTACCGCAGTGATACAAAGAAAAATCGCGTCGTTGCGCCGGCTCTTTTTAATTTCACAAATCAATATACCTAAGGCAATAATCGATAAAATGAGTAAGTTATAGGCTAACATTGCAAACCAGCTTTCCTATTTTATATTTTATGTAAAGTTAGTATGCTGATAATTATATCATTAATAGGAAAGACATACAATATGTGGATTGAAGTTTGGTGTTGATGCAGCATTTAGACCTGTAATTATAGCAGATATTATTTAGCATTTGTGGGTTGATTTTCACCGGCATTTTCAGCTATTTTACTTTCGAGGTAAGTTCGGTGCTTACAAGGCTTTTCTCCTGCTCCAAAACCAGAAAACATGGTCTATTATTCATGTTTAACTTGACAATCGGGCAAAAATACCGCTATGATGTTTTCAACTGATATTTCAGAAATATCTTAAGAATATCGGAGGCACAACCATGGATTACGAAAAGACACTATTATCTCAAAAAATAGTTATTAATCATATTGTATCTGTCCACTATTTTGAGTATACAAACAACTTCTTTTTCCCCGGAGAAGCTCATAACTTTTGGGAGTTTCTCTATGTTGACAAAGGTGAAATTACAGTTACAGCTGGTACAAATATACATCATCTAAAACAAGGCAATATCATTTTCCACAAACCAATGGAGTTTCACAACCTGCGTACCAACGGCATAATTGCACCCAATTTGGTTGTAATGTCTTTTGAATGTGCGTCCAAAGCAATGAGTTATTTCGAAAATGCACGATTTAGTATTGGAAACGAAGAACGGGATTTAATCTCAAAAGTTATCCTTGAAGCGAATTATGCTTATTCATCTCCGCTGGACGAGCCTCACCTTCTGTATCTGAAAAAGCGCTCAGGAGAAACTGCTTTTGGCTGCGAGCAGCTAATTAAACTATATTTAGAGCAGCTTTTTATACAAATTATAAGAAAAGATGAGAAACAGAATTGCGAAAATAAGACGACAACTTCATTTCACGAACAATCTAAGTTGGATATTGTCAATCGTACCATTCTATATTTGGAACAAAATTTGCAAAAGAACATTAGCCTTGACGATATTTGCAGTAATATCATAATCGGACGTTCCCATCTGCAGAAATTATTCCACGACCAAACCAACTGTGGAGTAATGAGATATTTTGCTCAGATGAAAATTGAGGTTGCCAAACAGATGATTCGTGAAGGAAGAAATAACTTTACAGAAATATCTGAATACTTGGGATACTCTTCCATATATTACTTTTCCCGTAGCTTTAAAGTCATCACTAATATGTCCCCGTCTGAATACAGTGCATCCGTCAAGTCACGAATACAAGCACCCAACACGCAATATAAATAGCTTGAAGCAGCGGCATTGTTTATCATACAAAATCCACAATTGTGCAAACATAGCAAACGATTTGATATTTGAATATGGCTGTATTTATTGCATAATGTATATCAGAAATGATACGCATTTGTAGTGGAGGTAAATATGAAAGAACCAATATTAGTGGTTATGGCGGCGGGAATGGGCAGCCGGTACGGCGGCTTAAAGCAGATAGACCCAGTGGGTAAGAATGGTGAAATTATAATTGATTTTTCCCTTTATGATGCAATACATGCGGGCTTTAAAAAAGTAATTTTTATCATTAAAAAAGAGATTGAAGAAGATTTTAAGAATATCATCGGAAATAGAATATCTAAAATGATTGATGTTGAATACGCTTACCAAGATATTAATGATATTCCAAAAGAATTTTCAGTTCCGAATGGCCGGACAAAGCCATGGGGAACAGGGCACGCAGTGCTCGCCTGCCGGGATTTGATAGACGCTCCGTTTGCAGCAATCAATGCAGATGATTATTATGGCCGAGAGGCATTTCAGAAAATCTATAATTTTTTGTTAACGGCACAGGATGATGGAATGTACCGATATGGCATGGTAGGCTATATTCTGAATAATACACTGACCGAAAACGGCCATGTTGCACGCGGCGTATGTGCTGTGGAAAATGGCATTTTAAACAATATTGTCGAGCGTACCCATATTGAAAAGCGCATGGGCAAAGCGCAATTTACGGAAGATGGCGAAAATTGGGTTTCTATTCCGAACAACAGTGTAGTTTCTATGAATCTTTGGGGATTCACACCCAGTATTATTACGGAACTGCAAAACCAGTTTGCTTTGTTCTTGAAAAGTACAATCAACGAGGACCCACTAAAATCGGAGTACTTTTTACCGACCGTTGTTAATAATTTAATTCAAAGTAAAAAGGCATCGGTACGGGTATTAACATCTAAAGATAAATGGTACGGAGTAACGTATAGACTTGATAAGCCTGTTGTTGAGCAAGCCATTGCAGACTTAATTTCGGCGGGCGTTTATTCGGAAAATTTATGGGCAGAACAGAATTAAAAAAATCCCTCAGGTTTGAAGTATCAAAACCTGGGGGATTTGCTATATGTATTGACTGTCAGTCTTACAAAATCTTCTGTTTTTTCAAGTAGCTGAAAATCAAGCTTCGCTCCTTTTTCTTCACTACTCAGGCATGTTGCTTAACGTTATATTTTTCTCGGAATCCCAAATATCCTTATTGCATAATTGACATTAAAGCAACTAGGGCTTTACCTTGACATACTGAATTAAGAGGCATATAATTGGAAAATATAGGTAATTTACCATTAATAAAGTATGTGATTTTAGGCAAATTTTTAAAGGAGAAGGAAATAATGGAGATTAACAAAAAAGTCTTAGCATTAATTCTGTCGCTCACAATGGTAGTTAGCTTATTCACAAGTACCACCGCTTTTGCATCGGGGGAAAATAGCATGGACAGCGGAGCAGCTGCCGCCCTTGCTGAAGATGACGTGCACTCTTACGAAGTAGGACCAACAAACTGTGAAGCGCAGATGCCTGTTAATGATAGGCGTCGCTTCCACATAGAGGGTGTGGAGGATACGCTTACATGGAGTATTACCAGGCATCCAAAAGATTCAACAGATGGGATAGTCTCTATTTCAAAGAATGGCGTAATCACTGCTTTAAAAGCAGGTAGAACCTTGCTGACCGCTACCGACGAAAAAGATACATGCGGAAAGTCCTATTATGTATTAATTGAGGTTTACCAAGTTCCTGAAGAAAGGAAAAAGTTACTGATTAATTACGATTGTAGTTTGATGTTCACTGGCGAAAAGAGGACAATTGTTGTGAGAGCAACTGGGGAGTCTGATTCGGTATTGTCCTACAAGTGGACATCCAGCGATAAACAAGTCATAAGCGTAGATAATAGCGGCACAGTAACAGCCAAGGCCCTTGGCACTGCTACTATTACAGTAAGTGTGAAAGATAATAAAAATTATGAACAGGCTTCAATAGATATAGTTGTGCGCGACAAAAAGGAAAAAACAGCTTCCTTTTCTTATGATAATGTTACATACACTCCTATAGATTACAGGTGGGGAGAAGCTTCCTCATCGCAAAGTGGAGGACATACTAAAATCTCCGTTCTTAGTGTGTTTAAGACAAATGCATCCCTTGACTCCTCTAGAGGATTTTTATATCTTAAAGTACCTATAGGCCAAAATTCTGAATTCCATGGATACACAGGCGAGACAAGGTCATCCTATACTGTGGAAAAATCTTTTTTTATTCAGCCGGTTTCAGCAACCGCAAATGAAACCGTGATAAAGATACCACTGAGTATTTTGGGCAATGTGTCCGAGTTTGAAATTCAAGCTAACAATAAAACCAATTCAACAGAAAAATATTTTTATTGGAACTTTCGGTTTAATAAAAATACTTTTGACGAGGAAACACTACTCCAATTCCCTATGGGTACATATCGTTCTGCTTTCGGCAGTATAATTTCAATTGATAAAAGTGGAAAGTTTACCCTTGATGGAAACGAAATTAAAGAAAACAGCTGGGTAAGCGATAGCTATGGATTCGATCATCAGCAATACTTGTCTTATTCGTATACTGATGGTAATCTCTCTAAGATAAGCGCCCAAACTGCCAATATCAATGCTACCGACCTGTGGCTCGCAAATAAGGATGATACAATTATTCGTGAATTATCTTATGATTCAAAAGCAAAAACTTTAACGGACAGCGATGGCACAGTTTATAAATTTGGGCGCACTACAGATGACCAAACAAAGGCTGCTCAAGATGCGATTAGTGCACTGCCAAATGGTTCTGCAACTCTTAATGACGGTGATAAAGAAGTAATCGTAAATGTAGTTAAAAAGGTTTTCGGTCTTAATCATGCACAGCAAAGCGACTTGGGAAATGCTGCAATTGAAAAACTTGGAATTTTGCTTAGAAAAATAACTGATGGTACCGTGACAAAAACGGTTAACGCTATTACAGTAGATTCTAGCGTTAAAGACAGCAATAAGATTTCTGAGACACCAAGTATATCGGGGCTGCTTGTTGCAGCAGGAATTACGGGCGAAGAAAAAGATAAGATGGAAGTCAAATTGGGAATGGAACAGGTGAGTACAACAGTTCCAGACGCGGTCCTTGCTCTTAAATTGTCACTTTCTAAAGTCATAGCGGATAAAATCATAGAAATTCATACACTAAACGTTCCCGTCCAAATTTGTTTTAGATTTCCAAAATCCTTTGAAAATGATTCAAAATCAACCTACAAGATTCTTCATCAAAAGAGTGACGGCACCGAAGAATTGCCGTTGCAAATTTCCTATGATAGATCTGATAAAATTTATTCCGGTATGTTTACCACATCTTCGCTCTCAACCTTTACGGTTATTAAATCGAAAAGCAATTCCAGTTCTAATTCCGGTTCCAGTTCCGGCTCTGGCTCTGGTTCTGGTTTCAACTCCGGATTTGATTTTGGATCCGGTTCATCTGCACAGGCCAAAACATTTGTCAGTGATACAGTAGCTGATTTTAATGTCAAGGGTGAGTACCAGTTTAAGATTACAAGCACAAACGGTCAGATACCGACACTTGTTGTTGGCACAGCGAGCATTTTTAATACTCAGCTTGTCAAGGTGTCCGGCAATGATTACTACTTTAAGCTGATTGCAACCGGTAATCCCGGCACAAGATCCGGCATCTATGTAAACGGTGTAAAGCTTTTAGTTGCAACAGTTGCCGCCAACTCGCCTACTGTGAAGTGTGACACCAGTCATCCATTCAAAGTTAAAGCTGGCAATGCTTATACCTTCAAGCTTACAGCAGAATCAAAGCCGACCTTCGTTGTCGGGACTTCATCTGCGTTTAAAACTGAATTTGTCAAAGCCGTTGGCAAGGATTATTTCTTTAAGGTAACAGCAGTTGGCGAAGCAGGCATAACATCCGGTTTCTATATTAACTCTCAGAAAACGCCGGTAACAATAGTAACTATCTCAAAATAAGAATCCTGTTTAATAGGATTTAAAGAAAAGCGTAATTTTACATTCAAATCAATTGGCACGGGTAGTATAATGACTGCCGGGTATAGCATACTCCCTGAACAGTAGCTTAATAGGGGTTAATTTCGGCGGGCGTTTATCCGGAAAATTTATGGGCAGAACAGAATTAAAGAATTCCCCCAGTTTGGAGTTTCCAAACTGGGGGAATTTTTTATATGTATTGACTGTCAGTCTTACAAAACCTTCTGTTTTTCCAAGTAGTCGGAAAGCTCCTGCGCTCCTGTAAACAAATGCGCGTGAAACCCCGCACTTGCAGCCCCATCAATATTGGCCTGTAAATCATCAATGAAAATGCATTCCTCACAATTTAGGTTGTATCTGTTGCAAATGCAGTCAAAGATTGCTTTGTCCGGTTTAACTAATTTTTCTTGAGCCGATACGATAAATCCATCAAAGCAGTGGAACATTTCAACCTTTTTCTTATACTTGAAAAACCTTAAACTTGTATTGGAAAGCAAATATATTTTATAATTTTTATCCTTCAGCCTTTTCACAATTTCCGGCATTCCCTGCATCGGCGTTAAGTCGGAATGCCAATTGTCCATTGCGCTTTGAACGTATTGAGCATATTGGGGAATACGCTGGTTTACCTGCTTAACAGCATCTTCCTCTGTGATGGTTCCGGCGTCAAGATCCTGCCACTCTTTCCCATAAAATAATTCTTTAAGAACGGCTGCTGCAATAATTTCATCATCTGTTACTGTCTTGATATAATCTTGCGGGGTATATGCTAAAAGAACGTTTCCCATATCGAATACTATATTTTTTATCATAATTGCACCTACCTATTTAATTTATCGCGGAATTCTTTTGGAGTAACTCCGACTAACTTTTTAAAAATAACGCTGAAATAACGCTGGTCTTTGTAGCCGATAATATTGGCTATTTCATAAATTTTGCCATTTGGGTCTTTGAGAAGTTCGCATGCTTTTTTAATTCTGTAATAGGTGAGGTAATCGCCAAATGTCTGACCAACCTTCATTTTAAACAAGCGGCTCAAATAGCTTTCGCTGATAAACAGGCTGTCTGCTACACTCTTCACAGTGATATCCCGCTGATAATTTAGGCTGATATGTTTAACTGCCCGAGCAACATAATCATCGTCACCGGTTTCCGGATTAATCATGTACTCTTTAAAAAGCATAACTCGGCTGTCTGTAATATCTTCCATCTTATTTTGAATCTTGTTAATCATCTGTTTATCACGCACTGCTTTGCAAGTGTTTTGAAGCGCATGTTCAAGGTCTTCATCGTCAATAGGCTTAACAAGAAAGTCACGCACACCAAGCTTAACCGCCTGCCGTGCATACTCAAACTCGCTGTATCCTGAAATAATGATAAATTCTGATTTTACCCCGGCTCCTTTTACATTCTCAATCATTTTTATTCCATCAAGCCCCGGCATTCTCACATCTGTTATCACAATGTCAGGCTTAATTTTGGTAATGACATCAATTCCCTCGAGCCCATTAGAAGCTTCTCCGACAACTTCACAGCCATATCTTTGCCAATCGGTTGTCAGAATTAAGCCCTTTTTAACCAATACTTCATCTTCAACAACAACAATTTTAATCATCGCTTCCAAGCTCACTTTCGTCTTTGGTATGCGTAATATCAGAAAACGGCATGGTGATTCGCGTGACTGTGCCAACATTTACCCCACTTGTAATTCCAAGACCATACTCCTTGCCATAGTATAGTTTAATGCGTTTATCTACATTGGCCAGGCCAATACTGTTATTTCCCAAGTTTTCAGGCTGTGATTTATACTGAATATTTGCAAGATCTTCTTCACTGATACCTACGCCATCATCGGTTACTTCAAAGATGATTTTATTGCTTTCTTTCCAAGCCCTAATGGTGAGGTGTGCTTTCCCAATTTTGTCTTCAATTCCATGAATAATTGCATTTTCCACAATTGGCTGAATGATTAGTTTGGGTACGACACATTGCTTAATGAGTTCATCTACTTGAATATCAACATCAAATTTGTTGCCGTAACGTATTTTTTGAATGGAAAGGTAACTTTCTACGAGCGCCATTTCTTCGGAAATTTTTACTGAATCTCTTTGATTATTGATGCTGTTCTTTAAAAGCCGGCCAAGCTGTGAAACAATCAAAACAATATCGTCAACGCCATTCAGCTTCGCCAACCATTTAATGGAGTCGAGCGTATTGTACAGAAAATGGGGATTGATTTGCGCATGAAGCGCTTTCAATTCTGCCAAACGCAGGCGATTCTGTTTTTCCAGATTTGTTTGAAAAAGTTCATTAAGATTATCTAACATTGAATTTAAGCTTGTTCCAATAAACCCGAATTCATCATCGTTCTTAATTACAACACGTGCTTGAGTATCGCCATCCTGCACTCGATTCATCGTTCCAACGATTGCATTCAGCGGCTTTGTCAGGCTGTGAATAATAAAAGGTAAAATAATCAGACATAATAAAATTGCGCCAATGGCAACAGCAAAGGTCGTAATTGCAATATAGTTGTTGCTCATTACCACCAATTCAACCGGAATGGCTGATAGGACAAGGAGTGAATTACGGCCATTCGTTGTATTCCATGTAATGAATCGCTGTGGGTCTTCCAGGTAAAGCTTTCTGTTTTGCTGTGACTGGACAATGCGGTTTCTAAAATCCGTATCTAAAAAAGTTTGATTTTTGCCCAAAAACATTTCGTCATAGAGCAGATAGTAATTTTCGTCAGTAACCGTGAATTTAATTGGAAGTGATGGATTTACCGCATCAAGCGCTGTTCGAAACACATCTGCCGGAATATCAACAATGATATATCCTATTATTTTACCATTACTTCTAATATTGTGCGCAATGGCCATACAATAATTTTTTCCATTTTGTGAAACAAACCTGTTGGAATAGACAACGGTAGTATCTGTTTTGTTCAGTTTGCGAAAAACGCCCCAATCACTATGGTTTTTCACATTGTATTCTTCGGGTATTACAGAAGTTGAAAGGCTGAAGGTTCCGTCGGCCTTAATAAGGTGCATTGCAACCGTAGTTGGCTTGCCTGCCATCATAATAAACATCTTTTGATAAATACTTGTGTGGCTGTCTTCTGTAACGTTATCCGCACTGATCATATCAATCATTTCTTTATCATTGCAAAAATAGGATATTGCAGATTTGTACTCGTCAATGGTACGTTCCAGGCTTGCTGTGGCTTTATCAATCGTGTCCGTTGCCTGACTTTCAAGATTGTTCATAGAAACACGCGACGAAATCGTGTAAGTAAGTGTTCCTAAAATCAAAATAGGGACAATACTGATGACTGTAAAACTAACGAAAAGCTTTGCAAAGAAACTGAATTTAAACTTTTTCTCAGAACGCATACTCTCACCATCCGTCAAATCAGTTAATAAGTCATTGCCATTATTATAATGCTTTTTCTTAAATACGTCCAATTCATACACAATAAAGGGAGCAGATAAATTGTCTGCTCCCTTACATTATGATCTTTTTGAAAGAAACAGGTTGTTAAACGACGGAAACCTTGCCCTTACTGACCCAGTTGAACAATAGCAGCGATAGTATCGTTGCGATCGTTAAGATAGATGCCAAAGCCGCAGCAGTACCAAAGCTCGAACGTACAACTTCCGTGTAAATTGCCACCGAAATAGTTGCGGTCTTACCGCTGTAAAGCATGATACTGGAACTCAACTCATTGATGGTTGTAATCCAGCTTAAAATTGCACCGGACAGGATTCCCGGCGCCATCATCCTTGCGGTAATCTTAAAGAATGTTCGCATAGGTGACACACCAAGGTTGATGGATGCTTCCTCAATGCTTGGTTCAATCTGATACAAAAGGGCACTGCTGGAACGAATAGTATATGGCATTTTTCTTATTACATACGCAATAACCATGATTGCTGCTGTTCCGGACAAGAGGAGAGGGGGCTTATTGAAAGCTACTAGCATACTAATACCTAAAACAGCACCCGGAATAACATAAGGGAACATAATCATAACATCAAGCAGGCCGGTGATTTTGCTCTTCTTTTTTACCACAATGTATGAAAGAAGCATACCGAAAACGATGATTATTATAATAGCAATAATGGAGAACGTGAATGTGTTCAAAATATTTTTTGAAAGCTTGTAAAAAATCTTTTGGTAGCTGTCAAGGCCAAATCCATTAACAAAAATCGGTCCGCTTGTTTTGATAAATGACGTAATTACAACCACGATTTGAGGTAAAAAAGCAATGAAAGAAACAAGCAGGCAAATTGCAGTTAAAAGAATGCGCTTTGGCATTGAAACTTTTTCTACAATTGGCGGCCGCATTGCAGTCATAACATAGTTTTTACGCGAAACTACATACTTTTGAATCAGTAAGACCGCGGTTGAGCAGCAAACGATGATTACACTGAGTGCGCCGGCCATATTTGCATTTCCGCCCATTTCACTCATGTACTCCTCGTAAACCAAAACAGGAAGAACTTTATAGCCTTCACCAATCAGCATCGGTGTTCCAAAGTCCGCTAAAGACGACATGAAAACCATAATGGCACCTGCTGCCAGTGTCGGCATAATGACCGGCATTGTAACGGTGAAAATCCTTCTCAGTTTACTTGAACCAAGATTTTCAGCAGCTTCCTCTAAGGAGCGGTCAATACTCGACATTGCACCCGAAACATACAAATATACATACGGAAACAACTTTAGAGTGAACACCAGTATAATTCCGCCAAACCCGTAAATTGTCGGCGTTGTTATGCCTATCTTTGCAAATAGATTGGTTATAAAACCATTTCTGCCAAGTAACATAATCCATGAATATGCTCCGATAAATGGCGGTGACATCAACGACATAATGATTAACATATTAATCAGTTTTTTGCCGAATATATTGAACCGCGTTGTTATGTAAGCAAGCGGTACACCGATGATTACTGCCAAAACAGTTGTTGTGATAGAAACCTTAAGACTGTTTTGCAGCGTGCGGAAGTAGTAAGCTTTTGTGAAAAACGTCTTATAGTATTGCAGTGTAAAGCCACCATCACTATTTGAAAAACTGCGAAAAATAATGGAAAAAAGCGGGTAAACTAAAAATAAGATCAACAGAAGAAAGGATGTGTATTTAACAATATTCCAGAAGTTAAAATAACTTTTCAAACTTTTTTTGGGAGTATTTTCAGCGGTCATAAAAATACCTCCGTCCCTTCTTCATTGAACAAGCTGATTTTTGCGGGATTAAAGTCAAGGCATACCTTATCACCAATATCGCGCACAAAATCGATATCTTTCGTATATTCATTTGCTTCAACTACCTGGCCGTTTGCAAGTTTAACTTCATAATTTGCAAAGTCACCCAGGAATGTATACATCTGAACTTCTCCGGGAATACCCTTGCCATCAGGACCATTCAAAATAAATTGCTCAGGTCTTATCGAAATTTTAACCGGACCTTCAATTTTCTTTTTAAGCTTCACATAATATTCCAATCCGCATTGGAATTTTACTTGTGCATTCATCTCATCATCAATCTTTACCACAGCGGCGTCCATAAAATTTGATGTGCCGATAAATCCGGCAACAAATGTATTTTGCGGCTTTTTATAGATAGTGGCCGGCGTATCAATCTGCATAATATGTCCGGACTTTATAATGGCGATTCTATCAGAGATAGCAAGAGCTTCCTCCTGGTCATGAGTAACATAAATGGTAGTGATATTCAGTTCCTTTTGCAGCTTCTTAATGATGGTTCTCATCTGCACCCTCAGCTTAGCATCCAAATTGGAGAGGGGTTCGTCCATCAGTAAAACGCCCGGCTTAATAACGATCGCTCTGGCAAGCGCAACGCGCTGCTGCTGGCCACCGGAAAGTTCGGATGGTTTTCTATCCTTTAGATTTTTAATCTGAACAAGGTCAAGAGCTTCTAATACCTTTGGCTCAATCTGATCCTTTGGAACTTTGCGTGCCTTTAGGCCGTATGCTACATTATCGAATACCGTCATGTGAGGGAATATTGCGTAGTTTTGGAACACCATTCCGATATCTCTTTTGTAAGCATCTATATTGTTAATTACTTTGTCATCAAAATAAATTTTTCCGCCGTCAATTGTGTTAAATCCCGCAATCATTCTCAACAAGGTAGTCTTTCCGCAACCGGAAGGTCCCAGCAAGGTAAAAAATTCCCCCTGCTTAATTTCGCACGAAATGTTATCTACTGCGATAAAATCATCATATTTTTTTACTACATTACAAATTTTTACACTATGGCTCAATCAACTCAACCCCTTTAAACTGTTCACTGTGATATGCTTTGTGATAATGGATAAAATGAGAATTATCAAAAATAATTTAAACAATGTATCTGCATCATAATTTTGTGCAGGCGCCGGCTAGTATTCTTATTGACGCCTGCACGTATTCATTAAGTCGTTGCGGAACTCACGAAACATTCTGTGCTGAAATATGTCTTTATGGTTAACCGACTATAACTTCTTTCCACTGATCCATGATTTTAACTTTTTGTGAAGATGCCCAATCAAAATCATAATTTACAAGTTTAACATCCTTCATTACAGGAAGTCCCTTTGGAGGATCGGTATCAAGTCTTACAGATCTTCTGGCGAAATCAGTTGACATCATAGATTGGCATTCTTTGCTCAGGACAAAGTTTGCAAACGCTTCTGCATTTTCTTTGTTCTTGCATCCTTTAATGACTGCAATACCATCCGGAACAGCAGATGTACCTTCTGACGGATATACAATACCAACATCCGCACCGGCCTGGACATACTTAATTGCTTCTTTTTCAAGTGTTAAGCCAACGCTGTATTCACCATCGGAAACCTTCTTGTAAACATCGCCTGAAGAACCAAGAATTTTGCCGTCTAAGTTTGCAACAAGTTTCTTAATAAAGTCCCATCCCTTGCCATCGTCTTTACCAAATGCGGTCAGCATTGTGCAAAGAATTGTGTAGGCAGAACCGGACTTTGCAGGGTCAGCATAGGCAATTTTGCCTTTTAATTTTGCATCTATCAAATCTGCCCAGCCCTTAGGGACATCGTTTGCACTAACAAGCTTCTTATTATACATAATAATCATCGGAAGCGGGGATTCACCTGTCCACAGGCCGTCTTTGCTCACATACTGCTTATCAATGTTGCTCATGTCAGCAGGTGTGAATTTATCGAAAAATTTGCTGTATGCCGCAAGTGAGTCCGCTCCGCCGCCCCAAAATACATCGCAAAGCGGGTTGCCGCTTTCGGCTTCTATTCTTTTTAATAACTCACCGGTTCCGGCTGCTACCAAGTCAACTGTAATTCCTGTTTTCTCTTGGAATTCTTTAATGCCTGCATTCAGTGGGTCTGCCGGGTGAGGAGAGTAAACTGTAACATGCTTTGAATTTGTTGCCTGTGAAGCTGCCTGGCTGGCATCCGTTTTGCTCTGTGCCTGTGATGCTGCGTTGTTAGAACTGGCACAGCCTCCGAACACTCCTGCAATCATCGTTACTGCTAAAAGTGCGCTGATTAACTTTTTCATAATCAATGTCCTCCCAATCAATAATTTTAGAATGTTTGTGATTAGTCCCGTATTTGCTGTCTTAATTATTACATTTTGAATTAATGAATACAATGTGACAGTCCTGTACTTTTGTTTAAAATACTATCATATTGCCCAAAATACAGTAAATACAATATAAAAACTATGCAATTTGCAATATTTATACTTGAAAACCTAAAACTTAGATGCTAAAATAGCCCCAGATAAAAAAACTGGAGGGGTTCAAATGATAAAATTTGGGACAGGCGGTTTTCGTGCAATAATCGGTGAAGACTTTACCCGTGATAATCTTGAGATATTATCACTTTCACTTGTAAAAATCATCAAAAGAGACGGTAAACAAGACAATCCGGTAATCATTGGCTATGACCGCAGATTTTTGTCTGACCTTGCGGCAAAATGGATTGCATGTGTATTTGCTGCTGAAGGAATTGAAATACGTCTAATCGACTACGATGCGCCGACACCTCTAATCATGTTTGAAGTGATGAAGGAAGGCGCTTCCTATGGCATGGCGGTAACCGCAAGCCATAATCCTGCGGAGTATAACGGTGTGAAGATTTTCACTTCCGGCGGAAGGGATGCAACCGAGGAAGTCACCGACGATATTGAAGCCCAAATTTCTTTAATTAATAAATCTGATATTCGGACAATGGAATACTCCAAAGCACTTGATGTGGGTTTAATCAAAACAATTAATCCTCAGAACAGTTACATTGATAGTATTCTCAGTGTAATAAATATTGACGCTATTAAGCAGAAAAATTTGAATATATTGCTTGATCCAATGTTTGGCGTAAGTAAAACGACCTTACAGACCATTCTTCTTACTTGTAGGTGCAATGTTGAAGTGATTCATGACAGGCATGATACCCTTTTTGGCGGTCGGCTGCCTGCACCCAACAGTTCAACACTGATGCATTTATCCCAGATTGTGGTGCAGGACGGCTACGATTTAGGTATTGCAACGGATGGAGATGCCGATCGTATCGGACTGATCGATACAAACGGAACATTCATTCATCCTAACGATATTCTTGTGCTTCTGTATTATTATTTGCATGAATTCAAAGGCTGGAAAGGTTCGGTAGTCCGTAATGTTGCAACAACGCACTGCCTCGATAAAATGGCGGAGAGCTTTGGCGAAAAATGCTATGAAGTCCCGGTTGGGTTTAAGCACATTTCTTCAAAGATGGAAGAAACAGACGCCCTCATCGGCGGTGAATCTTCGGGAGGCCTGACTGTCCGCGGCCATATTCATGGAAAAGATGGTGTGTATGCAGGAGCATTACTCGTTGAAATGCTCAGTGTTATCGGTAAACCACTTTTTGAAACATTAAATGACATTCACAACAAGTATGGTAATTTTATTATGGATGAATTTGACTGTCACATGACTAATGAGCGCAAAGAGGAGCTAAAGCATATTCTTTTTGAAGAAAAAGGACTTCCCGATTTTGGTATTGAAATTGATAAAATCTCTTATATTGATGGATGCAAGGTCTATTTTAAGAATGGCGGTTGGGTTATTTGCCGTTTCTCCGGAACGGAGCCTGTTCTGCGTATCTTCTGCGAAATGAGTAATTTAGAAGATGCAAAGAAAGTGAATCATATTTTCACTGATTATCTTAACTTATAAACAATAAAAAAGTTTGCAGCACGTATCAAGCAACTGAGAATAAACGGCATTCACAAGTCATAAGCGGTCGGATTAACCCTTATGTACTGCTTGTGAGTGCTGTTTTTGTTATAGTTAGAAAACCTCCGACTATGTTTACCTCCTATTGACTAGTTCACATAGCCGGGGGAAAACTATTATTACAGGCCTATACAGAATATAAACGTAAATAGGTTTAAAGATAAAATAATGTACACTTTCAAAAATATTTAAAGTATAATAAAAGATGTAAGAATCATTATTTTAAGCGAAAGAAGGCTAGTTGTGAGGAATCATCCCAATTTTTCACGGGCATTTTTAACGGTTTTGACTATTTTATTTATTTTCTTTATTTTCAGAAATTCTATGTTTAACGCGGATGAATCGGGTAGGCAGAGCGGTATTGTGCTGGCAGTAATTAATAAGCTGATTGCCCGTGCCGGAATCAATGCAACCGTTACGGAACATTTTGTCCGTAAGCTGGGGCATTTTACGGAATATTTTGTGTTGGGCTGTTTGCTTACTACTACGGTAAGAATGTACGCGAGAAAACCGTTGGAACATATTTTTACAGAATTATTTATTTTAATAATGGTGCCGGAAATAGATGAGTGTATTCAGAAATTTATTCCCGGCCGATCCGGCAGTGTTTTGGATGTTATGCTTGATTTTATGGGTGGATTAACAGGATTAATGCTGTTACTGCTGATTATTAATTTGGTTGACAGTATTCGTGCCGGTGCCCGAGGTGACAGTAAAGTTTAGGTTTAAAAATGTGATTTGTGCAGGATGTGCAGCATATGTTATATAATGTATGCTGGCAATTGAGTTCAAATATAGATACTGTCCTGTTTGCTGAGTGGTTGGAATACCAGCTTTGCGGGCAAGACAGACAAACAATGCTTCCATGTTTTAAGCGGCATGGGTTTATATATTTTGTTTAAATAAAAAAGCTCTGATGACAAGGGTAATTCCTCGTTATCAGAGCTTTATTTATGAGTAATTTACTTTGATTTTAATTCAAAGGATTGGCAGTCAGTGCATTGCTCCATTGTTGGGTTCATTTCATGAGTGCCGACGGTAATACAATCTAACGCACAATATCCTTGACCTTCACAGTGATTGCTGCATTGCTGAACAGAACATCTGATACTTTGGTTTGCTTTTGTTTTATCCATACTTCACACTCCTTTCCATAGACTATTTTACCCGACAGACATCAGAATATCAGTTAAAGCGTGATGAAAATTTTTTATAACTTCTATTTTCGGGCGACTGGCTGTCAACAGCACCGCTGGCGTTATTGACAGCAGCTGCAACACCGTTGTAGAATATAACTATCAGGTGTGGGGAAAACGACAGAACGTATCCACTATAAAACCAGCATCATTTATTGTTACGGCTTCGCATTTATTATTTGATAAGTGCTCAAAATACAAATATTAATATTCATTCAGCGCGCTGTGATTCCATGTACAGAACATCTCAAAAATTTAAATACTCTTATTCTGTCAAACAATTATTTAAAAGGAGAAAAAATTTGAAAAGTAAAAAAGCAAATAAGCCGACACCACGGACTTGTCAAACCTGCGAGTTTAATTCTCAAGATATGTGTACCATACATGGCGAGGGGTATAAAGGAAGAGAAGCAAACACCTGCAATGACTGGGGAATCAGTCTGCGCACTTTTACTCAGCAGGAAAAGCGGAACAGAAGGTAATTATTATGAATGAATCCTTATCCGCGGCTGTCTGTGTTTTAAACTCAAAGTATATCCATTCCTCGCTGGCGCCTTGGTGCCTGTTGGCTGGAGTGGATGCTTATTGTGAAAAGGGAATTACCGCTCAGGTCATAGAGGGCACCATCAATGAGCAAATGGAAAAAGTGGCACAGCGTATCATTGCGCAAAGTCCCCATGTAATCAGTTTTTCCTGTTATATCTGGAATATCACCGCGACAAAACAGCTGGTACGGTTAGTAAAAAGCCAGCTGCCTGATGCCGTCATTATTTGGGGCGGCCCGGAGGTCAGCTATAATGCCGATAAGCTGCTGCGTGAAGAGCCGCTGGTGCAGTATATTATTTCAGGCGAGGGTGAAAAGCCCTACGCTCTTTTACTCAATGCAATTTACAAAGGCGAGGGGGTAAAGGATATCCCCGGTGTGTGTTATCGTGAGGGCGGGCAGCCGGTCATTGCACAGCCATACGTAACTGACGAAGAACCACCCAGTCCTTACACACAAAAATATTTTGATTCTTTAAAAGGGCGTATCGCCTACCTTGAAACCAGCCGCGGCTGCCCGTACTCCTGTGCCTTTTGTCTTTCGGGGCGGTGCGGCAGCGCACGTTTTTTTAATCTTGAACGGGCAAAAAAAGAGCTGCTGTTATTGGCTAACAGCGGTACGCAGACGGTAAAGCTGGTTGACCGCACCTTTAACGCCAATCGCAAAAGGTCAATCGAACTGTTCCGTTTTATTATTGAAAACTACGGTGGAGCAATTCCCCAAGGGGTGTGCTTCCATTTTGAAATAGCGGGCGATATTTTTGATGATGAAACGATTGATCTGCTTGCCACAGCACCGGTAGGCGCGATGCAGCTTGAAATCGGGCTGCAAAGTTTTAATGATGAAACGCTTACCGCCATCAATCGAAAAACCGATGTGGCGCGCTTGAAAAGTAACATTGAGCGTATTGTGGCCAGTGCGAATATGCATATTCATATCGATTTAATTGCCGGATTACCCTACGAGGATTTTCATAGCTTTGAAGAAAGCTTCAATATTGCCTATTCCCTTAAACCCAACATGCTGCAATTGGGCTTTTTGAAACTGCTGTACGGAGCGCCCATGCGCGAGAAGCCGGGAGAATATCCCTGCAAATATTCTAAACAGCCCCCTTATGAGGTTACGGAAACCCCATGGATTTCGTCAGAGGAACTGTTAAGCCTGCATTACACGGAGGACGCTTTAGAGCGCCTTTATAACAGCGGACGCTTTCGGCGCACCCTCGAATACCTGTTGAAACAGGGTGTTCAGCTGCCTTTCGATTTATTCAGCCAATTTGGGCTGTTTGCAGCGCATCAGGGTACGGAAAGAATATCGTTGGATGAATACACTGCTCTTGTATTTACTTATTTCAGCGAACAAAAAGGAATAGACAAAGCAGTTTTGCGTGACGTTATGGTATGTGACCGCCTTGCCACAATTTCCACCGGTAAGCTTCCTTCTGTTCTGCGAATAGAGGATGCAGCACTCAAAAGCGCAGTAAAGGCATTAGATAACAAGGAGGAAACTCGCACGGAAAAAGGCATTAAGCGGGGTACCGCCCTGCTGTATTCAGAAAATTGTGTAGTCTATTCCGATTATAAGGAAAAGAACCCCGTTACCGGTGAATATCATCTTTTCAAAATTTCTCTTCCCCTATCCCAATAGGGGATAAGGCTTTGATGTCTTTTGGAACATCCGTATACTGAATTTATGCCCCTTTGTAATTTTGCCTATGCCCTGCATTGAAAGAAATGCAGGGCTTTTTTGTTACGAGGGCATATGCAATAAATAATAACGTCAAAAGTCTGTGAATGCTAAAAAATAATGATGATAACAACACAGGCGGCCCGTATTTTTCGGGGGTAAATTCCCCGTTATTTTTCCGCATGAATTATAGCGGCAAGCTACACAAGAATATACAATTAATTACAACATCTGCTATTCATTCGTGGGCTCAAATGCTCTATAATTTATTTAGATATTAACTGAAGGAGAGCTGCACGAATGAGATATGGTTTTTTTGACGATAAAAATAAAGAATACGTCATTGACAAAGTAAATACGCCGGCTCCATGGACGAATTACATCGGTGTAAACGATATGTGCGCCGTCCTAAGTCAAACGGCAGGCGGATATGTTTTCTACAAATCGCCGCAGTACCACAGAATTACGCGCTTTCGAGCAAACGCACCAATAGACCGTCCGGGTCATTATGTGTATCTGCGCGACGATGACACGGGGGAATACTGGAGCATCTCGTGGCAGCCTGTTGCGAAGGACTTAAACAAAGCGAAATATGAATGCAGGCATGGCCTGTCCTACTCAAAATTCAGCTGCGACTACAAGGAGATTTCCGCACGGCAAACCATTTTTATTCCCCTTGATGAGCCGGTTGAGCTATGGGATGTCGCGCTGAAAAACAACGGGGGTACTCCCCGAAACCTCAGTGTGTACTCTTATCTTGAGTTTTCTTTCCATCATATTGATATGGACAATCAAAACTTTCAAATGAGCTTATATGCGTCAGGTTCAAGCTATGCGGATGGTATTATTGAGAATGATCTTTATTATGAAGAGCTTGGCTATCAGTGGTTTACTTCCAGCTTTGCGCCGGACGGATTCGACTGCCTGCGTGACTCATTTTTAGGTACATACCGCGACGAAAGCAACCCCATCGCAGTGGAAACGGGAAAATGCTCCGGCAGCTTTGAAAAAACGGGCAACCACTGCGCCGCTCTGCAAAAGAAAATTGTTTTACAGCCTGGCGAAGAAGTCCGGCTTGCGTTTATGCTGGGCGAGGGTAAAAGGGATGCAGCGGTACCGGTAAGGGAAAAATACTCTAATCCCGCCAATATTGACAAGGCGTTTTCCGACTTGGCGGCTTTTTGGGATAAGAAAATGAGCCAGCTGCAAGTCAACACGCCGAATCAGGGTATGAACACTTCACTCAACATTTGGAACCTGTACCAATCCGAAGTGAATATCATGTTTTCTCGTTTTGCTTCCTTTATTGAGGTTGGCGGAAGAACGGGGCTTGGCTACCGCGACACTTCTCAAGACGCGATGACCATCCCACATTCCAACCCTGCAAAGTGCAGGAAGCGCATCATCGAGCTTTTGCGCGGTTTGACGAACGAGGGTTACGGGCTGCACCTGTTCCAGCCGGAATGGTTTGACCCCGAATTGAAGGGGAAGCAGCAGACATTTAAATCACCGACCGTGATTCCCACGCCCAGCCGTTCCGATATGATTCACGGAATTAAGGATGCCTGTTCGGATGATGCGCTTTGGCTGATTCCGGCAATTAGCGAGTATATTAAAGAAACCGCTGAAATTTCACTTTTAGATGAGGTAGTGACTTATGCCGACGGCGGCGAGGATACCGTTTATCAGCATATGATGCGTATCCTTGATTTTTCCGACCGGCAGGTTGGCCCAACGGGGATCTGCAAAGGACTACGGGCTGACTGGAATGACTGTCTGAATTTGGGCGGGGGAGAAAGCGCAATGGTTTCGTTTTTACATTATTGGGCAATTCGCCAGTTCCTTGATTTATCTCGTTTTGTTGGGAAAACCACAGAAGTGGATAAATATGAAGCAATGGCTGCCAAGGTCAAAAAGGCTTGTAACGACAACCTTTGGGACGGAGAATGGTATATCCGCGGGATTACCGCTAGCGGCAGGAAAATCGGTACGCATGAGGATGAAGAAGGAAAAGTACATATGGAATCCAACACATGGGCGGTTTTTTCCGGTGTGGCCGACCCTGAGCGCGCGAAAAAAGCGATGGATTCCGTTGATAAATATCTCTATACAAAATACGGTCTGATGCTAAATGCACCGTCATACACAAAAAACGACGATGAAATTGGCTTTGTCACCCGTGTTTATCCGGGAGTTAAGGAAAACGGCTCTATTTTCAGTCATCCGAACCCTTGGGCGTGGTGTGCCGAAGCAACACTCGGCCGTGGGGACAGAGCCATGAAATTTTATAACGCATTACTGCCCTACAACCAGAATAATGAAATCGAGGTTCGGCAGGTAGAGCCCTACGCGTACTGTCAGTTCGTGATGGGGAAAGACCACACAGCCTTCGGTCGGGCGAGGCATCCGTTTATGACAGGTTCCGGCGGTTGGTCGTATTTTGCGGCAACCAGATACATGCTCGGCGTACGTCCGGATTTCGACTGTTTGATTGTCGACCCATGTATCCCGAAAGATTGGAACGGTTTCGACGTTACCCGCGTTTGGCGCGGTGCAGTCTATCATATTCATGTTGTTAACCCGAACGGCGTCAGCAAAGGGGTTCAAGCAATTGAATTGGATGGACTGCGGATTTCCGGGAATGTTCCGGCACAGGCTGCCGGAACGCAGCACGAGGTGCAGGTTGTCATGGGGTGACAATCGCACAGCCGCTTCCCGTACAGAGCGGTTACCTTTCAGTGTGCGGAGAAAGTGTGGTGGATAGAATATGATTAAATTTGGAACCGGAGGTTGGCGGGCAGTTATCGGTGATGAATTTACTAAAGCAAATGTGCAGCTGTTAACAGCCGCGATTGCCAAAAAATTAATTGATGAAGACAAAGCCTTAAGCGGATTTGTAATTGGATACGACAGGCGATTTTTGTCGCAGGAAGCGACCAAATGGGCGGCGGAAGTCATGGCCGGAGAAGGCATTTCGTGCCGCGTGATTAACAGGGAAGCACCGACTCCGCTGATTATGTTTACCGTAAAGTATTATGATCTGCCGTATGGTATGGCGGTGACCGCCAGCCATAATCCGGCAATTTATAACGGCATCAAGGTATTCATGAAAAACGGACGCGACGCCGATGAAGTGCTGACCAGCGAATTGGAGCAGTACATTAAAGATATCGACCCGTCCCAAATTAAGGCAGTTCCTTATGAGGACGGCGTTAAAAACGGGTTAATTCAAATTATTGACCCGATGAATCAATATATTGACAGCATTATTCGTTCCATTAACATGGATGCCATCCGCAGCCGAAACTTAAGAATTGTGCTTGATCCCATGTATGGAGTGAGTAAAACCGCGCTGCAAACAATTCTGCTGACAGCTCGCTGTGAGGTTGACGTGATTCACGAGCGACGTGATGCACTGTTTGGCGGAAGGCTTCCCGCGCCGAACAGCAAAACACTTTCCTCACTAATGAGTTATGTTGAGGAAAATCATTGCGATATCGGAATTGCGACCGACGGCGACGCGGACCGGCTTGGCGTTATCGATGACAAAGCCGAGTTCCTGCATCCAAATAAAATTTTAGTGTTGCTCTATTATTATCTGATGAAGTTTAAGGACTGGCACGGCGCGGCAGTGCGCAATATTGCGACCACGCACTTACTTGACAGAATCGCCGAGGATTTTGGTGAGACCTGCTATGAAGTGCCGGTTGGCTTTAAGTATATTTCCTCAAAAATGGCGGAAACAAATGCGATTATTGGCGGAGAATCTTCCGGTGGACTCACGGTTCGCGGACATATTCAGGGCAAAGACGGCATCTACGCCGCTGCGCTTTTGGTGGAAATGATTGCGACGACCGGACGCAGGCTTTCAGAAATTTATACAGAAATCACCGATCAATACGGCACATATGAAATGGATGAATGTGATTTTACTTTTTCACAGGAAATCAAGGATAAAATAACCGTGATTTTGCTTGAAGATAAGTTGCTGCCCGAATTTCCGTTTGAAATTGAGAAGGTATCATACATGGACGGCTGCAAGGTATACTTTAAAAATAAGGGTTGGGTTATTGCGCGTTTTTCCGGCACAGAACCGCTGCTGCGGATTTTTTCAGAAATGCCCACGATGAAGGCCGCACAGGCCACTAACGAAGTATTAAAACAATTTCTCCATCTTTCATAATTCCTCTCCGGAAGGCAGTTGCATTTTGCAACTGCCTTTTTTAATGAGATTGTGTTATAATCCCATTAGAATGATAGAGGCGGAGGAATTAAAATGCGAAAAAAAGAAGAGGGGAGAACACCCGGAAAAATTTCATTGAAATGGAGCTTAATCTGCATCATTGTAGTTTGCTGGATTCTGCCGATTTTCATCATTACTGCGGTCACCGGGTATTATATCTCACATAATATTAACAATCAGATTGCAGGGACGATTACGACGTCCGCGAATAATTCAGTTCACATTGCGGTGAATCGAATGGACTCGGCTATCTCCTCCTCACGGTACGCGTCGTACAATCCGACGATTAAAGACGCATATAGCAGTTTTAATCAAACAAAGGATATCAGCGCGCTGTATGACCAGATTACGGCCTTTTTATCGCAGCAGTACAAATATGATGATAAATTTCTGATTACCACGCTGTATTTCTGCAATGAACCGGATAATATTTATTATACGTTTAATGAAGCGTATAACGCGACCTACTTCGGCGTGCGGGAGTACCGAGACTACGTACATGAAATGGTGCAGGAACTTTCGGAAACGCTGGGAACGAAAATTGGGTTTCTAAATGTGGGCGGGCGTGTTTATATGGTTAGGAATATTCTGGGCAGCGACTATCGCCCGTATGCAGTGCTGACAATGCAGCTTAATACGGCAAATATGTTTGCAAGCATCAAAAATGTCGTATGGGAAACAGATGCAACAATTTGGCTGAACTCCACGCCGATTGTATTGAACGGTACACAGTTTGACCCCAAGAAGCTGGGAATCGTTTTCTCACAAAACAGCATAACGTCCCAAAACGGCGAAAACCACTTTCTGATTTACGGAATGGATCAGGCGGAGGCCTATAACCTTTCATATTGCATTGGCGTGGACAGCTCACCGCTGGTTCAACAACTGTCCGGCTTTAAAAATACGCTGGTATGGATGATGATTCTGATTGTTCCGCTGCTTGCTATTGTAATCTGGTTTTTCTCGCTCAATGTGTCGCGTCCGATTAACCGGCTGATCGCCGAAGTGAAAAATATAGAAGAGGGCAATTTTGGTGTACAGGTTGGGGATCAGTTCCCAAGCCAGGAGTTTCAGTATCTGACCGATGCATTTAACAGCATGTCTAATAAGCTCAAGTACCAATTTGACAGGATTTACAGGGAAGAGCTTGCTCTGCGTGACGCTCGGATTATGGCGCTGCAATCCCAAATAAATCCGCATTTTCTGAACAATACGTTGGAAATCATCAACTGGGAATCGAGGCTTTCAGATAATATCAAGGTTTCAAGGATGATTGAGGCACTCTCGACGATGCTGGATGCTGCCATGGATCGAAATGGCAGGCCGACCGTCCATGTTTCCGAGGAGATGATGTATGTAGACGCTTATTTATATATTATTTCAGAACGGCTTGGCAAGCGGTTGACTGTGAAAAAGGAAATTGACCCGGCACTTTTGGATTTGTATGTTCCCCGTCTGATTATGCAGCCGATTATAGAAAACGCCGTGGAGCATGGGATTCAGCCCCAGCAAAAAGGGGTTATCATTATTCGCATCTATCGGGAGGCAAACAATCTGATTTTTGAAGTCGAAAACGACGGCGTGATGACGCCGCAGGATGAACAGCAGATTACACGCCTGCTTTCGGATGACTACGATGCGGTAAACGAAAATTCAAACAGCCTTGGGATTCGCAACGTGAATCAACGTTTAAAGATTATTTATGGTGAAAATAGCGGACTTTCAATTAAAGTGAACAGTAAAGGCCACACTATTTCCAGAATTATTATTGCTATTGACTAATCAAGCAATAATATACAACAAATGGCAAGACTGTCTATTATGTTTTTTATGTTAGCAGTGTAATATATAGGCATGAGAGAGGTTCATAGCATACCATAAAAATTTTATGGAGGTTAAATCATGAAAAAAGCAATTGCGTTAGTTCTTGCAATGACACTTTGCGGCGCAATGTTTGCCGGCTGCCAAAGCGCCCCAGCAACTACGTCTAAAGTGGAGGCTCCTCAAAGTGCAGCTTCTGTGGAAGCTTCCCAGCCGGCAAAACCGGTTGAAATCACAGTAGTCAGTACATTCGGCGGTGATGACGGAAACAGGAAAAATTATGAAGAGTGTTACAAGGCCTTTGAAAAAACTACTGGTAATACCGTGAAGGATGCTTCCGGCACAGCCGTTGAAGAGTTCAAATCCAAAGTTCTGGCGGACTTTGAAACAGGTGCAGAGCCTGACGTTCTCTTCTATTTCAATGGCTCTGACGCCAACAAAATCGTTCAGGGCGGCAAGGTTGTTACGATTGATGAAATCCGCGCAACATATCCTGACTATGCGAGCAACATGAAGGATGAGCTTATTGATGCTTCCCCTGCCGACGGCAAGAAATATGCTGTTCCTCTCATCGGCTATTGGGAAGGCATGTATGTAAACAAAAAAGTTCTGAAAGCTTGCGGAGTTGAAGTTCCGGGTGCAGATTACACATGGGACAAATTCCTGGCAGACTGTGAAAAAATTAAAGCAAAGAACTACACCCCGATTGCCATGTCTATACAGGAAGTTCCTCACTACTGGTTTGAATTCCTTACTATGAATCATGGCACCTTAGCGTCACACCTAACAGTTCCGAAAAGTTCCACTGACGAAGCTGGAAAAGCATGGGCTGCGGGACTCAATGATTTTAAAACACTCTATGAAAAAGGGTATTTCCCAAAGAATACAACAACTGCGACAGATGCAGAGACTATCCAGCTTATGGCTGACGATAAAGCCGCATTCGCTGTGGATGGTTCATGGAAAATGGGATGGTTCAGAGAGCACGGAAAGAACATTGATGACTTCACCGTTACATATGCTCCGGGCGCAAATGGGAGAAAAACAACCGATATGATTGGCGGTGTCTCCTCTGGCTATTACATTACCAAAAAAGCATGGGACGATCCGACAAAACAAAAGGCCTGTGTTGATTTTATAACATCGATGACAACCGATGAGAATACTTCTAAGTTTGCTGCAACATCTGCCTCGACTACAGCATTAAAGAATGGCGCTATCGTCCCTGCCGACGTTGATGCTTTCAATAAGGCTGCACTCAACATGCTCAATGGAACAACAGGGCTTACTGCTGCCGTACAGGATTGTCTGAATCAAACTGCTCGTTCTGCATTGTTTGCAGATGTTAAAAATGTTGCTGCTGGCAAAATAACCGCTGAAAAAGCAATTGATGCCTGCCTTGCAATCAAAGGTTAATTTTATATTTCACTAATTTTCCTAATTAATATTCATTAAAAAGCCGGAGAGTTAAACATCAGCTCTCTGGCTTTTTCTAAAGAGGGCGATGAATAAATGAATTCTATGATCTACAAAAAGAAAACACCTTTGTTAGTTTTCCTTGGTCCATCTTTTTTGTTTATGACGCTATTTTTGTATTATCCTTTTGTCATGAATATCTTCAATAGCTTTTCCCAAATTACCGGCCTTGGCACTGCGGCGCAAGGAATTAATACCCCGTGGTATTTAAATTACCAGAAATTATTTGAAGATCCGATTATGAAAACAGCAATGAAAAATACATTGCTGCTCATGCTTATGACAATCATTTTTCAGGTTGGCATCGCTTTACTGCTCGCTTTGCTGATAGATAACATCAAAAAGGGCACACAGCTCTTCAGAACTCTGTATTTTTTTCCGATTGTTATTTCCGCAACAGCTCTGGGCCTGTTGTTTAATCTGATATTTTTATATGATGGCGGTATGATAAATCAACTGCTGATGAAGTTTGGCATGACCGAAATGATTGATTGGAAGGATGAAACGCACTACCTTTTCACTATGATGTCACCGGTCATGTGGCAATATGTCGGATTCTATTTTGTCATAATTGTAACTGGCTTGAACAACATTTCGCCGGATATTTATGAAGCGGCGGAAATCGACGGAGCAAGCGGATTTAAGCGTGTGCGGTATATTACTCTGCCGCTCCTGCATAACGTTCTGTGCACATGCCTTACGCTAGCAATTACGGGCGCGCTGAAGGTTTTTGATTTACCGTGGATAATGATGGGCGCCGGTATGCCAATGGATAAGTCCTGGCTTACAGGTACCTATATGTATAATCAGACTTTCACTATGGGCGATGTTGATTATGGCTCAACGATTGCAATTGTCATTGTTGTGCTTGGTGTTGTGATTTCACAGATAGCAAATCGAACCTTTAAGGAAAAAGATTATTGATGGGAGGAGAAAAAATGCATACAACAATTAAAAAAGCGCCTAAGCCAGTCCGAGTTGGCAGACGCAAGTTTAAACTTAGCAATATATTTATTTATTTTTTTCTTTCCCTTTGGGCAGCGACGACAGTATATCCTTTCATTTGGGTTATTTTGAACTCATTTAAAGTAAAGGGACTCATTCGTTCAGACTCCTTTTCCTTCCCCAGGGGAAGCAGCTTCACACTGGAAAATTACCAGGTTGCTTTTGATCGCGTGCCTATTTGGGGCGCCTATAAAAACAGCCTTATAATCTCCATTGCCGTAACACTTGTTGTCATTCTGTTCGCCGGATTTACTGCATACGGAATGGTGCGCTATAGCTTCAAGGGAAAAAATACCATCCATTCACTGATTATCGCAAGCATGATGTTCCCGGTATTCTCTACAATCATTCCGGTTTTCAGAATGATGTTTGGCTGGAAGATCGTCAATACGAACAATGTTTTTCTCTCACAACTGAGCGTGATATTACCTCAGATTGCTGGTAACCTATCGTTTGCGATTATTGTTTTAATGGGCTTTATTCGCAGCCTTCCAAGTGATTTTGAAGAGGCAGCTTTTCTTGAGGGCTGCAATATTTATCAGATTTTCTTTAAAATAATTATTCCGATTGCAAAGCCATCCTTTGCAACCGTAGCAATTTTCACATTCCTGTGGTCGTATAACGACCTGTTTACCCAAATGTTTTTTCTGCGAGTTAAGAATACCTTTACAATCACACGCCTCTTAAACGAAATTACTTCAATTGCCGGCGTGAATTACGGGTTGATGGCTGCGGCAGTAGTATTGGTTGTCGTACCGGTACTAGCCGTTTACGTTTTCTTGCAAAAAAACATTATCAAAGGGATGACGGCCGGGGCAATCAAAGGCTGATGAAGCAAATTATATTCGTTATATACAACTAATAAGATATGGTGCATGAATTCTTGCGCTCACAGCGGGGGGGCATCTCCCTCAGTCGCGCCGGGTGCGCCAGCTCCATCCAAGAGCGTATAATAGTATGAAAAAGTACTGGATTTATTATTTGGTAAGTTAAATATAGAACGGGTATATTTTTGAAAAAGCCAAAAATATACCCGTTTTATTGTGTTTTGTGATATAATTCTTGCATAACTTTACGGAGGCATGAAAATGTATAAAGTAATTATTATCGATGATGAGGACATTATCGTACAAGGTCTTAAAAAGGTGGTAAACTGGGAGAAATATGATTGTAAGGTTGTTGCTACTGCATCTGACGCGAAGTCGGGCGCACAGGTGATTCGGGAAAATAATCCGGATATTATATTTACGGATATTAAAATGCCCAATATGGACGGGCTTACCATGCTCGCTGGGCTGAAAGGTGAGTTCCCCAACATGCAAATCACGGTGTTAACCGGGTATCGTGATTTTGAGTACGCGAAACGTGCCATACATATTGGTGTCACAAGATTTTTACTCAAGCCGTCCAAGATGAATGAGATTGAGGAAGCGCTTCAGATTATGACGGAAAGCCTAAGCAAATTGCAGCCCGATGAACCGGAGAAAAAAAAGGAGAGCGAAGAAGATTCTCAGGACGGTAACACAGCAAATAGCTTTATTGTGCGAAGCGCACTGAAATATATTGAAGTACATTATGCGGAAAAGCTGACACTTACGGAGCTTGCGGAAAAGACATATGTCAGTCAGTGGTATTTAAGTAAGCTTTTAAATAAATATACAGATAAGAGTTTTTGTGATATCTTAAACCAGACAAGAATTAAAAAAGCAGAAAAGCTGCTGATGGATCCATCATTAAAGATCCATGAAATTTCCGATATGCTTGGTTTTAACGATGTTACTCATTTTTCTAAAATATTTAAAAAGATTGAACAAGTATCGCCTAATGAATATCGAAACACCGTTCAACAATAGGGACTTTTGACCAGAGTCAAGCTGCTTTTTCAGTCTGCATGGGACTTCATCATCCGTCGATTTTTTAAAAAGCAAAAATGTGCAGCAGATTCAATGATTTTAAGAACAAAGCCCTCTTTTGCGGCATATGTTGCATTTAGGGGGGGATTTCTTTGACGACCGATTATCAAGTTCAAATAAAGGAAATGATAATCAAGAAGGACCTTTATTATAAAAAAACATTGGTGTTAAGCTATACCATTAAATATCCTCAATTTTCATCAGATAGGTTTAAAATGACGTTAAGCCGAATTAATCAATATTATGAGATGAAAGCAATCGCATATCAAATGTATTGTGAGCACAAGTTATACAAATTAGCGATTGAGCAATATGAATACTCCATTAAGAATGGGTATCCGGTACGAAAATTTGAGGCCCTCGTAGTATACACGATGACGTATAATCAAAATTGTACTATCAGTCTATATTTTGACAAATATGAATTTACAGGCGGAGCGCATGGAAATACCGTGCGGTATTCCGACACTTGGAGTTTGCAGAAAGGTATCCAAATTAAGCTGAGCAGACTGTTTGCAAATCAGAATTATAAAGGCTATATTATCAAGACGATTAATGAACAAATCGCCGAGCAGATAAAGAATGGCTCAAATCAATATTTTGAAAACTACAGCCAGCTTGTTGCAGAAAATTTTAACGAGGATAATTTTTATGTGACGCCGAAAGGAATTGTAATTTACTATCAGCAATACGAGATAGCGCCCTATTCAAGTGGTATTCCAACATTTACAATTCCTTATTCCAGCGGGAATGCGACACGGCCGAAGTGTTGGTGAATCTTAGGTTTGTAAAATAATCATATTGTAAATAAGGGATGCGCCAAAGTAATGCTCCTGCCTCAAGAGATGGTTGCTTATGGGAAGATGTGGTGCAATTTCAGCCACCCTTTCAATTTAATAAATCTGAAAAGCCGACATTACTTGGAAAACGATGTCGGCTTTTGCTATTTAGCAATAGCACTCCCGGATTGAGTATAAAACACCTCTATGATATAATTATTATTAGGTGATGAAAATGCAGATGAACCGTTTGTTTGAGATTGTGTATCTTTTGATGGAGCGGAAAAATGTGACCGCAAAGGAGCTTGCGGAGCGTTTTGAAGTTTCAACCCGAACTGTTTACCGTGATATTGATACTTTGAGCATGGCGGGGATTCCCGTTTATGCAAGCCGCGGCATGGGCGGAGGAATCCGGCTGATGGATGACTTTGTGCTGGATAAATCGCTTCTTTCCGAGGCAGAGCAAAATGATATACTGGCAAGTCTGCAAGGTTTAAGCGCGATTCAAGTACCCGATGTGGAACCGGTGCTCAATAAGCTTGGGGCGTTGTTCGGAAAAAATCAAACCAGCTGGATTGAGGTGGATTTTTCTCACTGGGGTGGGGGAGAACAGGAGCGGGATAAGTTCGCACTGCTTAAAGACGCTATCCTGCACAGTACGGTCGTCTCCTTTGATTATTTTAGCACCAATGGACAAAAGACCTCGCGTATCGTGGAACCGCTTAAACTGCTGTTTAAAGGGCAGGGCTGGTATCTCTTTGGATTTTGCAGGGAACGCAGGGATCTTCGAATGTTTAAAATTTCCCGCATAAAAAAACTGCTTTCTTTAAACCAAACCTTTAACAGAGCTATTCCGGCGACATCTTTTGATAAAACGGAATATTCCTATCCACAGAATATGATAATATTAAAGTTGAAAATAGAAGCATCTTTGGCGTACCGCGTCTACGACGAGTTTGAAGAAGAAAACATCATAAAGAATGAGGATGGGAGCTTTACCGTCACAGCGGCTTTTCCCAAGGGCGATTGGGTGTATGGGTATATTTTATCCCTTGGTGGTGCGGCGCAGGTTTTGGAGCCGGCCGACATTCGGGAAGCCATCATCATTAAATTAAAAGATACATTAAAGAAATACGAGTAATATGACACACTGATGTCAAGTTATACATGGTATACTCAGCCTACAAGAAAGGAAGTATTACCATGAATTATGAAATTGTAAATTTAGAGAAGAAGACAGTGACCGGGCTAACCATCCGTACCAGTAACAGCGATCCGAATATGACGCGGGATATTGGGCAAACTTGGGAAAGGTTTTTTTCTACCGGAGTATTTCAATCAATTACCAACAAAAGCAGTGCCAGTACTTTCGGTTTATATACAAACTATGAGAATGGCGCGACCGGCGATTATGATATGATGGTTTGCTGCGAAATCGATGAACAAGAAAATCTGCCTGCTCATCTTGATGTGAAAACCATCCCCGCAGGGAAATATGCGAAATTTGTAGTGCATGGGGATGTGCAAAAAGCGGTAGGAGAGTTTTGGACAGAACTTTGGAAAATGGATCTAAACAGAAAATTTGATTGCGACTTTGAGGAATATCAGAGCGACGGTGACCTTCCAAATGTGGAAATACACATTTATATCTCACTGAAATAAACAAACAGTGCTGAGGAGGTGTTGACGATGATTGATAAGTTGGATTTCAAAAAAGAGTACAAAGATTTATATCTGCCTAAGGACAAGCCTGTTTTCATTCAGGTGCCGCCAATGAAATTTATTATGGTTGATGGGCGCGGCGATCCGAACGGGGAGGATTATCACACTGCGGTTGGGCTTTTATATGCTCTTTCTTTTACGATTAAAATGAGCAAGATGAGCGGCAACCAGCCGCAAGGCTATTTTGATTATGTTGTCCCTCCGCTCGAGGGACTCTGGGACGGCGATGGCAGCGGTTTTGATTTGGAAAAGCGGGATTCATGGAGCTGGACTTCTATGATTCGCCAGCCGGATTTCGTAACGCAGGAGGTTTTTGACTGGGCGTGCGGACAGACGGCGAAGAAAAAGCCCGAGCTGAACGTTTCAAAAGTACGGCTTGCATCCTATGACGAAGGAGCTTGCGTACAGATTATGCACGTGGGGCCATACAGCAGTGAGCCTGCATCAATCGATAAAATAAAACAGTTCATTGATATAAATAATTTAATTGATACTTGCGGTGGGGAACGTCGTCACCACGAAATCTATCTGTCTGACCCGCGCAAGACTGCTCCCAAGCGCATAAAAACGGTACTGCGTCATCCGGTAAGGCAAAAATAAAGTGAGGAAAATCATGAAATATCTATTTATCGGTTATCCCCAATGCACCACTTGCCAAAAGGCGAGAGAGTGGATGGAGGACAACAAAATTGAATACAAGGAGCGGAGTATCAAGGAGCATAATCCGACTGCCGCGGAACTGAAAGACTGGGTTATCAGGAGCGGCCTGCCCTTAAGTGAATTCTTTAATACAAGCGGTCTGATTTATAAATCCATGCAGCTAAAGGATAAACTGCTGACGATGTCAGATGATGAGCAAATCGCACTGCTTGCCACCAATGGCATGTTGGTAAGACGCCCGCTTTTAATCGGTGATGACATTGTGCTGGCCGGTTTTCATGAGGACGAATGGGAACGGCTGAAGTAGCGCTTTGTTGTAATTGCGGCATTCTCGGCAAGATTTATATGAAATGCCCCTGAATATTTTTATAATCAAAAAGAGCATAGTGTTAAAAAAATTAGATTATTGTGGAAACCATTTTGGATTTATGTGGTATAATATAGATATAACATTGCGATTTGGTAATGTCATAGTACTAATCTAAGGAGTATATATGCTTTCGTTTAAACCAATTGAGACAGAGAGTGTTTCGATTTTTCCTAAATATTTTGAATGCCAGAATTTTAGAACTTGTGATTACACCATCGCCGGGGTTTTTATGTGGCGAAAATTCTTTTACAGTGAGTATGCCGTCTGTGAAAATATGTTGTTTTTTAAGGTTACTTATCTTAATGGTTCAGTAGCGTTTACCTTTCCGGCTGGTTCTGGCTCAATTGATGACGCACTTGGGCAACTGGAGGACTACGCTCGGCAAAACAACATTCCGCTTGCATTTTGTACCGTTTCCAAGGGGGGGCTTGCCGCTTTGGAGAAAAGGTATGGTGATAAAATCAGCTACAGCGGAAATCGGGATTGGTTCGATTATCTTTATGCCAGTAAAGATATGCAGACTTTTGCCGGAAGAAGGTTCAGCGGACAGAGGAACCATATCAATAAGTTTAAAAAATGTTACCCTAATTACCAATATGTTCCGATTGATGGCCGCAATATTGAAAAGGTAATCAATTTTTTTGACAAATATTCAAAGGAACATGTGAAAGAAAATCCAATCGCAAAGGAAGAAGCTTTTAGGGCGAAGGAAGTCCTGTCCTATTTTGAGAGCTTTGGGCTTTTGGGCGGATATATTGAAGTGGATGACAAAATCGTTGCATTTTCAATCGGGGAAATTGTGGGAGATACCCTTTTTGTGCATATTGAAAAGGCACTGAAGGAATATGAAGGTTCCTACCAGGTTATCGTAAGAGAATTTGCTTCCCATACGGCAAATGAAAAAGTGAAGTATATCAACCGAGAGGAAGATATTGGGGATTTGGGGCTGAGAACCTCTAAATTGTCCTATCACCCGGTGGAGATACTTGAGAAATATTTTGTAAAAGTAGAGGCATAGGTATGGAACGTTCCTGCCTATGAATGGCAAACAGCCGACGGAATAATTCCGCCGGCTGTTTGCTTTAGGTACTAAATAAAAGATTAATCGTTTAGCCGCCCGTCCTTCGTGAAAAAGGTTTTATACCCAAGCGTGACGAACAGCATTACGCACAGGGCTGTGCTTCCTAAGATGGTAAGCATAATGCCAATCTGATACTTAATAGCGGTCATCGGAAAAGTTCCCGACAAAATCTGGCCGGTCATCATACCAGGAAGGGAAACGATTCCCATGGTGAGCATGTTGTTCATCGTGGGTAAAATGGCACTGTCAAAAGCATCGTTGATAATTTCATGCACAGCGCGGGCCGGGGTTGCTCCAAGCATCAGAGAATTTTCAATAATGGGCCGCTTATCCTTCATATCGGAGCATAGTTTGTTTGCTCCAAGTGAAATACCCGTCATGGAGTTTCCTACAATCATACCCGAGATTGGAATAAAATACTGCGGATTGAACCACGGGCGTACTTGCAGCACCACAACAATAAAAAACGCTGCCGTTGCAAGTGCTCCCAGTACCAGTGACAACCCAGTAATCATCTTCAGTTGCGCGGGCATATCCGTCTTTACCCGCTTTAGGGCGTTCAATACAGCGGAGGATATCATAATCAGAATCATCAGTGATGTGAGCCACCAACTCGGATTCTGAAAGATATACATAAGGATGTAACCCATCACAGTCAGCTGCACTGTCATGCGTGTGGACGCAATGAGAATCTGTTTTTCACGTCGGATTCCCCGTGATTTAAAAATAACCAGAAGGATGAGTACGAAAACATAGGTGACGGAAAGCTGAAGAACCGTTAAATTCATAACCTTATCACTCATTGCGGTATGCCTCCAATCCGGCCGTTTTCTAAACAGATGACGGAGTCCTCATAAGCGGACGCGATAGCTTCTGAATGGGTGACCATAATCAATTGTTTATGCAGTTCACCCGCAAACTCCGCAAGGTTTTGAATGATAAAACGCTCCGTTTCCTTATCCAGAGCGGAGGACGGCTCATCCAGCAGATAGGTATCCGCGTCCATTAGCATGACGCGCGCCAAACACAGGCGCTGCTTTTCACCGCCGGAAAGTGTACCGCAAGGGTCATCAAGGCCTTTGCTAAGTTCCACACGCGAAAGACTCTCTTTTAGTTTATTGTCGGGGGCGGGTGGCTTTTGGGAGAACTCCAACCCGATTTGCAGGTTTTCACGGATATTCCCAGAGTAAAGAACAGGGGTTTGTCCGAGCATCACCACACTACGTCGCAGCAGGACAGCGTCTATTTTTGAAATGTCGGTTTCATTGTAAAAAATAGTGCCCTCATCGGGTACGTTCAGTCGGTTCAGCATACGCAGCAGCGTGGTTTTGCCACTGCCCGATGAACCGGTAATACAGATAATCGGTTTATCTATTTTCAGTTGAGGAATGTTTAGAATTTGTCTGAATTTTAAGTTTTTAATTTCAAACATTATTTCACCTGATTTTAATTTATTTAGGCGGTAGATTTTAGCCCTTGCGATTTGGGTATCATAAATATTTATAATATATAATTTTATCAGTAAAGCTTTTGATTGGCAACTGCTTTACAAAAAAACTTGCGTCTTTAGAAGAAAAAATCATCTATTTTCTAATTTTTTATGATATGATATAATATTATAAAAACAAAGAAAATAGGTGGGATAAAAATGGATGCGGCACAAAGACGTCAAGGAATACTCGAAATTTTAAAACAGAGCGCACAGCCTGTCAGTGCAAGTACGATTGCAAACCGATTTGCGGTGAGTCGCCAGATTATAGTGGGTGATATCGCGCTGCTGCGCGCGTCCAATATAGCTATTTCTGCAACACCGCGCGGGTATATTTTAAATGATAACAATGGCAGTACGGACGATATTGTGCGCACGATTGCCTGCAGGCACAGCAGGGACAACCTTGCGGAAGAACTGTACACCATTGTTGACAACGGCTGCGGGTTGATTGACGTTATTGTAGAACATGCGGTTTACGGGCAAATCTCCGGACAGCTGCACATTTTTTCACGCTATGATGCCGACTGCTTTTTAAAAAAGCTTGCAAAAGACCACGCGTCCCCACTGTGTGACTTGACCGGCGGTGTACACCTGCACACGATTTCCTGCCAATCGGAAGAAGCATACGAAAGGGTTCTTTCCCAGTTGGATGAAAAAGGAATCTTGTTCGGAAAATAACTTTTGCTTGACATTTGGATGACTTTTCTTTACAATACTAATTATAGGTGTCAAGACACATGTAAACACATAATTAATTTGTAATAGGGAAGGCGAAATTATGAACCGTGACACAACACAGCAAACAAAATTGATAAGTATGATAATTGCCGCGCTGTTATGCGCTATTGGCATTGTGATTCCGATGTTTGCGCCAAAAATTGTTCTGGAGCCGGCCAGCTTCACGCTTGCAAGTCATGTTCCTATCTTTATTGCTATGTTTATCTCATTGCCTGTGACTTTGGCCGTATCAATTGGCACAGCAATCGGATTTTTGTTTGCTGGTTTTCCAATTGTTGTCGTGCTTAGAGCTTTAAGCCATGTTTTGTTCGCAATGATTGGTGCGTTTATTTTGAAAAAAGGGGCAAATACCCTCACTACCTTTGGAGGAGTGGCGGCATTTGGATTGCTTGTTGCGGTTATTCATGCGGTCAGCGAGGTTGCCGTGGTTACCCTTTTCTATTTTGGAAACGGTATGTCGCAAAAATATTATGCGCATGGCTATCTTATTTCTGTTATTGTACTTGTGGGAGTCGGTACAATTATTCATAGTATGATTGACTTTGGCATTGCTGTTTTCGTTTGGAAACCACTAAGTCATGTGGTTGAAATTCCTTATAACGCAAAATTTGCCTTTAAAAAAAAGGAAGCAATACAATAAAGCGTAACTTTCCCCAATGAAAGTGTTCAACAGTGGACAAAAATACCTCCTGTTTGTAGATCTGTCTATACTACAACAGGAGGTGTTTTCTATTCAATATCTAATTTTGAGTGGAATTTTCACTCTGAGTAGGCGCAATTGATTGTTCAGGACTGCTGGGCTTTGACGATTTCTTTTTTTTCTGAATCACTGCTCCCACCAATATGGCAATGGGCAGAATAACTTGAAAGGGGAGCGAGTAAACCGGATAATATTTAATCAAACCAAACAATTCAGTTATATTGGAAACGGTTAAAACCGATAACGTAACCATGATTAAACCACAGGGGGCAACCATTGCTCTGTAGTTTTCGATATTGAATATTTTGGCAAGACCCATGGCAGAAGCAAAAAGGCAGACATTTGCTTTGATAAAAGTTGCAAGCAATAAATTTGCGGAGATTAACACTTCAACTCTGTTGAAGAATTCACCAACGGAAATAACGCTTGCGGCCATATAAGAAGGAAAATAAAGCAAATTTATAGTAGGGGTACCTAAAACAAAAAGATTTCTTAAACACGCTATGATCAGGAGCGAGGCTGTGATTACGAGTCCTTTAAAATAAATTTTTTTAGGATTATCTTTGAGATTATCTTTTGGATTAAAATAGGAAAATAACACCATGCAGAGTACTGCTTCTCCAAATGGAAATGAAAATAAAGCAAAAGAACTGGTTAATAAAGTTGGGATGTCTGTGTTCATCACCGGAAGAATATTACTAAAATCCATTCTACCCACATCCATCACAGATGTTAATAAAATAGCTGCTGCCACAAGAGGAAACGTGAATTTCGCTATTCTGCCTAAATTTATTACACCGATACTTACGGTTAAAATACTAAGCAGAATCATAAAGAATAAAGTGAAAGCCTGTGGGGTTTCCGGCATATTTACAATATGGATAAATTCGGAATTGTCCCTTAAGATTAAACTGCCCAAATGGAGCGCATAAAGAACGTACGTCAGGCAGATTATCTTTCCGGCAATTTTTCCGAAAACTTCAATAATAATGTCAAATAGATTTTTGCCCGGGTACAAACGAAGTATTGCAGTGTAAACAAAAAACATGGGGAGAATCATAATGACAGCAAGCGCAATTGAAATCCAGGAGTCCTGGTTCGCTTGGTTATTCACACCGAGTATCAGGGTCGTTCCAAGTATGAACATCATAATAATGGATTGTATCTGCTTGCTTGATACTGTGTTTTCATTCAATGGATTCACCTCATTTTATATGAAATATAGATGTAATAATATTTTGGATCACTATGCTCAGCCTTTAAACTTGAAGCCCATTAGGAACATGATATTCAAAGTAAAAGTAATCAAATAAACCGGGATAGAGAAATATAGTGGCTTCCACTGCTTCTTTTTAATTTTGGGGACAATATCTGTCCATATAAGAATTGCATATAGAACGATGTAAATCATAATGATATCCATATCAATCACCAACTTTGATTTTCGATTTTGCGCATGCTGTGTTTTCAATTGTTACATTAGCAGATATGGTGTACTTTAAAGTATGGAAGTACTGGTCCCACTTCGGCTTGGCCGTGCTCCACCAGCCCGGGTTAGATTGATAAACCTTATTGCCAAATCCAAAAACATCGCTGTTATATTGGCTCTGAACATCTTTTATTACGTTGGAAATACCAATTTCCAGCGTTTTTTCAACCTGTTTTTGCACTTTTTTAATTTCTTCTGCCGTCGAATTATCTTCAGAAGTTTGATCCTCACCCAAAACTACCGTTGTCTGGACATCTATCTTCATGGTTAAGTCGTTGCCTGAAATTACAGGAGTAACTTTTGTCTGGCTATTCAAAATTTCCATACTCAGGCTTGGCTTTCCATCATCAGCATTTATAAGGAGCAGGCCGCCTTTGATTTGATTTTTTAAAGACAATAAAAATTTAGTTTCGTTTTTGCTTAAATACCCCAATAATTTATCTTTTTTAAATACGGCAGTACCATCCAACTCAGCAGTACTTCCACTTTGTGTTTTCATGGTTTTGATGGTGGGAAGGATGAGCGAGATACCGTCCCCTGCCATCATATTGTACGCCTGATATAATTCTACAGTTGGAGTTTCAGAGAGGCTGGCTGCATTTTGGCTCAATGATTTGACTATTTCCATGCATACAAGTTGATCTGTTACCGCCTTCTGCCGTAAAATTTCGCTGGCTGTTTTTTCTTTGGAAATAAATAGCTTTAATGTGAGCCTTGGCTCGGCATCGCGCATTATTAAATCAAGAACCGGAGCTATCCCATCTGATGCAACTTCATTGCTGATAATTATCATCTTTGTGTGGCTGAAGTACAGCTTTTTCTCGCTTTTTCCAGTCGCATTTCTGATGGCTTCATAAATAGTATCTCCATCGGTTTCCAGCAACTTCGCATGTGGAGAAGCAGTGGTTAAATCGAGGAACTCGAAGGTTAAATGATATTTTTGCCCCAGCTCGCCCTTATCAATGGCAAACCCGGAAACCATCGACATGTTATCAACCTCATGATAATTCCAGCAGCCGGTAAAAAAAAGCATGACCATAGCTAACATAAAAACACAAAAACGTTTGGCTGTTTTCATTTTGTGCTTCTCCTTGAAGATTCTCTGGTTTGGTTAGTGGAAAGAAATTTTGGTCTTTTTTTCATATACCACCAAGGCGCTCTTATAAAAATATCTTTTTGATCCTGCATACTGTTCGCATAAGAACTGTTCATGATTGAAATTCCAAAGGAATTTAGGTTGAAAAGGTGAATCACAAATCCAAGCATACCGAATAGATACCCATATAATCCGATGGCTGAGGCCATAAACAGAAGACCAAAACGCAGAAGGATGTTAGCCCCTTTAATTCGGGGAATCATCAGTCCCGATATTCCGGTGAATGCAACAACAATAATCATTGGTGCGCTAACAATTTTGGCGGTGACTGCCGCCTGGCCAATGACCAAAGCTCCGACAATGCTAAGAGCCTGTCCCATTGAACCGGGCATTCTGGCTCCGGATTCCCGGAGCATTTCAAAAACCACCAGCATAAATAGTGCTTCCAAAGCAGTGGGGAATGGAACACCCTGACGGGCCATTGAAATGCTCATAAACAATGCGGTTGGAAGCATTTCCTGGTGAAACGTTACCAGTGCGATATAGATTGCCGGAAGGCTGGATGCAATAAAAAAAGAAGCCAAACGTAAGACACGACAAAAAGAAGCAAAGTAATAATTCAGGTAATAATCTTCATCACTCTGAAAATTCTCAATAAAAAGAAATGGAACAGTTAAGACTACCGGTGTACCGTCTAAAAACAGCGCAACTCTTCCTTCCAAAAGCTTTGCTGCGACGATGTCGGGCTTTTCCGTACTCCCTATTGTCTTAATGGGGGAATACGGCGCGTCCTTGATGAATTCGCAGATATAATTCGAGTCTAAGGTGCCGTCAATTGAAAATGTTTTCAGCCTTCTTTTTAGTTCGGTCAGAACATCTTTATTTACTACGCCGTCCAGGTAACAGATACATGCTTTTGTTTTTGTTCTTGTTCCGAAAGTTTGGAATTCCATTTTTAGGTCGGGCGTTCTAATTTTGCGCCGAAGAAGGGATAAATTCATCATCAGTGCTTCATTGAATCCTTCACGCGGGCCTCTTAAAACTTTTTCGTTGTCCGGTTCGGAAATAGACCGGCTGCCCCATCCCTTTGTGTTCAGAATGAGAACCTCGGCATAACCATCAATCAGTAAGGCGGTATCGCCGTAAATGATTGCTTGCAGCATTTCTTCCATATCCGATGTCTTATCCACGCTATTGGACAGCATCACCTGTTTGGCAATTACATCAATTAAATCGTGCTCTTTCCACCTCATTCGGTATTCCTGCAGAGGTTTAATGACATCTTCATTCAAAAGCTTGTTGTTAACCATACCGTCAATATATACGATGCAGTATTTGGTAGATGAATTCAATCTGTTTTCAATTTCACGAACAATTAGTGTTTGGTCATTCTTAAAAATCGACTTGATTAAATTGATATTTGCGCCTATTTCATTCGTTAAAACAGCCTCTTCCGTTTTACAACTTTTTGTATTGTTTTTCTCCATTTTTTCACCTTCCGAACGTTATACTAATTCCTGTCTAAAATGCCTATTGTTTTTGGCTGTTTTCTGTTTTGCTGCGTTTTCCTTAAAAATTATATATGGATTTTCAAACACGAATTAGTATTAATTGCAAACTCCCACAGTTGTTAATATCTTACATAATCTAAAAATTATGCGCGGCCAGTTAACAAACTTTACATTTTACATTGGTAAAAATATATGGGAAGGGCCGCACCACACACCGTTTTCCGGTTGTATGATGCAGCCCTTATCTATACCTTTTTGTATTTTAACCTTGTGGCCATCCCACCGCGGATATGCCTCTGCGCCTTGTTGATTTCAAGTATTTGCTTGACCTGCTTATACAACTGCGGGTCAACATATTTAAGACGCTGCGCCACATCCTTGTGTACGGTACTCTTACTCACGCCGAACTTTTTTGCTGCGCCACGCACGGTCGTTCTGTTCTCAATTATGTACTCGCCGAGTTCCACGGCGCGCTCCTCAACAATGCCTTTCACTTTTCTGCCTCCCCGACTTGTTCTATCGTTCATATATATGCAGGGGGGAACGGCAAATATGAAAAGATAATGGGGGAGAGCTTGGGAAATTTAGCGGAGAAGCTTCTGTGTCGCCTAAGTCTGATTTTGGGGCAGCATTTATCTTCCGTAAAGCTTTGCCAAGGCTTCGATTTTTTCGGCAAGTTCTAAATTGAGCACACCGCTTTTCAGCCGCCATTTCCAGTTGTTACCGACAGTGGACGGCGTATTCATGCGGCAGGAGGAGTCCAAGTCCAAAAAGTCCTGCATCTGCACAATAGCCATGTCTGCAACACTTGCATAGGCCGTGCGGATAAACGCCCAGCTGCCATCTTGGGGGTCTGTAATATTCATATATCGCATTGCTAGTTTTATATCCTGTGGATTTGCCGTATGAAACCAGCCGCGAACAGTGTCATTGTCGTGGGTGCCGGTGTAAACGACGCAGTTCTTCGTGTAATTATGCGGCAGATAATCGCTGGATTCACGTGAGTCAAAGGCAAACTCCAACACTTTCATGCCGGGGTACCCGCTTTTCTCACGCATTTCATATACTTCACTCGTAAGGTAGCCCAAATCTTCCGCAATCAGACGCACATGGCCTAATTTTTCCTTGATTATATCAAAAAAATCCATTCCCGGGCCTTTAAACCACTGGCCGTTTTCAGCCGTTTTGTCACCATAGGGGATAACATAGTAGCTTTCAAATCCTCGAAAATGATCAATGCGGGTAATATCATGCAGCGCAGCGCTTGCCCGCAGGCGCTGCACCCACCAGCCGTATTGGTTTTCCTTTAAATAATCCCAGCGGTAAATGGGGTTACCCCAAAGCTGGCCGGTAGAAGTAAATGCGTCCGGCGGGCATCCCGCAACGGAGGTTGGCTGCTTGTTTTCGTCCAGCATAAAAATCTCACTGTTTGCCCAGGCATCTGCGCTGTCCAGGGCGACATAGATTGGTACATCGCCGATAATGCCAATTCCATTTTCATTAGCGTATTTTTTTAGTTTGAACCACTGTTCAAAAAACAGATATTGTAAATAAACATTAAAATCGATTTCGCTTCTCAGCTTTTCCCGGTACTTTGTTAAAGCCGACGGTTTTCTCAGCTTGATATCGTCATTCCACTCATTCCATGCCTTAAGCTTCATTTCTTTTTTTAATGCCATATAAAGGGCGTAGTCCTCAAGCCAGTCTGTGTTCCTTGCTCTGAATTCAGCGAGGGCGCTGCCGCCTTTTTCACGCTCGTAGGCTTTTCTGAGCAAAGGATTCCTTGATTCAAACATTTTTTGATAATCAACATATTGTGCATTGCCGCCCCAGTCCTGGCTTTCACATTCCTGCTTTGTAAGAAGTCCATTTTTGCAAAGCTCCTCCAAATCGATAAAATACGGGTTGCCGGCAAAAACAGAAAACGACTGATATGGGGAATCGCCATAGCTTGTAGGACCAAGCGGAAGAATCTGCCAATATTTTTGACCAGCCGCTTTTAGAAAATCTATGAATTGATATGCTTCGTTCCCTAACGTACCAATTCCATATGGTGATGCCAGACTGCTAATGGGCATTAATATACCGCTGCTTCTCATTGATAAGCCCCCTAAAGATAATTGCTTGAAACAACAAGAGTATAAAACACAAATTGCATTTTATACTCTTTCATCATTTATTTTCTATGCTTTGATTGCACCGTCAGAAACGCCTCTGACAAAGTATTTTTGCAGGGACAGGAACACAATAATAATTGGGATAATTGAAATGAGAACGGCGGGGAAGATCAATTCCCACGGGTTGCCGAACTGACCGGATGTCATCTTTGCGTAATACAGTTCCAGAGTCAGCGTTTTTGAGTCCGATGTGCCGATTGTTAGGAAGGGCAGCAGGTAATCATTCCATATCCACATAACATTTAAAATTATGACGGTTACGGTAGTAGACTTCAACAGCGGGAACACAACCTGAAAAAAAATCTGAAAGATGTTTGCACCGTCTATCAAAGCGGCTTCCTCAACACCCTTGGGAACGCTCTTCATAAAGCCATGATACAGGAATATAGACATGCTTAGGCCAAAGCCGCCATACATGATAATTAAACCCAGAATGTTTTTCAATCCCATTTTATCCATCATATTCATTAACGGAAACATGACCGCCTGGAATGGAATCAGCATTGCAGAAACAAACATCAAAAATAGAAAATTGGAGATTTTGGACTTGTGTCGAACCAAAACCCAGCCTGCAAAAGCTGAAACAAACACAATTAACGTAACGGCAGCCACCGTAATCCACAGGGTATAACGCACAGACTGGAAAAAGTGGATGGTCTGAAAAGCGTTTTGAATGTACTTTGCAGTAAAGACACTCGGTAACGCCAAAGGATTGCGCACAATCTCCGCCTGCCCCTTAAACGAGTTAACCGCAAGGAACACGATGGGCATTAAGGTGTAGACTGCTAAAATAACAAGTACAATATATGTAATGGCCCTGCCGATTTTATGGCCCAGGAAAAAACCACCTTTTGCTGCTTTTGCTTTTTTCGGCATTACATTTCCACCTCTTTCCTTTTGGTAAGGATAACCTGAAGAAGTGTAATCGATGCGACAATTAGGAAGAATACAACAGACTGTGCCTGTGCGACACCATAGTTCGGCGGAAACGTATCCTTAATCGTACGCAGAATTTGCAGCGCAATCATGCGGGTACTAAAATCGCCGTTGGTGAGCGCAACGTTCTGGTCAAGCAGTTTGAATGAATTGGAAAGTGTTAGGAATATAACCACTGTGAACGACGGCATCAGCATCGGCACGGTAATCTTAAAAAACTTTTGTACACCGTTTGCGCCGTCTATTTCCGCCGCTTCATAAAGGTCGCTTGGAATATTGTTTAACCCGTCCACGTAAATAATCATCATATACCCGGCAAACTGCCACGTTGTCATAATTACAAGCGCAAACAGTGCCTTGACCGGGTCCTGCGTCATATAGCGCAAGGCCTCTATGTGAAGCAGTCCCGAAGGGCTGAACACGATATCTGTGTAAATCACCTGGAAAATAAACTGCCAGATGAATCCGAGTGCAAGACCGCCCAATAGGTTAGGCATAAAGAAGATAGTTCGGAAAATGCCGGCGCCTTTGCCGATTTTTGTCACCATCATTGCAAAAGCGAGGGCTACAATGTTAATAGAGACAACGGCGACAGCCGTATACTTTACAGTGTAAAGCAATGCAGTGGTGAATTTAGAATTGGCAAATGCTTTCACATAGTTTTGAAAGCCGCACAGCGACTGAAAAACATTTCCGCGGCCTACAAAATAGGTGCCGCGCCAGTTAGAAAACGAATATAGAACGCCCATTGCGAAGGGAATCAAAACGACAAATACGAATAAAATCACTGCCGGAAGTATGAGAACACCAAACCATTTTTTGTAGTATTTATCCACAGAAATTCCTCCCTAAAATATTAGGAATACGGCTTGCCCCGCCCTGAAAACAGGGCAAGCGCACATCCCTAAACAATGGAGATAATCACAATAATGAAAGAGGGAATATCATTTAGCAATAATTCGCCTGAATTACTGAGCGTTCTTTAATTCCTTCCACTGAGCAATCGCATAGTCTGCAATTGCATTGTAGTCAGCGTCTGCCCATTTTTCTTTTGTAAGGTATTCTTCCATGATCTTCTTACCGACGACATCACCGGACCAAGTGGCCGGAGCACCGTTATAGGGAGCGGCGATTGTGTTGCCTTCCGCCATATAGGTGAGCATTGAGTTTCCAAAAGCGTCATCCAGTTTTACACTGGAGTCTGCGCTGTAAGGAACAGCTTTAAAGGACTCAATAACATATTTTTTAGTATTCTCCGGTTTTTCGAGCCAAGTAAGGAAGTCATAAGCCAGCTTCTTCTGAGCATCGCTTGCCTTGGAGTTGATAACGTAATAGTTCGGTACGAATACAGGGATGGATGAATTAAACTTTGCGGCTGTCATGCCCTGTGCCTTCATCATCGCATCTGTTACAGGCATCTTTACCGGAATAAAGCTGGATCTTTTCGCAACGTCCGCATTTACTTTGTTTACGTTGGAAGAAGCCCAGTTGCCCTGCTGAAGGAATACCGCGTTGCCATCCGCAAACATCTGAACAGACTGATCATAGCCATAGTTTGCTTTGTTAATCAAATCATTTCCACGCTTACCGGCGGACTTTAATCCTGCGGCATGCTGTGAAACGAAGTCCAAAGTTTTTGCATAGGCAATGAACGGATCTTTGAGCGAGTTCACTTGTTCCTCTGTTGCTGCATTCGCGTCCGACTGACCCTTAAATACGCAGTTTAAAGAGACATTGATAAGATGGTCGCCATAGGTCCATTTTTCAGAACCCGCAAATGCAAACACGCCATTCAGTTTTGCAGCGAGACCTGTCTTGGAAGCTTGGAATTTATACTTGTTGCCGTTTAAAGTAATTTCCGCCGCAGAAGGTGTTTTTATATAAGCTGTAATTGCGTCACAGAGTTTTGTAAAGTCTTCGTAGGAGCAGGTTCTTAAATCTTTCAGCATACCGTCCTTGCTGGGTTCGCCAAACAGATCGGCAAGCATCTGAGAATCCACCATGTAGCCATAGCCTTCTACATTGTAGGGAACACCGTAGCTTGATTTGCCATCGTTGGTAAGGCGCAGTCCCTCGTCAATACCGTCGACAACTTTTTTAAAGTCGGCATCTTGAACCGTAGTCAAATCAAGAATTTGACCGCCGTCAACCCACTCCTTCAGTTCTTTCAAACCTTGTACGGAGTAGATGGTAGGAGCGCTGCTTGAGGTTATCTGCGCGCGCAGGGGCTCCATGTGGTCCGTACCGGAACCAACGGAGAAAGCTTTGGTGGTAACGCCCGTTTCCTTTTGGTAATCAGCGCACATTGCCGTGAACTGATCAGCATTCTCACCTTTGGAATTAAAAATGTTGAGCGTTTCACCCGCGCCTGCCGCAGTGGTTGAGGCCGGGGCTGTACTGCTTGCTGCTGTAGATGAGGTCTGTTTGCCGCCGCAGCCAAACATGGTTGTCATTGTGGCAAGCGCAAGAGCTGCTGCAAGAATTTTCTTTGAGTTCTTCAACATAATCATCATCTTCTCTTTCTAAACAAACTTTATTGTTATTCGCGTCATGCGAATTGGATGCGCTCATTAAATTTCCCGGAAGCTTTCGCCGTTTTGCAGCGCCGCTTCAAACACCATATGTTTGTTATTGCTGCGCTTTTCAATTACATCCAGAAGAATATGCACACATTCATGTGCCATTTCCTCAGCCGGCTGACAAACCGTTGTCAGCGGTGGGTTGCAGTATCCTGCCATTTCAATGCCATCAAAGCCAATCAGTGAAACATCCTGCGGAATACTCAAATGACTTTCTCGAATCGCCTTACTTGCTCCAATTGCCATTAAGTCGGAAACGGCAAACAGGCAGGTGAATTTTGCATCTTTGGCCAATGCTTTTTTTGTAGCGTTGTATGCGGCCTCAATATTAAAATCGTTATCTGTCAGAATAATCAGACTTTCATCTTCAGTGATACCGTTGTCTTTCAGTGCGGCAAGATATCCCTGCAAACGCATATTACCGATACCGCGGCACTTGTTGCTTGAGGTTAGAATTGCGATTTTTTTGTGACCTGCTTTACATATGTAATCAGCTACCTTGTAACCTTCATTAAAGTCATTAATGGTCACGCTGGAATAACTCGTTTTTTTAATGCCATCCGGTGCTGTCACAGTGGCCAGTACAAACGGAATTTTAATTGAGTTCAGTTTATTACTGTAGGAGCAATTGAAATCACCGCCTAAAAAAATTAGCCCGCGCAAGCGCTTTTCCTTTACTACTTCAATTGCGGTATCGACTTCGTTTGCACTGTAATCGACCTGGTGCAGAATCATCGAATACCCCGAGTTATTAATTTCCTGTTCAATAATCTTAATCATGCGGGAAAAGAATGGATTAGTGATTCCTTTAATCAGCACACCAATTGATTTTGAATTGCTTCGCTTTAGGTTGCGTGCACTGTTGTTTGGTACGTAATTGTACTTTGTAATGATTGCTTCAACCATTTTTCTGGTCTCGGGGTTCACGTCCGGATGATTGTTCATTACTCTGGAAACCGTACTCACGCCGACTCCCGCAAATTTTGCAATATCCTTTATATTAACGGTGGGGTTCATTTGTAAGCCACCTTTCAAATTTGGACACAAGAAAATTGGAATGGTTACCGGTAACGTTTCCAACTTTTGGTTCTATATTAGCACACTGCTTTTTACTTGTCAAGCATATTGTGTATGATATTTATATATTTGATTAACATATTTATACTATTTTGTGAATGTATACGAATAAGACATAAAGTGGATTTTACAAGTGCTTTTTTACATAATATCCGAATCTTTCGCAGCAATTTAATTGTTGCGGCAATGATGCTGCGCTGAACCAAGCCATAGAAAGGTTAATTTGGGAACTGGATAGACTTATCGGGTATCAGTCCGTCACTTGAAAGCATACATAAAAAAACAAAGCTAAGCCATTAATCAGCTTAGCTTTGTTTTTTAGGAGTGATGAAATAAGCAAATAAGAAAAATATGCTTAATTGCATCTATGAATTTTTTCACCATGCAGAATGCGTTTTTGATTACTGATATTTTTTATCTAAAGAACTGCTGATATCCTCGATGTTGTCATTCAAATCAGAAGAATTTACTTCCGTGTTTTGTTCTTTTGCAACACCGGATGAGTTCTTTAATTGGAATTTGTCCACAAGGCTCTGCAAAACTTGTGCCTGCGTCGACAAATCATGGCTGGCGGCGGCATTTTCTTCAGAAGTTGCCGAATTGGTTTGCACGACTTGAGTGATTTGTTCGATGCCGAGGGCTAGCTGCGAAACAGCGGAAGCCTGGGTATTGGTGGCTTCAGATATTTCAGCGATCAGGCTTGTGGATTTATTTGAGCTGACTATGATTTCCTTGAAGGATTCGGCGGTTACATTTGCAATTTTAGTGCCGTTGTCTACAAGAGAAACTGTATTTTGGATTAAAGCAGCAGTTTGTTTTGCAGCCTCAGCACTTTTGCTGGCCAGATTTCTGACTTCATCCGCAACCACGGCGAAACCTTTTCCCGCTGAACCTGCTCTTGCAGCTTCAACAGCAGCGTTAAGTGCCAGAATATTTGTTTGGAATGCGATATCCTCAATGGTTTTAATGATTTTGCTGATTTCCGTTGAAGCGGAATTGATGTTGTTCATTGCCAAAAGCATTTTTTCTATGCTTTTATTTCCTTTATCCACTTCATCAGAGGACTGACTCGCAATGGAACTGGCAACGGCTGCATTTTCTGCTGTTTTCTGGACTTGGTTGGAAATTTCAATAATTGTCGCAGACAGTTCCTCGGTCGAACTGGCCTGCTCTGTCGCACCCTGCGATAAGGCCATTGCGTTGCTGGCAATTTGTTCTGAACGCGTGGAAACCGATACAGCCGCTTTACTGATATTGGACAGGACATCATTCAGTGATTCAATAATATTGTCAAGTGCACCTTTAATATTTGAAAAGTCACCATGATACTCGCGTTGGGTTTCAACCGTTAAGTCACCGTTTGAAACAGCGCTGAGTACATTCGAAATTTCACCCACATACATTTGTAGACTGCTGACTGTATTTGCAAGGGCGGAGGCAACCTGTCCCACTTCATCCTCGGAATGAATGGTAAGAGCGACCGCATCTTTGTTTGAAATACCAATTTCACCGTTTTCCATGTTGTTTGCAAGCACCACAATTTTGTCCAGAGGTACTCTTACCATTCTTTTAATAAATTTATTCAAAACAATGGTAGAAATAATGACCATTAAAATGGCAAGAAGGATGGAGAGCATAATAGTGAAATTTGTTGTTTGCTCTGTCTGCTCAACATTTTTACCGGCGAATAAAGCACCTACCGCAGTTCCCCCGTTATCTAAAATAGGTGTATAGCCAGCAATATAAGAATTGCCCAAGATATTTGTTTTACCAATAAAGTTTTGCTTGTTGGTAATAACTTGATTTGCGATATTACTGTTCAGTTTTGTGCCAATCTGACGTTTTCCGTCCACAATAAGGGTTGTGTTGATTCGTTCGTCACCGGAAAATACGGTGAATTCGCAGCCAGTGATCTTTTTTAACTGTTCAACAAAGTTGGAATCCTGTAAAGAACAAACGGTTGAGATCACACCAATCAGTTTAGAGCCGTCCCGAATAGGGGTGCCGCTGCAAACACATAAATTTTTTCCGGCAACGATTTCTGTTGAAACGCTCGGTTTGCCTTTTAAAGCTTCCTGTACATGCTTTAGTTTTGAATAGTTAGCGTAATCCAAATTCTCTGTAGAGGTTTTTGCAATAACAGTTCCATTTGTATCCAAGATAACAGCATAGCTCAAACCGTTTTCTTTTACACTTGACATAATGGTGGATGTTGTCGTGTAAGCATTGTTAGCAGCAACGTCGTCAATCAATTTCTGGTTGTTTACCAAGGTGTTGCCTACAATCCGTACTCTATTATTATAATTTTTTACAGTATCTGACAGACCATCCAGTGAAACTTTTACTTCAGCTTCCAAGGAACGATCAAAGGCCTGATTTGTAAAAAATAAATTAACAGACACGACAATTGCCAAAATAATAGCTAAAGATATAATAAAGAACCCGGAAAGTTTAGTGCTTAGACTTTTTCTAGCTTTTCTCACAAAAAATCCACTCCCTTTATTTTTGCGGCCGACAATAAAATTAAATATCGATGCTAAATCATCAATAAAAATCAACACCCTAGTTCTGATGTTATCTCAATATCCCAACGGTTACATAATCCTCCTTCATAGGGATGATAGCGGAATGAATTTTAAATAGTATCAGAATGATGTTTTTTAAGTTTTGCAGCCACAATATTCCATTTCATAATTATATCGGTCATATTAATTTAATATTAAGCTAAAAGGTAAAATTTAGTTTAAAAATAAGTATTTTTTTGGTTTATTCGACATGAATTGCATATTTTTGTAAATTCAAAATATAAATAATAATATATAACACGTTGTGCAATCTTTCGATAACACATAACAAAATAAAGGACATAAATAATATAAAAAAATTTAAGTTAAAAATCTTTTTGCAAATAAATCAAGAAACGCAGATACATAGTAATTTGTATCTGCGTCTTTTAGGCTCTAATTTATACAAATTTGATAAGATATTATTAATATCTAATTTTGTACACTAAGATTATAATGGCTTAAAAAAATTATAAAAGATTATAATATGGATTATTGTTTCCAAAATATCTATTATTCTACCATCTTTCTCAAAAAGCATTGATTAAATTAGAAAAATTTGGTAATTTTTAGTCATTGAATTAATTAAATATGTTTAATATTTTTGTGGACATTGACGACACAATTTGGAGATTAAAGTAAAAATCAATAATAAATCCAGATAGAATCATAACTTTTTATCGAAAAAGGAGGCTAAAGATATTGTTCTCTGCAATTAGCGGATGAAAGACTTTGAGAGAGGGATGATGGTTTGTTTTTTGCACATCCAGTTAAAAAATAGGTTCAATCTGGAAGCTAATTTGGGAATAGAGTATTGACAAAGGACTTAAACGAAATATTTTTTCAAAAATTAATACAAAGGGAGAGGTATGAATTATGAAAAAAAATCCATTTACACAGTTTACCGCAATGGTGCTTGCAACGACAATTCTTGTGGGCTCATTTAGCGGAACTGCAGCTGCGGCGTCATCAAGTTCACCATTCGCTGGGCAGGAATGGTATGATCAGATTGCTACGGTAGAGGTTAACCGTGAACCGGCACATGCACAGTTTGTTCCCTATGAAAGCAAGGAACTTGCTTTGGAAAATGAAAAATCCTCACTGGACGAGGACAAAACACCTTCTGCTTATTACCAGCTTTTAAGCCAAAAGGATTGGGATTTTACAATGGTGGAGAATCCGTCACTGAGAAACCCTAATTTTGTTAAGGATTCAATGAGTGCTGAGGACATGAAGAAATTCAACAAAGAGTTTGTCCCCAAAGCATGGCAGACATATAAAGACTCAGGCGGTAATTTTAAATATGACAAACCCATTTATACCAATCAGACGTACCCGTGGCAAAATTATGAACAAGTCGGTTTTGACAACAACGCCCACGCTCCAACGGTGCGTAATCCGGTGGGATACTACAGAACCCAATTCAATACGCCTGAAAACTGGAAAGAGAGAGAAATCTTTGTTTCCTTCCAGAGTGTGGAATCCGCCTACTATCTCTACATCAATGGACAAAAGGTAGGCTATTCGGAGGACAGCTATACTGCCCATGACTTTAACATTACTCCATACCTAAATAAGGATGGTAAACCTAATGTGATGGCACTGGAGGTGTTCCGTTGGTCTACAGGCAGTTATCTGGAAAATCAGGACTTTATCCGCCAGAGCGGTATTTATAGAGACGTTTATCTGTATTCCAAGGATGCTGTAGAAGTCAGAGATTTCTTTGTTCACACATTACTTAAAGATCGTGAAAACAAGGAAAGCGACGCAACTTTGAAACTGGAAACAGATATCAGAGGACTGCATAACGCGCAGCAAGGCAAATATAAGGTAGCAGCTACTCTGCTGACAATGAATGACGATGAGGTGGGCAAAGCGGAATCCACTTTGGTTAACATTGCAGCTACTGACGCGAGCAGTGTAAAAACTGAAGATCAGCGTAAAGCCTTTGAAGCAAAAATTAAAACAACGGGAGTACAGGCCCAGTTGTCAATGAATGTAAAGAATCCGGCCAAGTGGTTCCCAGACACACCGAACCTGTACAAGCTGTTAATTGAGCTGAAGGATGAACAGGGAAATGTTGTAGAAACGGAGTGTCAAAGAGTTGGATTCCGTGAAATCTACAAGGTTAACATTAATGACAATCAACAGCAGCAGATGCGTATTAATGGCGAGAAAATTACATTTAGAGGCGCGAACCGCCATGAGACCAGCCTCACTAGTGGCCGCGCGATTACGAAAGAACAAATTATCGGCGATCTTAAAATGATGAAGCAGTTTAACGTGAACTCCATCAGAACCTCGCACTACCCCGAGAATTCGCTCACCTATGACTTGGCTGATGAGCTTGGCTTGTATATCTGTGCAGAGGCGAATGTGGAATCACACAGCGGTGCAACTCAAGGCAATATTCCATCCGGTTTGCCGGTTTGGAACAACTCTGTAATGGACAGAACCCAAACAATGGTGGAACGATTTAAGAACCATCCGTCTATTGTTATTTGGTCCTTGGGAAATGAGGCAACTTACAGGACCTATCCGATGAATAAAACCTATTGCTTTTATAACACCTCTCAGTGGATTCTCGAGAGAGATCCAAGCCGAATGAGAAAGTATGAGCGTGACAACAGATCTGCAACGCCTATCAACAACGATCCGATGGATATTAACTATAGAAAACAGTGTATGGTAGACGTTTACAGCGTGCAGTATCCAAACGCGGGATACGCAAAAAGCTATGCAATCAACCCGAATAATAAACTTCCGTTTATCTGGTCGGAGTATGCGCACTCTATGGGCAACGCCCTTGGCAACTTTAAAGAGTACTGGGACGATGTAAGAGAATGCCCCAATGCGCAGGGTGGTTTCATTTGGGACTGGATTGACCAATCTATTGAAACGAATGTACCGGAAAACATTAGCACGTATACCATAAAGGATGTAAAGACTCAAACCATTGGTAATACGAACGGAACCCTTGTGGAAGGCCGCAACGGAACAAAAGCACTTGACGGTCAACTGGTTTTGCCTGTCACAGACAAGCATAAAGCAAAAAGTGCCGGTCTTACTTTAGAAGCATGGGTAAAGCCCTCCAAAACAATTGGAAGCAGTCAGCACAGCACCATCCTCTCCAAGGGTGACGATGGGTATACTCTAAAATACAATGGGGTGTCTCATAAATTAGAGTTCTTTGTTGACGGTTATCAAAAAGGCACTCTAATGGTAGATGTTCCTGCCAGCTTTACAGACGGGCAATGGCACCAGATGGTGGGCACTTGCGCGAGCGAAAAGCTAAAATTATATTATGACGGGGAACTGCTTGGCACAGAAACTACAACAGCGGCGGATCCGCTCGATGCATCGGTAGACCAGCCCATTGGCATCGGCTATACCCCTGGAATGGGAAGAAATTTTGATGGCCAAATTGACGGCATTAGAATTTACAAGCGTGAGTTGACGCAAACAGAAATTAAAGATGGCAGCAGAACACAGGCAGACGACAGCGTTCTCTACTGGATGGATTTTAATTCAGAGGAAGTTACAGAAAGCAGTACAAATTATCAGGGAGATACTTTCTGGGCGTACGGCGGCGACTGGGGTGATCATAAGGCAAACGATAACTGGTTCTGCGGAAACGGCGTCGTTTTTGCAGACAGAACAGCCAGTGCAAAGCTCTATGAAGTAAGAAAAGTTCACCAGCAGATTTCTTTCTATGATGATGGCGAAGCAAAAGACGGTAAGGTAAGGATTGTCAATGAATTTGAGAATACAAACCTTAACAAATATAACATTAGCTGGAAACTCACAGAAGACACTAAGACACTGCAAGAGGGAAAACTGGATTTAGATATTCCTGCCCTTACAGAAAGCAAAATCGAACTGCCAATTAAGCCTGTGAATGTAAAAGCAGGTTCAGATTACATATTGGAATTCAGTGCAGCCCTAAAAGAAGATACCCAGTGGGAAAAAGCGGGATATGAAATTGCCTTTGAGCAGCTTCCTCTTGCCTTTACCACAAACGAGAAAAAACCTTCTATTGATACGGCAAAAATGAAAGCCTTTACCTCCGTGGAGGATAAAGACGGCAAGAATCTGAAAGTTACCGGCGTTACCGACGAGGGAAGAGAATATCAGATAACGTTGGACAAAACAACAGGAATTATTTCCAATTACACCGTGGCCGGTAAGACTGTTTTGGAAAAAGGCCCGGTGCCGAATTACTGGAGAGCATTAGTTGACAACGATGGCAGCTACAATAAGAATATGAAAAATGCAGCTGAGAACATGACGGATGTCAAAGTGACAACCGCATCGAACTCTGATAAACTTATTTCTGTTTCAGTTAAAGAAAAAATGAAGGTGGAAGCCGCCAACAGAATTGATTATCAAATTTACAGCAACGGCGACATTGTGGTTACCAATACTTTAATTCCAGATGCCAATATTGGGGAGTTGCCTAGGGTCGGTATGAAAATGGAGGTCAATAAGGAATTCCAAAAAATTGAACTCTATGGTCGTGGACCTCAGGAAAACTACATGGACAGAAAAACGGGCGCCAAGCTGGGCGTGTACAATAAAGATGAAAATGGCAATGAATTGACTGTGGACGGTCAGCCAATGAAATATCTCCATCCGCAGGAGTTTGGCAACAAAACAGATGTCAGATGGACCTCTCTCACAGATGATAACGGGGACGGCCTGTTGATATTGGCGGACGGCGTGATGGAAACCGGCGCTACCCGATATACTCCGGAGGGATTGGGCATAGGCGACAGAGGAAACAGTTGGAATTCAGTGGGCAGGCATATGTATGAAATCCCAATGGAGAAAAATACAATACTGACTGTTGATTATGCTCAAAGAGGTTTGGGCGGCGCGAGCTGCGGACCCGGGCCACTGGATAAGTACATTTTAAAGGGCGATCACAGTTACACCCATACTTTCAGAATTAAACCTGTTACATCGAATACCGACAAGATGGCAGTAAGCAAACAGGATATTTCCACGGTGTATCCAGTTGCAGGAATTACTGTGAACGGAAAAGCAATCAGCGATTTTAGCCCAAACAAGGAGGAATATACGATTAGCTACCTTAACGGCGGCGTTGTTGGTGTTCCTGTTGTAGATGTGGTTAAGGCAAATAAAGACGTAAAAGTAGAAGTTTTACCGGTAGAAGGAGTTCCCGGTAAAGCAATAGTGAAAGCAACGACGGCCAGCGGCGTTGAACGCAGTTATACAATTAATTTTGTATTGACGGATGCGGTCTATGCAAGCGATATTGAATGGATTTCATCCACTGTTGGATGGGGCGAAGTTCAAAGAGACGCTTCTAATGATGGTAACGTGCTCAGCTTAACCGTTGACGGGGCAGTCAAGAACTTTAAAAAGGGTATTGGTACCCATGCAAGTTCACTTATTCAAATTGATGTTGACGGTAAGGGCTACCAGGAGTTTAATGCCATGGTTGGCATTGATGGGGAACAAACCGGCAGAAACTCCAGTGTAATTTTCTCTGTGTATTTTGATGGAGACCGTGAACACCCTGCGTATAAAAGCGAGGTTATGAAAGCTAAGGCATCCGCCCAAGTAAAGGTCGCTATTCCGGCGGGCGCAAAGGTTATGGAACTTTGGGCCGATGAAACATCGGACGGCAACGGCAACGACCATGCAGACTGGGCAGATGCGAAATTTATAGGCGGCAAGGCAAGCATAATAAGCGCAGTGCAGCCGGAGGCAATTCAAACAGGACTTGGTACAGAATTTAAGAATCTCCCGCTTCCGAAAAAAGTTTATGTAAATCTAAATGTAGGCTCGTTGGGCAACGTAGACGTAAACTGGTCTGATAAAGGCTATAATAAGGATGTGGACGGGAAATACACACTAACTGGAACATTGGCTATTCCGGAAGGAATTGCCAGTGAAGTGACAACAGTGACCATGGATGTAATTGTAGGTGATGGCGAGCCTGTTGTTACGGCAGTAACAGTGAAACCTAACACAGTATCCGTAAAGAAAGGGAGTACCAGCCAATTCACCGCAGACGTAGAGGGCAAAGGGAAATTTGACACCAACGTTGAATGGAATGTAATCGGTGGTACACCGGGAACAACAATCAGCAAAACCGGTTTGCTTACGGTTGCAAGTGATGAAACAGCAAGCCAGCTAACAGTAAAAGCTGTTTCTAAAGCAAACACAGCAGTATCAGACACAGCGGTTGTAACAGTACTGCCTTACGATGATGTCGATCCTACTGTTACGGCAGTAACAGTTACCCCAAAGACAGTATCCGTAAGGAAAGGGGATGCCAGTCAATTTACCGCTACCGTACAGGGTAAAGGGAAATTTGACACCAACGTTGAATGGAATGTAATTGGTGGTACACCGGGAACAACAATCAGCAAAACCGGTCTGCTTACGGTTGCAAGCGGCGAAACAGCAAGCCATCTCACAGTAAAAGCTGTTTCTAAAGCAAACACAGCAGTATCAGACACAGCGGTTGTAACAGTACTTTCCAGAAAGAAATCCGGCTCGCATTTTGACAGCAATAATAACCCAGAAAAAGAAAAACCTGTTACTGTTCCTGCAAAAAGCTTTAAGCTGGACACCACAGACACCTACACCTTTGGTACCGGTAGTATTTACTGTTTCTTTGTAAAAACTGATTCTGCCACCGTACCAACGGCAACATCAGACTCTGCAAGTGTTACCGTTTCACTTGGTAAAAAGGTGGAAGGCGGTTATATCTTCCAAATTAATGGCATAAGCAATGGTGCGGCAACCATCGCAGTACAAATCGGCAACGAGGTTGCTTCATTCCCTGTGAAGGTTACCAGCATAGGTTCTGTAAAATCAGATACTACCAAACCGTTCAGTGTAAAATTGAACGCAATGTATACCTTTAAGATTACGTCGCCAAATGGCGAATTGCCAAACTTTGCGGTTGGTAGCGGCAATGTGTTCAAAACACAATTTGTAAAGAGAATCGGCAATGACTACTATTATTCTATTATAGCTATAGGTAAAACTGGAAATGCAACCGGAGTATATACTCAAATGCCTAATGAGGCACCGGTACGCCAATGTGTTGTTTCCATAGCTTAATTCATAAGTCTTTTTTCATGAATTTATAGAAAAGAACCGCGTCACAACCAAGATGGCTGTTGATGCGGTTCTTTGTTTTATGCTTTTTAATTCATGTCTGTGGATATCAATCTTTCATTTGCATTTGGCGATAAGCACATTTTGTTTTGCCGTTTGTATCGGGCATATACTTCTGATTGTTGCTCATGTACGTATTCCGAGAGTTCGCTATTTGTGAACGGAGTATTAAATATTAATTCAAAAAGATTAATAATTATACCTAATTATGGTATAATTAAATAATTCGTCGAAAAAATGAAATGAGGGAGTATGCCAATGTTCTCCAATTGCAAAGATTTTCTATCTGATTTACAACATGAATTTAGCGATTACAATGCCGGTAAGCTAACGAAAGACCTGCTTGCCGGCCTTACCGTTGCGGCAGTTGCCCTTCCACTGGCACTGGCTTTTGGCGTTTCCAGTGGTGCAGATGCCGCATCAGGACTAATTACTGCCATTATCGCGGGAATTGTAATGAGTATGCTTGCAGGAGCATTCTACCAGGTTTCCGGTCCAACCGGAGCAATGGCCGCAATTTTAATGTCAATTGTTGCCCAATATCAGCTGCAAGGTGTTTTTCTTGCTACATTAATGGCGGGAATTCTTTTACTACTTGCCGGTTTGCTGCATCTTGGCAAATTGACTTCCTGCATTCCTGCACCAGTTATTACAGGATTTACCTCGGGCATCGCAATTATTATTGCGCTTGGTCAGGTCGATAACTTTTTTGGTGTGACCAGTAAAGGCAGTAACGCAGTTGCCAAACTAATGAGTTATCCCAGTTTAGGCTTTTCGCCCAATTGGGCCTCCGTTGTTATCGGCCTGTTTGTCATTGTTTTTATGAGTGCGTTTCCTAAAAAATGGAATAGTGTGGTACCGGCGTCCCTCATTAGTATTATTTTAGCCACCATCATTTCAACATTGTTCCACCTTGATTTAGGAATGGTAGGGGAGATTCCCCAAACGCTCCTGCCACAAAATCGTCTTATTCTTTCCTCTGTTACTTTGGAACAAGTACGTGATCTTATTGGTCCATCCGTAAGCATTGCATTACTTGGTATGATTGAAAGTTTGCTTTGCGGTGCGAGTGCTGGCCATATGACCGGAGTACGGCTTAAAAGCGACCAGGAACTGATTGCACAGGGAATTGGCAATATGATAGTCCCGTTTTTTGGAGGGATTCCTGCCACAGCTGCAATTGCCAGAACGAGCGTTGCGATTAAATCCGGAGCGCAAACACGCCTTACCGGTGTCTTCCATGCGGTTGGTTTGTTGATTTCAATGTTTGTACTTAGCCCAATTATGTCAAAGATACCTTTGTCCGCCCTTGCAGGTGTTCTCATGGTTACCGCATGGCGTATGAATGATTGGGAATCCATTGAATACATTTTTTCACGCAAATTTAAAGGCGCTATATTGCAGTATACGATTACCATGTGCGCCACTGTATTATTTGATTTAACTACGGCGATTGCAATCGGCATAGCTACAGGATTGATTCTGCTAATCGTAAAGAGTTGCGCAATTCAGATTGCCGTGGAGGACGTTGATTACAGCCGACTTGACTCGGAACCTGCCAGTGGAAGCAAAAACTGGGCAATCGTTTACATTACCGGCCCAGCGTTTTTCATGAATGCCGATACCATCAGAGAAAAATTGGACTCCTTAACGGACCGTGATCACATTGTTTTTTCTTTGCGTGGTGTTCCAATGGCAGATGTTACTGCGGTTGGTATTCTTATGGATTATTACAAATCTGCCACTGAACAGGGAAAAGAGATTATTTTCTCATCGATTCAGCCAGCAGTTATGAAAATATTTACGAGGGCCGGTCTTACAGATATTGCCGGTGAAAATTCATTCTATTTCAGCGTAGACAAGGTGCTGAATGAACTTTTATAAATAGTACTAAAAGAAAAGTGGCGCAGATGGTTATCATCTGCGCCACTTCCGCGTTTTTGCTTTATTTTAGACAAAAAATGATGTGCTTTTGCAAACGGCTGACATCGAAATACTGGTAGAGATTAATGAGATGATTTTGGACGAGGCGCAGAATATTGTACCCGTTTAAACGTTGCCAAAAGAAACTGATTATAATATAGTGTATAATGGAAAAAGTGCTTATAGGAGAAAGAGTTACAGTTTCCATGTAGCGCAGAAGTTTTTTGGACACACCATTTTTAAATCTTATCAATCGTTTTTACTTTTAAATTAGGGCTGTAATAGAAGACAAAATGAAAATTAAGCATTAACAGAGAGGGCTATGGAAATGAATTTGAAATGCATAAAGAATTCCAAAATTCGCAATCTTTCGGTTTCACGTAGATTACTGTATTCGTTTATACTAATGGCGGTAGTGCCGCTTTTGATTTTTGGAATCATTTCATATAATGTGTCCAATAACGCTGTCAACAGCAAAATAAGCAATTACTCGATTCAACTTCTTAAATTAGTGCAGAAAAATATTCAGTATGAATCAAATAAATACGAAAAAATATCAGATGCTCTGATGGTTAACACAATTGTTCAAGATGGTTTATATGAGTTTGATGGATGGAATTACATGCAGAAAAACAATTTTATCGTTCAAATGAATTCACTTATATCAGCTCATCTATCGAATTCGCCACAAATTATGCAAATTTTTTTAACAGATAAAGAAAATAATCCTATTTATAGTCAGGGATTTCTTTATGTAAGTCAGGATACACTCAATCATTTGATTGATCTGTGCGGGAAAAACGTAAACTGGCTCAGCGTAAATGAAGGAAACAAAAATTATATTGTTTATGCTCAACCTATCATTTCAAAAAGAGGGCTTGGTGTAATCGGCCACACACTGATTTTAATTGATTCAGACGCATTTTATAATTGCTTTGCAGATGCGAATATGGGAACCGGTTCCAACCTGTTTATTATGGATTATTTCGGAAATAGTGTTGTAAATCAAGACAGCACTTTTAAACTAGGATGTAAAGTTGATAATCATCTTTTTTCCTATTGCAGAGAACACTCAAATCAGAACATTATTAACAATTATAAGTTTGACAATAAATTAAGTATGGTAGCCTATACATATTTAAACCATCAGGGTTGGATTCTCGCCGCTGCCATACCAAATCATTATTTGCAGTCAGAAACCTTTTCCATTGCTGTTACAACTATTATTTCAATGGCTCTTTGCTTTTTATGCGCGCTTATTGTATATCGGCAGATGTGGAAGAGCATTAGTATCCCATTGAATCGACTGGTTCAGCTGGTAAGTGAGGTTGCAAACCGAAATTTTGATCAGATTATTATTGATGACAGTAAGGATGAACTGGGGTTTTTAGGAAGAACATTTAGTCAGATTATTCAAAAAATGAAGGAACTTATTAATCAGGTTGAAACAGAGCAAAAACAAAAGAGAGAATACGAACTGAAAATGCTTCAGGCTCAGATTAACCCTCACTTTTTATTCAATACGCTTAATTCATTGCGCTGGACGGCTTTGATGAGTAAGGCAACAAGCGTAAGCAATGGACTGGCCGCACTTTCGGATTTACTTAGAAATACCATAATTGATAAGAACGAGTTTATAACAGTTGATGAAGAATTAAAAAACATCAATAATTATGTTGTCATTCAAAAGATACGCTACGGGAATATTTTTGAGATTAAATATGAGATAGATGAAGAAATTATGCACTATTATATGATTAAATTTCTTTTGCAACCCATAGTGGAGAATGCAATCATTCATGGCATTGATGAAAACAGTACTCAAAATGAAATTCATATTTCCATGAAACAGGTAAGCAATAATATTGTAACGGTTATTTCAGATAATGGAAAGGGATTTGATGTTGAAAAAGCCCTAGAAGCGGGAAAAAATAAGCAACTGTCAGGGTTTGGAATGCAAAATGTTCAGGAGCGCATTAAGCTGTGCTTTGGTAGTGAGTATCCTTTCAGTATTGAAAGTAAGCTGAATCAAGGTACGAAGGTCATTATGGAGTTTCCGTTGATTACAAGACTGCCTGAGCCGGACGAAAATTCAAATAAGGAAGAAAATCAGCAGCAAAAAAAGGAGTGAAATAATAATGATTCCAGTATTATTCGTTGATGATGAAATGATCGTTCGTGTGGCTCTAAAATCTATGGTGGATTGGGATAAGACAGAATTCAAAATTGTAGGGGCAGTTTCCGATGGGGAGACCGCGCTGGAATATGTGAAAAAATATAAACCTAAGATTATAGTAACTGATTTAAAAATGCCACATCTTGACGGAATTGGCTTGGCAAAAGCGTTGAATGAGCAGGGTTACGAAGGAAAAATTATTATTCTCAGCAGCTTTGGCGAGTTTGAAATGGCTAGAGAGGCTATTCGTTATGGGGTTACCGATTATCTTTTAAAAGCAAACTTTACCGATAAGGAATTGCTTGAAGCTCTAAGAAAGACTGCTGCAAAGCTGCCCGCACAAACTGACCAGCCCAAAAAAGCAGAAGAAAAGGGGGATGAGTTTGATTATGCCGCAATCTACAGCATGCTTTACGGTTCAAAAAAGGAAGATTGTAAGATGACCTCGAGTCCGGATAAGAAATATGCAACAGAATATGTGGCACTTTATATATTCAAAAAAGGAATTTTTAGAAATGGATTGATTTTGGAAGATGAACTTGATATGACATCAAAGGAAATGTTATCAAGCTTAATTAGCGAATGTATTGAATCTCATTCTGGAGTTGAAATAATTCCTCTAACCAAAATGGATGCTTTAGTTTTGTTTCCACTTACATATGACGAACCTGTTGAAAAAATTATTGAAGGATATATGCTCAGAATACAAAATTCTGTAAAAATATACATGAATACCGAAGCCGGGTTTGTAATATCAACGCCATTTTTTACTCAAATACAACTTGAGACCAATTTAAAAAGCTGTGCCAAGTCAGCACTGCTCAGTGTGTACAGAGGGTATAAAGAACTAATCCATCAAGAGGATATATCTGCCTACACAAGGGTACCCATGGCCGATCAATACGACACAATAGAACAGATTTGTGGAAAAATCACATTAAATGAATATGAAAGCGCAAAGATGATTGCAATGTCAACTCTTGAATGCTTTGATAAACAGAAAGTAAGCATCGCGTGCGCCTGTGATTATATTAAAAAACTGTTTAACAGTATCATGCTTTCAAGCGCTGTTTATTTTGAGGGCGATAAGAATAAAATAAAAGAACTGGCTATTAGCTACAAGGAATGCAGCACAGTTCATGAATATGAGATTGTAATTGAAAACCTGATAAATGCAATCAGTAAAAGCGCAATTAAAACCAACGGAGTGAAATACAGAAAGGAAGTTATGACCATTATCGCATACGTTAAAGAAAATATTACTCAGAAAATAACGCTTACACAAGTTGCGGAACTTGTCAACATGAATGAAAGCTACATAAGCAGACTGTTTAAAAACGAGACGGGAATAAATTTGATATCATTTATAAACATGCTGAAAATGGAAAAATCTATGGAGCTTCTAAAAGATCCGGATATAATGGTTAAGGAAGTTGCCAATAAACTGGGGTATGATGAGCAATCCTATTTCAACCGGATATTTAACAAATATTTTGGTTCAAGTCCATCCGAGTTCAAACAAAATTATCAAAATAGTATCAAGTCGGGTAAAAATATTACAAACGTCACTTGATAATGCAAATAAACCAACAAGAAAATGTAATTAATGTACAATATATTTTATTTAAATTTTATAAAACCATCGCTATAATTATATCAGTTTAGACGCAGCACATTTTGAAGGAGGAAATTTATATGAAATTTAAAAAAGCAGTCGCACTGGTATGTGCGGTGGCACTTTGCGTGTCATCATTTGTTGGTTGTCAAAAAGTAAGTGACTCTTCTTCGTCCTCAGTAAAAGATCAGACATCTTCTACAGAGTCACAAGCTCAGGAATTAAACATCGCAGTTTTTCAAGGTGGCTATGGCAGAGAAGTTTGGGATGTTTTAACGAAGCAGTTTGAAACCAAGAATCCCGGTGTGAAGGTTAATATTACAGCAAATGCAAAATTGGGCGATGTTATCCGTCCACAGATCATGAGTGGTAATCCGCCGGATTTCATCTATCTTGCTTCCACGAATGATTCGGGAATTTTGCAGTCATTAATTCAGGATAAAAAACTTACGGATATCAGCGATATTTTCTCGGACGATCTAAAGAGCAAAATAATTGATGGAACCCTTTCTACACCTACAATAGCTCCATATGGCGATGGTAAAATTTATGCTGCACCTCTTTCATACAGCACAATGGGTCTTTGGTATAATAAAACACTGTTTAAAGAGAACAACTGGGAAGTCCCAGCAACATGGGATGAATTTTTCGCATTAGGTGACAAGGCAAAGGCAAAAGGTATTGCACTGTTTACATATGCAGCAGCAAACGCACCTTCTTACAACGAAATTGTTATTAACCCGACTATTGCAGTAGCGGGTGGCGAAAAAGCTTTACAGGATTGCTTTAATTACCAAAAGGGCGCATGGTCATCAGATGCTGTTAAGAAAACATTTGAGATATACAAAAAGATCAAAGATGGCGGATATCTGCTTAACGGAACTCTTGCAATGAACCATACACAGTCCCAACAGCAGTTCTTGCAGAATAAAGCTCTCTTTATTCCGAACGGCAACTGGCTCGAGACGGAAATGAAAGATGCACCAAAGGCAAACGGCTTTGAATACGGGTTTGCTGCATTGCCTACATTTAATAAGAACGACGCGAAGTATATCTGGGCAAACTGTGAAGAGATGTACATTCCAAAGGACGCAAAGAATGTTGAACTTGCAAAGAAGTTTATTACCTTCCTGTATGAAGATGACAGCATTAAAACATTAGCAAGTAAAGCAGGAATCATTCCTCCAATTAAGGGGGCCGCCAATCTTGTGAAAGATTCTATTACGAAGTCTGTCTTTGATACTTTCACTATTACGGATAAGGGCTACAAGCCAGTTACAGGTTCTTATGCTTTGACCTCACAAACCGAATTGAATTTGAGAGATGATTTGTATCAGAATCTTAACCCGCTTATGGCAGGCACACTCACCATTGACCAGTGGTCAAAGAACCTTGAAAAGGATGCTCAGTCACTCTCTCCATTGATTTTAAAGTAAGACATTAATTGGTGAGGCCTTCTAACGACCTCACCAATTTTATAATTTTTGTTAAATTCAATTATATGAGGGTGAATGATAATGAAGAAGTTTAAGCAGGCAAAGGGGACGGCAACTGAGATGCAGCGCAGCCGGCAAAAGCAGCGCAGTCGATTTATTGCAGTCTGCACTATTCCAACGGTATTATTGTTTGCGCTGTTTATGATATATCCTACTATTGAAGTGTTTTACATGTCTTTTTTCAAGATGAGCAGCCTTTCGCTCAACAAGGAGTTTGTTGGTCTTCAGAACTTTCATACATTAATCAATGATGCTAAGTTTTGGCAGGCATTCCAAAATAACTTGTTTTTTATTGTAGTTGTTACAATTGTTACCATGACTATCTCATTGCTGTTTGCAGCAATTTTAACGCAGTCAGACTTGATTGAAAAACCATTTTATCGTACAGTTTTCTTTTTTCCTAATGTGCTTTCCTTAGTTGTTATCAGCGTTCTGTTTGTTCAAATCTATGATCCTACAATGGGGATTTTGACTTCAACATTAAAATCATTAAAAGCCGAGGGACTTATCCATGCGTGGCTTGGTGAAGCAAGTACGGTACGCTGGTGTATCGCAGTGGCTATGATTTGGCAGGCCGTGGGCTATTATATGGTAATGTATATGGCCGGTATGGATGGAATTCAAAAGGATTTGTATGAGGTTGCCGACCTTGAGGGAATGGGTAAGTTTAAACAATTTTTTTACATTACCGTGCCGCTCATGTGGGAAATTATCCGTGTCACAATTGTATTCTTTATTATTTCTACCATTAATATGAGCTTTGTATTTGTAAAAGTAATGACGCCAAACGGCGGACCTTCCGGCAAATCCGAAGTTTTGCTTACATATATGTATAAACAGACATTTACTAATTCAAATTTCGGCTATGCAATGGCAATAGGTGTGTTTGTATTTATATTCTCTTTTGTACTGGCTTTGGTTAGCAATAAGCTGACTGCAAAAGAAGTCATTGAATATTAGAAGGGAAGAATACAAATGAAAAATCCTAAGGTTAAAAAATGGTTAAGCACTTTTATTGTCAGACTTGTTTTGTTATTGTTTACTGCGATTGTTTTATTGCCGATTATTTGGACATTTTACACATCATTAAAGACCAGCACAGAGTTTTTAACAAATGCATGGGCTCTTCCTGCCGGTTTTCATTGGGATAACTATAAAAATGCTCTTGAAAAAGGCAATATGATTGCTTATTTCAAGAATTCGATTTATATAACGCTGTTAGGACTGGTATTCTTAATCCTTTTGGCTGTTCCTACCGCTTATGTTACCAGTCGATTTCAATTTAAATTTTCAAAGGGAATTTCATTGTTGTTTATGGCGGGTTTGTTTGTAAGCCAGAATTATATTGTGGTTCCAATATTCCTTTTACTGAACAGATTACAAAATTATCTTAATCAGTATGTTGCTTTCCAGAATGTTACGTTGATAAATAATCTTAGGATTCTTGCGCTTATCTATGCGGTTTGCGCACTTCCCTTTACAATTTATCTGCTTTCAGGATTTCTACGCACGATTCCGCATGATTATGAGGATGCCGCGCAAGTTGATGGCTGTGGGTATTTTGGTACATTATTCCGTATTATTATCCCTATGGCAAAGCCGGCTATGGTTACGGTTATCATGTTTAATTTCATGGGATTCTGGAATGAATATATCATGGCAACCACAATCCTGAAGGATCAAAAATGGACTCTTCCGGTTGGATTGGCAAATTTGATGGAGCAGCAAAAGTTTGCAACGGACTGGGGCGCAATGTTTGCAGGAATGGTTATTGTTATGGTGCCTACTATGATCCTTTATACTCTTGTTCAAAATAAACTCACGGAAGGAATAAGCATGGGCGGCCTTAAAGGCTAAAATGGAAGGGCATACAATATGAATAATACTACGATATATGGACCGTTACATCAAAAATGGGGCCAGTTTCACCCTGAATGTGCAGGCTTTGATATTTACTCGCTAAACTTACCGGCACCATGGGAATATATTTATCAAAATCATGATGTACTTTTGAAAGTGGATCAGTTTGGCCCGATCTATGCGCAAGCGAATCCTCCGGGCGGAATCATGCTCTTTAAACGTGAAAATCAACAGAAGTTTTCAAATTGGACTGTTTGGTTCAAGTCCACTCAGTTTGAAGATCAAAGACCGTTTACGAACTTTTTCCGTCCTCTTACAGACGCAAGTAATCCTTCTGCTGAACCGCAGGATTTAAAAATTACATACTTGCCGCATTGCGCTTCTTATGAGTTTACTTATCAGAACCTTCATGTGCGTACAGAGTTTTTTGTTCCGTTGCACGGGACGGAAATCGTCATGAAACTCAGAGTGAAAAATTTGCGCAATGAAGCGATAAAGCTTTCAGTATGTCCATCCCTCGTTCCTTATGCAAATCCGGCTCAGCTTGATCCGTGGGATAAATATGAATGGTACTTAAAAAGCGCTGTTGGGCGCGACAAAAAAGAAATTTTTTGGTCCCAGCTTTTGAGCAGTACGTCAGACCCTAAAAGTAGACGTACGGTTGCCTTGTGGAGTGACAGCGACAATCTGACTGGTACGGAAATCAGTTATGAGAAATTCGTCGGCAACGGAGATTTTTCCTGTCCGCAGTCCGTAATGGATGGGGACTTCCGAATGACCCTTGATCACCCGGCTGAATTCGGCGAATACCGTGAGGATAACGCAATCTACGGTTATCCGCCTATTTATGCAATGCAGTATGACTGGCACCTTGCTCCGGGTGAGGAAAAAGTTCTTACGCAGGTGCTTTGTATGCCCAGCAATTCCCTGGATGGGTGGCTTCCGGAAATAAATGATGTAAGAAAGCCACTAACCTATTTTGATGATCAAATCTACACAGACAAAAAAGAAGAAGTACGCAAATATTTTTTTGAACTGTGTAATAAAAACACCGTTCATACCGGTAATGAAGAATGCGACTATTTTATAAATAACTGGTTGCCGCTCCAATTGGAGTGGGTGGCTTCTCTTGACAGAGGCTGGCCAACCGGAATGCGCGGCACACGCGACTGCGCCCAGGATTACACGGCGATGCTGTCTGTTGACCATGAAATCTGCCGCAAAATATTGTTAGAAATATTCTGTTGCCAAAGAACGGACGGGTGGTTCCCACGTCAGTTCTCTGTAGCCGGAAGAACAGGAAAACACGATTTGCGTGGTCACGTGGATGCCGGGGTATTTGTAATTGAATTTTTCTATTTGTATTTGGCGTACAGCGGAGATTATGAAGTGCTTAAAGTGGAACTTTCTTGGCTGGATACTGAAAAAAAGAGCACATTACTGGAACACCTTGTTCAAGCAATGGATTACTATATTGCTCCCAATCATCTTGGCGAGCACGGCTTATGTAAGATAGGGGAGGGGGATTGGCTGGATTCCGTTAATCGTGCAGGTGTTTTGGGACGCGGAGAGTCCGTAATGGTGAGTGAACAGGCAATTATCAGCTTGAACTATATGATTCAGATTTTAAAAAAAATTCACTGCTATCCCCAAAAATTATCGGAATACAGCGAAAAAGCCAAAGAGCTTAAAAAAAATCTTTTAGCCTATGCATATAATTCTGAAGGTTTTTTTAATGGAGTTTTTAACGACGAAGGAAAGTGGATTTTTTCCGATCAGGATCCAGATGGCGAAAAAAGGCCCTATGGCCCTGCAAACTGGTATGCGTTAAGTTCTGGAATTGTCCCAAAGGATAAACAAAAATCGGTTCTAAAGGTAAAAGACATGCTCAAATGTGAGGCAGGATATCGGCTTTATTGGCCTCCGATGGGTAAGGTGCCTATTAAGGGTGTTGGGCGTGCCGCAAGTGGAGACGCGCCAATAGGCTTTGCCGAAAACGGGAATGTGTACAATCATGGCTCACAAGGCTTTTTAATACGTGCACTTGCTGCTGTTGGTGACGGAGATTCATTGTTTGATACATTACTCTGGCTGCTGCCATTTGATCAGGCACGGCATCCTTCATCGGTTGTGATGTCACCCCCCTATGCTATTGTAAACTGTTGGCAGGAGCTTCCGATATTTAAATTTCGCAGCTTGTTCAGCTTTTTAACGGGCAGTGTAACAATGGCGCAGCGCGGCGTTTATGAGTGGATGATGGGGATAAAGCCGTCGGTTGATGGCCTTGTCATTGACCCATGTTTGCCTAAATGGATGAGTTTGGCAAGTGTCGATTTTACATACATGGGAAAACGTGTAAAGATGGAAATTACAAGCAAGAACGAGCGCTGCTGTAATCCTGAAACCATAGAAATTAATGGAGTGTCAGTTTCAAAAAAGCAACAGGATCCTTTTACTTCAAGAATGACTTTTATTCTGGATCGTGAACTTTTTTGCAAGGAACTGAATGTTATTCATGTAGTTCTTTAATGTGACATTAAAATAAGACGAGAGTTAGTCAAAATGCAAAAGAGGAAAGGGTATTACCCTTTCCTCTTTTGCATTGGTGGACGTTATAGAACTCGAATCTATAAAAATAGGCGATTCTGATTATTTTGGAATATTAATTCTTGATATTTAGTCCAGTTTAGGGGTGTTAATCTGCGAACCTCTCTCAAGGGGTAAGATTTGAAATCCATCAAGCGTCCCCGTATGCGAATGCACTAAAACAACATATACATTCATACCTTACGTTTTAATCAGCGTTAGATTTTCATTCCATTCATGACGTACATAAACACTATATTAATCACGGAAAATACTGACAAAATGGTATACAGCACTTTAAAACGCAATGTATCTCTATTTTTCGCCCAAGATAATACCACTAAAACAAGGGATGCAAATGTTAGTCCAAGACATAGACAGCAAATAACAGTGATCAAAGGCATAATTAGATTGATTACAATATAGGTATCGGCCATCATACATTTCAACGCCATAAAAATGTTTAGTCCAAAATAGGAAATGATAAAAATGCTAAGCGCCAGCATTGTAAATTTATGAGCCAATGCAAATTTATTTTGTCGTTTCCTATTTTTAATAAGTGATGCAATGAGAAAAATAATCGTAATTAAAAATATAGGTAAGCTGAATATTGCGACTATAAATAGGCGTTGATTGAAATCAGATACCTTTTCATAATCTGACCCTAAAACGTTAAGTACCGTCTTGTTGTTTATTTCACTTACTTTGCACCAGTTACCATTATCTTTACAGTAGAATAAGCCATTCCCAATATAATCGAAATTCCATTTCAGATTGTCACTGGCAAACGTAAGCTTACCCAAGCTATCACATTTGACATTGCATGTAACCATTACAGATTTTATTTTTGTAACATCAGTTTGGCCATACCCGTCAAAGACATAGCTGCCATCTATTTTACCAGCATCCATATCAAAAGGAGTATGGTTTGAAAGTGCAGATTTTGCCTCAATATTATCAATCTTATCAGTAAAAAAATTATAGAATTTATCGACAAATTCATTGCAAACTTTGCTGCTGTCCTTTGAATCGGTGTTAATAGCCACAAACATACCAATATTTCCCTCAGGCATAAGAGTCAGCTTTGAAGAAAACGACGGCAGATATCCTCCGTGCTCAATAGTTCTATGGCCGTTTCTAATGGTTTCATTAAAACCCAAACCATATCCGGTTAATTTGCTGTCACTTGGGTATTGATGCTTATGCATGTTTATCGCAGAGCTTTCGGTTAAAATTCTATTGCCGTTGTATTGCCCGTCATCGAGATGCATCAACATAAATTTTGTCATGTCAGAGGCCGTTGCACAGATTGAGCCGTTCGGGTGATCACTAATTAAAGTATATGCGCTTTCTACATACTTGTCATTTTGATATTTGTACGGTTTTGACATATTCGGCAGAATTGAACTGTTTAATCCGTAGGATGAGTGTTTCATATCAAGTGGATTCAGTATATTCTTGGTTATATATTGATCTATCGGCATACCTGATACTTTCTCAACCAAATACCCCACCAAAGCCATTCCGTATATACTATATTGACAGAATGTTCCGGGTTCTCTTACGACGGGCGGCATATTTTTCTTCAGAACTTCTTCTAACGGCTCAAGAGAATTAAACAGAACATTACCTGAACTTCTTATGTATAAAGGCTGCTTATCATCCAAGCCGGATGTGTGAGTCAAAAGATTCTGCAGCGTTACCGGTTTAGAATAGGGATTTTTAATTTTAAAAGCTGTTAAATAGTTATTTACATCCACATCGAGGGATAACTTTCCCTGCTCCACCATTTGCATTGCTGCGGTTGCCGTAAACAGCTTTGATACAGATGCAATTTGAAATGCCGTTTTATCAGGGCTTACCTTTGTTTTATTGGCAGCATCGGCATAGCCATAACCCTTTTTAAAAAATAATTTGCCATCTTTTACTACAGATACTGTTGCTCCCGCTACATGATAGTCCTTTAAAACTTTCTGCATATATTCGTCAGACATTTCCTCAAAAGATTGGCCGAATTGATCGGGTGCCTGAGCAAATACGGTTGTACTCAACATTGAAAAGAGAATCATAATGGTTACTGCCACTTTTAGAATCTTGTTGTTTTTCATACAATACCTCATATAATATTTTTTGATAATATGAATATTGTATTTTAAATTGGTAATAAGTTCCATCGATTCATCTTACATAAAGCTTACACTTTTGTCACATTTATCAAGGAATTCTTGATTAGGCATTCACACAAAGTGGGGTTTCTTATAGTGTCCGTCCATTTTTAGCCTAACAGTGAATTCGAGTACTCGCTCCAGTTACCAATTGCTTGCCTTATGCGAAGTTGGGAAGGCTTATGTACCCGGGTTTATATGGACAATTGGAAGCTGACTCTAAGCAAACGACTTGCTAATAATGCGCATACTCTAAAGCTGTTTAATTATCTTAGCAGGATTTCCACCTACAATAACATTATCTGGCACATCTTTAACTACAACCGCTCCAGAAGCAACAACCACATTATTTCCGATAGTTACTCCGGGATTTATTGTTACATGACCGCCTATCCAACAGTTGTCACCAATAGTAACAGGTTTCCCGAGCTCTAATCCGTTATAACGCTCACTTGCTTCAACAGGATGGGTTGCTGTATAAATACCTACCTGAGGAGCAATAAAGCAGTTTTTGCCTATTCTGACCTCGGCTACATCAAGAATAACACAATTGTAATTAGCGTAAAAGTTTTCGCCTACATGAATATTACAGCCATAATCACAATGAAATGTTGGCTCAAGATAGATTTCTTTACCAGTCGAGCCAAAAAGTTCTTTCAGTAGTTGGACTCTTTCTTCTCTTTCGGAAATAGACGTTTTATTAATCTTTTCAGTTAATATTCTCGCATCATAACGTAATTTGCATAGCTCCTTATCGGCAGGATCGTATAACTCACCTGCCAACATTTTTTCTCTTTCTGTCATTCTGTCCTCCATATTTTATAGATGATTTGGATGTTGTCTTGCTGTTTCAATTTCGTATTATAATCCCTTTTCTTCGATAATTTTCTCAAACTTTTTATCAGAAAGAATTTCGTGCGTAACAAACTCTCCATTGTAAAACAGGCTATATGAAGTAAACGGTGCAGGAGCATTTTGTGCTTGTTCTGTCGTTTCAAAGCGAATTGCCTTAAACCCTATGCCTTTCGCTTTTGCTGTATTTTCAATCAAAGGAACATATTTTGCCGTAAATGGACATTGGTGCGCATAATACAGCACAAATCCCTGTTCTTTTATTGTGGGGGGATTTATCCCATCTTTGAACTTCGGCTTTTCTGCCCCCTTTGCAAAAGGCAGATACATAAGCTCGTAAAACGGTTCTACTGTATCTGCAACGTCAAATCCTTTATATTTTAAAAACTTCGGATCGGATAAGTATGGCATCTTTTTCTTAGACGATACCACTACAAGTCCCTTTTTACCTTTTACTTTGCTATCCCTGATACATTCGTCCAACAGCAAATTTGAATTGCCTTGTCCCTTGAACTGTCCCGAAACCCATAGACAGTCAATATACATATATCCATCAGCTTCAATTGGGCACCACGCCTTTTCAGCAGGAATGTACTCAATAAAGCACTTACCACGAACATCTCCCTTCTTGAATACAAGTCCATCGTCAAAACGCTCTGCAAGCCATGCTTTTTTTGCGGTAACTTGGCAGTCTTTATTATTCGAAATAGCACAACAAATGTGTTCTTGCTCCAAATTCTCTTTTGTAACTGTTATAATGTTTATAATTTATCACCTCGTAAAATAAAATGTGGGGTAGAGCAATGGGGCGTAGAGGCCTCTGAGTATATCTGCGCAGCTCCAGATCACAAATGCCTTTTCAACTACATTTATTCCTGTCTGGGGCATTCTATTTATTTCCGTCACAACTTTTACCCCTTAATAATAAAAAATAATCAATAATGGAAATGTTTCCCTTATTATACCACATTGGAATAAAAAGTCACATCAAAATTCAGCCCGATTTGCCTTTTATCATGCGGATTGTTGGTGGTTGAAGGAAGTCGAAAGCATGGAAATGCTGATAATCGGGTTAATCAATATAGGTATGAGCTATGCGGAAATCAAGAAGTTTATCGAAGAGAAGTATCATTCACAGCTTGTTGCATAAAAAATAAGTACGATTTATTACATATTATTTTTAGCCATAAATAAAAACATACATAAAATTAAAAGGGCATCGGAAATTAATCCGGTGCCTTATTTTATTTGCCCACACCTTGCAGTATGAACTCATATATACTATTCTTCTACCTTGCAGCAATTGCTTTCATACATTCACGGCACACACTGTGGCCTTTAAAGATTAAAACATCGTTCATGCTGCTGCAAAACACACATGCAGATTCACATTTTTTAAGAATGATTTTTCCATCATCAATAAAAAATTCAAGTTCATCGTTTGCGTTAATATTATGGAGTTTTCTAATTTCTTTTGGTAGAACAAATCGTCCTAATTCGTCAACTTTTCTAACTACTCCGGTAGATTTCATATTTTTATCACCTTTCGCTTAAATGTTGCTACATAAATTCTATCGGTGATACTACCAAATAGTTGACTGACAATTTATTCCAATTAATAAAGTCTACCAACAATTAAACCGGTGGGCTTTGAACGCAAATATATGAGGCGTGAATCAAGGCATACCGGATGATGAGTAAATTGGCAGGGTTTCTATTGATTTTTTGATGAATGGTACGCAATTGGTACGCAAATTCTAATTAATCAAAAACGTATAATAAAAACCGCATTGGATAACCGATAAATGGCTATCTAATGCGGTTTTATTTGGTGGACGTTACAGAACTCGAATCTGTGACCTTTCGCACGTCAAATTTGTGATTTAACCATGTCAGCCGCCATTAATGCGGTTAACAAAAAAATTATGGTGAGCAAAAGGGGTTAAAAAAGAATACGGTTGGTCATATTATAGGTCATGATCAACACAAATTGCTACAATTCAATATTGCAATAATACTTCTAATTTCCAGTTTTGTCAACAGTAAAATATTTTGCGTTGCTATCAAATTGATTATTAGGCAACCGTAGGTACGTCTGAACCAGTTGCCGACACTGGCACGGTGTCGGCATTCTCATGCGTCTTAGGAAGTGCCAAAACGAGCAGCGGAATTACCACATTAATCAATTTATCAATCTGAGCCGTATCCTCAATGCCCTCTAACGCCAATCCAGATTTAACAAGGCTCGTTGCTTCTGCTGCACGGGTATCATTCGCAGTTGGCCCAGTTTCAAGTGCGGCTTTGTATGTAGCTTCGGAACGCGTCACTGCTTGCTGTGCAATTCTTAAAACAGCTGAAATGATGTTATTAGCAATGCTCGGCAAAAACGGGCTGATGGCCGCGGCGATTGCCTGCGCGTAAATAATGCCGGCGCTAACGGTTTCAAGCGCCGTGGTAGCGTCAATCTTTTTCTGTTTGAGTTTGACTGCCACAAAATAGATTGCCAGAAATACAAGGAGTGCCGCCAGAATAGTGATTAAGATTACATAATTAGTGTTCATAGAATACCTCTCTCCGCCGGGGATTATCCGACTTGTTTTTTATCTCCAACAATTTCATCCAGTCGCTTATGCGCGGAAGCGGCTGATTCTTCGACTGCCGTTATTCTTTCTCCATGCTTACTGACCGTACAAGTTAGGTCTGCGACATCCGACTTAATCCCAACGATTAAATCAAGTTTAGCATCTACGCTTCCGCGCCACTGAGCGTCGCCAGCCACCCTCTTGTCACGATTATATATCCAGCCCACCACACCCACCATGCAACCGATTACGCCAATCAGCGTACCCGCATCAATTGTACCCATTCGCTCTCCTCTCTATTTTACGGTAACCGCAAACAGCTTATTGCCGTTCGCGTAAATACCGGCATTCGCGCCAATCTTTCCGACCGCCGACATTTTAAAGAGCCAGTTATCTCCGGAAGGCGTGAGAATGGTTTTTAGTACTCCTGCGGTACCGACGGTCATTACAGGCTGCTTCGGTGCACTGATCAGTGCGGTGTATGCTTTACCTGACTTTACATTCACGTCGCAAGTAGTGTCACAGGTGAGCGCCGTAACCAGCTTTTTGAAGCCGTTCAGGCCTGCCGCCTTAATGATTGCAGGATAATCAACAAAGCAAGTATCCAAATCCACTAAGTGACCGCTGATACCTGGAACGATGCCGGTCTCTGAGGTCTGCTGAATTGTGCAGAGATAGTCCGGCCCACCCGAATAGTCGGCAAGCCATGTCGGGAATTCAACCAATTTGGATGCGTAAATTCGGTTTTTGATAAAATCACAGTTGGTATAATTCGCTGGGAACCAGCCGTGTTTACGCATATCCGATAAAAAGGTGTATTCCATTGCTGTTAAAATCTCTCTTGTTGGAGGTACGCCTTTCATTTTGGTGTAATATGTAACACCGGCATACTCATAATCGTATGCGATAGGGAAGAGCAGCTTGCCTACATATGGTGCTAAAATGGAGCGGAATGTTGCAGCTTCAACAAGCGCATCCTCAACAGAAGTTGCATACCCGACATAATAGGCACCAACATGAAGCCCTGTAGCAAGGGCGCCGGTGACGTTCTTATCAAACTGAGGGTCTTCCTGCGAAGCGGAGTTTCCATAACCTGCATTTACAAGAACAAACTCATAACCGGCTGCCTTAACTTTTTTAAAATCAATATTCGTCCCCTGAAATTTTGAAATATCTATACCTTTCATAAAACGCCTCCAAATTAAACTAATTTATAATGTGGTTTTTCTTCATGGAAAATCCAATATCTTAGGTAATCATCCAGCATAATCCCGACCGCCGAAAGGAAATACCACACTATACTTGCTGGTAGACATATCTGGCCGAATAAGTTGAACAGGACATTTGAGTAATCCCAAACATGCCAACCCAAATAAATATTGACAATGCACCCGGTCATCAATTCCAGTGTCGTGATGATACCCGAACCAATCAGCATTTGCAACGGAAGCGGCGTTTCCCACGGTAAGAACCGGTTTATGTATCCAAGACACAAGAAGCACACGCCGCCCAGTAAGAACATTGTCCAGTGAGAATATCCGCGGTATAGGATTTCAATGATTATGTAAATATCCCCGCCAACCACAAATAGGAACAAATTTTTGAGTAACTTTTTTATCATGATGTTACCCCCATGATTGTGTTAAAGTTCGTCTGCAGGTCATCGGGAAGTTTGGAAGTGTATGTAATCGCGCTGATTTCTGCGGCTGTAGTGCAGCGCCGGATCCACACATTCAGGTGATTGCAGAGAGTGGTATTATAAGATATGAAATTTTTAACTGCCGTGTACACGGTTGTAAACTCCGCGGCGGTGAATTCGCGGCAAAGCTGCCCATTTGCATGATACGGAACTTGTGTGGCACCCTGGGCTACAGCCGCCGCCAATGCTGAAAGATTAGTTTGGTCTGCTGCCGTTGCAGAAAAATGCTCTGTGCCTTTGGTAGTAGTTGCATCAGTCCCGTCATAGATAGTCTTCTCACAAACTGCCGAAATTTCCGCCAATTTTGTTGTTCTTACACTCTCAATAGATGATACAAGCCACTCGTTATAAGCATGCTCCCCTGTTTTTACCATTGCACCAGATGTATCAAATTGCGGTGTAAATATCATATTGTCACTTGAAATATAGCAATTGGGTTGCCAAGACTCAGGAATATTTGCATCGTCTAAAATTTTATTACTCATTATGCAACGCTCCTTAGTTTATAACAAAAGTAAATGACTTTGAATTAATAGCGGTTCCTACGGCCACCAAAGCAGTTCCTTGCACAGTAACCCCGGTTTCTGTATTTGTGAAGTAAGCTCCAGAACCCCACCCTGCAGGTAAAGTAATTAAGGTAGCCCCGGCAGGCCCAGAGAAAGAACCATTAAAATAAATAGTGACAACTTTTCCAGTTTTTATTGCCCAAACAGACCCCCACCCCACAGTCCAACCATTAAGTAAAGCCAACGCAACACTTTCTATAACAGGATCACCATTACTGTCAATTACTTGACATCCGCCACTATCTTTGTGGTATACGACCGTGACAGAAGTATAGACATTGTTACCTGAATCTATTACTCTACCACCGCCTTGTGTGTAATATCCAAAATAGCAATTTGCAAAAGTTGTTGAGTTTACAGATATGTTTGAGTTTCCTCCGGCGCATAAGCCAATATCTTTATTAGCGATATAACACCGGTAAAGTACGATGTTTCCCGACCCAAATGAAAAACCGCGATGTAATTTTCCGCTTACATTATCTGTCACTGTACTATAAATAGTATCAAGATAAACAGTTGAAACTTCCAAGATTATAATAGTTCCATTAAAATCACCTGCAATAGAAGTGGTTGTAAATCCAATAATCCGAACCTGTGCTAAACAATATTGAACCTGAATTATACTAACCTTATAGTTTGCAGTTGTTGATTGTGAAGAGCCAGAAGGAGCGCCATTAATAACTATGGTACCCTTTCCAACAAACCCTTCAATATCTATGGCTGAATATGTTCCTGCGGCTACATTAATCGTAACAGTGTGGTTTACAATTTGCGGAATCATACTGATTGCTTTAGATATTGTTGCAAATGCGGTACCCGAAGCAAGGCCACTATTCTCATCATTGCCTGTAGAAGCATTTACATAATAAGCCAAATCTGACGTTGTCTTTGCTGGTGCGCCTATCTGCGCAGCGGTTACTTTGTGAGGATTGCTGGTATCGGACTCATGTTGCAAAAGACTGTTCTCTACCTCGGAAACGTCACCTTTCGTCGCGAGCACTGCAGAAGGATCAATCGTAATTGTTACCGCACTGGCATCAGAAACCTCCACATACAGCCGGATCACTAAATCGCTGCTGGCTCCAGATTCCGGCGCGACTTTTTCAGAAAGAGGTAACTTTGACACAACCATCATGGTATTTGCTGTGTCAAATATTCCTGCCTCGCGGATGGTAAATCCTCCGACAGTTGCCGGAATTGTGGCGGTTACAATAACCCTTTTGGGATTGTTGTCATCTAATGATACCGTTGCATCTCCGCGCCATACTTCACGTCGTAGCGCAGTTTGTGTTTTTGCCGGTTCATAATAGGATCCATTACCATCCCCAACTACAATCTGCTTAAAAGTTGTTGTAGTGCCTGTCTGTATCGCATGTGCGATTGCCTGGTCACCAGCATTGGTTGTCATTGTGTAATATTCCATGCTCATTCCTCCAATTCATAAACACTGATAGTTGCTGTTTGAGATGCGGTTGCAGCCACTTTTACCATATGGGTATTTATTTCACCTATCGGATACACTTCAAGTAAAGCGCCCCACGTTCCGACGGCGGCAATGGTCTGATTAACACCCTGCGATAAAATCAGGCGAATGCCGTCAATTTCTGATCGCAAATTTTTTCCTGCTTCCACCAGTCGCAAAGCCCGGAGCTGATCTGCAGCCGTTACACCACGGGATTGACAATACACGTCCACCCGGAAGTGGTACGGATTTCCATTGTACTGAAACCACTCTTCAATGAATCCGGCTTCCTCAAAAACACTTTCTACAATTTTTCTAACAGCATAAACGGTTCCCTTGAATTTATGGATCATAAAAGAATTCTTGATCATCCTGCGCTTTTCGGCATCGTCGGCAAGTGCATTATACGCATCAACATGGAATCCCCAGGCCAGCTCATCCAGAACGTTTCCGGACAATTTGTCAATCATGGGATATAGCATCACCAAAGGGATCCGACTGCCAAGATCCTGAATGATCGGATTCAATGCTGCACAAAGCGCCTGCGTGGTGATGTCTCCCTGCATATACCGGCTCTGTAAGGCTAAAAGATCGACATCCTTCACATCAACCATCACAGCAGCCCTCCGTAGTTGACAGAGACTGCTGCGGATATAGCCACCTCATAATCCTGCAATCTTGTAAATACAGGGCTGGTAATATCGATACGGTATGCGCCAGCACTTAAAAGCGCATTTCGCAGATCGTCAGGGTTTAGGTTGCCGCCGAGTTGCTTTTTTTGCGTAACAGCAAAACTGCTAACCGCTTTTTCCACAGCAGTCTTGACGCTTGATTCTTCTGTTGACCGCTCATTTCTGATATAGTACGTCAGAGTGACATCATATGCTTTGTTCTGCGCGGCAGCCACCGTGACCTTATCGGTTAAAGGGCGGTGCTTTTCAGCCCCACAGGCAGCACCTACAGCCGTAAGCACATCCTGCGACGGAGCTGATGCTCCATTCATTAATATATACACGCTAACTTCTCCCGCAGCGGTCTTCACGGCCTCAGCGTCAACAATATCAAGCGAGGCTGTTTTTGCCCAGTATTCGTAACTTTCCTTTGAACCGGCGGTTGAAATTGCTTCCCAACTCTGTCGGATCCGCTCACGAAAGGCATCGTCATCTTCTTCATCGGCTCCGCCTGCGCTTGTCGTAGTATTTGCAGCCAAACTAATGTAATCAACCGGATCAACAATATTCTGAATCTGACCGGCAACAAATCCGTTATAAACGGATCCGGATGCCTCCGCTAAAATGATTCCTTGCGCCGCCGTTTGTCCCGCGGAAATTATCACATCCGCCTGCAGGTAAAAAATGAGCTGACCGTCCGGTGTAATCCTTGTCCCGGACGGTACAGTTACATCAAACCCAAGAACTGACGAAATTGAAAACTGCATTGAGGCCGACGCAGTTGTTGCCGCAAGCCTTGTCACATCATACTGACTTCCATACTCATCTAAAATATTCCCGGTGCAGTACTTTAATAAATTCTGATTTGCTGTTGAATTGATATCCTCCCGGCAGGCCACAATGAGCTGAAGCATCTGGGATAAAAACATATAATGTTCATCTCCAGGATAGAGCGTCTCTCCGGATACTGCTTCGTACCGGGCAACCGCCTCCTGCAGGAGATCATTCGGATTAGTTTCAAGAAATTCAATCATTCCAGAATTACCTCCACTTCAATTTCTTCATCCACGGTCAACGTACACTGCACATCCTGAACATTGGCTCTCGGCTCATAGATTGCAACCATTTGGTTAATTTCCACTCGCGCCTCTTGCATAAGCAAATTGGACGGTCTGTCAACCAGGCTCCCCGGTAACCCCATTGTTCGGTGATATGGTATTTCATATCGATAGGTATTAATCAAATTACGGACGTTTTGGGCGATCCGGTCCGTTCCGGTTAAATTCCAGTCCATTTGGCCGCTTCCTGATCGTACTATCATTATTTAAGCCCCATTTTCACATTCGTTCGTTTTGCAGCAGCTTTTTGTGTTGATGTCGGTACTTTATAGGGATTTGACACCTGTGTGCTGGACTTCACCCCTTTTGCGGAATTTGATGATTTTTTCTTAGAGCTGCTTTTCGTTCCTGGCGGAACATACTCATCAAAATCCATTTTCAACGAGGCCGACGTAATATACGGAGCGCCGGCCGCTTTCAATATCACACAGTCCGACGCGCTGCAGCTTGTCAGCAAAAAACTGTTTAAGCTAATGGCTTTGCCGCATAGAATAAACGGATAAGCAGTACCCGCGTCCCTTATGGCCGTCCATGCATCAATCTCCGACCGTACATCAATTCCCGCCGAAGCCAGCAGCTGCATTTCCATACTGATCTTTAAAAGACCCGGCCCTTTAATTGTTGTTGCCGGTTTTTTCTTAGACGCCTCTTCGGTTGACGTATTAAGTTCGCCAGATAGCGAAAAATCATTGAATGTATAAATTTTATTTGACGAAACTTCAAAAGTTTTTGTTCCAAATTTGCCAATAACCACAGCTATTCCTCCACTATCCCGACGATATATCCATCGCGTAATGCGTCGCCGGGAAACCAGCAAAGAACATGATCTCCGATTTGCGGCGGTATCTGTTCAAGCGAATCCGGCAGGCTCACTTTAATCCGGCATGCACTTGTCAACCGCGGAATCGGCGTAGACAGGCTGCCTGAGATATTTACACGGTAAAGGCTTCCTGTCACGGATGAAACTGATCCTTCCATTGTCATAATTAATACCTCGTAAAGCATCGGTGCAATGTAAAACGGCTTACTTCCTCAGAAAAACTGTGCTGTGCTGTATCAATATAATATTTTCCATTGCTTAACCCCATGCCCGTAATGTTGATCGTGTTGCCGGCGGTGATGCTTGTATCCAAGACAACACCAATTTCCCCGACCATTTCTTTTTTATTGTAGCTTCGGAGGATATTCTTCGCAAAGCGCTGTGCTTCGCCTGGACTTGAAGCCGGATACGTACTGACGGCCAAAACCGGACCGACGCCTTTTGAATCGGTATAGGTTCCGCTAAACGACTGCCAAGAAACCGTACAGCTTTGGTACGTACTGCCTGAAGAATCATCAAAGCGCGGATCCTCAAAGAAATCCGCCGCGTCGATGGTTTTTACTGCCGGCAGGCTTTCCATGTAAACGTCGGAGAAAACAAACAGTCTTTTGTCCTGTACCTTAATACTGCAGCCTTCCAACATAGCCCGCTCCTGAAGAAAACCAAAGTCACCACGGCCAACCTGATCCATGCGGGCATATGGAAATGTGGGAACATTTAAGAACTTGGCGGTCAGCCCGTAATATGCCGCCCGTTCGGCCGCAATCGTAATCAGATTTACATTCTCCCACACATTCGTGTGCTTTGTTTTTCCCCCTGGAGGGATACTTACTGCGCCCAGTACGACAGCGCCGCTTTCTTGCCGGACCCGATCAATCCACATGTTTCCGGAACGGTATCCCTCATGGACGATGCTTAGATTATCTTCCTTTTTAGGTACCCATTCACTCCACTGATTTTCACTATTGGCCAAGGTTGCATCAATGGCGTCGGCATGATCTCCGCAGCTGTCTGTTATTTTCAAATCAGAGATTTCAACATCTGCAGAGATATCCTTTTCTTCATAAAATATTTGTGTCAATCACTCACCTCTTCCATGGTGGCAAGCTTTCCGGAGCCGATTCCTCTAAATAAGGGATTCTAAGAGTAATACCGGCATCAAAAGAAACAACTCCGGCATATTTCGCATTCGCCCGAATGATTTCTACTGCCCGAAATTCATCGTTGTAGGCATCCAGCGCAATCATATCGAAAGTATCACCAGCCATTGTTGTATAATCGAAACCATCAACTAATCCCACGCCAAACGCCCCTTATCTCCAAAATAATCATCCAAAACACGCTTTATGTTTTGAGCGTCTTGCTTCAGCACTTTCTCAGTAGGTTTATCGCTGCCCTGGAACACTGGCGCATAGACGAATTTGACCAAGGTTTTCAAGCTGTCACTTGCTTTTTTACGTTTATCCCGAATGATGAGACCGTTTTCCTGTCCGGTCACTTCATCTTCCTGATACTGGTCTTTCATACCGAGCATCCGTGCTGTTTTCGCCAGCAGTCCCATGCTGCGAGTATTGCCCGGCCGGATTGGAATCGCCGCCTCTAACCCAGCTTCACCAAATATGGACGGGCTGTTCGCAAAACCACCGTTCGCATAAGCTGGCACCTTCGTGGTAGCTGCAGCTGAGCCGACACTTGCGATTTTTGTCTGAGCACTTCCGCTGATTCCGAGGAACGACCCGACCGAGTTGAAAAAGTCGCCGACAGGCTTTGCAACCGATGAAACAATATTTGCGATATTAGTAATCAGATTGACAACTAAGGTAAGTACAGGTCCGAGAACAGTTCCAAGAATGCCGGCAAGCTGGATGATAAGCGGGCTGACAGCCGTCAATATTTGCATAAGAGGCGGTAAAAGTGCTTGAACAAATTGCATAATCGGAGGAATCAGGGGCTGCAGAGCCGCCATAAACGTCTGCACTGCCAAAATTATAATCGGCATAAGCTGTTGACCAATACTAATCAATGGCGGCAGAATCATAGTCAAGAGATTTCCTACCAACGGCATCAATTGCATAACCATCGGAACAAGTTGCACAGCCATATTGGCAATCTGTCCCACAAAACTTCCAATCGCATCCGTATTGAGACTGTTTACAAAGCCATTCATCTGCTGCATTGCAGTTCCCAGTGCCGGAAGCATTTTGGACATTACCGTACCAGCCACCTGCTGCAAATTTGTTTTAAGCAATCTTTGCTGGTTTGCAAAGCTTCCGCTCGTTTTCGCAAAATCTCCCTGCGAATCTTTTGTCACATTGAGCAGGTAGTTATACCGTAAGGTTGCCTGTTCTGCCTGTGACATGCTACTGTAATTCTTCTTAATCCCCTGTGACATTGCGTAAGCCTGAAGATTAGCTTCGCTCATGTTGATGCCGAGCGCCTTTAACGGTTCCGTTTCACCAGAGACACCCGCCTTAATCTTTTCAAAAGCTTCATCCGGATCCAAATTATAAAAAGAAGCCATATCGCCGGACAATGCCGTCATGTTCTGCGACATTGTCAACGTCTGCTGGGAACCTAACCCCATGCTTTTATACATCGAACCCAGTACCGAGGAATATTGCTTTGCCTGTAACGTTGACAAGCCATATGATTTCAGGGCGGTACCCGCAAAGCTGTCGATAACAGATGCACTTTTTCCAAATGTTGTATCAACAACATTCTGAACTTCATTCAGGCTACTTGCATATTGCAGCCCTTGACTGGCTAACGGCGCAAGAGCAGCCACACCAATGGCCCCGACCGCGCCAACACCGATTGCCAAACCCTTTGCTACTTTGCCGGCTGCTTGAAGTCCTTTTCCCACGTAGCCGGCACCTTTTTGTACAACGCTGAACGCTTTTGACGCTCCAGATTCCACTTTTGTCAGTCCAGCCTGGAAAGCAGGACTGATTTTCCCCGCGACACTCATCATGCCTTTGTTGATTGCACCAAATGCCTTACCGACAACACCCGACGTTTTTTTACTCTGGTTACTGGCTTTCAGCATTGCCGCCTGCAGGGACGGGTCAACCTTTCCTGCCAGCGTGATGAGCGCCCTCAACTCTTTTCCCTTCATTACTCCTCACCGTCCTTTGGGTCGTCCTGGTTCTCTTGAGAATCTTGCATTTTGGACATTTCAGCGTTTACATCCTCGAAAAGCTGAAACAGATCATCCAAAGGCAAATTATTCAGCACATTAACGTCATTCGCTGTGATAATCGTAAGTTGTGCAATTATTCTTCGGACCCCAAGTCCTTGAGTCCGGGATCCTTGTCGAGCAAAAAATCGCGCACTAAACCCGTCGCCTTTGAAGCATCCGATGCAGAAAGTCGCATCAAATCAGCAAATTCCACGTCGCGCATCCGAATTTTAACAGCCCGAGTGAACAGCGTCAGCTGATATTCAAAATCCAGCGCCGGCACACTGACTGGAATTCCCAGATTTTTCAGATATTTTGACGCCTGGTGCAAATCCTTTGCTGTCAGCTCGTCAAAGTCAAACTCTAGGAATTTTACCTCCTCTCCGGCAATTTTAATTGGGTGTTTTAAAACTAACACATGCTCTGAATCCTGCATTTCTTTCGGCTGGCGCTCCTCCGAACCCATTTCCCCCATTGGAATCAGCGTGCGGCCATCGGATAAATCGCCCATTCCGTCAGTTTCCGAGTTCTTTTCTCTCTTATCCATTTACGTTGAACCTCCGTTTATTTCATTTATCCAAGAGCTTTATTTACTCCAGACAGCATATCGACTCCGCCGACCTTGTACACTCCTGCGAGCTGGTCAATAAGGACAGTTTCTTCACCGTCAACTACTTCCCTGTACCGTACCGTAGAGTAATCGATGCTCTCATCTCGCGTTTTGCTTACTTCGCCGCTGCCATTGGCGAGCTTTGCGGGGTATCCTGTGACATAAATTCGGGTACCCGCAACATACATGGTTCCGTCACTGGCTCTTACATTTGCGGCCAGTCGGACTTCAAGATTCACCTTGCTGGCAAGCAGATATTTTTTATCAGTGCCGGCGGCCCGCAGCGAAACGGTCGTGGTCATTGCACCGAACTGTCCGGGCGTCGGCATCGTGAAACTGCCGAGAATTCCGGCTCCGGAAACCTCCTCGCCCTTAATCTCCACCTCTGGAAACGAAATGCTGGTCACATTGGTTAATTCATTTGAGTTTGCAAGAACCTTAATTCCTCCGGTCGCTCCTATCACTAATTTACGCATCAGAATCATCTCCAAACAAAGAATTAAGTCCGTCTGATGTCCAGCGAACCTTGTTACTAAGATTTTTTCCGGGTATCGGATTGGTGAATTCAGTAGAAAATACGAAATTGCCTTCCACCAAATCACTGGTCGGATTATCAGCCTCCGTGAACTCCACGGTTCCCAGCATTAATGCGCCCTCCTGAATCAGTCCGTCAAGCCATGCCTGAAAGTCATTCAAAATCGCATCTTTTCTCCCTCGAGTCATTGGCTTGTCCGTTTCAATTCCGTACCGGCGTTGGAAAGTATTTTCTACATACCGCATCATACGGACATTGCAATCAAAAACGTCCCTTGCATCAATGCTGGTACCATAAACATATTTCATCGTATGTGGACCCCACATACGCCATACACCTTCCCAGTAAGTCATCGTGTCAATACCATTTGCATTCAGCCGGTTTGCTTCCGTCTGGTCGTACTGAATTGCGCTGCCGTTGGCAAGACAAAGGGAGTCAATATCGACTTGCTTGTTCGACGGGGTTTCGTATGGTACATTGTTATTTTGGTAATCAACCCACTGCATTGTCAGCGTATTCAATGTACTTGCATGATATAGCCGCGTTCCTTTTTTCGCCATCGGCCACAGAAGCGCAGCGGCGCCTGTTTCCGTTTCATAAGCTTCTTTCGCCAAAATTGCGGCATCGATGGTTTTGATAGTGGATGAATCAAGATCGGCATTGATCCAGGAATACCAATGACCGTTAATTTTCTCCGCCATCGCCGCGAGCGCCGCAAATACAGTCGCCTTTTGACTCCAACCCGGTGCACAGAGAATGGTAGGTACCTCTGCCACATTGTAATACACAAGCGGCACCCCGGAATTAATCCCAGTAATGATATCCGTTTCCGCAACACCGGCAGGATCCACTTCATAAAAGCTGACGGATACGCTATCGAGACCATCTTTAAGGTCTTTTAAAACCACACTAAGGCCGTCATCTGCATAAGTTGCGCTATAATCAGTGTCTAGTGCTTTTCCTTCAATCGCGATTGTAGAAAGAATCACTTTTGAATTTGAAATTGTTGAAGTCTTTTTGACAAACTGCACCGTTGCCGTTTGCTTTGTTTCATTTTTCTTATCATCCGGATTAAGTACATTTATCACAACAATGGGTCCTACACTGTTAACGCTGTTACAAAAATGTGCATAAACCGCTTCGCAGAGGTCGTAACTGCTCCACAAATCGCTGTATCCGATTTTTTTACGGCCGTCCTGATAAGAGGAAATCAAAATAGGTACGTTTGTTTTCCCTTTATAATCTGCCAGTTGATGAATTGGCGCCCGGCCGATATATACCGGTATCGTACCAACGCCAGAAGGTGACGTATAGTCCTTGCTGTCCTCCTGGTCGGCGTACGTGCCATGCCTATAATCGCTCATATAAAAATCACTCCCTTATTTCAATGCGTCGGCGTATCGTGTTACAGGATACGGTTCGCCGGAAACCGTAAACGTCAGGAATCCGTACCAATAGGGCCACGGCTGCTCTTCATAAGTTTTCAACCTTACGGACGATTCCAGTTGGAACTGCCCTGCAATGCCGTCCTCCCGCTGAATCCATTCTTTGACACGATCGAGGAAATTCAGCAGCGTGATATATCCATCGAAATTTGGCGTCAGCTGCAGCTGCTGTCCTGCTCCTCCAAAATTCTGTTGCCCTGGGTCATAAACAATTGCCGTAATCTGCAGATTCATTTCTGTGTTGTCCTTATCTCCATCGGTTTCATCCGTACCGATCACAATACAGGGAATCCGCATTCCCGCAGAGGAATCGACTATACTGTTCGGCGGTACAAATCCGATATGGACTGCAGGAACCACCAATTCATACGAATTGACGGTATTATCCTTTCGAGGCGCCTTGAATTTTAGGTGATCAGAGGAAATTAACCTTTCCAGCCATTTTTTGGTTGCTTCAAGTGATGATACTGTCTGCATCATTTGCCTCCCGCCGCCAAATTCGTACCAAGATTTCCGAAAGACTGATCTAGCTCATGGGTTAGTCGCTTGAATACCGTCTGGTTAACCTTATCGATAATCACCGGGCCCACTTGTTCGTTTGTAACCATCTGGGGGATAGACAGCGTCCGAATTACCTTGAGTTTTTCCTTTTTACCTTTTCGTGCTCCAGTACGGTAAGCAAACAAGTAACTCACCCCACCGTTATCACGCTTCGAAGGCATCAAGAACACGGGCTTGTTTTTTCCATCCAATCCGTGAACCGGGCTGATAGTCTTCATACCGCTTTCCCTTGAAATCATTGCCTTTACCCGAAATACCCGGCGCTTTCCTTTTTTAGTCGTTCCCGGAGGCGACGCAGGTGTATGCCGAAATCGAGGCATGGTTAGCGGACGCCCTAAAACCTCCACAGATACACTTCCTTCGCCCGAAGCACCCATAATCGTCTTAACTTTCCTCTGCTTGCTGCTTAAAGCGGACTTTATTTCCTTTTGGGGCGCTCCAAAAACCTTTGGTATCTGCCGTCCTGTTTCTACCCGAACAGTATCAGCGGCTCTGGAAAGAACTCTGTTCATAATAATGGCAGCATCTTTTGGAAATCCGCCAAGTAACTCTGAGATTTGATCAAGCTGCTTGGTATTTGCGTAAATGGTTTGTGACAATCAAAATCCCCCCATGCCTGCCCGTAAGGTCACCTGAGACATTCCTTCTTCTGGAACAACGCTGACGACTTGGTACGGAACGCCGTCAAAGGTTATCATGCTGTCGGGTAGGATTGTTGGAAGTTCAGAAGTTTTAGCAAAGAAAAGCAGATTCCCGTCATACACTCCGCCCGGAGCTTTTATGCTGTTTCTCTGTCCCTGGTCATTGTCAATTACCACAGCTATCTGCTTTCCGGAGATGTTATGTATCGTTGCCATCTCATCAAGATCGAAGAACATTGAAAGATCATCCTCAACCTGATCACATAACGCCATTACTGAGTTCCTCCACCTACGCGCCCGAGGTTTAGCTCTGGATCAGTAGGAGTTTGATTTTCAGACGCGCCTTTTTCCGGCTCCTGCTTCTGTTCCAACCCTGCCTCCGCCTTTTCAACAGCTTCTCTAACCTGATCAACGGTCAAATCGTCCGGTAAATCAAGCTTCAAAGCTTCACATCTTTTTGCAAGGTCTGCTTTAATTGCGGCTAATTCCGAATTATCCCGAGAGATTTCTTCTGATAAATTGACATATTCCCCATTTCCTGCGGAAACCATAGATTTCTCCAACTCTGTAGTGAGTTGAATAACTTTTCCAGTCTGAATCATATGTCCATCCCACAAGATCGGTGCTTTGAGCTTAATCAACGCGCATTCCTCCTAAAATCATGAATTATATCTTGATAAGTGACGTGCTTTCCGCTACAGATTTCGACTCAATCGCGATTCCCGCTAAAATTGCTCCGGTTTCTGCTTTCGTCGCCGTCACCCGCTTGTTGGCGTTGTCCCAGTACACCGTCTGACCGACGGTAAATGCGGCAGTTGTTTCTGCGGCAATCTCAAAGACACCTTCCAGTTCTACCGTTCCAACATTCGAGACCGGGATATCGGCTGCAGCAACCCCGATGCGACCGGTTAAAACTAAAACATCGCCGAATTTAATTGCACTGGCGGTGTTGTTAAGATAATTGATAATTTTTCCATCCTGAATGAATCTTGCCATTTCATTTTCCTCCTATCATTCCAACGTTAGCATTTAAGCATTTACGCCGGGGTTTTTAATAAGGCCTTTGTATCCTAACAGAGTAATGCCGCGGTCGCCGTACACACGGTAACGGATTCCCAAATGATCAAAGGAAACCTCTGATTCCACAATTGGACTCTCCGCACCGTTAAGATAGCAAACCTCAATTGTTGGGGTAAGGGCAGGATTCGCGGCAAAGAAATACGGCTGTGCACCACTGTCGATATCCAACTCCGCATCGGCAATCATCTGCATTTTGTTATAAAATACGTTTGTCACATTTGCGTTGCTTGAAGACGGATCTGCGATGGAATGGAGCAGCATTTCAATGCTGGTTTCTGTTGACGACCCAGTAAGGACAAAAGCTGGCGCAATATTGAGTTTTGTCTTGCCGTCCATGTCCGTCTGCTGGCGCATCATTTTCCGCGCCTCGCTGAAAGAGGAAGTTCCAGGAACCGCTCCGGTGCCAAGATTTTTATGTGCTGAACTGAACAGCTGCTGGCCATCCAGCAAAGCAGGGTTATTCAGAAGAATATCGTATACCGTCCGGTTAATCCCGCGATTAAAAGCGAGCGTATGTGCCGTCAGAAAACGGGTGATCTGGCCGAAATCGTCATTAATAAACATTTGGCGGGTAAATGAGAGCATTTTACCGACGGTAATCAGACGCCTGGTCGCAATTGGCTGATCGCTGAGCTTTGCTTCCGTAAATTCGCCGTTCTGAGGGATTTCTTCCAGTTCGCCGCCGTCGCTGACCTCATATACATGAGTTGAGCGGAAATCCGGTTGACTCGCCTTACTTGTCCACAGTTGGAACGTAGTCGGTGCGGTTTCCTGTGCCGCAAGTACGGTTCTGTTTGCAACATCATCCGCAATTGACACAAAGGCGCTGTCCGGGGTCAATGATCTCTTAAATAAATCCTCATTACTCAGTCGATGCGCTTTCCCGTCTCCGGAACGAATCAAACACTCGACGGCGATATCTCTGATACTCATGCCGCGAAATTCACTGGCTCCATTTGCCGGTTGTTTCACATCGATGCCGCAGCGCATCAAAAGGCCGTCGGCGGCGGCGGAACGAACCTTATCGTTCTCATCCTTAGTTACCCGTAGGGAATCGGTGTTTTCTGCGCCTGAGGGAATGGGGGAGTTGCGCCGCTGCAGTGCCGTGAGAATCTCTGTTCGCACTGTTTCTAGGGAAGTTCCCGAACGGATATAACCGTCAGCGGAATCCTCCATCTGAAAACTGCGGCAAAGTACAGTAATTTCTGCTGACCGTTGGCGTTCCGCTTGAATCGGATCCGAATTTACCGAAGCCGCCGGCTGAGCAGCTTCACCTCCCGGCTGCGTGACTGTCGCCGTTCTTGTTGCCGGCGTTGCAGTTGACGGAGCAGCCGCCCCGCCGTTAGGAGTTGTGCCTGCTGTGTTCATGTTTTCTTCATTCATTCTGTTTGCCTCCTCATAATTTATACTTCTACCCAGTCCCACCGTTGAATCGGCAGGGATGGGGGCTAAACTGATTTCCTTCGGCGTCCATTTTACCGCGACATTTGCCGGACCGATATATCGCCCGTCAGGGCTGCTCTGGCCTGCCGTTAATTCCATCCAGGCCCCGACCGTATATCCGACTGAAACCCCAGTGAGCATCCCTTTGTCAAGCTTCCCTTGAAGACGGACGCATTCAGGATCGTCTGTATCCATTTCGATCACGGCCCGGCACTTTCGTGTCGGTTCGTCCAGCCACGCTTTGACGATCTTTCCGATTGGAACGCTGCCATAGGCCATATCATTGCCGTGATTAAAAAGTAAAACCCCCGTTCCGCCTTCGGAAAAGGCGCTCAGATCCACCGCATCGGCATTATGAGATAAAATCTCAGGCGATCCCCAGCGCATATATGGTGTTTCACTTGAAAAAGAAATCTCATATTGATTGGACGAACCCTCTAATGCGCGGCATTCCAAAACAATTGACCGCTGCATCACTTCGCCGATATTAGTTTTCGGCGTTCCTGCCGAACGGGTATAGAAATTATTACTCATCGTCATCCTCCTCATCATCAATTGTTTCTTTTGGCTCACCCGCCGCGGGTGGAGTTGCTCCCTCGCTCAGCCCGTCAGCTAAATTTAAAGTTTTCAGCATTTTTTCTTCAATACCGCGCTGTCGAACCACTTCGCGCCAATCCTTACCTTTTTCCGCGCATATTTCCTGCAGCGTTTTCTGGTTTGTCTGGAGTGCCGTCTTATTCGCATTGGTTTCCTTTACCGGATCAATCCAGTCCCAACCAGAGGAAATCCATACATGCTTTTGATATCCCTCCCGATCTCGAAAATAGTTTGGAATTTTGATCTGCCCGGTCAGCACAGCCCAATCCATCCATTCCGGATAAATCACATCGAGCAAATGCTCAACCAGATATTTTTGCATGGGCCGATAGGTTTTTTGATCTTCCAGTAGTCCCTGCCGTGCGGAAGAATAGTTGACTTGCGACATATCTCGTGAAACCGATTCATAGCTGAGCCCGATTCCACTGCCAGCTAGACGCTGAGTTGTCTTGATCATCGGGTCAACAGTGGAACTTGTACCTGCCGGCGCAATTGTTGATATTTCTTCACCCGGATTGAGGTAGGTAACGGAACCCTGATCAAGTATTTCCTGCGGCGCTTCGCTTCCTGCCTCTCCAGCCCCGACTCCAGGTTCGAAGCCGCGCCCCAGTCCGGCAATTGGTCCGGTTAATGGATTCCCATTTTTCTTGACTACCACAGAAAGATGCGCGAGAACCCGTTCCTTTTCGACGGCGGCGTCAATCAGCTCGTTTACGTCGTCGATCCGCCCCAGCGACGGGGCTGTCTGCGAAATCTCCCTGATCTGGCTTGGCCTTGTTATGTAAGGCAGGTAGATCATCCTGTCCGCGGGCACCCAAATAGACTTAATCCAATAACCCCAACCGTCATAAATTTTGATGTAATACGCCAACGGCCGACGAAATTCATCGATTTCAATGCCTCCGATGACCCTATGACCGTTGTTTGTCTGAATACTTGAATCCAGATCATCAACTTCCAGCATCTGCAGCTTAAATTGGCCCTGATCCATAACTTTTAATATCAGAATTCCGCCGTCTGTGAACCTTCGGCGAATAGCTAAACATTCCAGTTCCGACAGGCTGAACCGACCGGTAATTTCACAGTTTCCAGGGCGGCACCATTTCCGCCAGCATTGCTCCATCTGCGAGTTCAGCGTTTCATCTTCCGCGAGGCCTTTCATGATTTTTGACTGGAGGACAAATCCGGAACCGACGACATTCCGCTCCATGGCGAGAATTTCAGCGTTTAGAATATCGCTGTTCCGTTCCAGATCACGGGCGCGGGCGCGAATCATATCCCGGCTGCCCTGATTAGTGATTTCACCGCTCGCGTTCTGCGTTGTCCACCCTGCGCTACGCGGTCCGGTATCGGCCGCAGAATAAAAACTCCGGGCAAACTGCCGCCACGTCTCCCGCTGCACCGCAACCTTTGGAGCAATTGGTAACAGCAGCCGATTGATCAAGCTCATTTTTTGATTCAAGCTATCACCTCCTTCTCCGTAAAACGGCCACCGTGACGGGGGGACGCTCCGCCCGCTCGATTTCACTGTTCAGGCGTTCCCATTCCGCGTATAACGTAGACAAATCCGCACGCTGTACCGTGCGCTGTCCGAGTCGGTATTCCTGCGCCCCGTTTTCAATTTTGTTGATTGCTGCAAGGACATTGTCCCTCCGCATTTTCAATTCGATAACAGTCAAAATTTCCACTTTCCTTTCCGAAAGGATTTCCCGCCATGCTGCGGGGCTGAGTTCTGGATGGTTTCCGGTTCGACTGCCGCCTGCTTCGGATTTTCCTGCGGAGTCTGTTCATCTCGTTCCTGTCTTGCCTGATTCGCCCGCAGAGACCGGATCCCAAACACATCCGCCGCACAGGCCGCATAGACTTCACAATCAAGATAATGGTTGTCGCCACCAGTTGACTTTTGTCTCCAATGGCTGACAAGGTGACCGTTGACACGCTCAATCACTTTTTGTTCCGCGGTGATCATTTCGGCATACTCGGCATCGCACGCTTCATGCAAGAACCATCCACCGTTGTCCTCATCCCGAAAAATTCGTGAAAAAATCATATCTTTGTAATAACCCGTATCAACCATCAGTAAAGTCATTCCCTTTGAAATACCGTCCTTATCGATAATTGACGGGCGATATTTTGCAATCATACGGTTGCTGGAACCTTTAATTGGCACCGCCCATTCCCGATTAACTGCGCAAAAATCATAAACATCATCTGTTTGGTCTCCGGAATCCACACAACACAGATTCACTTGGAATTTTTGACCTTTTTTGTCCCGATACCACTCATTCATAACCTCTTCGACCTCAAACCAGGTAAAGACCTGACCGTGCGCCACATTAAAGCTTGTCATATTAGCCTGCCACGCCCGAATCGTCCAGTAAAAACTTTTACGCTGCACATCGACGCCGCCGGTCAGCATTACCGTATGAGGTGGAACCACTTTTCTAGGATATATGCTTTGTTTTTCCTTGAGGAGCCGCTCTGCGTCAAGTTCCTGTTCAATTTCCTTAAACGGTTCCCCAAGCCAGGAGTTAATGAAGTTCTGTAGCAGCTCCGGCTGGTTTTTGCTATCCAAAAACTTCGACGCGACGTCGCCGAAGCGGATCAGCGGCGAATAAAACGAGTTCAGTCGGAAGGCGATTCGCCGCTTACTGCCGTTGGTATATACAGGGCGCCACTCACACCGGTGAATCATCCGATTTTTGTCGGCATCCGATACCAGGCAACCGCATTCTTCGCAGACATAATAAGCTTCTCTGAGCGCCTGATCCGGGTTGCTGCCCTCCGGCCATTTAAGTTGTTTCATTTTAAACGTCCAGCTGGCCCCGCAATGCGGGCAGGTAACAAAGCATTCCATCCGCGTGTCGGCTTTCAGCCAGTTCTGCCAGGTCGGGCCAATCTCAAACACCGGAGTTGAAACTCTGACCGTCTTTTTGTTGGCAGGGTACGTTTTCTGACGTTCCATCGCCAACGCCGCCGGGCTTGCTTCCTTCCCCGCACGAGTCGGATACTTGTCCTCTTCATCAAGAAAAACGTAACGAATCGGCCGGCTTGCCAAATCGCTGGGGGAATTCGCGCCGACGATTCCGATGCTTATTCCTCCGGTAAAATTCAGATCCATACGCTTGCTGTTTTCGTCATACCGCTTTTTGAGCTCTTTGCAGCTTTTCATCATGGGTTGGATGCGGTGATCACTGATGATTTCTGCGAGTTCCTTCTGCGGATATACCAGCAGCATCGGCCCGGGATCCTGACAGATCGCGTAACCCATCATGTTTAAAACCGCTTCGGTTCCGCCAACCTGCGTGGGCTTAATAAAAATGATTTCCTCCACTTCGGAATCCGTAAATGCATCCATAAATTTGCGGAGATATGGAACATAATCCGTCCTCCATGGGCCCGGCTTACTAGATTCCGACAGTGAAAGAATGCGATTTTCGTCCGCCCATTCGCTCACAGTCATCTTCCCTGGCGGTCGAAGCGCGACCAACGCGGTTTGAATCCACTCAGGGACGCGCCATTTCTTGCCGGCCATGCAATTCCTCCCATTCGACATTACGGTTCGTCCGCTTCCGGTTGATACACTCCATCAATGGACATTTGTGCAAGCGCATCGTTAATTCGGTCACTGATCACCTTATCTGCCTGCCGTGAGCCATCCGCATCAACATACGCGGCAACCATTTGAGCCAACTCATGTCCTAAGCCGGTTACGGATGTCTTAAACATCGCAAAAAGATTGCTCAAATCGCTTACAATATCCGCTTTTGGCAGGTAATCTCCGCTTGCAATCTGGTTTTTTAGTAAAGTTGATTCCAACTGAGCCTGCTTCAACTGCGCTTCAAAGTGCATTTTCAGTTGAGAGGGGGTCATCTTTGCAGGGTCAGTTTTTGCAACTTCAGCCAGCCGTTCGCCTTCCTTCTGCGCATTCCAGTCGGTGACTGCTTTAATGTCCCAGTATCCATGTTTTACACGGGGGCATCCGGCTTTCATCCAGTTACTGAGCGTTGCCGGCGTAACGGAGAAATAAGCCGCCGCGTATTTTGTACAGGCGATAATCGTCCCGCTTTCAAAATACAAATCCCCCTTTTGTTCGTTTTTTTCTTCATCTGCCATATCAATTTCCCCCTTCCCCCAAGGAATGCTGTTTCTGATTTCAGTTCCACAACCCGGAATTCCAAAATACACAGACAGAACGCGTCCCGCTTTTTCGGCGGAATGCCGAACCCGGTCAGCTATCGCTCGATTCCAATGCCTCTCCCATCTTCCGGCAAATTGCATAAAATTTGAGGCAAAAGGGGGGCAAACCGGCTTTTCAAATATTCAAAGCACTTTATTTGATTTTAATCTGGGTATTCCCCGGGACTCGCAAGACCCGCAATGGGGGTAGTGGGTCGGGAGTACCTTCGACCCGCACCACAACTGGGTTTTCCGGTTGAAAACCCGGCTCTTTTGTGGATAACCCCCGTCTGCAGGCGTTTTAAGCGAAAAAATGTTGAAAACTTTTTGCTTTGCTTTGAATTTGCAATACCCCTTTGAATATGGGGTGGATTTGAATTTGAGTACAAAAAAGAGAAGCATGCCCAGTCGGCATACCTCTCTAAGCATTATTATACGTCAAGAATGGTATGATTTTCAACCGGACATTTGCGGACATTTGCGGACATTTGCGGACAACTTTCAGAAAAATAGGAACTGCAGCGTTCCAGTTCATCGACCGCCTGTGTCATCAAGCGACGAATATGACGCTCTGTGTAGTTATCTTTCTCCTGCAGTTGGCGGTTACTCATGCCATCGATATACTTGCTTTCGAGCAGTGAACGCAGACGGTCATCATCCATTTTGCCTAATGCTTCATCCAAATTCTGCCGAAGGATGCGGACCTCGACCGCCAGCGCTTCGCATTCCTGCCGCGCCTGAATTGCTGTGTCCTTGATTACATCGGGCTGCTGATTCCGTCCGGAACGCGCCCTCAGTCCTCCAGACGGTCCTAAACTCATGCTCTCCCATCTGGAAGCATCGTTGCACTTGCGGTTCAAACGGTCGGCAGCAATCAGGTATTTTCTCAATTTTTCTTTTTTATCTTCATAATTCATTTTGTTTTCCTCCTTTGGATACTTCTGGAATGATGTGGAAGTCAAAGAAATTAAATAGAATAGATAAATACTGAACTTATGGATACTTGTGGAAGGGTGGAAGGTAGTCAGTAAAACTATGCTATATAAAATACTAGAGAAAGTTTCGGGACGAACCTCCATGTATCCACAACCGTCCATCTATTGGGGGGATGTGGGGGCAATAAGCGCCAGTTGTTTGCCTGATTCGGTCAAATCTATATCTACAAATTCATTGAAACGGGCTGTCTTCCGCTTGAAAAAATGGTAGTTATCCTGTAAATCCAAAGAGAATTTACTCTGTGATGCCGGATAACGTTCCCCTCTTTCGGAACACCATGAACGATATACTCCATACAGTTTTCCAGAGGGAATTGTGCAGCCGGTAGCATTAATGATACAGTCATCAACAAATTGCTTCATTTTGTCCATCTCCTGCCGATACTCCTCATTTGCGGTATTAACCGTTGTACAGACAGGCATTCCGTTTTTATACCAGTCCACAGCTCCGCGCAGCGCCCACTGGAAGATGCCGGCCTTTTCAGCATGCAACTTTTCGGCTAGGTGAATATCCTTTTTATCATCCGGTATTTGTGCGACAAACGGCAGCATACGGACACGACGCCATATGCCGTGATCTGAATGCTTGATGATTGGTTTTACGTTGGTAGCCATCACAATTTTAAACTCCGGACGGAACTGAAACTCTTCACTGTACAGCTTCCGGGCGGTGATAACATCCTCCCCGGTCATTTGTTTTACTAGCGCCTCATCCAGTACGCAGCCTCCCGATGGCTCTGATGTGGTCACCAGGCGAACACTTTTCAATCGGGCGATATCTGAACGCGCCGAAGACGAATTACCGCGGTCGGCACGCATGATCGTATCAGACTGTGCGTTTTTGGTGTAATCCCCGAACAGGGAGCTGATCATGTTTACAAAGGTACTTTTGCCATTGGAGCCCGTCCCATAAAGGAAGAACAAACATTGCTCCGCCGTAGATCCGGTGAGGAAGTAGCCCACCATACGCTGAATATACAGCTGCAATTCTTTATCACCTTGCGTAATTTCATTCAAGAATTTCAGCCATTGGGGGCATTCTGCTCCCTCTATGTACTCCGCATCCGCAAGCAGGGACATTTTCAGCCGTCTGTCATGCGGCCTTAGCCTGCCGGTTTTCAGGTCAACCACGCCGTTAGAGACATTAATTGCATCCTTGTACCGATCTAGCTCATTCGGCAGGATTGGAATACCCTGTAAATGCTGCGTTTCCTCAATCATTGCTTTTTTCGCCTTACTTGATTTTGTCCTTCGGATATGCTTCATCAGTGCTTCATTTCCCTCTTTGTTGTCACCGGAGCTGGCCTGACTGCGCAAGTCTTCAAGCAGTTCATCCGCCAGGCGCTTTATTTCCCCGGTCTGATCTTCATACCAGCGTTGTCCAGTCCAGATCATCCAGACTTTATTTATGTGGTCGAACTTGATCTTTTCATAATATGCATCACGGAAACGGTATGCATTTCCCGTATCATCCAGTGTATAAAGCTTGGGATTTTTTGCTATTTCAAGACTGTCAACCGGCTCTTCCGATGGAGGGGGCGGGGGCGGATTCGAGCCGTTTCCTCTCACATCCGGGGGCGGTTCTGGCAGCGGAATTGCTGTCCGGCGCTCTATTTTACGATCAATTGGCACAAAGGTCTTATCCTTGCCCTTTATTGCGTGTATAAGCGTATACTGGCCATATGTTTTTCTGCCCCCGACAGATCTGTCCCATTTTTTGCGGAACATTCCGGAGCAACGAAAAATACGATCCATACGGTCAAGATCGCAGTTGAACCAAAAAGCTAAATAGCTGGCAAAAGCAAAGTCCGCCTCACTCTGCGACGGATATTTCGCGGTATCCCAATCGCCATTAAAGAGCTGCTCCATTTCCTTGCCGTTTTGCGACTTGAAAGCGATATCCAATATCTGATCATCCGACAAATCACGCACACGCTCATCCTGTGCGGTCACGGAAGGTTTTAAACTACCGTGGGCGACTGATTGGTCATTAGGAATAACAGCCGCCGATACAGGCTCATCTGGAACGGATTCGCCAAGCCTAAACTGTTCGGTTTTCTCATGGGTCAGGTATTTTTTATGTATCGCGTCAAGCTGTTCAGTACATTCCCGAAGGGGATACGCGATTCCATCCTCATCGCAGAACACGTTGCCGGTTACGGTAAAATAGCGAACAGAATCATACATTTCCAGTCCGAGCATACTGTCTCTGCGGCCCTCTCTGTCAGGCAAATGCCCTTTGCAAAGGATATGCAGACCTGTGCCACTGGGGGAAATCTCGGTATAACTCTGCAGCTGATCAACAAGTTCTTTGGCAAGGTCGTTAATTTCACCATCCTCAATACAGTGATCAATATCCACCCCGCAGATTCCTTCGCCCAGCTCAAAACCAATTCCCACGGCCCCGTATTTTTTAACAGCATAAAGAGCCTCATCAAGAGTTCCCCATGTCCGGTTGTTATCGGCCTGCGCGGGATGAAGCTTGCCATCCTGCTCCGGCCTGGGGCATAGCGGCATTTTATTTGGAAAACGATGGCACACCCACTGCTGACGCTGTGTTAGTTCCACCGGAATATTTTCAAAGCCCATATAATCACCCATTCATTGCAGTATATTTTTTGGGATTGTCCCTGCCGAAATAATCATCAATATAAACACGTGAAGTGCCGCCGTCCTGAGTCAGCGACACCCGTATTACAATTCCAACTAATTGTCCTGCTATATCCTTTAATTGCTCCACTGATTGCACCATATACCCCATTTTAAGCAAATCCCGACACAGATAATCGGGTGGATTACCGTCAAAAACATACCGTTTCTCGATCTCTTGGCCGCGTTCAGCGCCGGCGGTGCAAACCATCACAAGGTTTAGAATTGTTTTTCCATCCTCATTGCCTACACCGTCCCAACATGCCGATTCGGCGATAATTGCCAGCCTGCGGTCACGTTCCTTTTTATCCATTTTCACGGCCACCTTTCATGTTAGGCCAGTTCAGCCCGGCCAAAATATTTATTATATCTATCTGGAGCATGGAGCCCAACAAGCCCTTTTGCTTCGTTTTCATCAATAGGGATGAGAGCACATCCCTGACCTAAAGTTGAATCTGATTTTTTAAACCAGTTTCCCCTTTTCGTTCGAAAAACCTCTACAAAAGTTCCGCAAGCAATTAGCTCTGCAGCCTCTGTATCATAAAGTTTTCCTTCAATAATTGTTTTCATAAAATCATCCTTCACATTCTTTTTTTAATAGATCACCACAAGCCATACATAGTTCTGATAATACCTGCTCCAACACCTATTCCTAACAACAAGACACTTATCAAAACCATGACCCAATACCACCACGGATAATCCTTAAATCCCATTTAAATCCTCCCATTTTGACACCAAACCATTATCCCTCCATCCCATCTTCCGGCGGCAACTCCAGATCATTGTCCATTAAGGCGATATTTTGCGACACAGCCCCGGAATCTTCAAGATCAGTAATCATACCGCGCAAATATTCGACGCACTCGCGCACGACATTATCGGTTGAGTTTGCAGGAGAAATTCTTAGAATTAACAGGAAATTGTCAAAAATAGAATCCAGAGAATTTCGGAACGAAGCCGCAGCGGACACAATCTCATCCGGTTCGAGTCCCATATCATTGCGAGCTTCCTTTTTGGCTTCTTCCAGTTGACTGCGTACCTCATTGAGCCGCCTTTCATAAATTTGTTTCGTTCGTTCTGCTTGGCTTATGACAGCAGCAGCACCCTCTTCACGAAGTCGCTCTTTTTCAGCCTCAGAGGGCTCACGAACGGCAACGTCTATCGGGCGAGATTCCAGCTGCTTAATCTGCGTTTCCAATTCAGTAATGCGCTGCAGATCACATTGACGGGCATCATGCCATTTCCTTATATTTTTATTTGCTTGTGTCAATTCGTCTCGAACTTCTAAATAATTATTAAATTTTTCCTTATTTTCCTCTCGAAGGTTTTCTGCAATCTTTTCTGCCTTTAAGTACTGATCGCGGGCCTGCTTTTCATTTTTCAGAGCATCGTCGCGCTCTTTTATTGCCTGCTGCAGCTCACGTTTTGACATTTCATCGACAGTCTTTTCCTGCCCGTCAACAAGGTGCGTTTCGTGTAAAAACTCCTCGCGGTCTTCGTCGGGTACCTGCAGGAGGGCTAGCAGTTTGGTATATGGCAAATACGAAACCGGTTGCGTTTTTGAATACTCCTGCGCTATTTTCATAAAGTTTTGGGCTGATCTCTCCGTAAAATCCACCTTGTCACGCAGCCACGGAAGCCACTCGCCGTGCTGAAGTTGCTGCTTTGCTTCAATCAAGCGCTTGCCAATTTCGATGATATTCTGTGCTGTTTGCTCTTTATAAAAATTGATTTCTACCGTAATCTGATCTATTGAGCGCTGACTTTGGACACCATTTGACACAGAATCATTCGCGGGCGAGGTCAATGCGGCGGGTGATGTGTTCGCATTTAGCTTTGACTGTCTAATTTGTTGCATGACAAGCTGTTTCTCCTGCTCCGCAGTTATGCCAGGCCGAAACGAACCGCCGGCGAAGAATTTATCCGAAATGGCACTGCTGGCGGCTATACCGGCCTTTGTTTTAGTTACATAAATAGTAAGTCCGTACCGACCGTCAGCACCATAAAGAGCACTACGCAAGTCCATTTCTTTGCTATTACTCTCTATCCCATCAAGCATGCGAGAAAACTCCCAGATTTTGCGTATGAAATCCATATCAAGAGTATGAATGCGGCCGACGTGGAAACCATCCCTCGAACGAGGCAAATCAGCCGTTGTTTGGTAATTAATCTTTTTGCTTGCACGGCACTCATAATCCACAACTTTCGGATCAGGATAACCTTCCGTAATTGGCAAGATAAAATGACAGCCGAAACATTCATGTTTCTTTCCATAATCCGCGCCAATCCGGTACCCCGTAGTATCCGAATCCCTTTGTTTTTCAAACACTTTCCCACATTTACATATGTATTTTTGTTTCATGGCCCCAGCCTCCTTTTGTGCTTCGCTGTAAAATCGACAATGAGTAAAATCTTCTCTTTCGCAGTTCTTTTGTTTAAAACAGTGCAGTGCGCATTCGGAAGCCCAACTTTTTGTTTCCAAAGGTGTAACATTGCAGCCTTTTCTTAACTGACAGCCAATTATCCACTGGCGGTTTTCAAACGCTGAAACACCAATAAAATACGGGCAAACCTCGGCGGAGTGCTGCAGGTGAGCGCCCTTTTTAACATAGCCCCTTATCATATTAAGAAGCTGTTCGTCCGTCCTATCGGACAAATCATTGACGTTTCCGTACATTCGGAGCTGCTTTATCAGTGTATCCCGCTCCATCATTCACCACGTCCTTACAAATGCATTCTAGCCTTACTTTGCAGCAATTCCGGAGGGGTCCAGTCAAAACCGTATATCTGTTGAAAATCATCCTTCCCCATGTGCAGCCAGTCTTTTGCCAGCAGCCTAACGCTGTAAACTCCGACAGTATTACCGAATCCATTTGTTACAATAGCCACATCAATGTGCTCAAAAAAGCGTGGGTGCCTTTCAAGCAACTTCTCATCATTTTCCAATTGAACTGCATTCATGACTATTCCTCCTCACTAAAACGGCAAATCATCATCAGACGGAATTTCCTCAAAGTCCCCTGTATTACCAGATGAATACGCAGGAGCTGCAGACGGCGGCGGTTCTGGCGGCGGTGGGTTATTACCTTTTCCGGAGCTGTCTCCCGCAAAAGAAACTTTTTCAGCGATCAACTCCGTAAGGTATCTTTTAACTCCATCCTTGTCAGTATAAGAGCGGGTTTCAAAATGTCCCTGGACAAGAATCGGTTTCCCTTTTTTGAAGTATTTGCAGACAAAATCAGCGGTTGCACGCCAAGCAATCACAGTAAAGAAATCCGCGACTTCCTTACCATTCACTTTATACGGCCTGTCCACCGCAATTCGAAACGAGCTGACCGCAACCTCGTTTGTCGTGTACCGCAGCTCCGGATCCTCGACGAGACGTCCCATCATAATTGTTATTGAATACACACTATTCACCCCAACCTTATCAAATCTAATAAATCCGGTACCCACGCGCATGCGCATTATGCTTGCGGCGGCAAATCCGGGTATCTTTTTCACACTGCATTTCCTTAAACACTTTTTCCGAACTCAATGTCTTTTCCAATTCTTCATTCTTTCGCTTTTCTTCCGACTTCCATTCCTGCCAAGCCGGGCAAGCATTGTCATTGTGACAGCCTATGTAACGACCATCGCAGTCCTTGCAGGGCGGCGGAGAAAACATCATAATTCTCTGGCACCACCTAGCATTCTATTGCGATCTCCCCGGGCAAAGGCCTTTAAGCCATCCCATGAGGGAGTCCAACGATAATATCTGCAAAGCGCCATATAACCCTGTAAAGTTTTAACACTCATGATGGACTTGCCTCCCGATCGCTATGAAAAGCTGCTTCGAACTGCATATTCAGAGCCATCCCTCTCTTTGCATATTCGGGATGCAGCAGCCGAACCGCTTCAAACATGTACTCCATCAGGTCGCAGGAAAACAGTTCGTAAGGCGTGTATTCCTCCGCATCTTCACCAGAGAAACCGTTGTAAAGGTTATACGCTAATTTGCTTACCCTCCAACTGGTGCTCGTTTGCCAACCTGCATGCATTCCATCCGGGTTTATCCCATTTTCTTTAAAATCATACAAGCTGTTAACGTTTCTGCGTGTCTCGTCTGTCAGGCCCAACGTGTAAAACAGCGCCTCACGGAACGAGTCACCTTTGCAAGCGGCTTTTTTGAGCATTCGGTCATAAAATTCTTTGTGCTCTTTGTCAACAAATTTCATAATGATTACTCTCCCTTAACCAATTTTTCTTTGATATTCCGATGTCTGCAGTTCGTCCTGTTCCTGTATGTATTTCTGCAGTCCGTCCCAGCTTGGCTGTATTTGTACTTCCTGGCACTTTTTCATGTAAGAAAATAGTGGATGAAGAACTGATGCGCTGCTGGATCCACGCTTCCATGACTCAAAGCCTTCCCTACTGACAATGTACCGCTTTTTATAACGGTTAGTAGAAGCTTTTGCAAAAGGGAAACACTCATCAGCAATCATCTGGCGCAGGGTTGCGATATCTACCATTCGGCCGGTTTCATCGGGGCCAAGCTCCAGCCGAAATTGTTCCACACTCATGAGCATACATTTTACCTCTCTTCGTTCTTGGTTTTGGCGAATTTCAGCGCCATTATGGCATTAGAGACTTGATCCAATTCATTCAAGATGTAATCCCAACGAGGCTTCTCCTCCGGGGAAATCACACCATCACATGTTATGTCGATAACCTCGTCTCTGAGGTGAACAAAATCGGTGACTTCTTTTAGCAGCCGTAAAATGGCGGTCGGAAGATCCTTGAATTCAATATCCGGAAGATACGCCTGTCCGACCTCCGCGCTGGTCTTCAAGTGCTGATAGGCCAAATACCTGGAATCATAAATTTCAATCATTTTAATAACGATCTTGTCGGGAGGGATTCGCTTTCCGGTTTCATAGGCCCGGATGCTTTCAACGGACACATCAATCAGCTCCGCTGCTTTTTCCTGCGTAATTCCGGCACTTTCGCGGGCAATTTGGTAAATATTTCGGTATTCTTGCAACATGGTCATACTCCTTTCTTTCTGCGATAATATAATCAATCCATTTAGTTAAGCGTTTTCGCCTTCCCAACTACATTCAATCAGGTAATAATTCCCGTCCGCTTTCTTTTTAAACTGAACACCTAAGTCTTTTAAAACCCGACCAAGCATAGAAATCGATTCAGGCTTGGTGTTATTTTCACCGCACCAATGGGTATACTCTTCATAAATATCATTTGCCTGGAGCCACTCTCCATGCAGTATGCTGTCGGAGTGAAGGAACTGCTCAATATTGGAGATTTCAAGCATGACCGGCCCTATAAAAAGATTATCTGTATCGATTTCACCCCGGAGGATCCCGTTGACAATTGCTCGGTTTAATTGCTCCCTTTGGGTTCCGGTCATTTTCACGTTGTTGATGTAATAAACCAACCTTTGCAGTTTATCCATATCAATTTTTTCAATCATAGTGACACCTCTTATGCTATTTCGCTTTTATAAAGATCATCTATCCTGCAGCAAAGCACCTTCGCTAACTCGGGAAGTTTATCGCTACGAGGCAATCTGTCACCAGTTTCCCACATGGCTATAGTGGATTGATACAGGCCCATTTTGTTAGCCAATTGTTGTTGAGTTAATCCAAGTTTTTCGCGATAAATTTTAATTCCGTTCAAGTTACCACCTCCAATATCACTCTAAGTGCTACCACTATTAGTGATATTATCACTATATACGCTATATGTCAATACGATTAGTGATATTTAAAAGAATTCATAGACAATAATCTCTAACAGTGATATTATTTTGATTAAAGGAGTGGTACAAATGTTCAGGTTAGAGCAATTGCGCAAAGAAAAAGGGATTAGCCAAAAGGAACTTTCCCAAATTATGAATTTTTCACAGAATACTATTAGCAGTTGGGAAAACGGCAACAGAAAACCTGACTTTGAAACCATATCGACACTTGCGAATTACTTTCATGTAACTACTGACTATTTAATTGGAAACTCTGACGTCAAAACTTTTTCAAAAAAGGGTATAAAAATTCCCGTCCTCGGATATGTCCGGGCCGGGATACCAATTGAAGCTGTTCAAGAAATATTGGATTACGAAGAAATTAGCGAGGAAATGGCAAGCCAGGGGGAGTATTTCGGACTTAGCGTAAAAGGTGACAGCATGGAGCCGCGCATCCAAGAAGGAGATGTGGTCATTGTTCGAAAACAACCTGATGTGGAAAGCGGGGAAATCGCCGTCGTTTTAGTGAATGGGTATGACGCAACGGTCAAAAAATTTGTAAAGCACGAAAATGGTGTTTCCTTGGTCGCCTTTAATCAAAAGTATGAACCTATGTTTTATACTTTTCAGGAAGTTGAAACTAAGCCCGTAGCGGTAATTGGTAAGGTTGTGGAGTTGCGGGGAAAGTTTTAAATAAAAAAGGCCATCCACTACTGCAAATAGTGAATGGTCAAGGATATAAGAGCGCTCTTCATTGCTCCCTAAGAATATTATATAATATTGGCTAATTATGTCAATAAATAATTTTTGAGGGGATATAAAAGTGGGTATGCGTTTCCGAAAAAGTATTAATCTAGGCGGCGGCGCCAAAATTAACATCAATAAAAGCAGTATCGGAATGTCCGGTGGTATTAACGGTGCTCGAGTTTCAGCCAACTCCCACGGCCAGACAACAAAGTCCGTAGGCGTTCCCGGCACTGGCGTTTCTTTCCGATCAACTTCCGGAGGCTCATCGAAAAGCAGCAACGACGGATGCACAGTTTCAGCCATAAAAATACTGCTATTTTTCTGCGTAGCGGCATTAATCATTCTTTATGCTTGGATTCCGGCGATTATTGCTGGAATTATATATATCATTTACTGTTACAAAACGCAAAGCCCGGTAAACAAAATGTATGTCATTATAGGAGCACTAATTTTTGCGGTATCCCTCAGTGCTTTTATTTATAACACAGTCAACAGCAGCAAGAATCCCTCCCATTCTTCGGCGATGGTTACATCATCGCAGGTGGCACACGCACCGTCAGACTAAGTGGTCAAAGGAGGAAAATATATGAGTCAACTTAGTGATATTGTTAATGGCTTTAGCACAACACCTTTTTTGTTCGTTGGATCAGGATTGACAAGACGATATTATAACCTTCCTGACTGGAGGGGCCTTTTGGATGTCTTTGCAAAAAAAATTTATAATGATGATTTTGCTTATACTAGATATGAAAACATAGCAAAAACGAATTATAAGGTATGCCTTAACTCAAAAATTGCAGAACTCATAGAAAGAGATTTCAATAAAAAATGGTTTGACGACCCTTCGATTAGAGGCTTAGATGATTATTATACCAACGAGGTAATACATGGAGTCTCTCCTTTTAAGGCCGAAATTGCTATGTATATCAAAAATCACTCACAATCTTTACCGGAATATGCATCGGAAATTGAAAAATTCAAACAAATTTCCACAAAGAGTTTATCCGGAATAATAACTACTAACTACGATAGTTTTCTTGAATCTACTGTTGATCAATATAATACTTATATTGGCCAAGAGGAATTGCTATTTTCTGCAATTCAAGGCCTTGCAGAAATTTATAAAATACATGGTTGCATAACAAGGCCGGAGAGTCTTGTTATAGATGAAGAAGATTATATCGAATTTGATAATAAGAGTTCCTATCTAGCAGCTAAACTAATGACAATTTTTATGGAATACCCCATTATTTTTATTGGTTATTCAATTACCGATCCGGATATTCAAAAAATACTAAATTCGATAGTTGATTGCTTATCTGCAGACAATGCTCAAAAATTAGGGGATCGTTTTGTTTTTATCGATTATAAAAAAGGGTTTGTCGGAATGGAAGTTTCATCGCATACGATAACGTTTAATAATGGCAAAATGATACCTATGACAAAAATTAAATTAGATGATTTCAGCTCAATTTATGATGCGCTTGCAATAAAAAAAGCTAAATTACCAGTTAAAATACTTAGAATGTTTAAGCAAGAATTTTACACATTTACACTTACGAATACACCAACCGCAAACCTTCATGTTGCTGCAATAGATGATAGTAGAATAGAAGATGAGGATCTAGTCTTAGCTATTGGCAAAGCCTCCGACTTTTCTCTACAGGGTCTAAGAGGAATCACAACTAACGATTGGTACCGGGATATTGTAATGGATGATTTGAAATTCTCTGCTAATGATATCTTAGAAACAGCATATCCATATTTAATTTCCGGCAACGGTAAATTACCTGTAAACAAACATTTATCAAGAGCAACACAAAAATTTCCTCAATGCATAAAAGATGCAGCTGATAATGATTTCGAACATATAATAAGCAACACCATTAAAAAAAATAGAGCAGGCAGATTTATCCGCCATAGAAGCGTTTCCGGTATTTTGAAAGATTATGCTTTTGACAAATCATTGCAACAGATCGCATATTTGCGTAGCGATGAAATCGACGTTAAAGAATTGGAGGAGTTTTTAAAAGGGATATTTAGCAAAAATATGAAATTTTTATCAAGCGCTCCAATAGCAATGAGAACGGATCTTCGTAGACTAATAAGGATTTATGATTGGCTAAAATACGGAAAAGTAAAAGAGCCCTAGATTAAGTGAATAACAATTATCCACCGCCCCTAAGACTCTTTTGAATTAATACACACAATACAAAATAAGTGCTAATCAGATTAACACATATCCGTAAGTGCTTATGCACAAGTATATGCAACCTTTTGCTATATATTATTGTATGTTATTTCTATAAATTTGTCTATATCCATTTTAGACAATTGTGATATCAACCAAATGTAATTTATAGCAGTTTTGAGTATACAGTCCATCGTCCAAAAAAAAACGCCCCTGCCGGCGGCAACCGGCAAGAGCGTCTACCATCAACCGAGGGCCGATGGTACAATGTTGTTTGCTATAATATTGTACCCCTTTTGCCCTCCTTATGTCAACAGGAGGTATTTTTATATGTCAAGAAAATCAGCAAATGGGGAAGGTGCGTTTGACACCCTCCCAAGCGGAGCTGTGCGGCTCCGTGTTTATGTAGACGGTAAACGATGCGCCTTTACCGGAAAGACAAAAACAGATTGCAGGAAGCAATACCAGGACTATTTGAAGGATCCTCTGAGGAAAGCTCCTGAATCAGGGTACACGGTGCGTCAATGGATGGACAAGTATCTGATCGGGTACCGCAAGGGCGCAATGCTGGGAACGTCCTATCATCAGTTGGAGCTACTGCGGGATCGGATTGACGAAGAGCTGCTTGACAAACGAATTGTGCGAATAATGCCAATCGACCTGCAGAACTTCATGAATCGGTTTGCGGAAAAGGCGTCAGCATCCTATATTTCTAAGATGGCCTCTCTTTTGCGATCCTGCTTCTTAGAAGCGCTGGAGAACGGTGTCATTGAAAAGAACCCATCCCGCAAACTTCGCGCTCCCCACAAGCTAGAATTGCCACGAGATAGCTACTCAATGGAAGAAGCCGCTCAGATCATTGAATTTGCAGAGCAATATCGAAAAGACACAAAGAGCGACCGTCTCAACCGTGCGGCTATTCTTATTTCTACCGCTATCATAACTCTATTGTTGACCGGGATGCGACGCGGCGAGCTGCTGGGCCTTATGTACAACGACGTGGACCACAAGGAAGGAGTCATCCATATCCGTCGCGCGGTGTACATGGAAGACGGACTTCCATGCGTTCAGGACGGTCGGGCGAAAACGTATAGCAGCATCGGCGACGTGCCTGCACCCGATTGGCTTCAAGAAAAGATGCTTGCCGTTCCAAAGCGTGGTGTGTATATTTTTGCTGCTTATTCTGGCCGCCTTATGAATCCCCGCAACTTCAATAGATCCTATGATTCTTTCTTTGCCGCGCTTCGTAAAGAACATCCGGAAGTTCGGGCATTATCACCCCACTGCTTGCGCCACACCTGCGCGACGCTCATGCAAAAGAACGGGTGTAATATGCGTGAGGTTCAGCTTATTCTGAGGCACACTAACATCAAGACAACGGCCCGTTATAGTCACCCCGACATGACCGAATTACGGGAAGCAACCACAGAATATTCGGATGAACTTCGGCACAAAAATTGAAAGAGGTTGGTCACAAGCAGGTCACGGGGCGGAATGGTGCTGTTTTAGGAAACAAAAAAACCGCACCAAATAGCTTTCAAACGGCTATCTGATGCGGTTTTGTTTTGGTGGACGTTATAGAACTCGAATCTATGACCTTTCGCACGTCAAGCGAATGCTCTACCAGCTGAGCTAAACGTCCATTTTTCTGAGCGCTTGATTATTATAGCGTAAATACGATTAAAAATCAATACATATTACAAAAAATATTGGTATTTATTTGCTGTCCTTGTATTTACAGCAAGTTTGGCCTATAATTAAATCATTATTTTAATGCGAGGTGTTGGCTATGTCAATAGGTCTTGTGCTGGAGGGCGGAGGTATGCGCGGCGCATACACGAGCGGTGTACTGGAGGCTTTGCTGCAAAATGATATTGAGTTCCCAAACGTTTATGGTATTTCGGCAGGCGCGTGCAATGCGCTCAGCTATGTTTCCAAGCAGAAGAATAGAAATTATGATATTTTTTACAATTATATTACCGATAAGCGTTATATTAGCGTTGAAAGCCTACATAAAACGGGTTCGCTGTTCGGCTTTGATTTTATTTTTGGTGAGCTTTTTCACGAGCTTTTGCCTTTTGACTACGAAACCTTTTTTAACTCGTCGATCAACCTAAAGGTTGGTGCTACGGATTTGAAAACAGGCAAGACTGTCTATTTTGATAAGGCAAATTTAGATGGCGATTTCACGGCGGTAAAGGCGTCAAGTTCGTTGCCGTTTGTTTCCGACATTGTATCTTATCAAGGTCACGAGCTGCTGGATGGCGGCTGTGCTACGCCGATTCCAATTGAACGCTCAATTTTTGACGGCAATGCGCTGAATGTGGTTGTGCTTACCCGTGATATTTCTTACCGCAAGAGTTTGCGTCCGGAGTTCCCGCGCGCCGTGCTTCACGTTAAATACGGCGATTATCCGAATTTTGTAAACACAATGCTGCTTCGCGCTGAAGTTTATAACAATGAGCTTGAAGTTTGCCGAAGGCAGGAAGTGGAGGGCAAAGCGGTGGTGATTCGTCCGAGTCGCCCGATTATAACCGGGCGCTATGAGAAGGACCCCGAAACGCTCAAAGTAATCTATGAAATGGGAATGCGCGACTGTGAAAAAAAACTTTCGGAAATTCGTGCAATTATGGCAAGAGCATAAATTAAAAAATGGGGGCGGATTTTATTCCGCTCCCTATTTTTTGCTTGACAATATGTATTGGCAAGCATATTATTATAGATGCAAACTATTTGCATCTAGGAGGATATATACACAGTGAAAAGAGTGGTTGCTGCATTTTTGGCGGCTATAATTTTGTTCTGCACTGTTGGGTGTACGCGCAGAACAGAACAAAATGTCCGATTTAGGGTGGTAACATCATTTTACCCCTTATATATCATGGCATTAAACATAACAAATGGAATAGACGGGGTGCAGGTCGACAATATGGCGGGGCAGCAGACGGGCTGCCTGCACGACTATCAGCTTCAGTCAAAGGATATGAAGAATATCGAACAGGCCAATGTGTTCGTGATTAACGGCGCAGGGATGGAAAGCTTTATGGAAAAGGTCACGTCCCAGATGCCAAGCCTGTGTGTAATCAATTCAAGTGATGGTATCACGCTGCTACGGGATGACAGCGGTGAAGCAAATCCGCACATTTGGGTTTCGATTACCAATTATATTAAACAAGTGGAGAATATTGTAAAAGGCCTTGCAGCGGCTGACCCGGAAAACGCCGCGGCTTACTGGAAAAATGCGCAGGCGTATACGGCAAAGCTGAGCGTGTTACGCGATAAAATGCATCAAGGGCTGAGTGACATCACACGTAGGGATATCATCACCTTTCACGAGGCATTCCCTTATTTTGCCGAGGAATTTAATTTGAACATTGCAAGGGTGGTTAACCGCGAACCGGACAGTCAGCCAAGCGCGCGGGAACTCGCCGAAACAATCCGGTTGATTCGAAGCAGCGGCGTAAAGGCTGTTTTTGCCGAGCCGCAGTACCCAAAGTCGTCCGCAAATATTGTTGCGAACGAGAGCGGTGCTACCGTGTATACGCTTGACCCGTCGGTAACGGGAGAAAACGACAGGAACGCATATCTTGACGCAATGGAGAATAATCTAAAAGTACTTAAAGAAGCATTGAAATAAGGAGATACACATGGATACTTGCAAATGCAGTACGCAAATACGCAATCTCACTGTAAAAAAACACGACGGCGTGATTATACACGATGTTTCGTTTGATGTACACCACGGGGAGATTTTGGCGCTGATTGGACGCAACGGCGCGGGGAAAACCACGCTTTTAAAGGCACTTTTAGGACGTATTCCCTATACCGGCAGTATCCGGTTTTCAAACTCCAAAGGCGAAACAATTGAAAAGCCACGCATTGGCTATGTGCCGCAAAATATGGTGTTTGATCGTTCCACGCCGGTTACAGTGGGGGATATGCTTTGCGCGAACATGAGCGGCTTCCCGGTTTGGCTCGGCCATAAAAAAGAGAAGATTGCAAAGGCGGAGCGCCTGTTAGCCACCGTCGGCGGCAGCCCAACACTTTTAGGCAAGCGAATCGGCAGCCTTTCAGGCGGGGAGATGCAGCGCGTGCTGCTTGCGTTCGCGCTCGAACCAAAGCCGGACTTGCTGCTTTTGGATGAACCTGTTTCAGCGGTTGACCGTAAGGGAATCGAAGTCTTTTACGACCTTGTCACCTCAATGCGCGCTGAACATCAGATGCCGGTTATTCTGGTATCCCATGATTTGTCCCACGTTGAAAAATATGCAACCCGCGCTGCGCTTCTGGATTGCACCATTTTGGTCAGCGGCAGCGTTAAAGATGTTATGAAAACCCCAGAAGTACAGGAAGCTTTCGGACTAAAGCTGACCCGAGGTGCCAAATTATGAATGTAATTTATTCTTTTATTGATACGCTTCTGCCGTTTGAGTGGACGGAATTCAGCTACATGAAAAACGCATTGCTCGCGATTCTGCTTATTACGCCGCTGTTTGGTCTGGTCGGAACGATGATTGTCAACAACAAAATGTCGTTTTTCTCCGACGCTTTAGGCCATTCGGCCCTAACCGGAATTGCAATCGGCGTTTTGATGGGCGTCGACAACTACTTAATCTCTATGCTGGGCTTCGCACTCTTGTTCGCGCTCTGTATTTCGGCGGTTATGAACTCCGGAACTTCCTCAGCGGACACGATTATCGGCGTGTTTTCCTCGACTGGGCTGGCGCTCGGCATTGTACTGCTCTCGGCTTCGGGGGGCTTTGCAAAATATTCCGGTTACTTAATCGGCGATATTCTAACCGTGCAGCCGGTCGAAATCGCCATGCTCGCACTGATTTTGGCAGCAGTGGTTGTTATTTGGATTTTATTCTTTAACAAATTTATGCTGACGAGTATCAATGTCGATTTGGCGGCGAGCAAGGGTATTCGGATACAGCTTGTTGAGAAGATGTTTGTTATTATTGTGGCAGTGATTGTCACGATTACAATTAAATGGGTCGGCGTGCTGATTATCAATTCGCTGTTGGTGCTGCCAGCCGCGGCAGCCAGAAATATGGCGAAAAGCATGCGTTCGTACCACTTCATCGCAATCGGTATTTCTCTGTTCTCCGGCGTGAGTGGTTTGATTACGTCGTATTACACGGGCACTGCCGCGGGCGGTACGATTGTGCTGATTGCCGCAGCAATTTTCTTTGCCAGCTTTATTGTCAACCGGGTGGGTGCCAAGGCTTAAAACAGGTTGCAAGCATGGGCAAATTTGTGGTACTATTTTATGAATAGAGGCGAAATGCCTTACTTCGTAATTGAATAGGAGAATTCTAAATGAAGCATCCGTATTATAAGCCGGCGGATATTTTGCTGCCGAAAAACGTACCTACCGAAAACTGGTGTGTGGTCGCCTGTGACCAATACACATCTCAGCCGGAGTATTGGCAGGAAGTGAAAAAAATGGCGGGGGATTTGCCGTCTACCTACCACATGGTCTACCCGGAGTGCTACCTTGAAACTACCGACGCCGCAGAATACGCCGCCGGTATCAACGCCGCGATGGAGCGCTATTTGGCAGACGGCGCTTTTCGTGAGGTAACGAACAGCTATATCTATGTTGAACGTGCTTTATCGGACGGAAAAATCCGCCGCGGTGTCATGATGGCACTTGATTTGGAACAGTACCGCTACGAAGCGGGCAGCAAAACACCAATTCGTGCCACTGAGGGCACAGTGCTCGAAAGGATCCCGCCACGCGTGAAAATCCGCCACGGTGCTCCGCTGGAGCTTCCCCATATCATGGTTCTGATTGACGATAAGCAGCGTAGTGTGATTGAGGGGATAGATACAGCAAATCTGAAACTTGAGTACGAGGGCAATCTGATGCAGGAAAGCGGAAGCATCCATGGTTTCAGCTTGAATCAGGCTGAAGCGGAAAAGCTCGAAAGAGCGCTCGATAATCTGCCGATTAGTGATAATCTGCTTTTTGCTGTCGGTGACGGCAACCATTCGCTTGCAACTGCCAAGGCCTGCTATGAGGAGCTGAAAAAAAGCCTTTCACCCGAGGAGGCCGCAAACCATCCGGCGCGCTACGCATTGGTCGAGGTTGTGAACCTTTACGACGAATCCCTTCAGTTTGAGCCGATTCATCGGGTTGTGTTCCAAACAAAGCCGGACGAATTAATGAATGAACTCCGCAAATTCTATGAAATTTCGGACACCCCCTGTAAGGGGCATAAAATCACCTGTGTAATTGGGAAGAATAAAAAAGATATTTGGGTGAAAAATCCACCGTCTAATCTGGAAGTCGGAACACTGCAAAAATTCCTTGATGCCAAACTTGAAACGGTCGGCGGCAAAGCAGACTACATTCATGGCGATGAGGTCGTGGAGCAGCTTTGTGCTGATGACAGTTCGGCAATTGGGTTCTTGCTCCCCAAAATGGAAAAGAGCAGCCTGTTTGAAACAGTTGCCATTGACGGGGCACTCCCGAGGAAGACGTTTTCGATGGGGCACGCCTGTGACAAACGATTTTACATGGAGTGCCGCAAAATCAAATAATCTATAAAATTTACCGGCGGTGTTGATTGCCCGCCGGCTTTTTTTATGTAAAACGTCAATGTTCGAATCCGCTCTTTATAATGCGGATTAATTGTGATACTATAAATATATTATCTTAGAAACGGCTGCTTTTACAGGCGGCGGAACGGGGGAAATATGTCTGACGTTATCAGAGTATTTGTAGAGAAAAAACCCGGCTTCGATGTTGAAGCACAGCACATCAAAACGGATCTTATTGAAAATTTGGGGATGGACTCCATTGAGGAACTCAAACTCATTAATCGGTATGATGTTTCCGGCCTTACAAAAGAAGAATTTGCCGCTGCAAGGGGGACGATTTTTTCCGAACCCAATGTGGACGATGTTTATGACGAGGAATACCCGCTGCCGCAGGGCTATACCGATTTTGCTATGGAGTATTTGCCCGGTCAGTATGACCAGCGTGCCGACTCCGCCGGACAGTGTGTTCAACTTTTAACACAGGGTGAGCGTCCGCAGGTGGTTACCGCCCGTGTTGTTGCCGTTAAGGGGAATTTAAGCGAAAACGAACTGAATCAAATAAAGAGCTACATGGTAAACCCGGTCGAGAGCCGCCTTGCCTCTTTAGCTAAGCCCGAAACCCTCGATATGGAAGCGGATGTGCCGCCGGATGTCGCACGTGTTGCGGGCTTTATCAGTTGGAGCGAAAAAGAGCTTCACGAGTATTATCAATCCATGGGCTTCGCAATGAGCTTTGAAGATTTAACATTCTGCCGTGACTATTTCCGTAATAAAGAAAAGCGAGACCCGAGTGTAACCGAGCTGCGTGTCATTGATACCTACTGGAGCGATCACTGCCGTCACACCACCTTTTCCACCCGACTTGAAAATATTACAATCGAAAAATCTGCCATCAGCGGCGCGATTGAGGATGCACTCAAGGCATACTATGCCGCACGCGCGGAAATTTACGGTGAAACCGAACGCCCTGTTTCTTTAATGGATATGGCGGTAATCGGGATGAAGCTTTTGCGTAAAAGAGGGCAGATACCCGACCTTGATTTAAGTGAGGAAATCAACGCCTGTTCCATTGAGGTTCCGGTTGTAATCGATGGAAAAGAGCAAACATGGCTGGTACAGTTTAAGAACGAAACACACAACCACCCAACGGAAATTGAACCGTTCGGCGGCGCGGCTACCTGCCTTGGCGGCGCAATCCGCGACCCGCTTTCCGGCCGAGCATATGTTTACCAGGCAATGCGTGTGACTGGTTCGGGTGACCCGCGTGTTGCGTTTGAGGATACACTGCAAGGAAAATTGCCGAGCCGCAAAATCAGTACGGGCGCGGCACAGGGTTACAGTTCCTACGGCAACCAAATTGGCCTTGCAACCGGTCAGGTCACCGAACTTTATGACGCGGGCTATGTCGCGAAGCGCATGGAAATCGGCGCTGTCATCGGCGCTTCCCCAAAGGAAAATGTCGTTCGTTTTGTACCAGATGAGGGCGATATCATTGTGCTTTTGGGTGGCAGTACCGGCCGTGACGGCTGCGGCGGAGCAACGGGCTCCAGTAAGGCGCACACCGAGCAGTCCATTGAGGTCTGCGGTGCGGAGGTGCAAAAGGGCAATCCGCCTACCGAGCGCAAAATTCAAAGATTATTCCGTCACCCGCAGGTTGCACAGCTAATTAAGCGCTGTAACGACTTCGGCGCGGGCGGCGTTTGCGTTGCTATCGGCGAGCTTGCCGATGGCTTGAAAATCGACTTGAATAGAGTACCCAAAAAATATGAGGGACTCGACGGCACAGAGCTTGCTATCTCCGAATCACAGGAGAGAATGGCGGTCGTGCTTTCACCGAACGATGTTGATGCGTTTATTGCGGCGGCCAAGGAAGAAAACCTCAACGCACAGGTTGTCGCCGTGGTCACAAGAGAACCCCGCTTGCGCATGACATGGCGTGACGATACAATTGTTGATGTCAGCCGCGCATTTTTGGACACCAACGGTGTTACGCAGAAAAATGATGTTACCATTGGGGCGGTTAACCCCGATGAATACTACAGAGTTTTAGTACCTGCCTGCTTAAAGGACAAACCTTTGGCAGAGGCCTTTGCGGAAAATTTATCTCGGCTTGAGGTCTGCGGGCAAAAAGGCCTTTCTGAACGCTTTGATTCCAGTATCGGTGCCGCGACCGTGCTGATGCCTTTTGCAGGTAAGTATCAGTTAACCCCGGAGGAGGCTATGGCCGCCAAAATTCCGGTGATGCACGGCGAAACCGACGATGCGACCGCGATGGCATACGGCTATATTCCGGGAATCGCGCGTTTCAGCCCATTCCATGGCGCGGCTTACGCGGTTGTGGAGAGTCTTTCCAAGCTTGCCGCCATCGGTGCAAATCCGCTGAAATCAAGATTGACCTTTCAGGAGTATTTTGAAAGGCTGAATAACGACCCGAAACGCTGGGGCAAACCGACTGCCGCACTCCTTGGTGCGCTGATTGCACAGATTGAACTAGGTCTGCCGGCAATTGGTGGTAAGGACAGCATGAGTGGAACCTTTGAACAGCTTGATGTTCCGCCGACACTTGTCAGCTTTGCAGTCACCATGACCAAGGCGAGCAAAACGATTTCTGCGGCATTTAAAAAGAGCGGCTCCACAGTCGTACTGTTGCCCTTGCCTGAAAATAAAGAAACGTTGTTGCCTGACTGGGCGGCGCTTAAAGAATATTATGGAAACATTATCAATATGATTGGGAACGGCAAAGTTATTTCCGCCTCCGTCGTCAAAGAAGGCGGCGTGGCAGCGGCTGTTGCAAAGATGTGCTTTGGCAACAAGTTTGGCTTTGCATTTGACGAAAAAGTTTTGAATGCACAAACCCTGTTCGCACCGATTTCCGGCTCTCTTGTAGTGGAACTGGCAACCGAAAAAATCGCTGTTGATTCAAAGCTGAACCTGGTTGTATTGGGCAAAGTTACAGAGAAACCGCAAATTACGTTGGGTGAAGATAAACTAAGTATTGATGAATTGATTGCACAGTGGAGCGGTACGCTCGAGAAAATTTTCCCGAACAAAGCGCAGAAGCAGCCAATTACCCGCAAGATTCCTCTTTATACAGAGCGCAGCCAAAGAGCGCCGGCAATTAAGGCTGCAAAACCGCGTGTGTTTATTCCGGTGTTCCCGGGTACGAACTGCGAGTACGACAGTGCGCGTGCCTTTGAGAGGGCTGGCGCACAGCCGGAAATTATGGTTATGCAAAACCTTAGCTCCGCGGACATTGAGTACACCATTGAACGGATGGAAAAGGCAATCAGCCAATCCCAGATTATTATGCTACCGGGTGGATTTTCCGGCGGTGACGAGCCGGACGGCTCCGGCAAGTTCATCGCGACCACTTTCCGCAATCCGAAAATTGCAGAGGCGGTCAATAGCCTGCTCAATCAGCGTGACGGTTTAATGCTTGGTATTTGCAATGGTTTTCAGGCTTTGATTAAACTCGGCCTTGTGTCGTACGGCGAAATTATGAAGCCGAGCGAACAGGCGCCGACCTTAACCTTTAACACGCTTGGCCGCCATGTGTCGCGCATGGTGTACACAAGGGTGACCTCCGTTAAATCCCCATGGCTTGCAGGTGTGAACGCGGGTGATGTGTTTGCGGTGCCTGTTTCCCACGGCGAGGGCCGTTTTGTGGCAAGCGATGAAGTTCTGCAGTCCCTGATTGCAAATGGTCAAATTGCTACCCAATACACAACCCCGAGCGGCGACCCGAGCGGAAGCATTGAGTGGAACCCGAACGGTTCTATCTGCGCTGTGGAGGGGATTACAAGTCCGGATGGTCGTGTATTTGGAAAGATGGGGCATTCCGAGCGCAGGGGCGAGAATTTGTATGCCAATGTTCCAGGAGAAAAAGATCAGAAAATCTTTGAATCCGGTGTAAGATATTTTAAATAATAATACGGGTGATATAGTAGAATGAGTGAATTTTTTAGGAGAACTTGGGCTGAAGTCAGCCTTGATGCAATCGAGCATAACTTTAAGACGATTCAAAAACAGCTCAAGCCCAAAACACTTGTCTGCTGTGTTATCAAGGCGGATGCCTACGGACATGGGGCCGAAACCCTCGCAAAGGAATATGAAGCCATGGGTGCGGACTGGTTTGCTGTTTCTAATTTAGAAGAGGCAATGCAGCTTCGTAATGCAGGCATAAAACTGCCGATTTTAATTTTGGGCTACACGCCGCCCAGTATGGCTGTAAAGCTGAGTGAACTGAATATTGCACAGGCGGTGCTTTCCGCCGAATACGGCGAAGCGCTTTCAAACGAGGCGGTTAAGTCCAATGTAACCGTGCGCATCCATATTAAACTGGACACCGGCATGAGCAGGATTGGCTTTTTGTATCAGAATCCGAGCCGCGACACCGACGTGATTGACAGCATTGAAAAGGTGTGCCGACTGCCGGCGCTGAATGCCGAGGGCATTTTTACGCATTTTGCCGTTGCTGATGACGGTAATGACGGCTGTGCCTACACAATCATGCAGTATGACAATCTGATGAAAGCAATTGGACTTTTGGAACAGCGGGATATTACATTCAAAATAAAGCACTGTGCAAACTCCGCCGCCATTTTCGATTATCCGGATATGCAGCTTGACATGGTACGCCCCGGTGTAATCCTGTACGGTTTAATGCCGTCTGATAAGATGAAACATAAAATTGACCTAATACCGGCTATGGAGCTGAAAAGTATTGTTTCCTTGGTGAAAACCGTAGAACCGCAGACGAGCGTAAGCTACGGACGTATGTTTGTAACAAAAAAGCCAACAAAAATAGCAACCGTTCCGATTGGCTATGCGGATGGCTACCCAAGGCAGCTTTATGTTAGAGGCAGTATGCTTGTGCGTGGCCGCAAGGCAAAAATTATCGGCCGCGTATGTATGGATCAGCTTATGCTGAATGTCACTTCTGTGCCGGAAGTCAGAGAGGGCGACCTCGTGACCGTGTTTGGCCGCGATGGGGAAGCCTCCATCACCCTTGACGAGCTTGCTGCTTACAACCATACGATTAACTACGAACTTGTGTGCATGATTTCAAAGCGCGTGCCACGTATTTACTATAGGGGCGGCAAAGAGGTTGGAGAGCTAAACTATATCTGTAAATAAACTAATTATATGTAAAACGACCGCATCGGCTTTTATTTTAAAGCGGATGCGGTCGTTTTACAGACTTTCGGTCTTGTTCATGCGGTTATTTTTTTAACTTTGAAAGCCTGACACATAGTTACCCGGGACTAAGATTTCTACAAGAGAACAACCCAAACACGCCGGAAAGTATCTCCCCCCAGCGGTTAACCAAAATTAACTAAGACCGTATTTTCCATTTTCATGAGCCTTCTATGCTGTCTTTCGAGTGAAAAGTCAGCTAAAATGCAGCAGCCGGGTTATTCTTCAGTATTTATAAGAACGCTGCAAAGAGTGCTGAACCTATAATCAGTATGGCACAGACCAAGGCTACAATACGCACGAAAAGTGTTTTCACATCAGTATGGTGTTTGGCTTCCCTGTGAACTTGCATTCATATATCCTCCCTGATTTCATTTATGAATCGGTACTGACATTATACCGAATATCATAGAATAAAAGCAATGCATAAAATATGAATTTTACATAATGCGGCTTGTTTCAGAAGAAATCACCCTTAGCAGCAGGCGTCTTTTCGGGCGAAATGTGTATCTGTGTAAAATACGGTAGCAGATTATCTAAGTAAACCGGATAGTTTACATTTCCGATACGGAGATACTTTCATCTCTACCTTCGCGTTCATATTCCAGCTGTGTCATTGCAAGGATATTCTCCTGACCACGTACGTCCAATTCACGGTATTGAGACAAAAGGGTGGCTTCATCTTTACTCAGTGATGTAGGTAACGCGGGCGTATTTGTCCGCCCAAACAAATAATCGAGACTTACTTGGTAAAAATTCGAGATAATGCAAAGTGACTCGTAATTCAACTGACGTTTATCATTTTCATACATTGAATATGCTTCGCGGGAAATATTTAAAAGGGCTGAAATATCATTTTGTGTGAGTTTATGCGTTGTACGTAGTTCCTTCAGCTTTTGAGCAACCACCTCATCATCCCCTTACTAAGAATTATACAGTTGAAAAAATTTGCACGCAATTTGTGTAACAAAAGGTTACTAAGTTAGCTAATTGAATGAATGAGATGTTGACTAAGTAACAAAATGTTACTATAATATGGAAAAGGGAATTTTAATGATCCAGGCTTATATTAGGAAGGTGTTGAACGAATGAGTGAAGAGTTATTGGACTATATAGCGGGGAAGTGTAACCTCTATATCTCCAATCTGCGTCTGCCGACAAACAGTGCAATGGTTCTGCCAATTGTCAGAAGTTTGGATTCCAACTCGTTTTCCACTGATGACTGGAGCAGGAGCTTATCCTATATTTTTGGGAAACCTTTGTGTTTTATAACCCCTGAGTCTGCAAAGAAATATTATATCAAACAATTAATAATAAGTTTGTCACATAATAACGATGAGTATAATATGTGACGAACTTTTATTTAGGTCAACTCTCATTAAATTATAAAAGGAAGTAAACAAAAAATTGCTCTGTTTTCGTTTGACATATTCTGTGATATGCAATAGAATAATACTAATTTGTGTGTGAAGTACAATTTTGAGGTGCAATTAATGGATAAACGAAACAGCAATTATCGTTCAAAACGCATGTCCCCATACACAGGCTCGGGTAAACGTGGTTCTCAAAGTCATAATCCGGATGATATTGACCGGTACAATTACGTTGACCGTGACCTTTACAGCAACAGCGGTTCGCGTTACGAGGGCGGCGGACGTCGAGGGGGGAAAAGAAGCAATCCCAAAAAAGGCGGCGCAAAAAAAGTTGTCGTTACCATTTTATCGCTTGTGCTTATCGTCGCATTGGGCATAACTGCTTATGGGCTGATTATGATGTCGCGCCTTGACCGCTCCGACACAACCGACACAGCAAGCTACGTGCAGCAACCGTCCGACGCACCAACTTGGGGCGTTATCTCGGACAGTAAAATTACGAATATTCTTTTAATTGGAATTGACAAGAATGACGATGGTTCTGACGGACGTTCCGATACAAATATGCTGATTTCCATTGACAACAATACAAAAACGATTCATCTGGTTTCTTTTTTACGCGATACATACCTCGAAATTCCGACTGTTGGCAAAACCAAGCTGAACTCTGCTTTTGCGCATGGCGGCGCGGCGCTTACCATGCAGACACTCGAGAACAATTTCAGAATTAACATTGACAAGTATATATCGGTTAACAGTGAAAATTTTGCGACAATTATTGATAAGATGGGCGGGTTGGACATCAATATGTCCAAAGAGGTCTGTGCCGCGGAAAACAGAAATATGGGCAGCCATCTAAAGCCGGGCGTAAACCACCTTGATGGCAGGCTTGCACTCTACTACGCACGGATTAGGGAAATTGACAGCGATTTTGGCCGCACAGGCCGTCAGCGTGAGGTCGTTGAACTGATGATTAAAAAAATGATGACACTGAATCCGTTGGAAGTCAATAAAATCATGTATGACTATCTCCATTATGTTAAAACGAATTTAAGTGATCCTGATCTTTTGTACCTTGCGTCCATTGCAGGTCCGGTTTCGAAATACGAAATGAAGACCATGCATGTACCCAACATCAACACCTATAAGGACGAAAAAGTTAAAGGCATTGGTGCGGTGCTTGTACCAGATCTACCGAAAAACTGTGAGCTTTTAAGAACCTTCCTTTATGGCGAGAACGCTTCGAACGGAACAGCCGATTCAGCCGAAAATTAATCATATCGCAAAATCCGCTTCGATAGCCAGATGGCCTTTGGAGTGGATTTTTTATATTGTAACCTACATTCTTCATTTTCTATTCACTATTTGTGAAAAAAATGGTATAATAATAAAATTAATTATCCGAGAATTCGATTCTCTTGGAGGTAAAAACATGGACAAAAAAACTTTTTACATCACAACGCCTATTTACTACCCCTCTGGTAAGGCGCACATTGGCCACAGCTACTGCACCGTTGCAAGCGACGCGATTGCGCGCTACAAGCGAATGCAGGGTTATGATGTCATGTTTCTGACCGGAACTGACGAGCATGGCCAGAAGATCGAGATAAACGCTGGAAAAGAGGGCGTTACCCCAAAGGAATATGTTGATAAAATTGTCGCGGGCTTTCAGGACTTATGGAAGCTTTTAAATATTTCAAACGACCGCTTTATCCGCACAACAGACGATTATCACGTAAAATCCGTACAAAAGATTTTTAAAGCTCTTTTTGATAAGGGTGAAATTTACAAGGGCAAATACGAGGGGTGGTACTGCACCCCGTGCGAATCCTTCTGGACTGAAACACAGTTAAAGGACGGCAAGTGCCCAGACTGCGGAAGAGAAGTCAAAATGGCAAACGAGGAAGCTTACTTCTTCCGTATGTCCAACTACGCTGACAAACTGTTAAAGTTATATGAGGACCAGCCTAACTTTATTCAGCCTGAAAGCCGCAAAAACGAAATGATTAACTTCATTAAGCAGGGGCTCGAGGACTTGTGTGTTTCGCGCACAAGCTTTACCTGGGGTATTCCGGTGGACTTCGACCCCAAACATGTTGTTTATGTTTGGCTCGACGCTCTGACAAACTACATCAACGCGTTGGGATACGGCTCGGATGATGACTCTGATTATCAAAAATATTGGCCTGCCGACGTACATTTTGTTGGCAAAGAAATTGTACGTTTCCACACCATTATTTGGCCCGCAATGCTGATGGCACTTGATTTACCGCTGCCAAAGCAGGTTTACGGCCACGGCTGGCTCTTGTTCGGCGATGGCAGCAAAATGAGCAAATCAAAGGGCAACGTGGTTGACCCTGTTGTTCTATGCGACCGCTATGGCGTGGACGCAATCCGCTATTTCCTTCTGCGCGAAATTCCGTTCGGGGCTGACGGTGTGTTCACAAACGAAGCGCTGATTAACCGAATCAACTCCGACCTTGCGAATGACCTGGGCAATCTTTTGTCCCGCTCAACGGCGATGGCTGAAAAATACTTTGGCGGCAGAATTCCTGCCGAACGCGAAAGTGACCCGATTGATGACCAGCTTATCAGTATGGCACTGGGGCTGCGCCAAAAATGCGATGACGCAATCGTTGGCTACCAGTTCAGCAATGCGTTGGCTGAAATTTGGAAGCTGATTGCCCGTACGAATAAATATATCGATGAAACCATGCCGTGGGCACTTGGTAAAGATGAAACAAAGCGTGCCCGCCTTGCCGCGGTTATTTACAATCTTTGCGAAAGCCTGCGCATCGTTTCCATCCTGATTACTCCGTTTATACCGGAAACTGCGCCGAAGATTCAAGCGCAAATTGGTGCAAAAGCGGATATGCTAACCTATGATGCTGCCGCGAAGTGGGGCGTTCTGCCCGATGACGCAGTCATTACAAAGGGCGAAACACTGTTCCCGCGCATTGATGTAGAAAAAGAAATTGAAGAATTGAATCAATTAATCCCGAACACAATGCCCACTGAAAAGCAGGAAAAAGCGGACGACAAAAAAATTGAGGGCATCGCCCAAATTGGCATTGACGATTTCAGCAAAGTTGAGCTCCGTGTGGGCAAAATCAAAGACTGCGAGCCGATTAAGAAAGCAAAGAAGCTTTTGAAACTGACGGTGGAAGACGGGGAAGGCGAAAGATGTGTTGCTTCAGGCATTGCAAAGTGGTACAAGCCTGAGGATTTAATCGGTCACAGCATTATTTTAGTCGCCAACTTAAAGCCCGCAATGCTTTGCGGTGTGGAAAGTCAGGGTATGATTCTGGCGGCGGACTCGGGTGAAAACGAAGTAAAGGTTATCTTTGTCGACGGCATTCCGGCCGGCAGTAAAATCGGTTAATATGGACACGCTGAATAATATATTCGATTCCCACGCGCACTACGATGACGCGGCTTTTGACGATGACCGTGATTTACTTTTAAATGAGTTGCCGCAGCGCGGTATTTGCAATGCAATAAACTGCGGCGCGGATTTGAAATCTTCAGAAGCTTCCATTGCTCTGGCGGCAAAGTATCGCTATGTGTACGCCGCCGTGGGCATCCATCCGGAATGCGCCAAGGATGCACCGCAAGACTATTTGGAACAGCTTGAAAAGCTGATAACGCAGCACAAAGTTGTGGCGGTGGGGGAAATCGGCCTGGACTACCATTTTGAAGAAAATGCGCCAAAAGATGTGCAGAAAGCGATATTTGAAAATCAGATTTTGCTCGCGCAAAAGCACAAGCTTCCGATTATTGTGCATGATCGTGACGCGCACGGCGACACCATGGAACTGCTGTGCAAATTGAAGCCTTGCGGTGTGGTTCATTGCTTTTCCGGCAGCAACGAGATGGCAAAAGAAGTAATTCGGCTCGGCATGTACATTGGCCTTGGCGGCGCGGTTACGTTCAAGAATGCGCGTGTGCCTGTGGAGGTTGCAGCCTCTATTCCGCTTGAGCGTATGCTCATGGAAACGGACTGTCCGTATATGGCGCCAGTGCCGTTTCGCGGTAAGCGTAATGATTCCAAACTGATTGCCTACACCGCCGCTAAAATCGCAGAAATTCGCGGCACAACCGCCGTACAGATTTTAGAAGTTACGCGGCACAACGCCGAAACACTTTTCGGAATTGAATAAGAGATAAGGAAGCAGTCTTCCTTAAAAAACAAGGCCAGCAATAAGAGAATTCTCTTTATTGCTGGCCTTGTTTAATGTTTATTTATTTAAAATATATCTTACGTTATCAAAATCCTGCTTTTTAACCAATATTTTGAAGTAATCATTGATAGCTGGGCCTCCCCTTGATAAAGCAACCCCTCTGCCATCTATATTATTCATAGAAAGTCTGATTGAATTATTTTGCACCTTTGTTTTAAATTCTATATTTGCTTCTTTTAATATATTTTGCTTCTTTAAAAAATCGTCATAGTTCATGCTGAAATATACTTCTGACCAGCCTAAATCAAACAATGACATTAAATCACTCTTCTCTAGAAATATTTATATTTATTATACTAACACAAATATTTCTAATATGAAATAAAAATACAAAATATATTGTTTACACTAGTCGTTCTCTCTGACTTTCATTGCTACTACGGTAATGTCGTCGTCGTGACCGTCGCCGCGGCGCGCGATTGCCTGGGTTACAATTTCCTCCGCCAGTTCCTGGGGTATTTGTCCGTTCCATTTTTCAATGGTATCACAGAGCCAGTCGTCACCGGCGGCGAGCGCACCGTCAGAAACCAGAATCAGTAAATCGCCGTCGTTCAGACTATCGGAGGACTTGGTAAAGTTAATGTCGTTCAAAATGCCAATCGGCAGACTGGGCGCGTCAATGATGACCGCCCTGCCGGATTTTCGCAGCAGGCTGATGGGAGCGCCGGCTTTCATAAATTCGATATTTCCGCTAAATAAATCCAGTGCTGCCAAATCAATGGTTGCGAGTGATTCGTCACCCGATTTGACAAGCAGGGCCGAATTGACAATTTTGAGCGCGGCATCAAAGCCAATGCCCGCTTTAATCAATCGTGTCATAATTCCACTGGCCATAGCACCGTCAACCGCGGCACGGCCGCCCGTTCCCATACCGTCGCTGATAATTGCGATTTGGCGGCCGTTGCCATCGGAGAAACACTCCCAACTATCGCCGCAAAGCTGTGCGTTGCCGCAGGAATGCTGCGCGCATCCGCTCTGTACCCTGTAAAGAGGCCGTTCACTTATCTGCATGCGGCATTTTCCTTTTGCCGTACTAATGCAGGGCTGCTGAAACGTACGGTTGCAAACACGGGAAATCTCACTTGTAAGCTCCGCTTTATTCAAACGGGTACACTCAATCGGTGCTGTGACAATTTCAATCGACATGCGGTCAAAGCGGTCGGTGCGGCAGCTCACATCAATCGGCAGAATTCCCGCATTGCGCAAAACCTCGCTGACCTGCTGCGCGGCGGCAAAGTCAAACCGCTCGAAAAGCTCGAGCTCGCCCGCCATATCCTCAAGCATATTGCTTGTGGTGATAAACTGGTCGGAAACGACGCTTCTAATCTGTTGCGCACGGCTTTCTGCCGCATCTTTTATCATAAATTCATTATAGTAATTATTGATGGAATCAAGCATGTTGGTTAGTCGGCTGCAATGCGTCGCAAACTGCACATTGAAATCATTCCGGTCAATTCTGCCCTTGCTCCTCAGCTTGTCCGTCAAATCATTTAATGAATTCATACTATCGCTGTAATTGCGTTCCCAGCAATAAACTTTTAGCCCGCAATTGCAGCAGACCTCGTCAATTGCCTGTTTATAAACGCCGTTGATATCCGGTGCACAGGTCGTGTAAAGTTTTTTGGAGACCTCTTCAACCGATTCCGAAACACTCCCGAGCGCCTTTGCTGCATAGTCAAGCTTCATAATAACGCAGCGGCGGAGCCCGTCGGCACGCGAGGTATCGTCGGCGCGTGAGAAGATGCCGGCAAGCGGACTGCCGAGCCGCTGCGGCAGCAGTATATAAATAACTGTAGCCGCCATAACCTCATAAAGTCCGTTGATTACCGCTACCTGGTTGCCAACCTGAAGGGACGCGACACCATTGGAAATAATAAATGCCGCAACGGAGGCTAACCGCCCAACCGGTGAAAATACGCCGGCCATCATACCTCCCAGGGCATATGCACCGGAGAGATAGCTGACCCCGGTTGTGGAAAGGCTGAACACAATTCCTGCTGCGATTCCTGCAACACTGCCACCGGCGACCCCGCCGTAGCGTGCGGCAAATAAAATTGCAATTACTGCAACTACGCGCCCCAGAGAAATGGGGCCGACTGTCAGATTGGAAAGCGACAGCAGCACAATGCCTCCTGAAAGCGCCGCACAGGCAAGTTCCTGTGCACTCATCGCGCTGATTTCTCTTTCCGAATTTATAAATGATGATGTTCGCGCAAAGAAGTATGCAACACCGCCCGCAAAGAGAGATTCAGCTACGTACATGGCAACGGTCACGGTATTGGAACCGTTGACGAAAACGATTGCCATGCCGGTCGCAAGCACCGGAAAAAAAGCGACAGCCGGGGCAAAACCGGGATGCATCCTTATCTTTATCAAGTCATTTAAAGTCCAGCGAATCGCTGCGGCAGCCAGAACCGCCGCAATGTAATGCACCGGCACGACCGCGGCAGAGGGAAGAAGATACCCCGCAATGCTGCCCAAAATAACGCTCCACAACGCGGAATACGGAAGTGCCGCAACCGCCGCTACGCCGAATGGCGCGTATTTTCCGAACACAAGTCCGCGAGCGCAAAGCATCGCCACTGTAAAGTAAACAAGCTGCTTTGCCACAGCCTTCGTTGGAGCCAGAGCGGCCGCTGGAAAGCTGACGCGCTCCGCCTTTGTTTTTACCATTCTTATCACCGCCATACAATATTTGAAAACTTGTCCATAATTTGCTAAAAATAATTATACTATATGTATATGCTAGGTGTTGTCATAACGCGCCGTAATATTTTGGCGGTTTCTATCAAATTATAAGTATTTTTTAATTTGTGAGGTTTTTTATAGTCATAGACCGCTATCTGTGGTAAAATAACAGTTAAACATAAATGAGAGGGTGACGATATGGAGTACACATTTTCTGACCGTGTTTTAACACTTAAACCATCGGCAATTAGGGAGATTTTTAAGTATGCGGCTGACCCGAGCGTCATTTCGCTCTCCGCCGGAAATCCCGCGCCGGAGGCCTTTCCAATTAAGGAAATATCTGAAATATCTGCAAGAATTTTTGCGGAGCGTCCAATCGACGCGCTGCAGTACAGTGTGACCGAGGGCTATGCCCCTTTAAGGCAACAGGTCTTTGATTACATGAAAAACACACACAATGTCGGACGTGACTTTGATGATATACTGATTACAAGCGGTGCACAGCAGGTTATGGATTTAGCTGGCAAGTCGCTGTGTAACGAGGGGGACGTGGTCATTTGCGAAGCACCGAGTTTTATCGGCTCGCTGAACACATTTCGCTCTTATAATGTACGCCTGCGCGGCATTCCCATGGAACATGACGGCATGAATATCGCTGAGCTGGAAAAGGCGCTGAAGGAAGAAACCCGCGTCCGGTTTATCTACACGATACCGAACTTCCAGAATCCATCCGGAATTACGATGAGTATGGAAAAGCGCAGGCAGGTCTATGCTTTGGCAAAGAAGTACGGCGTTCTTATCCTTGAAGATAATCCGTACGGTGATTTGCGTTTTCATGGCGAACATATTGAGGCAATTAAGTCGCTTGACGAAGACGGCCTTGTGATTTACGCCGGTACTTTTTCAAAGGTACTTTCCCCGGGTATGCGTGTTGGCTATGCAATTGCTCCCAAGACGCTGCTGCACAAGATGATCGTCTGCAAGCAGGGTGAGGATGTTCATACCAACATCTGGTCGCAGATGGTTTGCAATGAATTTATGGCGAACTATGATTTTGCTGCACACCTCGAAAGACTGCGTGCAGTTTACCTGAAAAAGTCCGCGATTGCAATCGATGCGCTTGACAAATACCTCGCACCGAAAATCACTTATAACCCGATTGAGGGCGGCCTGTTTATCTGGTGTACCCTCCCCGACGGTGTTGATATGCAGGATTTTTGCAAGCAGGCAGTTTTGCGCAAGGTTTGCGTGGTGCCCGGCAATGCGTTTTTAACAAACGAGAACGACCCATGCCAGTCTTTCCGCATCAATTTTTCCACACCGACTGATGAAAACCTGATAAAGGGAATTCAAATTTTAGGTGAACTGGCCAACGAGATTATTTAATTTCTCTGTTTTCTTAATAAGGAAGAGCAAATAGGAGCAAAATGATTAAAGTGGAGGCAATTTAAAATGGAAACAGCTAACACAGAGCGCAAAAAGGTAATCTTTAGCGCAATTCAGCCAAGCGGTACAATTACATTGGGCAACTATTTGGGGGCGCTCAAAAACTGGGCTAATTTGCAGGACGAATATAACTGCATCTTTGCGCTGGCGGATTTGCACACGATTACCGTTCGGCAGGATCCGGCAAAATTCCGCCACAATGCATTTGAAGCGTATGCACTGTTACTTGCCTGTGGCATTGACACGGAAAAAAGCCCGTTCTTTATTCAAAGTCAGGTGTGCACACACGCACAGCTAGCATGGATTTTGAACTGCTATACTCAGTTCGGCGAGCTGCAGCGTATGACACAATTTAAAGATAAATCTGCTAAGCACGCCGACAACATTAACGCGGGACTGTTCACCTACCCAAGTCTGATGGCGGCGGATATCCTGCTTTATCAAGCAGATTTGGTTCCCATCGGCGCCGATCAGAAGCAGCATTTGGAGTTGGCTCGCAATATTGCGGAACGCTTTAATGGCCTTTACAGCCCAACCTTTCAAGTGCCGGATCCCTATATTCCAAAGCAGGGTGCGCGTATCATGTCCCTGCAGGACCCCACCAAAAAAATGAGCAAGTCCGACGAAAATGTTAATGGCTATGTGGCTATATTGGATAAGCCGGATGATATTATGCGCAAGTTTAAGCGTGCCATTACTGACAGTGAAGCCTGCGTACGTAGTGGCGAGGGCAAGGATGGCGTGAATAATCTGATGGGTATTTACTCCTGTATTACCGGCTTAACAAATGAGCAGATTGAAAAGGAATTCGAAGGCAAGGGCTACGGTGACTTCAAGGCCGCCGTGGGTGAGGCTGTCGTCGAGCATCTGCGCCCGGTACAGGAACGTTATGCCGACTACATCAAAAATAAGGATTACCTTGAAAAATGCTATACGGACAGCGCACAGAAAGCGCTCGCCATTTCTAACCGCACACTCAGCAAGGTAATGAAAAAAGTTGGATTTATTCCAAAAGCATTTTGATTTTGGAATAAATTACTATATTTAGTTTTCACTTTTTTTGACAAAAGTCGAGCAGCTCAAATGACAAAATAGGTTGCATAATCACAATAAATAAGTTAAAATAAATAGAATAAGAGTATTATTTTTAACCGCATCAGGATTTCGTTCTGGTGCGGTTGAATTTTAATTTGTGTACCATCCAAAAGCAGGTTTGATGTTGGAATTCGACTGATTGAACGGAAATTACCTGCGCAATGAAGGAGGAAATTGAATGAAAGAATTATTGCTGGGCAACGAAGCGGTTGCCCGTGGAATTTATGAGGCCGGCGGAAAAGTGGTTTCAAGCTACCCCGGTACGCCGAGTACCGAAATCACCGAAGCCGCCGCAAAATACGAAGAGGTTTACTGCGAGTGGGCACCCAATGAAAAGGTTGCCGCCGAAGTTGCGGCCGGTGCTTCTCTTGCCGGTGCCCGCTCTTTTTGTGCAATGAAGCATGTCGGGTTAAATGTCGCCGCCGACCCGCTCTTTACCATGTCTTACATAGGCATTAACGGCGGTATGATTTTTGGCGTAGCTGATGACCCTGGGCTTCATTCCTCACAGAATGAACAGGATTCGCGCAACTATGCAATTGGGGCAAAGGTGCCGATGCTTGAACCCGCTGATTCTGCCGAGTGCCGTGACTTTACAAAGCTGGCTTACGAGCTTTCCGAGCAGTTTGATGTGCCGGTTATACTGCGTCTTACCACGCGTATTGCACATTCCCGCAGCATTGTGGAGCTTGGCGAAAGAAAAGAACTTGACTTAAAGCCTTATGAAAAGAATCCGGCTAAAAACGTCATGCTGCCCGCTTTTGCAAGACCGAAACACCTAGTGGTGGAGGAGAGAACGAAAAAGCTTACCGATTGGGCGGAAAGCTGTGACATTAATAATATAGAAGATAACCAGTCAAAAACAGGCGTGATTGTTTCCGGTACTGTTTATCAGTACGCAAAGGAGGCACTCGGCTCCACGGTTTCCTATTTAAAATTAGGAATGGTCAATCCCCTGCCGGCGGGGCTGATTCATAAATTCGCTGCTATGGTAGACAAACTCTATGTCATTGAGGAGCTCGACGACATAATTGAAAGCTTCTGCCGTAAAAATGGTGTTGCGGTTTACGGCAAGGATGTGTTCCCACGCTGCGGCGAGTTTTCACAGAGCGTCATTCGGAAATGTATGTTAGGAGAAGTCCTGGAAACCAAAGCAGTAGAAGAAAATGTTCCGGTTCGTCCACCGGTTATGTGCTGCGGCTGTCCGCACCGCGGACTTTTCTACGCGCTGAAAAAAGAAAAAGTGTTCGTCAGCGGTGATATCGGCTGCTACACATTAGGGGCATCCGCTCCGCTCAGTGCGATGGACACCTGCATTTGCATGGGTGCCTCCGTTTCCGCGCTGCATGGTTACAACAAAGCGCTCGGTGCAAAGGGCGAAAAGAAAAGCGTTGCCGTCATTGGCGACTCCACCTTTGTTCATTCTGGTATTACCGGTTTGATTGATATTGCATATAATCAGAGTAATTCCGTTGTGATTATACTGGATAACTCCATCACCGGTATGACCGGCCACCAGCAAAACCCAACCACCGGCTACACGATAAAGGGCGACCCGACCACCGCCGTCAATCTAGAGGCACTGTGTAAGTCCGTCGGGATTCAGCGCGTTCGTGTGTGCGATCCCTATCATTTGAGCGAGATTCAAACCGCATTAAAGGAAGAACTTGAAGCAGACGGCCCGTCGGTCATCATCAGCCGCCGTCCCTGCGCGCTGTTAAAACATGTAAAGCATAAGCCATCGTTGGTCGTAAATGAGGATAAGTGTATCGGATGCAAGGCCTGCCTATCCATCGGATGCCCGGCAATCAGTGTAAAAAACGGCAAGGCTTCGATTGATTACACCCAGTGCGTCGGCTGTGGTATCTGCGAGAGTCTTTGCGCGAAAGGTGCAATCACAACACAGGAGGCGAGAGCATGAATAAGGTGAAAAGTGTGATTATCGTCGGGGTCGGCGGTCAGGGAACGCTGCTTGCAAGCCGTGTCTTGGGCAGTGCGATGCTTAGCCGCGGAGTGGACGTTAAAGTTTCGGAGGTTCACGGAATGAGCCAGCGCGGCGGTTCGGTCGTCACTTATGTCCGTTATGGCGAAAAGGTTTATTCACCGGTGATTGAACCGGGCGAGGCCGATGTCGTTTTGGCGTTTGAGGCGCTTGAAGCCGCGCGTTTTCTTCCGTGGCTCAAGCCGGACGGTACCGTAATCGTCAATACGCAGCAGATTGACCCAATGCCCGTCGTAACCGGCACAGCTGTCTATCCAGAGGACATTATTGGTGCTGTAAAGGCGCAGGGCGCAAAGGTCATCGCATTTGACGCACTCAGCCTGGCTGAACAGGCCGGCTCGGTCAAGGCAGTCAACGTAGTACTGATTGGCGCGATGGCAAAACGTCTTGAAATAGACAAAGAAGTCTGGATTGATACGATTAAAGCCACTGTGCCGGCAAAATTCATCGATATGAATTTAAATGCTTTTGAGCTTGGATACAACGCACAGGAAATTTAAGTATTATTGGGGGATTAAAAATGGAAGGTAATTATTTTGAGCCGGAACTCGAATGTGCTTCGCGCGATGTTCTGCACTATATTCAGTCTAAAAAGCTTGTAAAGATGGTTGCACACTGCTACGACAGAGTTCCTACCTACAAAAAGCGCTTTGATGAAATCGGACTTCTTCCCGGTGATATCCAGTCCATAGACGATATCAGCAAGCTTCCGTTTACATATAAAAATGATTTGCGCGACACCTATCCGTTCGGCATGTTCGCCGTGCCGAAAGAAGAGCTTGTACGTGTACATGCTTCTTCCGGTACGACCGGCAAGCAGACGGTTGTTGGTTACACGAAGAACGACATTGACGTGTGGGCTCGCTGTGCCGCCCGATGCATCGCTTCCGCAGGCGGTACAAAGTCCGACTTTGTTCAGATTGCCTACGGTTATGGCCTTTTCACCGGCGGCATGGGGGTTCATTACGGCGCCGAAAAGCTTGGCGCTACCGCAATTCCGATTTCCACCGGCAACACAAGCCGCCAAGTGATGATCATGCAGGATTTCGGCTCGAACATTCTCTGCTGTACACCGTCGTATGCCATGTATATTGGCGAAACTATTCGAGATATGGGTATTGACCCGAAAAGCTTAAAGCTTCGCGCGGGCATCTTTGGTGCGGAGCCGTGGACCGAAAACATGCGCAAAGAGATTGAGCGCCTTTTGGCAATTAAGGCTTATGATATTTACGGCCTTTCCGAAATTGCCGGCCCGGGCGTTGCGAGCGAGTGCGAGATACAGAACGGAATGCATATCAACGAGGATATGTTTTACCCTGAGATTATTAATCCGGAAACGGGCGAGCCGGTACCCGACGGTGTGTTCGGGGAGCTGGTATTCACCTGTATCGGAAAAGAGGCGCTGCCGCTCGTGCGCTACCGCACAAAGGATATTTGCAGGCTTAACCGCGATAAGTGCGCGTGTGGCCGTACCTTTGTCCGCATGGAAAAACCACGCGGCAGAACGGACGATATGCTCATTATCCGCGGAATCAACGTATTCCCGTCACAAATCGAGACTGTGCTTTTGAGCCTTGGCTTGGCACCGAACTATCAGCTGGTTATCGACCGCGTCAATAATCTGGATACCATGGAGGTTCAGGTCGAAATGAACGAGGCCATGTTCTCCGACACGGTACGCGACCTTGAAAAAATCGGCCGCCAAATTTCCGGCGCGCTCCAGTCCACGCTCAACATTGCGGCTAAGGTGCGCCTGCTCGAGCCCAAGTCAATTCCACGCTCGGAGGGCAAGGCAAAAAGGGTAATTGATAATCGCAAGGTTTAATCGTATAATTATCGATATATAAATATAACTAAAAATACAGGGGAGGAATTACGATGCAAATTCAGCAGCTTTCTATTTTTGTCGAGAACAAATCGGGACGTCTTGCGGAAATTACCGAAGTTCTCGCGTCGGCAAATATCGATATCCGTGCGATTTCCGTTGCGGATACAAGCGATTATGGGATTCTCCGCCTTATTGTAGATAAACCTGCCGAAGCGGTTGAAGCGCTTAAAAAGGCAGGGCTTACCGTTTCACTCACTAACGTAATCGCCATGGGAATTGATGACAAGCCCGGCGAATTTTCAAAAGGAATGCGCATTCTTGCGGATAATCTTATCGGTGTCGAGTACATGTATGCCTTCATTAGCCGCGAAAGCGGCAAGGCATTCGTGATTCTGCGCGTGGAGGACAACGACAGAGCAACTGAGGTTTTGCAAAAAAACGGTGTTTCTATTTTGCCCGCTAAAGCAATTTATGGAATGTAAAATCCAATAACATCAATAAAAGCCGCCTTACGGTTTCAAATACTGCAAGGCGGCTTGTTTATTCTTTTCCGGCCTGGATAAAGTCCACGCCCGCGCCATAGGGGAGAAACACTACGCCGGTAATGCCTTTCGCGGTGGCGTGGTAATGCTTTTCATAATATAGGGGATAGAATATCCCTTGCTCATTTAAGTATTTTTCAGCAGCTGCAAAGGCTGAGACCGCCTCGCTGCCGCTCCGACTTTCCGCGTCGGCCAGCATTGCGTCAAAGGTGGAGTCCTTTAAATCGGCTGAATTTTTCTTAGCCCCAGTTTTAAACAGTGACAAAACAGACAGCGGACCGTTGCTGTCCGGCCGAATGGGACACAGCGCGATTTGATAGTTGCCGGATTTTATGCGTGCGGACAACTCGTCTTCGTTAAGCGGCTCCATATTAAAATAGTAATTAAATTTAGTGTTCCATGTGGCAATCATTTCGTTGAGCATTAACTTGACACTGGGATTGTCGGGACAGATGACGTTGATATTTGGCAGTTTCGGCAGGGAAAGCTCATTTAAACCTGCAGTGAGCAGTGCGGCTGCATTTTTATCCTGTTTTAGGTAAAAAGGGCCACCAGTGGCAAGTGTTTGGTAACTTTTACCCATCCAAGTTGTTGAGGGTGGGATAATGCTTTCTGCTAAATTGATGTTTTTAGGCAAATGCTTCGTTACCGCAGTACGGTCAAAAGCCTGAATAAACGCCTTGCGCATATTTTTATTTTTCATAATATCGGATTGCATGTTAAAACAAAGGCCCCAGGTTGTGTCTTCAAATGAAGTAATGGTGCAGCCCGCGGTAGCTGCCGCATTAACCTTGTCCGCCGGCATTTCGATTGCATCAGCCGTTCCCTTTGTCAGTAATGCGACCGGGTCGGAAACGTCAGTTTCTTTGCCCGCAATACTGAATTTTAGGTTCGACGGAAGCGACTTTTTATTGCCGGTATAGGTGGCAGAGCGCACCAAGTTTAGGTATTTTCCATGTTCCCAACCATATTTCCCATCGATTTCAAACGGCCCATTGCCAATCAAGTATTTGCGTTCCAAGCCATAGCGGCCGGAGGTGCTTTCAAAGAATTTCTGATTGCAGGGCATGAATACCGCAGCCGCCGTAAGCACTGGGAAATCCGGATAGGAATAGTTTAGCTGTACCACCAACGTGTTCGTGTCCTTGGCGGTCACGCCGAGCTGATCCGCCGCCAACGCACCGGAGTTTACCTCTTTGGCGTTTTTAATGCAAAACATTTGTGAGCAGGTAGTCGAACCGGTTTGGGGAGAAAGCGCACGCCGGAAAGCGAAAACGAAGTCGTTGGCGGTGATGGGCGTTTTTTCTCTAGACCATTTTGCACCGCTGCGAATGGTAAAGGTAAATACGGTGCTGTCCGCATTGCTTTCCCATTTTTCGGCCACACCCGGGTAGGCCTTATAATCCGTGCCCAGACGTGCAAGGCCCTCGTACAGCGCTTCAATGGCAACAATAGCGGAGCTGTCGGTGGCAATCTGCGGGTCGAGCGTTTTCGGTTCGGCAGCCAGAATATAATTAATTTTTTTATTGGCGTTTTTTGCTTCCTTTTTGCCGCACGCAGCAAAGGAAAACAATATAGTAAGGCAGAGAAAAACTGCCGTTATTCTCTTGATTAACAGTAAAATCACCCCTAGTTTTCTGGGATAAAACCATTCTAACATCTTTTCTTCTCCATTGCAACGAGGTTAACATGATTGTTATTTTTTACATTGGAATAAACTTTATATATAACTAACAAATGATTTGCTATCCCTATTTCTGTCCTAGGGCAAAGTCCCAGCGGGGCGAGAATCCGTATCCACGGCCCCATCCCCCTTTAGTAGAGCGGAATCGCATAATAGCATGAAAAAAGCAGTGGGTTAATTAACTATATATAGATAATAACATCATTTGCGTTAATGGGAGTATAATCCGTATTTCATATGATTTAATGTTTATAAATTATTAATTTATTTTGCATACAAATAATGGTATAATAATTAAACAAAATATATGAAAAGAGGGAATGGATTATGGCAAATAAAGATGCAAAATTCTACGTCTGCAAGCACTGTAAAAATTTTGTTGGAATGATTTACAATAGCGGAGTTCCAATGATTTGCTGCGGTGAACCAATGACAGAACTGGTACCCAATACAGTTGAGGCTGCCCATGAAAAACATCTGCCGGTTATCAGCATTTCCGATGGGAAAGTTACGGTTAAGGTTGGCAGCGTTGAGCATCCCATGCTTGAAGCACACTACATTGAGTGGATTTATCTCGAAACCAAAAACGGCGGCCAGCGCAGGGCCTTAAAGCCGGGGGACAAGCCGGAAGCAGTTTTTACGCTTGATGACGATGAAGCGGTTGCAGCCTATGCATTTTGCAATCTTCATGGCTTGTGGGAAACCAAAGTTGAGTAATTCCGTTACATTAAAAAGGCTCTTTCTCGTTTGAGAAAGAGCCTTTTCTGTTATTTATTACTATTCAATAATGCTGATGCCGGTCATCTCTTGCGGCTGGGGCAAGCCCAAAATTTTGAGCATGGTCGGGGCGATATCGGCAAGCTTGCCGCCGGTGCGGAGCTTGCATGGGTAGCCGATTACGCAGAAAGGAACCGGGTTGGTGGTGTGTGCAGTGAACGGAGAACCGTCCTCTTCATACATCTTGTCCGCGTTTCCGTGGTCAGCTGTAATCAAGGCTATACCGCCCATTTTGGCAATCGCATCGGTTACTCGGCCCACACACTTATCAACCGCTTGCACAGCAGCTTTCGCGGCTTCAAAAACACCCGTGTGTCCAACCATGTCGCAGTTGGCAAAGTTTAAAATAATGACATCATAATTGCCGCTCTTAATGCGTTCGACCAAAGCATCGGTCACTTCACATGCACTCATTTCCGGCTGCATATCGTAGGTTGCGACCTTAGGCGATTGAATCAGCACTCTGTCTTCACCGGGATACTGTTTTTCTACGCCGCCGTTAAAGAAGAAGGTTACATGGGCGTATTTTTCAGTTTCAGCGATGCGAAGCTGTGTTAAGCCTTTGTCGGAAATGTATTCACCAAAGGTATTCTTGAGCGATTGGGGCTTAAACGCAACCAACACATTCGGCATGGTTGCATCGTATTGTGTCATACAGACATAGGTAAGCGGGAAAAAGCCTTTTTTGCGTTCAAAGCCGTTAAAGTCCGGGTCAACAAAGGTGCGTGTGATTTCGCGCGCTCTGTCAGGGCGGAAGTTAAAGAAGATGACGGAATCGTTCGCCTTAATTTCCGCGTCCTTGACGCACACGGCTGGCAGTACGAATTCATCGGTAACGTCATTTTTGTAAGAGTCTTCAACAGCTTTTACAGGGTCGCTGCACTGGGTGCCTTCGCCGTAAACCATTGCGGCATAAGCCTTTCCCACACGCTCCCAGCGGTTGTCGCGATCCATCGCGTAGTAGCGGCCCATAACAGTCGCAATTTCACCCACACCGATTTCCTTAAGCTTTTGCTCACACGCGGCAACGAAATCCTTGCCGGAGGACGGTGGAACGTCGCGGCCGTCCAGTAAAGCGTGAATATAAACTTTTTTGCAGCCGCGTTTTTTTGCAAGCTCAACCAAAGCGTATAAATGGGAGTTATGGCTGTGAACGCCGCCGTCAGAAAGCAGGCCAATCAGATGCAGTGCGCTTCCTTTTGCAATTGCGTTGTCAACAGCTTCAAGAAAAGCGGAATTTTCAAAAAAGTCGCCGTCTTGAATTGATTTTGTAATTCTGGTTAGTTCCTGGTAAACGATACGGCCTGCGCCTATGTTGGTATGGCCGACCTCAGAGTTGCCCATTTGGCCGTCCGGCAGACCTACGTCAAGGCCGGAGGCACCGATTTGCGTAATCGGGTTGTTTGCGAAAAGGCGGTCAATATTCGGCTTGTGGGCGGCGTTGATTGCGTTGCCGCTTTCTCCGCCTATGCCGAAGCCGTCCAGTATCATGAGTATTAATGGCTTTTTCATAGTGATAAAAAATCCTGCCTTTCGGGGCTAAATTAAAATGCAATAATGCGCCGCGCTTGTGCGCCACAACGATTATTTATCATTTATTATTATATTGTGTAAAATGCAGAACAAATTTTTACCTGCTTGCTGCTTTTACGATTTCCGCGAAGTCAGCCGGCTTTAGGGAAGCACCGCCGATTAATCCGCCGTCAACATCTGGTTGATCCAATAATTCGTTTGCATTTTTGGCGTTCATGGAACCACCGTATTGAACGGTCATCGCATCCGCTGCTGCGGCGCTGTACAGTTCTTTGATGGTTGCACGGATGACCGCACAAACCTCGTTTGCCTGATCGGAGGTTGCAGTTTTGCCGGTGCCGATTGCCCAAACAGGCTCGTAAGCAAGGATTATGTTCTTTAACTCGTCTTCGGACACGCCGCCGAGGGCGATTTTCGTCTGCATTGCAACGAGTTCCGCTGTGATACCCTGCTCGCGCTGCTCGAGGTACTCACCAACGCAGAGGATAACGGTTAAGCCGCTGTCTAGAGCTGCACGTACACGCTTATTTACGGTAACGTCAGTTTCACCAAAATAGGTTCTGCGCTCGCTGTGGCCGATTATGACATATTGAACGCCAATTGCAGCCAACATATCCGCGGAGATTTCTCCGGTAAACGCGCCGCTCTTTTCCCAATGGCAATTTTCGGCGCCAACGCCGATATTTGTTCCTTTTGTGGCTTCAAGGGCTGTGCAAAGATCTACATAGGGAACGCAAACAACAACGCCGCAGTCTGCATCCTTTACAAGTGGCTTTATTCCTTCGATTAATTCTTTTGCCTCAGCAGGGGTTTTGTTCATTTTCCAGTTGCCGGCGATGACAGCCTTTCTTAGCTTCTTGTTCATGAAAAATATCTCCTTTAATTTAAATGATTTATATACTGCAAATGCGGCAGCTCGGCTGCCGCATTTGTTTACAAGCAAGCTTAGCTTACTTATTTATCGTTTAAGCATGCAATACCAGGCAGTTCAAGGCCCTCGAGGAATTCAAGGGAAGCGCCGCCGCCCGTGGATATATGGGTCATTTTTTCGGCAAAACCGAGCTTTTCAACTGCCGCGGCAGAGTCACCGCCGCCGATGATTGAAATTGCGCCGCTATTGGCGACTGCCTTAGCAACGGCAATTGTACCGGCTGCAAAGTTATCCCACTCGGAAACGCCCATAGGTCCGTTCCACACAACTGTGCCTGCACCCTTTACTGCATCTGAGAACAGAGCAGATGTTTTCGGTCCGATATCAAGGCCCATCCAGCCGTCCGGAATTTGGTCGGAATCAACAACCTTGTGTTCAGCGTCAGGCTTATACTCGGTAGCAACGGTATTATCGACAGGAATTAAGAACTTAACGCCCTTTTCCTTCGCTTTTGCCATCATATCCTTTGCAAGTTCAACCTTGTCGCCCTCGCAGATGGATGTACCGATGGAGTAGCCTAATGCGTTCATAAAGGTGTAGGCCATGCCGCCGCCGATGATGAGGGTATCGACCTTATCGAGCAGGTTTGTGATAACGCCAATTTTATCCGAAACCTTTGCACCGCCTAAAATAGCAACGAACGGGTGCTTCGGGCTGCTGAGTGCGCCACCCATGATGGTGATTTCTTTCTGAATCAAGTAGCCGCATACCGCCGGAAGATATGCCGCAACGCCTGCTGTGGAAGCATGGGCTCTGTGAGCCGTACCGAAAGCGTCGTTTACGTAAATTTCAGCTAAAGAGGCAAGCTGTTTTGCAAATTCAGGGTCGTTCTTTTCTTCTTCTTTATGGAAGCGGACGTTCTCTATCAGTTCCACTTCACCATCTTTTAATGAAGCTGCAATGCTCTTTGCGCTGTCGCCAATTACGTCAGCAGCCATTTTGACTTCCTGACCAAGCGCCTTGGAAAGGTATTTTGCAACAGGGGCAAGGGAATACTTCATGTTGAACTCGCTCTTTGGACGACCAAGGTGTGAGCATAGAATAACCTTTGCCTTGTGGCTTATCAGATACTTGATTGTCTTTAAAGCTTCATCGATACGCTTTGGGTCAGTAATGTTGCCCTCAGCGTCAAATGGTACGTTGAAATCACAACGAACTAAAACTTTTTTGCCAGCAACCTCGATATCTTCTACTGTCTTCTTGTTTAGATAATTCATGGTTAGCACTCCTTTATATTGTGAAATGAGAATATACGATTTACCTCAAATATTATACAATAAAATGTAAATAATTTCAAGAGAATCGGGGGTTTCTGATTAGATTGTTAAAAATTAATCACCATTTATAATTCCTTAATTGGCCTTTACATAACAAAGTGGGATATGCCCACTGACGCAGAACCTCGTAAACGCCGATTGCAACGGAATTTGACAGGTTGAGGCTGCGCGCTGAAGCGTCATCAATCATGGGAATGCGCACACAGCGGTCGGGATTGTCATACAGCAGTTTTTCAGGAAGTCCGGCGGTTTCTTTTCCAAAAAAAAGATAGCAGTTATCGGGATACTTGACATCCGAGTGAATATGCTGTGCTTTCGTTGAAAAAAAATAAAACTCGCCCGTATTGCGGCTGAGGAAATCGGAAAGGCTATCGTAATAGGTGATGTCGAGTAAATGCCAGTAATCCAGTCCCGCGCGCTTGAGTTTTTTGTCATCGATTTGAAAGCCCATGGGACCCACAAGGTGAAGCCTTGCACCCGTGGCTGCGCAGGTGCGCGCGATGTTTCCTGTGTTTTGTGGTATTTCCGGTTCCACCATTACAATGTTAAGTGTTGGCATAGTATGCTCCTTTATTCAAAAAAATTTGGTATTATTTTTCAACAATAAATATAGCCAAAGGGGGAAAGATATTGAAAGGCCTTTATTTTACAATTTTGGGTTGGAGGTTTTACAAGATGTATAAAGAAACCATGGGCTTTGTTAAGGGTATGGGCACCGGTGTTGTCGCGGGTGTTGCGGTTTCCTTAATTAGCAATAAAATGATGAGGGAAAATAAGCACCTAAGGCGAAATGCAAACAAGGCAATGCACGCAATGGGCGGACTGCTCGACAATGTAGAAGTTATGTTCAAACAGTAAATTGAATACAAAATTTTCAGCGCAGCAAATTTTAAAAACATCGGCGGGGAATACCCCGCCGACAGTTGTTTCAGCAGCTTTTAACCGGCAGAAATAACGCTGTACATACTGAACATGGGGATGACAATTGAAATAATGACCGTGTCGACGATTGTGGCGATGATAATTGTCATCGCCGGATCTATTGCGGCTGTCAGCCGTTTGGCTGCCTCGTCGGTTTGCTGCTCATAAAGGGCTGCCATCGAAAGGAAAACACCGGCGTTCATTATAATTCCCATTTAATTGGTGATTGTAAGCAGCCTTTTCTTTTGTATTTTTATTTTTATAAATATTATACCAAATAACATAATACACCGCAATACACGCTGTTTCGCCTAAATACAAAAACAAGTCCTGGTTTTGCGGGGGTACGGTATGTAAGAGTAATACAATATTAATGGGTAATAACATCAATCACTCATAATTTACAGTTAATGGTTTTCTTTAGGGTATTTGCCTTGATTGTTTGACCTCTTTTCTATGTACTGTTATAACCGAAAAATATTCCTCAGTACTATTTCTGATTTGATTATTGAGACTTATTTCAACTCTGTTAATAACCCTTATAAAATTACAATAACGGACAATTATTTAACAGTAACATATTGTTTAAAAAGAAATAAATTAAGTGAGATAATTATGCAAAATTATTGCGAAAATATCTAAATAAAGATATAATCGAAGTGAATTGGTTTTCGCGCAGGTGTTACGGATGAAATTAGGCTCCAAACGGAGAGTGACCCTCGCGTATGTGACCATGATTACAGCGGCGCTGTGGATGCCCAAAATGCGGTTGCCGTTTATGACAGCAACAATTATCAAAGCGGAGGAGTATCCAATGTGACTGGGGACAATGGAAAATGTTTGTTCCTCGACCGCGCTCCCCCAGAGGTAAACCCGTAGTTCTAGCCGCAGTCCGGTTAAAGGTACTGCGGCTTTTTGCATTAAAGTAAAATATCCTCGTTATTCTATTTGTTTATAATTGAAAATATGCTATAATATGGCAAATAATACCAATTATTCCGTTATACCGAACTTTGGGGGGCAAGATTATGAATACTAAAAATACGAAAATAGCTTTTTTATTTACAAATTTCTTATCATCCGTTGCAGAAGAACCGCTTGAGATAAAATATAAAAATATGGCTCATATTTTTAATGTTTCGGAGTCCACGCTTTCAAAGCTCCGGCATGGAAAACTTACCAAAATGCCGGTGAGTATGCACCCGGACACAATGGCGGCGCACTTTGCCAGCGGAGTTATGCAATCTTTTGAACAGTCCAACGACACAGTAAGGCGTTTCGCGTCGTATGCCCGTATGCTCAACGAAAAATATTTTTGCTCTGAAGCCCTCGCCGAGTCAGCCGTATGGCTTGCGAATATCGGGACGGTAGACGATGAGTACGCGAAAAAGCTTTACTCCAGCGCGATTCCCCAATTAATCAAACAGTGTTACAAGGAATCCTACGCCAATACCCAGCTGGATTACACCGGGAACATTGTAAACCGCAGCAGTGTTCAGTCTGAAATAACCTATCAGAAAATCTGTGATACTATTAATCAGGATACATTTGACAATGAAAAACTCAAGCAGCTTTTAAACGTGGTTTATGCGGCCAATATCAGGCGGCAGATATCAACTCATTTTGCCAGTCAGTCTTTTTTGGAGCTGGTTGACCGGTGTTTTCGCAGTCAGGTTAACCAGCCTTTCTATACCTCTGTAAACCGTACGGAAATCATTTCAATCTCGGACGACTCCACACAACTTACTCGCACCATAAAGGGGCAGAAACAGATTGTACTTCAAACGCTCAAACCACAGGAAATTGTTTTTAAGCAATCACTCAATCACTTTGTAAATATGCCGAAGCAAGAGTTTATTAAAAAGGTGATTCAAGACTTTACTTGTACAATCAATCATATTCCGCTTGTCATGTACATAAACATGCATGAAAACGCACACTACACTTCCCTTGGGCAGTTTGCGTTTACGGAGCAAGCACGGGACAGTATCGGCGGTACGGTTATAACAGAGCTGACTTTTCGGTTTCACCTTTACCCGAACACTCTGGGGGAGACGATAAACATTTACTACGGGTACACCTGCACAACGCCATTTATACAAAATGTTTCCTGCAATTACAGTTATTCCTTGCGCTATCCCTGCAAATTTTTTGAGCACGAGTTTATGCTTGATGCAAAAACCAAGGCGAAGTGGGGCGTTCGTGTTAAGCTTTTCACCCCGATGACCACCAGCGTCTATACCTCGGAGGATTCGGAAAATCTATACTTAAAGAGCAGTGGAACATCCGACTCAAAACGCATCACTTTTTATGACTGGGCGATGCCCGGCGCAGGCTACTACCGCAACCTCTACGAGCTTCAATATACTAACGACGAAACAAAGTAGTATTTTATTGCTAATTTCATATCAATCCTTGCATGCGCAAGGTATAATCATATATAATAGACCAGTATATTAATCAATAAGGAGGCTGCCGGTATGCCGCAGCAAAGCCCAAACAGTACCCCTGTTCTTTACACTGTCTGCTACAAGCCGTACGACGGCAGCGTTCAAAACGATGCCATGCTTACAGCGGTGAGGCGCAGCTACTTAACAACGCTCAAGCACGCGGCTGGTAAAACGCACAGCATCGCGGCTGGAGCGGATATTTCCATTCATTACAAAATTGACAGGGAAAAATTCTCCTGGCGGAAAGTCAGCGGTAAAATTATTCTGCAGGAGGCTTATCGTGAAAAGGACGGCTATTATATATTGACGCGCAATTTGGCTGGCGAGACGGTTAGCAAGGCGCATTACAGTGGAAATCATTTCTGGCTGCAAACCGCGTATTATTCCGGCAATACCGCAAGGCCGGCGGCATTGCTTAAACCGAATCAGCGCGGCAGCGGACTTGTTTTGCTGCAATTTGTACTTCAAACAGGCAAGTATACGCAAAGCGAGCTGGAACTTTGCCCAATCAGTATGGGCACTGCGGAGCAAAGTCTGATTAACACCGTTGCCGGTGAACCGCAGATTATCGTCGAAACCGACTGCGGCAGCTTTTGCTGTTGCTCGGCGAGCGAAAAGAAAAGCCGAATGGCAGTGCTGAACGATTTACGGTCGGGTGAGAAGAACCTTATGCCGGACTGGCCAAAGGAAGAAAGCACCGCATTCGATTTCATTTATATTGAAAATGATGGTTCCACTCCGGAGCCTGAACCCGAAAAGCCCATGGTACAGGCACCACAGGAGCCGGACTACGCTGCGAACCTCGAGATTTTCAGCACCGATGAGCCTGTGCAGGAACTGGTAAGCGAGCCTGAGCCTATAAGTGAGCCAATGATTAGACCGGTGAATGAGCCTGAAAATGAGAATACAAGTGTGCGGGAGCCGGTTCGGTACTCCGTTGCGGTGAAAGGACTTGACGGGCAAGCCCAAATCAGCGACTTTATTCCTCCGCATGTGGAGCGATGCACGAAACGAATTGTTATCAGTGCGGAAGAGAGTTACACCTACTTTGGTAAGGTGATCGATGGGCTTCGGCAGGGCCGCGGGCGTACACAGATGCAGAATGGCCGCACCGCCTATGAGGGTGACTATTGCAATGATAAACGTGATGGATTTGGTACATACTATTATAAATCAGGAAAAATCTGCTACGTTGGCGACTGGAAGGGCAACAAGCGCGACGGTGTGGGTATTGCCTACAGCTCCCACGACGGTTCGATTTTTGTCGGCAGATGGAAGGATAATATTCCTACGGGCAGCGGGGCGGCATTTGATGTGAACGGCAGTTTGATTTATACCGGTGAGTGGGAAAACGGTCTGCGCCACGGTCATGGCACTGAGTACAAAAACGGAGAGGTCATCTTTAGCGGCGAGTTCCGTGAAGATAAGTATTATTCGGGGTACAAACATATATAAGTTAATCATTTGTTTCTTTATTTGTTGTTCATTGAACTTGGGGGTAAAAAAATTGCAGAGCATCGAAATTAACAATGTGGTTTCCGGCGAATGCATTGTGCTGCGGGGAGCAAATAAAGACATTCTGATGGTGGACTGCCCATGTGCGGTACCGGGAGGCGCGGCGCATCTGTCCGATGCCGGTCTGGGTGTCATGGGGCGGTACGCCGACGCGTCCTTCCGCAGCTTTTTGCTTACCCACTGTAAGGGTGGATACATTTATGGATTGGAGCGGCTTTTATACGCTGATTCCAACTATTTCAATAAAATATTTTTGCCAGCCGCCCCTTGCGACAAACGGGGGCGGCCGCTGCTTTTGGAATTTGCTCTGTTTGTTTATGCTTTTTTAAACCGGCAGGGCGATTATTTTAATGAGAATGCGGCCGCACTGGAAATGCTTGGCCGGGTCGTCAGAAAAGTTGGAGCCGGCCGTGTTTGCGTGCTGAAAGCAGGTTCAAGCTTTCAATTTGACGGAGTTGAGTATGAGGTTCTTTGGCCCGCGGAAAACGGCTTTCCGTTTTCGGACCTTTTTGCCGCCGCTGTGGAGGACATGAATGTTTGTCTGTCCTCACCGTTCCTGCCTGAATCGGCAAGGGACTTCATGCGCTTAAAGGAAGAATTTTGCTCCGCATACCTTACATGCTGCCAAACCGTGCCGCTTGAGCAGAGTGGCATCAACAGTATATATACTATATTAAATAGTATAAAGGAAATGATACCGCAGCTTCTGCTGCTTTCGTCCGCACCCGATATTGCCGAAATTCTCGGCCGCCCGACCACTCGCGCCGCATATGCCCGTGAGTGCAGCGCCGCAAGTGTGATTTTTCAGAATCATCGCATAAGTGAATCGAGCCTTGACGATATCCTAATGATGGGTGCCGCCGCACCGGAGAGCATGGACGCAATTTCAGCCAAGCTATACGATGGCTATTATATTATGAAAGCACCCCAGCACGGAGCCGTGGGCGCGTGGAGTCATCTGTTCAGCGAAATCAGCGCGTCACATATTATTATATGTAATGGGAATGATAAGGAATATGGGCAGGTAGCCGCCGAATATGCTGAGCTGCCTTCCATCAAGCACTGCACCAACTGCGCAGCTTGCGCGTGGTATCAAAGCAGTGGCTGCTCCTGTAACCGCATAGCCTGTTGCTATGAGCTGCCGAACTGTCCCGGCCTCACCATTAAGTGCCCACGCTGCCAAACTCGAGAAGGCTCCGCTCCCTGCGGCATTTATGTGGTGCCCGGCGAGCGTTCCTGCCTGTGCGACGACAAACCTACCAATATCAATTAATCGGTACGGTCAAAACATAAAATTGGTAAAATTACAATTATAAATAGATTGACGTTAATTTCTTAGGGAGTAATTACCAGTATAAATGGTTAATTTTATAACTACTGGCAATGTATTACATAACCAGCAACGAATATGGCTTGAATACTGGAAAATTTTAAATTATTGTGCAAAATTTATTATAAAATATGTCCATTATGTACTTGACATTGATTGCCAAATATCTTATAATCCAATTAAACATATGAGCGGTGGTTGCGGTTACGGCATTGTCGGCGCGCTATACGGCAGCTTTTTACCACAAGTACCGTTGCAAGTCAGGGGAGATTCTCTTAACACCCATGGCGAACATGTATGTTAAATTCTCATAGCACACGCAAATACGCAAAAAACGAACTATTTTAAGGAGGACAAAAAGGATGAAAAAAATCACAGGAAAAGTTGTTTCACTGGTGCTCGCATTAGCACTTGTAGTAACAAGCTTTTCAGCAAACTTCGCATTCGCTAGCACAAAAAAGACCATGAGTGGAACAGTCAGTGACACTCACAACGATGACATTTACCTCGTAAATGGTGGCAACAAGGAAGTAAAACTTACAGATTGGCTTATTGACACTGTTGACTTCCGTCTCGAAACCAAAGAACATGACGATGTTTCCAATGTTAAGGTTAAGGCTGTTTCCCATGTTTCGGGCGACAAGCTTGTTACAGCCACTGTTAAAGATGACGTGGCAACACTCAAATTAAAGAGCAGCACTGCTTCTGGTAAAGAAGTTGTTTCTGTACTTTATGAGGGCGACTACTCCGATGACGACAACGATTTCACCGTAAAGGGTACCGCAACTTTAAATGTATATGTCTATGACAAAGATCAAATTGTATTCGGTGAATATAAGTCAGCAGAAGACATAGTTAAGGATTCCGGCAAGGGCCTTGATGATGTAAAGACTTTTGCGAAGAACAAAAACAGCACAGCTAAAGTCGGTATCTATAAGGCAGAGCCTTCTGCAGATTCCGCACTGGCCACTTATGCACCAGTAAGACTGACCAATAAAAAAGATGGCATTGCTGATGCCACATTTGATGTTAAAAACCCTGATCTTTACTATTTTGAAATGACCAGCGGCACAAACGACATTCATTCAACAATTATTGACAACAAGGATGTTACAGTGCCATCCTCCGTGCTTGATGTAACAATCGGCAAAAAAGATAAAGATGGTAATATAACAGCTGATGCTAGCACAGGTAATGTTACTATTAATGTAAAGAAGCTTGTGGCTGAAGACAAGAGTACTGGCAAATATAAAGCTTCTACAGATTCTGATGACAAATATACCTTAAAGACAAAGGTCGAGAAAAAGATTGATGTCAAAACAATAGCGGGCGCTGGAAGCTACTCCATTAAAAAGCAGGATGGCAAAACAAAGCTGATCGGCGTCACTGGTGATGCTATTGACGTATCAGACTGCGAAATTATTTTCCCTGAAGGTACAGGAACTGTTACTGTTGATGAAAATACACATATCAAGAAAATCTCCGGTTCTGTTACAAAACTTGATATCGGCGACGGTACAGTCGGCGAAGTTGGACTCGATGCTGGTAATGTTTCCGTTGACGACGGCAAGGTTGGCAACATTTCAACAGATTGCCCTACAGGCAAAACAACAGGTAGTGTTACTGTTACAGACGGTACCGTCGGCAACATTAATACATCTGATGCAAAAGCCAATGGCGATATAACAATCAATGGCGGTACAGTTGGCACAATTGAGTGCGACGATGCTGCTTCAGTTACGGTTCATTCAAACGATGGCGACACAGCTATTACAACAGGCAAAATCACTGCAGAGACAGTTGAAATTTTCGCTGACGAAGCAAAAGTTGCGGTTGCAGGTATTAAGTCAAGCAATGACGGTACAATCACACTCAAAGGCGAACTGCTCACAGTCAACGCATTTGATTTTGACTATCGTGATACCACACTGAAATTAGGCGACGATGATGATGCTTTCATCGGCAAGCTTTCCGCTCTTGCTAATGCAAAGAACGCAAAGATTGAAACAGAAAATGAGGATACCGATGTAACAGTAGCCGGAGCGGTTAATGTTGACACGATTTCTCTTGGCTCCGATTCCATTGTTACTTTTGACAACACTGTTACTGTCGACACAATCGATGGCGACGGCGCAATGAAGATTTTTGCTGGTAAACTTTATGTATCCAACAGCGCTTCCAGTGCAAAACTTAAGCTTTCCGATGCAACTCTTGCACCTGGCGCAACAGTCTTTAAGGCTGACAAGGACGCTGTCGGTGTAGATGATTTGAGCACCTTTGGATTTACTCTTGAAAAATCTTCAGGCACTGATGTTGATACCTTTAAGATTAAGTCACTTTCTTTTGCAGGTATTGCAATCAACAAGACTGCGACTAAGATTGCTAAGGGCTATTCCGAGACATTCACCGCTTCTGCTTATCCGGGCGGCACAGCTCTTCCGGCTGGCGTAACAGTTAAGTGGGAACTCGACGGCGGCAGCAGCGATGTCTTCAAGATGACAGCAACTGGCAACACAGCAAAGGTTGAAGTTGCAAGCATTGATGGTTCTTTTGCTTCTGAGAACAAGACCACATTGACTGCAACACTTTATGATGAAGATGGTTACGAGTTGGACGATTATGAAGTTGCAAAGTGCGATGTTACTGCACTCGCTACTCCTGAAGCTATTTCCGACACAACTCATGACTTCTCCGTTGCTCAGGGTGCAACTTATCAGTTCAAGATCACTTCTACAACAGCTCCTGTAGTCACATATGGTACAGCTGGTGTCTTCGCTGGCGTACTTGCTTCTCATACAGGCAATGACTACTTCTATAAGATTACTGCAACCGGTAAGGTTGGCGCTCAGACTGGTATCTACCTCAACGGTACTAAGCTTCTTGTTGCTTCTGTAAAGGCTCCTGCATTTACAAGCGACACAAAGCATGACATCACCGTTAAAGGTTCTTACACCTTTAAGATTACTGCTGCTGCAACACCGACTTTCGGTGTTGGTACAGCTGGTACCTTCAAAGCTGAATTTGTAAAGAAAGTCGGCAACGACTATTTCTACAAAATCACTTCTGTTGGCGCAGCTGGTGCAAAAGCTGGTATCTATGTAAATGGTGCTAAGCTTCTTGCAGCTACAATTGGCTAAGTAATCACAAGCAAGGTAATTAATTAAATTATTACTATCTCAACAAAATAAGTATAGTTGTATTTGCGTAGCGACGGTTTGGGCGAAAGCTCAAGCCGTCGCTTTGTGCTGTTCAAATATAAATAAAGAATAAATATTAACATTATGATTGGGTTTATTTAACGGCATAGTTGATTGTTATAATTTCTATTGATCATTTAACTTGTAACCACTTGTCACTTGAAATGCAGTTAAAAATACCTTAAAATAGAATATACTATAAAAAACGCAGAGGAACGGTAAAATGATATTTAGCAGCTTATTTTTCATGTTTGTATTTTTGCCTTTGGTGCTGATAGTCTATTATCTTGTGCCGCGTAAGTTTAAAAACCTGTGCCTGTTCATTTTTAGCCTGGTGTTTTACGCTTGGGGTGAGCCGGTGTATGTTTTCTTAATGCTGTTTACAACCGTATTTGACTATATAGCGGGTCATTTGATTGATAAATACCGCAGTGAACCGGTCAAGGCGCGTGTGTTTTTAATTATCAGCATTTGCGTGAACCTTGGGCTGCTCGGCTTTTTCAAATACTCCGACTTGCTCGTAGGAACATTTAATTCCATCAGCGGGCTTTCAGTTCCGCTGCCGGCGGTCGTTCTGCCTATTGGCATCTCATTTTATACTTTTGAGTCGCTCTCTTATTCAATTGATATTTATCGCGGAGAAGCGCCGGCACAGCGCAATATCATCGATTTCGGCGCATACATCTCGTTTTTTCCCCACCTTGTAGCCGGACCAATTGTCCGCTACGAGGATTTGGCTGACCAACTTAACAATCGGCAGGAAACGCTTGAAAAGTTTACGGTCGGTTCCAAGCGCTTTATGGTGGGTATCTTCAAAAAAGTCTTGCTTGCCAATAACCTTGCAATCTTAGCCGATAAAGTACAGTACATGGGCAACCCGACTACGCTTTCCGCCTGGCTTGGCGCGCTCGCTTTTACCTTCCAAATTTACTTCGACTTTTCCGGCTATTCGGATATGGCAATCGGTCTGGCCAACATGTTCGGCTTTAAGATTCCTGAAAACTTCAATTTACCGTATATATCGCACAGCGTTTCCGAGTTTTGGCGCCGCTGGCACATCACCCTTGGTACATGGTTTCGCGAATACGTCTATATTCCGCTCGGAGGCAACCGCTGCTCCACACTAAAAAATGTTCGAAACCTTGCAATTGTATGGGTACTCACTGGAATTTGGCACGGCGCCAGTTGGAACTTTGCCCTTTGGGGGGCGTATTACGCGGTACTAATTATCTGCGAAAAGCTGTTTTTACAAAAATGGTTGGACAAAATACCGCGGTTCTTTCAGTGGCTCTATGCTTTTTTAGCTGCGGTTATTGGCTGGGTGTTCTTCTCCTACCTCGACATACACAAGGCGTTTGGTATGATTTGCGCAATGTTCGGCTTTGCTTCGGGTGCGGACAGGCTTGGCATTTATTCACTGCTCACCTACACACCAATTTTAATTGTCGCTGCGATTTGCAGCACATCACTTGTCGGAAATCTGACCGAAAAGTTGCGTCAAAGTGGTACAGTCGGCAAGATTATTTGGAGCGTCGGCTTTGTCGGCTTGTTTGCGGTTTCAATGACATTTTTGGTGAGCAATGCCTACAGTCCTTTCCTCTACTTCCGCTTTTAGACTAAAGATATAGTGTAGGAAAAAGCCTGTTTCTTTATGAATTTTTTTGTGTGAATGGGGTGGAGCGTAATGCTCCTTAAGGTGAAAATGTGAAAATATTTGTGAATATAAAAGAAAATATTAAAAAATGTGAGGCTGAGTCTGCCGTTGTTTCCACGGTACTATTTTTAACCATACTCGTCGGTGTTCTGGTTCTGCTTTTCGTACCGAAACAAACCTTCTCCGAGGATGAAAACCGAGTGCTCGAGCCGGTACCGAAAATTACGCTTGCTTCCGTAGAAGATGGAACATTTATGAAGTCCATCGAAAGCTATGTTGGCGATCACTTTATGTTCCGCAAGGGTTTTGTTTCACTAAATACCCGTGTTCAGCTCCTTATGGGTAAGCGCGACTTAGGTTCGAATTACAGTAAGACTCCCGCTGAGGGCGGCGTGTACTTCGGCAAAGACGACCATATTTACGAAGTGCTTCTGCCGAATCGCACCAATACTTTTGATAGAAATGTCGCGGGACTGAATCTTTTTGCAAAAAAATCAGCACTGCCGTTTTACTTTGTGCCGGTACCTTCCGGCTCGCAGGAGCAGCAGGATAAGCTGCCGGCTTCCGCGCCAAATCATGACCAGTACGATGAGTTAAATGCGATAAAAGCAAGTGCGGGCAAAAACACCACGGTAATTGACTTGTTTGCCACGCTAAGTGACCAAACTGGGAAAGACTATTACTATAAGACTGACCACCACTGGAATACCTACGGCGCTTACGAGGGCTACAAAGCACTCGCCGATGCAATGGGGGTCAGTGCCGCTGCGCAGGAAGATTTCGAATTTATAGCCGCTTCCGATAAATTCTACGGTACACTTTACTCCAAGGCTGTGTTGACCAATCAAGTTCCGGATACGCTGTATCTGCCACATTATAAAAAACCGATGTCTTTAACCCAACAGACCGGTAAGCAGAAGCGAGACAATATTTTCTGGGAAGAATACCTGCAAAAGAAGGATAAATACTCTGTTTTTCTCGGTGGCAACCATAGCGTTGATGTAGTCAAAAACGCGAATGTGGCAAACGGTAAAAAGCTGTTGATTCTTAAGGACTCCTATGCAAACAGCATGGTACCTTTCCTTGTCACAAACTTCTCGGAAATACACATAATCGACTTAAGATATTACAATCAGGATATTTACGACTATATTCAACAGAATGGAATCACGGAAACAGCCGCGATTTATAGTATCAAGCAGCTCTGCGATGTATCCGTCGCCAATAAATTGAGTTCCAGATAGAAAAATAAGATTGACAAACAAATTTAAATTGATACAATGATTACTATATGCATTTGTTCGCAAGGCGAATATTTATGTTACTTGACTTTCAAAAAAAACAAAGGAAGTAGATTGTTATGAAATCATTTGAATATGTAATAAAAGATGAAGCTGGACTGCATGCCAGACCCGCTGGTATGCTTGTGAAGTGCGCGGCCTCCTGTGATTCGGAAATAAAAATAGAGCTTAGATCAAAAAGCGTTAGCGCGAAAAAACTTTTTGCCGTAATGGGACTTTGTGTAAAGCAGAACGATGAAATTACAATTACAGTTGAGGGTGCGAACGAGGAAGCTGACTATAGCAAAATGAAAGAATTCTGTGAACAGAATTTTTAAGACTGGTGATAAAAAATGAAAAAAATCAGTGGAATCGGCGCTTCGAAAGGAATTGCAATTGGCAAACTGACGCTTTGTGTGAACATTGACGACCATATTGCTAAGAAGGATATTACGGATGTCGCGTCCGAACTTAGTCGCCTTGACGTGGCAAAGGAAGCTGCGGTTGAGACTCTTAATGAAATTTATCTGAAGGCGATTCAGCGAGTCGGCGAAGAAAATTCGATGATATTCCAGATACATATTATGATGCTTCAAGATGAAGATTTTTACAGCGCAATTCAGGATGCTATTAAAAGTGAAAAAGTAAACGCCGAATACGCGGTATGGCAGGCAGGAAAGCAGTTTTCCCAAATGTTTGCCCAGATGGATGACGAGTACATGCGCGGCCGTTCCGCCGATGTAATCGATATTTCTAAACGGTTGATTCGCTGCCTTGATAAAAGCCTTGCAAATGGGCTTGACAGCCTCCAGATACCAACGATTGTCGGCGCTGTTGATTTGATGCCGAGCGAAACTGTGCAGATGGACAAAGCGATGGTGCTTGCCTTTGCGACGAGTGAGGGCTCCAAGAGTTCGCACTCTGCAATTTTGGCGCGAACCATGGGGATCCCAGCTGTTGTTGGTTTGGCCGATAACTTTCAAGAGTTAACCGACGGCATTTTAATTATTGTTGACGGTGCGGCCGGTGAAATTTTGATTGAGCCGGATGATAAAACGCTGCATGAATATCAAATAAAACAAAATGAATTTGAGCAGTACCAGCAAGAACTCAAGCTTCTCAAAGGCACAAAGGCCATCACGAAAAACGGCGTAAAAATCGAAATTAACGCGAATATCGGCCACCCGAGCGACGTCGATATGGTGCTGGAAAACGACGCAGATGGCATCGGTCTTTTCCGCAGTGAGTTTTTGTATATGGAAAGCAGCACTTTCCCTACTGAAGAGGAGCAGTTTAAGGCGTATAAAACTGTTTTGGAAAAGATGGGCGGTAAGCGCGTTATCATTCGCACCCTGGATCTGGGAGCAGATAAACAGGTTCCCTACTTCAATATTCCCAAAGAGGAAAACCCGGCAATGGGTTACCGGGCCATTCGCATTTGTTTAGACCGGCAAGCGCTATTTATCACACAGTTAAGGGCTTTAATCCGTGCTTCGGCATTCGGTAAACTCGCAATTATGTTTCCAATGATTATATCGGTAGATGAGGTTAAAGAGATAAAGTCCATAGTTGAAAAGGTAAAAAAAGACCTTGCCAACGAAAAAATAGATTTTGCACCGAACTTCGAGTTAGGTATTATGATTGAAACACCTGCGTCAGTGATGCTGAGTGACCTGCTTGCAAAAGAGGTTGACTTTTTTAGCATCGGAACCAATGATTTGACGCAATACACATTGGCGGTTGACCGCATGAATCATTCTATTTCAGAATTGTTCGATTCGCGCCATCCGGCGGTGCTGCGCATGATACAACAAACTGCTGAAAATGCGAAAAAAGCGGGTATCTGGGTAGGCATCTGCGGTGAATCCGCGGCGGATACAGCGCTTACTGAATTCTATGTTAAAATTGGTGTGAGTGAACTTTCAGTTACGCCTTCAGCTGTGTTTGAACTGCGAAAAGCGGTACAGCAAGTCGATATAAAAGTCTAATTTTCCATAGTCTTCGGACTATAATAAATACTTGAGTATAAGAATTGCCCTCATATAAAAACTGGCCACCCATAATTTGGGTGGCCAGTTTTTATATTATACTATCAGTTAAATTTTAAAATTCTTGTGGCATTGATGACCGAAAGCATACATACACCAACATCCGCAAATACAGCCAGCCACATCGGTGCATAGCCAAGGGCTGCGAGTACCAACACAACTGCTTTGACAACGAGTGCAAAAACAATGTTGAAGCGAATCACGCCCATGGCACGCCGCGCAAGGCGAATGGCGGGGGCAAGCTTAGATGGTTTGTCGAGCGTGAGCACTACGTCGCAGGCTTCTATCGCCGCATCAGTGCCGAGCCCCATTGCAACGCCGCAGTCGGAAGCCGCCAACACAGGCGCGTCGTTAATACCGTCGCCCACGAAAATTGTCCTGCCGCTTTCATTGCGGATTTTTTCCATGATGTCGACCTTTTCGTTAGGCAAAAGTCCGGCGTGGTATTCGGTGATGCCACATTTTTCGGCTGCAGTGGCTGCCGACCTTTCGTTGTCACCGGTTAGCATGACAATTCGGTTTAGACCGATTTCCCTCAGCGTTTTGACACCGTCAGCCGCGTCGGATTTCGGTGTGTCATTCAGTTCAATGCTTCCTTCAAGTATGCCGTCCACCGCAATATAGATGGATGCGGGAGCAATACCACCCACATCCATGCCATTGTCTTGCAGTAGATTTTTGCGTCCGCAGAGTACCCTTTTACCGTCTATAACCCCTATGACGCCGTGTCCGGGGATTTCAACAGCGCTATCGACAGAAAGGGTTTCAACCTCTCCGGCAGCTTTAATTACCGCTTTTGCGGCGGGGTGTACACTGTATTGTTCAATCGAGGCGGCTGTTTGCAACAGTTCCTCTTCACTCATGCTGCCCAATACATTTATTTTGCTTACGCTCAATTCGCCGTTTGTCAGTGTGCCTGTTTTATCAAACACGACCGCATCCGCGCGGCTCAGAGCTTCGAGAAATTTGCCGCCCTTAATGAGGACACCGTTTTTGCTCGCTGCACCGATTCCGGCGTAGAAGCCGAGAGGAACTGAGATGACCAGCGCACATGGGCAGGACGCTACTAAGAATATGAGCGCGCGATAAAGCCAAACCTTGAATTCCCCAAGACCGAATAACGGGGGCAAAGCCATCAGCAAAATCGCCATAATGATAACAGTCGGAGTGTAAATCTCGGCAAAGCGTGTAATCAGCTTTTCCGCCTGCCCTTTGCGTGCTGAGGCGGATTCAACCATGGAAATGATTCTTGATGCGGCCGAATTCTGAAAATCATTAGTTACTTCAATGGTAAGCGGTCCCTGCTCGTTCATCATGCCAGACATCACATTTGTGCCGGCCGTCGCATCCAGGGGAATGCTTTCACCCGTCAGAGCAGAGGAATTCAGCGCCGAATTGCCAGTCAGTACAACGCCGTCAAGCGGTACTCTTTCAAAGGGATGCACTAAAATGGTGTCGCCAATGTGGACTTCCTCGGCGGGAATTAACTCTTCAGTACCGTTCAGCACTCTGCGTGCCGTATCAGGCCGAATTTCTGCAAGCTTTTCAATGCTTGCGCGCGAATTGTCAACCGCTTTGTCTTCAAGCATTTCTCCTAAATTAAAAAGAATGGCTACCATCGCAGCTTCAAAATACTGCCCGAGGCAGAACGCGGCAATAACCGCAATAGCCATCAGCGTGGTTTCGTCCAGTTTCAGCTTTAACAGGGCCTTAACCCCTTCGACAAACACGCGCCAGCCAGCCAAAACAATGGAAATGCCAAAGCAGGCCGCCAAAATAATTGCAGGCAGATGAAAAACATGGTCTAATATGATACCAATTAAAAACAGTAAAATGGAAACGATGCTTTCAATTGTGGCAACCTTAGAATTTTCCCCTTCTTCACTGCATGCGCAGTGGGTGCATCCGCAGGCGTGTTCATTTTCATGCATTGTGGTTTTCCTCCGTTACGTGATTTAGTCCTTGCTCAAAAATTAATCGGACATGATCGTCATCCAGGGAATAAAACGAGGATTTTCCTTCACGTCTTACCCGAACCAGGTGGGCGGTACGTAGCAGCCGAAGCTGATGCGAGATGGCGGATTGTCCCATGTCCAAAATTTCAGCGATGTCGCAGACGCAAAGTTCATTTTCGAACAGCGCACACATGATTCTGATGCGTGTTGTATCACCGAACACCTTGAAAAGTTCGGCAAGAGAGAAGAGGGTATCCAAATCAGGCATGCCTTTCATCGATTTCTCGATTAAATTGTTGTGTATGCATTTTTCTTCACAGATATCGAGGGTTTCATCCATTACTATCACTCCTTGAACATATGAACATATATTCATATTATATTGCTATTATATTCCGTTTGTTAGGAGTTTGCAACCAATTTAAGAAAATAACAATTTTTTTTTTGGCTTAATGTGGTAATTATAAAACAAAGATAAAAAACAAAAAAACACTACATATAGCTTTAGCACTTTAAAGTGATTGCATATTTTGTGTATTTGTTATCAACCTCTATTTTGCAACAAACTACTTTTTGTTATGCAAAAATATGACTGTACAACGAATTATTTATATTCTAAACTTGTATTTTGCATAAATAGTTGCTATAATATTGCAATAGATTAATGTTTCAAGAGCATATTCAACAATAGATGCCTCCGGAGCTTTTGTAGCGTTTTTCTATATTATGTTGAATTGGTCTTGTACTTGTGATATAATTGTCGGATATTAACACGTTTTGGGGAAAATTTCGTCATATTGTACATACTGATTAAAATGTGTTATTTTTTGTACTTTATAAACCAGCAAAAATTTTAAGGAGTGGCTATAGTGACAAACTATGTGATAAAGCGTATTGGCTATGCGTTTTTGACAATTCTTCTGATTTCAATCATTACCTTTGCCTTAATGAACATGATTCCGGGTGGACCATTTTTGAGTGAAAAGGCCGTTTCGCCAGCAACTACCGAGGCGATGAATAGAAAGTATGGCCTTGATAAGCCAAAGTATGTGCAGTACATAAACTATATGGGTAATTTGGTTCATGGCGATTTTGGCATTTCCATTAAGCAAAAGGGAAGAACCGCAAACGACATTATTTTTTCCACATTCCCCGTTTCTGCGAGAGTTGGCGGAATTTCAATCTTTTTCGCACTGATTCTGGGTATTGTGATGGGTTCAGTTGCCGCGCTCAACAGAGGTAAGTGGGGCGACAGCGTTTTAATGATTGTTTCAACGCTCGGTATTGCCGTGCCGGGGTTTGTTGTAGCAACTTTTTTAATGATTACCTTTGGTGTTCATCTACGCTGGCTGCCTACAATGGGTTTAAAAACCCCGCTGCATTATATTTTGCCGGTTGCAACTTTGTCATTTTATCCGATGGCGTACATTACGCGCCTCATGCGTTCAAGTATGCTTGACGCGCTGAATCAGGACTACATTAGAACAGCCAGAGCAAAAGGGGTAAGCAAATTCTCAATGCTCTTTAAACATGCTATGCGAAATGCAATTATTCCGATTATTACTTACGTCGGTCCGTTGCTTGCATATACGGTATCAGGCAGCTTTGTTGTGGAGAAAATCTTCAATATTCCAGGACTTGGCCGTGAATTCATCAACTGCATTAGCGGCCGTGATTATCCGATGGTTATGAGCACTACAATCTTCCTCTCGATACTGCTTGTGTTTATGAATGTTATTGTTGACATTTGTTATAAGCTGGTTGACCCGAGAATCAAATTTAAGTAAGAAAGGCAGGAAGTAATCTAAATGGAAGATATTAAGCTAAAGAAAAATCCGTTCAGCTTGCAGTTAAATGCAGAAGATTTTTTACCTGCCAGTTCTGACGATAAACAACAATTGATTGTGATGCGCGAAAGCACAACCTACTGGAAAGATGCTATGCAGCGCTTCCGCAAAAATAAGGTTGCTATGGCAGCATTTATTGTAATTATATTAATTATGGTTCTTGCATTTGTAGTTCCGAATTTTTATCCATATCAATATGATCAACAAATTCGTGGCAGTGAGGACTTGCGCCCGATGCAGTATTCCCAGGCTGAACAGCAAAATATAGATGCGGGCCAAAGTGTGTTTCCACATGTTTTTGGAACTGATAAGTTCGGTCGAGACCTAGGTATCCGCGTTTTGATTGGTGCAAGAATCTCGCTTTTGGTTGGCTTGATTGCCAGTGCTCTTGTTCTTATAATCGGCTGTATTTACGGTGCAATCGCCGGATACTTTGGCGGTAAGGTCGATTTGATTATGATGAGAATCGTGGATATCATCTATTCCGTACCCGATATGCTAATTATTATTCTTTTACAGGTATCATTGAAAGAGCCGCTGAATAGGCTATTTGAAAGCAACCCCGCATTTGCTGGGCTGCAAACGATGGGCGTTGGCTTAATCAGTATTTTTATCACGTTCAGCCTGCTGTACTGGGTTGGCATGGCACGCATTGTGCGCGGCCAAATCATATCGCTTAAGGAGCAGGAATTCGTAACTGCGGCTAGGGCGTTGGGTGCTTCAAACGGAAGAATTATTCGCAAGCACTTGATTCCAAACTGTATTGGAACCTTAATTGTTATGACAACACTGCAGATTCCTTCCGCAATTTTCACAGAAGCGTTTTTAAGTTTCCTTAACCTAGGTGTTGCGGTACCAATGGCAAGCCTTGGCTCGCTGGCCTCCGAAGCTCTCGGCGGCATCACGTCATATACTTATCGTTTGATCGTTCCATCTGTCGCGATCAGTTTAATTATTTTATCATTCAATCTTTTTGGTGACGGCCTAAGAGATGCGTTTGATCCAAAGCTAAAGAAATAGGAGATTTGAAAATGAGTTCTAATTGTTTGCTTGATATAGAAAACCTTCAAGTTTCCTTTTTTACCCCTGCCGGTGAAGTAAAGGCGGTCAGCGGTGTTTCTTACACGCTTGGCCACGGCGAGGTGCTTGGAATCGTTGGAGAATCCGGAAGCGGCAAGAGCGTTTCCGCTTATACCCTAATGGGTATTATTGCCGACCCAGGCAAAATTGTGGGCGGTACAGTTGATTTTAATGGTCACCATGTTGACAAAATGAGTGAAAAAGAGTTCAGAAAAATGCGCGGCAGTGAAGTCAGTATTATTTTTCAGGACCCGATGACATCTCTAAATCCGGTTTACACTATCGGTAACCAGTTGACGGAGATGCTCCGGCTGCACACCAATAAAACCAAAGAGGAGCGCAAGGCGCGTGCAATCGAGCTTTTGGGACTTGTTGGAATGAATGAACCGGAAAAGCGTCTGAAGCAGTATCCACATGAGTTCTCTGGTGGTATGCGCCAGAGGGTTATGATTGCAATGGCACTTGCCTGCGAACCAAAGCTGCTAATCGCAGACGAACCTACCACGGCGCTTGACGTTACCATTCAGGCTCAGATTCTGGAGCTGATGGTTGAACTGAAAAAGAAAATTAATATGTCGATTATTATCATCACCCATGATTTGGGCGTTGTTTCCGACGTTTGTGACCGCATCGCTGTCATGTATGCCGGTAAAATCGTTGAAATCGGTAAAACGGATGATATTTTCTATAATCCAAAGCATTGTTACACGAAAGGTCTTTTGAATTCTATCCCTAAAATTAATGAGCAGGGGCACGAAAGATTGATTCCAATCCAGGGAACTACGGTCGATTTATTAAACCCTCCGGCCGGCTGCCCGTTTGCTTCCCGCTGTGACAAGTGCATGAAAATTTGTTTAACACAGATGCCGAAATACACTGAAATTTCACCGGGCCATAAGAGTGCCTGCTGGCTGCTGCAAAAAGAGCAGTTTGAAAATGCTGGGGAGGGTAACAAATAATGAGCGAAAAGCTATTAGAAGTTGAACACCTCCAACAATACTTTCCAGTGAGCGGTGGAATGTTCAAAACCAATTATGTTCGTGCGGTTGACGATGTAAGCTTTTATATTAATAAGGGTGAAACCTTTGGCCTTGTTGGGGAAAGCGGCTGCGGCAAAACCACAACCGGCAGAACCATTTTAAGGTTATATGAACCGACAGACGGCAAGATTATTTATGACGGCGTTGACGTTACGCATATTGATTTCGCGCCATACCGTAAAAAAATGCAGATAGTTTTCCAAGATCCGTACGCTTCGCTGGATTCAAGAATGACGGTCGGCGATATTGTTGGTGAGCCAATTGATATTCACGGCCTTGCTGCTAATAAAAAAGAACGCAATGATCGGATTCTATCGCTGCTTGAAAGAGTTGGGCTGAATTCTGAGCATGCAAACCGCTATCCGCATGAATTTTCCGGCGGCCAGCGCCAGAGAATTGGCATTGCCCGCGCACTTGCGGTGAAACCGGAATTTATCGTGTGCGATGAACCGATTTCCGCGCTGGATGTTTCCATTCAGGCGCAGGTTGTCAATATGTTTGAGGATTTACAGCAGGAGCTGGGCCTCACTTATTTGTTTATCGCCCATGACCTCGCAATTGTAAAGCATATCAGCAGCAGAATAGGTGTTATGTATTTGGGGAAACTGGTGGAGCTTGCCGACAGCGACACGCTTTATGCCAAACCGATTCACCCTTATACGCAAAGTCTGCTTTCTGCGATTCCAATTCCGGATCCAAAAGCAAGCCGTGCCCAAAAGAGAATTGTGTTGCAGGGCGATGTCCCAAGTCCGCTTAATCCTCCTTCGGGCTGTCGGTTTAGAACCCGCTGCCCATACGCGACCGAGCAATGCGCCGCCGAGGTACCGGTATTTAAAGAATACGAAACCGGCCACTTTGCCGCCTGCCATCGCATCGGACAGTTATAATGGATTTTGGTTTGCTTTTGCAAATTGAGATAAGAAGAAAAGAAATTTAGAAATTAAATGGAGGGATTTATTCATGACAAAGAGAATTGTATCCTTAGTGTTGGCTCTTGCTTTGATGTCTTCCGCTTTTGTTGGCTGCGGTAGCAAGGCTCCAGCAGAATCGGGAACTACATCCACTGCGGCAAGCGATAAGGCTGCCACTGCAAAATCACTTTCAGTATGCGTAGGCCCTGAGCCGTTGACTATGGACCCGGGTTTAAACCAAGCGGCTGATGTTACAACAGTTATTCAGCACCTTTTTGAGGGACTAACCAAGTATTCTTCAGATGGCAAAATTGTAAATGCACAGGCGAAGGATATTAAGGTCAGCAGTGACCGTCTTACTTACACAATTACACTTCGTGACGATATTAAGTGGTCGGACGGCAAGGCTGTTACGGCTGGTGACTTCGTTTATGCATGGCAGAGAACTGTCGATCCTAAGACAGCTTCCCAATATGCATATATCTTTGATCCCGTCCTCAATGCGACGGATATCTACACCTCAAAAAATAAAGACGTAACGTCCTTAGGCATCAAAGCGATTGATGAAAAAACTCTTGAAGTGAAGCTTGCTGCACCATGTGCTTATTTTAACGAGCTACTTTCATTTACAGCGTATTATCCTTTAAGAAAAGATGTTGTAGAAGGAAACGATAAGTGGACACAAGATGCGAAGACCTACATCTCCAATGGTCCTTTCAAGATGCAGGAATGGAGTCATAAGGAGAGCATTACTGTAGTTAAAAATCCAAACTATTATGACAAGGACAAAGTCACTCTTGATACCTTGAAGTTTGTGCTTCTTGAAGACGATTCTGCTATTCAAGCTGCTTATCAGAATGGTGAAATCAATTTTGCCTACCCAATTCCGGTTGACGAAATGGATGCTTGGAAGGATAAGCCGGATTACCACCAGAATAAAGAGCTTGGCATAACCTATGTTGATTTCAATAACACAAAGGCACCTTTTAACAATGTAAAAGTTAGGCAGGCACTTTCTCTTGCAATTGACCGTAATTTTATTGTTGAGAAAGTTACGAAAGAGAACCAAACTCCTGCATCCGGTTTTGTTCCGCTTGGCGCAACTGACCAGGATACTACTAAGCAATTCCGTTTAGTCGGTGGTGACTACTATTCAACTAAGCCCGAGGATTATGAGAAGAATGTTGCCCAAGCGAAAAAACTCCTTGCAGAGGCCGGCTATCCGGACGGCAAGGGCTTCCCTTCGTTTGAGTATGCAACAAATACAGGCTCGTCCAATCAGGCAGTTGCAGAAGCACTTCAGAATATGTGGAAGACAGCACTTGGCATTAACGGTAAAATTGCTGTCCAAGAGTGGGCCGTGTTTACCGATACGCGCAATAAGGGTAACTTCTCTATAGCGCGCGATGGCTGGGGCGCTGATTTTAATGATCCGGTTTCTTTCCTTGATTTGTTTGTAACAGGTACCGGTAATAACAACGCCAAATATTCCAATGCTGAATACGATAAGCTGATAAAGCAGGTTAAGTCAACAGATGACAATAAAGTCAGAATGCCTGCTTTGCATAAGGCCGAAGACCTTATAATGAATGATTGGGCTATCGTTCCGCTGTTCTACCGTACCCGCAGCATTCTTTTAAATGAAAACGTAAAGGGTTACTATGCATCCCCATACGGTTTTGATTACTTCATGTATGCAACAGTAGAATAAATTTGAAATCCAAACAGATTTTAGGCGCTTCCTTTTTAGGAAGCGCCTTTTTAATTAAGCGATAGGGATTTTTATGAACCATTTTGGGTGATGAAATGCATGGTACTGCATTAGATGAGGATTTTAGCGGTTTAAAGTGATGCATAAGCGATAAATTTGCAATTTATTGAAATGCATATTTCATAATTATTGGATTAAACGCATAAAAGATTGATAAAACTGTTAAATTAGACGATTTTATAAATTACTACGAATAATTATAAATTTGAGGTTGCATGTTTTATGTATCAGTAGTATAATAAAATCTATAAAAAATATTTTTGTGGATAGAAACGCAAAGCCGCGTAACTTTAGGTAACCCGGCTATTTTTATACACGAATATCTTTAAAAGACATTTATTAACTTGGGGGGTAAATCATAATGAAAAAGCGTTTTTTGGCGGCTGCACTCGCAGCGGTAATGCTTGCAGCCTCTGCGACGGGCTGCGCACAAAAGGGTAGTACACAGTCAACGGCAGGTGATGCTGCTGCAACGGGTGATACCATTAAAATTGGTGGTCTTGCTCCGCTGACCGGCAACGTATCTGTTTACGGTATTGCTACAAATAATGGCATTAAGCTTGCTGTCAATACAATTAATAAGGCAGGCGGTGTGCTGGGCAAGCAAATCGAATATATTTGTAACGACGAAAAGGGCGACGCCACAGAAGCTGTCAATGCGTATAACAAGCTTGTACAGAATGATAAAATTGTTGCGCTGGTCGGCGATGTTACCTCTAAGCCAACCATAGCTGTTGCGCAAAAAGCAGTTAAAGACGGCATGCCGATGATTACTGCAACCGGTACGGCAGCAGATATTACCAAGGCCGGTGATAATATTTTCCGTGCCTGCTTTATCGATCCTTTCCAGGGTGAGCTGATGGCTGCTTATGCAGAAAAGAAACTCAATGCAAAGACTGCCGCCATTATTTATGACAACGGTGACGATTATTCCACCGGAGTTGCAAATGCTTTTGAAGCTGCCGCAAAGGCTGCGGGCATTACGATTACTAATAAAGAGGGCTATCAGACCGGCAGTGTGGACTTTAAGTCCCAGTTGACAAAAATTAAGGCCGGCAACCCCGACGTAATCATGGTTCCGGTTTATTATTCGGATGTTGCCCTGATTGCCGTACAGGCAAAGGAAGTCGGTCTTACTGGAAAGCTGCTTGGTTCCGATGGATGGGACGGCGTTTTGGAGAAGATTGACAAGAGCAACTGGGATGCTGTCAAGGACTGTTATTTCTGCAGTCAGTATTCCGCAGAGAGCAAGGATCCAAAATTACAGGCATTCCTAAAGGAATACAAGGAAACTTATAAAATGGATGCGAATATGTTTGCTGTTTTAGGTTATGATGCTATGGGTATGATGGTTGCTGCCATTAACAAGGCGGGCAATGCAGATCCCGACAAGATTATTGATGCGCTGAAGAGCCTGCAATATAAGGGACTTACGGGCGAAACTACCTTTGATGAAAACCGCAATCCGATCAGAGAAGCTGTCATTACCACCATTGCGGATGGCAAATATAAGTTTGTAGAAAACTTTAAAAAGTAATTTTGTCCTATATTTAGAATTTAAAGTATGAAAAGAGGGGGAAGGAATTCACCCTCTTTTCAGATTTATGTTTATTTGTTTAAATAATAGCATTTCAATCAAATGCAGGAAGGTGCGATTTATGGATTTCTTTACACAGATAATCAACGGTCTGGGCATCGGCAGTATTTACGCTCTGATTGCGTTGGGTTACAGCATGGTTTACGGTATTGTGCAATTAATTAACTTCGCCCACGGCGATATTATTATGGTAGGAGCCTATGTTGTATTTGTTGTTTTGGTTACACTGAATCTACCAATTTGGCTTGCGGTATTGGGCTCTATCATTTTTTGTGGTATTGCCGGCGTACTCATTGAGCGTATTGCTTATCATAGGCTGCTCGTTCATGACGCCCCTCGAATTTCACTGCTGATTACCGCTATTGGTGTGAGCATCTTTTTACAGAATCTGTTCCAGCTTCTGTTCGGGTCTGATGCAAAGTCAATGCCCAAGATGTTTTCATTCAGCCCCCTCCAGTTAGGTGCGCTGCAGCTTACCTCATCCACCATTCTGAACATTGCTGTTTCCGTTGTGATGATGATGAGCTTGCAGCTTTTGGTCAGCAAGACCAAGATTGGCAAAGCGATGCGCGCCACCTCCGAGGATGCGGGCGCGGCGAAGTTGATGGGTATTAATACCAACACGACGATTGCGTTTACTTTTGGTATCGGTTCGGCTCTGGCTTCAGTGGGCGCCGTCCTTTACTGCAACACATATCCTCAGATTAAGCCAATCATGGGCGGTCTGTTGGGATTAAAAGCGTTTGTCGCGGCTGTACTGGGCGGCATCGGCAGCATTCCAGGTGCCATGCTGGGCGGCTATATATTAGGTGTTGCTGAAAGCTTGACCAATGCCTATATCAGCAGCAGCTTGACCGATGCAGTGGTTTTTGGCATTTTAATTGTTGTTTTGCTGGTAAAGCCGACAGGATTGCTCGGTAAAAATGTAAGGGAGAAGGTGTAAAGAGTGGGCAGTATGTCAAAAAAGAAAAAGATTGCTTGTGCAGCAAATCTGGCGATTGTTATCATTCTTTATTTTCTTCTGTACGTTCTAATTAGCCAGGGCGTAATCAACAGCTATTATTCTGATATTATTAACATGGTTTGTATCAATGTTATTTTAGCGGTCAGCCTAAACATGGTTACCGGCCTGCTCGGGCAGCTTGTACTGGGCCATGCGGGCTTTATGCTGGTGGGTGCTTACGCGGCTGCACTGTTTACGATTCACTCCGGTCTGCCGCTTCCCGTGGCGTTTCCCATAAGCTTGATTATCGGCGGTGCGGTTGCAGCGCTGTTTGGTGTAATTATTGGTGTTCCCGCGCTCCGTTTAAAGGGTGACTACCTTGCAATTATTACCTTGGGCTTTGGCGAAATTATTCGTGTTATCGCGAATAACCTTACCATTACCAATGGCGCAAAGGGCCTTTACGGTATCCAATCACTAAATTCCCGCCATAATCTCATACCTATGTTTTCTTATGTGTTTTTTATTGCCGTATTTGTAATTTTTATTAATTTTACCTTTGGAACATCTCGCCACGGACGAGCAGTTATCGCTATCCGCGAGGATGAAATCGCCGCGGAGGCTTCCGGAATCAACACAACCTACTACAAACTGCTTGCTTTTATTTTAGCAGCATTCATTGCCGGTGTGGCGGGCGGTCTATTTGCTCATCAAGTCGGTATAATTGACCCTTCAAGGTTTGACTTTAACCGTTCGGTTGAAATTTTGGTCATGGTGGTGCTGGGCGGTATGGGGTCTATTACGGGCTCCATTATTTCGGCAGTCGTACTAACGATTCTGCCGGAGGCACTGCGTGGATTCGCAGATTACCGCATGCTCCTTTATTCGGTAGTACTGATTTGCGTTATGCTGTTTCGTCCTACCGGTTTGCTTGGGCGCAGCGAATTCTCGCTCACAAAAACAGCTGACAAAATCAAGAGCAAACTGAGCGGGGTAAAAAGCAAAACCACTGCGGGAAAGGAGGGCTAACCAATGTCTGTGCTTGAAACAAAAAATCTAGGCATTAACTTTGGCGGGCTCCAAGCCCTCGAAGATGTACACTTTTCGATAGACGAGGGAGAAATCATCGGCTTAATCGGGCCAAACGGCGCGGGGAAGACCACAGTATTTAACCTTTTGACTGATGTTTATATGCCGACGCAGGGTGTAATTGAGCTTGACGGCGACAGTATCGTTGGTAAAAAGACTTATCAAATCACCCAAAACGGAATTGCCAGAACCTTTCAGAACATTCGCCTTTTTAAAGAAATTTCAGTGATTGACAATGTGAAAATAGCGATGAACAGTGAAATGAAATATTCTATTTTGGCGGGTATTTTCCGTCTTCCGTCCTACCGCAGGGAGGAAAAGGCGATTTCCAAACGTGCCCATGAGCTGCTAAAGGTTTTCGGCCTTGATGAAAATGCACATGATTATGCAAAAAACCTTCCGTATGGCCAGCAGCGAAAACTTGAAATTGCCCGTGCACTTGCCACCAATCCTAAGGTTTTGCTTCTTGATGAGCCCGCAGCGGGAATGAACCCGACCGAAACCATGGAACTGATGGAAACAATTATGTTGATTCGTGACAAATTTAAGATAGCCATTCTACTCATTGAACACGATATGAACTTTGTGATGGGTATTTGCGAACACCTTGTCGTTTTGGATTACGGCAGGATTATCGCAGAGGGTACCGCAGAAGAAGTGCGTCACGATCCAAAAGTAATCGCGGCGTATCTTGGAGGTGAGTAATATGGGAGCAATGCTTTCTGTTAATAATCTGGATGTCTATTACGGCTCCATCCATGCTATAAAGAATATTTCATTCGAAGTGCGCGAGGGCGAAATTGTAACGCTGATTGGTGCGAACGGTGCAGGAAAAACCACAACTCTTCATTCTATCTCCGGCCTTGTAAAGGCAAAGAGCGGGGAGATTACCTTTTGTGAAGCCAATCTGCGTACCACGGAACCACACAAAATTATAAAACTCGGCTTGTCCCAGGTCCCTGAGGGAAGAAGAATTTTTTCAAAAATGACGGTGCAGGAAAACCTCGAGATGGGCGCGTATATTCGTAACGACGGCGACAAAATCGAGCAGGACTATGCAAAGGTGTTTGAGCGCCTGCCGCGCTTGAAGGAGCGGCGTAAGCAGCTTGCGGGTACACTGAGCGGCGGCGAACAGCAGATGCTTGCAATTGGCCGCGCTTTAATGTGCAACCCCAAGATGCTGCTCCTCGATGAACCGTCCATGGGTCTTTCGCCGCTTTTGGTTAAAGAGATTTTCAATATTATCCGCGATGTCAATCAGTCGGGCGTAACCGTGCTTTTGGTGGAACAGAATGCGAAAAAGGCACTTGAAATTGCAAATCGAGCCTATGTTTTGGAAACCGGCTCAATTGCAATGGAGGGCGATGCAGACGAGCTGGCCAACGATGAAAAAGTTCGCAGGGCTTACCTCGGCGGCTGATTTTTAAAAATAACGAGATTTTCTATTTGTGTGTTTGTAATTTTATTTATAGACGATCATCCGATTGTTTTTTGTCCTAATAATACCCCCTGCGTAATTCATCCTACGCAGGGGGTATTGTTGTAAAATCAGGTTGTGATTTGCCGAAATTCAATAAATACATAATATGACAAGAATAATGTCCTCTCTGCTGTAAAAAATAGCTTAACAGAGAGAGGAGGATCATAATGAATCAAAATGACGAAAAATCCGCAGCTTTTCCTGCCTCGATTAATAAAATTAATCCTGTCCCAGACGAGGATGCCTTATCTATTACCGGCTTGATAAAAAAATCCGGAAAAATTTCCGGATACCAGTTATCCGATGGGCAGCAGGTATCCAAGGTGGAAGGTGTCCAAATGGCCAAGGACAATAAAATCAGAGGAGTAGGCGTGGCTGTTAAAAAAGGTACAGAATATTTAAGGACATTGCCGGATAGCACTGAAAACAACAATCTGGGGAATTTGCCCTCTATTTCCGAGCAATAGCCTAATACTAAATCCTGTCTGAAATGCCTATTGTTATTGGCCTATTTTCGTTTTGCTGCGTTTTCCTCCTAGGCAGGTGTCAGCATGCCGTTGTTGTCAGCCTTGTAAAGCGAAAATATCTTCAAAAATCATATACGGCACATTCAAACAGGAATTAGTATAATCCCCGAATTACAAAGGATATCAAATCAAAATCAGTGTGGACTAGGGCGTGGGTTGTATTTTAGGTGTTGATGGTTGTCAGTGTGGTGGTTGGATAATACCATGCTAGAATCTGTTTGTAGTTTGAGCCTTGTGCAGCCATGTACTGGGCACCGACCTGGCTCATGCCCACGCCGTGCCCATAGCCCTTTACCACAAAGGTAAAGTTTCCATTGGCATAATTGATGGTGAAATTGGCCGATCGAAGTCCGAAGGCGTTGCGCGCCGTGTTCCCGGTTACGGCTGCACCGCCGATTTTAATGCTCTCCACCGAGCCGGAGGCAGTACGCTTGATTTCACCCACCCAGGAAGCGGCATCGCCGCTTAAATTTGCTTTCGGTGCTGTTTTTAGGATGGCTGTTTTGAACTGGTCCGCAGTCATTCCTACCGTTGTCTGGTATCCGCCCGCAAAGATATCTCCAGGGCTTGCCACCGACACGAGGTATTTGCACTTTCCCCCCCAGATATCTTCAGAAGTTTCTGTGTTGCCAGAGGAAATTGCATAGTAGGTCGTATCAGCCAGGTCGCCGTCACTCTTGAGCACCTGACCGAAAATTGCGTTTACAACAGGGGTGAGCTTATTGTAATATGTATCAAAATTATCACCCCAGCGTTCTTTCATTTGCTCTTTTGTAACGTATATCTGCCAGCCTTGCGTGTCTGCGGAAAAATCAGCCCCGTTCAACGTGGATGTTGGATTTTGTTTTTGCTGCTTACGCAGACGGCTGTAATAGGTATAGGCAGCCACACCCTGTGCTTTCAGAGCTTCCGGCTGGGCGTCTGGTGACATCTCGGTTGCGATAGCTGCATAAAGAAAACTGTGGTCGTCGGCTGTGATAATTTTGCCGCTTTTGGTATCCAGTATTTTAAACTGCGAGGAGTTCTGCACTGGAGGCTTGCTATTACTGCCACTGCTGCCGCTGCCAGCGCTGCTTGGCTGCTGCCTCTTTGAAGACGTGCCGGTCTTGTCCGGAATCTTTGCACCCATTGACAAAAACGGTACCAAAAACATAATTAAGAACAGCAGCAGGGCCAACATTGCTTTGCCTTTCATTTTATACACTCCCTTGCCATCGTGATTACCATGATACATTTTACATGTAGCTATTAGAAATTATTCATAATTTCACAAATATATTTCATATTCATAAAAAAATAACATAATTATGAAATATTGAACTAATATTGCTGCAAAATCAGTTATTTTGTCAAAACCAAATTGCTTGACTTTACCACCTCTGTGTTATATTATAATAGTGGAGATTTATTGGGATATTCCAGCAGAACCGCCGGTTCTTTCACGCGGAACAGGTGGGGTGTTTTTGGACTTATTTTGCGTGGGGAAAATGGTGTTTATATATGGCAGAAATTATTCTTGAGGAAGATAACCCGGGACTTGAGAGTCTGTGTAATGAATTTAGGACAAACAACAAGATTCCGCCGGATAAATTTGAACTATATCAAGTGAAACGTGGTCTGCGAAATCCGGATGGTACGGGTGTGATGGCCGGGTTAACGATGATTTGTAATGTTCATGGCTACTTAATTGCTGATGGCGAACGTATTCCAGACGCGGGCAAGCTCACTTACCGCGGTATCGACATTAACAACATCGTGGATGGTTGCATAGCGGAGAATCGTTTTGGTTTTGAAGAGATTGCGTGGCTCCTGCTTTTCGGCGACCTGCCGAACGCGGAACAGCTTAAGTCATTTTGTAAAGTACTCAATAGCTATCGTGAGCTGCCGGAGTATTTTGCTGAGGATATGATTATTAAGGCTCCGTCAAAGAATATTATGAATAAGCTTGCGCGTTCTGTTCTAGCGTTATATTCCTATGACGATAATCCGGATGATACATCGTTAAAAAATAATATGCGGCAGGCCATTCAGCTGATTGCGCGCATGCCCACAATCATGACGTATGCCTATCAGGTGAAGCGCCGCCATTTTGATAAGCAGAGCATGTATTTTCATCCGATTGACCCGTCTCATTCCACGGCGCAGTCGATTCTGAACGCTATACGGCCTGACCGCATGTTTACCGATGAGGAGGCCAAGCTTCTTGACCTGTGCCTGATTCTCCACGCGGAGCATGGCGGCGGTAACAATTCAACCTTCACGGCGAGGGTGCTTTCTTCCACCGGGACGGATATTTATTCTTCGATTGCTGCGGCAATCGGTTCCTTAAAGGGCCCGCGTCACGGCGGTGCAAATCATAGCGTTATGATGATGATGAACGATGTGATGGAAAATGTACATAATTGGGAGGATGAAACCGAGGTTGAAAACTACCTCGAAAAAATAGTCCGCGGTGCGGCAGCGGATCATTCCGGCTTGATTTATGGTATGGGGCATGCGGTTTACACGCTGTCCGACCCAAGAGCCGTTATTTTAAAGAACAGAGCGCGCAAGATGGCAGGGGAGAGAGACATGCTCAAAAAATTCGAGCTGTTTGAGAGAGTGGAAAAACTTTCACCCAATGCGTTTGCAAAGGTCAAGGGGGAGTCAAAGGTAATTTCGGCTAATGTGGATTTTTATTCCGGCCTTGTTTATGAGATGCTTGGAATCCCGAGCGACCTTTACACGCCGCTTTTTGCCATTTCACGTATTGCAGGCTGGTGTGCGCATCGTATTGAGGAAATGGAAACCTGTGGCAGAATTATGCGCCCGGCTTACCGTTCTCTGTCAAAGAGCAAACTGTATGTACCTATTAATGAGAGAAGTAAATAGTGATTTTGGAAGGACGAATTTTGTCATGAAGATTAGAAATGCATGGATTGTGTTTGCAGTTACACTGCTTGTCACTTTGCCAACCAGAATTTATCAAATCTTGTTTTTAGTGGATCAGGATACGGGATTTTACACCGATGGCAACAAGACGACCGCGATTATCTCCATTGGACTTGTGGTCGGAGTTGTACTGATGATTGTGATATGCGCAATGGATAAACGGCAGCGGACTTACAGCCCGATTCGCAGCATTCCTACGGCAGTCCTCTGTGCGCTGACCGGTTTGGGCGTTATTTTTCAGTATGTCCTAAGTTCTTTGAGCGGAAATGAACACAAAAACCAAATCGCGTATACGATTTTATCAATTGTCGGGATTTTAGCGGGTGTTATTCTCATTTTGACTGCGTATAACTTTGCCATAGGGCAGAATATATTTGCAAAAATTCCCCTTTTGTCGCTCGTCCCTTCTTTGTGGGGTTGTGCGTGCCTCATTACGCTTTTCATCACTTATGTGTCGGTCGTCAATATTTCCGAGAATATTTATGATACTTTTACTGTGATTTTTGTCCTTTTGTTCCTTTTTGCACAGGCCAAAGTGTTTGCAGGTATCGATGCTCAAAAAAGCGGAAAAATGCTTTATGTATTTGGACTTCCCGCTGTTTTGATGGCATTGGTGACAGGAGTTCCAAGCGCGGTGCTGCTCTTTTCGGGAATGAGCCGAACAAGCTCATTCCCGGTGGGTCTGCACATGGTAAACATTTTGCTTGCGCTGTATATGATTGCTTTTCTCATGGCAGTTTTTCGTTTACCTGGAATTGCAGCAAAACAGGAGGACTTGACTGAAAAAGCAGAGGTAAACAAAGCGGATACCGATGTGCAGCCGGATGCTGTGCCCAAGCAGGAAAGCTGTTTGGAATTTCTGCAAAAAGCATATCTTAGCGAAGAAAAATTTACTGAGCGGGTAAAAAGCCCGTTTATACAGGACTAAATTAAAAATTGTTAGTTAAACTTATGTCAAATGACTTGTAAAATAGCTTGAAATGCTATAAAATAATAAGAAGAAACATTAAAATTTCAGGAGGTAAAAGTTTTATGTCTATTAAAATTGGTATTAACGGTTTCGGCCGCATCGGTCGTCTGGTATTCCGTGCAGCCGTAGCTCAGCCGGAAACATTTGAAATTGTGGGTATTAATGACCCATTTATCGATGTTGATTACATGGTTTACATGGTCAAGTATGACACCATGCATGGCCATTTTGACGGATGCATCAAAGCAGAAGACGGCAAGCTTGTTGTTAACGGCAAGAAGGTCAATGTCTATGCTGAGAAGGATCCTTCTCAAATTCCGTGGGGCAAAATTGACGCTGAGTATGTAGTTGAGTCCACCGGTGTGTTCTGCACAACCGACAAGGCTTCCGCTCATATCGCAGCCGGCGCAAAGAAAGTTGTTATTTCCGCTCCTGCCAAGGACGATACACCAACTTTTGTTTGCGGTGTTAACCTCGAAACCTATACAAAGGACATGAAGGTTGTTTCCAATGCTTCCTGCACAACAAACTGCCTTGCTCCTTTAACTAAGGTAATCAATGACAAGTTTGGTATTGTTGAAGGCCTTATGACAACCGTTCACTCCACGACAGCTACTCAGAAGACCGTTGACGGACCTTCCAGCAAAGACTGGAGAGGCGGCCGTGCAGCAGCCGGCAATATCATTCCTTCCTCAACAGGCGCTGCAAAAGCTTGTGCACTTGTTATTCCTGAGGTTAAGGGAAAATTAACCGGTATGTCCATGCGTGTTCCTACACTGGACGTTTCTGTTGTTGACTTAACAGTAAGTCTTGCAAAGCCTACAACTTATGATGAGATTTGTGCAGCTGTAAAAGAAGCTTCCGAGAACGAAATGAAGAATATCCTCGGCTATACTGAGGACGCAGTTGTTTCTTCCGACTTCCTTACTGATTCCCGCACTTCTATCTTTGATAAGAATGCCGGTATCATGCTGAATGATCATTTCGTAAAGCTTGTATCCTGGTACGACAATGAGTGGGGCTATTCCAACAAGGTATTAGACCTCATTAAGCACATGAACATTGTAGACCATAAATAATTTAGTTTTATTGCTAAGCTTTTGATGGTTTAACACCTCTTATCAAGTACTTTTGTACTTTGATAAGAGGTGTTTTTTATGCAACTAAAGATATCGTTATTAAAATATTATCGAATTTATACGATTGGGGTGGTTAAGCAAAAAAGCACTGAGATACAAAATAAAAAAGGAACGACCGCCAAAATTTTAGCGAGTCCTTCCTTTGATTTTCTTAATTAATATTAATGGCTTTGCCCTGAGGGTACACTATTTTTTATACATCATTACAGTGGCTTCGCCGCCGATTACATTACCGGTTTTAAACTCTAAATTTTTTACATCATCAAGATTTGTAATTATACAGGGAGAAATTGTGTTATAGCCCTTCGCTTCTATCGATTTAATATCCATATCCATTAATTTGTCGCCCGCGGTAACATGCTGACCAACTTCCACGTGGCAGGTAAAGCCTTCCCCGTTCAATTTAACCGTATCAATTCCAAGGTGAACTAATACTTCAATCCCATCATCACTTTCAATTCCGATTGCGTGGAGTGTATGTGCAATTTGTACGATAGTTCCCGATACCGGGGAAAAAACTTCATTACTGCTGGGGATAATTGCAATTCCATCACCTAAAACCTTATTGGCAAACACAGGGTCGGGTACTTCTGCCATTACAATTGCTTTGCCCGTTTGCTGAGCTAATATCACATTTTTTTTATCTCTGCTGAATAGCTGCATGATAGACCTCCGTTATTTATTCCCGGTAAAACCGGTACAATATTTACGATGAATATAATGTCCCTCCCCCGCTTTATACAGGGGAGGGAATTGTATAGTGTACGATAAATGTTACGCTGTTACTGAGACTTTTTCTGGAATGAATTTCTTCATAGCATCAACTAAAAGCTCTGCCTTTGTGCCAACGATAACTTGAGTTACCTGAGTACCGGCTTTCATTACACCGGAAGCACCGAGTGCCTTAAAGGCCTTTTCATCAAGCTCTTTGTTGCTGACAAGCACAAGACGAATACGAGTGATGCAGGAGTCGATTTCCTTAATGTTTTCTGCACCGCCAAGAGCCGATATGTATTGCTTTGCAAGTGCATCAAAACCTTGATCATCCACAAGTTTTGAGAAGCTGGCTGTTTCGTCATCATCTTCACGGCCCGGAGTTTTAAGGTTGAACTTTTTAATGAAGAATACAAACAGGAAGAAGTATACAACAGCAAAAGCAAGTCCGATTGGAATAATCATCCATCCGTTTTGGGCAATACGCCAGTTGAGCAAGTAGTCGGTTAGACCTGCTGAGAAAGCGAAACTGTCATGAATACCAAACATACTGCAAACAACAAGGGATAAACCCATTAATACAGCGTGAATTAAATACAATACAGGTGCTAAAAACATAAACATAAATTCAATTGGCTCTGTAATACCGCATAAGAAAGCGGTAAATGCAACTGAGAAAAGAGCGCCGCCAACGGCTGCTTTGTTTTCTTTTTTGGCACAGACATACATTGCAAATGCAGCTGCAGGCAGGGCAAACATCATAATTGGGAAGAAGCCTGCTGTAAAATGACCACCTGTTGGGTCACCGGCAAGAAAACGGAAGATATCACCATGAACCACGGTACCATCAGCACCTGTGTAGTCGCCAAATTGGAACCAAATTGGTGTATTAATTACATGATGTAGTCCCAATGGTAAAAGTAGACGATTTAGGAAGCCATATAGAAATTCACCAGCACCATGGCTTGATATCATCCATTTAGATGTTGCGTCAAGACCGTTTTGAACAGTTGGCCAGATCAAGCCAAGAACGCCACCGACTACTAAGGAAGCACCGCCCGATACAATTGGGACAAATCTTCTGCCACCAAAGAATCCGAGCCAATCCGGTAGTTTTGTGTCTTTAAAACGGTTATAAAGCAAGCCGGCAACAACACCGGCAATAATGCCGCCAAAACATGCCAAGTCAATTTCTTTTAATTCTTTTGGCATTCCGCCTTGAGGCGTAAACATAGTATGTACCTGTAATGCTTTGTTTACTGCTTGGCTAGATGCTGTCAGAACAAAATAACAAACTGCACCGGCCAAACCTGATGCGCCATGATTGTCTTTTGCTAATCCAACTGCAATACCGATTGCAAATAAAATTGGAAGGTTAGTAAATAAAGCATTACCGGAATTTGCTATGAAGGGAATATTGAGCAAGTCTGATTGCCCAAACCTAAGTAATAGACCCGCGATAGGTAACGTTGCGATTGGTAACATTAAAGATTTGCCTAGTTTTTGAAGTGCCGCTAAAACCTTTTGCATTGTTTCTCCTCCTAAAAGATAATATTTTTAATCGAGTTCCCTCGAATAGGTTACAATTGTCTGAGTTTTTCAATATCCACAGCAATAAATGCAACCGCATCTTCACAAAGTTGAATGTCCATTTCTTTCTCTATTAATTTTGCAACCTGTACTGCTGTTGCATATGAACCTGACAGGCTAAGCTTAATCTGCTGCTTTAAGCTCATGTTGATCGGATTGTTATGTGAAGTTAACGTAATGAGACAGTGGATGGAAAGTAAAAAACTTTTTGCGGGGGAGTGAGAATTATCCAGTTTTTTTCCAATTGAGTTGCCAACCATGGTTAAAACTTCGCTGTAAACCCGTGTGTTTTTCATTGCTGTGCGTATGTGCTTGTTTTTACGCGCAGAGTAAAGGTGCAGAGCAATAAAGCCTGTTTCCGCATCGCCAATTTCCACACCAATACGCTCTTTGATGATTTCAGCCGCTATCTGTGCCGTTTCATATTCCTGACTGTAAAGAATTGCAATTTCACCGCAAAATGGGTTATCAATCGGCAATCCCATATGTAAGCACTCAATTGCAAAGGTAATATGGTCAACCAAAGCACTATAAAGCTTATCGTTATCAATTTGCAGCCGATCTCGTGCCACCTCAATAATTTCGCTTGTAACCTGTTCTATTTTTTTTACTTCACCGTCAATTTGATTCATCTTAACTGTATTGACATTGTCATCGAGTATGTAAAATATTTTTTGATCTCCGGTGGTGCTGTCTTTAATAATTTCACCTGTATGCCTGCCAAAACCGATTCCTTTACTCATGAGGACGACCTGGTTTTCCACCTCATCCTGGGCCAAAACTGCGTTACTGTTAAATACTTTGGCTACCCGATAATTCATTTGCATCCCCTCTACTTAGATGTTGCATTATTTCATACATTACATGTGAAATTGTAACTCACTCAACTGATTTCTATAAGCTGATTACGCTGAACAACCTTTTTAGGTTAATCGTATGATAACATAGAAGGTGCAAGGGACAGGTTGCTCCAATTTAAAATGTTTTATAAAATAAAAGGCATAAACCATCATAAAAATTTAAATTTCATGAAAGTTTATGCCTGATCGAATCAGTTACACACTTCTTAAATATTCACTTGACAATATTCATTATAGACATTATTAACGATTTGTCAATATGTAATTAAAAATAAGTACATAATTTTATATACATATAGAAAATAGTTGTAGAGTATTACTATGAAAAATGGGATTAATTTCTTTTAGTTTTGCTCATCAATGAAGAAAGCAAGATCGCCATTTGCAGACGATCTTGCTTTTCTTATTTTTTTAAGGTGGAATTTTTCAACAGGCTATTTGCCTGATCATCAGTAAGCGTACAATGGTAGAATAGGGTGTAAAAGTCCTTTGCTTCTTTTACCATATCGTACTGGTATACGTCAGGATACAGCAGATTACCCAGCCACTTAATACCGATAAGACGGTTAATTGAAGGCGGACGCCCCATCCAGTTGTATGGTCCATCGGGAACCTCATAAACTTTGTGGTTCTTGATGGCGGAAAAATCCTTCCAAAGCGAGTCTTTTTCTACAGTACCGTAAATGCTGTTAGGGCCGAAAAGCATCGCGTCAGGCGCCCATTTAAGAATCTGTTCAATCGAAACTTCATTGCCCCCGGTGCCACTTGTAATCGGAATTTTCGCTACGTTGACCGCACCAATCATATCGATTACATCTGCGTGAATAGAACCGGCAGGGTTGGTTTGCAGACCCGACTTGCCCTCTGCATAATAAATTTTAACACGCTTAGATTCCGGAATGGATGCGCTTTTTTCCTTAGCGTCTGCCATGGTTTGAACACAGTAATCGGAAAGTTTTTCAGCTTGATCATTCTCGGAAAGAATGTCTCCGAGGGTTAGGTAAGCTTTTGACATCGTGTCCAAAGTGGCTTCGACGAAGATAACCGGGATGCCTACCTGTTTCTGAATACCGTCCATATCCTGCTTAACGGTCTTTTTTTTCTCGCCGATGTCAATGATAATCTGCGGCTTAGCGGCGGCGATAGCTTCTATGTTCATATTCACATTTTTTCCGTAAAACTGTCCGAAAACCGGCAGGTCAGTGTACTTTGCATCAATGAATTTCTTAGCCGTATTACTGAATTTACCGGACAAACCAATCAGCTTATCGGGGCAAAGAGAATACAGGACAATTTGTGCAAGTGAACCGGAAGGGGCAATTTTGGTGATATTGGTCGGAATTTCGACTGTTCGTCCGCAGGAATCCGTGAAGCTCCTGGTTGCTGCTTGAGCCTCCGGGGAAGGCTGGGACGGTGCGACACTGGCAGAAGAGATGGATGAGGACACGGTATTCTGCTTTGCAGAACATCCGGTAAAGCTGCCAATGACGAGCATCAACGCTAAAAATAGCGTTGCAAATCTTTTGTATGGCATTTTTAACTCTCCTTTTTTATTTTAATAACCGGATAAGTTTTCCGGATGAGAATACAGTCATTGAGTTTCCGCTTCCCACCGTATGCGAGCAGGTTTGCGGATCGGTTACAATAAAGCCGGAAAGATTGTCGGCACCGAAATCGAACAACAACGGTGTAATCGGTACACTGGGGCCGACCAGCACTACATTGGCATTTTTTGTTAACTCAAGCAGTCGGGGCAGTGTTTTATTGATAAGGGTACAGCCGGTCATAAAAACATAATCCTGTTCGGGCAGAATATATTCGCAAGCTGTATCCGGGTAGTCTCCGTTGCGGGGATATCTCTCCAATATGGACATCTGACAGATGGGAGCAACGCGTTCCTCTAAATAGGGGAAGTGTCCCACAATTCCAACCTTTTTTCCTCTTATGTCGTTTTGACAGGCAATAAAAGCATCCTGCTTTTCTGCATATCCGGATTCGCCTGTCAAAGAGATGCCATTTTGCTTTGCCATTACCGGGGTGTTGTAATAAGCATTTATGGCCGCTAAGCCTATGCTTGCCTCGATAAAATTCCATGATTTTACGCCGGTTCCCAGTTCTTTCAGTGACATACCCACAAAATCGCATTCTTTTGTGAGTGGGCGAGTGGTTCCATCAACGGTCATGGCCATGCCCACATTTTCTCCACTGCGTACCATGGTCCATGAATGTCCGCAAATCACTTCATCAACGAATAAATCATCGGGTACTCCTTCTAATAGCTTATCATATAATTCCCACATACTTGTTCCTCCTATATTTATTGAACCGGCACACATACTCGCACATTACCCGAACATAGGTCGTACAATTGGATGTGTACGCCATACAGCTTAAACAGCAGATCTTCACTGAGTACGTCTTTCGGGGTTCCTGTTTGGGCAACCGTACCGTTCATCATTACCAATACCTTATCGGCATACAGAAATGCCTGTTCGGGATTGTGTGTCGATTGAATAATGGTGTATCCATGCTGAGTCAGCTTTTTAGTTTCTTCCATCACGCGGATTTGGTTTCCATAGTCCAAATTCGCCGTTGGTTCATCCATTACCAGAATCTTTGCCTGTTGGGCAATCGCCCTTGCGATAAGCACCAATTGAGCCTCACCGCCGCTGATTTGGGTGTAGCTGCGTTCTGCCAAATGAAAAATGCCCAGTCTGTTTAGTGCTTCCAATGCCAATCCCTGCTGCTTTTGGCCGGGCAGAACATGTTTGCCCAATTTGGCGGTGGTACCCATTAAGACCATATCCAGCACTGTATAAGGAAACACCGAGGAATGTGACTGAGGGATATATGCAATTTTTTGTGCCAGTTTTTCTGTCTTTAAAATCTTGTTGTCCTCACCATCAATCAAAATTGTGCCATGGTAATTTTTAAGCAGACCGAGCATACAGCGGAAAAGAGTGCTTTTTCCCACACCGTTTGGACCCAATACACAGAGAAGTTCCCCTGATGAAACTGAAAAGCTGACATTCTTTAACACCTGCCACAATCCGTAGCTAAAGCTTACATTTTGCACATCAACGCTCATGCTTTTTTACCCTCCCTTAAAATCAGATACAAGAAGAATGGTGCGCCTACAAACGCAGTTAAAATGCCAAGGGGGATTTCTGAAGTGGACATCAGTCTTGCAAAGTTGTCTACAATTAGCAGATAGCTTGCGCCCAGCAGCATAGAGGCCGGCAGCATGGAGCGGTAATCACAGCCGACAATCATGCGGGCAAAGTGAGGAATGATAAGTCCTACCCAGCCAATCATGCCGCTGACCGATACGCTGGCAGCAGTAATCAGAGTGGCGCACAGGATGATGTAGACGCGTAGTTTTCCCGCATTGACACCCATGGTTTGCGCCTCTTCATCCCCCATAGTGAGAATGTTGATTTTCCAACGCCATAAAAAAATAGGTATTATGCCAATGATAATGGGGGGAGAAGCGAACAGTACATCCTGTTGCCGGATTGATGCCAAACTGCCCATAAGCCAGTAGGTTATGGCGGGAAGTACGTCATTTGGGTCTGCTATTAGTTTTAAAAAAGAGGTAGCAGAGGAAAACAGAGAACCCACCATCATACCCGTTAGTACCAGTCCCAGTACCGGGTTGTTTTTCACATGGCTGCTGATGATGTAAACGAGACAAACCGTCAACAAACCAAAGCCAAAGGAGCAGAGCGAAATACCAAAATAGCCGAAAGAGAAAGAAATCGCCATGGCGGCCCCAAAGCTTGCTCCTGCGGAGACTCCTAGTACATCCGGCGATACCATTGGGTTTTGAAAGATTCCTTGAAAAGCTGCACCTGCACAGGAAAGTGCTGCTCCAACCACACATGCCATGATGATTCGCGGCATTCTGACTTGAAACAAAATTGTTTCCATTTCCGGCTTCCACGTAGGTTCCACCGCAATCACCTTGGATAGAAGAATCTTTATTAGTTCAGGCGGATAAATTGGATACCGCCCCAACATAAAAGAAACAAAAAAGCAAATAAGAAAGAAAATAATTAATACGGAAAACCGCATTGTGTTTTTTTTGCTATATGCCATAATTCCCTCCATAAATCAGCCGCTTCGTTATTTTTTATATAATATAACGATGGTACAAATCAATCAGATTTCGGGAATCGTATGTAAAAAGTCCTGAATTTCTTTTTGAACCAAAGGGCGATTTTTTTCAGTCATAGTGATTATTTTTCCGCCGAAGCGTTCGCTGATATCCGTAAATAGTTGCCGGCATAGTTGTTCGTAGTCACTTTCCATAAAAAGCTTATCTTTCATTTTTCCCCGATTACATACCGATTTTAAAACCCCGATACACGGAGTTTCTCCGCCCAGCGTCAAGTAAAGCGCTCGGTGGAACTCCGGCGACAGCAGCTCAACGCCGCCGACTTCATCCAGTACAATCAGTTTTTTCCCCGCGAGCGCGTGAGCATCGAGCAGAGCAGCGCCCGCATGAGCAAACACCTCTGGGTATTGCTGCCATCCCTGTGGGGTATACTCAATAAAAACATTGTTTTTTTGTGCGTCATATGGAATTGTCAGCGCCGGGGGCGGGGAGGAAAGGGCCTGTAGGCAGAATCCTCGGTTAACCCCGTCTTGTGTCATACGCTGTACCACAAAGCCACCTGCATCGCGCAGGTATGGCTGTAGGTTCTGCATAAGCAATGTAGACTTGCCTACTTTTGTGTCTCCCTGTAAAAACAAACAATCATATTTCACAGCCGTGCCGCCTTTCAACACTTAGGTAGCCCTATGTGCTGCTCGTATCTGAATCATCTCCCCTGCGATGCTGATAGCGATTTCTGCCGGAGATTCTGCCTGAATGTCCAAGCCGATGGGTGTGTGAATGCGTTTTAAATCTTCCGCGGCAAACCCTTCTTCATCGGTCAGCTTTTTAAAGGTAGCTGCAATTTTGTTTCGGCTGCCTATGAGGCCAATGTAGCACGCCTGGGTGCGCATTGCCTGCACGAGCACATTGTAATCGTTTTGGTGTCCTCTGGTCATGATTACCACATAGTCGCAGGGACGAATTTCTATGCTTTTGCTGATATCGGAGAAATCGTTCAGTTTTACCTCTTCTGCAGCAGGGAAAAGTTTAGCATTGGCAAACTCAGGACGGTCATCCACTACAAGGCAGCGAAAGCCAATGTGGTTTAGGACGGGAACCAGCTCCTGCGCGACATGACCGCCGCCGAAAACGCACACTCTGCCTGCCTGAACTAAAGGCTCGGTATAATACTTTTTGTTGTTGAGCATGTTTAAAATGCCGCGGTTGCCCAACATGGGTGCAAGTTCTGTACAGTCAAGGCTGTCTGTGCCGAAAACCCCCGTCCCTGACTCGTAAACATACATGTTCCAAGCAGTGTTGTCGGTAATTTCCGTAATAATCCATGAATCCTTGTCTTTGCCGAAAAGCTCTATGATTTTTTGCAGCAGTGCAATGCTTTTTTGATTACTGCCCTCAAAGAACTGAAAATATACGGTCACATCACCGCCGCAAATCATTCCCAAATCGGCAACCTGGTTAGGGGCAAGCTTAAAACCTTTGGAGTAAGACTCCTTCTTTTTGAGCACCTCTAGGGCAAGCTCTTGTGATCGAAGTTCCACGGCTCCTCCGCCGATGGTGCCAAAGGTTTTTCCGTTTGAGCATACAACCATGCGGGCGCCGGCGCCGCGCGGCGTGGAGCCAGAGCTGGCGATAATGGTTACCAGAACGGCGCTCTCACCAGCCATTACATCATGGAGTATTTTCATAAATAAGTCTTTCATATAAAACCCACCTTTCTTTAGATAAAAAGTCTCATGGATATTCTAACAAAAACATATCGGTGTCAAAATCAAAATCGCAAGAACAACGCAGTGTTTTGCGAAAAACCAAAAGCCAGAAGACAAAATCCAACAGTTAAAAGTAATACTTTTCCACACTTGTTTATAGTACAACATGTTCTAAAATAAATCAATAGATTTTTGAATTGATGTGCAAATTCAACATAACTTGGCACAAACGGATTGAGCGGGTAAGCTATTAGTAATACGTTATTATAGCTTGTTCGCTGATAGGCTTTTTGCTTTCCCTCATATTCACAAAAATCGACACCGAGTCAGTGCTATACTGTTGATATCGGGCAGTTTGTTACCACCCGAAAAGTATGATTTTTGTAACAAATTAACCAAAAAACTTTAACTAGAGTTACGAAATACTACAAATATATTACTAAAAGCTTGCTATTTTGGCAGTTTGTGATATTATAAATCTAAAGAAACTTAAGGAGCGATTAAAACCAAAAGGGAGTTGTTTAAAATGCAAAAAAACAGTGCATCAAATAACGGAAACCTGCCGCTTTATTTGTTCCACCAGGGAACTAATATTAAATCATACGAATTCATGGGTGTACATAAGACTGTAATGGATGAGAAAGAATGTATGGTTTGCCGCGTGTGGGCACCAAATGCCAAAGCTGTTTCAATTACCGGCGATTTTAACGAGTGGAAGCCCGATGAAAATCCGCTGGAAAAAATCAGTGACGGTGTTTGGGAATGCTACCTGCCGTTCGTCATTCAGCAGTATCAGACCTATAAATTCTGTGTGGAAGGTGCAGACGGCAGACAAACCTTTAAGAGCGACCCTTATGCGTACCACTTTGAAACCCGTCCGGGCAATGCTTCCAAATACTATGACATAGAGGGCTACAACTGGAGCGATGATGCGTGGATGAAGCACAAAGCGGCAAAAAAGCATTACGGTCAGCCGGTGAATATCTATGAAGTACATATGGGCTCCTGGCGCAGATACGCGGATGGCAATGTTTTTTCCTACGATAAGCTTGCCGACGAGCTTGTACCCTATGTGAAAAGCATGGGTTACACACATATTGAACTAATGCCAATCACTGAGTATCCCTATGATGGTTCATGGGGTTACCAGGTTACCGGATATTTTGCGCCTACGTCGCGCTTTGGTGAACCGAAGGAATTTATGAGCTTTGTGGAAAAATGCCATAAAGCCGGTATCGGTGTAATTATGGATTGGGTTCCGGCACACTTCCCTAAGGACGAATGCGGGCTTTCCAAATTTGACGGTACACCCTGTTACGAATACGCGGACCCACGTAAGGGGGAGCACAAGGAGTGGGGTACACTTGTGTTTGACTATGGCCGTAACGAGGTTATCAGTTTTTTAATTTCAAGCGCCGTGTTCTGGCTTGAAAAATACCATATTGACGGAATTCGTGTGGATGCAGTCGCATCCATGCTATACCTTGATTACAGCCGTAAGGACGGCGAGTGGATTCCAAACAAAAACGGCGGCAAGGAAAATCTGGAGGCCGTTGCGTTCCTGCAAAAGCTGAATGAATCTGTATTTGAGCTTTTCCCGGATGTGATGATGATTGCTGAGGAGTCAACCTCGTGGCCGATGGTTTCCAAACCAACTTTCTGCGGCGGCCTCGGTTTTAACTACAAATGGAATATGGGCTGGATGAACGATATGCTGCATTATATGTCGCTTGAGCCGATGTACCGTAAATTTAACCACGACAATATTACTTTTTCCTTTGTATACGCATTTTCGGAAAATTTCATCCTGCCGATTTCACACGACGAAGTCGTACACGGCAAACGCTCTCTGATTAACAAAATGCCGGGCAGCGAAGAGCAAAAATTTGCGGGTGTCCGCGCGTTCATGTGTTACATGATGGCTCATCCGGGTAAAAAACTTATTTTTATGGGTACCGAATTTGGTCAGCGTATCGAGTGGAATTACGAACAGGGGCTTGACTGGCCGCTGCTCGATTGTTCGCAGCATCAGCTGCTGCACAAGTTCTTTAAGGAATTGAACCATTTCTATCTTGATACATCACCTCTTTGGGAGTACGATTTCACCTGGGAGGGATTCTCTTGGATTTCCAGCGACGATTACACTCAGAGCGTTATCGCTTTCCGCAGAATTGACAAAACCGGCAATGAGGTAATTATTGTCTGTAATTTTCAGCAGGAGCAGCGCGATGGTTACGCGATTGGGGTGCCGGTTGCGGGAACCTACGCCGAGATATTTTCTTCCGACAGCAATGAGTACGGTGGAAGCGGAATCACCAACGGCAGTGACATCCATACCAATGGAAAGCCGATGCACGGCTGTGAGCAGTCCATTGACTTGACTTTGCCGCCGATGTCGGTTATTTTCCTTAAATGCCGCCGCCGCAAGGTGAAGAAAGCCCCCACGTCAGCTGCACTGACAGCAGGAACAAAAGCAGTAAAGAAAAAAACAACTAAAATATAAAGTAATTCATAAAGGAGGGAATTAATATGTTGCCAAAACAAGAGGTAGTCGCCATGTTGCTTGCTGGCGGCCAAGGCAGCAGACTAGGAGTGTTAACAAAGTATCTTGCGAAACCCGCAGTACCGTACGGGGGGAAATATCGCATTATCGATTTTCCGCTTTCCAACTGCGTAAATTCCGGTATCGAAACCGTGGGCGTGCTCACCCAGTATCAACCGCTCGTGTTAAATGAGTACATCGGCAGCGGCCAGCCTTGGGATTTGGACAGCATGAACGCCGGTGTCCGCGTACTTCCGCCTTACCAACGCAGCCGCAAGTCAGACTGGTACAAGGGAACGGCAAATGCCATTTACCAAAACATTCAGTATATTGAAAGATATAATCCGGAATATGTTGTCGTTCTTTCCGGTGACCATATTTACAAGATGGACTATTCCAAAATGCTTGCTTTTCACAAGGAGAAGGAAGCTGACTGCACGATTGCTGAAATCGAGGTCCCGTTGGATGAAGCTTCGCGTTTTGGTATCCTCAACACCAACAAGGACGGCTCAATTTATCAATTTGATGAGAAGCCTAAGGTACCCAAGAGCAACAAGGCTTCCATGGGAATTTACGTGTTCACATGGAGCAAGCTGCGCAAATATCTTGAGGCTGATGAGGCCAATGCAAAGTCCTCCAATGACTTCGGTAAGGATGTTCTTCCTGCCATGCTTAATGCCGGTGAGCGTATGTTTGCTTATCGTTTTGAAGGTTACTGGAAGGATGTTGGAACGGTTGACAGCCTGTGGGAGTCAAATATGGACTTGCTCAATCCGAACATACAGCTTGATTTAAACGAGGAAAACTGGAAAATTTATTCCCGCAACCCCGTCATGCCCCCGCATTATATTGCAGATAGTGCAAAGGTACAGAACTCGCTTGTTGCCGAGGGCTGTAACGTTTACGGCGAAATTGATTTCGCAGTACTGTTCGCGGGTGTTTACATCGCCCCGGGTGCGGTCGTGAAGGACTCCATCATCATGCCGGGCTCCAGAGTGGAAGAAAACGCAGTTGTGCAATATGCTATTGTATCTGAAAACGCAGTCATCGGTAAAGGCGCTGTTGTTGGCGCGCGTCCCGAGGATATTAAAAATAAAAATGAGTGGGGTATTGCTGTTGTTGGCAATGGCTGTGTCATCGCCCCGGGCACAACGATTCCGCCCAAAGCAATGATAGATGCCGAAAAACTGGCAGAGGAGGCGGCAAAATAATGCGTGGAAATAATGTACTTGGATTAATTTTCTCAAATGTTGATGAGGAAAAAATTCGCGAACTAACCGAAAAACGTACCATGGGTTCTGTTCCCTTTGGCGGCAGATACCGCTTGATTGACTTTCCACTCTCCAACATGGTGAATTCCGGCATTAATAAGGTCGGTGTAATCACAAAGAGCAACTACCAGTCCCTAATGGATCACCTCGGCTCCGGTAAAGCGTGGGATTTGTCCCGTAAGCGCGAAGGGCTTTTTATGCTTCCGCCTTTCAGCGGTGAGTGCACCCAATCCAACAGCCGGGTACAGTCGCTTTCTTCCATCAACATTTTTTTGGCTAATTCAAGAGAGGAATTTGTTCTTCTGACTGACTGCGATGTTGTGTGCAACATTGATTTTACCGATGTTGTATCTTCTCATATCAAGCATAATGCCGATATCACCGTTATTTACCGTCACGGTAAGCTGCCTGAGAAGATTTGCGATCCGTCGGTTTACACCATTGAACCAGACAGCCGCGTACGCGACATGCTCATCAACCCGAATACGGATGGTGAGTGTGATTACGGCCTGAACATGCTACTGATTAAACGTGAACTTTTAATGAAAATGATAGCAGACTGCTTAAGCCGTAATCTTTATAATTTTAAGCGCGATTTTTTGCAAAGAAATATTTCTGAATTTCGAATCTATGGGTATGAGTTTAAAGGCTTTGCACAGATAATTTGTTCTATGAACTCGTATTTTGATGCGAACATGGTGCTGATGGACCCAGCAGTCAGGGCACAGCTTTTTAATTCCGACAAGCCGATTTTCACTAAAGTGCGTGACGATATGCCTGCGCGTTACGGGCTCGGTTCGAGCGCGAGCAATTCACTGATTGCAGATGGCTGCGTGATTGAGGGTACAGTCGAAAACAGCGTCCTGTTCCGCGGCGTTCATGTGGGAAAGGGCGCAAAAGTCGAAAACTGCATCGTGATGCAGGATAGCTGCGTGGGGGCTAACTGCAAACTCAATTATGTCATCATCGATAAGGATGTTGTAATTAAAAATGATCGCTCGCTCCTTGGGTTCCAGTCTTATCCGGTGTTTATCAGCAAAGGCAGTGTTGTTTGAAAAATTCAACTCAGTAAAACTATAAAATTATCATTTCAGCTAAGGGGGTAATAAAAATGAAAGTACTCTATTGCACCAGTGAAGCACGACCTTTTGCCGCAACCGGCGGTTTGGCAGATGTGGCGGGTTCCCTGCCTCAAGCGCTCCGCTTAAGATTAATCGGCTGCCGTGTGGTTATGCCGCTTTACGAAGATATTCCGCAGGAATTGCGGGATAACATGAAGTTTATTACCAGCCTTTCCGTGCCGGTCGCATGGCGCCGCCAATACTGCGGCGTGTTTGAGGCAAGGTCGGGGGGAGTAATTTACTACCTGATTGACAATCAATACTACTTTAAGCGTCACGGCCTTTATGGCCATTACGATGACGCCGAGCGCTTCGCGTTTTTGTCCCGCGCTGCTCTTGAAATGCTGCCGTATATTGACTTTAAGCCGGACATCATTCACTGTAACGACTGGCAGACGGCGCTTGTGCCGATTTATTTCAGCATATTTTATGCGAATAACGACTGGTACAAAGGAATTGAAACGGTTCTGACAATTCACAATATTCAGTATCAAGGTAAGTACGGCAAGGAAGTTGTCGAGGATGTGCTCGGGATTCCGAATTCCGACATATCGGTTTTGGAGTATGACGACTGTATCAACCTGTTAAAGGGTGGAATCGAGTGTGCCAATCGTGTTACCACGGTTAGCCCGACCTACGCCAGCGAGATTCTCGACCCTTGGTTCTCACATGACCTTGACAGCATTTTGAAAGAGCGGGAGTGGAAACTTTCCGGTATTTTAAACGGAATTGACACTGTCAGCTATGACCCTGCCAATGACAGCGATATTTTTGCCTCGTATTCGGCGGAGGATATATCCGGTAAGGCGAAAAACAAACAAGGTTTGCAGGAAAGGCTCAATCTGAATCAGGACCCCGATGTGCCGCTGATTGGGATGGTAACCAGAATGGTACCACACAAGGGGCTTGATCTGGTAAAGGAAACGCTCGACCAGTTCATGGGGGAAACAAACGCACAGTTTGTTGTTCTCGGTTCGGGCGATTGGGAGTACGAGAACTTCTTTAAGGATATGCAAAATAAATATCCCGGCAGGTTCTGTGCGTGCTTCGGCTTTGTACCCGAACTTTCGCGCAAGATTTACGCCGGTACCGATATTTTGCTGATGCCAAGCAAGAGCGAGCCATGCGGGCTTGCTCAAATGATTGCCCTGCGCTACGGTTCAATCCCGATTGTCCGCGAAACAGGTGGCTTAAAGGATTCCATCCAGGACAGCGGCGACGGGGAAGGCAACGGCTTTACCTTTAAGACCTACAACGGCGGCGATATGCTCAATGCAATCCATCGTGCGCTCGAGGGCTACGCTAATCAGGAAAATTGGAGAATTTTGGTGGAACGCGCCATGAAGTGCGATTTCAGCTGGGGACGTTCTGCAAACGAGTATATCCGTCTTTACCGCGAACTTATGAAAGAAAACAAATCTTGATATTTCAGCCTGCCGTTTATTGCGGCAGGTTGTTCGCCTTTATGAGGACACAATATGACTACAAAAAAACGACGTGCAAGAATCCCCCTGCTGGTTGCGGCGGAAATTGTATTTGCCTTTGCGGCAGTGTTTGGCGTTTACAAGCTGGCCGATGCTGCACTGGATAGGATTCTGCCCTTGTCGGGTGCTGCGGTTAGCAGTGAAGTATCTGCAGCGGACACGGTGAAAACTGCGCGTTCGCCTGTCCTAACGCCGGTGAATGAGGGGATTGCCTCCGGTAGCGCAGCCAAAAGTTTTGCTGCAAGCACCACAGCAAACGCAGACACATTACCCGTAATCACCGGTATTTTCGGTGATTGCAGCACATCCGCACAGCGTAAGCTGGTGACAATGACCTTAAAGGAAAAAGTGGGGCAGGTGTTTATTTTTCGCTGTCCCGAATCGGGTGCAGTCAAAACAGCCGCGGATTATCAACCGGGCGGCTACTGTCTGATGGCCGCAAATTTTAAGGATAAAACCACAGCACAGGTGCAAAGCATGCTGAAATCGTACCAAAACGCAAGTAAGACGCAAATGATACTCTGTTGTGACGAAGAAGGCGGCACAGTTGTTCGCATCAGCAAACATCCTGCACTCGCCGGGAGTGTGTTTCGGTCACCGCAGCAGGTGTTCAAGCTTTCGGGCATGGATGGGATTTACAACGATACCGTGAAAAAAGCAAAGTCCTTAAAGACACTCGGACTCAATTTGAATCTAGCGCCTGTCTGTGATATTTCCACCAATTCATCCGATTTTATTTATGACAGGTCGTTTGGCAAAAGTGCCGCCAAAACCGCAGATTTTGTTACGACATCGGTCAAGGCGTACAGCAGCCAGAATTTGTCCTGCACGCTGAAGCACTTTCCCGGATATGGTAATAATGCAGATACGCACACCGGAATTGCTTACGATAAGCGAAGTTACAGCGCTTTTACAAGCTCTGACTTCCTTCCGTTTACGGCGGGTATTAATGCGGGGGCGCAGTGCGTCTTGGTTTCACATAACATTGTAAACTGCATGGATGCGAATAATCCGGCCTCGCTGTCCTCAAAAGTACATAGCATTCTGCGCAAGGAACTTGGCTTTACAGGAATTATTATGACCGATGATTTGTCGATGGAGGCCATACCCGACTTTACGTGCGGTAAAAACCCGTCAGTAGCAGCCTTTAATGCCGGAAACGATATCCTTTTGTCCTCTAATATAGCGGAGGACTTTAACGCTCTGTATGCTGCCGTACAGAATGGCAGTGTAAGTGAGGCACAACTTAACGAAAGTGTTATGCGAATCCTTGCATGGAAGTATAAAATGGGTATACAATAATAATAATTAAATGAACCGGAAGGAAATGATGAATTTGAATTTAACACAGGAAGAAAAGAAAATTCTGCTGAATATGGAGCAAGAAAAGCGCTTTCCAATTGTTCGGCTGGAACTGCACAGTTCCCAGGAGGAAGCTGTAAATACCGCGCTCAACTATGTATGGATTACCGATGAGAACGATTCCATGGAATTAGTAAAAGAGCGTGGTGCCGCCATGAAAAGCTTAATGGAGAAAGGGCTTGTTTTTATCGACTACACCATAAAGGTTTGGGTAGCCGGTGACTACGATGTTTATTATAAAAGCAAAATTTATGAATTTCTTTGCCATACCGTTATGGAAAATTCAAAGCACCCCAATACTATTTTTGATTTGCCTTATATGAGAAAAGGTTATGCCAATCTTACCTTCAAGGGCGAAAAGCTGGCGGTACAGTTGTAAAAAATAAAAATTAAGCGGCATCGGTTTTAACCGATACCGCTTTTTTGCGCTTAATTGTAATTTAGGGCTGGAAATTTACATCGATATCACCGTTACCACAGGATATTGACAGTGAGTTTTCAGCACCGCTGTTTTGACGAATGTTCTCCTCTTGTTTTTGACCATTGATTTTTACTCCTCCATGGCTGGAAATAAAATCATAGTTATACTGATTTTGCGCAAGTGCAGTTTTCACATTGACACTTCCTAAATTCGACTTAATTGTGGAAACTCCCTTTAGTTCTCCATCCACTGTAATGCTGCCGTTCCCACTTTTGAGGTTTAAGCCGTTGGATTGCAGTTTGCTGATTACAATTCCGCCCATTGAATTCTCAATCGTCAAATCCTTTATTTCACTATTAAGAATTTCATAATTACCGTTTTGCAAAGTACTTTTCACGCTGTTGGCTTTCATACCATCTACATGGATACTACCGTAGGTGTCGTTAAGCAAAATAGGGCCGGCAGAGGTTAGATCTTTGATAGTGATTTCTCCGTTTTGCGCTTTAATTGTGGAATCCTGTGCGGAATCCAATGTTAAACGCTCAAAACTGCTTTTGCCGTATGCGTTTTCAAAAGATAAGTTTTTTACCTTAACATTTTGCATTGTGCTGCTGCCGTTATGCAAGTCAATCGTAGCATTTCCACAAACGGTGTCATGCATCTGCAAACTTCCGGAATCTAAATGAATTTCAGTATTCTCTGAAATAACCCGGTCGAATTTTAGGCTGCCCATACTGCTTTGTACTTTTATGTTTTTTAAGGAAGCATCGGGCGGTAAATAAATTTTTATGGTATTTGGAGTTTGTAAATTACTGAGATTCATATTGAACCATAAGAATTGGGGCTTTGAACCCTGTGCATCCGATATTTTCAGAGTGCCGTTTTCCACGGTATAAGTCTGTTCATTGGTATCGTCGTAGTAACAGATATCTACTCCGTAATGTTCCGATGGAATAAACTCAATATTTGACTGGCTTACCGACAGATCAACGGATTGGAAAGCGTCAAGAGTTAGATCCTTTAAAGTGTGCGGTGTGGAATTAACGATATGGGCACCATTTGATCCGGCGATAACGTTGTATTTTGCACCGCCCAAAAAGCCGACCAGCATAAAAACAAGCCCCACCGCCATCGCACAGACGGATATCAAGCGGATTGTTATCGGTTGTTTTTTCATAATGCTTTCCTCCTTGGCAAACACTTGTTTATAAGTTTTGCAATTACGTTAAACCCTTTTTTGCTCAACCAGATTACCAAGGGGATAATTGCCAGTCCAACGCCGAAAACAAACAAACCCGCCCCAAAGTAGAAAGCCGCTGTGGCAAGGCTCTGCAGGATTAAACAAAGTCCAACGATAACCATTATGATTCCCGCTGCTATTAAAGAAATTGAGATTGCCGCAAAAGAAACAATTAAGGCAATTAATACAATCACTAATGAAAGTGCAACAGCAGCAATCGTCAGAGCAATGGGAATTGCAATCGGGGAAGCGAATATTGCCAGCAATACGATCCAAACAGTAGATATTCCTTTTTTGGCGGATGGGGAAGACTTCATTTCTTTTACTGCAAATTCGGCAGTAATTTGCGAGGCTACTTTGTCGGGTGAACCCAATGCACTAATTGCTGCCTGTTCATTTTCCGTCCCGACATCTTCCAAATACTCGGTGTAATACTCAATTGCGTTGTCAACTTCTTGTTTGGGTAGTTTTTTCAGACCTTTTTCAAGCTGCAATAAAAAATCTTCTTTACTCATTACCCATACCCCCCAATAAGATTTTATCCACTTTCGATTTATAACAATTCCATTCGTCCACATAGGTTTCAAGTTTTGCTTTGCCTTGCTCCGTAATGGAGTAGTATCGTCGGTTACGGCCTTGAAAAGAATGGTCGTACGTTGTTAAACAGTCATCTTTTTGCAGTCGTCTTAATACCGGATACAGGGTCGATTCAGAGATGTCAATTACTTCCCTAACCGTTTGAGTCAGTACATATCCGTAGGTGTCCTCATTGTTCAATGCGGCTAAAACACAAGCATCGAGCAAAGGTGAACCCAATTGAAAAACCAACAGCTTCACCGCCTTTCTCTATTTTTTGGAGTGCTACAATATTATATAACGTATAATATTATTTGTCAACCACTTTTGTATTATACGAAAATAATTTTCAACATATGAAGGGAACCGTGTTAAAAATTAAAACTGCTTGATTTTTAGATAGCATTATATAAAATACATTGGCGCACAAAAGCACAACAAAAAACCGGCCTGCCGAATTTCGGCGGGCCGGTTGCATTTTATGTGTGTTATGCTATAATTTATTTACTTTATTTTTTTGTTTTCATCAGCGTTTCAGCATTTTGAATCAGATTAAATAGCGATGTAGAAAACAGCGGGTATTCTGCGGAGATTTTCTCCGGTGAAAGAACGGGTATCTTATCTTTTTCCAAGCCCGCCAACTCGTCAACATTGTCGCCATCGGCAATGCATGCAGCGTTCGTGAGCGCAATTTCCTGCGCTGCGCTTGAACGGCCGTCACTCAGCTTGAGCGGTACTGAGAAAAGCCCCTGCGGGTTTTTGGGGTTGGCAGAATAAAGCAGACGAAAACTCTTGTAAACAGCAATGTTTAAATACGACGATATTTCAGTGGTTAGTGCTTTGCTGCCGCACTTTTGCAGCATACTGTAAATGATATTCAGTGAGTTAGCAATCAGCTTTTTATTTAGCACGGGCAGTAAGCTGCCCTTAAAAACATTTTCTTTACCCATCGAGTCAGGCTCCGGAATATCGTCTACCTTGATGGTAGCGCCGCTGCGATGAGGCGTCCTTCCCAGCAGATAATCGCAGGAGACATTGTAAAACTCGGCTGCTTTTACCACAAAATCAAGACCGCATTCACGGATTCCTTTTTCGTAATGCGAAAGTAAGGCCTGAGAAACATCAAGCTCCTCTGCCGCCTTTTTTTGACTTAATCCGCGTTCTTTACGCAGCAAAGTAATAATTCTTGGAAAACTATTATTCATTGAACTTATCCCCTGTCGAATAATGAAAAAATTAACACCTTGTAAAGTATATAACAAATATAACGCTTTGTAAAGCCGCTACATATCGTGTCATTTCGATGAATGCCTACATGTATCTATGGTTTTCGTCTTTTACGTTATCAAGAGGCCGAGAAAAATAATGACTAAGGAGCAATAATATGAAATCTTATACCATTCATTTTATCCGTCACGGAATAACCGAGGGAAATCTGCTCGGCCAGTATGTGGGCCGTACAGATTTGCCCCTTGCCCAAGAGGGCATTGCACAGCTCGAGGAACTGAAACACCGAAGCCCGTATCCAACTGCACAGGTTTACTATTGCAGCCCTCTCAAACGCTGCATTCAGACTTTAAACATTCTGTACCCGGAGGCACAGCCGATTGTGGTCGAAGACTTGCGCGAGTGCGACTTTGGTGACTGGGAGGGTAAAACTGCGGAGCAGTTGTCCGCCGAGGACGAAAATTTTGCTCAATGGGTGCAGAGTGGTCAAGCGGTAACCCCGCCGAACGGCGAGGGCGGAGGAGAATTCATGCAGCGCGTATGTGCCGCCTTTGAAAAGATAGTGGAGGGAATGATGCGCTCCGGTACAAACAGCGCTGTTGTTGTTGCACATGGCGGGACAATCATGTCCATCCTTTCGGCCTATGGCTTGCCGCGTGCCAATTTTTACGACTGGCTGACGGAAAACGGCTGCGGCTATTCTATTCGTATTATGCCGGGTTTGTGGATGCGCTCCATGGTTGCCGAGGTTTACGCCAAAATTCCGGAAAATCCTGTGCCCGAAGAAGACAGTCAAAAGCTTGTCATAGACCTTGCGCGTGAGGCAGCGGACAGGGCGTTTGGGAAAAAGGAAGAGGAATAAAAGATTATCCTTGACAAAGTGTACCGCATAAAATATAATGATAGACAATTCAATAAACCCTAAAGGCAATGAAGGGAACAAGACATTCGTTTAAACAGTCAGAGAACCGGCGGTTGGTGTGAGCCGGTGTTTGAACTTTTGTGTATAGCTCATCCCGGAGCCGCCGTCTTTGATGTGAAAACGTAGAAGCGGACGCAGCGGCAGCGTTACAGGCCGGGGCCTTTATTGAGGCCATAAAGGGCTTCCGCAAGTCGGAGCCAAATTTGGGTGGTACCGCGGATAAGTTTATTCGCCCCGAACACAGTTTTTTCTGTGTTCGGGGCTTTTTTATTTTCAGCTAATAATATTATTGAGATAAGAAAAGGAGTGTTCGATTATGTATGAAGGTTTTAAAAAGTATATTCCATTTCAGCCAGTCAGCCTACCCGACCGCCAATGGCCGGACAAAGTGATTACACAGGCCCCTATTTGGTGCAGTGTGGACTTGCGTGACGGTAATCAGGCTTTAATTGACCCAATGAACCTTGAGGAAAAGCTATTGTTTTTTCAAACCCTTGTTGACATTGGCTTTAAAGAAATTGAAATCGGTTTTCCGTCCGCGTCGGAAACGGAGTATGAGATTTTACGCACATTAATCGAGCACGACTTAATTCCAGACGACGTTACCGTCCAAGTGCTTGTTCAGGCAAGACCGCATCTGATTAAAAAGACCTTTGAGGCGATTAAAGGCGCCAAAAATGTCATTGTTCATTTTTATAATTCCACTTCGACTTTACAGCGCAAGGTCGTTTTTAACACTGATATGCAGGGAGTTATCGACATTGCTGTAGAAGGCGCAAAGCTGATTAAAGAACTGACCGACGTGGAGGTAAAGGAAAGCGGCGCAAATATCCGCTATGAATATTCGCCGGAGAGCTTTTCCGGTACCGAAATTGACAACTCTGTGCTTATTTGTGAAAAAGTAATGGAAGCGCTCGGCTCCACTCCGGATAATAAATTGATTTTGAATCTTCCCAATACAGTCGAGGGCAGCACACCAAACTGCCATGCCGACCAAATCGAGTATTTCTGCCGTCATTTGAAAAACCGCGAAAGCGCGATTATCAGCCTGCATCCTCACAACGACCGCGGCACGGGAGTGGCGGCTACCGAGCTTGGACTAATGGCGGGTGCAGAGCGTGTGGAAGGTACGCTGTTTGGTAATGGTGAGCGTACCGGAAATGCCGATATCATGGTGGTTGCGATGAATATGTACTCGCAGGGTGTTGACCCGAAACTCGACTTCTTGCATATACACGATATTAAAGAAGTGTACGAAAAATGTACGAAAATGAAAGTGCATGAACGTCACCCTTACGCGGGCGACCTCGTGTTCACCGCATTTTCCGGTTCTCATCAGGATGCGATTAAAAAGGGCGTCGATTACATGGCAAACAGCGGCACAGAGTACTGGGAAGTTCCGTATCTTCCGATTGACCCCGCCGACGTTGGCCGCGAGTATGAGCCGATTATCCGCATCAACAGCCAGTCCGGCAAGGGCGGCGCGGCGTTCATCATGCAGCAGAATTTCGGCTACGAGCTGCCAAAGGCCATGCACCCCGAATTCGGCACAATGGTCAAAGCCGCTTGCGATGAAGCGGGTCGTGAACTGAAACCGGATGAAATTTTTGATATATTCCGACGCGAATACCTTGCAATCAGCTATCCTTACAATTTAAAACAATATAAGCTTTATGAAGATAACGACAGCAGCGGCGATACACAGGTACATTTTGAGGGCATCCTTCGCTTTAAGCATGAGGATCATACCATTAGCGCGAGCGGTAACGGCCCTATCAGCGCGTTTTTCCACGCGATTGAAAGCGTGGGCATTACGGACTATCAATTTGTAGCGTACCGCGAACATGCCGTATCAACCGGTGCGGATTCCAAGGCGGTTTCTTACATCCAACTGACTGCTCCGGACGGAAACCCGATTTTCGGCGTTGGTATGGATAATAACATCAGTTTTGCTTCTATTAAAGGTATTATTTGTGCAATTAATCGCGCACAAAGTTCCAATCTTTGAGAAAACGATGAAAAGGGGAGAATAATAATGAAAGAATATAAAATTATCTTGCTAAAAGGCGACGGTATCGGGCCGGAAATTGTAACACAGGCTGTTAAGGTGCTGAACCGCGCCGCGGACAAATTCAGATTTCTAATCACTTACGACGAGGCACTTCTTGGCGGCAGTGCAATCGACGCGACCGGTGTTCCGCTCCCTCAGGAAACCATTGACAAATGCAAGGCAGCCGACTCCACACTGCTTGGCGCAGTGGGCGGTCCAAAATGGGATAATCAGCCCGGGAATTTAAGACCGGAAGCGGGTCTTTTGGGTATCCGCGGCGCACTTGGGCTTTTTGCCAACCTGCGCCCCGCGGTTATTTTTGAACAACTGCGCGAAGCGTCGCCGCTGAAGGCCGAGATTATCGGGGAAAACCTTGATGTTATGGTTGTTCGTGAATTGACGGGCGGAATTTATTTTGGCGAGCGTGGGCATAAGACTGTCAACGGATTTGACGCCGCTTACGATACGGAAATGTATTCCGTGCCGGAAATTGAGCGGATTGCGCGTGTTGGTTTCGACATGGCGGCCAAGCGCGGCGGAAAGCTTTGCAGCGTTGACAAGGCAAATGTTTTGGAATCCTCCCGGCTTTGGCGTGCAACTGTTGCGCGGATCGGAAAAGAGGAGTATCCTAATATTGAACTTACAAATTTGTATGTAGATAACTGTGCGATGCAGCTTGTCCGCAACCCTAAGCAATTTGATGTTATCGTAACCTCAAATATTTTCGGAGATATCCTTTCGGACGAAGCGTCTATGATCAGCGGTTCTATTGGGATGCTGCCCTCGGCTAGCTTGAGTGAGGGGAAGGCCGGTTTGTACGAGCCTGTTCACGGTTCCGCCCCGGACATAGCCGGAACGGGCATGGCAAACCCGCTTGCCACTATTCTTTCCGCCGCCATGATGCTCAGGTATTCGCTGAATGAGCCTGAAGCCGCAAAAGCAATTGAGGATGCGGTTTCCAATGTGCTGGAAACGGCGCGCACCCCAGATATTTATACAGAGGGTATGCGCAAGGTTACCTGCGAGGAAATGGGCGACCTTGTTTGCAAATTATTGTAAATATTGTATTATTTTAAGCTAAATCTACGAATTGTATTAATTTTGGGAGCGAAAAATGCAGGAAAACGAAGCTTTAACATTTAAAAAGGGATTAAAAGATGGTTTGCCGATTTGCCTTGGATACGTCAGTGTTTCGTTCGCATTCGGCATGATGGCGACACAGGGCGGGCTGCCGGTTTGGGTGGCGCTCTTGATTTCCATGACCAACCTAACCAGTGCGGGGCAGTTTGCGGGTTTGGAATTGATTCTTTCAGGTGGCCTGTACATTGAAATCGCCATTACCACTTTTGTTATTAATATCCGATATATGCTGATGTCGCTGTCGCTTTCCCAAAAGGTCGACGAAGCCATGACCACGCTGCAGCGGTGGGTGCTTTCGTTCGGTGTGACCGACGAGGTTTTCGCCGTCGCCATGCAGCAAAAGGGCAGCGTGAACGCGCGCTACTTTTCGGGACTAATTGTCACGCCATATGTTGGCTGGGCGCTTGGCACTCTGCTTGGCGGCACCGCAACCAACCTTTTGCCGATGAGTGTACGCACCGCGCTCGGCATCGCAATTTACGGAATGTTTATTGCAATTATCATTCCTCCAGCAAAAAAATCACTTCCGGTTGCAAAAGTCATTATCATAGCGGTTGCACTAAGCTGTATTTTTAAGTGGACTCCGGGTCTTAATCAGCTTTCAAGCGGCTGGGTTATCATCATCTGTGCGGTTATCGCGTCTGCTTTTGCCGCGCTGCGATACCCGGTTGACGATACGGAGGCACGGGAATGAACTATACAAGAATTCTGATTTGCATTTTTATTATGGCATTTGTTACCTATATCGTCAGAATGCTGCCGCTTGCTATCTTTAAGAAGAAGATTAACAACCGATTTGTAAAATCGTTTTTAGCGTATGTGCCATACGCGGTGCTCGCGGCAATGACCTTTCCCGAAATTCTGTATTCCACCGCAAATCTGTACTTGGCCGGCTTCGGTCTGATGGCAGCGCTCCTGCTTGCCTACAAAGACAAGGGGCTTTTGACTGTCGCATTGGGTTCGACCGCCGCCGTATTTGTTGCGGAACAGATAATCGGTTTATTGACATAATACTTTGACTGACAAGGACTTTAACCTTACACTGCGCGGACTATACGGCTTAATAACTAAATTTAGTTTATATAAGTGACAAGCACAATTACTTTACTATAATTCCTTTAAATACTTTTAATATGAAAGCATGAAAATGCCGCTGCAATCGCAGCGGCATTTTGTTATGGAATTAGTATCCGAATTTACCGTTAAGCGACTCGTCATTTTCAATCCATTCGTCCACATGAACCGAAGAAAAAGTAGTTTTTGTGTTGCGTGCAACCACGCATGTGATGCCCGCATTAATAATCAACCTTTTGCACATGGAGCAAGGGGAGGCGTTTTCCACATATTCGCCTGTTTTTGCGTCCCTGCCGACAAGGTACAGCGTACTGCCAATCATGTCACGCCGCGAGGCGCTTATGATCGCGTTGGCTTCAGCATGAACGGAACGGCAGAGCTCATAGCGTTCGCCGCGTGGTACTCCGAGTGTCTCACGCACACAAACGCCTGTGTCGATACAGTTGCGGCGGCCCCGCGGCGCGCCAGTGTAGCCGGAAGAGACAATCTCGTCATTCTGAACAATGATTGCACCAAAGTTGCGCCGCAGGCAGGTGCCGCGCTCCAGTACGGTTTCAGCAATGTCAAGGTAATAGTTTTCTTTATCTGTGCGGATCATGATTATGCCTCCGAATCCTTGTTTTATTTGTTCTATCATATTGTATTTTGGATGGATAATCAATGGAAATGTGATAATTAATATGATATAATCATTGAATAATAACCAGTTAACTGTTTTTAGGGCACAGCTCATATTGCTAAATGCAGTATGATTCTTATATTTGCTTGAATTTGAAAGATATGGAGATATACAATGAATTTATCGGATATCACAACCATTAAAAGCGTGCTTGCGCGCCATGGTTTTAATTTTTCTAAATCGCTGGGGCAAAATTTTTTAATTAACCCCGAGGTTTGTCCCCAGATGGCTGCCGAGTGCGGAGCGGGCAAGGGTGTCGGCGTTTTAGAAATAGGCCCTGGCGTAGGTGTGCTGACAGTGGAGCTTGCAAAGCTTGCCGACAAGGTTGTTTCGGTGGAACTCGACAAGCGCCTTCTACCTGTTTTAAGCGAAACGCTTGCAGATTTTGATAATGTAAAAGTTATAAATGAGGATATATTAAAAACAGATATTCAGAAATTGATTTCCGACGAGTTCCCCAATATGGATGTAGTTGTGTGCGCAAATCTGCCATATTACATCACTTCCCCCGTGATTATGCGGCTTTTGGAGGAACGCCTGCCCATCTGTTCCATCACAGTCATGGTGCAGAAAGAAGCGGCAGACCGTCTTTGCGCCGAGCCCGGCTGCCGTGCGTGCGGTGCGGTCAGTGCGGCGGTACGGTACTTTGCTGAGCCGCAGATTCTTTTTCAGGTTTCAAGTTCAAGCTTTCTGCCTCAGCCTAAGGTTGATTCTACGGTAATCAAATTGGACGTGCGAAAAGAACCTGCAATACAAATAAGGAATGAAAAAAACTTTTTTGCGCTGGTAAAAGCCGCGTTTGGTCAACGGAGAAAAACTGTGCTGAATTCAACGTCGGCCGGGCTTTCGCTTGGAAAGGAACAGGTTGCGGCGGCGCTCCAAAGGGCTGGAATTTTGGCTAATGCACGTGCCGAACAGCTCACTATGGAGCAACTTGCGGCGTTCTCAAACGAACTGTTTATCGACGAATAGAAAATTGTGAATCAAGCATTTAATAGAATTAATTTAATATAGATAGGGGGATTTTTCATGAGTGACGGAAAACTTGGCGGATTATTTTTTGAGGTTGGCATGGTGCTTACTCTTATTTCCATGGTGCTTGGCCCGTTTGAAATTACCAACTGGGCGCTTGCAGCCTCGGCAATCGCATGTTTTCTGGCGCTTGCCGGCATGTATCTGGCGTTTAGCAGCTGGAATGAACCGGACGAACCGGAAGCGTTGGAGGAATCCCGTCCCTCTGAAACAGACGAAGAATAAGTGTGAAGGGAACGGCTCCTTCGTTGTTTCTCATTAAAAAAGAACTGGCTTAGAACTGTTTGCAATTCTAGACCGGTTCTTTTAAATTTAATAAATAATCGCACCATACTTTACCGCGAGCGGTTCAATCAGTTCGGTTTCAATCTGACAGTCGGAATCGACAATCAGCCTGCCCTGAAAATAGCGCAGTGCAGCGTCAAGTACCGGCAGGCTATCGCAATGCACTGCAATCGGCAGCCGCGTCATAGCGCTGTTCTCGCACAGCAGCAGTGCGTCATCAAGGCTGTTGACTTCGACCAGCGCCGCAGAAACCTGTTCGTCGTCAAGGTCAATCAAATCATCGTCGAGCGAACTGGTACATTCGATTGGTTCACTGAAAATGATATCGTCACCTAAAAAGAATGCTTCCCGCTCAATCGCAGCGGCGTAGCAGTCCGGCTCTTTGGGAATCTCTAACGGGGGAAAGTCCTTGGCAACGTCCGCAAGGGCTTTCAGATGCTCCGGCGTAGCGCCGCAGCAGCCACCGACGATTCTCGCGCCCGCTTCCATCAGCTGACGCATTTCACCGGCAAACTCCGCAGGTGAAATGTACCCTGCTTTGTCCGGCGTATTCCACATTGGAACGCCAGCGTTTGGCTTTGCGATAATCGGTACGCTGGCGTGCGCTATGACTTCCTCGATAAAATCAAGCATAGGCTTAGGTCCGAACGAGCAGTTCAGCCCAATTGCGTCCACACCCATTGCCTGTAACGTAATCACAGCCGGAAGCAGACTTCCCCCCGTTAAGGTTCGGCCGCTTTCATCAACGGTAATGGTTACAAATACCGGCAGATTTGTCGTTCTGGCCGCAAGTACCGCCGCACGCATGTCGGCAAGCGAAGTCTGCGTCTCAATGATAATGAAATCAACGCCCGCTTTGCTCAATGCGCGTATTTGTTCACGGTAAATATCATAGATATCGTCAAAATCGGCGTCGCCCAACGGCGGCAAAAACAGTCCGGTTGGGCACAGGCCGCCCCCGACCAGTACACCGGCGGGTTTCGCAATGCTTTGTGACAGGGCAACCAGCTTTTCGTTCAGGTCGGCAACTTCTCCTTCTAAGCCATAATTGCTTAAACAGGCTCTATTGGCGCCAAAAGTAGGCGCATAAACCGCCTGAGCGCCCGCGGCGATAAAATCGCCTTGCAGCTTTAAAAGCTTCTCCGGGTGCTCCAATATCCATTTTTCTACGCAAACACCGCTCGGCATACCGGCGGCGGTCAGGTTTGTGGCCGTTGCACCATCCAGCAGCATGGGCAGTTTAAAAGGAAAGCTCATTTGTTTTTCATTGCTCCTATCATATTCGACCTGCTTACATACTTTCCGGTGCTGATATTCTAAACATGGAAAGCACATTGCAGATGACGGTGGAAGTCGCACTACACAAATACAGTCTTGCAGCGGTAAGGCTTTCGTCCTCGCCCTTCACGCGGCAGGCGTTATAAAATTTGTGGAACAGAGTTGCCAATGTAATCACATAGCGTGTAATTCGCGCGGGGTCGTAGTCCTGTGCGGCATTTACAATTTCGCCCGTGTAGGCGGAAAGATGCCGGATTAATTCGATTTCCTCGGGCGCTGTCAAGAGGGAAAGCTCTTCGTCCGTGCAGCTTCTTGGCTTAATCCCTTCAGCGGCAAGCGCCTTTATGATGCTGCAAATTCTAGCTCTTGCATACTGCACATAGTAAACAGGGTTCTGTGAATCCTGCTGCACTGCCAAGTCAAGGTCAAAATCCATTTGAGAAGTGGCTTCACGCATATTAAAGTAGAATCTAGCCGCGTCAACCGGCACCTCGTCAAGCAGATCACCGAGTTGGATCGCTTTACCGGTACGTTTGCTCATACGCACAACTTCGCCGGCTTTAACCAGTCTTACCAATTGGATTAAAACGATGTCAAGCTTATCGCCGTCAAGGCCAACCGCATTCATCGCACCCTTCATTCTTGCTACATGGCCATGGTGATCCGCGCCCCAAACATCGATACAGCGCTCAAAGCCGCGTTTTTCAAATTTATTGCGGTGATAAGCAATATCAGCGGCAAAATAGGTGGGACTCCCGTTTTGACGCACGAGTACTTCGTCCTTTTCCGCACCAAATTCAGTTGCCTTGTACCAGAGCGCGCCATCCTTTTCATAGGTCATGCCTTTATCTTTTAAAATTTGAATTGTTTCATTGAGCTCACCGTCATTGTGCAGTGTGCTTTCTAAAAACCATTGGTCGTAAACGATGCCGTACTTTTTCAGGTCGGCTTTCATTTTATCCAGATTTCTTGGCAGTGCGTAGTCAATCAGCGCCTTCTTGCGTTCATCCTGCTCTGCGTTTACATATTTGTCGCCATGTATCTTTGCAAACTCGGCGGCTCTTTCCTTAATGTCCTCGCCGTGGTATCCGTCTTCGGGGAACTCGACGGCGTCCTCGCCCAACAACAATTGCAAGTAACGTGCCGACAGGGAATTGCCGAATTTCTCAATCTGATTACCCGCGTCATTCACATAGAACTCGCGCCACACGTCGTAGCCCGCCGCGTCGAGTACAGAGGCCAGACAGTCACCCAACGCGCCTCCGCGCGCATTGCCCATATGCATCGGCCCGGTCGGATTGGCGGAAACGTATTCTACCATAATCTTTTTTCTTTTGCCGTAGTCACTGCGGCCGTAGTCCGCGCCGCACTTCGTTATGTCCTTCAGAATTTCGACGTAGAATTTTTTATTTAAAAAGAAATTTATAAATCCCGGTCCGGCAATCTCAAAACGGTCGAAAAAGGTGCTGTCCAGCACGATATTATCCGTGATAAGCTGTGCAATTTTTCGTGGAGCAAGGTGAAATGCTTTAGCCGAAACCATTGCCGCATTGGTTGCCCAGTCACCGTGTGTGCGGTCCGCCGGTACCTCTATGGAAAACGCTGGAATTTCTGCCTGCGGCAAATCACCGCTTGCCTGCGCCTTGCCGACTGCGTCGATAATCGCATTTTTCAGTTCATTGGTTGCTTGTAACACTATTTTTGACATCTTTTTTATTTGCCTCCTTGACCGTAATAAATAGCTCGTTTAAGCTTGATAGATTTGAGTTGATATCCAAAGTGTAATTAACCTCTAAATTGCCGCCAAGTTCGCCGAGTTCGGACTTTACCTTGCTGGTGAAAACACCGACCATCATACGTCCGTAGCCCGTGTCATACTGGCACAGGTGCCGCTTGCCGCTTTCCAAAATCAAGCGTGTGCTGTCCGAGCCCCCGCGCATCAGCGTCACCTTTGAACTGCCGTCCACCTTTAATACAGAGGTTTGTGCTGTGTTGTGGTTGTCTGTATCATATTCCTTATAAACAATGTATTGGCTGTCGCCTTTTCTGACATACGAGCCAAGAGTGGTAAGCTCGATTTCGCCGGTTTCTTCGTCGATTTTCTGCCGGCCCTTAATCGATATGAGGTAATTCTCCTGCATTTGTTTGCTCCTCGCTAATATAGATTCTTTCTTTAATATAAGTCAATATCTACATGGCTGACATCGTGCTTTACGTCCCTGCCAAGGAAAACTCCTGCAAGCTGCGAAAAGCCTTCCACGCGGTCACTTACAAAAAAAGAGCAGCAACCTTCGCTTTTGCTGTTGCAGAGCAACCCCTGCTCCTTTAGAATTTCGTTACAGTAAAGTGCGGTTTCCCGGCCGCTGTCAATCAGCGTAACGCCGCTGCCCATCACTTCTGCTATGATATGTTTAATGATGGGATAATGGGTACAGCCCATGATGAGTGTATCGATTCCCGCTTCCCGGAGTTCTGTCAGGTAGCGCTGCGCCACAAGCCGTGTGACCTCTTCGTCGTCAGCGACAAACCCGTTTTCTACCAGCGGGACAAACAGCGGACAGTCGCGTTCACAGACTTGAATTTCGGGGTCAATCGCGGCCAGCTCCCGTCGGTAGGAGCCGCTGCGTATCGTCGCAGTAGTGCCAATTACGCCCACGCGCTTATTTTTGCTGGCAGCGGCCGCTGCGGTGGCCGTAGGCCTTAACACACCGGTGAACGGCATACCTAGGTTGTCGCCAAGCCCGCCCGCAACCGAACTGACTGTGCCGCACGCGGCAACAATCATTTTAACATGATTTGACTTTAAAAAAGCCGTATCCTGTTTTGCATATTTAATAATGGTTTCACAGCTTCGCGTTCCGTACGGGACGCGGCCGGTGTCGCCAAAATAAATGATGTTTTCCTGCGGCATGATTTTTAAAAGCTCTTTCACGGCGGTCAGCCCGCCGAGTCCGGAGTCAAACACGCCGATTGGTCTGTTATCCATTCCTATCGCTCCAAAACACTTCTATATTATTTCCTGACGAGGCATTATTTGCCTTAGTACTGTGATTTTACCTCGAAAGCAAGCGTAATTAATTTGTCGAGCAGCGCGCCGTAAGAAACGCCGCAGGCATCCCAAAGCTTGGGATACATGCTGATAGAGGTAAAGCCCGGCATGGTGTTCAGCTCATTTAAGATGACCTCTTTGCCGTTTTTCACAAAGAAGTCTACGCGGGAAAGGCCGCTGCACCCAAGCATGCGGTACGCTCTGATTGCGGTGGCGCGGATTTCCTCAGTAACTGCTTCGTCAAGGTGTGCAGGAATATAGAGCTGAGATTTACCTGAATGGTATTTATCATCGTAGTCGTAGAATTCCGCTGAAGCAGCGATTTCACCGACCATTGAGGCCTCCGGTTCGGTATTGCCGAGAACTGCGCACTCGACTTCCTGCCCCACGATGGCTTCCTCGACGACAATTTTATCATCTTCACGTGCAGCTTTTGCAACGGCCGCATCAAGCTCCGCTTCGCTGTTTACCTTGCTGATGCCTACGGAAGACCCCGCGTTTGCCGGTTTGACAAAAATCGGGTATCCAAGCCTTGCGCTTATCTTTAGCTTAATCTTTTCCGAGCCGGTCGCATATTTATCCACGTAAAACCAAAGGTATTTCGCCTGGTTAATGCCCGCAGCGGTCAAAAGCGTATGGGTGACGGCCTTATCCATGCAGTTCGCTGAAGCGAGCGCACGACAGCCGACAAACGGGATTCCGCTCAGCTGCAAAAGACCCTGTATTGTACCGTCCTCGCCATTTTTTCCATGGAGCACGGGGAACACACAGTCAACCTTAATCACATCGAACCCGATTTTGCCATCGACAACAATGCCGCGGATGCTTCGGTCGGGTGAAATAAAGGCGGGCTGGTTGAGCGGGTTGTGCTCCCAGCGGCCATCCGTAATTTCCTCAACGGGGCCGGTGAACAGGTACCAGCGGCCATCCTTGGTAATACCGATGCATATTACCTCGTATTTATCCTTTGGCAAGTTATTAATCACCGAGGTCGCGGACATGCGCGAAACCTCATGCTCTGATGAGCAGCCACCGAAAATAACGGCAATTTTCTTTTTATTCATCACGATATCCTCCAGAGATTCGCTCTTTTCTTATTTAATATATACATAATACTACGAATATATATCATACCACAAGGCTGTAACTGACGCAATCAGAAATTTATTAAATAGTATGGTGACAAAAAAGTGTTTATGTAGTATAATCAATAAACATCATATAAAATAATAATACGGAATATAAATACAGATTCAGGAGTGATATTTTTGGAGCAGAAGGCATTTGACCTGGTTGCCGAAAAGGTCGGCGCGGCATTGAGCGAACAGGGTTTCACAAGAGCTGCGGAGGAACAAAAGGATAACGACGGCCGCACAGTGCTGTTTACAGGTGAGGATATCGCTTACAGCGTACTTTACAATCCCGATAAAAAACGTTTTGAGCTGAGAACCTGCGAAGTTGACGAAGGCGAACCCGACCGCCAGTGGAAGTCCATTTCAATCTGGCTGTTTGACGCAGCCACCGACAGCCTGTCTGAAGCCGAGAGTATTGTGAACGACTTTGTCGAAACAATTCAGGGTCCGAAGCGCGCAGCCGTGCTTAAAACAAAGAAAAAGCGTAAAAAAGATGATGAGAGTAACGCCGACCCGTTGTTTTTCTTCAATCGCTTTGTTGGTATTTTCCCAGAACTCCGTGATGAGCTCAATGAGGAAAAATCCAAATACGAAGATGTACGTGCGGTTCATTTCGCTCGGGAGCACTTGATACCGAAGGTTGAGGCATTGTGTACGCAAACCACAAGGCAGGATAATATTAAACGTTGCTGTGATCTTTTGAACGACATGTATGCGGTGGGCGACATGGACGTGCGTTCCATTATTACCATCGTTGTACTCAACGGCATTGAAAATGAGACAGCAATTGAAAATATGAAACCGCTATTTAGTGACGACCTTAAAAAGTGCTACACCGCGGGCTTAAAGTTTAAGGGCAAAACCGTGAAACCGGAAAAGAAGAAAAAAGAAAAGAACTTTATTGCAGACAACTTGAATAACATGAATCGATAAGTAGAAAGGCGGGCGCGCCGCGCCTGCCTTTCTACCATAATTGTTAACATAATATAAAAATATAATTGAAAAAACTTGACACCGCGTATGGACATGTGTTATTATTACTATACCTCATATAAGGGGTTATTTTTTTTGCGCCCTTTTAAGAGGGAGGCTGAGGTCTTTATTTAGACCTAAATATTTTTCCGTACAACGGGAGGTGCCGTCATGAGAGTTAAAATTACATTAGCATGCACTGAGTGCAAACAGCGCAACTACAACACAATGAAAAACAAGAAGAATGATCCGGACAGGCTTGAGATGAGCAAGTACTGCAAGTTCTGTAAGAAACACACTCTTCACAGAGAAACAAAGTAATCCGGACGGAGGGACAAACAATGACAGATACGACTGTAAGGAAAGAGAACTTTTTTGTTAAAAGCAGCAAAAATATCTCGAAGTTCTTCCGCGATTGTAAGAGCGAAGTCAAAAAGATAGTGTGGCCGACACCCCAAGCCGTGTTTAGAAACACGGGCGTGGTTTTGGTAACAATTATTGTTATCGGTCTGTTTATCTTTGGACTGGACACATTACTCATGAACCTGCTCGGATTAATTATGAACATTGCAAAGTAGGATGAGCGGAGGAAGTTACTATGCCTGAAGACGCAAAATGGTACGTTGTTCATACCTATTCAGGGTATGAAAACAAGGTTGCCTCCAATCTTGAAAAGACAGTGGAAAATCGCCAAATCCATGATTTAATTCAGGAAATACGCGTGCCGACTGAAACTGTTACCGAAATAAAGGATAACAAAAAGCGCGACGTTGAGCGTAAGATTTTCCCTGGTTATGTTCTGGTTAAGATGCTCCTCACCGATGAGTCATGGTATGTTGTCCGCAATATCCGCGGCTGCACAGGCTTTGTGGGTCCGTCGTCAAAGCCGATTCCGCTGACTGATGAAGAGGTTGCGAAGTTGGGTGTTGAGAAGAAAGAGATTGAGGTTTCCTACAGTGTCGGTAGTTCCGTACACATTATCGACGGCCCATTGGATGGCTTCGTCGGTACCGTCGAGGAAGTCGAAGTCGACAAAAACCGCGTTCGCGTAATGGTATCCATGTTTGGGCGCGAAACACCTGTCGAACTTGAATTGGATCAAGTTGAAGCAATAGAATATTAATTGGATAATTTGCGGGAGACCGCTTATTATGAGGGGCAATGCCCCTGTGGGAGGAACGGATAAATTCATTCATTCGCTCCGCCATCTACCACGAATTTTGGAGGTGCAAAGAAATGGCTCAAAAGGTTACGGGCTTTATAAAGCTCCAAATACCTGCTGGCAAAGCTACCCCGGCGCCGCCTGTTGGACCGGCACTCGGTCAGCACGGTGTCAACATCATGGCGTTCACAAAGGAATTTAACGAGCGCACGAAAAATGATGTAGGACTGGTTATTCCTGTTGTTATCACGGTTTATGCAGACCGTTCGTTTACCTTTATCACAAAAACTCCGCCGGCTGCTGTCCTTATTAAAAAGGCTTGCGGTATCGAGAGTGCTTCGGGCGAACCGAACAAGAAAAAGGTAGCAAAGATTACCCGTGAGCAGGTCAGAAAAATAGCTGAAACAAAGATGCCTGATTTAAACGCAGGTTCTGTCGAGACAGCCATGAGCATGGTTGCCGGTACTGCGCGCAGCATGGGCATTGAAGTCGTAGATTGATCAACCCGGGTGGGAGGAACTTTTCTACTCCGATTTTACCACTCAATAGGGAGGAAAACCAATGAAACACGGTAAAAAATACGTCGATGGAATGAAACTCATCGACCGTTCAAAACTTTACGATGCAGAGGAAGCGCTTGACCTCTGTGTTAAGACAGGAACAGCCAAGTTTGACGAAACCGTAGAGGTTCACGTTAAGTTGGGTGTAGATAGCCGCCATGCAGACCAGCAGGTTCGTGGTGCTATCGTATTGCCAAACGGCACGGGCAAAAACGTTCGCGTACTTGCAATCTGCAAGGGCGACGCGGCTAAGGACGCTGAGGCGGCCGGAGCTGAATTTGTTGGCGCTGAAGAAATGGTACAGAAGATTCAATCTGAAAACTGGATGGATTTTGATATTCTTATCACCACTCCGGACATGATGGGTCTTGTTGGCCGCTTAGGTAAGGTTCTGGGCCCCCGCGGCTTAATGCCTAACCCGAAGGCTGGCACCGTTACACGCGACATCGGCAAGGCTGTAACAGACGCTAAAGCCGGTAAGATTGAGTATCGTCTTGATAAGACAAACATTATTCACTGCACAATCGGCAAAGTTTCTTTCGGCAATCAAAAGTTGCGTGAAAACTTCGACGCATTGCTCGGTGCAATTGTAAAAGCAAAACCGGCTGCTCAAAAGGGCCAGTACATCAAGAGCTGTGTTGTTGCTTCAACAATGGGCCCTGGTGTCAGAATCAACCCGAACAAGGTTGGCTAATTACAAAAGACTTGACAGGCTGTAATGTCTGTGATAGTATAATATTCGTTGTTCTTTATTCAAAGACAGCAGGCGCATTTGCTTAATGGGTTTTCCCAGCCTGCCGAGGATAGAGCTGTACGATACACTGATTGTGTGTTTACGCCCTTTCCGCGGTAATGTGGGAAGGGCTTTTTATTTTTACCGCGCCGCATCTCAACTGATGGAGGTGAATACATTTGCCAAGTGAAAAGATTTTAGAGCAAAAACAGAAAGCAGTCTCAGCTCTTGCCGAGGACTTAAAGTCCGCGTGCACGGGTGTTATTGTTAACTACAAGGGTATCACGGTTTTACAGGACACGAAGCTCCGCAAGGAACTGCGTGAGGCTGGCGACGAGTATATGGTTGTTAAAAACACTTTACTGCGTCTTGCATTAAAGGATGCCGGAATTGATGGTCTTGACCATGTTCTGGAGGGTACAACCGCGATTGCAATCAGCAAGGATGATTACGTTTCCAGCGCAAAAATCCTCGCAAAGTTTGCTGAAACAAACAAGAAGTTTGAAATTAAAGCTGGTTTCGTCGACGGCGGCGCTATCGACGTTGCAGAAGTTAAGGAATTAGCAGCACTGCCTTCAAAAGAGGTTTTGGTTGCCAAGGCTTTGGCTGGTTTCAATGCCCCAATTACAGGCTTTGTTACTGTGCTTAACGGCACACTCAAGGGTTTGGTTGTCGCTCTTAACGCAATTGCGGAAAAGCAGGCTGCCAACGCATAAGTTCTTATTCAATAAAATATAATTAAATTTTTGGAGGTAACTATCAATGTCAGATAAAGTTGTAAAGTTAATTGAAGATGTTAAGTCCCTTACCGTTCTTGAGCTCTCCGAGCTCGTAAAGGCTCTCGAAGAGGAGTTCGGCGTTTCCGCTGCTGCTCCTGTTGCTGTAGCTGCTCCTGTAGCTGCTGCTGCTGCTGTTGAAGAGAAGACAGAGTTCGATGTTGTTCTTAAAGCAGTTGGCGCTAACAAGATTCAGGTTATCAAGGTTGTTCGCGAACTTACAGGTCTTGGCCTGAAGGAAGCAAAAGACGTTGTTGACAATGCACCTAAGGCTGTTAAAGAAGCAGTTTCCAAGGACGATGCTGAAGCAGCAAAGGCAAAGTTAGTTGAAGCCGGCGCAGAAGTAGAAGTAAAGTAATTTATTTTTACACAATATCAAATCCCTGCTGCCAATTTAGGCAGCAGGGATTTTTTATGTCGTATTTTTTTATGAAGATGGATGGTTTTATAAAAGGCTTTTTACTACATTTTTCTGTATTTCTTTACTTTGCGCAGATTTTTCTTTTTTCGGTTATAAATGAGGGCCAGAATAATATAAATTATCACAAGCAAAATAATAATTGCCACAATTACAATAAACCAGGTCGAAGTAAAAATCGACTTGACTGTATTGGCCGAATGAAGAAGTTCGCTTCGCTCAATGCTTTCGGAGGCCACAAGATTAACGGTGGTCAGTTCTTGATTGGCGTAACTGAGTGTTGCTGTGCCAATAACTTGTCCCTTTTTAACCGGGGCGTTTATGCTGTCAGGAATGTGCTTTGTGATAATGACACTGCTTGCTGAAACATTCATGGGGAGCATTGCGGAGTAATTTTTTTCAGCTACGAGCAGCAGTTTATCCTTGTTCCACGCATTATTAAGCTTGACTTCGCCGATGGAATCCGAATTGCTTAACAGGTTCTTCTTCAGTTCCAAATTTTTAAATGCCCACTTGTAAAGATTTTTCGTATCAATCATTTCACCATGAGTTTTGATTACTTTTCCGCTCTTGTCAATATCCGGCGCGCCGAGAACAACACAGAGGTAGCTGTAGCCGTCTGCTGTTGCAGAAGAAACCAGGCAGTATCCGGCTTCATCCGTATGGCCTGTTTTAATGCCGCGCGCATACGGATAATAATATTCACTTCCTGTGTTTTTATCAATCAGCAGGTTTGTTGTGGAAAGAGTTCTTTGTTTTCCCGCGTCAGGGCCGCCCACCGGCTTATAGGTGTAACGCGCCTGTGAGGTGATTTCAGTAAAGTGCGGCAGGCTCATCGCGTATTTTGTGATTAAATAAAGGTCGTGTGCGGTTGTGTAGTGGTTTTCATCATGCAGTCCGTGCGGGTTCATAAAATGTGTGTTGGTACAGCCAAGTTCCTTCGCTTTCTTGTTCATCATATCGACAAAGGAATCAACATTGCCATTTCCCACATAATCGGCCAAAAACAGCGCCGCATCGTTTCCACTCGGTACGAGCATGCAGTTTAGAAGTTGTAGTGCAGTCAGTTCGTCACCAATTTTAATGTTGGACATGGAACTGCCCGTGCCTAAAAGCGTATCCATAACTTCTTTGGTTATCGTTATTTTCGTATTCTCAAGGTCTTTAATGTGCTCACTTGCAACAATAAAGGTCATTACTTTTGTAGTTGAGGCCGGCTCGCGGTGAGCGTCAGCATCCTTTTGATAAACTACAGAGTCCGTATCCAGATTAACCAACTCGACTGCTGCCGAATTAGGGTCAAAATTAATATTAAAAGTTGCAGCGTTTGCAGTAACAGACGAAAATAAGATACCAATTGTGAAGATCAAACTAAACAAGCTCAAAACCTTTTTTTTCATAGAACTTTTGCCTCCAATGTGATATTATATGAGTAACGTTTTATATAGTATAATTGCGGATTGTGCGTTATTAATTAAGTATAACAGCTATCCTGCAAAAGATAAAGGGTAGTTTTAAAAAGTTAATAAATTGTAAGATATATTGGAGGAATTACAGTGATTTACATAACCGGCGATACGCATGGCGAAATGTGCCGATTTGATTCCGCTCAGGTTAAAAAACTGAAAAAGGGTGACACACTTATTGTATGCGGTGACTTTGGTTTTATCTGGGACGGCGGACAAAAGGAAGAAAAAAATCTTAAAAAATTAGGAAAACGCAAATATAATATTTTGTTTTTAGATGGTACCCATGAAAACTTTGATTTGCTGAACCAATACCCCGTGACCGACTGGAACAGTGGTCAGGTACAGAATATCTCTGGAAATCTGTATCATTTATTGCGTGGCCAAGTCTATACTATTGAGGGAAAAAAAATATTCGTGTTTGGCGGCGGCGATAGCTCTGAAAAACAGATGCGTATTGCGGCTGGAAAATGGTGGGCGTGCGAGATGCCGAGCATCGAGGAGATGCGCATCGGCGTAAAAAACTTAACCGAAGTCGATATGACTGTTGACTATATCATTACGCATGAGCCGGCACCGGGGGTAACGTTAAGCACGGTCAATCCAAAGGAGAGTACCAACCAACTTGAGTCTTATTTCGAACAGCTTATCAAACAGGTTAAATTCAGCAAGTGGTTCTTTGGCGGGATTCATATTGACCGCAAGATAACCGCCAAAAATTACGCGGTGTTTAATCAGGTGCTCCCTGTTGAGGAACCGCAGAGAAATCGTTATAAAAAATAGAACCAAGTAAAAGCCGCAGAGTACAAAACACTCTGCGGCTTAAATTTTTAGGAGGTTTCCATGCCGTCAAAAAGTTGTTTCACTTCGGCACGGAGCCCGCGGTGCTCTACTGTATCTAATTCGTAGTCCTCATTGAGGATATCGCGCGCGACTGCCTGTGCTTGCTTTAGAACGCTCATATCATGCAGCATATCGGCAATCTTAAGGTCGGGCAGACCGTGCTGCCTTTGCCCGAAAAAGTCGCCAGGCCCGCGCAGCTTCAAATCTTGGTCAGCTATCTGAAAGCCATCGCTCGTTTCACACATTGCCTTCAATCGTGTTACAGCCTCTTCATTTTGCGCATCGGATACCAAAATGCAGGTTGATTTATCTTTTCCGCGCCCGACGCGACCTCTTAGCTGGTGCAGTTGAGAAAGGCCGTACCGCTCGGCGTTTTCAATCATCATAATAACCGCGTTGGGTACGTCTACACCGACCTCAACTACGGTAGTGGAAATCAGTACGGAAAGCCTGCCCTGTGAAAATTCTGCCATGACAGCTTCCTTTTCTTTCGGTTTCATTCTGCCATGCAGCATCCCGATTTGGTAGCCAACCAGCCATTCATTCTTTAGCTGCTCGGCGTATTTGACGACGCTTGCCATGTCGTTTTGGCCTTCGTCAATCATTGGGCAGATGATATAGCACTGGCGACCTTCATCAATGTGCTTTTTTATAAAACGAAATGCCCTCTGACGCTTTCCACTTGTAATGGCATAGGTATCTACTTTTTGTCTGCCTGGGGGCAGCTCGTCGAGCACGGAAATATCAAGGTCACCGTATATCATGAGCGCGAGCGTGCGGGGGATTGGCGTTGCGCTCATGACAAGCATATGTGGGTGGTCACCTTTTGAGGCAAGCGCAGCGCGCTGCGTAACACCAAAGCGGTGCTGTTCATCGGTAATTACCAGGCCAAGCCGCTGAAACGCGACGCCTTCGGACAAAAGCGCATGGGTGCCGATGACAAGTTGTATTTCACCGGATTGGAGCGCGGCCAAAACACTGCGCTTTTTTGCCGCCGCCATTGAGCCGGTCAACAGTGCAACATGGATTCCCGCAGGGGACAGCAGTTCGGAAAGCGAAACGTAATGCTGCTGTGATAAAATTTCAGTGGGCGCCATCAGCGCGGCCTGCATCCCGCATTTGACCGCGCAATAGCAAAGCGCTGCCGCGACTGCGGTTTTGCCGGAGCCAACGTCGCCCTGAATCAAGCGGCTCATCGGGTAACCGCTCATCATGTCTCCAATTGCTACTTTTACAGCCCTTCTCTGCGCGCCTGTAGGCTCAAATGGCAGCAGGGGATAGAATCCGGCAGAATAATCCCAGTCTAGTTTTAAATGGCTTACAGCGCGGCTGCGGCCCTTTAAATGCAGCAGTCCGAGCTGCAACACCAGCAGCTCCTCAAAAATAAGCCGTTTGCGCGCGATTTCCAAACTCTCCATGCTGCTTGGAAGATGAATGTTTTCAAGCGCGAAGCGCAGATGGCACAGCTCGTAGTCCATGCGGATTTTTTCGGGAATGGGGTCACGCATGGCGTCGGGTAAAAGCTCCAGTGCGTTTTTTATTGCATTTTCGATCATCTTGCTTGAAAGCCCTTGCGTTTGCCGGTAAATTGGGTGAACGGCGGGGCAGACTGCCGTTGGGGTAAACTCCGGAACGCTCATTTCACGCTTTAGATAGTTAGCACTCACCTTGCCGTAGAAAACATATTCTTCGTCCTCTTTCAGCATAGTCATAATGTAGGGATTGTTAAAGTAGGTGAGTATCATGTCACTCACGCCATCGGTGACCTTTACGGTATAAATGGTCATGCCGCTGCGAATTCGCGTTTCTTTGGGGTGTTCAATCACCGAAGCCCGTACAGCACACAGCTCATTTAGCGGAGCTTGCTCAATCATGTATGGGTGGCTAAAGTCCTCATAGACGCGGGGGTACAGACGTAACAAAGCGCCGACGGTCGGCGCCCCAAGTCTGGTAAACAGCTTGGAGCGCTTCTCGCCGACGCCTTTTAAACTTTGAATATCCTTTTCAAATAAAGAACTCATAGCTACACCTACAAATTTCTATTTTTACGCATTCTGCAAGCCATTGCGGAAAGATAGAACAGTGGGCGGCCATTATTCTACGGAAACAATAAAATAATATACCGGCTGTCCGCCATTGACAAGGGTTACTTCGATTTCACCGCCGATTTTGCTTTTAATCCGGTTGTAGGCTTCGTTTGCCTGCTCCTCCGTAACATCAGCGCCGTAAATAATGGTAATGAATGAGGTGCCGCGGCTGATCATTGAGCGGGTCAGCTTGCTGCAAGCATGCACAATATCTTTATCAATCAAATCAAGCTTACCGTTTTTCAGCCCTAAAATATCGCCTGCTTTAATTTTATGCCCGCCGAACTCGGAATCGCGTGCGGCAAAGGTTACAGAACCGGTCGCCACGCCGCCTGCTGCTTCCATCATACCGACAGTGTTCACTTCGGTGGAAGAATCCGGATCGTACGCGAGCATCGCGGAGAGACCCTGTGGGATTGTGCGGGTCGGCAGTACAATTACCTTGCGGTCACTTACAAGCGGGATGGTCTGCTCAGCAGCCATAATAATATTCTTATTATTTGGAAGTATCAGCACCGTCTTTGCCGGCGTTGCCATAACCGCCGCCAAAAGATCGTTTGTACTCGGGTTCATTGTTTGCCCGCCGCTAACCACGTACGTGCAGCCTAAGTCGGTGAACAGGGTTTTCAGCCCGTCGCCTGCGGCAACTGCAACAAACCCAATTTCATCAACAGGGTCAGCGGGAGCTAAAGGGGCGGCTGCTGCCTTAGCTTTGGCTTCTTCGTTTTCCTCAGAGGCCTTTCTGTGCTGCTCCTTCATATTTTCTATCTTAACGGTCAGAAGTGGTCCAAACACCAAAGCTGCCTGCAGCGCGTTGCCCGGGTCTTCAGTGTGAACATGTACCTTAATAATTTCCTCATCGTCAACAACGACAACGCAGTCACCGATACTTTCAAGGAAAGCACGCAGTTCCTGTGGATCTTTTTTACATTCAGCATTGCGTCCAACAATGAACTCGGTACAATAGGTAAAGTTAATAACCTGGTCAAATTCAGCTGCAGCATTTCTGAAAAAATCGCTTTCCGTAACTTTTTCATCTGATGAATCAGCTTCATTTGTAATAATAGTGTTATCTTTAAATACGCTCAACATGCCGTCAAAAATGTAGCACAGACCCTTGCCGCCCGCATCAACAACGCCGGCTTTTTTCAGTACGGGAAGCAGCTCCGGGGTTTCCTCCAAAGCTTCGGCTGCACCTTTGCAGATGGCGCTCCACACATAAACGGCGTCGTCGTCAATTTCGGCGGCAACCTTGCCCTTTTCACAGGCTACGCGTGAAACAGTTAAAATGGTTCCCTCCGTTGGCTTCATAACGGCCTTGTAGGCGGCCTCAACACCAACGCTTAACGCATTGGCTAAATCAGCACCGCCGGCTTCTTCCAATCCCTCAATACCTTTGGAAAAACCGCGAAATAAAAGGGAAAGAATAACTCCGGAGTTGCCCCTTGCGCCGCGAAGCAAAGCGGAAGCGGCAATATGAGAAACCTCGCCAACTGTGCCGGACTGACCTTTTGAGAGTTCGCTTGCAGCGGCACCCATGGTCATTGACATGTTTGTTCCCGTGTCGCCATCTGGTACAGGAAAAATGTTCAATTCATCAACAGATGTTTTGTGTCTTAAAATATTGTTAGCGCCTGAAATCATGGCGTTTCTAAGGTCAGTTCCATTAATCACTTGTCAGCACTCCTTGATTTATCAATATTAGCCGAAAGCATTTACCTAATTCATTACATAATTATTATTTTATCATTATAACATATAGTTATGTCAGTTTCAATCTCCAAATTATCTATAATAATGTGTGATAAAATGGGATAAATTGGCGATACGCACACTAAAAAAATATCCCCACAAAAATGTGAGGATATTAATTGGAGTTGGTATTATCTTGGTTCAACAATAAGTTTGATTGCTGTGCGCTCCTCGCCTTCAATGGTAACACTGGCAAATGCTGGAATACAAACGACATCGATTCCTCCCGGTGCAAGGTATCCGCGCGCAATTGCGACGGCCTTAATAGCCTGATTGGCGGCGCCGGCACCGACAGCCTGCAACTCAACAGATCCTGTTTCCCGAATCACTCCTGCAACTGCGCCGGCAACCGAATTAGGCGCTGATTTCGATGATACTTTTAATACTTCCATATGCAACCTCCAGACTATAACAAGATTATAGTATGATAATAGAACAAAATACAAACATTTGCAAGCATTATTTACTATAAATAATTATTTATTACAATAAAACTGTAAAAGATGGCAAAATCATTGTATTTGGAGCCGTTCCACCGAGGTCGTTTTTCCTGTTTTTTCGTCAATATCAAAGAGGGCACAATCCATTTGGCAGTTCCCGTCGGATAGGTCAAAGCGTACCGGCATTTTTGACCGCATCTTTTGGATGACAAGTTCCGGTTTAACGCCAAGCACGGAGTTAATGGGCCCGGTCATACCGAGGTCGGAAATATACCCCGTACCGTTCGGCAGCACACAGTCGTCGGCGGTTTGCACATGGGTATGGGTTCCAAACACAGCGGAAACGCGTCCATCCAGATAGTAACCAAAAGAACGCTTTTCACCCGTCGCTTCGGCGTGAAAGTCAATAAGCGTAATTTTCGGCATGCCGCTTGCAAGCAGTCGGTCTGCCGCATCAAATGGCGATTCCAGGCTTTCCATATAAACCACACCCATCAGGTTGATGATGCCAACCTGTATCCTGCCCATATCCACAACACAGCAGCCTTTGCCGGGTGCCGAGGACGGAAAATTCGCGGGGCGCAGCAGATATTCACAGGAATCATATAGTTCGTAACTTTCCCGGCGGCGGAAGCTGTGGTTACCAGCAGTAATCACATCCACTCCGCTGTCAAACAAAAACTGTGCCGAAACGGGAGTCAGCCCGTTGCCGTCGGCCGAATTTTCACCGTTTGCAATAACCAAATCAATGCTCTTTAATTTTTTCAATTGGGGAAGATGCGTGCGGAGAAAGGAGCAGCCAATGCTGCCGACCACGTCTCCAATAGCAAGAATATTCATGAAATACCTTCTTTATAATAAATTAAAATTCTTTAATTGGATTTATGATTTAGCGCTGTAATTGTTTGGACGTACAGTCTTTTTCGACTAGGCCCCCGGATAAAACAAGAGGGAACAGCATGGCTGTTCCCTCAAAAAAGCTTCTCCCCAGGTACACAAGCGCGTCACCAATTTGTGCGTGCTTTGTTTTATGCGCTATAACAATCAGCCTACTTATTTTGCGTACTCAATTGCGCGGCTTTCCCTGATTATGTTTACCTTAATCTGTCCAGGGTATTCAAGGTCACTCTCAATCTTGTTACAAATATCACGGGCTAAAAGGACCATCTTATCGTCACTGATTACATCAGGTTTTACCATGATACGGATTTCTCTGCCGGCTTGAATTGCAAAGCAACGCTCAACACCCTCAAACGAGGAAGCAACTTCTTCAAGCTTTTCAAGACGCTTGATATAATTTTCAAGATTTTCACGCCTTGCGCCCGGCCTTGCGGCTGAAATCGCGTCGGCCGCCTGAACAATGCAGGCGATAATCGTTTTGGCTTCCACGTCGCCGTGATGAGCCTGAATTGCGTGAATAACCGTTTCGCTCTCTTTGTATTTGCGAGCCACGTCAACGCCAATATCAACATGGGAACCTTCCATTTCATGATCAAGCGATTTGCCAATATCATGCAGCAAACCCGCTCTGCGTGCAATTGTTGGGTCCAAACCAAGTTCGGAAGCAATCACACCGGATAAATAGGAAACTTCCAGTGAATGATTTAATACATTCTGTCCGTAACTGGTGCGGTAACGCAACCGACCCAGCAGCTTAACAAGTTCGGGGTGAACTCCATTCACTCCGGCTTCAATTACAGCACGCTCGCCTTCTTGCTTAATGGTGGCATCCACCTCACGGCGTGCCTTCTCAATCATTTCTTCAATGCGTGCGGGATGGATTCTTCCGTCTGCAATCAAACGCTCCAATGCAATACGGGCTACCTCACGGCGAACCGGCTCGAAACAGGAAAGCGTAATTGCCTCCGGCGTATCGTCGATAATCAGGTCAACCCCGGTCATGGTTTCAATTGCACGGATGTTTCTTCCTTCGCGGCCGATGATACGACCCTTCATTTCGTCGTTTGGCAGCGGTACGACCGAGATTGTAGCCTCTGCTACGTGGTCTGCCGCGCAGCGCTGAATTGCCATTGAGATGATTTCCCTAGCGGACTTGTCGGATTCCTCACGTGTCTGCTGTTCAAACTCCATCAGTTTGACAGCTTTTTCGTGGGTAAGTTCATCTTCCAGATTTTTGAGCAGATAATCCTTTGCTTGCTCAACTGTAAATCCTGAAATGCGCTCCAACATATCGAACTGACTCTTCTTAACAGCCTCAGCTTCAGAAAGTCTTTCCTCAGCCTGTTTGTTCTTGTTTATAAGGATTTCATCCTTGGCTTCCAGACTTTCCATCTTCTTGTCAAGAATCTCTTCCTTTTGCTGAATACGTCGCTCCTGACGCTGTACTTCTTTTCTGCGCTCATTCAATTCGCGCTCGGATTCGTTGCGTAGGCGGTGGATTTCATCCTTGCCTTCCAGAACAGCTTCTTTTTTCTTAGCTTCTGATGATTTAATTGCGTCGCCGACAATTCTCTTGGCTTCCTGCTCAGCTGAGCCGATTGTGAACTCGGCTTCTCTTTTACGATGAGCAATGCCGCCCAGAAATGCGACGATGCCGGTAATAATTGCACAAGAGAGTGCAATAATAATGCATGTTATTAAACTTACAGTGGTCAATTGCCAGTACCTCCTTGTCTTTCTTACTTTTTCATATTCTTAGTTTTAAATCATTGTAGAATGGGTGCGTTAAGCCCATGAATGCATATTAGTACATCTTAGTGATAATTGTATTACTTTTTATACCCTAATGTCAAGAATTATTGATTACATTCCGTATAATTTGCGCATAGAAAAATTCAATTACGAATTTTGTTGGTTATTATGATATTGTAATGTATTTTAAAGCAATGCGTTGAATGGCCGATTTGTGTGTATTGCCTATTGACAAGTGCATTTGTCGGTGCTAATATGACGATAATCAAAAATATTACAAAATGTTGATGAGGAAGCCGCATTTGCGGTCGCAGCAGAGAGTGCGTGTATTAGCTGAAAACGCGCGCGGCGATTAAAGTGCAGTGGTTACCGCCTCTGAGTGTGTGCCGAAAGCTTTTTTGCCAAAGGTACGCCGGTCTGCACCGTTAAATGCTTCAATGAGAGCGGATTTTTATTCGCTGAAATTGGGTGGAACCGTAAGCTTTAGCCTTGCCCCTTTTATTTGGGGCAGGGCTTTTTTTATTATGCAAAACTTTGTTTTCCATAATAAAAAGAAAAATAGCCGCTGTGTGTTCTGTGCAGAGCACAATTACACACATGGCGTAAAAATTTCATGCAGACAAAGGTTTGGCATTTATTGTGGTATCGATTTCCGCATGAAATTTAATCTTTTAAGGAGTGAAAGATATGGTAAAAGTAATTTTAAAAGGCGATGCAAAAGAGTTTGAGAACGGCACTACAGTTGCTCAAATTGCCAAGTCAATCGGCGCGGGTCTGTACAAAGCCGCCTGTGCCGGCAAAATAGACGGTAAGGTCGTCGACCTTCGTACCCCTGTCACACAGGATTGCGAACTCGAAATATTGACCTTCGACAATGTAGATGGCAAAAAACCCTATTGGCATACTACCTCGCACATTATGGCGCAGGCCGTTAAAAGGCTGTTCCCGGACGCGGGCTTCGCAATCGGGCCTGCCATTGAAAACGGCTTTTATTACGACTTTGATCTTCCTCGTACTTTGGTACCGGAGGATTTGGCGAAGATTGAAGCCGAGATGAAGAAAATCATTAAGGAAAACATTCCGCTTGAATTCTTTGAGCTTGACCCCAAGGACGCAATCGAGCTTATGGAAAAAGATAATCAGAAATACAAGGTTGAACTGATACAGGAACATTCCGGCAAGGGCGAAAAAATAAGCTTTTACAAGCAGGGCGACTACACCGACCTTTGCGCCGGTCCTCACTTGATGAGCACGGGCGGTGTAAAAGCTGTAAAGCTGACTGCAAACACGGCGGCTTACTGGCGCGGCGATTCCAAAAATAAAATGCTGCAGCGCATTTATGGTATTTCCTTCCCTAAGAGCAGTGAACTGGAGGAGTACCTGGCAAAGGTTGAAGAAGCAAAAAAACGTGACCACAATATTTTAGGTCGTCAACTTGGCTACTTTACCACAAGTGATCTGATTGGGCAGGGTCTGCCGATTCTGCTTCCGAACGGTGCGCGCGTAATTCAGCTTTTGCAGCGCTTTGTAGAGGATGAGGAACAAAAACGCGGTTGGCTGTTGACTAAGACGCCCTTTATGGCAAAGAGCGACCTTTATAAGGTTTCTGGACACTGGGATCATTATAAAGACGGCATGTTTATTCTGGGCGATGAGGAAAAGGACGACGAAGTTTTTGCTATGCGACCTATGACATGCCCGTTCCAATATCAGGCTTACCTGAACAAGCCGCGTTCCTACCGTGATTTGCCGCTACGCTATAATGAAACCTCCACTCTTTTCCGCAATGAGGCTTCTGGTGAAATGCACGGCCTGATCCGCGTTCGACAGTTTACGATCTCCGAAGGACATTTGATGTGTACCCCTGAACAATTGGAACAAGAATTTAAAAACTGTCTTGAACTTGCCATTTTTATGCTGAAAACACTTGGTTTGTATGAGGATGTTTCCTACCGCTTCTCCATGTGGGACCCGAACGACCGTGCAAAATATATTGGTACGGAAGAACAGTGGAATGAAGCACAGAGTGTTATGCGCAAGATTTTGACCCACCAGAACATTCCATTTGTAGAGGGTGTCGGAGAAGCTGCATTCTATGGCCCGAAACTCGATATCCAGATCAAAAACGTGTTCGGTAAGGAAGATACGCTCATTACCATTCAGATTGACCAGATGCTGGCTGAAAAATTCGGCATGGAATATATGGATGTGGACGGTCAAAAGAAGAATCCCTATATTATCCACCGTACTTCAATCGGCTGCTACGAGCGTACGCTTGCACTGCTAATTGAAAAATATGCCGGTGCGCTGCCGATGTGGCTGATGCCGGAGCAGGTCAGAGTACTGCCAATCAGCGACCGTTTGCAGGCCGACGCCGACCAAGTTGTGGCAAAGCTGCAGGCCGCGGGCTTCAGAGTGACCTGCGACTCCCGCAGTGAGAAAATCGGTTATAAGATCCGTGAAGCACAGCTTCAGAAAATCCCGTATATGCTTGTCATCGGTGACAAAGAAGTACAGGAAAACTCCGTGTCGGTTCGCAGCCGAAAAGAGGGCGATGTTGGCTCAATGAGTTTGGACGCCTTTATCGCAAAGATTGCCGACGAGGTTGCAAAAAAATCAAAAGACTAATTAAGCTTTAGTTTAAAACCCGGTAGGGCAATTGCCTGGCCGGGTTTTTTCGTTATTTTTCAAAAACATTTTTAAAAATTACTTGACTTATTTGGACTACAAGCGTAAGATACAAACACTGGATTACAAGTGTAGGAGTGATAACGATGAAGAAACTGCCAAACGTTTCCGATGCCGAGTGGAACGTGATGAAGGTACTGTGGGAAAAGTCGCCCCAGACTTCGGCTGAAATAATAAGCAAAATAGGGGACACACAATCATGGAGCCCCAAAACGGTTCATACTCTGATAAGCCGCCTTGTCAAAAAAGGGGCTGTGGATGTGAAAAAAGATAAAGCATGCTATCTTTATTCCGCTGTCGTTTCTCAGGAGGAGCTTGTTGCAAACGAAACAAGCACTTTTATCAATCGAGTTTTTGACGGCTCAATGAATTCACTGATTGCCCATTTTGCAAAAGAAAAAAAGCTTACAAAAAGCGAACTGGAAGAACTGAAAAGAATTTTAAATGAAAAAAAATGATGATAGGAGGGATTTTAATTGATTTCGCAGCTGTTCAGCATGGTCTTTTATGCTTCGCTATCCGGCAGCATTGTCGCGATTATCATACTGCTGCTAAAGCTTATATTTGGAAAGAAGCTCAGTGCACGGTGGCACTACTACATATGGTTCATTCTGATTATACGGCTGCTTCTGCCTTACTCATTCAGCAGCCCATACAGTCTTTTTAACATAATTAATATGCCTGACCGGGGCACCATAACCGAAAAATATACGGTGGTGCTGACCCAGCCGAACCTCATAGGGGGCGATGCTGCTGCATCCCCGGATTCAGCCTCTTCCACTAACTTGTCAAATACAACTATTTCAAATAAATCCAGCAATGATTCTTTTTCTATGGAAGCACTCCCCGGTATTATCTGGATAACGGTAATGGCGGCAATGCTTTGTTATTATATATTTGCCTATGTGATCTTTACAATCAGAGTACACAAACTTCCGCGATGTACAGACGAGAGGGTAACAAAATTGCTTGATGAATGCAGGTCTTCAATGAACGTTAAAAAGAATGTCCCTGTTTTTTTAATGCGCAGCATGAATTCTCCTGCCCTTGTATCGCTTGCATCTCCCAAAATACTTCTTTCGCCCATGGTTGTTGAAAAACTTGGGGATGATAATCTAAGGTATATCTTCATGCACGAACTTTCACACCTTAAAAGAAAGGATATTCTATTTAACTATATCATAATACTTACACAAATTATTCATTGGTTTAACCCTATTGTCTGGTTTTGCTTGGTAAAAATGAAAGAGGACTGCGAGCTTGCGTGTGACTCGCTTGTGCTATCCTATGTTAATGAGAGGGAACACAAGCAGTATGGCGAGACACTGATAAAATTGATAGAAATGTTTTCGTACTCGGTCTGGAAGCCATGGGCCGCCGATATGATTGGCAAAACAGAAATTAAGAGGAGAATAAAAATGGTAGTAAATTTCAAAAGAACTTCTTTAGCAGGCACTTTATTTGCCGTTTTGCTGACAGCTTTGGTGGGCTGCTCGGTCTTAACCGATACCGGTAAAAGCGCCGCCAAATCCACGCAGCCGTCAAATGCAGCGAATACAAGCAGCACAGCGGCCACAGGCAGCTCCCAAAGCGGTAACGCAGGTAATTCCTCCGCTGCTGCTAAAACGCCAATAAACGCCAGCGCATCGAATCAGTTAGGCCTTGATTCATTTTATACGATAAAGGATGCAGTCGCCAAAACATTTTATGAGAAAGTTCCCACCGACACAAAGAAATTTGATGTTACCGGCAGTTACGACCTTAATTCGGATGGTAAAGCTGACAATTTTAAGCTTGCGTTTAAAGACGAAGTTGACGGGGGCGGTAAAAGTATATTGTCGGTTGGCGGCAAAAGCACGCAGCTTTCCTTGCACCAGCTCGCGGGGGTGTATGTTGTAGACCTCGATAAATCAGACAACATGAAAGAACTGGCGGTCGTGAATTATGGCCTTGACGTTTATATTGAAACATATTTTTACAGGTACGATGGCAGCAATCTGACATTATCGGGCAATATACAGGGTGGATTTTTGTCCGATCCGGGTATACCGGGTTATAACGTGACCGCATACAACAACGACCTGAAAACAGATGGAAAAGGCAGGGTCATCCCACAATTCGGCGTTATGCAGTATACCTCACCACAAATAATGGAAAACACCTATGAACTTAAAAACAACAGTTTGAAATCCATTAGCCTTGACCTTTCTAATACGCTAAATAAAGAGTACACAATCAGCCAAGATATAAAACCGTATTTTGAGCAGGTCAATCCCGTACCTTCAGGCTACATGCTCAAATATGATGACTCCAGTATCATATCATTGAAGAAAGGGCAAAAAATCACCATCAAAAAAATAAACACTTCTATAAATGAGGGCCTTTACGCAACCGTTCAGCTGGATAATGGAAAATGCGGAGTACTCTATTTCTTCCTTCAGTCCTGATTTCTCAAAGTTTTAATCTTTTATAATACAAACATATTACTTTGCCTTGTATCTTGTAAAGTTTATTAATATCACTATGCAGAGCCGGATAGATTTTCTATCCGGCCCTTGTGATTTTTCAGAAACAATTTTGATGGCAGGGTAAAATTCATTCTTTTACTCAATATTGAATCCTGGTTATGTAAACTTGATTTTACTTAAATCATTCCACTGTTTTTTTATCAACAAGGGGATGAATATGTTGAAAATCGTAAGAATAGTTGGGTTTTTCAGGGTTAACATGTTGAAAACTCGGTTGAAAGTGTTGAAGAATATGTATTTGGGTAGTATTGATAAAAAATAAATAATTAGTTTATGTAAAGTAAAGAAGCGAAAATCCAGCATTTATTATTTGCACAAAATACTATTAATATAAAAAGGGAATTATAGTTATATTTTTAAATATTCTAAATTAAAATTAAAATTGCTTACAAATAATGTAAAATACTAAAATAACATTTTAAAAGAGTGGGTGAGCAAGGCAATCATGAACAAAAGAAGATGGACAATCTTTTCCATCGTTGCGCTGACCGTTGCCCTTGCCATTTTTGCCGGAGGATTTATTCTCGTTATGAATATGAAAGAGAATGCGTCACACCCTGCGCCGACACAAATTACCACGCGGATTATCAGCAAAATGGATTATACCGATATGGCTGAGGTCAGTTGGAACCAGCTTTCCAAGCATTACAGCATCCCTGAGGGCGTTATCGCCGACAGCTCGCTTTACATGAGTAAGTCGTCAGACAGCGCATCTGAGCTTGCATGCTTTTTATTGACGGACAAATCTAAGTTTGCGCAGTTGCGAACCGCGATTACCAATCATATCAATTCCAAAGCCGCGGGATTTAAGAGCCTTAATCCAACACAGTATAATGTGTTGAAAAACTGCGTGATTACACAAAACGGAAAGTATGTTCTCGTTAGTGTCGGCAACAATGCCTCGGCAGACGCAAAAATGTTTGGTGAAATATTAAAATAAAATTTTACTTGAATGTAAAGAATTTTTATGATAAAATATATAAACGCGCGGAAGTGGTTCAATGGTAGAACATCAGCTTCCCAAGCTGATGACGCGGGTTCGATTCCCGTCTCCCGCTCCAATCAAAAAACCGCATCGGATAGCCATTTGTAGGCTGTTTGATGCGGCTTTGTTTTGCCAAAACGCTAACTAAATTACACTAAAGTACACTAAATTCCAATAAGATGCAAGTCAACAGCATATGCGGGCAGCAAAGAAGGCTTACCTATCATCAGATTAGCGGGTATATCTATTATATAGGTGTTTAGGCTTATTCCAAAAGATTTGGCGTTCAGTCTATAATATGCCTGCCGGTTATTGGCGAACGTTTCATTTATTGACACGCCTTGCCTCCAGTGATATAAATGTTATAAGAAATGGAGGGCAAAAATGAAAATAATCGATTGGTTTAACGAAGGACTAATACCGGGCTTATTATATTTTCAAAATAGTAATACACATACCGGAAGCGTAAACGACCGTGAAAGCAAGGACTCGAAAGAATTTAGATATAAGATTGGGTCTAGCAAGGGCGTTATAAAGGCTGAGGTATGGTATGGACCGTATTGCTACGATGAAAGCGAAATAATAGATCAGTCAGAATTTTTTCTAAACGATGACGGGCGCACTGAAATGCTCAGATGGATAAAAGAGAAATATGAAAGTATGGTTGGATAACAAAATGCCCACCGAAGGTTAACCGGCGGGTATACCTATTAATATATACGTTCAAGCTCATGCCGTAAGGTGTGGGCTTTTATTAATTTATTTAAAGCTAGGTATAAAATATCCCGCCGGTTAATCATCGGCGGGCATATCCATTATCAATCAGCTCAAATGTCTTTCATGGGCTTCTTATAGAATTAATTTATTATTCTGCTGACTTAACTTCCTCAGGCTCCTCAACGATCCCTACTTTGGCAGCCTTAATCATGGCATAAATTACATCTTCCGGATCAAGTATTTTAATCTCTGAGGGTAGGTGAAAATCGATAACGGTGATGTTTTCTCCAAATTTTTTCTCTGAGACATCAACTACGGCCTCATTAGGTATAAGCGCTGCTTTTCCCGCAACTTCAATCTCTGATTTGGAAACTTGTAGCTGCAACAATCTATGTTCCAATTCAGCTTGACCATGGAAGGTAATTGGCAACTGCATTTTGACATTTTGATCCGTTAAGGCCAGTTGGATTGCAATATGAATAACTTTTCCTTCCACAGGGTGTTTTTGAACTTCCTTGATAAAACCAAATTTTTTCTCAGCGCCTAATACAACCCATAATTTGGCATTTGTCCCGTATTTTGCGATGATTTTGTTCAGCGCTACACTTTCAAATTTTACGGGGGTAGAGGTTGCACCGGGTCCGTTAAGAACGCCTGGAATAAAACCTGCATTCCTTACTTTGTTAGGTTTTTCGTTTCTTGCCATCGCATTTAAAATTATCTCTTCCATAATAAAACTCCTTCTGCTTTCGCACCATTATCATTAAAAATTATCTATTCGTCTCTTTAATTCTATACCAATATTATTTAAAGTCAAGTCTTGCTGGTCGTGTGAACACAGAATATCCTTGGTGACAGGTACTTTCATATCGTCATTGTAATAGCCGAGTTGACGTCACCCCATACCTGAAGGAAGGAGTTTTTACTGTATTCAGGCAGGTACCTGAACCATCTCGGTGGATTTCTGCTTCATCGAGCAGAGGTGAACAAGACCTTAGTATATGCAACTTTTGTATATCGAACAGCATAGAAAAAAATCCCCTGTCAGCCAATAAAGGCCAGCGGGGGATTGTTTTATCTATTCGGCTTTTGTACTGTCCTGCGTACCAGATTGCTTTTTAATGGCTGCGAAAGCGTTTTTAACAACGTCCGGCATAGGTAGCCCCATGATACCCAAATTTTCGATGATACGGAATCCCTCGTTTGCCATAAAGGACAGTATTACTGCGGTACGTATGTACCCGCTGCTGCCAGTAACCAAATCAAGCCGAACAGTAATGTAAACGATTAGCAGTATGCCACCTTTGCGGGAGCTTTTGTGTTTATTTTTTTTACTGTACTTTAGTACCGCGACAAAAGCGAAGCTGTGTTGTATAATGGTCTAAGTAAGGGGGCGCTTTATTGATGAGTACAAATAGAATTGTAGGACGGCCTGTTCTATATGAATCGTTTGAAAAAGAATTGCGTTCAAAAAAGGCAATCTACATCAGTGGACCTGTCGGCTTTGGTAAGACAACAGCAGTGCTTGACTGGCTGGATACCGCGCAAAAAAGCTATCAATATCTTTCTGCGGATGGGGAGAATTTCGCAGAAACTGTTGCAACGGTATCTGACACGCTGATCGTTATTGATGATTTATACCGGATTACAAGCCAGCAGGAGGAACAGCTAATTTTGAATGCTATGACTTCGCTGCCCGACAGCCGCTTTATTCTGATCGGAAGGGCTGCGCTTCCCGCATATCTGAAACCCTATCAGCTTACTGCTCAGTTTGTCTGTTACAGTAAGGATTCTTTTCTGTTCGACCGTACAATGACTACGGATTTGCTTGCGTTTTATAAATTAACGGAGCCTTCCCTCCCTGCACAGGTGGAAACTGCCATGCAAGGCTATGCAATGGGAATCTGTTTTTTGGCGAATCGGCTGGCGAACGGAGAATCGATGAACACCCATACAGTGGAACGGGTAAAAATTGATCTTTTTGACTGCTATGATGAACTGCTGTTTAAAAGATGGGATGCAGATCAGCAGAAATTTTTACTCCATATGACGCCTTTTGATACCTTTACTTCAAAAATGGCAGAGATGGTAACCGGAAGAAAAAATGTTATGTCCATAATAGGGAAAGCTTTGTCCGAAGGCAGTTATCTTATCTTTCAGCCTCCCGATACCTATTCTATTTATCCATTCTTTCATCAATATCTGATGCGAAAACAACATCTTACCTGTTCCAAGGATTTTATCAATTCCACTTATCATAACGCTGCTCTATATTATGAATTGGAAGATGACATTGAAAATGCACTGAAATATTATCAGTTAAGCGGTGATACTGATAAAATATCGGAACTTTTGATCTTGAATTGCCAACTACACCCGGGAAACGGTCATTATTATGAAACAGAAGCCTATTACCGGGAATTGCCAAAAGAAACAATTTTGGATTCTCCCGAGCTGATGAGTGGCATGTGTATGCTGTGTTCCCTCTGTTGCCGGCCCGAAGAAAGCGAATATTGGTTTTCAGAACTTGAACATTATGGGGAGCAGTTGGAGAAGCAGGACAAAAATTATAAACTGGTGCAGGGCAAGCTGTGTTACCTGAGAATTGCTCTGCCTCACAGGGGAAGCAAAAATATTGCAGCGATACTTCTTAATGTAGCAAAAGCATACAGCACAGGCGCATTCCGATTGCAGGAGTTTTCCGTTACCAGCAATTTGCCAAGCCTATTGAATGGCGGTAAAGATTTTTGTGCATGGGTTCGCCACGACCGGCAGCTTTACAGGCTGATGAAAAAGCCTTGTGAATTGTTGCTTGGCCGTTACGGCGTAGGAATTGCCGATGTCGCCCTTGCGGAAAGCCTGTTCGAAAAATGTACCTCCGACAATCTCACGGAAGTGATGATGCTGGCAAATGCGGGGCAAAACGCGGCTTCTTTTAAAGGTACGTTGGAAATGGAGTTTGCCGCAATCGGTATTTTAAGCCGAATGATGCTGATGGAAAACAATCTTTCCTCAGCTTACGCTTTGCTTGAAAATATTCAGAACCGTACGGAAAATGAAAAAATGCAAGGATTGATTGACAATATAGAAGCTTTGCGTACGATGCTCCTGTTGGTGGAGGGGAAAAATGACGCAGCGCTTTTGTGGCTGCGAGAGAAAGCACCTGATGAAAATGAGCACTTTCGTATTATGGAACGTTACCGCTATTTGGCAAAGGTGCGGTGCTATCTGACCGCAGGAAAATATACCGACGCGCTTCAGCTTTTGGGCAGACTTTTGGATTATTTCAAAAGCTATGATAGAACTTACGGACAACTGGAGGCAGGAATTCTGCTTGCGATTACCCAATACCGCATGGGGCAGGACGGATGGCAGAAAACACTGGATGATACTCTTGTACGGTGTGAGCATTATGGCTTTATCCGCTTCATTGCGGAGGAAGGCGCCGCCCTTTTGCCCCTTTTGCAAAAAGTTACGCTTTCCACAAGCGCGGAGTATGCGGAACTTGTTTTAAAGGAAACAAGGAATTATGCCTTGCTTTATCCCAATTATCAAAAGCTAAAACAGGTGCTGGCGGAACCGCTGACCGATACCGAAAAAACAGTTTTGCGGTTGTTGTGCAAGGGACTTTCCAATGATGAAATTGCTGAATTGATGGGCGTTACTCTGCGGACGGTAAAATTTCACACAGGAAATTTGTACGCGAAAATGAAAGTAAAAAGCCGCACGCAGGCTATTCAAAATGCGGCTGACTTGTTGTGATAATCAAAACTATATAGCAGTATATCAAGATAATTAAATTATTCAAAAACGGTTGTTTGATTTCGGTCAGGCAGCTGTTTTTTTTGCAAAAATAATTATTGGAAATTCATGTAAACCTGTACTTTAGTACGGCGACAAAAAAAGAAATGTCCTATATAATATGAAAGAATGAAAAATTTGTCAATTACAGGCAGCATAAAATACGGCATGTCTGATATAAGGAGATTGCTATGAGATTTCAGCACGATTTCCTCATTTGTGAGGATGAGGGTGAATGCTTTTTTGCCCGTGACGGAACAAAACAGGTAATTCCAAAACCATATGAAGCGATCATCGAAGCCATGAAAAGCGGTGTAACGCAAGATACAGAAATTATAGGTAAACTGATGCAAAACGGAATGCCTGAAACAGAAGCCGCGCTTTTATGCGCCGAATTTATTATTGAATACTCCGATGTTATACAATCGGAACAACAGGAGGAAATATAGAAAAATGAAAACAATTTCACGAAAAGCACTATCACTTATTCTTACCCTCGCCATGCTGTTCGGCATGGTGCAAACTGTGGGTGTGACCGCATTTGCGGCTTCTGCAGCAACTGTCAAAATTGCAGGTATCGACCTCAACAGAAGTACGCCATATTGGAACAGCGGAGAAACAACAGCCACAAAAGATTCGCAGGGGAGCTATAATGCTTATTTTGACAGTACAACCGGTACCCTTTATTTGAAGAACGCAACTATTTCAAACAGCAGCGGTAATGGAATAGAAGCCGGTGGAGATTTGGTAATTAACTGTGAGGGCACAAACACCGTAACAGGCAGTATCGACGGCATTAATACCTGCTCTGCGCTTACTGTCGAAGGCAGTGGCGACCTGTCGGTGACGGGAACAGAGCATTACGGCATTTTGACACAGGGAACACTCGCTGCAAACAACGGAAGTTTATCAGTGGAAGGAAAACTCTACGGAATTTATGCAAATAATCATTCCGGAAATCAAGTGAATATCGATACGACTAATGACGTAAGTGTTACTTCCTCCGATGGAACCGGGATTTTTGCCCAGTACGGCAATATTTCGGTTACCTCTGAATCGGGCAAGGTTACCATTGCCGCAGGAAGCACTTCTTCCGCAGTCATGCCCTATTATGGTACGGCCACTGTCAGCGGATATAATGGTGTTACGATTACTGCAGGGCAATATGGGATTACGAATGACAGAAGCAGTTCAGACGTCAGTGTAGCCAGTAAAAATGGTTCTGTCTCGGTTGCCGGCTCTTGCGGGGTGATAGCCTCAAAATCAGGAGTCAGCATTTCCTCGGCTAAAGATGTTACTTTGGCCGGCACAAGTGGATTGGGCGTCTCTGCCAAGGCGGCAGTATCTGTTACCGCTGGGGGTAATATTTCAATAACCGGAAATGGTAATTTTGGAGTCAATGCGTTTAATGCCGGAGATGTTACTCTTGATGCGGGCGGTGCGCTTCACGTAAAAGCAAACGAAGCGGGAATAAACTGCCAAAACGGCACCGTGAAACTTTCCGGTACGATACCTAAGGAAGATACCCTGACGATTACAAATAATACAATTGTACCGGAAGGGAAAACCCTGGTAAACAACGGTACCATTACCCTCAGTGACGGAAAAACATTTACCGTCCAGGGTACGCTGGTGAACAACGGAACCATACCGGGCAAGACTGTACCAAAATGGACTTCGGTTCTATCTGACAATTTGACATGGTCCGACCATATTGTGAAAGACGGCACCACCTACACGGTAAAAAGCGCGCAGGGTCTTGCTTGGATTGCGGGAGTAACCAACGGTGTGGTGACGGCGGACACTTATCAAAACGACCCGGATCTGCCCGGGGACAGCAGCTTTGACGGTTGTTCCGTAGTACTGGCAAATGATATCGATCTTTCCGGAAATCAATGGGTGCCGATCGGCAACTGTGACGATGCGGAATTAGAGTTTAAAGGTATATTTAACGGAGATGCGCATGTGATTTCAGGCATGGCTGCAAGCGGTTTCCGCTTTTCCGGTTTGTTCGGGGAAATTGGCGAGCATGGTACTGTGAAGAATTTCACCATTTCCGGTACAGCGAACAGCGAACATAATGATAGCTATGGCCCCTCCGTGGGGGGTGTCTCCGGTTATAACAGTGGCGTTATTTCCAACGTAATCAGCCATGTTGCGGTCAGCGCCTATGGAAACGGAATATGTGCCGGAGTAATCGCCGGCGGCAACGGAGGAACCATACAGAACTGCATTAGCACCGGAACGGTAAGCGGGGAAAACTTGGGAAGTATGGCGGGTGTCGGCGGAATTTGCGGAAGCAACAGGGCAGTCTCTGCTCTGGTTCAAAACTGCTACAGCATGAGTAATGTCAGCGGCATAGGTAACAGTGTTGATATTGGGGGTCTGGTTGGCTGGAATTACTCCTATGAACAGGGCACGGTAAAAAACAGCTACTGGCACAATGACGGGAAACTGACAAACGGAGTCGGGGATATAAAATACGCACAGTCTTACCCGAATAGTACGGTAACTTCTATTGGTAGTTTTTCTTCAGGCGATGTTGCTTTGATCGCCACCGATGGAACAACGCTTAATTATACCGGAACACTGCTCTCTGTCCTTAACACCTGGGTAGGTGCGCAGAGTGACAGCACGCTGAAAAATTGGGCGGTAAACAGCGCGGTGAACAGCGGTTATCCCGTGTTTGGCGGGAAAATCACCTATGTGCTTGGTGATGGAAACTGGGCAGATGGCTATACGGTTCCTGCTGCCTATGCTGAGGGCGTACCTACAACATTGCCGACTGCGGCAAATGTAACGCGTTCCGGTTACACCTTCTCCGGTTGGACCAAAACCGAAAGTGCAAGCGATACCGATTATCTGACGGATATCAGTGCCAAGTCCAGCGGAAATGTTACCGTATATGCAAAGTGGAGCGTCATACCGCCTAAGAGCAGCAGCAACTCCATCGTTTCCTTTGCAATCGGTTCAAGCATCGGTACAATTAATGAAACAAATCACGCCGTAGCGGTCACCGTTCCCTACGGAGCAAGCCTTACTTCGTTAACACCTGCAATTACCTTAAGTAAAAATGCGACGGTTTCTCCTGCAAGCGGAATGGCGCAGGATTTTTCAAAGCCGGTAACTTATACGGTTACAGCGGAAGACGGCTCTAAGCAGAATTATGTTGTCATGGTAACGGTTGGAGCAGCATCGCATAACGGCGGTGGTTCAAACAATCATTCAAACGGGAGTGACACTTCAACTTCTGCGATTCCAAGTACGATATCGACGACAACCAATGCCGCTGGAGGTACGGTTGCCACAGTTACTACGGTTTCGGATTCTGCTCCGACCATTTCCGGGAATCAGGCAGCTATTTCCGTCACGGTTCCGGCAGATGTTACCTCGGTGATTACTTCCGCAACAGCGGAAAAACCGGCACAGGTACAAATTGCCGTGCCAACTGCTTCTGTTGTGGAACAGCTGCAAAACAGTGCGGTTCAGACAGTTGACTTGACCGTTACAGTTCCGGCGGCGGTTGCGAACAACACAAACGCAAATGCAACGGTAACCATTAATGCGGCACAGGAGGTTTTGCAAGCGGCAAAAGATGCCAAAAAGGATGTTACTGTATCCGTTGTCAACGCAGCCACCGGAAATGAAGCCTATAGCTGGACTTTTAAAGGCTCGGATTTAGCAAGTTCCACAGCGGCAGTCAAAAGTGTTGACCTCGCTTTGAGTGTGAAAACTACGGCTGAGGTTTCAGCGGTAAACGCCGCCACGCCAAACAACAAAGGGCTTGTTCTCAATTTTGCCAGCAGCAACGGAGTGTTGCCGAGCAATGCCACAATTAAGATTAACGTAGCCGACAAGGGCTACAAAGCAGGGCAAACCCTGTATTTCTACTATTACAATCCCACCACGAAACAACTGGAACAGGTTGGCGATTCAGCGGTTTACACGGTTGACGCAGACGGTTATGTGAGCGTAACAATCACCCATTGCTCCGATTATGTCCTTCTTCCCAAGGCAGTCCGTTCCCTTGCGCTCGATACCACAAGTTACACGATAGCTCCTAAGGGCAGTTATCAAATCGGTTCAAAGCTGATGGGCGCAGACGGCACAACGCTTAAAGTTTATTCAACCAACAGCGGCATCGCCGCAGTAGTTAAACTGGCAAACGGCAACTATCAGGTAACTGGTAAAGGTACTGGTACAGCGTACATCATGTATGACGTGTACGACAAGAAGAACAAGAAGCTCACCCACGCGTCTGTAAGGATTAACGTGGCCAAGGGTACGAAACCGTTCGGAAGTTCTGCAAGGCAGACCGGTATTTTCTAATCATGCTGATCATTGTATTAAGTTCGGGGTGCAGTGCACTTTTCGGCAATAATCAAAGCTAATCGCACCTTTTGGCAATATTCCTCGCCTAACTGAATATTGCTAAATTGTATCAAAATATATGTCTTTAGACAAACAAAAAGCCGCATCAGATAGCCATTTGTAGGCTGTTTGATGCGGCTTTTATTCGAAGATCAACCACCAGCTCTGCTGGTGGAGATAAAAAAGCTTAAGCTATG